>JBCBID010000010.1:0-155608 GCA_038525015.1 Pseudomonadota bacterium | reverse complement strand
AGACAGCCAAAGCGTTGGCCGCGCATGCGTCCGATAAGGGTGAGGTCGACCTGCCGCGCCATTTCCACGCCCCAAGCGGTAAAGCCGGAGCGCGACGCGAGGACGGGGATGCCCATAAGGGCGGTTTTGATGACCATTTCGGAGGTGAGGCGGCCGGTGGTGTAGAGGATTTTGTCGGACGGGTTGCAGCCTGTTTGCAGCATCCAGCCTGCGACTTTGTCGACGGCGTTGTGGCGGCCCACGTCCTCCATATAGACCAGCGGCTGGTCGCGGCGGCAGAGCACGGTGCCGTGGATCGCGCCCGCTTCGAGGTAGAGCGACGGGGTGCGGTTGATTGTGGCCGACAGGGCGTAGAGCCAGGAGGTGCGGATGTCTGCGGCCGGGAGTTGGACGTCCTCCAGCCCGTCCATCATGTCGCCGAAGACGGTGCCGACGGCGCAGCCACTGGTGCGCGTTTTCTTTTTCAGCTTGTCTTCGTGGTTGGTGGGGGTTTCGGTGCGGACGACGACGGTTTCGAGCTCTTCGTCATAGTCGACGCGCGTGACGGTGTCTGCGTCTGTGAGCATGCGTTGGTTGCGCAAGAAGCCGAGGGCCAGGTAGTCGGGGTAGTCGCCGATGGTCATGGCGGTGACGATTTCCTGGGCATTGAGGTAGATGGTGAGGGGGCGCTCCTCGACCACGCTGATTTGGCTTTCGGCGCCGGTGTGGTCGTGGCCGGTGACCGCGCGGGTGAGGCGCGGGGCCTGCGGGTCGGGCGCGATGATGTATCCGCTGGTGTCGCTGTCACGTGCCAATTGCATCCTCCCCGTGCTGGCGTTACGTCTTGTCTTTGACAACCTAAGGCCCCCTCATGCCCATCACCACTACAAAATCCGCGTTTCTGGCGGGTGTGCGCGACGGTGCGCCCTTTATGTTCGTGGCCGGTCCTTTTGCGCTGCTTTTTGGGGTGCTTGCGACGGAGGCCGGGTTGAACGTGTTCGAGGTCATGACCTTTTCGCTGGTGGTGATCGCGGGGGCGGCGCAGTTCACGGCCCTGCAAGTGATGGAGAACGAGGCGCCGACCATCGTGGTGATCTTGTCGGCGCTGGCGGTGAATTTGCGGGTGGCGATGTATTCGGCGGCTTTGACGCCTTACCTGGGCCGCGCGCCGCTGTGGCAGCGGGTGTTTGCGGCCTATTTGCTGGTCGATCAGAGCTATGCGCTGAGCCATGCGAAGTTCGAGGCGGTGCCGGACCTGACCGTGCCGCAGCGGATGGCGTATTACTTTGGCACTTGCCTGCTGGTGATGATCGTGTGGTTTGGGATGAGCTATCTGGGCGCGGCGGTGGGCACGCAATTGCCGCAAGACCTGCCGCTGGATTTTGCATTGCCAATTGCCTTTTTGTCGATGGTCGCGCCGATGGTGAGGACCTTGCCGCATCTGATTGCTGCGGTTGTGGCGGTTGTGGTCGGGTTGCTGGCTGTCTCGGTGCCCTATTCGCTGGGCCTGATCATTGCCGGAACTGCGGGCATGATGGCGGGGGCACAGGCTGAGGTGATGTTGAAAGGGCGCGCCGGATGATCGACAGCGCGACTTTGTGGACCGTTATTATCTGCCTTGGTGTGGGCAGTTTCCTGCTGCGCTTTGCCTTTTTGGGCTTTGTGGGCGACCGGCCCCTGCCCGACTGGCTGCTGCGGCATCTGCGCTACACGGCCGTGGCGATCCTGCCGGCGCTGGTGGCCCCGCTGGTCGTCTATTCCGGCGAGGGGGGCAGCACGGACATCACCCGCGTTATCGCTGCACTGGTGACATTGGGTGTCGGTATGTGGACGCGGAACGTCTTTGCCGCGATCGGTGCGGGGGCGGCCGCGCTCTTTGCGTTGGTCTACCTGCTGTAGCGACCCTGGAAAACACGCTAGACTGCCTGCCAAATGGCCATGATCAGTGACATCGAGGACTATTTTGTACGTGGGTGCGGGCGATGCGCGCGCTTTGATACAGACGGGTGCGCTACGCAGCTTTGGGCCGACGGGCTGGCCGCCTTGCGGCAGATATGCCTTTCAGCCGAGTTGGAGGAGACGGTGAAATGGGGGCACCCATGCTATGTGCATGCAGACCGCAACATCGCCATTATCGGGGCGCTGCGCGATGATTTTCGCCTCAGCTTTTTTGACGCGGCGTTGATGACCGACCCCGAAGGCGTGCTGGAAAAACAGGGACCAAACACCCCCCATGCCGACATGATACGGTTCACGGCGTCACACCAGGTGAAGGCGCGCGCACCTGTCATCTCTGACTATCTGCAAGAGGCGATGCGCTATGCAGCCAAGGGCATTCGTGCGCCGAAAGACACAACCATGCCTGACCTGCCGCAAGAATTGATCGAGGCGCTGGCCGCCGACCCCGACATGTCCGCCGCCTTTGATGCGCTGACACCGGGCCGGCGAAAAAGCCATATCTTTGCCCTGTCATCGGCCAAACAGGCCGAGACGCGACGGCGGCGGATTGCAAAGCTGCGGGGCCAGATCATGGCGGGCAAAGGCGCCAACGAGCGGTGAGATGTGGGATGGTGGGCGGGGCGTCGTTGGCATCGCCAACGCGCATCAGCCCCCGTCACTCGGCGATGACGAGGTTTTCGATACCGTCGACGATGGTACCCTCGTCATCTTCAAAATACTTTTCTTCCACCACGCCAGGATAAGAGGCCATCTGCTCCATCAGATTGGTGGGGAAAAAGGTTGTCTGGATGCCCTCGAACCCAGGCACCTGGCGCATGAGATTGGTGTTGGCATTGGTGCAGAAGGCGCGGGCCACCGCGCCGTTCTGTTTGGCCAGTTGCAGGGCAATTTCAGCTTGTTCAGGGGTCACTTCGACGGTCTGGCTGACCACGTGATAGGTGCTGCGGGCATGGGCGCTCTTATACCCTTTCAGCACCGCTGGAGAAATGCCGTAAAGCACGTCCTCTTGCTCGGGCACGCGGTCATTCACGAACGACCCTGCCGGGTCAAAGATGACGCGTTGGCTGCCATTGATCATCAATGCGGAATGCCCGCCCGAGCCGTCGCGATTGCTGACCATGGTGAGCACGGTGATGCTGGCCGGACCGGGTTCGCGATACGCGACCGATGCCACGCGGTCATCCGACGCATAGGGGGCCGCAGGAGGTTGGGCGCAGCCAGCAAGTAGGCCGCACACCGCAAGGGCTGCAAGCAGTCTCATTCGTCCCAATCCCTGTCGGCGCGCGTTCTTACGAGATAAAGATCGCCATGCCGACCAGCAGAACGAGGATCACGATCACGCCCCAGGTGACCCAAGCCATAAACCCGTCAAAGGTCTTTTCCTGCGCCTTGGTGTCCATCTCGCCGACTTTGTGCTCTGCCATGTTCCGGTTCCCTTGCGTTTTGGCTTTGCCGCGCTTTAGCGCATCCGTTTCGCGCTGTCACTGCGTCTTTGCGGCACGGTGTTATTCGTCTTCAAGGTCCTGGGCCAGACGGAACCCGATGCGGCGCGGCGCGGCCTGTTCCACTGCCTTTGGCAAGGCGCGCAGCATGACGTTGAGCTGGCTGACATGCTGGATGGCCTGGGTTTTGGCACCGGTGGGATCGGTACCATAGAAGGTTACTATGTCGGGCGGGTAATATCCCATCCCTTCGATTCGCAGCACACCGGCATCACCACCGGTAAAACCCATTGCCATTTCATGTTCGTTATCAAGACTTTCCTCGAAATTCTTGAGGTAAAGGATGATGCGTTCATAAGCCCATTGTGCCGGGCTTTTCTTTTCGGGCGGCGTCTTGGCAACACCTTTGGGCACGGGTTGGTCGGCGGCGTTGCGCGCGGTGGGGTCGGAATGGACCTCGTGTGCGCGAGGGAGTGCGTCAGCCTCGACCGCCTCGGCGGCTGTCTTTATCTCGTTGTTCATGGTCTTGCCCTCAATCTGAGCGCTGGTAGACCCATGCGCCATCGCCTCGTTTCTGGCGGGTGGCCCGCCCTGTTTGGTAAAGATGCGACAGATGCGCGACAGCTTCAACCAGGGCGAGGCCGTATTCACTGTCGCCAATGCTGCGTTTGAAAAGGGGCGTAAAGCAGTCTGAGGCGGCTTTGGGCGTGTCGATGTAATCCACAAGGCGGTCGAGCGCGCCGTGGTGATTGTCGATCAATTGCCGCATGCGCGTGGGCAGGCCGGTGAAGGGCAGTTTGTGGCCGCCAAGGACCAGGTGGTCGTCTTGGGCCAGCAGGCGCAGACGTTCGCACGCTTCGAGCCAGTCGGCGACGGGATCGGCCATGGGTTCGGTGGCGTAGACGCCGATATTGGGGCTGATGGATGGGAGGATCTGGTCGCCCGCGAGGACGAGGTTGTCGTCTCTGCTCCAGAACGTGGCGTGTTCTGGGGCGTGGCCGTTGCCAACGTGGACATCCCAGGTGCGCCCGCCCATACGGATCGTGTCGCCCTGTTTGATGCGAGTATAGCCCAGCGGCATGGGTGCTACGATGTCGCCGAAGTTGAAGGGGCGCTCGGTGGCACGCTGGTCGAAGATGGCCTTGTCCATCCCGGCGCTGCGGTAGAAGTCGAGTGATTCCTGCGTTGGTTTTTCCTGCACGTCGAGTGTCAGCATGCGGGCGAAGAGCCACGCGGTGCGGGTGGTGATGAGTTCTGCGCCGAAATCGGATTGCAGCCAGCCCGCCAGCCCCACGTGATCGGGGTGGTGGTGGGTGACGATGACGCGGGTGATGGGTTTGCCGCCCAATGGGCCGTCCATCAGTTGTTGCCAGATGGCTTTGGTTTTCTTTGACGCAAAACCGGTGTCGATCACTGTCCAGCTATCGCCATCATCCAGCGCATAGATGTTGACGTGATCCAGCTTCATCGGGAGCGGCAGGCGGCACCAGAGGACCCCCGGTGCCACTTTGATCGCGTCGCCATGGGCGGGCGGCTCGGCCCACGGATATCTTAGCCCCGCAGGTGCGCCATCGGCCATGGATCAGGCCGCCAGATCGTCGACGCTGAGCGCATAGAGGTCTTCGGCCCCTTGCGTGGCGTTGGCAAGGAGGCCCGCATGTTCGGGCAGCAGGCGCTGGATGTAGAACCGGGCGAGCTTTTCGCGGGGCCCACCGGCATCGGCCATTGCAGCCATCAGGTGGACGTGGCCGCCCAGCACGCGGGCAAATGCCATCAGGTACGGCACGGCCCCCGCAAAACGCTGTTGGAGGTCGCTTTGGCCCACCAGCCAGTCGGTCGCTTCGCGCAAGGATTCGCTGGCCTGCCAGACGGCTTCGGCCAGTTCGGGATACGTGGCGCGTGCGGCTTCGGCATTCTCCTCGATCTCGTCCAGCAGGCGGTTGGCGGTGTCGCCCCCGTCCATCATCTTGCGGGCGACGAGGTCCATGGCCTGGATGCCATTGGTGCCTTCGTAGATGGCGGTGACGCGCACGTCGCGGCTGTATTGAGCGGCGCCCGTTTCTTCGACAAAGCCCATGCCGCCGTGGACCTGGATGCCTTGTTTGGCGACGTCCATACCCACCTCGGTCCCGAAGGCCTTGGCGATGGGCGTCAGGAAGGCGGCGCGGGATTTCCAGTCGGCGTCACCGGTGGCGGTGGCCATGTCGATGGCCTTGGCGCAGGCGAGCGCAATGGCGCGGGCGGCGAAGATATCGGCCTTCATCGCGGTGAGCATACGGCGCACGTCGGCGTGGTCGATGATGGTGCCGGTGTCGCCGTTTGTCTTGCCCTGCTTGCGGTCGAGTGCATAGCCGAGCGCGTGCTGGTAGGCGCCTTCGGCGGCCCCCACGCCCTGCCCGCCGACGCCGAGGCGCGCGTTGTTCATCATGGTGAACATGGCTGCCATGCCGCCGCCCTCCGCGCCGACCATCCATCCCTTGGCATTGTCGTATTGCATCACGCAGGTGGGCGAGCCGTGCAGGCCCATCTTGTGTTCAAGGCTGACGACCTTGAGCGTGTTGGCGACGCCGGGGTTGCCAGCCTCATCGGGGATGTTGCGGGGCACGAGGAAGAGTGAGATGCCCTTGGTCCCTGCGGGTGCGCCCGGCAGTCGGGCGAGGACGAGGTGGCAGACGTTTTCGGTAAAGTCGTTGTCGCCCCAGGAGATATAGATTTTCTGGCCCGAGATGCTGTAGGTGCCGTCGCCGTTGTCTTCGGCCTTGGACGTCAGCGCGCCAACGTCCGATCCGGCCTGGGGTTCGGTCAGGTTCATGGTGCCCGTCCACTCGCCGGAGATCAGCTTGGGCAGGTAAAGCTCTTTGATCTCATCGCTGGCATGGTGTTCCAGCGCTTCAATCTGGCCCTGGCTCATCAGCGGGGCGAGTTGGAGCGACAGGCAGGCTGCCGACATCATTTCGTTGACGGCTGTGGTCACAGTCATGGGCAGGCCCATGCCGCCATATTCGGGGTCTGCCGCAATGCCAACCCAGCCGCCTTCCGCGATAGCCTTGTACCCTTCGGCATAGCCGGGCGCCGTGCGCACAATGCCATTTTCGAGCCGCGCAGGATGCAGGTCACCGGGGCGTTGCAGCGGGGCCATGATGTCCTCGCAAAGCTTGCCCGCCTCGGTGAGGATTGCAGTGGTCACATCGCTGCTGGCTTCGGCAAAGCGGTCGGTCGCCACCACCTGATCAAGACCGACTACATGGTCGAACAGGAAAGTGTAATCGTCAACGGGTGCGCGATAAGGCATGGGTCAACTCCGGTTTCAATCTCTTGGCAAGCGCCTATCCGGCGCGTAAAGGGGCGTCTTTGACATCATAAATGCGTTTGGGTGGGTGTTATCGCAACTCAAACGCCGCGTCACGACCAGACGGGCTAAGCATATGAGCAAAATCGAGACTGCAGTGCTGAATCCGGATGCGGCCGGTGTCGTCGAGGCGGCACGGCTGTTGTCGACGGGTGGCCTGGTGTCGTTTCCGACCGAGACGGTATACGGACTGGGCGCGGACGCGCGCAACGGCGAGGCAGTGGCGCGCATTTTCGAGGCCAAGGGACGACCGCGGTTCAACCCGTTGATCGTGCATGTACCGGACTTGGAGACAGCCCAACATTACGTGACCTTGTCCAGTGCGCAGGAAAAACTGGCGCAGCGGTTCTGGCCCGGTCCTATCACGCTGGTTGCGCCGCTGGTGGACGGGCACGGGCTGTCACCGCTGGTGACGGCGGGGCTGAAGACACTGGCGATCCGCGTGCCAGCGCATCCTGTGGCGCAGGATGTCCTGCGGGTATTTGACGGACCGGTGGCGGCCCCCTCTGCCAACCCCTCTGGCCGGATCAGTCCAACCACTGCGGGCCATGTGCTGGCGGGTCTGGGTGGGCGGATTGAGGCAGTTGTGGAGGCTGGGGCCTGTCCAGTGGGCCTTGAATCGACCATTGTGGGCGGCGATCCCCTCGCATTGCTGCGCCACGGTGGTTTGGCGCAGGACGATATCGAAGCCCTTGTCGGGCCCCTTCGCCGCGCGGGCGACGGCATCATCGCACCGGGGCAGCTTGCGTCGCATTATGCGCCAAGAGCGGCCTTGCGCCTGAACGCCAACACGGCGCATCCGGGCGAAGTCTTGCTGGGGTTTGGGCCGATGCAATCGGACCTGAACCTGTCGGTCACCGGTGATCTGATTGAGGCCGCGGCCCATCTATTTGAATATCTGCACACGCTGGATGCTTTTGACCAACCGATTGCGGTGGCTCCGATCCCTGATTGCGGGTTGGGGCAGGCCATCAACGACCGGTTGCGTCGCGCGGCAGCACCGCGCGCGTCTTAGCCAAGCGGCAGCACCGCGCCACTATGCGCGTCCGGCAGTGCTCGATAGTCCTACCGGATCAACTCCCAGAACATCCAACGCATCCATCCATGTGGTCAGATCGTCATCGCCGAACACCAACTTGGGCGAGGCCGGCGCTGTGAGCCACCCATTGCGTGCGATCTCGCCCTCTAACTGACCGGCGCCCCATCCGGCGTAGCCCAGCATAATAAGTGCATCATTGGGGCCGTTTCCTGCCGCAATGTCTTCGAGCACATCCTGCGTTGTGGTCATGCCGAACGCCCCGATCTTGAGCGTCTGAAGGCGGGACTTGTAGTCGGCGCTGTGCAGGACAAAGCCGCGTTGGGTTTCCACCGGACCGCCGAAATGGACAACCGTGTCACGCGCGGGCGACGTGCAGGAGATATCAAGCTGATCCAGCAACTCTCCCAAAACCATATCTGCGGCGGGCTTGTTGACGATCAGCCCCATCGCCCCGTCTTGGGAATGGGCGCACAGAAAGACAACCGAGCGATCAAAGCGCGGATCGCCCATTCCCGGCATCGCGATCAAAAGCTGCCCCGTCAGATCAAGCGCGGCTGTGTCTGTCATGGCTGTTCCATTTTCATCCATGTCCAGCATGACGGTCCTGCGCATCAAGGGCAACCGTGTGCATCGCATGCAGGCAGGCAGTTGCGCACCGTTTCGTTACAGGAAGTTGACCTTGACGTGACTTGGCATTGGCGACCCGAACAGCCAATTTGTGCGCTATGAGACAAAGCATCCTTTCCCTCGCTGCCGTGCTGGCGGCAATTTCTGCTGTGCCCGTATTTGCGCAAGGCCGGTTTGACGATGTCGTGCGGACAGAAGTGCTTCAGGGATGGGAACTGCCCGATGGTCGCCGTTTGGCGGCGGTGCGGCTGGTGCTGGCGCCAGGGTGGAAGACCTATTGGCGCGCGCCGGGGGATGCAGGCATACCGCCGCATTTCGACTGGTCGCGGGCACGCAATATCGGTGCAGTGAGCCTGACTTGGCCCACGCCAGAGGTGCATCATCAGAACGGGATGCAATCCATCGGGTATACCGATCAGGTGGTGATCCCGATGCATATCACGCCGTCGCGGGCGGGCACGCCCATGCGTTTGCGCACGACCCTGTCCATGGGCGTGTGCGCGGATGTGTGCATTCCGCATCAGGTCACGATTGACGAACTTCTGGACAGTCCTGATCTGACGCCGACGCCTGCGATTGTCGCCGCGCTGGCCGATGTGCCTTATTCCGAGGCCGAAGCAGAGGTGCGGTCGGCCACGTGTAGCCTGCGCCCGACGGAGCGGGGCATGCAGATTGAGGCGCGTGTGAGATTGCCCCATACCGGTGGGACCGAAGTTGCCGTTATTGAACCTGGTGTGCCGGGTGTGTGGGTAAGCGAGGCCGACACCTCGCGCCAGGGCGACACCGTGGTGGCGGTGAGTGACATGGTGCACGCGGAGGGTGGGGCCTTTGCTGTCAATCGGTCCGACGTGCGCATCACCATCCTGGGCGGCAATTATGCGGTGGATGTGCGGGGGTGCACCGCCGGTTAGGTCGCGCGCAGGCGCGCGATTTGCAGCGCGAGAGCTGCGAGGCTATAGCCCGCCAGTCCGATCACAATCACCCCTGCTGCAAATATTCCAAGGGCGGTTGGCAATGCGTTACCGTCGGCCATGGCCGGGACCGCCTCGGCCATCGCGGGCAGCAGCGATCCTGTGACCAGCGCATATCCCATCGTGGCGCCAAACCATGCCAGCACGATGGCCCAGAGCGCCATGAACCCGGTGCGCACTGGCAGCGCCGGCGATCTGAGCCCACGGCGCATCGCTGTGATCTGGCGCGCCACATCGTGCTGCACCGCCACCAGCGCGGGCACGACCAACAGCACCAGAACCATGCCAAAGCCCAGGCCATAAACCAGTGTGATCACCGTGGGTTTGAGGAACTGTGCTTGTTGCGACGTCTCGTAAAGCAGCGGGGTCATACCCAGCACGGTGGTCAGCGTCGTGAGCATGACCGGGCGCAGGCGGTCGGCGGCGCCATCGATGATGGACGGGAACAGGCCGCGATCCTTGGCATAATCGTCGATGGTGGTGACCAGCACGATACTGTCGTTGATGATGATTCCGGTCATCCCCAGCAAGCCCACCACGGTGAACATGCTGAGCGGGATGCCCCACAGGTTGTGGCCGTAGATGGTGCCGACAAGGCCAAAGGGGATGATCGCCATGACGACGATGGGCCGGGTCCAGCTGGCAAAGACCCAGGCGAGGACGAGGTAGATGCCCGTCAGGCACAGGATCAGGCCGGTCAGGCTGTCGCGCAAGAATTCGTTTTCCTGTTCGTTGAGGCCCGCCTGGCGATATTCGACCTGCCGTTCGGCGGCGATATTGGGCAGGATCTCTTCGGCCAGGGCGCGGTTGACCTCGGTGGCGCGCGCCGGATCGTCTTCGGAGATGTCGCCGGTGACGGAGATCAGGCGGATGCCGTTTTCGCGCCGGACGGTGGAAAAGCCGGTGCGGCGGTCGACGCTGACGATGTCGGCAAGGGGCACGTAGGTGCCGTCAGGCGTGCGCATCTGGGTGCGGTGGAGGAAGTCGGCGGTCAATTCGCTTTCGGGCAGTTCGACGCGGATTTCGGCACTGCGGGGGCCATCGGGGAAGGTCGCCGCCTCGATCCCGTTCAGCCGGTCGCGTAGGGCGCGGCCCAACGTGTCGATGGTGAAGCCCAGTGCCTGGCCTTGGGGGGTCAGGTCGAGGATCAGCTCTTCCTTGTCGAAAGCAAGGTTGTCTTCGACGGCGCTGACTTCAGGGTATTGCAGGAGCGCGCGTTTGAGGTCTTCGGACGCGGCCTTGAGCGTGTCGGTGTCGGCGCCAAAGAACTCAACATCGAGCGCGTCACCGCCGGGGCCCGAGCGCCAGCCGCGGAAGCTGACGGTTTCGGCAAGCGGATGATGGACAACAGCATCCTGCAACTCGGCCACAAAAGCAAAGGAGGAATAGGGGCGCAGGTCGGCATCAATCAACTCGATAGAGATGCCGCCGAGCAGATCATTGTCCTTGCTGTCGGTGCCCGAGAGACCACGGCCCGCATTGCCGCCAATTTCGGCAATGACGTAGTCGATGGGATTGCGGCCGTATTCTTCTTCGTAGCGGGCACCAAGCGCTTCAGTCGCGCGCTGCATTTCGCGCATCATGGCAAGAGTGTCGTCGCGCGTGGCCCCTTCGACCATGGCGAAGTTGCCAGTGACGGACCCGCGCTCGGGCGCGTTGAAAAAGCGCCATTGCACATCGCCCTTAATGAAGAGAGCCATTTGACTGGCCAACACGACGCAGACGCCTGCAAGGACGACGTAGCGGGCTGCGATTACGCCTGCCATCAGCGGGCGGAACAGGTTTTCCCGCATCCATTCAAAGCCGCGGTTCACGATGACGGACGGGGTGTCGAGGCCGTTGATGCCCATGGACGCGACCCAGCGGGTTTTGATCAGGCGGGGCGCAAGCAGGAAGACCGCGGCCAGAAGTGTCGGGCCCGCAAGCAGGTAGGGCCAGATATCGGGCAAGCCCGCAATGCTGCTTGACCAAATCACATAGCCCAAGGCCCCGGACACGACCGCAGACAGCACCGTTATGCTTGCAAGTGCTACGCCCAGTTTGGCGCGGCTGAACCGCTGCTTGTCCGAGGCAGCGAGCGCGTGGCCCATATGGTGCGGCAGGATCAGGAAGCATTCGACCAGCGACGCGATCAGCACAGCAATCACGGTAAAGGGGATGTCGCGAATCAAATCTCCGAACCGGCCGCCGACGGCGACGAGACCGAAGAAGGCAATTACGGTGGTCAGCGTTGCGGCAAAGACTGGCATCGCCATGCGGCTGGCTGCATTCTCGGCGGCTACCAAGGGCGGCTCGCCCAGCGCGCGGTAGCGGTGGTCGGCGTGTTCGCCAACCACGATGGCGTCGTCCACGACGATGCCCAGCGTGATGATCAGGCCAAAAAGCGACACCATGTTGATGGTCAGCCCACCAAGATACATCAGCGCGATGGCGGCCAGCAGCGCAACCGGAATGCCCGCCGCCACCCAGAACGCCGTGCGTGCATTCAGGAACAGGAACAGCAGGCAGATGACGAGGCCGAGGCCCACGATGGCGTTGTCGATCAGGATGTTGAGACGCGCCGAAATCGCCTCGGCGCGGGTGCGGATCAACTCAACCGTGACCGAGGGCGGCAGGGTCGCCTGAAGCTCTGCCGCAACGTCGGCGACCTGGCCCTGCATGGCAATGGCATCCCCTTGATTTGACCGGTCCACGCGGATCGACACGGCGGGGTTTTCGCCAACGAAATAGCTGCGTTCGCGGGCCGATCCGAGCTGCGTCACGGTGGCGACATCGCGGATCAGCAGCTTGGAGCCGTCGGGGTTCGAGCGCAGGACAATCTCGGCAATCTCTTCCGGTGAACGCTTTTGCGTGCCGGTGCGGACGCGGGCATTGGCCCCGGTTACATCGCCTGCGGGATCGGTATCGACCTCGCCCGCGATGGCCTGCGCGATTTCGGACATCGTGATTTCGTTCGCGATCAGCGACAGAGACGGCACCTCGATCAGGATTTGCGGTGCGGCGACGCCGCGAATGGTGGTGCGCGTGACCCCTTCGGCAAAGAGGCGCGCCACCAGTTCATCGGCAAAAAGGCCCAATTGTTGCGGGGCAACCGGTCCGGTGATCACAACATCTGTCACCCGGTCGCGCCACGCACCGCGTGTCACGATGGGTTCGTCCGCGCCGTCCGGCAGGGTCGTGACCTGATCCACCGCCGATTGAACATCGTCGGCGGCCCGCCCCATGTCCCAACCCGGCTCGAATTCAAGCACTATCCGCGCATAGCCTTCGGTCGCGCGGGCGGATGAACTTTCGACCCCTTCGACGGTCAGCAGTCCGGGTTCGAGCACCTGCACGATGCCTGCATCCACATCTTCCGGCCCGGCCCCGTCCCAGGCCACACGCACGGTCACATTGTCGATTATCACGTCGGGAAAGAACTGGGCGCGCAAGTTCGGGATCGTCGCCACCCCTGCCACCAACATCACCAGCAACAGCAAGTTTGCCACGGTGCGGTGCCGCACAAAATAGCTGAGGAAGCCCCCCGCCGCGCGTGGGATGCTGCGTGACACCTAGCCGCCCATTCGGCTTTCAAGCCGGGCAACCATCCGGGCGGGCACGCGCGCCTCGCTCAACCGGGCCAGGACGCGCTGTTTGGCGTCAGCGGGCATACGTTGGTTCGCCTCGACAAAGGCAACCAGACGCGCGCGGCGCTCATCGGTCAGTTCGACCATGTCAGCCTCGGCCGGGGTGTCGGCCTGATCTGGTCGCAGGGGTCGAACGGAGATGCCCGCCCCCAAAAGCGGCGAGCGCGCTTCAACCACATCGCGACCGACGAGGGCGTCGCTGCGCACCAGAACATCGTCGCCTTGGCGGCGCATGATCTCGACCCGGATGGAGTCGAGACGGTTATCGTCGCCCAGCACCAGCACGCCATCAGCGGCGTCTATGGCCGATGCGGGCAGGCGCACCACATTGTCGAGCGGCGGTTCGGAAACGGCGACAGTTACGAAATCGCCGGGCTTGAAACCCACAGCGCTGTCCAGACGGGCAAAGACCAGACGCCCAGTCTGCATGTCGCCGCCGCCCGCACTGACACGTGTGACCATGCCGGTCGCGGACAGGTCGATACCCACCACGTCCAACGTGGCGGTCACGGGCGCAGAAATCACGTCGCCCTGATCATCAAGCAGGCGGGCGTATTGCGCGGTGGAGACGCGAAAGGCGACTTCGAGCGCGTTGGGATCAATCAACACGGCCAGCTTTTCATTGTTGGACATCAGACGCCCGGCCACGATGTCGGTTTCGTTCAATGTGCCGTCAAAAGGCGCAGTGACGGTCGTGTCGTCGAGCGTGCGCTGTGCTTCATCCAGTGCGATCCGGGCGCGGGCAAGTCGGGTCTGGGCCTGATCGATGCGCGCCTCGGCTGTGGTCACGGCCTGCCTGCGCGAGAGGACGGATTGCCGGGCTGATGCGGCGGCAAGTTCGGCTTCCTCCATGGCGGCAGCAGTGCCAACGCCGCGTCCGGCAAGGTCCTGTTGGCGCTGGAACGCGCGCTGACGCAGATCGACCTGATCTTGGGCGGCTTGTTCTTCGTCCCGGGCGAGCATGAGGGCGCGGTCGGCGTCGCGCACCTCGGCCTGGGCGTCCATCAAGTCGGCCTGGGTCCGGGCAAGGGCCGCTTCGGCATTGGCCGGGTCAATGCGCAGAAGGACCTGCCCCGCCTGGACCTCGCCTCCGTCCTCGAACCCCTCGGCCAGCTCGATCACGCGGCCCGCAACGGCGGCGCGCAATTCCAGGGTGCGTCGGCTCTTTATCTCGCCAAAGGCTTCGAGCACGGGTGTTTCCGTGCGCGCCTCGGCCCGCACTACACCCACGGCAAAGACACGCTCGCGCGCGGGTGGCGCACTGGTTTCAGCCGCAAGCCGGTCCTGGACGGCCCCGCCGATGATCGACCCCGCATAGGCCAGCAGACCCAAGCTGAGCGCAGCCAGCACCAGTCCAATCAGGCTTTGCCTCAAAAATCTCATTCTTTCACGCCTTTAGTGGCTTTCACCCAACCGTAGCACAATTTAGGAGCGCTCGGAAAATCTCCAAACAACAATGCTGTTACGCCACGTGGCGCTATTTCCGTCGCTGGTGTTCGTCAAGACGCGGCAGAATTTCGACGAAGTTGCAGGGGCGGTGGCGGTAGTCGAGCTGTTTGCCGAGGATCTCGTCCCAGGCGTCCTTGCAGGCGCCCGGGCTGCCGGGCAGTGCAAACAGGTAAGTGCCATTGCGGACGCCCCCCGTCGCGCGGCTTTGCACGGCGGATGTCCCGATCTTTTGCATCGATACGATGGTAAAGACGGTGCCAAAGGCGTCGATTTCCTTTTCATACACATCCCTATGCGCCTCAACCGTGACATCGCGACCTGTCAGACCCGTGCCCCCGGTTGAGAGCACAACATCGATCTGCGGGTCGTCACACCAGGCACGCAACTGATCAGCGATTTGGCTGCGTTCGTCGGGCAAGATCTTGCGATCTGCGAGCGTATGGCCCGCGTCGGTCAACCGCGACACGAGCACATCGCCGGAGCGGTCCTGATCCAAGTCGCGCGTGTCGCTTACGGTCAACACGGCGATGCGGATGGTGATAAAATCAAGGCTATCGTCGATGCGGCTCATGTACGCTCCAATATGGCAAGGCGGGCGGCGAGCGCGGCAATGACGCTGGCAGAGATATAGTCGAGCACCCGGCTGCCTTGGGCCAATCGCCGGCCTGCGCCGCCGGCAAAAACGCCCACTGCGCCGTTGATAACGAACCCGCCCAAGGCCAAGAGCGCACCAAAAATCAGAAATTGCGGCAGGACGGGTCCCACCTCGGGGCTGACGAATTGCGGCACGAAGGCGAGCGCAAACAGGATCACCTTGGGATTGGTCAGATTGACCAGCAACCCGGCCCGAAAAGCGCGCCGCGGCACTGCGGGCGTGGCGTGGGTCTGCGGGCGCTGGTGCAGAGTTTGAAAGGCGAGCCACAGAAGGTAGCCGACGCCGATCCAGCGGATGACCTCGAACGCAAGCGGGACCGCAGCAACCAACGTGCCCAGACCCAGGCCCGCCAGTCCGGTATGTATGAAAGCCCCCAGCGAAATGCCTGCACTCGCAGCCAAAGCGGCGCGCGGTCCTGCGCGCAGACCCTGGCCCAGGCAAAACATCATATCCGCCCCCGGTGTCAGATTCAGCGCCAAACCAGCGGGAATGAACGCAAGCAGCAGGACCGGATCAACCATCGCGCAACCGAGCCTGTAGGCTCAGCAGGTCTGCCCACGCCTCGCGCTTGGCCGCGGGGTTGCGCAGAAGATATGCCGGATGGAACATTGGCAGCGCCGGTTTGCCGCGCGCTTCGGTCCAGTCCCCCCGCAACCGGGTGATCCCACGTTTGCCAAGCAGCGCCTGACAGGCATGATTGCCCACGACCACGAGGACATCCGGGTTGGCAAGTTCGATATGGCGATAGAGGAACGGCTGCATCATCGCGATCTCTTCGGGCTTCGGGTCGCGGTTCTGTGGCGGGCGCCAGGGCAAGACATTGGTGATATACACACTCGCTGCGCGGCTGAGATTGATTGCCGCCAGCATCTTGTCAAGCAACTGCCCTGCGCGTCCCACAAAGGGTTTGCCTTGCATATCCTCGTCCCGGCCCGGTGCTTCGCCCACGATCATTACACGCGCGCCCGCCGCGCCATCGGAAAACACAAGATTGCGCGCCCCACGCTTCAACTCGCAGTGATCATACCCGGCAAGGGCGGCGCGCAACCCGTCAAGGTCCTGCGCAGCATGGGCGGCCTCCTGAGCGATGCGCACGGGGTCGATCTCTGCCTGCCCGGCAAGTGGAACTGTACCAGCGGGCATCGTCGGCTTTTCGGCTTTCGGCACGGTTGCAGGGACATTGTAGCGGTCCAACGGGGCATCCGCGATACATTCATCCGCGCCCAGTTCGATCTGCCAGGCAAGTGCTGCAAGCGCGCTGTGATACTCTGCCGATTCCATAGCGCCACCCTACGCCGACAGCCTGGGAACCGAAATGCCCCTTCATTGTTCTTCAAATATGCAGATCCACCCGCTTGCTGCCTGCCCCGCGCACCGCATATAAGCGCGCAGACACGCCAAGGGACGCCCATGACCTTCACGCACCGCCACCTTTTGGGAATTGAACATCTGCGCCCCGAAGAGATCGTGACCCTTCTTGATCTTGCCGAAGACTATGTGGGCCTGAACCGCGCCGCCGAAAAACACGGAGAGGCGCTTGCCGGGTTGACCCAGATCAACATGTTCTTTGAAAACTCGACCCGCACGCAGGCCAGTTTCGAACTTGCGGGCAAGCGGTTGGGCGCTGACGTGATGAACATGGCGATGCAGGCATCGTCCATCACCAAGGGCGAGACGCTGATCGACACGGCCATGACATTGAATGCCATGCACCCTGACCTGCTGGTGGTGCGGCATCCGCATTCCGGCGCCGTCGATCTGCTGGCGCAGAAGGTGAATTGCGCAGTGCTGAACGCGGGCGACGGGCGGCACGAACATCCGACGCAGGCGTTGCTGGATGCGTTGACCATCCGGCGCGCCAAGGGCCGTTTGCACCGTCTGAACATCGCAATCTGTGGCGACATTGCCCATAGCCGCGTGGCCAGGTCGAACATTATCCTGCTTGGCAAAATGGAGAACCGTATCCGGCTGATAGGGCCGCCGACGCTGATGCCCGCCGGTATTTCCGAGTTTGGGGTCGAGGTCTATAACGACATGGCGCGGGGTCTTGAGGACGTGGATGTGGTGATGATGCTGCGCCTGCAACGCGAGCGTATGGACGGCGGCTTCATCCCGTCCGAACGCGAATATTACCACCGGTTCGGGCTGGACGCGGACAAGCTGGCCCACGCAAAGTCGGATGCGATCGTGATGCATCCCGGCCCGATGAACCGCGGGGTCGAAATTGATGGCACACTGGCAGATGATATCAACCGATCGGTCATTCAGGATCAGGTCGAGATGGGCGTGGCTGTGCGTATGGCCGCGATGGACCTTTTGGCGCGCAATCTGCGTGATGTACGGGGCGCGGCATGACTGGCTCTGTTGAGGTCTCTGCAAGCGAGCGTGGCGTTATTCGTCTTTTTGCGCTTTCGATGACCGATGATCAGGCACAGGCGTTGAAGGACAATCCGGTATCGATCAACGCCGCCCTGGGCACCGACGTGGACACCGCACAGGTTGAGGTGTTTCCCGTCTCCGACCTGGAAGGTGTGGGGCTTGCGGGATATCTGTCCGAAGGCAACGCCGTGCCGCCCGAGCAGTTGGCGCCCGACCGGGCAAAGCTCGATAACTTGGATGGGTGGGTCCTGATCGTGTATTCGCGCGCTTTCGAGGGCCGCGCGGTCACGCTGCACCCCGATCCGGCCCTGACGCTGATCGGGACTTATGGCGAGATACCCACCGACTGGCGCGCGACTGAAACAGTTGAGACCGACAGCGCCAAACCGTACTCCGCCCCGCCCGAGACGGTTAAGAAGGTGCCGTCCGACGCGGCGATGTCCGGTCGCATCGCGATGATCGCGCTGCTGGTGATAGGGCTGCTGACCTGGGCCATGATCTGGATCGGTGGCTGAGTGGCCGTCACGCCGCGTTTGGCATCGCCATCAGGCCCGGCACGTCGATGATACGGGCCAGGCTTTGTTTGCCATGTAATGCATGATGCCTTCGAACGGCTGGCTATTGTTATTCGGTGCGGAGCAGATGACGTTTGGCTCTGCATGCATGAACCCGAACCGCGACGCAAATCGCTTGTGCACCAGACAAGCGGCGCGGTGATCCGCCCACCAGAACTACCCTGGTAGACAATCGTTCCGGTCATGCGATTTTCCGTAGACCCAGCATGATACGCCGATCAGTCGTAGTCAATCGACACACCGGAGGATTCAAACGCTGGCCGTAATGCAGGCTCGACCCACTTAGAGGCATCTGCCTCAGCGCTTGGGTGTGGATGATACGCCATCCCGTATCATAGCCTACAATTCACAACGCATCGCGCGCAGCCAAGCCAAATTTTTTCGGCTTGAAAGGTTCACCCATTGCGCGGGCCGGGCGCGCGTCAGCTGACAACTTTCGAAAGGTTTCGAAATTCGTCCCAGAAGAAACAAGCATGATGCAATCGTCTGGC
This sequence comes from Pseudomonadota bacterium, assembly GCA_038525015.1. Lineage (GTDB taxonomy): Bacteria > Pseudomonadota > Alphaproteobacteria > Rhodobacterales > Rhodobacteraceae > Tateyamaria. The sequence goes on along the minus strand of JBCBID010000010.1, from coordinate 137,067 downwards.
ATCTCCTTCTTGTTGTTCGGCACAAGACCGTCAATTTCGATGTCGTGATGACGGTCCACGATTGAGATCGAGGCGACGCTGCCGCTAGGGAAGCGCTCCGCCAGAGATAACCTCTTCTAAAAAGTGAAAAAATGCTGCCCGCCAGATTCTCTCTGAAAGTGTGAACGTGTGATCCGACCGCGAACTTTGGTGAATCGCGGTGTTGTCGAAGGGACTAGCCAGGATCGGCCGTGCGCGATCAGATCAATGGGTTTGGGCCGCGCATCGCGCCTGACTTGTGTTGGTTGGTACTGGCGGCTGTTGAGAAGAAAATGTGGTCTGCCCTTCAATTCCTCGAAATCGAGAAATTCGGCGACGTAAGGTTTAGCGACGACTGGCCAGTTCGGCCACTCTTGGGAAGAAACTCAGCGTTTATGCCAAGGCGACAACGCATCGTCTTATTTCGAAGAAAAATCGCAGCTCTGCGTCAGAGCAATCGTCGCGATGTGCATTCAGCTTTGAACCTCCGAAACAGTCATCAGACACCACAGATCAACTAGATCATGGATCAATAACATCTCTGGTTTTGCGCGTCGCAGCGTGCATCCAATCAGCTGGCATGCTGCTGAGCACACGGCAGGCGCGGCTCACTGGACAAATCCCCGACTTTGGCCGACAAGGCGGGCGTAATTTCGGACTTGGAGCATCATGGTGATCTGTCGCGACACAAGCGTTTATCGTCACTGGTCCGTACCCGCGCAGAAGGGCGAACGAACCATATCCTGCCCGGCGATGCGCCAGAGCCAACCATGACCGCAATCCTGTTCATTAACGCCAAACGTCTGGACCCCGAAGGCGGGACGATCACGACTGGCAGCCTGATCGTACGCGATGGTAAGATCGCCGACATTCCAGCGCAAACTGCAGACATAGACAAAAGCAGCTTTGCCCGAGTGATTGATTGCGACCGCAAGCATCTGGCGCCTGGCATCATCGACATCGGCGTGAAGGTCTGCGAACCGGGTGAACGGCACAAGGAGAGCTTTGGGTCGGCCGGACTGGCCGCAGCGGCGGGCGGTGTGACCACGATGGTGACGCGCCCCGATACAGACCCCGCCATCGACAACCCCGAGACGCTGGAATTCGTTATTCGCCGCGCGCGCGAAGCGGCCCCTGTGAATGTTCTGCCTATGGCTGCATTGACCAAGGGGCGGCAGGGGCGCGAGATGACCGAGATCGGGTTCCTGCTGGATGCGGGGGCTGTGGCCTTTACCGATTGCGACCGGGTGGTCACGGATAGCAAGGTGTTTGCGCGGGCGTTGACATATGCCCGCTCGCTCGGCGCTCTGGTGCTGGGCCATCCGCAAGACACCGGCCTCAGTGGTGGAGCGGCCGTCACATCTGGTAAATTTGCGTCGTTGCGGGGCCTGCCTGCGGTATCGCCGATGGCCGAACGGATGGGCCTTGATCGCGACATCGCCATGATCGAGATGACGGGCGCTCGTTACCACGCCGACCAGATCACCGCCGCCCGTGCCCTGCCACCGCTAGAGCGGGCCAAGGCAAACGGGTTTGATATCACTGCCGGGACCTCGATCCATCACCTGACGCTGAACACGCTTGACGTGGCCGATTATCGCACCTTCTTCAAGATCAAGCCCCCCTTGCGCGATGAGGAAGACCGCGTGGCCATCGCACAGGCGGTACAGTCGGGACTGATCGACGTCATCAGTTCGATGCACACTCCGCAGGACGAGGAAAGCAAGCGCCTGCCCTTTGAGGCTGCAGCGTCGGGGGCTGTGGCGCTTGAGACTTTGTTGCCCGCCGCGATGCGATTGTTCCATGCCAATCTGATCGACCTGCCGACCCTGTGGCGCGCCATGTCGCTGAACCCGGCCAAAAGGTTGGGCCTCGCGGCGGGGCGTCTTTCGGTGGGTGCGCCCGCCGACCTTGTCTTGTTCGACCCGCACGCCCCGTTTGTGATGGATCGTGCAACACTCCGGTCTAAATCGCGCAACACGCCATTTGACGGCGCGCGGATGCAGGGTAAGGTCCTTGAAACCTTTGTCGCCGGCCGCTCTGTCTTCAAGAAATCCTAATGCCTCTGATCGAAAGCACACTTGCAACGCTGGTCCTCTGGGGAGTGATTGGTTACCTTCTCGGCTCCATACCTTTTGGTATGGTGCTGGCGCGGGTCATGGGGCTGGGCAACCTGCGCGAAATCGGATCGGGCAATATCGGCGCCACCAACGTGCTGCGCACCGGCAACAAAAGCGCCGCCGCCCTGACCTTGATGCTGGATGCTGCAAAGGGCGCGATCGCCCTGCTGCTTGCCCGCGCCATCACAGGGCAGGAGGATGCAGCACAAATCGCGGGTCTCGCCGCGATGCTGGGCCATTGCTATCCCATCTGGCTGGGTTTCAAGGGGGGCAAGGGTGTTGCAACATTCCTTGGCCTTATGATCGCCCTGCATTGGGTTGTCGGCCTTGCTGCGTGTGTGGCCTGGCTGGTGGGGGCCGGACTGTCACGTATGTCGTCAATGGGGGCGCTGGTTGCTGCGGCGGCGTCGACCTTTCTTATGATGTTCCTTGGCTATCCCGATGGTCTGTTTCTAGGCGTGATCCTGACATTGCTGGTTTTCTGGCGGCACCGTGAGAACATGCGCAGGATCAAGGCAGGGACCGAGCCGAAGATTGGTCAGAAACCTGTGTGACTGACTTTGCCACGGCGCTTGCAGCGCTGCCCGAAGGTAGCTTTCACGGCACAGCAAACGGGCGGCGATACATTGTCACAAAGTCCAGCTATGCCAGGGGCAAATCTATCAAGCTGGTTGCTGACGAGTTGGGTGGGAACGATTATATCAGCCTGAACTGGTACGTACTTGCGACAGTCGACCTGCTTAGGTCATGCGAGATGCCCGAAACAAAAGTGCGGGCTTTTGTGGACGCACTGGTGCCCGATGGTTAGGGTCGTAGCATGGCCGATATCAACTTACCTCTCATCCTGCTCGCGGCCCTTCTGGCGGGCGCAAGCCCTGGCCCTGCAACTCTGACCATTGCGGGCACATCCATGGCATCGGGGCGCCGTGCTGGACTTGCCGTCGCTGCCGGTGTGACGACAGGTTCGTTTATGTGGTCTGTGTCAGCCGCCTTTGGTCTTGGCGCGATTATGCTGGCCAACGCTTGGCTATTCGAGATCGTGCGATATGCAGGGGCGACGTATCTGGGGTGGCTGGCGATGAAATCGGCGCGGTCGGCTTGGATGGGCGCAGCCCTGCGCGTGCCGCCGATCACACCGCGATCTGTCCAGGGTCACTATGCCAAGGGCCTCGCCCTCCACCTGACCAATCCCAAAGCCATCTTGTTTTTTGGCGCTTTGTATTCTGTCGGTGTCCCGCCCGGCACATCGGTCACCGCTTTAGTCACGGTGATCCTGGCCGTTGGCGCGCTGAGCTTCACAGTGTTTCATGGCTATGCCCTGATCTTTTCGAGCGCGCCAATGACCCGCGCTTATGCGCGTGCCAAGCGCGGTTTCGAGGCTGCATTTGCCGTGTTCTTTGGCGCGGCGGCCCTGCGGATATTGACGGCCAAGTTAGTCTAGCGCGCTTTGCGCGCGACGTGCGCGATATCTCTGCCTGGCCACGGAGCTTCTGATAGTTTTCAGTGTCGCTATTTAGGCAAAGCGGCAACCAACTGACGCCTCAAGATACGCGCGCACCACCCTCATCAAAAGCATAAGTACAGTCTGGCTTGAACCCGAGCCGCAGGTCTTCTCCGGCGGCGACCTGGTGCTGACCGAACAGGCGTGCGGTGATCTGATGATCGTTCATATGGGCGATGATATTCGTGTCTCCGCCAAGATGCTCAACATGACTGACATGCACCTTGAGCGGCCCATCATCGGCCACAAAGAGATCTTCTGGCCGGATGCCCATGGTGTGTCTGTCACCCGTTGTCAGCACCGCGGCGGGAAAGAAATTCATCGAAGGTGATCCAAGAAAGCCCGCCACGAACTGGTTGGCGGGATTGTTGTAGAGTTCCATTGGGCTGCCCACCTGTTCAACGCGACCATCGCGCAGCACCACGATCTTGTCGGCAAGCGTCATCGCCTCGGTCTGGTCATGGGTCACATAGATCATGGAGACACCCAACTGCCTGTGCAGATTGGCGATCTCGATCCGCGTGTTCATGCGCAGCGCGGCGTCGAGGTTTGAAAGAGGTTCATCGAACAGGAACAGTTTAGGCTGGCGCACGATGGCGCGGCCAATCGCAACCCGCTGGCGCTGTCCGCCTGAAAGTTCCGACGGGTAGCGGCCGAGATAGGGTTCGAGATTAAGCATTTTGGACGCCATCTGCACCCGCTCGTCGATGGAGGCTTTGCTTTGGCGCTCCTGTTTCAAGGCGAGCGTCATGTTCCCGCGGACATTGAGGTGCGGATAAAGCGCGTAACTTTGAAACACCATCGCGATGCCGCGTTTCGACGGCGGCGTGAGGTTCACGTGGTCGCCACCGATGTGGATATCGCCCGAAGAGGCGTCTTCAAGACCCGCGATGACGCGCAGAAGCGTGGACTTACCACAGCCCGATGGACCAACGAACACGACAAATTCGCCGTCTTCAACGTCAAGGGTGATGTCCTTGAGCACATGGACGTTACCAAACGACTTGTTCACGTCTGTGAGCGTGAGTGCGGTCATGTCGCGGGCTCCTTCAGCGCAACAGGTTGGCCGCTGCGGATGCTCTTGTCGGCGGCCAAACAGATGGCGAGTGACTGTACGGCATCACTCATGTGGCGGGTAAGGTCGATATCTTCGGCGATGGCGCGCAACATATAAGCCTGTTCAGCGTCGCACAGCGCCTGGTGCCCAGGTTCATTCGGCATATCGATCAACCGGTCGCCTGCGGGCGTGTGGACCAGAATACCGCCCACTTTGGTGTGCCCGCCTATATCGGCAGAGGCGCCGGTGTTGCCGTCGGTGATCGAGACGGCGCCGTTAGGACTGATGATATCTTTGACGAAAAACGCAGTTTCGGACATCATCGGACCCCAACCCGCCTCATACCAACCGACGGACCCATCCGAGAAAACGACTTGGAACTGGCCGTAATTATACATGTCGGGGGCGATGTCATCTGACAGGCGCAAGCCCATACCGTGGACCCGCACCGGGGTCGCATCGGTGATCTGACACATCACATCGACATAGTGGACGCCGCAATCGACGATGGGCGATGTGGTCTGCATCAATGCCTTGTGGGTTTCCCATTCGGCCCCGGTGGATTGCTGGTTGAGGTTGAGGCGGAAGACATAAGGCCCGCCCAGCTCGCGTGCCTCGGCAATCAGGCGCATCCACGAGGGGTGGTGGCGCAGAATGTAACCCACCACCAGTTTGCGGTTAAGGCGCGTGGCTGTATCGACCACCCGGCGCGCATCAGCGACGGTGGTTGCGAGCGGTTTTTCGACAAAAACATGTGCGCCCGCTTCCATCGCGGCACAGGCATAGTCGGCGTGGCTGTCGGAATAGGTGGCAACGATGACTAGGTCGGGTCTGGTGCTCATACCCTCGTCGAAGGCCCGGAAGCGGGGGTAGGTTTGCAGCACCTCAGGAAGGGCAACATCGGAGCGATTGACGAGGCCGACGATGTCGGCGTCCGGGTGGGCGTGGTGGGCTAGCGCGTGGCTGAGGCCCATATTGCCCAGGCCCACGATGAGAACACTGGTCATTTGACGGCTCCTGATGTGAGGCCGCGGATCAGCTGCCGCGAGAAGATGATGTAGAGGATAAGAACCGGCAGGATCGCCATTGACAGCGCCGAAAGGACCGCGTTCCAGTCGGTCACGAACTGGCCGATAAAGACTTGCGAGCCGAGGGTGAGCGTCTTTGTTTCTTCCGCGGGGGCGAGGATCAGCGGGAACCACAGGTCATTCCAGATCGGGATCATGTTGAACACAGCGACTGTCGCCATCGCCGGGCGTACCAGCGGGAGGACCAAACGGAAGAAGATCGTGTATTCTGACAATCCGTCGATGCGCGCCGCATTTTTGAGGTCATCGGAGACCTGGCGCATGAATTCCGACAGGATGAACACGGCAAGTGGCAGTCCTTGGGCCGTGTAAACGAGGATCAGCGCCCATAGCGTGTTCACAAGCCCAGTAGCCACCATCATATCGAGAATAGCGACGGTGCCAATGCGGATCGGGATCATGATGCCGAGTGCCAGATAAAGGCCCATCAGCAAGTTGCCCTTAAACCGGTACTCGGACAGCGCAAAGGCGGCCATCGCGCCAAAGAGGAGCACGAAAAAGAGTGACCCCACCGTGACGATCATTGAGTTCTGAAAATAAAGGAAGAAATCGCCCTGTTTCAGCACTGTCTGGTAGCCGATCATCGAGAAGGTCTCGCTGTTGGGCAGGGCCAGCGGCTCGCGAAAGATGGCGCGGCGGCTCTTGAAGCTGTTGATCAGGATGACAAAGACAGGAAAGAGAGCGATCAGCGTGTAAAGGATGAGCGCGCCGTGCATCATCAATGCGTTGGTGGGATTTGAACGTGCGGCGGTCATCGGGCGCCCCTCAGAACTGATAACGGCGCATCCGGGTCTGGATGCCGAAAAGGTAGATACAGACCCCCACGAGGATGATCGCGAACATGGCCCCGGCGATGGCCGAACCCATATGCGGATCGCCCAGTTGAAGCTGGAAACCAAAAAAAGTGCGGTACATGAAAGTGCCAAGGATATCGGTAGAGAAGTCGGGACCCGCAAGCGCGCCCTGTGCGGCATAGATCAGGTCGAAAGCATTGAAATTGCCCACGAATGTGAGGATCGAGATAATACCGATTGAGGGCAGGATAAGGGGTAGCTTGATCTTCCAGAAGGCAGACAGCCCGGTGATCCCGTCCACCTCGCCCGCTTCGAGCACCTCTTCTGGGATGGTGAGAAGAGCGGCGTAGATCAGCATCATCGGGATGCCAACGAATTGCCAGACCGACACCAGAGCCAGCGTGGTCAGCGCGTATTCCTCTTTGCCAAGCCAGGGAGCGTACAGAGATTTGAGCCCGACCCAGTCGAGCAATCCGGGCGCGATGCCCCAGATGGGCGACAGGATCAGCTTCCAAGCAAAACCGACGATCACGAAGGACAGGATTGTGGGGATAAAGATAGCCGAACGGTAAAGCGCGGCGAAGCGCAGGCGCGGGTGACTTAGCAGCGCGGCGAGCGCGATTCCGATCGGGTTTTGAACAAGCATGTGGACGATGAAGAACCAGAAATTATTGCCAAGCGCGTTCCAAAACTGGTCTGCCCAAATTGGGTCAAAAAACAGCGTGCGGAAATTATCGAGACCAACGAATACTCGTTCCTGATCAATCCGCGTGAACAGGGCCAGGCGCAGCGTATTGAACAGCGGAAAGATCATCACAGCGGTGTAGACAAGCACCGCTGGCGCAAGAAACACAGGAATGTGCCAGCGGATGCGGGCGCGGGTCATGAGACGATCTCCGACAGAGGGTCCCCCCGGGGCTACATATCAGCACCCGGGGCAAGTATCGCATTTACTGCTGCGGTTCGTACCAGCTTGCGAGCCCGTCTTGCAGCTCTTGGCCAAGCTCTTCGGGCGTCGATGTGCCCTTGATCGCCGCCACAGATGCGCCCCAAGTCTCGTTTTCAAGGTTGGGCGTGCCGCGCGACAGGATCTGGTAGGTCGAGCGGATTGTGCTTTCGCATTCCGCGCGCCAGCTGACGAATTCCGCCGCGAGCGGGTCAGAGATGTCGACCGGCGCAGAGGACAACGGGAAGAACCCGGGCAGCGCATTTGCAAAGATCTCGGCGAACTCCGGGCTGGCCACCCAAGCCAGGAAGGTGCGTGCCGCGTCCGCATTATCTGTTGCGGCGTTCATACCGATGCCAATATCGGTGTGGTCCGAAATGTAGCAAGTGTCGCCTGCATTCTGGACCGGCGGCTTGAAAGCCCCCATCTCAAAATCAGCAAGAGAGTTGAATCCCGATACCTCCCATGATCCCGCAGGATAGATTGCCGCGCGCCCCAGCGTAAAGATGTTCTGGCTATCTGGATAGGTCTGCGCCTCATACCCGTCGCCCAGGTAGTCTTGCCACCGGGCTAGCGTGGCATAGGGGGCAACCCACGGCTCATCCGTCAGCTTTTGCTCACCTGCGATCAGGGCTCGCCGGCCTTCTTCCCCTTTCCAGTAATTCGGACCAATGTTGTTGTAGCCCATTGTGGCCGCTTCCCACTGGTCATTGGTCCCCATTGCCATGGGGATGTAGCCGCCATCTTCCTTAATGGCGTCGAGGACGGCAAAGAACTCGGCTTCGGTGCTTGGCACCTCAAGGCCCAGTTCGGCAAAGGCCTCCTTGTTGTAGATGAAGCCGTGGATCACCGATGCCATGGGCACGCAGAACGATGCAGCGCCATCGTCGGTCTGCCAGGCTGACTTCGCCACGTCTGAGAAGTTGCTCATCGCCTCAAGATCGGACAGATCGGTCAGATGGCCCGCATCGTAAAGCGCAAGCGAAGCATCAAACGGGCGACACGTGATCAGATCGCCTGCCGACCCGGCTTCCAGCTTGGAGTTGAGAACAGCGTTGTATTCAGCAGGAGCGGACGGCGTGAACTCAACCTTGATGCCGGGGTTTTCGGCTTCAAAGGCGGGAATGATCTTGTCCTGCCACAAGGTCAGGTCGTCGTTTCGCCAGCTTTCAATCGTCAACGTAACGTCCTGTGCGGACGCGCCGGTGGCGGCAAGCGCCGTTGTGGCCAGCGCCAGAGCTAAAGTTCTATGTTTCATGTGGGTCCTCCCAGAGTGAAAATTCAGGTGATATGTGCCAGTGCCGCGCGCAGATTCCCGGCAGTGGTTTCAAGAAGGGCGCGGGCTGCATCGGGGCCTAGTCCTTTGGCGACAAGAACCGCCGGTTTGACCATGCCATCCGTGGCGGCAAGCGCAGTGATGGCTGCCTCGGCTTTGACGGATGCGATTGTGGATACCATCCTGACAGTGCGTGCGCGGAGCTTGGCATTGTCGGCCTTGACGTTGACCATCATGCCGTCGTGCACATGCCCCAGTTCAATCGCCATCAGGGTCGATAACATATTAAGTGCAATTTTCTGGGCAGTGCCTGCGCCCATCCGCGTGGAACCAGACAGAACCTCGGGTGGCGTGGCGAGCGCAATCGGGTGGTCAGCACCCTCGAACAGGGATGCGTCAGGGTTGTTTGCGATGGCAATCAACGTGGCCCGTTTCTCGCGCGCGATTTTGGCGGCTGCCAGCGTATAAGGCGTCGACCCGCTTGCCGAAACCGCGATAACCGTGTCGTCTTTTGTCAAATTGGCGAGGTCCGCGGCGAGGCCCGATGTGTCGTCTTCGGTTGCGCCCGGCATATCAACCCCGGTGGGCAAGCCCCCTGCCATGTGAATGCGCAGTTGCGACGCCGGAATGGAAAAAGTGCCGCCAAGTTCCTGCGCATCCGCCGCGGCCATCAGGCCCGAGGAGCCGGCCGCAGCGTAGTGAAGCGTGCCGCCCGATCGGATCGACCGGGCCATCGCCGCTGCGGCTTTGGCAAGTGCGGGAGCAGCGCCGCGCAGCGTGGCCGCTGCCGCAATTTGACCATTGGCCAACGCAAGTGCCGCATCGGAACGCGGGCGCTGGTCAAGGCCCCACGCCTGATCGTGCAACACTTCTGTATTGGTCTCTAACACGTGATTCCCCCTCTCACCTCAAACATCATACCTTTATAATACCTATTGTCTACCCCCTCAGAATTTTTGGCGTTTGACGCCTGATTTCAGCTATTTATTCGATATTTGGTCTCTATTAGGCCTTTCAATATACTATTAGGTATTATAATGGTACTTATATGACTGGATCGAGAGAGACCTGTGTTCTAGCTGTCGACGGTGGCGGTACGCGCTGCCGGATCGCGATTCATGACGGCGCCAAGATCGTATCGATTGAGGCCGGTTCCGCCAATGTCTCTACCGATTTTGACAGCAGTGTAGAGCAGATAAGGAGCGGTCTGCACGAACTCGCGGCAAAGATGGCAGGGCAAATGAATGACATCGCACAGCTGCCCGCGTTCGTAGGCCTCGCGGGTGTAACCGGGCCCGAGATCGAAGGGCGCTTGCGGGCGTCGCTTCCCTTTGATCGATTGCGTATTGAAGATGATCGCCCCGCAGCCGTGCGCGGCGCGCTTGAGGACCGGGACGGGGTTATCGCGCATTGCGGCACCGGGTCGTTCTATGGGGCACAACGCGGGGGCAAGGTGCGCCTTTCAGGCGGCTGGGGGCCTGTTTTAGGGGACGAAGCCTCGGCCCAGTGGATTGGTCGGCACGCCTTGGCAAAGGTGCTTGAAGTTGCGGATGGGCGGATCAAGAAATCCGCTTTGGCCGAGAGACTGCTGGACAAGTTTGGCACTGCTGCAGGTGTGGTGCGCTTTGCAGGGACGGCCACGCCCGCCGAATTTGGCGCTTTGGCGCCGTTGGTAACCGCGCATGCAAAAGAAAATGACCCGCTCGCACAGCACCTGATGAAAACGGGCGCGTCGGCGATTGCCCGCAGCTTGACGCTGATCGGCTGGACACCAGGGCTGCCGATTTGCCTGACAGGCGGTATCGGGCCTGCCTACCAAACCTATCTGTCCAGCGAGATGCAAGCGGATGTGACGGCACCGCTCGGGACACCCTTGCAGGGCGCATTGTCCCTTGCCTGGGATCTGAGCCGGGAGGATCAGGGATGAGCGTTGTTGAATTTCTGCGCCCCGAAGGATGGTTGGGCGAAAGCGGGGGCCCTCGCTATGTGCAATTGCGGCATCGGCTGGAAGCCGGGATTGAGACCGGTGTGCTGCCGCCAAACTCGTCCCTGCCGCCCGAACGCGAGATTGCCGAGATCACAGCACTATCCCGCGTGACCGTGCGCAAGGCCATTCAGGAACTGGTACGCGAAGGATTGATCGAACAGCGCCAGGGATCGGGATCGTTTATCCGCGAGCCTATGAACCGGATCGAACAATCTTTGTCGCATCTCACATCGTTCACCGAAGACATGGCCCAGCGTGGTAAAGACACAACCTCGCGCTGGCTTGAACGGGGTCTGTTTGTACCGACCACAGCCGAAATGGTCGCGCTGGATTTGCCCGAGGGCGCAGAGGTTGCCAGAATCTACCGCCTGCGCGAGGCCGGAGGGCACCCGATGGCACTGGAGCGCGCCGCGCTGCCACTGGATATCCTGCCCAATCCGTTGGCTGTGACGACGTCGCTATACGAGGTGCTTGAAAAATCGGGGCGTCGCCCGATCCGGGCGATTCAGAAGATTTCGGCGATCAACCTCGAAGCACGGGAAGCCGAATTGCTCAGCGTGGCCGAGGGAGCCGCGGGCCTGTCCATCGAGCGCACCTCGTATCTTGCCAGCGGCAGGGTCGCAGAGCTCACGCGGTCGCTCTATCGTGGTGATGCCTATGATTTTGTCGCCGAATTGCGCCTCTGACGAAAGACAAACGATATGAGTTCCAAACCCACGCTGATGTATCAGGACGTTCGGGACATCCCCGAGGCGGTCGAGCGATTGCTACACCATGGCGAGCGTGCCATCGCCGATGCGGCGCAACGTGCGCGGGACCTTGATCCACCCTATTTCATCTCTGTTGCACGCGGATCGTCTGATCATGCCGCGTCATTCCTCAAATACGCCGCCGAACTCCTCCAGCAGCGTCCAATGGCGTCTGTTGGGCCATCGGTCAGCTCGATCTATGGCGTCAACCTCAAGGTGCGCGGCACTGTCAGCCTATCGGTGTCACAATCGGGCCAAAGTCCCGATATCGTACAAATGACCGAGGCGCTGCGCAACGCAGGCGCACTGACCGTTGCCATCACAAATGACGTGAGGTCGCGTCTTGCAAAGGCGTCGGATGCCACGCTGCCGATCCACGCAGGACCAGAGGTGAGCGTAGCGGCCACGAAGACCTTTGTGACCTCTTTGGTGGCGGGGCTGTGGTTTCTGGCTGAAATGCAAGGCGACACAGAGTTGGTCGCAGCCATCCGCGCGTTGCCCAATGTGCTGGAGCGCGCAACATGCTGCGACTGGTCGTCTGTCGCTGCCGCTATTGACGGGCAGTCGCTGTATACGCTTGGCCGCGGGCCGTCCTGGGCGGTTTCGAACGAGGCTGCCCTGAAATTCAAAGAGACCTGCCTGATCCACGCCGAAAGCTATTCGTCCGCCGAGGTGCTGCACGGGCCGGTGTCGATTGTGGACCAGGGCTTTCCGGTGATTGCATTTGCTGCGCGAGACAAGGCAGAGCGTCGCCTGGCTGAAACCGCCGATGCCCTCGCTGCGAAAGGGGCGCGTGTGTTTGCCGTCACCGACCAGGTCACAGACGCCACCCCGCTGCCGCATGTCCGTACGGGTCACTGGGTATGCGACCCGATTGCGGCGATCGTGTCCTTCTATGCGATGGTCGAAAATGTCGCTGTGGCGCGCGGCATTGATCCCGACGCGCCCCGCCATTTGAACAAGGTGACGGAAACAATATGAGCCAAGCCCGGTCTATCACCTTCCGAAACGGCCCGATTTTTGATGGCACGCGCCTGCTCCAAGGTCACGCGGCTCGTTTCGACGAGGCACGGCTCACCGCTCTGAGCCCCGAGGCAGAGCTTCCCGTCACGGCGCATGAGATCGACCTGGGGGGCGATATCCTGAGCCCCGGCTACGTAGACCTGCAAGTCAATGGCGGGGGCGGGGTTATGCTGAATGACACACCGGACCTTGCCACGGTGAAGCACATCGCAGCTGCCCATCGCGGTCTGGGTGTGGCGGCACTGTTGCCGACCCTGATCACCGACACCGTAGAAAAAACCCACGCCGCCATTGCTGCGGTGGCCGAGGCCACAACCACAGGCGTGCCCGGGGTCAAGGGCCTGCATCTCGAGGGGCCGCACCTGTCGCCTACCCGTAAAGGAGCCCACGATGCCGACCTTATTCGGCCCATGGGTAAGGATGATCTTGAAACGCTTCTTGAGGCGGCCAGTACATTGCCGGTTCTGAAAGTCACGGTTGCCCCCGAAAGCGTGTCCGAGGATCAGGTCTCTACGCTTGCGCGCGCGGGCGTCTTGGTGTCACTCGGGCACAGCGATGCGAATTTCGACACCTGCTGTCGGTACGTAGCTGCCGGTGCGCGCTGCGTGACCCATCTATTCAACGCAATGAGCCAGCTTGGCAATCGCGAACCCGGCCTGGTCGGCGCTGCGCTGGCAAAAGGCGAGCTGTGCGCAGGGCTGATCGCGGACGGCATACATGTGCATCCGCAGACCATGCGCGCAGCCTGGACAGCCAAGGCTGATCCGGGTCGTATATTCCTTGTCAGCGATGCCATGGCAGTCGCCGGGTCTAACACAAGCTCGTTCGAATTGGGCGGCAGGACGATCCAGCGCGCAGATGGCAGGCTCACCCTGCCCGACGGAACGCTGGCCGGTGCGGATCTGGATCTGACCACGGCCCTTCGCACAATGGTGAGCCAAGTTGGCGTTCCGCTCGATCACGCTCTTCAGGCCGCAACAAGCGTGCCAGGCCACCTGATTGGAATGAGGTGCACGCTTGAAAATATGACTGAGGTTATCAGGATATCCTCTGACCTGACGGATGCGCGTCCGATAGCGGAAACTGCTTCAATCGCTGACCAATATTCCAGCCCCAGCCGCGCGCCCATAGGCTGACAGACCCTCGACCCTAAGACGCGGGCACCTAGTAGGAATATTCCGCAAAGACGTTCGAGATCGCCCCCTCCCAATCGCCATGATACCGGTCCAGCAGTTCGTCGGCGGGCGCTTTGCCCGTATCGACGCTCTCTTGCAGCGCATTCAGGAAATGGGTCTCATCCGGGATCAAACCACCCGCTCCGGGCCGCGCACGCGCGGCAAGCCCCGCGTGGCTGATCGCCACCGCCTCGCGTGCAAGGTCGTGCATCTTGACCCCGTTCACCACGGCCTGCAGCCCCTCGATAGATGCGGCCACCCGCAAACCCTCGCGTGTCTCGGCATCCAGCCCGCTGACCAAATCCCAAGCGGCATCCAGTGCCACCTGATCATAGGTCAAGCCAACCCAGAATGCGGGCAGCGCGCACAAACGACGCCATGGCCCGCCATCCGCGCCCCGCATCTCGATAAACTTTTTGACGCGCGCCTCGGGAAACGCGGTTGTCAGATGATCGGCCCAATCGCTCAGACTGGGTGTTTCGCCCGGCAGGGCGGGCAGCTTTCCAGCCAGAAAATCACGGAAAGACTGGCCCAGCGCATCCACATATTTGCCATCCCGGTAGACAAAGTACATCGGCACGTCGAGTGCGTACTCGACCCAGCGTTCAAAGCCGAACCCGTCCTCAAACACGAACGGGATCATGCCCGTTCGGTCGGGGTCCAGATCACGCCACACCCGGCTGCGCCAAGACTTGTGGCCGTTCAGCTTGTTTTCAAAAAAGGGCGAATTGGCGAACAATGCCACGGCCACTGGCTGCAGCCCGATGGCCACGCGCATCTTCTGCACCATGTCGGCCTCGGACCCGAAATCGAGGTTGACCTGCACCGTACAGGTCCGGCGCATCATGGTGCGCCCCATGGTGCCAACCTTTCCCATATAGGCGTCCATCAGTTTATAGCGCCCCTTGGGCATCAGCGGCATCTGCTCGTGGGTCCAGGTCGGTGCCGCGCCAAGGCCGATAAAGCCCACACCGATCTCGTTTGCGATGTCCATAACCTCGCGCAGATGGCTATTCACCTCGTCGCAGGTCTCATGAATTGTCTCAAGTGGAGCACCAGATAACTCCAGCGCGCCCCCGGGTTCAAGCGAGATGTTCGCCCCGTCCTTTTCCAACCCAATCAGCTTGCCACCTTCACGCAACTCCGCCCATTGGTGTCGGTCGCGCAGTGTGCTCAGCACCGCCTCAATGGACCGTTCTCCCTCGTAGGGCAGCGGTTTCAGCGTGTCGCGGCAATAGCCGAACTTCTCGTGTTCAGTGCCGATGCGCCAGTCTTCCTTGGGCTTGCAGCCATCCGCCAGGTATTGGGTCAATTGGTCGTAGTGCTCGATCGGTCCGCCGCCGGATTGAGGGATGGACATGGGGGCGCTCCGAATTGCGTCTGCATTGGGATTCAAGGGATGGTGCGAATTGTCTAAGGTGTCAATGCGCTGCGCCTGTGCGCGATGTCACGGGTCCGTGCGCATCTACGCGCGACCCCGAGGCTCCAATTGCGAAAGGGCTGGTGCGCTGCGTTCCCAGATCAACGCGGGCGCCTCTGTTGGGGCCCGAAGCCGGGTCAGCATCCGTTCGGTTTTCAGACCGGGGAGCGTCGCAAAAGCGTCGAAAAGGGCATCGGCCCCATCTGCATCCACCGGTATCATCAAAGTGGGCCGTTCCGGCTGGTCAAGCCGCCAGTGCGGTGGCTTGTGACCTCCATCAAGGGTCAAACGCTGCACCTCGCGCAGGGCCACCGATCCGCCGGACAGCGGCCCGAAGTAAATCACCTCGCCCTCGATCACCTGGACCGTGCCCAGCCCGCCCCCTGCCCCGCGAAAGCGCCCCCGCTGCACTCCGACGATGATCAGCGCGCCCGCGCCCACCAACATAACCGGCGCAACATAACCCAATAGCGCACGCGCTTGCGCCAGCCACCACAGCGAAAGGGTCGCAAGCGCAAGACCAGCCAGCACTTCGCGCCAGCGCCACAGGGTCGCCTTGGCCTCGGGTCGGAAGAACATCAAAACACTCCCTGGATCTTGGCGGATGGCTCGAACAGCACAACGCGGTAAGTACCGATCCGTTGAAAACCGATCGCTTCATAGGCCCGCGCCGCCGCTTGAGATGCCGCAAACAGGATTGCCCGGCTTATGCCAAGGGCGCGCGCTTCAGCCAGATGCGCGGCCACGACCCGGCGGCCATAGCCCCGATTGCGCAGCGCGCGCGGCACAAAGACGCCGCCGACCTGTACAATATCGGCGACCTGCGCGTTAAAAGTGGTCATGGCCACAGGTTCTCCATTGTCTTCCAAGATGCGCGTTCCCGGACCGCTCAGGGCGCGGGCAGCGCGCGCCCGCGCATCAGCCCAAGCCGCCGCATCTGTGCCAGTCGATCCGGTGTCTTGCCTGTAGTCAAAAAACCAGCGCTCCAACATGTTGGCGTCGTCGGACCGGGTGGCGCGCAAAGCATCGAAAGGACCTGTCAGGTTGCGAAGCTCCAGCGAGTATAGCGGCTCCACCTCATCCAGATTTGTCACTGCGTCTGCCAGGCCCAAAGCGGTCAAAACCTGGGTCACCTGTGCAGGTGCCCCTGTCATGCCAAGTACCTTGCGCCCCTGCCAACGCTTTTGCGCCGGGGTCAAGTCGCAGCGCATAGGCATCTGAGCCATCAGATATCCGCCATTGCTCAACCCAACGACCCCGCACACCGCGCCACCACGGACATCCACGAACATCTCCGTCGCATACGCAGCATCAGACGGCCCCAACCCATACTCGGCCAGGTTCGACCGCAAGAACATCGAAGTTTCGGCATCGCCTGCCAAAAATGCCTCGATCCGCGAAGCATCGGCGGGCCCAGCCAATCGTAGAGCGCAGGTGTCCTGCGCCATCACTGCCAATCCCCCAATTGCTTTTGCCACACCGTCAACGCTGCCACGGCCGCCGTGTCTGCGCGAAGGATACGCGGGCCCAACTGTGCTGCATAGGCCGTCTCCATCTTGTGCAGCCGTGCCCGCTCTTTGTCCGAAAAACCACCTTCAGGCCCGATCAGGATTGCCCACGGCCCGACAATATCAGGTAACTCAGAGCGGCCCTCCGCCCCTGCCAGAGCCTCGTCACAGAACATCAGGTTCCGGTCCCGCAGATCGGCAAGCACGCGGTCGAGCCGCTGCATGTCGGCAACCACCGGCACATAGGTGCCACCGCATTGCTCTGCCGCCTCAACCGCGTGGGCTTGCAGTCGGTCCCGCTGGACCCGGCCGGCATTGGTAAACTCGGTTTGCACAGGAAAAATATGCCGCACGCCCATCTCGGCCGCCTTTTCCACGATGAAATCCGTGCGCGCCTTCTTGATCGGCGCGAACAGCAGCCACAGATCAGGCGGCATCCGAATCGGGCGCGTCTGCGCCTCGCACACAAGGCTGCCGCCGCGTTTGCCCGCCTCGGCAACATTGGCGCGCCACTCCCCGTCCGTTCCATTGAACAGCAGCACCCCCGCCCCCACAGACAGCCGCATCACACCAAAAAGGTAATGCGCCTGCTCTCGCGACAGTGGAACTGATTGCCCCTGCCCCAAAGGCTGCTCTACATAAAGGCGGATATTCGCGTCACTCATGGGCAAAGACATATGACCAACTCGCCACCATCACCAGAGGGGCAGGTCGCCGACGCCGTCACCGGGAACTGGGTCGACACACTGGCCCCTGCATGGACGCGGCCCTACCTGCGCCTCAGCAGGGCGGACCGACCCATTGGCACATGGCTCTTGCTACTGCCCTGTTGGTGGGGCCTCGCCCTTGCCATCCTGCATGACCAGGCGCCCCGCTGGGAAGACGCATGGATCGCCATGGGCTGCGCGCTTGGTGCGTGGCTGATGCGCGGCGCTGGGTGCACCTGGAACGACATCACCGACCGAAACTTCGACGGCCAGGTCGAACGCACCCGCTCGCGCCCGATCCCATCCGGCCAGGTGACGGTGCGGGGCGCGCTTATCTGGTTGTGCTTGCAGGCGCTCATCGCCTTCGGCATCCTTCTGACCTTCAACACCGCCGCAATCCTGCTGGGCATCCTCGCCCTGCTGCCCGTCGCCGTCTACCCTTTTGCCAAGCGCTTCACGTGGTGGCCGCAGGTGTTCCTGGGCCTCGCCTTCAACTGGGGCGCCCTGCTGGCCTGGACTGCCCATACCGGCCAACTCGAAGCGCCTGCCGTTGTCCTTTACTTCGCTGGCATCGCCTGGACGTTGTTCTACGACACGATCTATGCCCACCAGGACACCGAAGACGACGCCCTGATCGGTGTCAAATCGACCGCGCGCTTGTTTGGCCGAAACACACCCAAATGGCTGCGCCGCTTCCTGATGGCCACCGTAGGCCTGATGGGTATCGCCGTCATCACCGCTGCCATAGACAATGCCAACGTGCTTGCCCTTGCCATCGGCCTCGGCGGGCCTTGGGCGATGGGCTGGCACATGGCATGGCAGTTGCGCGGGCTCGATATCGACAATCCCGCCAAATGCCTGCAACTCTTCCGCGCCAACCGCGACAGCGGCGCGATTCCGCTGGTCTTTTTCTGCGCCGCTCTTTTGGTATGATTGAACCCCAGACCCGGGCGGCGTAGACCAGTGCCCGCACCCGAACCCAAGCAAAGGTTTGCCGAAGATGCGCTTGTCATCCCTTCTGATCATCGTTGCGACCTTCTCGGTCGCTGCCGTGATGGCCCTGGTGACCGCGAACCTGTCCGTCAAATTGATCGAGGAAAACTCCGAAATCGGCGTGCGCGAAGCGCTCGATGATCAGGGCCTTACCTGGGCCGAGGTCGAAGCCGACGGCCTTCAGGTCACCCTCGCAGGCATCGCGCCGACCGAAGCGGTGCGCTTCGTTGCGTTGTCCACGGCCGGTAGCATCGTCGATGCCGCCCGCGTGATTGATGAAATGGAGGTCGAGGCCGCAGCAGCCATCGCGCCCCCCCGCTTTTCGGCGGAACTGCTACGCAACGACGCAGGCCTTTCCGTCATCGGCCTGATCCCCGCCAGCACCGACCACGACGCCATGATCGACCGGATCACGGCCATTGCCGGTGACATGTCCGTCACCGACCTGATCGAAGTCGCGGACTACCCCGCGCCGCAAGGATGGGAAGACGCGCTTGGCTTTGCGCTTGCCGCGATGGAGCGGCTGCCGCGCGCCAAGGTCTCTGTTGCAGCGGGCCGCGTCTCCATCACGGCGATCACCGACAGCCCCGAGGAAAAGACCCGGCTCGAATCACAATTGAACCGCGCCGCCCCACCGGGCCTGCGCGTCGCCCTCGACATCGCCGCACCGCGCCCGGTGATCACCCCCTTCACCTTGCGGCTGGTCAAGGATGACACAGGCACGCGGTTCGACGCGTGCTCGGCCGACAACGAAGCGGCCCGTACCCGAATTGTGAACGCTGCCTTTGCCGCCGGTCTGACGGGCCCTGGCCTTTGCACCATTGGGATGGGCGTGCCCAGCCCAAATTGGGCCGCCGCAGTCGAAGAAGCAATCGCTGCACTCAACGCGCTCGGCGCCGGTTCGGTCACCTTCTCCGACGCGGACATCACATTGATTGCCGCCGAAGGCACACCACAGGCCGACTTTGATCGCGTGGTAGGTGAGTTGGAAAATGCCCTGCCAGAGGTCTTTGCCCTCTACGCCAAGCTGCCCGAAACCGTCGATCCCGATCAGGGTCCGCCGGAATTTGTGGCCACGCTCAGCCCCGAAGGCTTGGTGCAACTGCGCGGGCGCATATCAGACGAAAATCTGCGATCACTGGTCGACAGCTACGCGCAAGCTGCCTTTGGCTCGGACAGCGTCTATACCGCCACCCGCATCGTCGATGATCTGCCAGGGACCTGGCCAGTCCGCGTCCTGACCGGACTTGAGGCCCTAGCGCAACTCTCGAACGGAGCCGTCACGGTGACGCCCGATACGCTCACCGTGTCGGGCAACACCGGCAACCCCAAGGCCAGTACCAACATCGCCTCACTCCTGGCTTCAAAACTCGGCGAGGCTGAAGATTTTGACATCCGCGTCTCCTATCAGGAACAGCTTGATCCTGTGGCCGCCCAGCCCACGCCCGACCAATGCGAAGCCGAGATCGCGACGATCCTCTCGGCGTCCAAGATCACCTTTGAGCCAGGCAGCGCGACCATCGACGCAGGCGCTTTGGGCACCATGGACGACATCGCAGAAATCCTGCGCCAATGCGGCGACCTGCGGCTGGAAATCCAGGGCCACACCGACAGCCAGGGACGCGAAGAAATGAACCTGAACCTCAGCCAGGCGCGCGCCCAATCTGTTCTGAACGAGTTGCGCGCGCGCCGCGTGCTGACCGCCACCTATTCGGCCAAGGGCTACGGCGAAACCGACCCCATCGCCGAGAACGACACCGAAGAAGGTCGCGAAGCCAACCGCCGGATCGAATTCAAGCTGATCCGCCCCACACCTTCCGTACCGGAAGGTGAAACAACGCTGGAAACCCTGGCAGGAACAAGCGATACAGAGCCGGGCCCAGGAGGGGACACTGGGGATAGCGCCGAGGAACGGGACGATGAGCAGAACTGAGTTTGTCATTGCGACAGCTATCATTCTTTTCATTGCGTTCTGCCTGGGCTGGTTCGCTAACTGGCTGATCCACCGTTTTACCCGCGTGGCCGCCGGCGACGTGGCCGAGCTGGACCGGATGAGCCAAGAGTTGCACGAAGCCGAAGAAACCCGCGATCAGGCGATCACCTACCTGCAACAGCGCGAGGCAGAATTGACCAACCAGCTCAGCCAGACCGAAGCCGAATTGCGGGCCGCAATGGATGGGCTGCGCGACGCAAGACAAGAGGCCGAGGAACTGCGCGCCTGGATTGACCGCCAACAGGCGAGCTAGGCAACCGCTCTACATCCTCTTCTCTGTTTCAAAAAAATCCCGGGGGAGTCGCGCCAGCGACGGGGGCAGAGCCCCCCCGATATATAATGTCGCCGCAAGGCGTCTGTGAGGTCACGGCACCGGCAGAATTTGTGCATGTTTTGCGACATGTTGAGCCCCGTCCGTTTCAGCGACCGTTACATTGACCCGGCGATATCCGCCCCCTTGGGGGTGCACACCCGGTTTACAAAGTGTGACGTCGCCCAAAAAAGTGAAGCAGCTATATGAACAAGGGATGCATTACCTGCTCCGGCGTGGGGCCAGTGCACCGCACTACCACCGCGTCAGCGCGTCCTCGTCTTCCTCTCGCGCCGCGACCCATGCGGCACCGTCTGCCGTGAGTTCGCGCTTCCAGAACGGTGCCCGCGACTTGAGGTAATCCATCAGAAATTCCGCCGCCTCAAACGCATCCTTGCGGTGCCGTGAAGCCGTGGCCACCATCATGATCATCTCACCGATGTTCAGTCGCCCGTGGCGGTGGATGACAAGCGCATCCTCCAACGACCAGCGCTCCACCGCCTGCGTCGCGATATCCGTCAACGCCGCTTCGGTCATGCCGGGATAGTGCTCGATCTCCATCGCCTGCAATCCGCCATCCACGTCCCGCACGATGCCCGTAAAGGTAACAACGGCCCCCGACACCACACGCCCGTCGGCAAAGGCTGCCGCCTCGGCCCCAAAATCGAACGGCGCATCCTGAACAACGACGCGCACGCGCTTACCCCCCTGTCATTGGGGGAAAAAATGCCACTTCACGCACCCCGGCCAGCGGCGCATCAAAGTCGGTCAATTGTTGGTCTACGGCCACCCGTAGGGCGCTGATGTCGGCAAAGGCCGTGGCATAGCGTTCTTCCTTGCCACTCAACTCCTTGACTAGGTCCATCACGGTACCTGCATCAGTCTCGACTGCTTCGCGCGGGATCCCGATCCGTTCGCGGACCCAAGCAAAATAGAGCACATCCATCACTGTCACCCCTTCAGATACGGCATGGCCTTCCGGAAATAATCCCAGCCCGTGATAAAAGTAAGTGCCGCCGCGATCCACAGCAACCACAGGCCGATCCGACCTGACCAATCGGCCCCGGCCAGCTTCCACGACAGGCCCAGATGATCGGGTTCATCGCCATTTAGAATGGCGCTGACCATCGCCTCATCCATACCCCAGATCGACATGCCAAAGTAATGCTCGAACACACCTTGCGAAAACAGCACTGCAATGGCCACCATCTGAAGAGTTGTCTTCCATTTCGCGAGGTTCGTTACTTTCAGCGTCCCTGCCGTGTCGCCCAGATACTCACGCAACCCCGACACAAAAACCTCTCGAAACAATATCATAGTCGCTGGCAGCACCAGCCAGGGTGACCAGCTGGAAAAGCCGATGATCACCATCAGCGCAATCACCACCATCGCCTTGTCGGCAATCGGATCAAGCATCGTGCCCAGCTTGGTCTGCTGGCCCCAGGCACGCGCGAGATAGCCGTCAAACCAGTCCGTCACCGCGGCCCCGATAAACAGGATCACGGCGAGGATGTCGGCATACGGCCGCGTAAAGTACAGGAACATCACAGCGACCAGTGGTGCCGCGATCAGGCGCAGGGTCGTCAAGGTGTTAGGGACATTCCAGATCATGTCCTACCTCTAGCGCGTACTATCCCCGGCCGGAAGAGGGGGCAGCCCACCTGTGCCTTACTGGTCGTGGAAGAAGTCATAAACCTTCTGCGCCAGCCCCTCGGATACACCATCGACAGCCTTGAGGTCAGCCAGGTTGGCGCGGCTCACCGCCTTGGCCGATCCGAAATGCGCAAGCAGCGCTCGCTTGCGGGCCGCCCCGACGCCGGGAATATCATCCAGCGGGTTTTTCATGTTCGATTTCGTGCGCTTGGCCCGGTGCGTGCCAATGGCAAAGCGGTGCGCTTCGTCGCGCATCCGTTGGACGAAGTACAAGACCGGATCGTTGTGACGCAGGGCAAAGGGACGTTGGCCGAGGCGGTGAAACTCCTCCTTGCCGGCATCACGGTCTACGCCCTTGGCCACGCCAACCATAGGAATATCCTCAACCCCGTGTTCGCGCATGATGTCTGCCACGGCGCTCACTTGCCCGGCCCCACCATCGATCAGCAGCAAATCGGGCCACATCCCTTTTTCTCGATCCGGGTCCTCGGACAAAAGACGCTTGAACCGGCGGTGTAAGACTTCTTTCATCATGCCAAAGTCATCGCCCGGCGTCAGGTCATCGCCCTTGATGTTAAATTTGCGATAGCTGTTTTTCATGAAGCCCTCGGGGCCCGCAACAATCATCGCGCCCACGGCGTTGGTGCCCTGAATGTGGCTGTTATCGTACACCTCGATCCGCTCGGGTGGCTCAGGCAATTCGAAAGCCTCAGCAAGCCCGCGCAACAACTTCGTCTGGGTCGCGCTCTCGGCCATCTTCCGTGCCAGGCTCTCGCGGGCGTTGCGCAGGGCGGACTCAATCAGCTCCGCCTTCTCTCCTCGTTGTGGCACCAGCAATTCCACCTTGCGGCCCAGCTTGCCGCTTAGCGCTTCTGCCATCAGATCGGGATTTTCGATTTCGTTTGACAGGATCAGTTGCCTTGGTGGCTCCTTGGTGTCGTAGAACTGACCCAAAAACGCCTCTAGCACCTCCGCCGCGTCCACATCAGCACCCACGCGCGGATAAAAGTCACGATTCCCCCAGTTCTGATTGGCCCGGATGAAAAAGACCTGCACACAAGCCTGTCCATTCTCCATGTGCAGCGCGACAATGTCCGCTTCGGTCACGCTGCGCGGGTTTATCCCCTGAGCCGTCTGCACAGCCGTCATCGCTCGGATGCGGTCCCTCAGCGCCGCCGCGCGTTCGAACTCCATCTCTTCCGAAGCGCGCTGCATCTGGGCAGCCAACTTTGCCTGGATATCAGTGGATTTGCCGGTCAGGAAACGCTCGGCATCCTTTACCGACTGCGCGTAATCGTCCTTTGACACCAACCCGACACAAGGCCCCGAGCAACGCTTGATCTGATACAGCAAGCAAGGACGCCTACGGCTATCGAACATGGAATCGGTGCAGTTACGAAGCAGAAAGACCTTCTGGAGTTGATTGAGCGTGCGGTTCACCGCACCTGCGCTGGCAAAAGGCCCGTAATAGGCCCCCTTCTGCTTTTTCGCGCCACGGTGTTTTTTGATCTGGGGATAGGCATGATCGCCGGTCACAAGAATATTGGGAAAGGACTTGTCGTCGCGCAACAGCACGTTGAACTTGGGTTTAAGCTGCTTGATTAGATTTTGTTCAAGCAGCAGCGCTTCGGTCTCG
The DNA here is from genome assembly GCA_038525015.1 of Pseudomonadota bacterium. Lineage (GTDB taxonomy): Bacteria > Pseudomonadota > Alphaproteobacteria > Rhodobacterales > Rhodobacteraceae > Tateyamaria. The sequence continues at coordinate 113,113 of JBCBID010000010.1, read as the reverse complement.
GTCCGGGTCGTCAGAAACATCATCGACGCCGTCATCGAGATCATGCGCGCGATCCGGGGCGAGTGACCGCTGGGGCGGGCATAATTGGACACCCGCGCACGTAAGCTGCGCGCCTTGCCCACGTAGAGCACACGACTTTCCCGGTCGAGCATCCGGTACACGCCGGGCGAGCTATCGAGAGTTTTGAGATACCCTTGGATCACCTCATGACCGACCGGCATCGGCTGATCAATCTGCGGGTCTGGCGGGCCGTCCTGCTTCTCCATGCGATTCGCACTGTCTTTCATGTTTTGGCTGCACTGATTTGACCATATGATCAAGCAAACTTGCATCCACGGTTACTGTGGATAACTATGCGGGTAACTTTCGGGTGGTTTGATTTTTTCCTTGTATTTTGGGCATTTCGCCAAAGTGCCTAATTTTTAGGCGATATCTTAACCTCTTGTTTTCGCGGCATTTTTAATTCTAGGCACAACAAGCCCCTGAAATCGCACGGGTTTTGGTAACGAATTTGCAACGAACATTAACGCGGTGCAAAACTCACCTAACGTCACCTTATTCGACACCAACAACGTCGGGCGTTTCCCAAGCCAAGTGCTGCCCACCATCTACGCACAGCAGTTGCCCGGTGACACCTGGCGAATCAAGAAAATAGCCCAGTGCCCCCACGATATCAGCAGGGTTGGACCCACGTTGCAAAACTGTCGCCGCACGCTGTTTTGCAAAATGTTCTGCGCTTTGCCGCCCCCCTTGCAAGGTAGGGCCTGGCCCAATGGCATTGACGCGAATAACGGGGCTCAGCGCACGTGCGCTGGTTTGGGTCAGAGCCCACAAGCCCATCTTGGCCAATGTATAGGTCATGAACTCTGGCGTAAGCTTGCGAACACGCTGATCCACCATGTTGAGGACAAGGCCTGCGGCGACAGGCTCGTTCATGTCGTCATAGGTCGGTTCCAGTCCCTGTGCCGCCATCGCCTGCGTCAAAACGAAGGGCGCCCGAAGGTTGCTCTCCATGTGCCGATCCCAACTGTCGCGCGTCGCGGTCTCAACTGTGTCATATTCAAAAATCGACGCGTTGTTGACGAGGCAGGTGATGGGACCACCCAAAGCTGACACGGCCGCCTCAAAAAGCGCGTGCGTATCGGCCTCTTTGGTCAGGTCCGCTTGAAGTGCCACGCCGCGCTGGCCCTTCGCCTCGACCTGCGCGACGGTGTCCCGCGCGCCTGTATCCGAGCTTGCGTAATGCACGGCCACATCATAGCCGCGCCCGGCCAGATAGACTGCCATGGCCTGGCCCAGCCGGTGCCCCGCCCCTGTCACAAGTGCGCGTGTCATCGCACCCTCCCCTTTGTCCTTAGCTTAGTACGATAGCCAGATAGGCCAGATAGAGGACGGTCAAGATCACGCCCCAGGTCCGCGTAATGTCGCGGCGCATGTAGACAAAGGGCACCAGCAAGATCGATGCACCCAACATCACCCAAAGATCGAATCTCAGAAAGGCAACATCAACCGGAATGGGCCCGACAAGGCTGGCCACACCTATGATGGCCAGAAGGTTGAACATGTTCGACCCGATGACATTGCCCAGTGCCACATCCGCCTGTCGGCGCAAGGCCGCCATGACCGTGGTTGCGAGTTCGGGCAACGACGTCCCAACCGCCACAAGTGTCAACCCAATGACGGTATCGCTCACGCCATAGGTCTTGGCGATGATGGTTGCGTTGTCCACCAGCAGGTCGGCTCCTAGCGGCAAGCCAACCAGTCCCAGGATCAGAAAAACAGCGATGCGCCAGCCCGGTAGGTCGGGGTCCACACCTTCAATTTCCTCTTCCTCGTCGGGCATATCCGCGCCCGCAGCGTGGTGCCCCCTGGCCTCTCGCGCTGCATCCCACAGCACAAAAGCAAGCGCCAGCAGCAAAATGATCGCCGCGATCCAGTCGAAAACACCGCGAAATGCCAACGCGATAAACAGGATCGACGCGGCAATCATGAAGTTGAACGTCTTCTTGGTCTCGCATTCCGATGTGTGCATCGTGGCCAACAACGCGGGAACGCCAAGCACAAGCAGGACATTGGCGGTGTTCGACCCCACCACATTGCCGATCGCAATCCCTGGCGCATCGTCCAGCACGGCCTGTATCGCGATCAACAGCTCTGGTGCAGATGTGCCAAAAGCCACGATGGTCAGACTGACGATCAGCGCGGGTACACCCAGCCGCAACGACAGGTTCACCGCCCCCTTGACCAGCGAGTCTCCTGCCAGCAGCAGGATCAGCAACCCAAGACCACTCAGCAGCCACGGCATTGCGGCCGCCATCACTTATCCCCTCGTCCGCAGGCGCATTTGCCCTTGCCGATCCGGTAGCGTCCGCAAGCGCATTTCGATGGTGTCAGCCGTTTTCCCCCAATCCAATGCAGTTTCCCGAAGACGGCCAGCACCGCGATGAAGGCGAGGAACAGAAGGACAATCTTGGACATTACGTATTACAGCCCAAAGCGCGCGTAGGCGGCGCGCTCTTCGATGGCAGAGACCGCATCGTCCATAATATGTGTGCCAAGACGCGAGAAAAAGGGACGGCGCACACCATACCGGCGAAATTTAACATTCTCGCCAAATCGGTCCTCCATCATCGGCTTCAGATGACCAATACCGTCGATCAGACCCAGGGCCTTTGCCCGCTCAGCCAACCAAACCTCACCCGTGAACAGCTCTGTTTCAGCATCCAGCTTGGTACCGCGCCTCGACTGTACATGCTCGATAAAATTGGTATGGATGTCATTCAAAAGGCCCTTAAGCCGCTCAACATCCTCTGGTTTTTCGGGGCGGAACGGGTCAAGCATACTTTTTGACTTGCCTGCAGTGTAGACACGCCTTTCCACGCCTTGCTTGGCCAAGAACTCATGCGCGCCAAAACCCGCAGAGATTACACCGATCGATCCAACAACGGAGGACGGATCGGCGTAGATTTCATCGGCTGCGGCGGCCAGCCAATAGCCGCCAGAGGCTGCGACGTCTTCGACAAAGCCGATCACGGGGATCTCTTTCTCGGCGGCGAGCCTACGGATGCGTGCGCCAATCAGCGAGGATTGCACCGGGCTGCCACCAGGCGAGTTCACTTCAAGTGCAACAGCAACTGGCTTTCCCTTGCTAAAGGCCTTTTCGATGACCCCTGCAAGTGCGCGGTCATTCAGGGTGCCGCGCGACCCGCCTGCAATAACCCCTTGCAGCCGCACGATGGCGACGACTGGGTCGGATTTCAAAAAGGGGATCCAGCGTTTCATCTCAGCCCATGTAGAATGGGGCCTCGCACAGAACAAGGCCGCAATGCAAAGGAGTTGTGCGTCGTTACGTTATTGCCGAATGCGCCAACCGGTCTTGAAAATCCACCACACCGCCGCCAGGCACATCGCGGTAAAGAACGCGATCGCCGCCAGTGATGTGCCAATCGGCACATCTGCAATCCCGAAAAACGCCCAGCGAAAACCCGAGATCAGATAGACAACTGGATTGAACATGGAAATGGTTTGCCACACCGGCGGAAGCATCGAGATCGAGTAAAACGACCCACCGAGAAAGACGAGCGGGGTCACCACCAGAAGTGGCACAAGCTGAAGCTGTTCAAAATTCCCGGCCCAGATGCCGATGATGAACCCCAGTAGCGCAAAACTAATGCAAGTCAGTACGAGGAACGCGATCATGGCAGGCGGGTTCTGGATCTGGATATCAACAAAGAAGAACGACGTCGTCAGGATGATGATCCCGATGAACATCGCCTTGGTCGCGGCCGCCCCGACATAGCCCATGACAATCTCAAGAAAGTTCACAGGCGCCGACAGCAATTCATAGATCGTGCCGATGAACTTTGGAAAGTAGATACCGAAAGATGCGTTTGAAATGCTCTGGGTCATGACCGTCAGCATGATCAGACCCGGCACGATAAAGGCCCCATAACTGACGCCTTCGACCTCTTGGATGCGGCTGCCAATGGCTGCGCCAAAAACAACAAAATAGAGAGAGGTGGACAAGACCGGCGAAATGAGGGACTGCGCAATAGTACGGAAAAAGCGTGCCATTTCAAAAACGTATATAGCGCGGATGGCGGTCCAATTCATGCGGCACCCTCCGGCTGATTGACCAGCGACACAAAGATGTCCTCAAGACTGGATTGGCGCGTCACGACGTCTTTGAGTTGCAGGCCGACCGTTTGCACGTCGTTCAGAAGTTTGGTGATGCCCGTGCGTTCGGCATTGACATCGTAGCTGTAGATCAATGTCCAGCCGTCGTCGCCCAATGCAAGATCGTACCCCGCCAGAGCATCCGGCACTGTTTTGATCTGTTGGGTCAGTTGTACATCCAACTGCTTTTTACCCATGCGCGCCATCAGCGTATCCTTATCCTCGACCAGCAGGATTTCCCCTTTGCTGATCACACCCACACGGTCCGCGATGGCCTCGGCCTCCTCTATGTAGTGGGTGGTCAGGATGGTGGTGACGCCATCCGTTCGTAATTGCTCGACAATTTCCCACATGTCCTTGCGCAATTCCACGTCAACACCTGCAGTAGGTTCGTCCAAAAACAGGACGCGCGGTTCGTGCGCCAGCGCTTTGGCGATCAGCACGCGGCGTTTCATACCGCCAGACAGTTCACGGATTTGATTGTCGCGCTTGTCCCAAAGCGAAAGGCGTTTGAGCAGGTCTTCGACTGCGCTGTCCTTGCGGCCCTTGCCAAACAATCCGCGCGAGAAGCGGACGGTGTTGACCACCTTTTCGAACGGCTCAAGCGCGATCTCCTGGGGCACCAAGCCGATCAGGCGGCGCGCTTCGCGAAAGTGGGTCAACGTATCGAACCCTGCCACCGACACGGAGCCAGCCGAGGGCATCGTGATTCCACAAACTGTTGATATTAAGGTTGTTTTTCCAGCGCCGTTGGGTCCCAACAGGGCGATAATCTCACCTTCTTCGATATCGAGGTTGACGCCTTTCAGCGCTTCAAATCCGCCCGCGTAGGACTTGTGCAGGTTCTGTATACTTAGGATCGGTGCCATGCATGCTCCGGGTGGTTTCGGATGGGCGAGGGGTACGGTGTACGGTGCGGCCACACCAGCGCGTGAACGCACATCCCCGTGTGCGAGCTTACTCTTTGCCCCTTAGTCGACCAAGCCAGCCTGGCTTCGCGGGGGCGTCGCCATCGGCTGCTTCGGGCTCTGCCGGACCTTCAAGCGTTTCCTGAAGATTGGAAAAGAACTGGTCCGCCATTTTCTTGGCGAAACCGTCGATGATGCGACTGCCAAGTTGCGCCAGTTTACCGCCCACTTTCGCCTCGACATCATAGGTGAGTTCCGTGCCGCTTTTGACCTCGGCCATGCGTACTTCGGCACCCCCTTTGGCAAATCCAGCAGCGCCGCCCTTGCCCTCTCCACTAATGGTAAGGCTTTGATTTTCAACCATTTCAGAGAGGGTAACCTGCCCCTTGAAAGTCGCCTTGACCGGGCCGACCTTTTGCGTGACCGTCGCTTCGAACCCGTCTTCGGGCGTGCCTGTTACCTCGGTCGCGCCGGGCACGCAGGCCTTGAGCACGTCGGGGTTCAGCAGGGCGGCATAAACCTCGGATGGCGGGGCGGCGATCTGGCGGGTGTCGGACATTTGCATGAGCTGTCTCCCTTGGTCTTTGGCCCGTGATACCTCAGCCCCTGCAATTGTGCCATGCGCTATTCGCAAGCCTCATCGCGATGTGGTGTGATACGGGTGGTATTATGGAGACGACGCGCCAGAATATCGCCGGGCTGGGCATCTTGTTCGTGTTGATCGGGGTGTTTTGCATTTCGATAAATGACATGCTTATCAAGCAGTTATCCGGGGCCTACCCGCTGCATCAGATCGTCTTTGCGCGGTCGGGCATCGGTATCCTGTTCAGCCTGATGATCGTGCAATACGAAGGGGGCTTTGGTATTCTGCGCACGCGAACGCCTTGGCAACATGCGCTGCGTGGGCTGCTGATTGTCATTGCCAACATGACGTTTTTCGTAGGTCTGGCGGTGCTGCCGCTGGCGGATGTGACGGCCTTATTCTTTGTCGCGCCCTTGTTTATCACCTTGTTATCTATACCAATTTTAGGTGAACGGGTGGGTCCGCTGCGTCTGATCGCCGTGGCTGTGGGTTTTGCCGGGGTCGTGGTGATGCAACGGCCCTGGGCGGACGCGGACAGCTTGGAGGTCAGCCGGATCGTGTTGCTTTTGCCTGTGCTTGCGGCGCTAACTTATGCGTTAAATCAGATACTTACGCGTAAGCTGGGGGTGGAGAGCAAGGCCAGCGCCATGGCGGTCTATATTCAGGCTACGTTCATCATCGTGTCACTGGGATTCTTCGTGGTTGCAGGCAATGGGCGCTTTGCCGAAGGCGCGACCGACCCGTCGATGATCTTTCTGCTGCGGGCGTGGGTCTGGCCACAAGGCACTGATTTATGGGTCTTTTTCGGACTAGGAGCGAACGCGGCGGTCATCGGCTATTGCCTGAGCCAAGCCTATCGCATCGCGGATGCGGCGACAGTGGCCCCTTTCGAATATGTGGGCCTGCCGCTGGCGGTGTTCTGGGGGTGGATGGTGTTCGGAGACTTGCCGGTCCTTGAGGTTTGGATCGGTATTCTGCTGATCCTTGGATCGGGGTTGTTCGTGTTCTTGCGGGAGCGCGCGAAGGCACGGATTGTGGCGCGAGCCCCGGCGCGGGGGCGCAGAGGTTAACGCACCGTACGGTCGCCGATTTGCCCCTATGAGCGCCAAACTGCGTATTTTCACGCTAAAGCTGCATATTTTGCCCCCCGCCAAAACTGCGCATTTTCGGGCCGTACGCGCGTTTTGCGTATTTTGTCCGGCAAAGTGCACATTTCACCCTGAAAGTGCGCGTTTACAATCCGTTAGGATATTGCCCACGTTAAGGTTTTCGCGGGCGCGGTAACGTTCGGGTAAGATTTGGGGGGCAAGGTTCAGGCGTCGACCTGGATTACGACCTTGCCCGTGGCCTTGCGCGTGCGCAGTAGGTCAAGCCCCTGATTGGCGTCGGCCAGTGGCAGCACGTGGCTGACATGGGGTTTCAGCTTTCCTTGCGCATACCAATCAAAGAGCACCTGGAAACTGTCGGTCAGCACCTTGGGATTCACGCGCATGTAGCCGCCCCAATAAAAGCCCAAAACGTGCAGGTTCTTCACCAGCAGGTAATTGGCGGGGATCTTCGGGACACTGCCCGAGGCGAAGCCGAGAGGGAGCAGACGCGCCTCGGGATTGCAGGCGCGCAGAGCGGCATCAAAGAGGTCGCCGCCGACCGGGTCATAGACGACATCGGCGCCCCCGAGCGCTTTGACGTCCGCCTTGAGGTCGCACGTGTCACTGTCAAGCAGGTGGTCGGCGCCGGCATGCGAGGCGATTTTCAGCTTGTCCGCGCCACGGGCGCAGGCGATGACCTCGGCCCCCATGAGCTTGCCCAGCTCCACCGCCGTGAGGCCAACGCCACCGGAGGCGCCCAAAACGAGGAGCCGTTCACCCGGTTTAAGATGCGCCTTGTAGTCCAGTGCCACGTGGCTGGTGCCATAGGCCACAAGGAAGGCGGCGGCGTCCACCGCAGTCATGTTATCGGGTATGGGCACGCAGATTTCAGCGGGCAGTGCCGCGTATTCCCCAAGCCCGCCAAAGCCCGCATAAGCGGCGATGCGTTGGCCGGGTTGCAGATGGGTGACCCCAGCGCCCACCGCGTCGATGGTGCCGCACATTTCCATACCGATGGTGGCGGGCAGCGGTGGTTTTTCCTGATAGGTCCCCTTGACGATCAATGTGTCACCGAAGTTGAGCCCGCAGGTGTGGACCCGCACCAGCACCTCGCCCGCCTTCGGGGTGGGCCTGTCGATCTCGCGCAGGTCGAGCGGCTGCCCGAGGGCGGTGACTTGCATGGCGCGCATGGGTATTCCTTTGGCTTATGGGTCGGAGCGACCGATTTGCCAGACCTGATAGCTGATCTGCACGGCCCCGAACAGGAGCCCGTTGAAGAACCACAGGATGAACAGGATCAGGAACGCATCGTCACTGTTTTGCGCGCGGGTATGGATGCCCGCGATGTCGAGCAGCCAGATGCCCGTAACGAAGAGGGCCGACAGCGCAAAGCCCACAGCGGTGCCGCCCAGAAACAGGCGGATAAGGGGGTTGGGTTGATCCGGCTCCATAACCCAAGTGTAGCGCATCCTTCGGGAATGGCGACCGCCGCGTTGCCGCCCGCCCCAGGGTCGGGTTAGCCCGCGCCGACGCCCAAAGCTGCGGGATCGGTAATGGTGGCCTGTTTTTCATACCCGCGGACGCGCCGTCGCACACGCGGGTATGGCGCGGAAGCGCCCGTGTCTGCCAGGGTCGGGTAGAGGGCGATCAAGGCCGCACGTGCGCGCGGGTCCAGGCTTTGACGTGCAACGGGGCCGGGATAGAAGCTTTCTGCCAGCATGCCGTTGGCCCAGACCAGTGCGTGTGTGTCGAACATGAAATGGTGGTATTCGACCGCTCTGCACCCCTGCTCTTGGGTGATGGTTTTGCCATCTACGCAATCGCGGGCGGCCATCAGCACTTCGGTTGTGTCAAACATGAGTTGAAAGGCGGCATCGCGGCGGAAGAGGCAGTGCCGGGGCGAGACGCCGGTGGGTGCGTAGGGGTGGTCAGAGCCAAAGGCATGGGGCGCGATCCAGACCGGTCGGTCATCGCCTTGTGGGAACAGGATCATCCGATGCGCGGCCCACGTGATCCGCTCGGCCCCGCCATCGTGGGTCAGCACGCGGTCCCCGACCTTGAGCTGTTCCACAGGCACGTCGCCGTCCGGCGTGCGGATCAGCGTGCCCCGCACGAAGCAGACGATTTCACCGTAAGGCGTACCGCCGCCGTCATTTTTGAATGCGATATCATATGTCGTGCCGGGAAACAGGGGCGCGTTGGACACCACGAGGGTGAGATCGCCCTGATTTTCGCCCGGCCCCGCGGCCACAAAGAGCAGATCGACCGTTCAGCCGCCGCCGACGGGGGTGGCTGTGAGGGTAAACTCGACCTCAAGCACTGCGCCTGCGTCCACCTCGACCGGGTCGCCTTCGGCATTTGTGGCTTCGATGTCGTCGCGCAGGATCTGGTTCAGCGGGGTGCCGCTTGGATCATCCTGAAAGCCGTCATCAAATTCCATGTCGTCGTCATCGACATTGATGTCAATCGTCGAGGCCGCAGCAGCGAGCGTGGCCTGGGCATTGTCGGGCAAAGAGAACGGGCCATTCTGGCTTGGGTTGAGCAGGCCGTTGTCGTTGATGAACGTGAAGTCTTGGAACAGAAACCCCGTGATCGACCCGCCATTTGGCATAATTCGACACTCCAACATCGCCCGCATCGGCGGACCGCAGGGCCTGACGATACAAGGCGCGGGCGCCATCGCCTACATCGCATTGATCACGTTTGGGAAACACTGTGTTGAACGGCGGTGAAGTGGCGGAGAAACGCCGACGGTCGGACAGGCGCTAGAACGCGTCGGGCCGCGCCTCGCGGGCCATGTGGTCAAGGACGGCATTCACGAATTTCGGCTCCTTACCGTCGGGAAAGAAGGCCTGTGCCACGTCGACATATTCGGTGATGACCACCTTGGGCGGCGTGCCGGTGTCGCGAAACTCGGCCCCGGCGGCGCGAAAGAGCGCGCGCAAGGTCGGGTCGATGCGCGCGATCGGCCATTTCGCCACCAGCGCCCGGTCTGTCATCTGGTCGATGGGCGCCTGGTAGTTCACCGCATCGTCCATGACACGGGTGAAGTGATCCGGGTCGCCCTCGGCCATCTCGTCACCCTCGTAGGAGGCACCAAAGCGGTGGTCCATGAACTCGACCTTGATCTGGTCGACGGTCTGCGCGGTCTGCTCCATCTGGAACAGGGCTTGGACGGCATAGAGCCGTGCGGCCGAGCGCATCTTGCGTTTCTGGTTGCCCGAAAGGGTCGTCATGCGGTGGTGGTTCCTGTCTTGGACGCCAACTGGTATTCGGTGGCAGGTTTGAACCCGACCCCTTTGCTGGAGCGGCCCCACTTACGGCTGAGCGCGATCAGGTGCAAGGCCGCAGCCGCCGCCCCGCCGCCTTTGTTCTGTTTGGCCGGGTCCGCGCGCACATCGGCCTGCTCGGTGTTTTCAACTGTCAGGATGCCGTTGCCGATACACAGGCCCTGCAGCCCCAGAAGCTGGATGGCGCGGGACGAGTCGTTGCAGACCGTCTCGTAATGCGTTGTCTCGCCCCGGATGACACAGCCAAGGGCGACGTAGCCGTCAAAGTTCGACAGGCGCTCGGCAATACCGATGGCCGTGGGGATTTCCAGCGCGCCGGGCATCTCCACCAGGTCCCAGGTGGCGCCTGCGGCTTCGATCTCGGCCTTGGCGCCCGCCACGAGGTTGTCGGCGATCTGCTTGTAGTAGGGGGACACGACGATCAGCAGCTTGGTCGGTTCGTCAAAGCTGGGGCGGTCCAGCACGTGGTGGTCTGTCGAAGCCATTATGTCTCTCCGAGGATGGGCCGGGTGCCGACGATTTCCAGCCCATAGGCGTCGATCCCCATATAGGTGGTGCGCGGGCTGTCGGTCAGAAGGATCAGGCGTGTAAGGCCCATATTGCTGAGCATCTGGGCGCCAAGACCGGTGTTCTTGACGATGCGGGGCCCGGCCTCTTCGTCCGTGAAAAGCGACTTGCGTGGCTCGCGGAACAGACAGACCACGCCGCGCCCTTCGGCGGCGATCAGGTCCATAGCGCGGGGCAATTCGCCCACGGGCTTGTCCGAGAGCCCCAGGATGTCCGTCACCTCGGTCAATGCATGGGTCCGGACCAGCACGGGCTCATCAGTGCTCAAATCCCCCTTGGACAGCGTGACATGCTCGATCCCATAGGTTTGGTCGGTGAAGATGCGCATGTCCCACATGCCGCCATGCTGCGAGGTGACCATGCGGCGGTCGGTTTCGACCACAAGATTGTCGTGGCGACGGCGATAGGCGATCAGATCGGAAATCGTACCGATCTTGAGCCGGTGCTGTGCGGCATAATCCACAAGGTCAGGCAGACGGGCCATGGTCCCATCCTCGTTCATGATCTCGCAGATGACGCTTGATGGATAATGCCCGGCAAGCCGTGCCACATCACAACCCGCTTCCGTATGCCCCGCGCGCACCAGAACACCGCCCTTGCGCGCGCGCAACGGAAACACATGGCCCGGCGTGGCCAATTCGGCAGCGGTGGCCTGCGGGTTCACAAGCGTCGAGATGGTCAACGCCCGATCGCCCGCGGAAATGCCCGTCGACACCCCCTCACGCGCCTCGACCGATACGGTAAAGGCGGTCTCGTGCCGCGATGAATTGTGCATCGCCATCATCGGCAACCCCAATGCCTCGACCCGCTCCGCAGGCAGGGTCACACAGATCAAGCCGCGCCCGTGGGTGGCCATGAAGTTCACAGCCGCCGCATCGGCAAAATTGGCGGGGATGACCAGATCGCCCTCATTTTCGCGATCCTCGTGATCAACCAGAATGAACATCCGGCCCAGACGGGCCTCTTCGATGATCTCTTCGATGGGCGAAATGGCGGCGGCAAGATCGGTCTCGACCGGACCCGGGGTCTCAAAGCTCATGGATCACCTGTGGCAGCGTTGACTGGGACATAGAGGATCACACGAACCAACACCAGTGTCGCACAGCGCGCAATCGCCGCAGGGGTCGGCACAGCGGCACACCAAAAGGCCGTCGCATGTTCAGATGGCAAACGCAGCGACCCGGGTTTTGGGGGGATCATCACCGTGACCCGAACCAGTTCAGAGCTGCACGCAGTCGCAAGCGGACGCACACCAGCTGAGCGTTTCCGGTAAACTCTCTCATTCTCTGTTTCAAAAAAATCCTCCCCGAAGGGTCGATCCACCCAACGCCCCCCGCCCGCAAGGCTGCGAGCACGCCAGCTACCGGCACAAAAATGGTGTCGGGCCGCAAGGCCTGTCCGCAAGATCACCCGGCCTCGGCCAGACGCGCGACGTAACGGGCAAGCGTGTCGATCTCAAGGTTCACCGCATCGCCCACAGCCACATCGCCCCAGGTCGTCACCTCTTTGGTGTGCGGAATGAAGTTTATGCCAAACACCGCGCGCTGAACCTCGTTCACGGTCAGTGATGTGCCGTTCAGCGCCACCGACCCTTTGGGCGCCACAAAGCGGGCCAGATCGTCGGGAGCGCGCAATTGCACGCGGGTGCTGTCGCCCTCCTCCACAACCGAGACAACCTTTGCCACACCGTCCACATGGCCCGACACGATATGCCCGCCCAATTCGTCACCCACCCGTAAGGCGCGTTCGAGGTTCAGGCGCTTGCCAACCGCCCATGTGCCCAGATTGGTCTTGGACACCGTTTCCGCGCTGACCTGCACATCATACCAGTCAGGGCCCAGATCCACGACCGTCAGGCACACCCCGTCCGAGGCAATCGAGGCGCCCATATCGATGCCACCGGTGTCATAGCCTGTCTGGATGCGGACCCGCAGGTCGCCCTCCTGTCTGAGGTCGGTGATGGTGCCGATATCGGTGATGATGCCCGTAAACATGGCCAGCCTCCTGCGGTGCTGCCTCCGAGGTAGCGGCGCACCGCCTCAAGGGCAAGAGGTGCAAAGATTGCACGAACGCACCCGTTGGGTCATAAAATCGCCCCAGTCCGGTGTTCATCTTTGAGTAGGAATTTGCCGCGTATCACAGGTCAGATGTCACTGCACGCTCCCACCTCTCGCGTGTTCCTGTTCCTGCAGGGGCCGCATGGGCCGTTCTTCAATCGCCTTGGCGCAATGCTGCGCCATGCCGGAGCAACCGTTTGGCGTGTGGGCTTTAACGCGGGCGACCGCGCCTTCTGGTTCCATTCCGGCAGTTATATCCCTTATCGCGACAGCATGGATGGATGGCCCGCGCGTTTTGCCCAACTGGTCGAGGACAAGGTCGTCACCGACATTGTGCTTTATGGCGATGTGCGCCCCGTGCACGCCCACGCGGTGGCCGAGGCCAAGCGTCGCGGTCTTACCGTTCATGTCTTTGAAGAAGGCTATATGCGGCCCTATTGGGTCACCTATGAGCGGGGCGGCACCAACGGGCATTCACGCCTGATGGACATGTCAGTGGCCCAGATGCAGAAGGCGCTGGCCCTGTCGGACATTGAAGCCGCCCTGCCGCCTGCCAGTTGGGGCGACATGCGCCAACACATCTTTTACGGCGCGCTGTACCATTGGTTCGTGATGTTCCGAAACGGGGAGTATCGCAACTTCCGCCCACATCGCAGCCTGACCGTCGCACGGGAATTTCGGCTTTACCTCAAGCGGTTGCTGCTGATGCCGGTGCACATGATTGACCGGATGCAGGCCACGCTGCGCATTCGGTATGGCGGGTTTCCCTATCACCTGGCGCTGTTGCAGCTTGAGCATGACAGCAGCTTTCAAGAGCATTCGCCGTTTGACACGATGCCCGACTTTCTGGACCTGGTGATCCGCGGCTTTGCCGAAGGGGCACCAGCGCATCATCATCTGGTGATCAAGGCGCATCCGCTGGAAGACGGGCGCGCGCCGATCCGCCGGACGATCCGGTCGCTGGCCCGCGAATTGGACCTGGGCGGGCGCGTGCATTACGTGCGGGGTGGCAAGCTGGCGCAGCTTCTGAATGACGCGCGCAGTGCGGTGACCGTCAATTCGACAGCGGCACAGCAGGTGCTATGGCGCGGTATCCCGCTCAAGGTCTTTGGCAAGGCGGTGTTTGCCAAGCCGGAATTTGTGAGCGATCAGCCGCTTTCCGCGTTTTTTGCCGGGGCCACGCGCCCGGACACCCGCGCCTATCGGGACTACCGCCGCTACCTGCTGGAGACGAGCCAGCTGCCCGGTGGGTTTTACTCGGCCCGGGGCCGCCGTCAGTTGATGCGGCAGGTGGTCGACATGATGCTTTCGGCGCATGATCCTTATGATGCGCTTGCGGAAGGAACCGCGGCGCCGCGGCAACAGTTGCGGTTGGTGACCTGACCACCACAACCCCTATGGCTAGATTTTATCACCGGACTCCGGTAGGTTGCCAGGCAATCAGCGTTGGAAAACCGGCGCGACCAGAAAAAAGAACAGGTGCGGCGCAGGCCGTGCCGAGAGGCAGATAAGAACAGGTCGAGGAGACCGAGCAGTGATTTTCCAGTCCTTCAGCTGGGCGCGTATGGTCGCGTCATTGGCCCTATTGGGGATTCTTGCATCCTGTGGGCTGCCGCAGATCGGGCCGAACAAGCGGCAGATTTTTGCGGGCTCCGTTCAACGCCAGGGCGATGCGTTCATTGTGTCGGTGAACGATCGGGTCACCGAGGCCACGGCGGTCACGCCCGCCATCGGGTTTTCCGAGGAATTCAGGAATGCGGGCCTGATCGGCTCGGACACGATCCGTCCGGGCGACGTGCTGGGGCTGACGGTGTGGGAAAATGTCGATGACGGTCTGCTGGCAGGCCAATCGCAGAACTCCACCATTCTTGAAGAGGTGCAGGTTGACGGAGCGGGGTTTATCTTTGTCCCCTATGCTGGCCGCATCCGCGCCGCGGGCAATACGCCAGACGCCATCCGCCGCATCATCACCGCCAAGCTGGAAGAACAAACCCCCGATCCGCAAGTGCAGGTGCGGCGCGTTGCGGGCGACGGATCAACCGTGTCGCTGATCGGTTCGGTTGGGGCGCAGGGGGTCTATCCCATCGAGCGGCCAACCCGGACGCTTTCAACCATGCTGTCGCGGGCCGGTGGTGTCACGATCGAGCCCGAAATTGCCCGCGTCACAGTCATTCGGGGCAACATGCGCAGCCGGATCTTCTTTCAGGATCTCTATGACCATCCCGAGCTTGATATTGCCTTGCGCGGCGGGGACCGGGTGCTGGTCGAGGCCGACACCCGTGCCTTTACCGCGTTGGGGGCGACAAGCGGTCAGGCGCGTGTCCCGTTCGAGACAGCCAATCTGAGCGCGCTGGAAGCGCTGGCGCAGGTGGGTGGTTTGCAAACCAATACGTCTGACCCCACAGGCATCTTCGTACTGCGCAACGAGCCCGCCGAGGTCGCGAATGTGGTGCTGGGACGCGATGATCTGATCGGGGCGCAACGCCTGGTCTATGTGCTGGACCTGACCCAGCCCAACGGGATGTTCCAGGCACGTGATTTCGCGATCCGCGACGGCGATACGCTTTATGTGACCGAAGCGCCCTATACACAATTTGCCAAGATCATCACATCGCTCACCACCCCGCTGGTCGGCATCAACACGCTGGCAGACGGCATCTCGGGCAACTGATCTGGCCCATGGGTTCCTCCCACCCTACAGCCGCCGGACCTGACAAGGCCCGGCGGCTTTATGTCTACAATGGCGGCTTTCTGGCGCGTGGGCGGGTGCGGCGCATCGTTGAGCTTGCGGGATTTGACGTATCGGTGGGGCTGCCGGGCCCGGACGGGCTGGTGGGCGTGTGGGGCAATTCGCCCACGGCCTATCGGGGCGAGGCGGTGGCGGACAAGCGCGACGCAGATCTGGTGCGGGTGGAGGACGCGTTTCTACGCTCGGTCCTGCTGGGACGGTCGGGTAGCGCGCCGCTGGGCCTGCTGATCGACCACAGCGGCGTGCATTTCGACCCCGACATGCCGTCCGACCTTGAGACCATCCTGGCGCATGATCCGCTGGATGACACTGCTGTTCTGAACACCGCGCGCGGGGCGATGGCGCGTATGCAGGAAGCGCATCTGAGCAAGTATACCGGGTTTGAGTCCGAGGCGCAGGTCCCGCCCCCCGGCTATGTGCTGGTGATTGATCAGACGCGGGGCGATGCGTCGGTCACGGCCTGTGGTGCGGACCGTAACCGGTTTCTTGAGATGCTATTTGTCGCGCAGGAGGAACATCCTGGTGCGCGTATCCTGATCAAGACCCATCCCGAGACGGTGCAGGGCTTTCGCGAGGGGTATTTCAGCGCCGAAGACTGCACTGACCGCATATCGCTGTTTCCTGACCCGGTGAGCCCGTGGACCCTGATGGAAGGGGCTGTGGCCGTCTATACCGTGTCGTCGGGGCTGGGGTTTGAGGCGATCGTCGCGGGGCACAAGCCGCGGGTCTTTGGCCAGCCGTTCTATGCCGGGTGGGGGCTGACGCAGGATGAGTTTCCGGTTCAGCGGCGGCAGCGGCGCCTAACACGGGCGCAGCTTTTTGCGGGCGCGATGATCCTGTATCCGACGTGGTATGACCCGCATCGGGATTGCCTGTGCGATCTGCCGACCGCAATGGAGGCGTTGGCCGCAGAAACCCGTGCGTGGCGGGCGGACCATCGGGGCTGGGTCGCGAGCGGTATGCGGCTGTGGAAGCGGCGCCCCTTGCAGAAGGTGTTTGGCCGGTTCACACCGATGCGGTTCGAGGAGACACCGAGCCGTGCCCGCGCGCTGGGCCGGCCCTGGATGGTCTGGGCGGGCCAGGCCGATGTCGGGCACGAGAACGCGGTGCAGGTCGAGGACGGGTTCCTGCGCTCGCGCGGGCTTGGGGCGGAACTGATCCCGCCGCTGTCATTAGTGACCGATGATCTGGGCATGTATTATGACCCGACGCGCCCCAGCCGGTTGGAGCATCTGATCCGCGCCCGGCGCAGCCTGCGACCCGACCAGACCGTGCGCGCCGAGCGCCTGATGCGGATGCTGACCGAGGGGGGGTTGAGCAAGTACAACCTGACGGGTGCCGCCCCTGACCTGCCGCAAGGGCGTCGGGTGCTGGTTGTGGGGCAGGTGGAAGACGATGCATCGATCCGGTTGGGCGCGGGCGAAATACGGAGCAATCGAGCGCTGCTTGAGGCGGCGCGGGCAGCACGGCCCGAGGACGTGGTGATTTACAAGCCGCACCCCGATGTCGAGGCCGGGCTGCGGGCGGGGGCGTTTGATCCCGGAGGGCTGGCCGATGTCGTTGCCGATCAGGTGGATATTGCCGCCCTGCTGGCGCAGGTGGACGAGCTTTGGACAATGACTTCGCTGTCGGGGTTTGAGGCGTTGCTGCGCGGCGTGCCTGTCGTGACAACCGGGGCGCCGTTCTATGCCGGGTGGGGGCTGACCGAGGATCGGGGCGATGTGCCGCCCCGCCGGCGCGAGGATGTGCCGCTGACTGGTCTGGTCCATGCGGCGCTGATTGACTACCCGCGCTATTTCGATCCTGTGACCGGTACGGCCTGCCCTGTGGAGGTCGTGGTGGAGCGGTTACGCGACGGGCCCCTGCCCCGACCCGGTGCTGCAAATCGCATAGTGTCAAAATTGCAGGGGCTGTTTGCGAGCCGCGCCCATCTGTGGCGATAGCGGTAGGACCCTAGGCACGCGCCCAGCTATGGCAGATGTCGTCGCCCACACGGCTGACCGATGTGAGCGCATAGCGCTGTGCCTTGTCCAGCGCGCTGAGGCCCAGCGCCCCGATATTCGGCAAACCTTCGGCGCCGATGGCCAGCCCGGCGGTGAAGCCCACCAGGTGATCGACGAGGTCGGCCTCGATCAATGATGCGGCGAG
Organism: Pseudomonadota bacterium; assembly: GCA_038525015.1. Lineage (GTDB taxonomy): Bacteria > Pseudomonadota > Alphaproteobacteria > Rhodobacterales > Rhodobacteraceae > Tateyamaria. The sequence continues at coordinate 95,547 of JBCBID010000010.1, read as the reverse complement.
GGCACTGCCGCCTTCGCAGAACACGCGGGTCAGGCCGTGGCGGCCAAGCTGTTGCAGTATATCGTGTGGGTCGAGTTGACTGCCGGAGGTGGCACAGGGCAGCAGCGTGGCGCCGAGATCGCGCCAGGTGTCTTGCAGCATCGGATCGGCATCGCGCCCGTGGCAGAGGATCACCGAGACATCGCGCGCGGTCTGGGCCAGTTGCGACATGAGCGGCAGATCGAGCCTGCGCGAGACCACCACGCGGACGGGCTGGTTCATCGCGCCCATGCCGCGCACGGTCAGCGATGGATCATCATGCCGGGCGGTGCCGCCCCCCACCATCACCGCGTCGTGGCGCGCGCGCATGGCGTGCACGTAGCGGCGCGCCGGGGGGCCAGTGATCCATTGGCTTTCGCCCGTGCCAGTCGCGATGCGCCCGTCGAAGCTGCTGGCGAGTTTCAGGGTGACGAAGGGACGGCCCTGTTCCGTGCGCAAGGTAAAGCCGATGTGGTCGGCTGCGGCTTCGGCCTCGCAAATGCCGGTGGTGACGGTGATGCCCGCGGCTTCGAGAATGGCAATGCCTCGCCCGTCGACCCGCGTGTCGGTGTCGCGCATCGCAATGACGGCGCGCGCGATACCGGCCGCCACAAGCGCGTCGGCGCAGGGCGGAGTTCTGCCATGGTGCGCGCAGGGTTCCAGCGTGACATAGGCGGTGGCCCCTTGAGCCGCTTCGCCCGCTTGTGCAAGCGCTTCGGTTTCGGCATGAGGCCGACCGCCCGGCTTGGTCCAGCCGCGCCCGATGATGCGGCCCGCCTTGACGATGACGCAACCCACGGCCGGGTTCGGAGCGGTGCGCCCTTGGCCACGCCGCCCGAGGGCCAGCGCCAGTGACATGAAGCGGATGTCGTCCGCTGCGCTCAATCTTCCGCTGGCGTTTCTGGGCGCAGCTCGGCCACGAACTTGTCAAAGTCGTCAGCGGCCTGGAAGTTCTTGTAAACGCTGGCAAAGCGGACATAGGCGACCGTGTCGATGCGGTTCAGCGCTTCCATCACGATCTCGCCGATCTGGGCGGACTGGATGTCGGTTTCGCCCATGGATTCGAGCCGTCGCACGATGCCGGAGATCATCTGGTCGATGCGTTCGGGATCAATCGGGCGCTTTTGCATTGAGATGCGGATGGAGCGTTCAAGCTTGTCGCGGTCAAAGTCTTCGCGCTTGCCGTTGGACTTGATGACCACGAGGTCACGTAGCTGGACGCGTTCATAGGTGGTGAAGCGCCCGCCGCAGGCTGGACAGAACCTGCGCCGACGGATCGAGACGTGATCCTCTGCCGGTCGGCTATCTTTTACCTGAGTGTCAATATTGCCGCAAAACGGACAGCGCATCGCCCATCCCCTTCGTTTTTGTCCCGCCTGTAGTGGAGGTTTTCCCCCGTTCCACGAAACTATAGGAGGTTGTCAAGGTTTTGGGTAGAGGGGAAATGACACCGCTAGATGAGCCGTGGCACTTCAGCGCCTGACAAGTTGGTTGTCGGGGGTGCGTACCCGCAGGAACGGCAGGAACCTGCAGAGCGAATAGGCGTGTGTGACGGAAAACACCTTGCCCGCGCGGCGCACGCCCTGATCGGGCGAGGAAAAGGCGCCTGGCACGGGTTCGGAGGAGAAGGCGACACCGATGCGCCCGGGCGCCGTCATCGCGGTGCCGCGCCCGGTTTGTATGTAGAGATTGCCCCCGGAAAGCCCCAGCACGTTGCGGGCGTAGAGCCCGGCCGCACACCAGAGTTGTGAGCCACCGGCGCTGTCGGCCTCGATCACTTCGAACGTGGTCGCGTCGATCTGGTTGACGGGGATCGTGAACCTTTGGCGCTGCATGAAATCCTGGGCATGGCCAAGGCTCGGAAGCGTGACACAGAACGCCAGCACGATCGGTCGCAGCATATGGGTTTCCCTTTCGGCCTGTGCACTGGCGGTGCCACCGCGTGGCAGGTCAGCTTAGCGCGCGCAGCACGCCGTGGGCTAGAGCCTGTTTTCCCGGATGCTGATGCGCAGGTTCGGCACCCCGCGACAGAGCGCATAGGCGTGGGCCATGCTGAACCGCTTGCCCGCCTGGCGCACCCCTTGCGAGTAGGACGACACCGCGCCTTCGACTGGGGCGGTCGTAAAGATGACACTGCGGCGACCGGGGGCGGCCTGCGAGGGGCCGCGCGGGGTCTGGATGGTGATGTCACCGCCCCGCTGGCCCAGGGTGCGGCGCACGTAAATGCCCGCCGCGCACCAAAGCTCGGACCCGCCTGCGCCGTCGTTTTCGATCACCTCGAACGTGTTCGCGTCGAGACTGAAGATCGGGACCTGAAAGCGCTCGCGCCGGACTTTGTCCTGGGCGGGTGCGAGGGTTGGAAGGACTGTGGCAAGCGCGAGGAAGGCAATAAAGTAGCGGGGCATTGTAAACTCCTTCGCCTGACAGATAGGCACCTTTGCAGCTATCCCAAGGTCCATATTGCCACAGCTAGGGGCGAACGACGCGCAGCTTGATGTAAAGATCATAGCGCGATTTGCAGAGCGTATAGGCGTGGGCCATGCTGAACGTCTGACCCGCCTGACGCACGCCTTGTGAGGCCGACCTGAACGCGTTTGATGTAGGTCGGGTGGTGAAGACAACGCTTTTGCGTCCGGGAAAGGTGGCCGACGCTGCGCGCGGTGTAAGTACGGTCAGATCCCCGCCGCGTTGATGGAGGTAGCCACGGGTAAATTTGCCTGCCGCACACCAGAGTTGCGTCCCGCCCGCGCCGTCGTTCTCGATCACCTCAAAGGTATTGGCATCAATGGGATAGACGGGGATCACGACGATCTCGCGCAGCAGAAACCGTTGGCCCAGCACGGTTGAGGGCAGGATCAGTGCCAGTGCGGCCAGAAGGAGAATAAAATGTAGCCGTGCCGGGGAGATTTGCATAGCGCCAGCATAGATCGGACCGGCGCGAACGCCAAATCACCTTTGGCAATCAAAGGCTCATATGTGCGACCACACGGCGCTGGTGCGGCGCAGTCCGGTGTTCAAACAGGTAAATGCCTTGCCACGTGCCAAGCAGGGGGCGCCCCCCTTGCACCGGTATGTTCAAACTCACGGGCAGCATCGCCGCCTTGATATGAGCGGGCATGTCATCCGGCCCCTCATAGGTATGTGTGAGGTACGACATGGACGGATCCGTTGTGGGCGGCACCAGTCGGGCAAAGTAGTTTTGCAGGTCGGTCTGCACCTCGGGGTCTGCGTTTTCCTGGACCAAGAGCGAGCAAGAGGTGTGCTGAACGAAAAGCGTGAGCAAGCCGTCACCCCGGGCCCAATCGACCACATCGGGCGTGAATTCATAAAGCCCCGGGCCGCGTGTCTGGATGTGAAAGGTGGTTTGCATATGGGCGCGTCTAGCGGAAGATGCCGTCGCCCTGTTCGTCAATGATTTGCCGGGCCTTACCGATGGTGGCCGCAAGCGCGTCGTCATAAGAGCCGATGGTGTCAGCCCGGATCAGGTCGTGCACTTTGGTGTCCCCGTTCACATCCTTTTCGATGCGGGCCGCGATCCGGTAGCCGTCGGATTCCTTTTTCAGGGTGGGGATGATCCGGTAATCTTTGTAGATCTCGGGGTCAGGTTCAGCCTGTGCCCCGCCACCAAACAGCTTTTTCAAGAGTGACATGAACCGCCTCCTTGTCTGTTGGCGCTGGAATGTAGCGTTTGCCGCTTGCGATAGATTTATAACACCTCGTCGCCGCCGCAAACAGCGACCTGGCTGGGGCGATCATCGTCATAGACCATAGCGCGAAAGTCGGCCAACGCCTCGCCCCAGAACTCAAGCTCTTCGGTGAAGTGGTGCACCTCGCGTTTCCGGTCCACGAAAACGTAGTGATCTAGAACCGGGTCGCATTCGGAATTGGTGTAGGCCCGCCCGATGAACCTGTCGGCATTCCAGTCGTTGAGTGGCTGCAAACCGATGCCGTTGTCGAGGTCGAACCACGCCGAAAACAACAGACCGAAGCAATCGCGCTGCTGTTTGCACCCGTAGAACTTGATTGAAAAATAGATGCCGCCGACGCCCGTTTCGATCAGGGGGCGATCACGATCATCTTTTGTCAGCTTGGCGCGAAAGCCTTCCTCACGCAGCGCAAGCGCCACGGCGGCAGGGTTATCAAGTCGTACGATTGGAGCAGGCTCTGCCCAAGAGACGTTGGCCCAGAGAGCCAACGCCAAAGCGGAGATCAGCACCCTCACTGATCGAGGAAGCTGCGCAGTTTGCGGCTGCGGCTGGGGTGCTTGAGCTTACGCAGGGCTTTCGCCTCGATCTGGCGAATGCGTTCCCGCGTCACGCTGAACTGTTGTCCCACCTCTTCGAGCGTGTGGTCGGTGTTCATGCCGATGCCGAAGCGCATACGCAATACACGTTCCTCGCGCGGGGTGAGCGAAGCAAGCACGCGCGTCGTGGTTTCCTTGAGGTTTTCCTGAATGGCACTGTCGAGCGGCAGCACGGCATTCTTGTCCTCGATGAAATCGCCAAGCTGGCTGTCTTCCTCGTCACCGATGGGGGTCTCAAGGCTGATCGGCTCTTTGGCGATCTTCATCACCTTGCGGACCTTCTCAAGCGGCATTTGCAGCTTTTCGGCCAGTTCCTCGGGTGTGGGTTCGCGTCCGATCTCGTGCAACATCTGCCGGCCCGTACGGACCAGTTTGTTGATCGTTTCGATCATATGCACCGGGATACGGATTGTGCGCGCCTGGTCCGCGATGGATCGGGTGATCGCCTGACGGATCCACCACGTCGCATAGGTCGAGAACTTGTAGCCGCGGCGGTATTCGAACTTGTCGACGGCCTTCATCAAGCCGATGTTGCCTTCTTGGATCAGGTCCAGGAATTGCAGGCCGCGGTTGGTATACTTCTTGGCGATCGAGATGACGAGGCGCAGGTTGGCTTCGACCATTTCTTTCTTGGCTTGGCGGGCTTCTTTCTCGCCCTTCTGAACCTGTTGCACGATGCGGCGGAATTCCGAGATGTCGAGGCCGACATACTGACCGACCTGCGCCATGTCGGCGCGCAGCTCTTCGACCTTTTCGGCGGAGCGTTCGATGAACATCTGCCAGCCGCGCCCGGACTTTTCGCCCATCTCGTCCAGCCAGTTGGGGTCAAGCTCGCGCCCGCGATAGGAGTCCACAAACTCTTTGCGGTTGATCCGTGCCTGGTCAGCCAGTTTCACGATGGAACTGTCGATCTGCATGATACGGCGGTTGATGCCGTAAAGCTGGTCAATCAGCGCCTCAATCCGGTTGTTGTGAAGGTGCAGTTCATTCACCAGCAGCACGATCTCGGCCCGGAGTTTCTGGTACGTTGCTTCGTTTTCGTCCGAGAACGAGCCGTCTTCGTTCAGGGTGGCCGAAATCCGGCTGTCCTGCATTTCGGACAGAAGCGAATAGTCGTGGGCGATCACCTCAAGCGCTTCGAGAACCTGGGGTTTCAGGGCCGCTTCCATCGCCGCAAGCGACATGTTGGCCTGTTCGTCCTCGTCGTCGTCATCATCCTTGGCAATCGGGTTGCCATCCGCGTCGAGCTCGGGGCCGGTGTCGGCTTTTTCCTCGGTCTTGGCAGCGGTATCCACGACGGGTTCAGAGACCTGTTCCCCATCTTCGCCCATCTGGTTGCCGAACGTCGCCTCAAGGTCGATGACGTCACGCAGCAGGATCTCTTCGCTCAGAAGTTCGTCGCGCCAGATGGTGATGGCCTGAAAGGTCAGCGGGCTTTCACACAGGCCCGCGATCATGGTGTTGCGTCCGGCCTCGATCCGCTTGGCGATGGCAATCTCGCCCTCGCGGCTCAGCAATTCGACGCTGCCCATTTCGCGCAAGTACATGCGTACGGGATCGTCGGTGCGGTCGAGTTTTTCCTGGCCCGTGGCACCCAGCGTCAGGTCGCGGGTCCCTTCGGTGGTGGTCACCTCGGTCGAGCCTTTTTGCTCTTCGTCCTCGGCCTCTTCATCCTCGATAATGTTGATGCCCATTTCGGACAGCATCGACATCACATCTTCGATTTGTTCGGAACTCACCTGGTCGGGCGGGAGTACGGTATTGAGTTGATCGTAGGTGATGTAGCCCTTTTCACGGGCTTCCGAGATCATCTTTTTGACGGCGGCCTGGCTCATGTCGAGCGAGTGGGCGCTGTCCTGATCTTCGGTCTTGGCGTCTTCGTTCGTGTCTTTCGCGGCCATACTGGGCTCCTTCGATCGGGGCTCCTTGGCGATTCGTTCCCGCGAATCGCTGCCAGAAACATTTAGTGCTTTGGGTGATTCGGCCACCCATGTAAGCGCATTTTCTTTATGTTTTGAGACCAAATCGCATCAGTTCCCCCGTTTAGAGAAGCTGATCTGATCCATCAGCGCCGCGAACGCATCCCGTTCACTGCGACTGATTCGGGCGCCGTTGTCGCCCGTCTCGTATTCAGAATCGTCCTCTTTCCCGCTTCGGCTGGCCTGGGCTGCGGCTTGGGCCGCCTGGGCGAGGCGCCATGTCACGCCTTCGTCTGCCACACCTTCCAGGTCCTGAGCCGCGTCCGCGATCTCGGCATTCAGTCCCTTTGCCGCGCTGAGTTTTGCGAGCTCTTCGGCCACGGTGATGCGGGCCATGTCAGCGTCGCCGGGGGTGCGGATACACGGGACAATTGCCACATGGCGCGATGAGAGCAGGTTATCAAGGGCATCGGGGCCAAGTGCTCCAAAAATCTTTTCGCGCAACACCTCTGCGCCTGCGTGGGCATGGCGCAGAATCAGGTCGCGCAATACGGTATGGTCCGGATCATTACAGGGCAGGCCTTCTAATCCGGCCTCGAACTCTTCCGCCACATCAGGGGTGCAGATCAGGGCCGCCAGAATGACAGTTTCCCGCAAGTGATCGGTGACATGCGCATCCCCCGCAGCGAGCGCCGATGTTTTGGTGCTGGGCATCGGTACAGGCGGCGCCTGCCAGCCACGTCCCGGTTGCCAGTTTCGCTTCTGTCCGCTTCCGCGCTTTGAGCGAAAGAACTCCCACTTCATGTCCTTGATCGCCTGCCCGTAATGCTGGCGAATTGACGGATCCTGGATCAGCTTGATCTTGTCCCACAACGCCTTGTCGAGGGCGGCCTTGCGTTCGGGGCTGTCAAAGGTCTTGCCTTCGGTCTCGCGCTGCCAAAGCAGTCGCACCATCGGCACGGCCTCATCAAGCAGCTTTTGTAGGGCGGGCGCACCCTGCGCCTTGAGCAGGTCGTCGGGGTCCTGTCCTTCTGGCATCAGCGCGAAACGCAGGCTCTTGCCAGCCTGAAGGGCGGGCAGAGCCAGGTCGATCAGCCGCATTGCGGCGCGCAGGCCCGCCGTGTCCCCATCAAGCGCGATAATCGGTTCGTCTGCAATCCGCCACAACATGGCAAGCTGGTGCTCAGTCACTGCGGTCCCCAACGGGGCCACAGAGGCGCCGAAGCCATATTCGGACAGCGCGATCACATCCATGTAACCTTCGGCTACGATCAAGGGCTGCCCCTTGCCCGCCGCGGTGCGGGCGGGCCCGTGGTTGTAGAGGCTGCGGCCCTTGTCGAAGAGTTCGGTTTCGGGTGAGTTCAGGTATTTGGCGTTATCGCCCGGGTCCATCGCGCGCCCGCCAAAGGCGATGCAGCGCCCGCGTGCGTCGCGGATCGGGAACATGATGCGGCCCCGGAAGGTGTCATAAGGTTTGCCACCCTTCTGGCTGGGCTTGGCAAGGCCCGCGCCGAGGATCAGGTCATCTTCAACCCCCTTGCCCTTGAGCGCATCCCACAGCCCCTGCCACGCATCGGGGGCAAAGCCGATATCCCAACGGTCTTGCGCGGCCGGATCAAGGCCACGCCGTTGCAGGTAATCGCGCGCAGGCCCGGCCGCCGCAGTCTTGATTTGCAGGCGGAAATGCTGGACTGCCATGTCCATGACATCGGCGAGCTGGGTGCGTCTGTCCGCCTTTTCCTGCGCGCGCGGGTCACGTTCGGGCATGGGCATGCCGGCTTCGCCTGCGAGGATTTCAACCGCCTCCATAAAGCCCACATTCTCGGTCTCGCGTACAAAGCTGATCGCGTCACCCTTGGCGTGGCATCCGAAGCAGTAATAGTAGCCCTTGCGATCATCGACGTGAAAGCTGGCGGTTTTCTCGTGATGAAAGGGGCATGGGGCCCACAGGTCACCCTTGCCCTGGTTTGACTTGCGCGCGTCCCACATGACCTTGCGCCCGACAACCTGACCAAGGGACAGGCGGGTGCGGAGTTCATCGAGAAATCCAGGGGGCAGGCTCATGCCCGTTAATATTGGGGTTGTGACGTCGGGAGTCGAGTCACTGCTGCAAGCAAAGCTCGGACCAAGCGGCGCCCAGATCCTCGTTGCGGATCACACGGCGCTTTTGTTCATAGACCCACGGCGTGATCAGCGGGATCGCGTTGTTGAATTTCTCGGGCCAGGTGGGGTCTTGGGCCAAGATATGATCTTGCACCTCGCGCTCTCTGACCCGGTCGAGCCGCGCTTGCTGGATGGCGGCCACAACCTCGGCTTGCAAGGCGCAGCTTTCTTCCTTGGTCTCTTGCGCGATGGCGGGCGCTGCGGCCAAGGTCAACACGGTGGCAATGGCAAAACGGATCATGGTTGGCTCCAACACTCGGGAATCAATTTGAGATGTTTTACCCGCGCGATGCGACGCTTGCCATGACCCTTTCCAGATCGTGAAGCAGGGTGCCCGCCATGGATCGAAACACCAGCAGCAGGAACGTGTCGGTCCCGACCCGCGTGACAGAGCCAGTCATGTGCTGGAGATGCGTGCGGGCCGTGTGGCCGCGCTTGAACTGGGCAGCGCTTAGATCGAGTGGGATCAGGCGGGCGAGGACATCCTCGGCCCTGGTCCCTGCGAGCGTCACGGCGGTCCAGGCGTCTGTCTGATCGGTGAGGGCTGCGTGTTTGACCAGCGTGGCGTCGGGCGCGGGCCCGGCCAGTAGCGCCATGTCACGCCCGAACCAGATGGCGCGCGCGCCCTCTTTCCCGGTGGCGCGGTTCGGTCCGGGCCATGCCATGCCGTGGGCCGCCTTGAACGGAGCGGCGATCTTGGCCTTGGCGTAGGGTGCGATGGAGGTCAGCGTGCCCAGGTCCACTTCGGTCAGCGTGCAGGTGCCGAGGGTCAGGGGGGCCATATTGTCAAGCGGGGTCTTTGCAATGAGCTCAGCCACGGGTGCGCCCTCCTTCCTTGTCGAAGAACACCGGGTCGCACAATTCCACACGCGTCTGGACGCCCCGCACGTGGTCCACCATGTTCAGCACGTCGCCGTGCCGGGACAAGCCGTCGCGGACGAAGCCCAAGCCGATAAAGTGCCCAAGGGTCGGTGAGAAGCCAACGGACGTGACATAGCCCTGATCGTGTTTGGCGACCGGCTCTTCCCCGTCAGAGTAGATATGCGCGCCTGCGGTCAGTTGCTTGACCGGGCCGATGGGTTTCAGGCCCACAAGCTGCTCGCGCCCCTCCTCGGTGAAACCGGCGCGTTGGGCCATTGTGGCGCCAATGAAGTCTTTCTTTTTGGACAGCATCCGTTCCATCCCGATGTCCTGCGCGGTGACGCGGCCATGGATTTCGGCATGGGTGATGAACCCTTTTTCGATGCGCAACACATTCAGGGCTTCCATGCCATAGGCGCCGCCGCCTGACGCCTCGGCGCGCGCGACAAGCACGCGGAACAGGCTGTCGCCGTAGCGGGCGGGCACGGCCAGTTCATAAGCGTGTTCGCCGGAAAAGGAGATGCGGAACAGGCGCCCCCTGACCCCTTGGACGTCAACAGGGCCGCAGGACATGAAGGGCCGTGTGTCATCGTCGATGGGTTGATCGAGCAGACCGTTCAACACCTCGCGAGACTTAGGCCCCGCGATTGCGAACTGCGCCCATTGTTCAGTTACGGACATGATGCGCACGTCCCAGTCGGGGCGCAGGGCTTGGGTGACGAATTCTAGGTGCCGCATCACCTGACCGGCAGCAGCGGTGGTTGTGGTCATTACATAGTGGTTTTCGGCCAATCGCGCGGTTGTGCCGTCATCCATGACGTGCCCGTCCTCGCGCAGCATGAGGCCGTAGCGCACGCGGTTTTCTTTCAGGGTGGAAAACATGTTGGTGTAGACAAAATCGAGCAGTTTGGCCGCGTCGGGCCCTTGGATGTCGATCTTGCCCAAGGTGCTCACATCGCAGACACCCACCGCATTGCGCACCCAACCGATCTCGCGGTCACAGGACTGACGCCAGGTGTTTTCATCTGGCAGCGGAAAGTAGGACGGGCGATACCATAGCCCCGCCTCGATCATGGGTGCGCCTGCGGCGACGGTCGCGGCGTGGCTGGTTGTCTTGCGTTCGGGGGCAAAGCCCGTGCCCTGGGCGCCTGCACCAAGGGCCGCCAGCGCCACGGGTGTGTATGGCGGGCGGAAGGTAGTGGTACCCGTTTCGGGGATGCCGCGCCCGGTTGCGTCGGCCAAAAGCGCAAGGGCGGCGACATTGGAGTTCTTGCCCTGATCCGTTGCCATCCCCTGGGTCGTGTAGCGTTTCATATGCTCGACAGACGCGAAGTTCTCCTGCGCTGCCTGTTTGACATCCTTGACGCTCACGTCGTTCTGGAAGTCCAGCCACGCCCGGCCTTTGCCCGGCACAGCCCAGAGCGGTTCGACGGTGTAAAGCGTGTCATCGGCCTCGGGCAGGTCGATGTCGGGCGGCGTCAGACCCAACGCGGTCAGGCTCGCCTTGGCGGCGGCCACGCCCTCGGCCAGACAGCCCGCGGTCGAGAACGCACCATTGCAGGCACCCGCCGCCTCTAGGCCCGGTATTGTGCCGGGTGTTGGCACAAAGCTGGCAATATCCGCGTTCCAGGTGGGCCGTCCGTTCATGTGACAGGTCATGTGCACGGTCGGGTTCCAACCGCCGGAGACGGCCAAACAGTCGGTCGCGATCTTTTCGGCGCCCGAAGCAGTGCGCACGCTGATCGCTTCCAGCCCCTTGCGGCCCTGACTGCCAGTGACCATCGCACCGGCGAGCAGGCGGTAGTCACCCTGGGCCGTGACCTGTGCCCGGCTGTCGATGACGGCGGCGATGTGAACACCTGCTGCCTGCATGTCGAGCGCGGTGTGATGCGCATCGTCGTTGTTGGCAAAAACGGTCACCGCCTTGCCCGGACTGACGCCATAGCGGTTGAGATAGGCGCGCACGGCGCCCGCGCCCATGATGCCCGGACGGTCATTGTTCCGAAAGGCGATGTGACGTTCAATGGCGCCAGCGGCGAGGACCGAGCGTTTGGCGACAATACGCCAGAACGTCTCTTTCACGCCGCCCGGCGAAACATTATCGACATGATGCGACATGCGCTCAAGCGCGCCATAGGTGCCGCCGTCATGGGCCCCTGTCACCGTGGTGCGAGGCATAAGCCGCACGTTGTCCATAGCGCTCAGCCTGCTGACCATCGCTCCCGCCCAAGCCGCGCCGGGTTGGCCTCCGACCTGCCCCGTCTCGGCGTTGAGGCGGCCGCCCATAAGGCTGTCTTCGTCTGCGAGGATGACTTGCACGCCCGCCTGTGCCGCTGTCCATGCCGCCATAAGGCCCGCAGGCCCTGCGCCAATCACAAGCACATCGCAAAAGGCGTAGGCCTTTTCGTAATGATCCACATCTTTTTGCCCGCCAAGCGCGCCGAGACCGGCCGCACGCCGGATCACGGGTTCATAGATCCTCTCCCAAAAGGCGCGCGGCCACATGAAGGTCTTGTAGTAGAACCCGGCGCCCAGAAACGGTGCGGCCAGATCATTGACACTCATCAGATCGAAGCCGAGCGATGGCCAGGCGTTCTGGCTACGCGCCTCGAGCCCGTCGTAAAGCTCTTGCACCGTGGCCCGCACATTGGGGTCGGTCGCGGCCCCACGGCCAATGGTAACCAGCGCGTTTGGCTCTTCGGAGCCGGCGGTCAGGATGCCGCGCGGGCGGTGATATTTGAACGACCGCGCCACGTGGCGCACATCATTGGCCAGTAGCGCCGAGGCCAGCGTATCGCCCGCAAAGCCGCGATAGGTGTTGCCATCAAACCGGAATGCCAGCCGTTGCGACCGGTCGATCAGACCTTTGCCCTCAACCCTCATAGCTTGAACTCCCGCGCGAGAACCACGCTCGTGATCTCGTGTGTGGAGACATTTCGCGTGACTTTCAGCCATGCGCCACATCCGCCATCGTGGCACCACAACTCGTCCAGTTCACCTGCGGGGTTTTCGCGTAGGTGCAAATAGTCGTCCCAGGCGGCCTCGCCCGCATCAGGGTCCGGGCGGTCCAGCATTACGGCAGCGCCCTGATAGAAAAACTCGCGCCGGTCGCGCTCTCCGCATATCGGGCAGGCTATCCGCATCAGACACACCCCTTTTTGACGGCAAGTATCTTTAGCTTGCCAAGTAAACGCCCACCGGAGGTTCCCGCCATCTTGATCATCCCTAGTGCAGATTGTGCTGAGACCCGGTGGCCTCTTCATCCATGAGGCCGCGCCCGGTGCGGAAGCGATCTAGACGGTGGCGTACAGTCGTTTCATGCGGCTTGCCCGTGGCCAGCAGATGCGCAAAGGTGTGGCCTGAAGCGGGCGTGGCCTTGAAGCCGCCATAACACCAGCCGCAGTTTACGAAGAGCCCTTCGATATCGGTCTTGTCGATGATGAAGGAGCCATCGGGCGACATATCCATCACCCCGCCCCAACTGCGCAGCACCTTGGCCTTGCCGATGACGGGCATCAGGGTCATTGCGGCTTCGGCCACATGTTCGACCAGCGGTAAATTTCCGCGCGACGCGTAGCTTGCATACATGTCCAGATCCCCACCGAAGACGAGACCGCCCTTGTCGGACTGACTGATATAGAAGTGGCCCATACCGTAGGTTACCACGTGATCCAGGCAGGGTTTCAGCCCTTCGGTGACAAAGGCCTGCAACACGTGGCTTTCAATGGGCAGGCGCATGCCTGCCATTGCCGCCACCTGCGACGACCGGCCTGCGGCGACCATGCCCACCTTCTTGGCGCGGATCGTGCCCTTTGTCGTCTGCACGCCCTTAACGACGCCGCCCACTACATCGATGCCCGTAACCTCGCATTGCTGGATCAGGTCCACCCCCCGATCGCTGGCCGAACGGGCAAAGCCCCAGGCCACGGCGTCATGGCGCGCGGTGCCGCCGCGCTTATGATATAGCCCACCGTAAATCGGAAAGCGGGTCTGATCGAAATCAAGGAACGGCAAGAGCTTTTCCACCCCCGCCCGATCCAGCAGCGCGCCATCATCGCCCTGACCGCACATTGAATTGCCGCGGCGCGCAAAGGCGTCGCGCTGGCCGTCCGAGTGCACGAGGTTGATGATGCCCCTCTGCGAGTGCATGACGTTATAATTCAGGTCCTCTTCCAGACCCTCCCACAATTTGAGCGAATGGGAATAAAACTCCGAATTGCCGGGCAGCATGTAGTTGGCGCGGATGATGGTTGTGTTGCGCCCCACATTTCCGCCGCCGAGATAGCCCTTTTCCAGAACCGCGACGTTGGTGATGCCATGCACCTTCGCCAGGTAGTGTGCTGTGGCCAAGCCGTGGCCGCCGCCGCCGATCAGGACGATGTCGTATTCCGACTTTGGTTCCGGGCTGCGCCAATGCGGCCCCCACCCCTTGTTTCCTGTCAGTCCTTCTTTGAGGACCTTCAGCCCAGAAAAGCGCATGCGCACCTCCGCTTGTTCACGGGACCACCATCACCATCCCGCCGGGTGTATCAAGGGGGTGCGCGGCGTCCCTTGCGCTTTTCGACACGCGCTGTCCCGCCAGCGACCAATTGTCAGCCTCACAGGGATTTGCCTGTTCTGAAACATGATTTTCGCGTTGACTGGGGCCATGTCCATTTTTGCTCGCCTGTTTGCCGCCAGCCTTGCACTTTTGCCTGTGTCAGCCGCCGCCCAGCCCGCCGATTTCCAATCTCCTTCCATCGTGATCCTGGGCGACAGCCAGATCCCGTTTGGATCGGGTCCGGTCTTCCTTGAGTTTTTCGAAAATATCAAAAGCCATTGCCCGCCCACGCCACAACAGGCCGCCAATCTGGAGGTTCTTGCGGATATGAAGGTGGCTGTAATCGGTGTACGGTCGACGTCGCTGCATTCCTGGACCGCCAAGATGGGACGCGCCAAGGGCGCTATCTGTGATGTTGATCCGAAATGGAAGGTCAATGCCGGCACTTACGGGTTCATCAATACGACCGGCAACAAGTACAAGCAGATTGGCCAGGGCGACGCTTACCAATTCTGCAAAAAGGACATGTCCGCGTTTCAGACCATGTTCCGGGAAGGGTATTATGAGCCGAAGTTGATCTTGCTGTCTTTTCTGGGCAATTCCGCCAAGCGGTGGGCGGGTGATTATGCCAAGGCCCGCGCCGACGTGGAGAAGATGAACGCACAATTGCCAGCGGGCGTGCCCTGCATCTTCATGACGACCGCACCCAGCTATTCCAAGAAAATCACCGATCTGCGGCTCAAGGCGCAGGCCAATGTCAAGCGCGCCTTTTCCGAGACAGGCAGCCAGTGCAGCTTTGTCGAAGGTGCCACCCCAGAGACGGTGGCGGCCAATCAGGGCAACAAAAGTTATTTCCGCCTGTCGAAGTCGGGCAAGGTCAAAGACCCGTATCATCCCAATGAAAAGGCGGCCAAAGAGTTCTTTATGATCGCGATGACTGACATTTGCACCGCCGTCTATGACCAGATCGACGCGGCAATGCCGGACCTTGCGTCGCGCTAGCACGATCCCGGAGATCGATCATTGCGGACGAGACCGCGTCGCACGCACCCGCGCCGACAGGTGGGTGCCAAATACCCAGCTGCCTGCACGCGCGCGGGCAAAACGCTCGATGCCAGAGCCTCGCTATAGACCCTTCGCGCGGTAGCTGTCAGCCACCTTGCCGATGGACACAAGATAGGCCGCAGTACGCAGATCATCGACCTCGGCATGGTCATGCCAGACCGACGCCATGGACTGATACGCGGCGCGCATCGTGTCATCGAGGCCCGAGCGGACCAGTTCCAACTCGCCTGCGCCGCGCAGATATTTATCTTTGAAATCCGGTGTCATCGACCAGGCATCGCCGAGATGCCGGCTCAGCCGCTCCAATTCGTCGACGACCAATTGGTGTCGGGCCTCCTCCTGGCGTCGCTGCATCCGGCCAAATCGAATATGGCTGAGGTTCTTGACCCACTCGAAATAGGACACCGTCACGCCGCCCGCGTTGGCATACATGTCGGGGATGATCACTGTGCCCTTTTCGCGAAGGATCGCATCTGCGCCTGCGGTGACGGGCCCGTTGGCGGCTTCGATGATGAGCGGCGCGGTCACACGTGCGGCGTTTGACAAGTTGATCACGCCCTCAAGTGCGGCCGGAACCAAGATATCGCAATCTTTTTCCAACACCGACGATCCGTCCTCGACATATGTTGCGTCGGCATAGCCCGACACGCCATCGTGCCCGGCAATCCAGCTTCGCACCGCCTCGACATCCAAACCGCGGTCATCCACCAACGCGCCGTCACGCTCGATAATGCCAACGATCTTGCATCCATCCTCTTGCGCGAGAAACTTGGCCGCGTGATAGCCCACGTTGCCAAGGCCCTGCACCACGACGCGCTTGCCATCCAGCGTGCCGGACATTCCCGCCTTGGCCACACCATCGGTATCGCGGAAGAACTCGCGCAGCGCATATTGTACGCCGCGCCCAGTTGCTTCGGTGCGCCCCTGGATTCCGCCCGCATTGGTGGGCTTGCCCGTCACGCAGGCGACACCATTGATATCGGTGGTATTCATGCGTTTGTACTGATCTGCAATCCACGCCATCTCACGTTCACCCGTGCCCATATCAGGCGCCGGGACGTTCTGTGCGGGATTGATCATGTCGCGCTTGATCAGCTCATAAGCAAAGCGGCGCGTGATCAGCTCCATCTCATGATCGTCATATTCGCGCGGATCGACGTGCAGGCCACCTTTGGACCCGCCAAACGGTGCCTCAACAAGTGCACATTTGTAGGTCATGAGGGCGGCAAGCGCTTCAACCTCATCCTGGTTCACGCCAACGGCAAAGCGAATTCCGCCCTTGACCGGCTCCATGTGTTCGGAGTGGACCGAACGATAGCCGGTGAACGTCTGAATCTGGCCGCGAAGCCGGACCCCGAAGCGGACCGTATAGGTGGCGTTGCACACCCTGATCTTCTCTTCCAGCCCGGGCGGCAGATCCATCAACGCCACCGCGCGGTTGAACATGATATCAACGCTTTCGCGGAAACTTGGCTCGGTCTGTGTGCTCATCCAGCATCTCCTTCTTCGGGCACGACTCACATTGGATGAGCCTGTGCAGCCAACCTATGACGGTTCGGTTAAGAGGTGCGAATTTTTTGTGCGACTTGCGAACATCAGCCCGTTTTCGGCCGATTCTTTAACGATTCGTAAACAGTGATCCATACGTGGACGGATTGATTACAATCGTATCGGATTCTTCATACAGCTTTCCCCGTTTTGCCCGAATTCAGCCACATTCCCAGCGCACACCAAACATCGGACGAAAAGGCTGTTCAGGCCTGAAAGGACCGAAAAACAAAAAGGTAATTGGTGCCAATGATGTGGACACGGAAATTGACGACAAAGGCGGGGCTTAGAAACAGCGCCGCCGCATTTGCGCGCGAGGACTCGGGGTCCATGACCATCTTCGCCGTCGCAATGTTCATGATGATGATACTGGTCGGCGGTATCGGGGTTGACCTGATGCGCAACGAGATGGAGCGCACGCGGATGCAGGCCACGGTCGACCGCGCAGTTCTTGCCGCTGCCGACCTGGATCAAACTCTTGCACCCGAAGATGTGGTGCGGGATTACTTTGATAAAGCAGGCATGAGCGACTACCTGTCGTCCGTGACTGTTGACCAAGGGCTTAATCACCGCACGGTGACTGCAAGCGCGAACATGTCGACTGTGACACAGTTCATGCACCTTATGGGTGTCAGTGAATTGCCCGTTCCCGCCCTTGCTCAGGCGGAGGAACGCGTGTCCAACGTCGAAATCTCGATGGTGCTCGACATCTCCGGCTCGATGGGCTGGGACAACAAGATGGAGAACCTGCAGGACGCGGCAACCACGTTCGTGGACACCGTGATCCGGGAAGAGAATGAGAACCTGATTTCGATCTCGCTCATTCCTTACACGGCGCAGGTAAACGCGGGCTACGACATCTTCTCGCGCACAGAGACCGTGCATCGCCACAACTATTCGTATTGCGTCGATTTCGAAATCGAAGACTTCTCATCCACGGGTCTGGATCTGGACGCAGAGTACGAACAGATGCAGCATTTCGATGCAGGTTGGAACTATGCCAATCCGATCAACAATCCGGGCTGCCCGCAGCAAGACTTTGAAGAGATTGTGCCCTTCAGCCAAGATGCAACTTCGCTCAAGGATACGATCAACGACTACCGCGCACGCGCAAACACGTCGATCCACCTGGGCATGAAGTGGGGTGTCGCCTTGCTGGACCCGAGCTTCGGACCCATCGTGGAAGACCTTGCTGGTCCCGGTGAAAACATCATCGACGACGCGTTTGCTTCCCGCCCGGCTGCATATGGTGACCCCAAAACTCTGAAAACCGTTGTCTTGATGACAGATGGTCAGAACGTCGACACCATGCGCATTCAACCTTGGTACTATGCCAACTCGTCGCACTATGCGCACTGGAGCCGCTACCCGCTGCATTGGTATCTGAACAATTATGTGAGCCACAGCTGGAACAACTGGCGCTACACGAAATACACCTCGACCCAGGCCGACTCGATGCTTGAAGACATCTGCGACGCCGCCAAAGCACAGGGTATCGTGGTGTGGTCCGTAGGTTTTGAGGTCACAGACTTCTCGGCCGGGATCATGGAGGACTGCGCCTCTTCGCCCAGTCACTTCTTCCGGGTGGAAGGCATCGAAATCACCGAAGCCTTTGAGGCAATTGCCAAACAAATCAACCAACTGAGGCTGACCCAATGACCTTCAATCTCAAATCACTCATGCGGCGTTTCCGTCGCGAAGAGGACGGCCATATGGTGGTGGAATTCGCCCTCGCAGTCCCTCTGATGTTCACGCTCTTCATGACTTCGGTGGAGATGGGTATCTATCAGGTGCGGCAGGGGTTCCTTGACCGCGGCCTGGATATGGCGGTTCGCAATGTTCGCCTGAACACCGGCGCCAACTACGCACACGGCGACATCAAGTCGATGGTGTGCGAGTACTCCGGGTTTCTTGAAGACTGCAACTCGGTACTCAAACTGGAAATGATGCCCGTTTCGGCGCGCGACTTCTCTGGTTTCCCGAATGCCCCCGAGTGCGTCGATGTTTCGATGGATGTGACACCGTCAACCAACTTTGTTCACGGCGCTGAGCACCAACTGATGATGCTACGGGCCTGCTATGCCTTCAACCCTGTCTTCCCAATGACAGGCCTGGGGCGGTCGTTTGAAAAGGACGGGGCAGGACGTGTTCACATGGTGTCGATGTCCGGATTTGTGCAGGAGCCTAGCTGATGAAACGCTTTACAAATTACATGCGGTCCTTCCGCGAAGACGAGCGTGGCAGCATCGCTGTTGAAACGATCATCATCATTCCGATCCTCTTTTGGGCTTATCTGGCAATGTTTGCGATCTTCGACTCGTATCGCCAACATTCGATCAACCAAAAGGCCGCGTATACCATCGGCGACATCATCTCTCGCGAGACAACACCGCTGGATGCCGAATACCTTGAGGGAACACGTGATATCCTGGCGTATCTGACGGCCAACGCCGAGCAAAACGTCTCGGTTCGGATCACTAGCGTGAAGTATGATGCCGACAACGACGTCTACGAGCGTGACTGGTCCAAGGCCAAGGGTGCACATAGCGCTCTGAGCAACGGTCAGGTAGCTGATCTTGCACCGATGTTGCCCGTCATGCCCGACAACGAGCACGTGATGGTCGTGGAAACCTTTGTGAACTACGACCCACCCTTCGCGACAGGGTTGGAGAACCGCGAGATCCGGAACTTCGTGTTCACACGTCCACGCTATGCCCCTCGGGTGCTTTACTTGGACAACTGAGAACTAGTCAGACACACGTTCTGCAATCATGGCCGAGAGTATCTCGGCCATGAATTTTGCTTGGTGACCCGGTGTCATGCCGCCGACACCCACCCGGTTGCCCAGCCGCCACCAAAGCCCGGGACGCCAACTGCGTCCGCTTGAGTTGGACAGCCTGAGCAAAAACCCGTTCGAGGGTTTGAATGCAAACATTCCTCGGTCGAGCGATTGAATATCGGCAACCCTTGTCAAGATGGACCCCGAACTGTCGCGCAGCACTTTGGGCGTCAACTCAAGCGTCAGGGCTGTTGCGCGGCGCATCTTCTCCGCGATCCAGATCGATCCAGCGCCCAAAATAAACAAAAATAGCTGCCAGCCGATCTCGGGCGGACGCACGACAGCCACGTAGATCACCATGAGCGACAAGAGCCACAGCGACCCAATGCCCAGAATACGTCGCCCCGGCGAAGCTTGGATGGTGGCGATCACTTCGTCGTCTTCGAATTTCAGGTCCTGCATGGCTCGCCCTTAGCTTGAGGTCAGCAGGGGGACAAGGGGTCAGTGGCGCACAATCACCTCGGCGCCTTGCTCTTCAGGCTCGTCATCAATCATTTCAGCCGGAAACCCCACGGCGGTGACATCAAGGCCCGTCGCCTCTTCCAATCGCTTGATGATGTTGGGCGACCGCTCGCGCGGACCAAAGCGGCTGATCGCATCATCGAACAGGGTGATCAAAAGCGGGTTCAGGTCGAGCGGCACCCCGGCCCTATCTGCCACATCCTGAAACAGGCCGATATCCTTGGCGACCAACTCCATCGTGAAAGATATATCGCGGCTGCCGTTCAGGATCACCTGGCTCTCGGTTTCGTGCACAAAGGAGGTCCCGGAACTGATCGCCATCGCCTCGTAGGCCACGCCCAGGTCCATCCCCGCCCCTTTGGCGACAGTTAGCGCTTCGGCGCAACTGACCAGATTGGCCGTTGCCAGATAGTTGGTCAGCACCTTCAGCACCGAGGCGCTGCCGAGATCACCCGTGTGAAGCACGCGACGGCCCATTGTCGTCAGTAAAGGCAGAATGCGTGCGAAGGTGGGCCGATCGCAGCCCGCGAAGATGCTGATATTGCCAGTGTCCGCCCGATGGCATCCCCCCGAGACCGGACAATCAACCGCCGCACCACCCGCCGCGATGACCTGTGCACCAATGCGTTTGACCTCGGCCTCATCCGTGGTGGACATCTCCATCCAGATCTTGCCGGGGCCAATGTAGGGCTGCATTTCCTCCATTACCGCGGCCGAGGCGGCGGGGCTGGGCAGGCAGGTGATCACGGCATCGCAGCTTTGCATAAGCGCTGCCGGACTTTGACCATCGCGCGCACCCTCTGACACCTTGTTAGCGACAAAATCTACGTTCAAGTCGTATACGGCAACGTCATGTCCGTTACGGATCAGGCTGCCCGACAACTTGCCGCCCACATTGCCCAAACCGATAAAGCCAATGTTCACGGCCACTCTCCCTTATCTTGTTTTTGCAAGAAGACGACGCGCGACTGACCCTGTCCGTCCCGTTTACGACGCCGGCCCAAAGTTCTCAGCATAAAAGCGATACCAGTTGCCGCCCATAATGCCTTCGACCTCAGCGTCTGACATCCCGGTCGAGAGTAAGCCTTGTTCGATGTTGCCAAAGTCACGGTTGTCGCGGAACCATTTCGGCTGGGGCGGGAAGCCCGGCTTGGCGGCGGAGCCTTCGCCGTATTCGATCTCTTTTGACCAGCGCCCGACCCGCATCCATTCAACAACGCTGTCGGATTGATCCTGGCACAAATCTGACCCAATTCCGATCCTGTCTGTGCCGAATTTCTCTGCCGTGCGTGCCACCGCCTCGCAGAACGATTGCAGATTGCATTCCGATCCATCCTTCAAATGGTGCGGATAAAGTGAAAAGCCCAGCATCCCACCGTTGTCCGTCACCGCACGGATCACGTTGTCTCGCTTGTTTCGCAGTGCGGGATGCCAGGTGTGGGGGTTGGCATGGGTGATCGCTATGGGACGCTCAGACATATCTGCCGCTTCGATGGTCGAACGGTCTGCCGAATGGCTCATGTCGACCACCAAACCCACGCGGTTCATCTCTTTGATGACCTGCCTGCCCATGCGCGTGATGCCGGTGTCCTCAGCCTCGTAGCATCCGGTGGCGAGCAGCGATTGGTTGTTGTAGGTGAGCTGCATGAACCGTGCGCCCAGCGTGTGCACGATCTCGACCAGCCCGATGTCATCCTCAATCGGGCTGGGATTCTGGAAGCCAAAGAAAACTGCTGTTTTTCCCTCGGCCCGCGCGCGATCAATATCGCTGGACCAAAGCCCCTTGGTGATCAGATCTGGGTAGAGTTCGAACCAGCGGTTCCAGGCCTCGAAATTCTGGACGGTTTCACGGAAATTCTCGTGGTAGGAGATGGTGACGTGAACCGCATCGACATTGCCTTGGCGCATCTGGCGAAAGATCTTCTCCGACCAATTGCAGTACTGAAGACCATCAACACGCATATCAGCTTTTCCCCGTATCATCCTTGTCGAGGTTCAACGCCATCATGGCGCTTTGCCCAATCGGTGTGCTGGCGAACGGTCCACCATGGCACATGTTGGCTGGGTCTTGGGGGGCAAGAACGCCTGCTTTGGCGTAGATTTCTTTGGCGAACTGTTCTGCATTGTCTTTTGGGCGGTAACCCAAATGCCGCGCGCCCGAATTGTCGACCGGCGCGCGGTCATTGTCTGACACGCCATAGACGACGGAGAACCCGGCAATAGGCGTGTCTATGGCCCGTTCGACCAGATGGATCATATCACCATAGCTGAGCCAGGACCCGACCGCGCGCGGGTTGGTGACATTGGCGCAGGACAGGATGCGCAGACACACTGCCTCAATCCCGTTCTTGTCCCAGTACATGCGTGCGAGGTCCTCGGTGAAGCATTTGGCAAGGCCATAGAACCCGTCGGGACGGTGCGCTGCATCTATACCTATCGCGTCGGTCTTGGGGTGCATTCCCACCGCGTGGATAGAAGAGGCATAGACAATGCGCCGGGTGCCATGGCGGCGCGCGGCCTCCCAAATATTATAGGAACCGACGAAATTCGGGCCTAGAAGCGTCTCGAACGGGGCCTCGTCCACGATTGCGCCGAAATGCACGACCATGTCGGCGCCTTTAACAAGAGCCTCCATCGCATCAAAATCTGCAAGGTCCGCCTGCACGTAGGTCTCATTTGGTAGGTGCGCGTCGATGCCGTCGGCAATATCTGTCGAGATTAGGGTGTCGCATAGCGCCGAAAGCGGCTTGCGCAGGTAAGAGCCCAGGCGGCCCGCCGCACCCGTCAGCACAAGTTTCTTCATGGTCGGTCCCTCAGATCACTGCTTTTTCAAGAATGGGGCGGTCGGCGACAAGCCGGTCATAATGGAATGGTGTCAGATCAAGGCTTTGGTATTTGCCATAAATTAGCCATTCAGCCGTTCCGCGCCCCATAGCCGGGGATTGCTGCAACCCATGGCCCGAGAAACCATTGAGGAACATAAAGTTTTTGACATCAGGGTGCGGACCGATGACCGCGTTATGGTCAAATGTGTTCATGGAATAGTGCCCCGCCCATTCGCTGGTCACCTTGATCGCTTCGAATTGCGGGATGCGCGCGGCGATGGTCGGCCATACATGGCTTTCCCAAATATCGTGATCCATGGCGAAGTCGTCATGGTCTACGGCGGGGTCAATGTCGGCGTGCCCGCCTGCCTGATAGGTGCCGCCGCCATTCTCGCGCATGTGGACGCCAGAGGGATCAATTGTCAGCGGCAAGTCCTGATCCAGGGGCTGTTCAGCCTTGAAGACCCAAGAAAATCGCTTGCGCGGCTCAACAGGCACGTCAATACCCGCCATCTGTGCAGTGCGTGCAGCGCGGGGGCCCGAGGCATTCACCACCTGCCCGCAGGCAATCACCTCTCCGCTTGCAAGCGTCACACTTTCCACTCGGGTGCCAGAAGCGTTGCGGGTCATCGCCACCACCTCGTTTTCGACATAGTCAACCCCGCGCTCAACGCTTTGCCTGCGCCACCAATCGAACACGGCGGCGCCGTCCCAGTACCCTTCGTCCACGGTGTTGATTGAGCCAAGCACAATGTCGTCCAAAGCGTAGAAGGGATAGGTCGCCTTGATCTCGTCCGGCGTCATCAGTTGCGTTGCAGCACCCGCCGCATTTTGCACCTTGAGATTGTCACGCAGGGTATTGGCAAAAGCTTCGGTGTCGGCCAGGTACATGTAGCCAAAACTACGAATGGTCAGCTTGGGCACTCTGTCATCGCCGCCCATATAGTGCCGGATGTTCTTGACGAAATCCGCAGCGAATTGGCTGATCCTGACGTTCAACTCGGTTGAAAACTGCTGGCGCATGCAACTGTTGGTGTGTGCGGTCGAACACGCGGAGTATGTCGGATCCCGCTCGACCACCAAAACGCGCCCATCAAAATCGGGATTATCTGTCAGGAACCAGGCAGTAGATGACCCCATAATGGCACCACCTACGATGACCACGTCATAGCTGCTGTGTTCCGGTGTGCGTTGCATCCGCACCTCCCCAAAATTTTGTGGCAACCCGCAGACATTGCGGCGAATTTATCAGGCGCGCCAGCCCCTTGTTCACAGCGCGCCCTTTTTTTGTGCGCGACGCCCACAAGATATGAGGCGGCACCATGCAGCGATACCCAAACAGAGGATGAACGCACCTAAAAGATGGCCATCGACGCGCAGTTCACTCACCCATCCAGCCGTGAACAAAGACATGAAGATAGCGGTCATCGAACCGGATCCCGATCGGGCGCGCGGCATTATCGACGCGCTCATGGAAGGGGGCTGGACAGATGTGGTTGTCTTGGGGGACGTGACAGGCTTGGCCCGCAAAATCGCCGCCTTAGCTCCTGACTTGGTCTTGATTGATCTCGCCAATCCTAGTCGCGATGCGCTGGAGCAGGTCAGCGTCGCGTCAGAGGCGCAGAGCCGTCCCGTCGCGATGTTCGTGGACCGGTCAGATAATGAGATGACCCAGGCTGCTGTTGCGGCTGGGCTGTCTGCCTATGTTGTAGGAGAGTTGCAGCCCGAGCGGATCAAACCGGTGCTTCAAACCGCTATCGCGCGGTTCCAGATGATGAGCCAGATGCGCAATGAGTTGGAAGCGGCCAAGCAAGCGCTTGCGGATCGCAAAACGATCGACCGCGCCAAAGGCATGATTATGCGTGCCAAGGGGATCAATGAAGAAGAGGCTTATGCCCTTTTACGTAAAACGGCGATGTCCCAGAATCGCAAGGTGATTGACGTGGCGCAGGCTCTTCTGACCGCATCGGACCTGCTGACATGAGTATCACACGGCTCAATTGCGGGTATGTGCCACTTGTCGATAGTGCACCTTTGATCGTGGCGCAGGAGCTCGGTTTTGCTGCTGACGAGGGGCTGTCGCTGAACCTCTTGCGGCAGCCATCCTGGGCGGCTTTGCGCGATCTGCTGGCCCTCGGACATCTTGATGCAGCGCATATGCTGGCGCCTATGCCGATCGCAATGTCCCTTGGATTGAGTGGCCCTAAAGTCAAAATCGACGCATTGATGGTCTTGTCAGTCAACGGAACGGTGATCGGCGTGTCAAACGCTGTGGCCGAGACGATGCGCCATCTGGGGTGGCCAGGTGGTTTCAGCACGCCAAGCGCCACGGTCGGTCCACTTCTGTCGGCGCTTGATCGCCCGCTAAGGGTGGGCGTGCCATTCCCCTATTCCATGCACCGCCTGCTTTTCGAATACTGGATTGCGCACGCCGATGAGCGACACGCATCAGACATTCATATCATCACAACGCCCCCACCGCTCATGGCAGAGGCCGTTGCGGCCGATGAGATCGACGTCTTTTGTGTCGGAGAACCGTGGGGGTCGGTGGCGGTTGCGCATGATGTGGGTGAATTGGTCCTGCCCGGAGCCGCCATTTGGACACATGCCCCGGAAAAGGTTTTGGCCGCGCGGCATGAATGGGTCGAGGACAACTCTGGCATCGTTGGTGCATTGATGCGGGCCGTCGCTCGGGCAGCAGCATGGCTCGATGTCCCAAAGAACCGACCACTCGCCATCGAAATCCTTGCACGTAGCGCGCATCTTGATCTGCCGCACGCGGCGCTTGACCACGCGTTGATGGGTCGTTTCGCGACCCAGTTTGGTGCCGCCCCAGTCGACGTCCCCGGATTTCTACGCTTTCACGAACACGCTGCAAATTTCCCATGGCGTAGTCAGGCTGCTTGGATCGGCGCAGAAATTGCCCGGCTTGAGGATCTTGACCCGGACCAAGCGATTAAAGTGGCGCAACAGACCATGCGACCCGATTGCTATCGCCAGCATCTGGGTCCCGTTGGCGTCGATATGCCCGGTGCATCTTCAAAAATTGAGGGCGCTATGACCCATCCCATGGCTGTGGCGTCGACGCGGGGGGAGATGATTCTGGGGCCGGATGCTTTTTTTGATGGCAAAACTTTTGATTTTGCCAAGTCTGAGTGATTACTTTTTAGGCAGTTGCTGCGTCGCAGCGAGATTCAATCGTCCTACCGAACTTTCTTGTTGGTCTCTGATCTGACCGCCCGCTAATCTAACATTAACGAAGTAATGGTGCTTCCCTCGGCCTCCACGCTGGAGGCTCTCTCAAGAGCAAAGCCGCTCGTTCTGCCTGCGTACACCTCCTCCCGTGCGCTCCGTGGAACGGGCGGTTTTTTTTACAACATAAGGACCGACAGTGATGACCCGTCTCTTTACTTTCGCAGGTGGTATTGCCGCTCTGCTTGGCTCGGTGGCACATGCCGAGCTGCTGGATCTAGAAAAGGATGAACTTAAGTTCGGCTTCATCAAGTTGACCGATATGGCCCCGCTCGCCATCGCGTATGAGAACGGATATTTTGAAGATGAAGGCCTGTTCGTGACGCTGGAGGCGCAGGCGAACTGGAAGGTGCTGCTGGACGGTGTGATCGACGGGCAATTGGACGGTGCTCATATGCTAGCGGGTCAACCCCTGGCCGCCACGATCGGCTACGGCACCGAGGCGCATATCGTCACGCCATTTTCGATGGATTTGAATGGCAATGGGATCACCGTTTCCAACGAGATCTGGGAAGAGATGAAGCCCCATGTGCCGCTGATGGATGATGGTCGTCCGCAGCACCCAATCAGTGCGGAAGCGCTCGCGCCCGTTGTCGAGGACTACAAGGATCAGGGACTTCCCTTTAACATGGGCATGGTGTTCCCCGTCTCGACCCACAACTATGAAATCCGCTACTGGCTGGCCGCCGGTGGGTTGGAACCGGGATATTACAGCCCCGAAAATATCACCGGCCAAATCGGCGCAGACGTGCTGTTGAGCGTGACACCGCCCCCACAAATGCCAGCAACCATGGAAGCGGGCACCATATATGGCTATGCCGTCGGTGAGCCGTGGAACCAGCAAGCGGTATTCAAGGGTATCGGCGTGCCGGTGATCACTGACTATGACATGTGGAAAAACAACCCCGAGAAAGTCTTTGGCCTGACCAAAGAATTCACCGAAGAAAACCCCAACACGACGCTTGCGATTACCAAGGCACTGATCCGTGCAGCCATCTGGCTGGACGAAAACGACAACGCTAACCGCGAGGAAGCGGTCGAGATTCTGAGCCGGTCAGAATATGTCGGTGCAGATTACGAAGTGATCGCCAATTCGATGACCGGCTTCTTTGAGTTCGAGAAGGGCGACCGCCGCCCTGCCCCGGACTTTAACGTGTTCTTCCGCTACAATGCGACCTACCCGTTCTATTCAGACGCCATCTGGTACCTGACGCAGATGCGCCGCTGGGGTCAGATCGCTGAGGCGAAACCTGATCAGTGGTATTTCGATGTAGCAGCGGACGTCTACAAACCGGCGATTTATCTGGAAGCGGCTCGGATGCTCGTGGACGAAGGGTTGGCGGATGAAGCCGACTTTCCTTGGGACAGCGATGGGTTCAAAGCGCCGACGCCTGCAGCCGACATAATCGACGGTATTGCCTATGACGGCAAATCGCCCAACGCCTATATCGACAGCCTGCCCATCGGCTTGAAGGGTGACCAGAAGGTTGTTGGCAACAACGTCGAAGGTTGAAAGCCATAAAGGGTGGGCAGCATTGCCCACCTTCCGCTGCCCTGCAGCAACTTTGCCCCAACGACGGGGCGATTGCTCAAAATTTAGGCACGCTGCTGTGCCGTAAGAGCCCTCAACACCCCGGTGCCGCCGCACGTGCACCCCCGTACACCTCCTGTGCAACGCCGCAGTGCAGCATAGGCCGACATATACGACGTACCGGGGTCGAGACCGCCCCGCCCCATCCCGCCGAGGAGACCAAGACATGACCGCGATAGACCCATCCGACCTGGACTCCGCAGCGCGTGAAGAACGCAAGCAGCGGACCTTTACCCGCATCAACGCCGCCGACAAGTGGTTTCAGGTTCTGGGCCTGGCCTGGCTGACTCCGGTTTTGAAAGCGGCGGCGGGTGATAACCCGAAAGCGCAGACCAAGGAAATCTGGCGATTGCTGGGTGTACCGCTTTTAGCGATCGCATTGTTTATGGGAGCGTGGGCCTCATTGGCGCCGACTGTGCAGACGTCGCTGGGTGCCATACCCGGCCCCGTGCAGGTCTGGGAGCAGGTGGGCAACCTGCACGCAGACGCCCAGCGCGAGAAGGACAAGGAAGCTGCATTTTACGTACGTCAGGACGAACGCAACGCCAAGTTGATCGCTGATGGGCGGGAGGACCGGGTCAAGGAACGTGTTTATACCGGCAAACCCACCTACTACGATCAAATCTGGACATCGATCAAGACAGTGTTCTTTGGGTTCCTGCTCGCCTCGGTCATTGCGATCCCGCTCGGCATTGCTGCGGGGTTGAGCCCCACGGTCAATTCGGCAATCAACCCGCTGATCCAGATTTTCAAACCCGTATCGCCGCTGGCGTGGCTGCCCATCGTCACCATGGTTGTTTCGGCGACTTATGCGTCAGACGGGTGGTTTGCCAAATCGTTCCTGAACTCGGCCATTACCGTGACCCTGTGTTCGCTGTGGCCGACCCTCATCAACACGGCGCTGGGTGTGTCGAGCATCGACAAGGATTTGGTGAGCGTTTCGAAAGTCCTTAAAATGAGCACCTGGACCAAGATCACCAAGTTGGTGCTACCCTCGGCCCTACCGCTGATCTTTACCGGTTTGCGCCTGTCGCTGGGTGTGGGTTGGATGGTGCTGATCGCAGCTGAAATGCTGGCGCAGAACCCTGGCTTGGGCAAATTTGTGTGGGATGAGTTCCAGAACGGGTCGAGCCAGTCGCTGGCCAAGATCATGGTGGCCGTGTTCACGATTGGCATCATCGGCTTCCTGCTGGACCGTCTGATGTATGCCATCCAGTCCATGTTCACCTTTACCAACAACCGGTGATCGCCATGAGCATGATTGAGTTCAAAAACGTATCGAAGCATTACGAGGCAGGGACCGAGCGGACGGAGGTTTTGAAAGACATCTCTCTATCCGTGGAAGAAGGAGAATTTCTAGTCTTGCTTGGGTTCTCGGGGACCGGCAAGACCACTCTGATCAACCTGATGGCAGGCTTGGATACGCCGTCCTCTGGGCAGGTGCTGTTCAAGGGCGAGCCTGTGACAGGTCCGGGGCCGGAGCGCGGTGTCATCTTTCAAAGCTATTCGCTGATGCCGTGGCTGACGGTGAATGGGAATGTGGCCCTGGCTGTCGATACCATCTTTCCTGGGCTGTCCAAGGCGGAACGGGCCGAAAAGGTGGACCACTATGTCAAGATGGTGGGTTTGGGCCATGCGACAGGCCGGCGTCCGGCTGAGCTGTCAGGCGGGATGCGCCAGCGCGTGAATGTGGCGCGTGCGCTCGCGATGAACCCGGAGGTGCTGCTTTTGGATGAGCCGTTGTCGGCGCTTGATGCGTTGACCCGCGCCAATCTGGCCGACGAGATCGAACATATCTGGGAGGCCGACAAGAAGACCTGCGTGCTGATCACCAATGACGTGGACGAGGCCATTATCTTGGCTGACCGCATCATTGCGCTGAACCCAGACGGGACGTTGGGTAACGAGTTCACTGTTTCTATTCCCCGCCCGCGTGACCGGATGGAGATGAACAACAACGCCCAGTTCAAGAGGCTGCGTGCCGACGTGACGAAGTACCTGATGGATGTGGGGATTGAGGCAAAGGTGGAGGGCACAAAGGTGTTGCCCGACGTGACCCCGATCCATGGCGTGCCCACGGCAGTGGCGGAGGCTCAAAAAGGCATGATCGAGAACCGATTCCTGGATTTTTCGATGCTCCATAAGGTGTATCCGACGCCGAAGGGGCCGCTGACCGTCGTTGAGGATTTCGATCTGAAGATCAACCGGGGCGAGTTTATCTCGCTGATCGGGCATTCAGGATGCGGGAAGTCGACGGTGCTGACCATGGCGGCGGGTTTGAACGAGATCTCAAAAGGGGCGATCAAGCTGGATGGGCGGCACGTCGAGGGGGCGGACCCGGAGCGTGCCGTGGTGTTCCAGTCGCCCAACCTGTTCCCGTGGCTGAGCGCAAAAGAGAATGTCGCGATTGGGGTGGATAAAGTGTATCCGCGTGCAAGCCGGGCCGAGCGGCAGGATGTGGTCGAGTACTACCTTGAGCGGGTGGGTCTGGCTGATGCGATGGACAAGCAGGCGGCTGATCTATCGAACGGGATGAAGCAGAGGGTGGGCATTGCGCGCGCCTTTGCGCTGTCGCCGAAGCTGCTGTTGCTGGACGAGCCGTTTGGGATGCTGGACAGTTTGACCCGCTGGGAGTTGCAGGAAGTGCTGATGGAGGTGTGGTCGCGCACCAAGGTGACCGCCATCTGTGTGACGCACGATGTGGATGAGGCGATTTTGCTGGCGGACCGGGTGGTGATGATGACCAATGGGCCGCAGGCGACCATCGGCAAGATCGTGGATGTGGACTTGCCCCGGCCTCGGACACGCAAGGCGCTGCTCGAACATCCGGATTACTACACCTACCGGCAGGATGTGCTCGATTTCCTTGAGGAATACGAGCACGGGGCGAAACCCAAGCCCCCCGCCAACGGCGCCGACAAACCAAAAGCCATCGCAGCGGAGTGAAAGAGATGACCCAAGATATCATCGTCATTGGTGCTGGCATGGCCTCTGGCCGTGCGCTGGAGCACCTGTTTGACGCGGGCGCGGACGTGAACGTCACCCTGTTCAACGCCGAGCCGCGCGGGAACTATAACCGCATCATGTTGTCGCCGGTGCTGGCAGGCGACAAGACCTACGAAGAGATCGTGACCCATGATGCCGATTGGTACGAAGCCAATGGCGTGACCTGCCGCTTTGGCGAGCGCGTTGCGTCTGTGGACCGGGCGGCCAAGACCGTCACGGCGGAAAACGGTGACGTTCTGCACTATGACAAGCTGATCTTTGGCACCGGGTCCAACCCGTTCATGATCCCCCTGCCCGGCCATGATCTGGATGGCGTGATTGCTTACCGGGACCTCGAAGACACCGAGTTGATGATATCGATGGGGCCGCAGAACAAGGTGGTGGTCATCGGCGGTGGTCTGCTGGGGCTGGAAGCGGCGGCAGGCATGGCCGCGCGCGGTGTGGACGTGACGGTGGTGCACATCATGGGCCACCTGATGGAGCGACAGTTGGACGAAGCCGCCGGGTATCTGTTGCGCAAGGCGCTGGTTGACAAGGGCATCACGGTGCTGTGTCAGGCGAACTCCAAGGAAATCCTTGGTGCGGACGGTAAAGTCCGGGCGCTTCTGCTGGACGATGGCACCGAACTGCCCTGTGACCTGCTGGTCATGGCAGTTGGCATCAGGCCCAACGTGGCGCTGGCGCAAGAGGCTGGGCTGGCGGTCGGCAAGGGCATCCATGTGGATGACCAGATGCTGACCTCGGACGAGAGTGTCCTCGCCGTGGGTGAATGCGTTGAACACAACGGCGCGATCTTTGGCCTTGTGGCGCCGCTCTATGACCAGGCGAAAGTCGCCGCACAGACGATCATGGGCGAGGACGCGACATTTGTTCAAAAGGAACTCAGCACCAAGCTGAAGGTGACGGGCTGTGACCTGTTTTCTGCCGGAGACTTTGCCGACGCAGAGGGCCGCGAGGACATCGTGTTCCGAGACCCCGGGCGCGGGGTCTATCGAAGGCTTGTGATCGAAGACAACGTTGTTGTGGGCACCGTCATGTATGGCGACACGGCTGACAGCAACTGGTTCTTTGGCCTGATCCGCGACAAGACCGACATCGCAGAGATGCGCGATACGGTGATCTTTGGACCGGCCTATCAGGGGGGTGCCCCCGTGGACCCTTTAGCAGCCGTTGCAGCCTTACCGCGTGACGCGGAAATCTGTGGCTGCAACGGCATTTGCAAAGGCACCATCGTGGACGCGATCGAAGGTGGCGCGACTGATCTGACGGCCGTGAAGGCGGTGACCAAAGCGTCGGCGTCTTGCGGCACGTGCACAGGGTTGGTTGAGCAGGTTCTGGCCAGCACATTGGGTGACGATTTCGTCATGCCCACGGCGCAGCCCATGTGCGGCTGCACCGATCTGAGCCATGAAGATGTGCGGCGCATGATCAAGTCTCAGGGCCTGAAATCCATGGACGCCGTCTGGCAGGAATTGGGCTGGAAAACGCGGGATGGCTGCCATGTGTGCCGCCCTGCCCTGAACTACTACCTGATTGCTGACTGGCCGCTGGAGTATCTGGACGACCCGCAAAGCCGTTTCATTAACGAGCGCAAGCACGCCAACATTCAGAAAGATGGCACATTCAGCGTCGTACCACGCATGTGGGGCGGGATCACTACGCCGGACGAGTTGCGCGCGATTGCGGACGCAGCCGACAAGTACGATGTGCCGACGGTAAAGGTGACCGGTGGCCAGCGCATCGATCTGTTGGGTGTGAAGGGTGAGGACCTGCCGAGCATATGGGCCGATCTGAACGAGGCCGGGATGGTATCGGGCCACGCCTATTCCAAGGGGCTGCGCACGGTGAAGACCTGTGTGGGGACCGATCACTGCCGGTTCGGGACGCAGGATTCAACTGGCCTGGGCATCAAGCTTGAAAAGGCTTTGTGGGGGTCGTGGACGCCGCACAAGCTGAAACTGGGCGTCTCTGGTTGTCCGCGCAACTGTGCCGAGGCGACATGTAAGGACATCGGCGTTGTCTGTGTCGACAGTGGCTATCAGATCGGAATTGGTGGCGCGGCTGGGATGGACGTCAAAGAGGTTGAGCGTCTGATTGATGTCGAGACCGAAGAAGAGACGATTATCGTGATAAAGGCGATGACGCAACTCTATCGCGAGAACGCCAAGTATCTCGACCGCATCTACAAGTGGATGAACAAGGTGGGGTTGGACTGGATACGCGAACGTATTGCCGATCCGGCAGAGCGCGATAGGCTCGCTGCCCGGTTCGACCTATCCCAGACCGTATACCAGAAAGATCCGTGGGCCGAGCATGCGCAGAAGAAGGCAGCGATCTATCGGCCTGTGGCGAATCTGACGCTGGAGGCTGCGGAATGACCGACTGGATTGACATAGCAGCGCTGGACGACATCCCGCAACGCGGCGCGCGTGTCGTCAAGACGCGAGCCGGGTGCGTGGCTGTGTTCCGCACTGCGGGTGATGAAGTCTTTGCCTTGGAAAACTCTTGTCCGCACAAGCAAGGTCCGTTGTCCGAAGGGATCGTGCATGGCAGCGCCGTGACCTGTCCCTTGCACAATTGGGTGATCTCGCTTGAGACAGGTCTGGTGCAGGGCAACGATGAGGGTCAGGTGGCGACCTATCCAGCCCGTTTAGAAGGTGGGCGTATCCTGCTCGACACCACCTTTCTGCAAGCCAGGTCGGCGGCATGAGCACCTGCACGACCTGCCCATACTGTGGCGTAGGTTGCGGGATTATTGCGTCACCCGACGGGGCGATCAAAGCCGACCCGCAGCATCCGGCCAACCTTGGGCGGCTATGCTCCAAGGGATCAGCGTTGGGCGAGACTATTGATCTGGAAGGGCGCTTGTTGGCACCGATGGTTGGGGGTATGGAGACGGATTGGGACAGTGCGACGACGTTGGTCGGGCGCAAGTTTTCGGAAGCGATCCGGGATTACGGCCCGGACTCTGTCGCCTTTTATGTCTCGGGCCAATTGTTGACCGAAGATTACTATGTCGCCAACAAGTTGATGAAGGGGTTTATCGGATCGGCGAATATTGACACGAATTCAAGGCTTTGCATGGCATCCTCGGTAGCGGGGCACAAGCGAGCCTTCGGGTCCGATACGGTGCCGGGAACCTATGAGGATTTAGACCAAGCCGATCTGATCGTGTTGGTCGGGTCGAACCTGGCATGGTGCCATCCGGTTCTGCACCAGCGCATCGCAGCGGCGAAAGCAGCGCGTCCGGAGATGCGGGTGGTGAATGTGGACCCGCGTCGCACCGCCACCTCGCAACTAGCCGATTTGCATCTAAGCGTGGCGCCTGACGGCGACGTGGCGTTGTTCAACGGTTTACTGGCGCACCTTGAGGCGAGTGGTCGGGTCAATCGGGCGTATGTGGCGGCGCATGTGTCCGGTTTTGATGCTGCTTTGGCTGCGGCTGAAGCGACAGACCCGGGGGAAAGCGGTCTGTCTTCGGATGATCTGGCCCTGTTCTATTCTATGTGGGGGGGAACCGAGAAGGTGGTGACCGTCTATAGCCAAGGCGTGAACCAGTCCTCCTGCGGGACGGACAAGGTCAATGCGATTTTGAATTGCCATCTGGCGACCGGGCGGATTGGCCTGCCGGGTACGGGGCCGTTTTCTGTGACCGGGCAACCCAATGCAATGGGGGGCCGCGAGGTTGGTGGACTGGCCAACATGCTGGCAAACCATCTGGACATCGAAAATGCCGCGCATCGCGAGGCCGTGCAGGGGTTTTGGGCGAGCCCGAAGATCTGTGACACACCAGGCCTGAAGGCCATTGACCTGTTCGATGCATGCGCAAAGAACAAGATCAAAGCGTTGTGGGTGATGTCAACAAACCCAGCTGTGAGCTTACCAGATGCGGATGGCGTTGCCGCTGCGATAGCGAATGTGCCGTTTACCGTCGTCTCGGACATCATGGCCCGCACGGATACAGGCGATCTGGCCGACGTGCTGCTGCCCGCCGCGGGTTGGGGCGAAAAGAGCGGCACGGTGACAAATTCGGAACGGCGCATCTCGCGTCAACGCCCGTTCCTTCCGGTGCCGGGGGAGGCGCGACCCGATTGGAGGATCATCTGCGATGTGGCAGCAGCCATGGGATGGGCGGAGGCGTTTGCTTACGATGGCCCCGCTGACATCTTTCGCGAATACGCGCGGTTGTCGACGTCGTGCCGACAATTCGCGCGGGACTTCGACATCAGCGGCCTCGCAGACTTAACGGATTCGGAATACGACGCCCTTGCGCCCGTGCAATGGCCTATGCCTGCCCTGGGCAAGGGGCAAACGCGGTTCTTTGCGGATGGCCATTTCTACCATGCGGACGGGAAGGCACGCATGTTGCCGCTGACCGCGCCTGTGCAGCGAACAGGGGATCAGTTCCACTTAAATACCGGGCGCAACAGGGATCAGTGGCATACGATGACGCGGACAGGGAAATCGCCGCGGCTTGGGGCGCATCTGGCGGAACCCTATGTCGAGATGCACCCCGATGATGCGGCAGATATCGGGATCGGGACGGCGGAGCTTTGCGTGTTGAGCGATGGTGTGAACAGCGCCATTCTGCGCACGTTGCCGACAGATCGTGTCGACCGTGGCATGCTCTTTGCCCCCATGCATTGGACGCGGCAGCGGACCGGAGCGCTGGTGAATGCAGTGATACAGGCGAGTACGGACCCTGTGTCGGGGCAACCTGCGCTCAAGTTCGGGCAGGTCACGGCGCGACGCTTTGCGGCGCGCTGGTATGGCTTTGCCGTGGCGCAGTCCACTTTGCATGTTTTCGGCGAGTATTGTGCCGTAGCCCGGACAAACACCGGCTGGCAGGCAGAGTTGGCCGGCGCAAACCACGGCGCGGACGCAGAGACCATACTTACGCATCTTGTGGGCGCGCTGACCGGCAGCTTGAGCCACGTGCGCGACGATGCAACCGGTGTCCAGCGTCTGGCACATCATGAGGATGGCCGCCTGACTGCTCTGCTGTTTCTGGCTCCGACGCCGGTGCAACTGTCTCGTCCCCAGGCGATTGCCGCCATTGGTCAGGACAGCCCCAGCGGTGCTGTCCTAGCCGGGCGCGCTGCGGGGGCGCAAGTGGACCCCGGCCCCACCGTCTGCGCCTGCATGAGCGTGGGTCTGAACGACATCAAACGCGCCATCGCCGAAGGCGCCGCAAGCGTGGATGCGCTTGGCGTATGCACCGGCGCCGGTACGAATTGCGGGGCGTGCAAGCCTGAGCTGGCGGGTCTCTTGCCCACACATCCTACTGCCGTAGCTGCCGAATAAGGGGCCTGCCATGAAGACATTTCCGATGTTTCTGACCATGACTGGTCGCCGAGTGGTTATTCTGGGCGGCGGTGAACAGGCGACGCAGAAATGCCGCCTGATGTTGAAGACCGACGCCGCGATTGAGATCTTTGCTCCCACCTTGGATGTAGAGTTACAGGCGCTGTTGGATGCGGGTCGCATCACGCATCGCACCGACGCCATCACGGCAGATGCTTTGCGCGGTGCCACCCTGGTTTTTGTTGGCACAGGATGTCCTGGCCTTGACGCGGCTTTGCATGCACTGGCGGTCGAGGCTGGCACATTGGTGAATGTGGTCGACCAACCCGATCTTTGCGATGCGATCACCCCTGCAATC
Organism: Pseudomonadota bacterium; assembly: GCA_038525015.1. Classification (GTDB taxonomy): domain Bacteria; phylum Pseudomonadota; class Alphaproteobacteria; order Rhodobacterales; family Rhodobacteraceae; genus Tateyamaria. The sequence goes on along the minus strand of JBCBID010000010.1, from coordinate 59,493 downwards.
GTAGATCGGGATCCGGTTGTTGTGGCCATAGGCACCGAAGGGACAGCCCCGGTGCTTGCGCGTCAGATCAAGAGCACGCTGGAGCGGCAATTGGACTCGCGGCTTGGTGACCTGGCCGCACTTGCTGGCCGTTTGCGCGAGTTTGCCGCACAGCGGCTTGGCCCCAGGCAGCGGCGCGACCTGTGGCGTTGGGTGTTCAATGGCCCCTTGCGCGGGGTGCATGCGCGAGACGGGGACGCGCCCGTCGCAATAGCCATCAAGGACACTATTCTGACAGGCGCAGTACCCGCTGCAGCCCCCACACCTGTATCGCTCGTCGGCGCCGGGCCTGGATCCAGCGACCTTATCACATTGCGCGGTGTACAACGCCTGCAAGAGGCCGACGTGATTTTTTACGACAGGCTGGTTGATCCCGGCGTGCTTGAACTGGCACGACGTGACGCAGAACGGGTTTTTGTGGGCAAGACACCAGGATGCCACGCGTGGCCACAAGAAAGGATCAACGATGTCATTGTGGCTGCCGCCAAGCGTGGTCAGCGCGTTGTGCGCTTGAAATGTGGTGATCCCGGCGTTTTTGCACGCGGTACGGAAGAAGCGGGCGCGCTACGCGCGGCAGATCTGGACTATGAAATCGTGCCGGGTGTGACGGCGGCCAGCGGCGCAGCCGCAGCAATGGGCGGGTTCCTCACCGAGCGTGGCAAGAGCGATACGCTCGTGTTGACCACAGGGCGTTGTGCGGACGGGAATGGCACACCCGATTGGGCAACCCATCTGACCCAACGCAGCAATGTCGCGGTATACATGGGCGTGGCCGCTGCCGCTCAGATTGCGTCTTGTTTAAGACAAGCGGGGATGCTGGAGCACGTAAAGGTCACGGCGGTGAGTAATGCCCAGCGATCTGAACAAAAGGTCTTGCACTGCAGCGCATCGAACATGGTGTCGGAGTTGAGCGCTGCGGGCATCAAAAGCCCGGCGATCCTCTTTCTGTCACGCGACGAAGCGGTCGAGGTACAGGCGCCAGTCACGACAAGCGAGATTGGCGACGAATTGGGTTACTGCGCTTCGGCGACCGGTTCGCCGCAACCTGCCACACTTTTACATCATCAGATATAACTCTCGGCTTGAAACTGCATTCAGCGTTGAACGGACCGGCCCCGTAGCAGGTCGGCCGACGTTCGCAGGACTACGGGCCCTGGCGAGTTGATTGCCGGGCCTTCTCTGCTACCCTCGCCAAGCTGGAACATGTGTGAAGGGTCGGGCGTTGACGAAGTAAGAGAGTTCGAGCACAGGAAGCGAAGGCGATGATGAGGCAAACGCCGTCTGGCCAGCGCTGTTTCCATCAACAACGACAAGTGGCGACAGTTGCTGCGGGAGAAACACCTTTTCTCAACCAATTTGCAGGGTGTCCTTGGGGTCGCGATGCGAAGGGAAGTGCGCCCGAGCCAGAAGCAGCGCTATAGTGATAGACGATCGACAACGCTGGCTTGAGCATCCAACCTATAGTGACCGAGTGAAGACCCAATGATGAGCACGCCTCACGAAGACATAGCGTCTGACTTTCAGGTCTTCGTCACGGCGGCAGAAGCCTGGCCAGCCCTTGAAAGGGCTGTTCTGGGCTCAAAGGTCTCGTTTTTTGCGGGTTTTCGGATTTTTGATCTGAGCACAAAGCTCCGAAGCCGGGAGGCGCTGGATGTCGGTGCGACCTGGTTCGACCTGCTCGAACATGCGCTGCGTCGTGGCGTGCAAGTGTCGATTGTTGTCAGTGATTTTGACCCCGTGATGGCCGTCAAGCTGCACGAACTTGCGTGGAGAACTGTACGTCAGGGTGCAGCGCTCGCCGAGACAGCTGAGGTGGGTGCGGACCAGCTTCGTATTGCTGCTCATATGCACCCTGCGCAGGCCGGTTTTTTACCCTGGCTCTTTTTCACGCCAATCGTGGCGGCCCGAAAGGCAAAGCTGAAGGCAGCGCTCGACACTATAAGGGTACGCCGACAGGCGATTGGACTTAGATCGAGCGAGTTGCCATCCCTGTTTCCCGCAACCCACCACCAGAAAGTCGCCGTTGTCGATGATGAGTTACTGTATATTGGAGGGCTCGATCTTAATGAGCGCAGATATGACACGCCTGAACACGACAGACCGGCAAAGGATACATGGTCCGACGTTCAAATCCTGGCACGTGGCCCGGAAGCCAAGGAGGCGAGGCGTCACCTCGACACATTCAAGGCGTCGACGGATGGGCGGTCCCCGCCGCCTGACTGTACCTCTCTGAGGAGGACACTGTCGGCGCCCAGGCGGTTTCAATTGCCGTTCTTGTCGCCTCGCACGCTCCTTGCCGAGATCGAAGCAAGTCATGTCAAAGCGTTTCGGACTGCCCGGCAACTTATCTATATTGAGACGCAGTTCTTTCGGTCGTCTGTGATTGCAGATGCGCTTGCAGAGACCGCTGCGACAAATCCCGATCTAACCGCCGTCATTGTGCTGCCGGCTCTGCCCGATAACATCGCTTACGAAGGGAAACGCGGGCTTGACGCCCGCTTTGGGATCGCGCGCAGGCAGAGCGCTCTGCGCAAAATCCAAGACGCATTTGGGTCACGTCTGACGCTGTGTGTACCGGTACAACCCAAGATGGCCCCGAAAGAAAGTATCGAGTGTCTCAGTGGGTCGCCACTAATCCATGTTCACAACAAGGTGCTTGTCACGGACAACACCTATGCCCTGATAGGGTCTGCGAACCTAAATGGCCGTTCAATGCGATGGGATACCGAAATCGCTTTGGAGATTACGGACCTGGATCGTGTTGCGCGAGTCCGGGAGCGATTAATGCGGCACTGGTGGTTTGAGCCGCTCCCCTCAGAGGGGAAAAGCCACGAGACGTTGCAGCCGTGGTGGCATCGCGAGGTGGCGCGGAATGGTCTGCGTTTGCCCAAGAACAGGAGCGGCTTTCTGGTGCCTTTTGACGGCAACAAAGGCGCTGATTTGGCACAGGACCTGCCGGGTGTCACAGAGAACATAGTCTAGGTCGGCAGATCGGTCGGCGGCAAAAAAAGACCCATAGGAGTCATATCAGGTCAATCGCAATCCGGTTTTTGGGTCAAAAAGGTGTGCTTGGCCGTCCTGCACGCCAAAGCGGAGCGGTGCGTTCCCCACGGGCATAGCATGGATACCGGGAAGGCTGATTGTGAAAGTCTCAGGATAGCCTGACAAACGACCATGCAACAACGTGTTCGCCCCGAGTGGTTCTGTCATATGGATGCTGACTATTAGCGGCCCTTTGTCGTCTGGCGTCATATGCTCTGGCCGAATTCCGAACTTCACCGGACCGTCCGGTGCGCTGGATCCTGCAATCACATGCTCACCGATCAGCACATTGCCATTGGCCACCTGAGCATCAACGATATTCATTGCCGGGCTTCCGATAAACTGCGCTGCAAAGAGCGTGCGGGGTGTTTCATAGACTTCGAGCGGCGTCCCAATCTGTTCAGCCACGCCACCATTCATTACAATCATACGGTCGGCCATAGTCATCGCCTCAACCTGATCGTGCGTCACATACAGCGATGTGATCTGAAGCTTGGCCTGCAACTCTCTGATTTCGAGGCGCATTTGAACGCGCAGCTTGGCATCTAGATTGCTGAGCGGTTCATCAAACAAAAAGACAGCCGGTTCGCGTACAATCGCGCGCCCCATTGCGACCCGCTGGCGCTGCCCACCTGAAAGCTGACGGGGCTTGCGATCAAGAAGCGGCTCTAGCTGCAACAATCGCGCCGCTTCCTCCACTTTGGCGCTGATCTGGTTTTTGGGAAGACCCGCAATTTTAAGGCCGTATCCCATGTTCTGGCGCACTGACATATGCGGATAAAGTGCATAGTTTTGAAAAACCATCGCGATATCGCGGTCCATTGGCTCCTTGTTGTTGGCCTGCACGCCACCAATCAGCACCTCACCCGCCGTAACCGTTTCCAATCCCGCAACCATGCGAAGCAAAGTGGACTTTCCACAACCAGACGGCCCCACGATGACAATGAATTCGCCGTCAGCAATTTCGACATCTACGCCATGGATAACATCTGTTGCGCCAAAGCTCTTCTTGACACTTTGGAGAGTGACTGTCGCCATTTCTATTTCTCGCTGTCTACAAGCCCGCGGATGAAAAGCCGCTGCATCCCCACCACCACGATGACGGGCGGGATCATCGCGAGGACGGAGGTCGCCATAATTGTCGGCCAATGGGCAAAGTCGTCGCCGGACGGGAACATCTGCTTAATACCCATGACGATGGTGTTCATTTCCGGGTCGGTTGTGATCAAGAGTGGCCAAAGATATTGGTTCCAGCCATAGATGAACAGGATCACAAAGAGCGCGGCCACATTTGTCCGGCTCATGGGCACCACGATGTCCCAAAAGAAGCGCATCGGGCGCGCACCGTCGACACGGGCGGCCTCGGCAAGTTCATCGGGTATTGTCAGAAAGAACTGCCGGAAGAGAAAAGTGGCCGTTGCAGAGGCGATCAGCGGAAAGATGAGGCCCGAATAGCTGTTGAGCATTCCAAAACCTGCTACCACCTCGAACGTGGGAACTATCCGCACTTCGACTGGCAGCATCAGGGTTAGGAAAATCATCCAGAAAAAGAGAGTTCGGCCAGGAAAGCGGAAGTAGACAATCGCAAAGGCTGACAACAGAGAAATGGCAATCTTACCCACCGCGATGCCAACCGCCATAATCAATGAATTGAGGAGCATGGTTGCAACCGGCACGTTTACCCCAGCAAACAATGCATTGCGGTAGTTGATCCAGAACTGATCGCCGGGCACGACCGGCATGGGTGGCTGAATGATCTCTTGTTGCGTGACGGTCGAGGCGACAAAAGCCAACCATATCGGAAAGAAGATCACCAAGACGCCAAGCACCATGAACACATGGGTGAGCCACAGGCCAGCGCCGCGCTTTTCAACCATTCCATGCACATCCTGGGCCATCAATAGTGCACCCGTTTCTCGATAAACTTGAACTGGATCACGGTCAGCAGGCCCACAACAATCAGCAGTATGACCGACTGTGCCGAGCTTGATCCCAAATCCTGTCCCACAAATCCATCCGAGAAAACCTTGTAAACCAGAATGGTCGTGGATTGTTGCGGCCCACCTCCGGTGATCGTGTGAATGACGCCAAACGTCTCAAAGAAGGCATAGACCACATTCACGACCAGCAGGAAGAACGTGGTGGGAGACAAAAGCGGCAGCACGATCGTGAAAAATCTTCGCCAAAAGCGCGCACCGTCAATTGCTGCCGCCTCTATCACCGATTTTGGCACGGCTTGCAAAGCGGCAAAAAAGAACAGGAAGTTATAGCTGATCCGACCCCAAGCCGAGGCGACGACAACCAGCCCCATAGCCTCACTACCATTCAGCACATGATTCCAGTCGTAGCCAAGTGTCCCCAGGTACCAGGAAATCACGCCGACACGCGTGTTAAACATAAACAGCCACAGGACGCCAGCCACAGCCGGAGCCACCGCATACGGCCAAATCAACAACGTGCGATACACACCCGACCCCTTGATAAGCCGGTCAGCGATAACCGCCAAAAACAAGGCGGGGATCATCGAACAGAGGGTAACAAGTATCGAAAAGACCGCTGTTGTAAGAAAGGCCGCGCGATAGAAGGGATCGCTCAGAAGAAATTCGAAGTTTCCCAAACCCACAAATTGCGAGGATAGCCCGAACGGATCAGGGATGAAGAGCGATTGCCAGATCGCTTGCCCGGCCGGATAGAAGAAGAAGACCGCAGATACCAAGACCTGTGGGGCGATCAAGATGATCGGCAATAGCCAGCCGCGAAATGTAACGCGCTTTTCCATAGACTTGCCCTGCAGGTAACACAGGCAGGCCGCGGTGGTCTGCCTGCTCAGGTCCTATCTGTTGGCCGCCTCAAACCGGCGCAACAGGGCATCGCCCCGCTCTTTGGCGCTGTCCATGGCCTCTTGCGCGCTTTTGTCGCCCGCCCAGATTGCTTCCAGTTCTTCGTCAATGATCCCGCGGATTTGATCAAACGAACCCAGACGCAAACCCTTGGAATTGGCGGTGGGTTCCTTTGCGGTCATCTGGATGACAGCAATGTCGGTTCCCGGGTTTTCCTCATAGAACCCGACAAGCCGTGTCGCATCACCGGCTTCGGCCGTAATCGGGAGATACCCTGTATTTTGGTGCCAATCCGCCTGAACATCCGTAGAAGACAAATAGGCAAGGAACTCGCCAACGCCCTTGTATTCTTCGGCGTCGTGCCCTTCGAGGACCCAAAGTGACGCGCCGCCGATAATGGTGTTTTGGGGCGCATTTCCAACGCCTTCCCAATAGGGCAATGGTCGCACGTCAAAGTCGAACTGTGCTTCAGCCTTGATGCCCGCGTACCCAGCCGAGCTTTCGGTGAAGAGCGCACATTCACCCGAGCGGAAATTTGCCCCACCTTCGTTGCGACGACCGGTATAAACGAATTTGCCCTCCTGGGCCCATTCACCCATCGCACTCAGGTGCGCCACCTGTTCGTCGCCGTTCAGCATCAATTCGGTGTCAAGCCCAGCGAAACCGTTGTCTTGTGATGCAAATGGCACATCGTGGTAGGCTGAGAAATTTTCTAGATGAATCCAGCTTTGCCAAGCGGTGACCAGAGGGCAATCTTCTCCACCCGCTTTCAGGGCATCCAGCGTTTCGCCCACTTTTTGCCAAGTAGAGAGATCAGTATCAGGATCGATGCCGGCAGCTTCAAATGCATCCCGGTTGACCCACAGCACAGGTGTTGACGAATTGAATGGCAAAGACAGCATTTCGCCATCGCTGGTGGTGTAGTACCCTTTGACCGATCCAATATAGGCCTCGGGATCGAATGTTGCGCCGCTTTCGGCCATCACCTCATAGACCGGCTTGGTGGCACCTGCCGCAGACATCATGGTCGCGGTACCGACTTCAAACACCATCAAGATATGTGGTTGTTCCCCAGCGCGGAACGCTGCGATGCCTGCATTCAAGGTCTCGGAGTAGTTGCCTTTGTGGCTCTCTACGACGACATACTTGCTTTGACTGTTGTTGAATTCTTCGACTTGCGCCTTAACCAATTCGCCAAGCCTTCCTGTAAAGGCATGCCAGAACTGCACCTCGGTTTCAGCGGAAGCCGCAAGTGGCGAAAGCGCGGTTCCGGCTGTCAGAAGCGCGCCAATAATTGACTTTGTCATAGTTCCTCCCATGCACGATATTGCGTGTCTGCTAGGACAGCTGTTACTTTCGTCAGCCGTCTCCATACGCCGACGATACTACCGGCTCTTTGCTTTGCAAGCTTCGCGATATTGTTGCTGGGTAGCTTTCTGTTGCCCACGTTTTGCTTAGCGTGGTTTTGGGTAGTTGGAAAATGACGTGCGGAAAGGCTTAGATGACGATCTTTGACCATGGTATCGCGCGCGAAACTCCACAGCCTTTCCGCGCACCGCAAGCCGTTAGGAGGGTAGCCGAGGTGCTTGGCGTATCTAATGACAATCACCGTTGGTTGCGTTCAGCGGCGCAAGCGCACGCTTATTGCCGCCTTACACCCTCTGCACCGAGCAATCGCTTGCGCCCGATGCAGTTGCGAACTCTCGCGCAATGAACTTCGTGCTAGATTTAACAATCTACCACGCAGGCGCCTCTGATACGCGTGGCCTAGAACTCCAGTGGCACGAACTCCACGCGCCGGTTCTTCCAGCGACCGCGGCGCGTCTTGTTGTCTGCAATGGGGCGATCCTCGCCAAATCCGGTTGCGTTCAACCGCTCGGGCTCAATGCCTTTGTTCGCCAGATAGATAACAACCTCGGCTGCGCGCCCAACTGAAAGCCGCTTGTTCACCTTGGCCGGTCCACGGTCGTCCGTATGCCCCTCGATCCGCAACGCCAGACCGGGGCATGACCGCATCGTATCGGCCACCGCGTTCAAAAGTGGGAAAGACTTTGCGACGAGTTGCACTGAGCCGCTTTTGAAATAGACCTCATCGCTTTGCCCAATCGTCTTAATCTGCCGCGCACAAGCCTCGAGCGCTGCCAAGTCTAGAATTTGGGCACCATTGTGCGCGCGGTTGGCTTTGAAGAGCAATTCAAAGGATATTTCAGTCTTGGGAAGGATCTCTACGTCCGCAACACGCTCCAACGTTTTTACACTGCTTAAGTAACCAAATTCTGCGAGATCAAGCTCAATGGGTGTGAACGACGCCACTGAAACGACGTCGCTCGCAATCACAATCAGATCGAGCACAGCTTCAATTTCTTTCGATTGCCCGTTCAGAGACACCGTTAGAGGTTGCACTACCTGGAGGCGATCCCCGGGTCGAAGTCCTGTCACCAGCCCGGGGTCGATGGACGCAGTCACCGTTGCCTGCGGCAACCGAAAGCTCTCGAACAACAGAAATCGGAGGCGCGCATCGCGCAGGGCGTCACCGGAATTAATCGCGTCGAGAGAGATAGAGACTTTGACTGTGCCATCTTTGGCGATTGTGCCGCTGACATCTGTGTAGAACGTGGTAGCTGTATCCGGTCCTACGGTCCACGCCGAGAAGCTTAGGGTTGATGCCGCCGCCTGCAACTCCCACCCCTCACCAAAGGGTGCGGCGGCCGCAGAGGTGCTACAGAGGGTCAGGACAGTGGCAAACAGGCCCAAGATGCGCCGCATGTTTCATTTCCTTTATCTTCGAATAAAGCTCAGGGCTTAGTTGTTTCCATTGCAAGGCCATGAGGTGGCCGCTTGAAAGGACAACAAATGAAAGCTTTGGTTTATTCGCAAGAATGTCTTTGGCGTCTTATGATCTTGATCGTGACTCTTCTCGTCTTGTGGAGCAATGCGGTCACGGCAAACAATGATGGACCACGAGTGGCGCTGGTCGTTGGAAATGCTGACTACGCCCAAATCGGCGCACTAGATAATCCAGAAAACGATGCAAGCTTGATTGGAAGCGTGCTCGAAGTCGCAGGGTTTGAGGTCACGTACCTTTTCAATGCGACGCAGAGCGAATTGGAAGCTGCAATAGTCGAACTCGGGCGTACATTGCGCGCTCGGGGTCCTGAAACGACGGGGTTGTTCTATTTCGCCGGGCATGGTGTGCAATCGCGAGGAAAGAACTTCCTTATGCCAGTCGATGCCGCACTCAGCGACGAGGCCGAGCTTGATCTGGTCGGTGTCCAAGCGGATGTGGTGCTGCGCCAGATGGGTTCGGCCAAAAATCGCACGAACATCGTGATCTTAGATGCGTGTCGTAACAACCCATTTGCGGACGTACAGGGGATGGACGCCAATGGTCTCGCTAAGATGAACCCATCGCCCGGCACCTTCTTGTCTTATGCAACCGGCCCTGGGGACGTTGCGCTTGATGGTTTGGGCCAGAATAGCCCGTTTACTGCGGCCCTCGCAGCCGAGATGCAAAGACCTGGACAGGCTATCGAAAAGGTCTTCCGAGAGGTGCGCATCCGCGTCGTTGAGGAAACAAGGGGAATTCAGACACCTTGGGACACGTCACTGCTTACATCAGACTTCGTTTTCTCGGAGGAAGGAGCCATACCAGACGCCGAAGCATTGCTATGGGCTGAAGTGCGCGACACAGACAATGTACGTGATATCGTTCGATTTTTGCGCAATCACCCCACTGGACGGCACGCCGCAGATGCGCGTGTACGCCTGAACCAGACGATCCGGGTGGCCTCTGCCGAACCCTCGCGTGCGCTTCGTCTGCAGGGGGTAACGCCGGACCTTCGAGAACGAAATCTCTTCCTGCAGGCCCTGCAATCCGGATCACGTCAGGATTTCGAAACTTATCTCTTGGCCTTTCCAAACGGCGTCTATGCTGAGCTTGTGAACCTGGAACTTGAAGCGATGAGATGACAGTTGACCGGGCGGTCAGGCGGGCCAAAGGTGCCTGAAGCGAGCAATAACCGTTCAAACGGATGTGTTGGGAAGTGCCGGCCGATCCGAACAGTTCGCTTCGGCCGCGACATTGATGTATGGTCAAATCTGAAGCGCTTACAACGACAGCTTGGCGTTTACTTTTGTGCGTTTGCGTTCTGATCAGCTGATTTAATCAAGCGTTTTAGCCAGTTTCTCTATCGCTCACAATGCCAGCCCTAAGACTGGTTTCCACCAGTTCTGCGACGGTTCCAACATCCATTTTTTCAAGGATACGGGCGCGGTGATGATCCACGGTGCGCGGACTGATACCAAGCAGTCTGGCGATTTCCTTGGACGAGTTTTGGCCTGGCCGCGTGGCGAGCAACAATGAAATCTCTTTCTCCCGATCGGTCAAAGATTGAAACCGCGCCATGACTCCCGAGGTTTGCATTGCTAGCGCGCGTCGCTGCCTGTCAGCGTCAAGTGCAGCCTCAATCCTCTCAATCAGCATGGACTGCTTGAAAGGCTTCTCCAGAAAGTCAACCGCACCCATTTTCATCGCCTCGACAGATTCCGGAACGCCGCCATGTCCGGTGATAAATATTACCGGGAGGCGGCTTCCCATATCGCGCAAGTGCTTTTGAAGCTGAAGGCCATTCATATGTGGCATTCCATAATCCAGAAGCAGACATCCAGAGATGTTCTTTTCGTAGATATTGAGAAATTCCTGCGCAGACGCGAAAGACTTGACCACATATCCACGTAATCCAAGCGCGCGCGCCAAGGACCCGCGAATGTCCGCGTCATCATCAACTAGGAATACAAATGGCCCCTCATCCATGGTCATGGTCTTTCAGCGGTAGTGTGAAACAAAACCGTGCCCCGGCTGCCGTGCTTTCATGCCAGATTTCGCCGCCATTGGCTTCGATAAGGGTCTTGCTGATGGACAACCCAAGGCCCATCCCATCGCGCTTGGTCGTTTCAAACGGGGTGAACAGTTGCAGGCTGCCTGCGATACCTGGGCCACCATCCTCGACGATCACGCGCGCGAAGCCTTCTATCTGTTCGGCAAAGATTGTGATCTTGCGGCTATTGCTATCACTTTCGGCAACAGCCTCTATCGCGTTGCGGATAAGGTTGACGACCACCTGTGCGATTTGAACGCGCACAGCGCGGACTTTCAACTCTTCGCCCTTGGCCAACACTATTTCGATCCCGTGCCTACGCGCATCTGACCTCGAAAGCCGTCGCGCCTGTAAGATCAACTCGCGAATGTCGAAGTTATCGGGAATGTTCTCATCTTTTCGAACCAGGGCGCGCAACGCTCGGATAATGTCCGCAGCCTGGTGCGCCTGTTGATCAATGTCACTTAGCAGCCCTTTCACTTCCGGTGTCTTTTCAGGTGCGTTAACGAGAATGTACTCGGCCGCATCCACGTTCTGAGTGATGGCAGTGAGCGGTTGATTCAGCTCATGCGCCAAACCGGTTGCCAACTCTCCCATCATCTCTTGGCGCGAATAATAGGCGATCTCGCGGTGCAGGGTCTCAATTTGCTCTTCTGATGCGCGCGCATGCGTGATGTCATCAATGGTTGCGACAATGTAGGTCCCGCCGCTGGAATCTGCCTGAAAAAAGATGCCGTTGAAGCTAATCCATATCGGTGTACCGTCCTTCCTAATCACCTTGGCCTCGAAACCAAAAGAAGAATGTTCGGCGATCCGTTCTACGAATTCGTTCAAGACATCCTGATCATCTTCAGCAAGCCGTGCCTGAAACGTCGTCCCAACCAGTTCACTCTCCGTAAAGTCTAAAAGCTTGGCAAAGCTCTCATTGACACGCAGCATGCGGCCAGTCGTGCCTTCGATATGAACCATCCCGCGCGAAGCTTTCTCGAAAGCCAACCGATACTCTGTTTCCGTTTTCCTGCGCTGCGAAATCTCATTTACAAGCGCGGTGTTCGCGTTCTCCAGTTCTTTGTAGGTGCTTGGCATCGGCTCTTTCGGATCGACTTCGCCTTGCGAGATCAAAGCCGATCGGACAGCAAAAGCACGCACGGGGGCGTGTATCTTGTTTGCAAGGGCTAGCCCGAGCAATGCGGTCATCGCAGCCACAGCCACGGCGATCAGCGTGTTCTGAGTTCGATTCTCTTTGATGGTCCCAATAAAGTCATTCTCGGGTGCGTAAAGAACGATCGTCCATGGTATATCGTCAAGTCCGAACGGCATGATCAACGAAACAAACTGCTCGCCTAGGTGCTCAAAATCCGCTTGAATCGGCTTGTCTACTGCAACGCCATCCGCCGACAATCGGTCACCAAATGCAGCACGCGCGAGCGTGTCCTCCAGCGTGTCAATCGACGGGAAAGTCAGCCCGCCATCATTGGTCTGCGTCGTCAACAAATCTGGGTTTGGATGCGCGATCACATCTCCGTTGCGGTTCAGGATGAAAGCAGCCCCATTTTTGCCAACTCTTAGCTGAGATAGGAAACTTGACAGTTCTTCGATTTCGATATCGACACCAACGACACCCTGTACATGATTATCAAAACCTATGACAGGCGTCGCAGCAGTGATGCCGGGCGATTGCGACGTAAAGAAGATGTAGGGATCGGTCCAAATACTGCCGCGATACGCCTTCGCCTCTTGATACCAAGGGCGACTTCTCGGATCATATCGATCTTCGGGATCAAAAGATCGCGCCAATGAGGCAAAGTCATCGCCGCGCTCGATCAGCGTAGTACGTTTTTCGGCCCCGACCGCCACATCAACGATCTTCGTGAGATACGCGTTGTCCCCGTGCCTTTTGACATAGACAAAATTGCCATCTTCGTCGCCGTAGTAGGCACCTGCGAATTGCGGTGCCGACCTAAGCTGTTGAAACAAAAGACCTTCAAGATGATCGCGTTCTTCACGCCTCACAATTTGGTTCGACGCAAGCGCTGTCGACAACTCTGCAGCGCTGCGGGCTGGGGACATGAACCATCTGGCGTGCTGAATCGCGTTCGTCCCTACGTCCACCATTTGAGTTCGGGCGTGTTCGAGCAGCGTTCGTTGGGACGTAAAGTAAGAGGACGAGACGACGACAACAATAGCCAGAAGTTGCAGCCCGGCCAAGGCCAAAGCAAGAATTGCACCAAGGGACTTCATCGTACTTCAGCTCACCGCAACGCAGTCAATTTCCGGCTGAGAGCGTAAGCGCTCAGGGTGCAAAAGTGAACTGCGAAGGCCCCGACAGAAAAATAGCGCCCTGCCCGAAGGACAGAGCGCTACAGCCCAAGCCACTCACTACTGGACAAGCTGTCATGTATAAAAGGCAGTTACTTGAATTTGGGACATGCTGAAAAGGGAACTCGTTACTGTTCGAAACAGTACCCGTTTGCTCGAAAAGCTACTATTGGCGAAACTACGTAGGTAGTTTTACCTATCTCCGGCACGAAACCATGACTCTGAAATGGTGCCCCCCAGCGGGAACCACATCGAACTCTGACTTCGATCTCCAAATCGCATCTAATTGAGACCTGAACGAGGTCTTTGAAGCCCTCCAAAACTGCCAACAACTGCTCGAATCAAGCGGTGTTGAATTAGAGGATTTGGAGCGATGAAGCACACCCCCTTCCCTCTCCCGTTGGTTTGCTCGATCAGGAACTTCGCCAACGGCGAGCAAGAAGAAACGACCTTCGCCCATCTCCATACGTGTAAGCGAAGAAGAACGTGAAGAACTTGCGCATTCATCGTACCCATTCGATGCGCCGAAGCAAGGTGACCCAGATATATGAAAGCCGCACTCAAGTAGACCGCCGGACGAACCGTCGCTATGTCGAGGCTGACTGCAGCAAAAACGCGATGACGCTTGTCGCGCTTCGTATACATCGCAACTGAGGCTACAAATTTATCGCTGAATGTGCCAGCTCCGCGGCATGACATGAATTAGGGTACAGCGACAACGGTTGTGTCTTGCGCGCTGGCGACCCGCTGGATTTCTTCTGTGAGCGCGTCGAGATCCGTTAGGTCCGCACGGATATGCAGGTCAAAAACAGGGACTCGTGCAACTAGACCGGCGCATCTCTGCATGTGCAGTTTGAGATGATCCCGTCCCAATGTGCTTTCGCCATAGCGCGCAATAAACGTGTACCGCAGGATCATCTGCAACGCCGCATGCGCGGCAAGCTGCACAGCATATGTGCGCGTCACGTCCTGTGCGCGTCGCAGGACAAAAGCCGCAGCCATAGCGACAGGCTGGTTGGGAATGGGGACAGGCATGTGCTTTTGTACTTTGGTGGTCTGTGGGTGGATCAGTTTGTCACTGCCGTGTTTTTCCAGAGCCAAAGCCTGGATCGTGTCCGGCCAGAGCTTCATGCAGGAGAACCCGGGCCGGATCGTCGGATCCAATTGGCGATTCGTGCTGTGCTCGACGGCAACCAAGTCATCGGTGATCGGTAGGTACCCCTTGGCCAACATGGCACCGCTGGTCGTAGACTTGCCTGCGCCCTTGTCACCCAAAAATACAAGGGCGTGGCCATCCATGTTGATGGCACTGGCGTGCAGGCAAAGCAGTTTGCGCCGTTCCAGGACAATCGACATCACCAGACCCAAAAGCGCCTGTGATACCAGGTGGTCGCTGGTCCCGGGGAGCGGTTCCACCAAGACACTGTGATCATCTTGGATCAGGTATCCGCCAATCGCACGCCAGTACATGTACTGCCGGTCCGGCGTGATGTCGAAATAGGGATCTACCGGCGGGTGGCTGTCGCGGATAATGCCAGTGCTCCGCACAACATGCAGGTCGATGTTGTTCTTTTCTGCAGGATTGAGAACATCGAGCGCAAAATCGGACCGTATGGTCAGACCAAAAGCAGTGTAGGTACCTGTCATTGCGACATCAATTCTCCGCGCACTTGCAAAGACTGCCATCGGTCAAAGGCAGCCTTCCACTGGCGCAGCATGGCCAACCGCCATCCAAGTCGCAAGGCCTCCACATTATCACCCTTCGGTGACAGAAGCTGCTGACGCAATCGGTTTGCTTCCGCATCGTCGACGAACGAGTCCAGACCGGAAAAGGCCGCATCGCCAGTTTCGTCAATGTAGTCGAGCACGGTCGCACGAAACTCTTGATCAAACGCGGCTTTGGTCGCACGGGTCCGTATGCTTTCCGGCAGCACTCCGCGCATCGCTTCGCGGAGTACCCACCGTGTTTGGCCATTGCTCAGCTTGGTATCGGACGGCAGCGACAGGCAGAGATCGACAACCGCCCGGTCAAAAAATGGATAAAGCGGCAAGACGCCCTGACTGACCGCCGAGCGATGCAGGATCTCGAATGCGCTTTCCATACGAGGGTCGCGCAACATCTTGAGATGGGCGATCCGCTCGGCCTCCAGCTTGTCCTTGTGAGTTGTTGGCTCAGGGTCGTCCTGATAGCGGGTGTCAGGATCAACCTGTATGCGCAGCGCGGGTGACATGATGCCTTTACCGCTCACCTGATCCTCCATTTCCGCAGCGTTGGGGAGCATCATCCGCGCAATCCGCAACAGAATGCGGCGCAGAATGCTGCGGTCTGCCAAGCCACTATGGCGCGCGATGTAAAGGATGTAAGGCCCCCAAACTCGCGACCCATAAATGTCGGCGGTGCCGCGCATCTCGATCAACAAGCGCCAACAGCGACGCTGAGCAGCCAATTCAAGCAGGCGGCTATAGCCATGCGAGATCACTTCATCGCCGCCATGACCATCGATGAGCGCTGTCACACCCTGTTTGGCAGCGACCTTATAGATTTGGCGGCTCTTGGGCAGGCCGAAGCCGAGGAACAAATCCATCTGCTCTTCGATCAGCGGGGACATCTCTGTCAGACGGGGCGGTGCGGTCACGGGGATCTTGTGCGGTTCTGTGCGAAAGGCGGCGTTTGCCGCATCGATGTAGGTGGATTCGTCCTGCGGGTCACCCTCGTAATAAACGAAAGACAACGCTGGCAGTGGGGGTTTCCCAGCCGCCTCCTGCGCCTCTGCCCCCAGCCCAGTGAGCGTCGAGGAATCTAGGCCTCCGCTCAGCATCGCACCGGGAGCCACTTGACCGTCGAGACATTCTTGGGTCGCAGTTGCCAATCGCGCGCGGAGCGCATCGGGTGCTCCGTCCCGCGACGCAGGTGCGGGATGTGTAGCAGTCCAATAGGCTGACATGTTTACTTTGCCATCTTGCCAAAGAAGCTGATGACCTGCCGCAAGGCGATAAAGGCCACGGAATGCGGTTATGGTCGGATCGATATCCTGACCAACCACATAGTCCGCGACGCGCACGAGGTTAGCCTCTATCGGCAAACCTGAGATATGCAAAGCCGCCCGAATATCCGTCGAACAGGTCAACGCGCCATCATGTACACAATAGTAAAGCGGTATAACCCCGAAATGATCCCGATAGCATTCGATTGCGCCGCTCATTGGATTAAAGAGCAGGACGGCAAACCCGCCTGAAAGTTCTTCGTGAAACGTTGCGCCGTGCGTGGCGCGCAGCCGGGCCACAATGTCGAGCGGCCCAGCATCTGGCCTTTCCGTCAACACCCGCAAATGTGCGGTGTTGGTCAACGTCGTAAGGCCTATCGCGCGCCATGGGCCATCAGCCGCCCACCCTGCGCGTCCGGACGTGGCCGACGGCAGACCACCCATAGCTTGCGGATGCTGTTCAAATCCGTATTGCCGCAAGCTTTCGAACCGCGCGGTCAAATGTGGAACGGCCATATCCCGCGGTTCGGGCGCAGTGATGACAAAGGTATCCATGTCAGGAGATGGGTGACACTTCGGGCGTGGGCAAATCGAGGATCTTGGAAAAGTTGCGCACAGACTCTTCGTCGCCCTCCAGCACTACAGACCCGTTCCACATCACCCAGGCATGCACGCGAAACGCGCCCTGATCATCTTTTAGCACACCCATGCTGATTGTTGTCGGAATGTGTTTCCAGGAAAGAATAGCTTGCGTTGCGATGGATTGCGTCAGGCAGCTTGCGTCTGGAAAGAAACGGGCCGAACGGCTGACGGCGCGCACGACGCGCGCGACAGTATGAATGCGATTCGCTTGCAGATCAGGTCTGCAGGGGCGCACCAAGACCGCGCGAATGCGCTGATATTTGGTAACCCACAGGCCTATACGAACGATGACGATGACGGCAAAACATAGACCGTAAATGCCAATCCAACGCAGACCGCGCATTCAAGTATCGCCTGACGCGGTCTCGATGATATTCGCGGCATGCATGTCCGCCAAAAGCGCCTCGATGTCCTGACGGCATTGCGCTTCGGTCACGTCAAACGCTTCGGTGATCACACCGACCAGTTCATCGACGGACTTGCGTTCTGACAAGGCCATCCAGATTTCAGACGCAGTGGGATTCAGGGTGAAATAGGTGTTGGTCTGCAAATCCAGCAGCGCACGATCGCCACCGATGTCACAATCCATGACATCTGGTTTCGCGACAAATGAAGGTGCTTCTTGGCTCATGATCAGCCCCCGTGATTGCCGTGCGTCGCGTCATGGGTGAGCAACTTTAGGCGCAAATCAAGTAAAGTGCGGCTCAGCCATGATACCATAGCTGAGCCGGAAAACACTAGGTGTAGGCGATACAGCGCCGGTTTACGACGTTGTCAGGTCACCGATTGGCGTGCCCGCCTGAAAGGCGATGTCGAGTGTTGAGCCGCCAGTATTGGCTTTGGTTACTGCTTCGACTTTGCCGTGCGTGCGGAACACCGGGGGCTCGTACTTCGTTTTGGTCATAACGGGTCCTTTGGTCAGATCGCGTTCGTCTCATAGATTTACGTTAATGGCTCTACACCCGTTGCTGCAAGTTATCGGCGAATTCGCGCCAGATGACGCAAGTCCCAGTGCAATGCGCAGGACGCAACTTAACCATATGATAATAAAAGGCTTTGCGAGTTTCGTGAGATTGGATTGGCAAATAACCGCCCAAAAGTCACAACAGCGCTAGTTTTTGGCACCTGCTAAAAAAGCGGCAGTTTGGGAGTATAGATTTCTATCTGAGGTGGTATAGCGTTTCTCGCAGATCCCGCTGCTCATAGCTGGCGTGAAACGCCGAATCATTCTTCGTTTAGGATAACTTCCAACACGTCGCCGGGCCGCAGTCGGGTGTCTGGCGCGATGGTTCGGGTTGTTTCAACCCCCTCCTCCCAGCGATAGAGGACGATGGTTTGCGCCTGCTGACCCTCGGCATCGATCAGTCCGGACGTTGCACCCATCTCGTTTCGAGTTGCATCAATCCGCGCACCGTTTTCGGCCAAAGCCCGCTCAAGTTCGGCCTTGTCTTGTAGCAGGTCATTGTAGAAGTCCGCATCCACGTCTTCCTTTTGGCGCAAAAGCGACTGCATTTCCTGCTGGGCCTGGGCCAGATCCGCTTCGGTCGTGAGCACGCGGGACGACGCATTGAGTGTTCCACTCTCCGCTGCTGCCAGTGCCCGCGCCGTAGTCAGTCCGCGGTCCGATAACTCCGACAGGTTGGCCGAGCGCTCTTCTGCGTTCTCAAACGCTTGCTGAAATTGCGACAGCGCACTGCGCAAGAACGCGATGCGGTCGGTGACAAGATCGATACGCGCATCAAGCTCGATCCGGTTTCTTTCTCGCAAATCTCGCGCGGCGCTTATGCGCTGTTTAACGACCTCCAGGTCCGCAGACGGCAGGCGGCGTTCGAGCGTAGGCGCATAGGCCTCTGGGATTTCACTTACGTCCCTGTCACCCAGCAGAACGTCAATCCGCCACAGATCGGCCATCAGCCATGCCCGCGTTTGTTGAAGGCCGCCGAGGTTTCCGCGCAATTGTATCAGGCGCAACGCGTCATTCCCCAACGACCCCAGCGCGGATCCCCCTGCAGATCCGATTGCCGCGCGTGCCGTCAGACCTGGTTCGAAATCGATACGCCCAGGCATGGCAACCACACCTGTGACCGTCACAGCGCGGTAGCTGTCGATGTCCAGAAAGATATCACGCTCATCAAGAACGAGAATGCGCTCTACACCATCTTGCACCACGCGGACCTCGCGACCTGTCAAATCCAGCGCGATGTCGTCGGTTAGTTGCGTCAGTGTTTTGCCCGCTGCGCGATGTGTGCCAAGGACGGGAAATCGAATATCCCCGGACAGATCGACCATCGCCACATAGGGTTCGTCAGTTACACCGATCACGAGCGCGCGGACGCGATCACCGGCCTCCAATCTGTATTGCTGCGCCTCAACTTCTTTTGCGCTGAAGAAGCTGAAGAAAAGGAGCAGCAAGCCACTAATCAGCAGGTGGATGACGTGTTTCAATCTGAGGTTTTGCAGCATCTACGATACGCTTTCCCGGTTATTGATGCGTTTGCGCATTTGTTTCCGGTTAGAGGTCAAGGGAATCCTTCGAATGCCCACGTACTGCATGACATCCTACTGCCCAACAAAGCGACAGTCATGGGGCGAAGTGCGCGCGAAGACGTGATGAAATAGGCGGAAAATGGTGCGAGATGCCCAATTTTTAATCGCGGGTGTACGGATGACCCCGCGGAGTGTGGCTGTGCTGCAATGGCGCGAAACCGCATCTGGACTTGACTGATGTCGTGATATCGCTCGGCTTCTTTTGCTAAAATGCAGCGATGCTGGGCTTTCCAATGCTCGCGACGCGTGCACCAATAGCACGGGGGGACGGTGCAAGATGCTTGTAGCGGTGGGCAATATCCCGCCCAGGAAAAAGTCGCGCGGGCGTTAGTTGACTTGTAAAGTTTGGTCGAAGCCTCTGCTCTGCTAGCTGTACGCAAACTGGAAGCGGTCAACATATGTCGAGATTAACGCTTACTCCCCTAGCAGCGTCCGCCACCGTCGAAGAGGCCGACATGGGGGCCCTTAGCTTGCTAGCCATCTGGCGCATTGTTTGGTCTCGCAAGCGGTATGTTTTCACGGTTTTTGCCGCCTTTGTGGCCCTCGCTATTCTGATGAGTGTGCGCGGGGAAGACGAATACACCGCCGAAGTGCTGCTGGTCCTTGAGGCCAACAACGCTGATCTGACCGACGCTTTGTCCCGCGATGGTGCAGCATATGAGGATACGCGCGCGGCAGTGCAGATCTTTGGATCGCGCCGCGTTTTTCAAAGTGTCGTCGATGACCTCGACCTGACGGCAAACCCGATGTTCAATCCGTTTATCGGAGCCGACCCCATCGAACTACCAGAGGACTCCGGCTTTACTGCCGAAGCGCTGATAGAGCAGACAGCTGTTACGCTGCTTGAAAGCAAAGTTGAATTTCAGGTCACACCGTCCAATCGCTTGATCCGGGTTACGGCCACGACCACGGATCCGGACCTGTCGGCGCAGCTCGCCAACACCGTCGCTGCTGCATTCCTTGCGGATTTGCTGAACACGCGCCTGCAGGCCGTCGATGGCGTTGTCGAACAATTGGGCCAACGCGTCGTCGATCTGCGCCAGCAAGTTCGGGAAAAAGAGCAGAACTTGCAGCAATTCATAAACAGCGTCGACTTCACAGATCCCGAAGTGATGGAAGCCCGTCGTGCATCCGCAACCCAATTGCGCGACCAGATGGAGCGGATCCAGGAGGAGCAGGTGCAGACGTCCGCGCTGCTCTCAGACCTCGAGGCCTTGTCTGCGCTAGAAGAGACAGCGATCCCGGCAGCATTTCAGGACAATCGTGATCTGGCCCGCCTTGCAAGCGGATTCGGCACGCTGCCAAACGCTGCGGGGGTCGCCACGTTGCGTATCGAGCTTGAACAGCAGCGACAGAGCGCGGACGGTCGGCTGGCAAGCCTTGCCCAAAGGCTGGAAGAATTGGAAAGCCAGATCGCGGATCAAAGCGTCGATATGCTGCGGTATCAGCAGTTGGAACGTGAGCTCGAAGCCAGCGCTGAGATATACGACTTTTCGGTGCGCCGCCTGAATGAGCTGAGCGTACAAAGCGGTGTGGAAAGCGGCGGCGGCCGTATCGTCATGCCTGCGGACGTTCCTCTGTTTCCCGACAGCCGTGGTCTCGCGCGCAACGTCTTCTTTCTGGGCTTGCTTGGCTTGTTTTCCGCAATCGCTTGGGTCCTGATCCGCGAGACGACCAACCACACCCTGCAATATGCCGAAGATGTGGGGCAGATTCTACCCCAGGTGCCGCAGGTGTCCGTGCCCGCGAACGCAAAACGCGGGCTGTTCGGATCCGACACGAATTACCTCAAACAACTGCTCGCATCCAAGCCATCGCTTTATACCGATGCGGTGCAGCGGTTGCGCACAACGCTGATGCTGCAACACGATCCGCAGACCCCGCTTGTGGTTAACATCGCCTCCGATCTCAATTCGACTGGCAAAGCGAAACTGACACTCGCTCTGGCCTCCAGTTTCGCAGCACTCGACAAACGCGTTCTTGTCATTGATGCCAACACCCATCGCAGCGGCGTTATTGCAGACATCATCAATCGGTCGCGCCCAGAACACAGCCTTCAATCCATGATCGCTGGCATTTCACCGGTCGAGGATACCGTCCACAAACATACGGAACTGGGCGTGGACTTTCTGCTGTCTGGACCTGCACCCAAAGGCATGGGCGATCACACTTTGGTCGCGGATGCGCTGCCTTACGTGGTCGATAATTTCCGAAATTCCTACGACGTGATCCTCGTCGATACGGTACCTTTGCTGGGATGCGTGAACTCGGCACTGGAGGCTGAACACGTGAACGCAATTCTTTTTGTCGTCAGCCTAAACGAATCCTCGCGTCAAAGCCTCGCCGATACCTTCAAGCAGCATCCCCACATCCGTGGCAGGTTCAGTGTCGTTGCTGTCTATGGTGGAAAAGACAGTCAACATCGGCAGTATTCGGAATATAACCGCAAGCTTGCGCGGCTATAGCCACGGCTTGTCGCAAAGACTTTGGAAGCGCAGCTACGCGAGAAGTGGAAAGTACGCTTCTTCAAATGCGGCGCGACCATGCTCAATGGAGAAGAGAGAGGCAGCTTCTGCAGAAACCTCCGCTTCATTGATAGACCCCAAGCATTCAAATGCGGTGTTCGCAGCTTTTTCGAAATCCAGCGCAATCCCCTTTTCCAACAATGTACCATAGGCTGGATCCTTGTCGGTGAGCAACACGGCGACCCCGTACCGCACTGCATCTGCCGTCACGCCGGATTGCGCGATGCTGCCCCGTTTGGGATTCCACAGCGCAATGGTTTCGCTGAGGATTTGAGATTTCAGAGCCTCGGAAAAATTTGGTTCTGCAAAAAGCTCTATGGATGGTGGTGTTTCTGGCGCGAGCCGCCTGAAGCCGTTCGGATCACCAGTCAAAACGGTGGGACGAAACCCACGCTGTTGCAGATCAGAGGAGACTTGAAGGAATTCCTGAAAAAACCGCCGTTCGTCGATCCGGCCAAGATAGGTGATCCGAGGTTTTGACCGTGCGTTGTGAGGCTTTGTGATCCGTGGCATCAACAGCGGAGCGAGTGAGATCTTGTCCCGCGCAACCCGATACACACCCGCTGCTTGGTCCAAAAGCGCCTTGCGGCTGACCAGCACGCGAGACGCACACCGCATCTCGATCCACTGAACCGCGTGCCAGACCAGTGACTTAATGATTGGATTCTCTTGCAGCTTTTGGCGCAAAGCTGTGGGTTCGTGCATATAGTGGATAATCGTTTTGCGGCGGATCCGAGCCAGTGGCAGAACGATCAAAGACGCCAAACCCGTCGATTGGGAAAACATGACCCTGTCGGATGACTTCACAACAGCCAAAGCTGCGGCCAAGCCGTACACGCGCACGGACACTGTCAATTCATTGTCCGCAGCATACTCAGCCACCGCATCAAGGTGCATATCATGTACGGCGGATGATTTGGCGGAGAACAGAATCATATCGCGATCAAGGGCCACCGCAAGAAATTGAGGATCTATCTACATCCTTGCGCTCGAACGGATTTCAGCTCAAGGTTTTGGGCGCTTTGCCGCCGCGATTTATACGCGTTTGCACGGATTTGAAACCAAAGCCCAATCATCGTCCGGCCATCCGCTTACTGACTTGGATACCCGAATGTTTCGAAATCACTTTTGTAAAAGCGTCGGACAAAATCATCGCCCTTTTTCGCCTCGGCCTCGGTAGGCTTCCGCTCCCTTTTGGCTTCATTTGTTCGCGGCAAGGGCTGCACAGGCAGGTTCCAATCCCGGCACAATTGTTCGAACTCATCCGCCAGATTCTCAAACCGCAGGATGCGCAAGCGATCTGTGCTCTGCCCGGTGGTGAAGGTGACTTGCGGGCGCATATGGGAATTCAGGTCCTTCAAGACTGGCACAGGTCGCTCTGACAGTCGGATGAATTGGGCGACAGACAGATAAAAGCTGATCGGGAAGCGCATCGGGGGCGGCAACTTACGCGAGCGCCACTCGCTCCAGAAGCGTTTGTAAGGATCGCGCACAACGGTGAAGATCCGAAAATCCTCAGGGACTGCGCCACCGAAAAAGAAGTCTTCGTACATTTTCAATGTGTTGTGCTGATTGCCACGCTCAAGATCGCTATCCTTGCCGTTCTTGAACACCCCGAGCGCTGCGCGATTGCGATCCTCCAAGCCTCTGATCTGCATGAAGTATTGTTCAACAGATGTGCCCGCCGTTTTGGGGATGTGAACAAAGATCACACGGTGTTTCAGATCGATCATCGGGTCGGCCCTTCATGACGGAACACGCGCAACCGGGTCATGATGTGTCCGTTCGGCGCAGGAGGCAGAACACAGTTGTGTCGACGCCCAGCCGTCGAAAACAGAAAATTGCAGCGATCATCTTGCCGAGACTGCGCCCGATCAAGGCGGCGATCGCGGCACCAAGCAGTCCTAGGACAGGTGTCAGCGCAAAGATGAGTATGAAACCGAATATCTCCGAGGCTCCCGCGATAAAGGTTTGTGCGCGTTCGTTGTCCGACATGATCATCAGCAGACTGCCAAGGCCCGACAAGGCCGCAACGAGTTGTGTCGCGGCAAGCACGATGAGTGCTGGCACCGCCAGCACAAACGAGGGATCGAAGAGTGACAAGAGCTGCCTCGGCACAACGCAGACGATAACCAAACCAAGGATTGATGCACCGGCCAGAAACGGCGTCATGGCTCGGCACGTGCGCTGCATCCCGGCGATATCGGATTTCGCGTAAGCCTTCGCCAACATGGGGCCCGCGACAAGAGCCACCGCCACAAGCGGCAATTGCAAAAGCAAAGCAATCTTTCCAGCGGCAAAAAAAGCACCCGTTTCGGCGTCCGACAGATTGATCGAGGTGAAGACGACCGACAGGTGACTGGCCATGATGTTGACAAGCGATGCGGTCCAAAGCCATGCGGAGTCCGCCCAAAAGCTGCGCGGCAAGTCGGATCGATGGGCCGACCATGTGCCCGTTGGCAGCTTGTGCGCCAGCAGCATCGCTTGTGCCACGATCACCGCACCCAGGATGGCGGATATGATCCACATCGTGGCAAGCGCATCGTAACCGCTCAGCACTGGCAACTGCCCACCTATCGAGATCGACAGCGCAATCACCAGCACCCGCCACACTATGTCCCTGGGCAAAAGGGCCAGGGTGATCGAACCCTGCGCCCGGAACATCGCGGCACAAAGCTCCGACAACGCAAAGGGAAGCATTAGGGGCAATGCACCCAGAACCATCAAGGCCGTGTCCGGATGGCCCATCGCGTCCAGAGCTGCGGAAGCACCCCAGAGACACAGGCCGCCAGCGCAGGAAGCCACGAGGACCAGCACCACAGATTGCAGAACCAACCCTCGTACCAGACCCAACGCGCGCTCTTCGATCCATGCCGACAGCCGTTTGATGACGCGCGTGTGCTGGCCCAGCAGCACAACAAAACCCAGAAAACTACCCAACGAAAACATCGCCGCAAAACGACCATAGGCGTCTGGTTCTAGGACACGGGCCAGCACGACGAACATCACGAAAGTCAGGCCGGCGCTGCCGACTTTGATGGCCGCCGACATCACGACCGACCACCCCAGCCTGCGCCCTGAAACCGAGGGGTTCTGATCGCTCACCGCCATCACACGACCATTTCGATATCGCGCAACTTCTCAGAGAAATTGGATGTGATCATGGGAACGCCAAAGCGTTTTGCTAAAATGGCCCCGTGGTATCTTTCGGTAACGACAACCCGGGCGCTCAGGACGAGGGCGAGGATTTGCGCCATCGTGTCGACGCCGCTTTGGACGGTCACCACGTCTTTGCCCGCAAGAAACTCAGGCTGAATGGAGGCGTCATCTAGCGCTTGGACGATGACGTAGATTGTGGTGACCTCCTGGGGCAAGGTGATGGCGTCCGGCTCTGCTTGTGTCTTCTGGTCCGCTTCGCGCCGGGCAACGATAGATGGAAAGTACACCGCAAAGTTTTCCCCCTCATACTCTTTCGCCATATCCCGAAACCCGCTGATCTGCGCGACGTTGTCAAGGTCACCGGTAAAGACGATGTCAGGCGCAAACGTCACCGTCTTATGCGCCCAGGTCGTTTGCTGCCAGATTTGGGTCGACTTGATCGAGTTCTCGCGCAGATGCGCGTCGGATGCCCCAAGTATTGTCCGGATGGCGACCCTCCTTACAAACGGTGGAGTGTTTTTGTTGACGCCTATGGACCGAAACGAGGTTTGGTTTCCCAAAGCTTTGCGAAAACGAACAAGAAGGTAGAAGGCCACAATCTTTAGAACTGAGCGCGGACGGTCGACGTTGAAGATGTTGCCGCCGCAGAAGATGACCGTATCCGCGAAAAGCAGCTTCCAGATATAGGGCAGTGTCGACAATTCGATATCACTTGGCCTGACGCTGCGCCCCTGTTTGACGTAAACGGCTGCGGCGTCGTGCGTGTTCAGCAAGAACATCAGGTTGTCGCCGATATTGCCTTTGCCCTGATACCCGTAGCAGACGGGTATGTGTGTCCCGGTCATGCGTGAGATATCCTCAAATCCTTGATGCCGGGCATGCGTCAACCCTTAGAAAATCGAATTGCTGCGGTATTGGCCATAGGCCAAGCCGAGCACGACATACATATGACGCCAATGCAAGGCTGGGACGACGTTGATCAACACCATCAGCCCCGCAAGGATCGACAGCACAAACGCGTATTTGATCCATCCCGGTCGATTTTTAACCGTTTTGACCAGGCAACGCGTGACCGCAGCGAGATAGAGCAGAACAAAACCAATGGCGGCAAAGACGCCGTTGTTTACGGCCAAGTTGATGGGCGTGTTGTGCGGATAACGGCCATAATGTGCGCTGACCTGGTTCGGGCCGAGCCCAAAAGGTTGCTCTGCGATCCAGCCAAAGGCCAGGGCCATCGCAGCAAATCTTTCCTGATCGTAATCCTGATACGACAGCCGCGTTCCCAAATAGCTGGCTTCGAACCAGGCTTGGATTTCACTGTTGAGGATTGACGCTGCGAGCAGTGCTGCAATGAGAGCCGCCAAGATACAGCTGAACGTCGAAAACGCGGTACGACGGTAGACCAAAAGGATTGCTCCAAAGAGCAACCCCGACATCGCCATGTGCACCCATGCGCCGCGTGAATAGGTGATCACGAGACACAAGAAACACACAGCACAGGCGACAAACGCCCGAATCCGAAACCTGGGGCTGGAGATTGCAAGCCACAACGTAAAGAGCACGGTCGGGACAAGAAACGGGCCCAGCACATTGGGATCTTTGAATGTCGAACTCACCCGCGTCTGAAATTCATCGCGGAAAAAGAGCCAACTGATGCCGGACGGGATCAACGACATATAGGCCATAAGCCCGATGAGCCCGGCAATGAAGCCGGCAACCGCCAACGCAGTCAGGATAGTGCGAAATGCCCTATCACCGCCAATATGCGCGAAATAGGCCGTCACGACAAACAGCAGCACCATGTAGATCTGGATACCTGCTGCTCGCAAGGCGCTGAAAAGATGCAAGATCTCTCCGACGCTGAGCGACAGAAGCGTGAACCAGACAAAGAGCAAAAGCGCTATCGTCTCGACCGGACCGATCAGGCGGACCGGTTTCAGTTTGGCCAAGAGAAGCGTGCCCAGAACCAGCACGAAAATGGCATCGGTTGGGGCAGGCTCTACAATGACAAAAAAGCTTGTGCCGACGCACAGCAGATAAAGGCTCCATGCCAAGGACATCCAACCGACCCGGTCGAACGCATATCTATCATGCGCTTGTATCATCGCACTTTAGTGTCCTTGCTTTGGCCCAAGCGACGAAGATTTTGGTCTTTCATCGGGTTGTCTTCACTGTGTTGGTCAACGAGGCTGCCCCGTCCCGTTGCGCAGTCAGCAATCTTATATATCGCCAAAGGTACACCGTCCCGCCAGCGAACCCGATCTCTTGCGCAGTTTGAGGCGGCGTTTCGCCCACTTGTGCCGTAAAAAGCGGCAGGTCGTCACAGGATAACGGACGGGGCTGTACTCAGGTCTGAGCCGGGAAATACTAGGTGCTCCAGATCCGCGCGGTCGGTCCCGAACAGACCTCGTATGGCACTACCTGCATAGGCACGCGTGTCCGTGGTCGGCATCAAATCCCGTCGCTCATAAAGCGCGTCTTCCGACAGGCCGGGCCAATCCGTGTAAACTTTTCCGCCCCGCACCGCGCCGCCTGCAAGGATCATGGTGCCGCCGGTTCCGTGGTCGGTTCCCCCAGATCCGTTGGTACGTACCGTCCGGCCAAACTCCGTGATGCCCAAGACGGTCGTGCGCGCCCAGTCTGGGCCAAGCTGTTCTTTCAACGTCTGGATTGTTTCTGCCAACCGGCCAAGGACTCGCGGCATCATTCGTGACTGGTTCCGATGCGTATCCCAGCCACTGAGAGAAAAGCTCGCGATGCGTGTGTCTTGCCGCAACCGGTCAGCGGCGAACTTTGCCATCGCCACTTCGGGTCGAACGCCGCGCGCGGTATCGTCGGGACCGGTAACATCGCTCAGGTGCAACGATTCGGCTGCCGCATCCCGGAACAAAGGATCTGCCGCATACAGATCGGCAAGCAGGTCCTGTGCCGCTGATCCAAGTCGCAGGCGCGTACCGGGGTACCAATTGGCCACAGGCGCGTCGCCTGACAGGATCCGCAGGTTCTCGCGCCCAATCGCAAAGGCGGTTTGGCTGTGCGCATGGGGTATGGTTTCGAGCAATCGGTTCAGCCAGCCATCGCGAAGCGCTGTATCCGGCTCGGCGGTTCCGGTCCCTGCCTCAAGCATGTCCTGGCCGTCGAAATGACTGCGCTTGTCTCGGTAAGGTGTCGAAACAGCGTGCGCAAAGGCAAGCTCACCCGCATCCCAGAGCGGGAGCAAAGGTGCCAAACCGTCGTGTAGCGCAAAAAATCCATCAAGGTCGTGCACGCTGGCATCGAGGTCTGGCCTCAGCGTGGAAAAGTTCGGGTCGCCCAACGGACGCACCACATCCAGCCCATCCATGCCGCCACGCAGGATAATGACAACCAGTCGATTGTCCGTTGGCACAGAGGCAAAGGTCATCTGTGTCATCGCCGGAAATGCGGCGGTGGAACATCCTAGCGCACCCAGATGCCCCAGAACGGCACGGCGAGATAGCATTCCGTTGGACATGCGGCTAGCTCCTGTTGAACTCGGGCGACGCCAGAACCAGCGTCAACGCATCTGCCCGGGTCTCGGCCCCGCCGACGGCAAAACGCAAGGCTCCCCCGTCAGCCGTAGGCAAGGTTCGAGCCAGAAAAGCCCGAGGGTCGGCAATGTCCTGTCCCCAGGTTTTCACGGCCCAAGTGGCCCAACCAATGCGCGCGGCCAACCCCTGTGGTGTGATCCAGTCTGCGGGATCCTCGGACCAGCCGTCGGGGCCCGGTGCACCCAGAAACGGTTGTCCCATTGTTTGCAACGGCGCTCCAAATCGGCGTGACACATCCCGCAGTCTGAGCGCGGCGATGTCAGCACCGCGCAGCCCGAGTGCGAGCATAACCGACGCCATGAATGTTATTGGGGTTTTGACTTTGTCCGGTTGGTGCCTCTGGGCCAGCTTGTGGTTGACCAAAGTGCTGGTCACAGCTGCCAAATCACCGTCCGTGTCACGCCATGTTGCTGCGATATCCCGGGTCAGTTCTGCGGGCGGATCATCAGAGACGAAGTGAACGGCCAACTTGGTTGCCAGATGGTCAATGGTTTGCGGATCGCGCGCGAGGTCATCCAGAAACCCTTCTATATCAGAAAGCTGCGCGGCCGCATCGGTTCCGTATGTCGTACCCAGAACCGTTTCCGGCCCCGGTTGCGCGATGGCGCTGCGAAACGCAAAGTCGCGCGACTTGGTCAGGGTCAGGCCCGTCAATAACTCCGCTGCGGCGCGCACATCTTGTTGCGTATATGCGCCATCTACGCCAAGTGTGTGCAGTTCCAAAAGCTCGCGTGCGTAGTTTTCGTTTAGCCCACGATTGCGCCTTTGGCCCACTGCGCTGTCCGGCCCGATTGAGACATGTTGATCGAGATAAGCCAGCATCGCGGGGTGCTGACTGACAGCCTTCAGCATATCTGCAAATCGACCGGTGACGTGTGGGCGGATGGCTTCGTCAACATAGCCGGCGCTTCCGGCCCGCTGTGCGATATTGCGCCCTGCCACGGTAAAATGATCGGCCCAGAACCACGTCAGGCGTTCGCGTAAGGGGGATTTTGCATCCAAAATCCGGGCAAATGCCGCGCGCATCGATTTGATCGGTGCCGCCCGTAACTGTTTGCGCAAATCGGAAACACGCGCCATTGCCGTTTCATCGCCTTTGTTTGCTGCAAGTTGTGCCGCATGCCGCATACGCTCAAGCTTCATCGCCTCGCGAAACGGGACCACAGGATAACGTGTCGCTATGGCATCGGGAGCTCTTGCGCTGCGGATCATCGTGTCGGCAGACTGAGGAACAGTGTGCGGGCCATGCCCGTATCCAAAACGCACGCCCAAAACGTATTCTGTCGTCATTCAGGCGGTCCCCCTCACAGCAACAGACCACATTTTAGATGCTCTAGCGTACAAGTGTTGCACAAAAATGTGGGCACACCGGGGCGATTGCTGAAACCTTGCCTGTTTTTTGATCGCGTCGGCAAATCTATGCCGGTTACTGGCACCCGTCTGAGGCCTGTTAAACAGCGCGCTTACGCTGGCAGCATATACCAACCTATAGTGGAGATGCACTTTATCTTTTTTAGGGAGTTGCACATGAAAAGATCGACTTATGAGCCACCCGTCCTTCGGCTGCACGGCGCAGTCGAGGCCATCACCAAGATGAATATCGGTGGTTCGACAACCGACGCTGTCTTCTCGGCAAGCACACCGCTTTCCGACATCACGACGTCTTGATCTTTCGGCGCATCGATGCGGTCAATCTGGCTGCAATAGGTGTGACCGCTGGACTTCAACCTTTTGAGGTCTGAAAAAACAGTGTTCCCCCGTCCGCGGGGGAGCACTTTTTGTCACCGCCCGCAAAAACTGCAAGTGCTGATGCGCTCATGGGACCATATCATCGCTTTATCGGGCGAACACGTTTGATGGTGCGATAGACGATGTCGGCAAGGCGGGGATAGACGTAGAGCCATTGCAAGGCCCGCGGCAATGGCATGCGCGCATAATGCGATACCGTCGGCTGCAGAAGGGTGCGCCACCATCCACGCCGCGCTTTGGTAATCAGATCCGGTCGAGCCTGCCAACGGTACATGAATTCACCGCCGATCATCTGCATCCCCAGTTTCTTCTCCAATGCCAGATCGCCCGGCAGATTCAGGATTGAAAGCTTAAGGAACGTCTTGCCGTGCGACATGTCTGCGGAATCGTCCCATACGGTGTCAGTCGACATCAATTGGCGTAACTCGAGGCTGGCCTTGACCGTCCCGCTTTGACCGAGTGTTTCGGACAGGGACAGCGTTTCGTCTTGGTCAAAGTGTTCCGACGTGCAGATCGCGTCCAGATCGCTCAACCAATGCAGGCGCGACCAGGTATGCCGTGTGTGGTGATGGCACAGATAGTTGAACAGGAACGCGGTCGGCAAGGTTTGAAACCTTGTGCCACCGACGTCGCTGGGCACCGACTGCGCAAAAACATCGAATTGTGAGAAGATTCCCGAATGCTTGTCCAGCCTGTCCTGCAGGTCGATAACTACCCCCTCGGGCGTGACAAGCGTCACGCTTTCGCCAAACCGTAAAACGGCGTCAATATCGCGTTCGGACTTGATGGGGATGGGACGGGCCTCGGGTGAGACGGGGACATACCCCGTATCAACTGCCTTTTGCAGGACCGTCCTTATGGTATCTGGTGGCACAAGGACATCGATATCGCGGCAGGGGCGCAGACCGGCATCACCATAAAACCGCACAGCCATGTTGACGCCCTTGAAGAACACGCCATCGACGCCGTTCGACGCGAGGCACATATCACGAAAACGCTTTTGCGCAGCGATCATGCGCATGTTGTAGAAAGCAGTGTCGTTGGCCTGTTTCTGAATCTCGTTCCAGATGTCCTCAGGAACCTCAATGCCGTCGATCCGCGACAGGTGGAACCGCAGGAGTGGAAGACTGAAATTGCGTCGCGCCACATCCGTGAAGGCAGACCATGACTGGACGTGTCCGAGCAGATCGCGGGCCTGATCCATCTCGGATGACGAAAGCCGGACTTTGGCCAACAGGATATGTAATCGCATATCCGCTGGTTGATTGCTCAGACTGATTTCCGGCACCGCCATGAGTTCATCTTTCAAAAAAGGCGGGCTTGGGGCAAGCGATCCCTCGGTTTACCGTGCTGTGCAGAGCCAGATATGCACCGGTGTATCCGCAGCGATGCCGGGCCGTAACGCACGTGTTTGGGGTCATGAAACCCGCGCCAATACGGATACCTCGGACAAGGCTCGTTCGTAGACCTGGACCGTTTGGGCAACCATCGCGGCGACGGTACGCGCACGGGCCATATGCAAGGAACTCTCCCCAAACCGTGCGCGTTTGGGTCTGTCTTTGGCAAAAGTGGCGAGACACGCACCCAAATCCTCGGGGGTACAGTCCAAGGGGACGATATGACCGTTCTTACCCTCGACGATTGTTTCGTTCGCACCGCCAATATCTGTGGCGACAATCGGCAGACCCGCATGCACTGCTTCGAGCAATGTGTAAGGCATCGCCTCATAGACGCTGGTCATGCAAAAGACGTCCAAACCAAGCATCAAGCGTGGCCCGTCCTGCCATCCCATAAAGCGCATGCGGCCCTCCGGTGACGCCACGCGTTCCGCATCTTCTAGCAAGGGGCCATCGCCGATGACAACACCGATCAGTTTAGGTGCCTTTTGCGCCGCCGCTTGGATCGCTTGGACAAAGCGCAGTGGATCCTTTTGTGGGTCCAAGCGCCCGACAAAGCCAATCGCAACCGTATCCGGGTCCAACCCCATTTCACAACGCGCGGCGGCGCGTGTCGCACCCCGAGGAAGGTCCACACCATTGACCACCGTCGACAACAGATGGTCGCCGATCCCGATGGACCGGGCATGGTCATATTCGGCCTGGCTGACGGTGATGATCTGCGAGCCGCGTTCGGACAGCAGCCGTTCGATCATAGAGTACACGCTGCGCATCGGCTCTTTGAGATCGGGATCCATCGTCCGGAACGCATGCGGCGTATAAATCCGAACGCCCGGGATGCGGCGCGGCACAAGCCTGACCAGCGCACCGGCCTTGGAACTGTGTGCGTGCAACACATCGAATGGAGCGCGCGCCTCGATGGCTAGGGCAAGCTCTCGCACACTAGCCAAATCGTTCAACCCAACGGATCGGTGCATATCCACCTTGATGGTGGTTACCGAGGCAAGGCTTCGCAATCCATCCATGAAGTCTTGGCGCGCACGGTCCGGCGACCAGATGACAGTCACATCATGGCCGTCGGTGATGAGCCCGCGCGCAAGGTCAAGGACGTGGCGGCCAGACCCTCCACCAGATGTCTCAAGCACAAGCGCAATTCTGAGATGGCGTTGCATTAGAGGTTCCACCCTTCAAACGCCCGGAGGTCTTGAGCACGGGCGCATGTCAAAAAGTACCTAGCGTCCATTTGCGCGACAAGCCAATTGGGCCGGTGGCCGCGTCATCGGCCGAGGTTTGGCGAAGTGTCGCCGCTTTGCTGGGCAGTGCGGCTGGCAAAATTCAGCGATGCCTTGCGCCATGTGTCGTTTGCATGGCTTTCTAGCGTCGAATGCCGGAGAAAGACGCACGCGATACAGGAAGAAAAATGGCATCGGTGTTTTCATCCGCGTTCAAGAAGATCGCTCTCTCTCTTGAGGTTTGGCGCAAGGTTTTGGCCCTGTTGCGCTATAGCAGCCGTCGTTTGGGCGTGTTGGTCTTTGCGCTCACCTTTCTGGAAATTACCCTGACGGTCGGCGCGCTTTTTGCGGTGAAACTGTCGATTGAGGCTGTCAATTTTTCCGGGGAAGCCACCGGATCATCCGCGCAGATGTTCCTTTATCTCGGGCTGATCCTCGGGCTTTTTCTGGCCAGTCGGGTGGCGCAGGCCATCGGAAACTACTACCGCGCCGCGCAAGGTTACGTCGTCTCAGATTACGTTAATCAGGCCATTCAAGAACGTGCGGTCGCCGCAGATCTCAGCTTTTATGACAGCGCGCTCTATCACGACAGTCTCGAACGGGCGCGGCAGGCCGGTGCCGGACGTCCCGCACAGGTGACAGCCAATGCGCTCAACGCTTTGCGCGCCGGGCTCATGCTGACGGCCATCGCAGCGATCATCATTTCAATCGAGTGGCTGCTCCTGCCCTTCAGCCTTGTGGCAGTAGCGCTCGTGTTGCTGGTGCAAATGCGGTTCACCCGCGAACGGTTCGAAATACAGCGCGCCTTGGTCCAAAAAGAACGCGGCGCGCTGTACGCCGATTTCCTGATGACCGCCGAACCCTTCGCCAAAGAAATTCGTCTTTGGGATCTGGGGGCATATTTGCGCGACCTCTATATGAAGCTGCGCGTCGCTGTCCGCAGCAATTACCTTGCTGTTGAAAAACGCAAATCCAAGGCCGAGGTGTTCATCGCCGTTGTCGGGACAGTTTTGTTCTGTGCGGCGGCCGGTGCTGTCTTGTGGCGGCTCGACACGGGTCAGGCAACGATCTCGGACCTCGTGATCCTTGTCCTGCTTTTGCTGCGCGCCGAAATCACGGGCCGTGATTTTGTATCGAGCCTGTCACGGCTGCAAGACGACCGGCTGTTTCTGAACCAGATGTTCGACTTTCTCGACCTTCAACCCGTGATCCAGAAAGCAGCGAATCACAAAGCGATACCCGAACCCAACGATGCAGGTGTCGTGTTGGAAAACGTCAGTTTCCGTTACCCTGCGTCCGAACATTTGGCGTTGGACAAAGTCAGCATGCAGATCAAGAGTGGGCGGTTCACGGCGTTGGTCGGTGGAAACGGATCCGGCAAGACCACATTGATCAAGCTCTTGTGCCGGCTTTATGACCCACTCGAGGGACGCATCACCCTCCATGGCCAGGATATCCGCGATCTTGATCCGGTTCTCTATCGCCGCGAATTCAGCGTGATCTTTCAGGACTTCGTGCAATTCGCGTTTTCAGGGCGCGACAATCTGGTTTTGTCGGCCCTGGGCGAACCCGATCAGGAGCAGCATATGCTGCGGGCCGCGCGTCTCACCGGTGCCGATGAGGTGCTTTCAAATTTACCAAAAGGCTACGAAACGATTCTGTCGCGCATGTTCGACGAGGGTGTCGAACTAAGCGGCGGGCAATGGCAAAAAGTGGCGCTGGCCCGATCCGTGTTTCCCAAATCGCGTTTCGTGGTTCTGGACGAACCAACCAGCGCCATTGATCCTAATGCCGAAGCGGACCTTTTTGACGGGTTTCGCGACAAGTTGGATGGGCGGGGCGCTTTGGTCATCAGCCACCGACTCTCAACTATCCGGATGGCCGATTATACCTATGTTCTGGACAAAGGGCGCATCGTTGAGGAAGGCACACATGACGAACTGATTTCACAGAATGGTCACTATGCCGGTATGTTTGAGCGTCAGGGCCGCGGCTACAGACACTAATGGCGCGTCACTCATCCCAACAGCACCGGTTCGGATGAGCGCGTAAAATGGTGGCTTGGTTTACCGGCCAGTTGCGCCCACGACGCTCGCCGCAGTTTTAAGGATCACCTTCGCGTCCGTTATGAGCGATTGAGATTTTGCATAAGCTAGATCGAGTTCGACACGTTCAGGGTAGGTAATGTCGTTGCGACCAGACACTTGCCAAAACCCCGTAATGCCGGGCGTCATGGATTTGTATGTCGCGCGATGAGGGCCGTATTTGTGCAGCTCGCTGCGGACGACCGGACGGGGTCCGACAAAGCTCATGTCGTTTGTGAGGACGTTCCAGATTTGCGGCAGTTCGTCCAGGGATGTGCGGCGCAAGAACCGTCCCAGGGGCGTTATCCGAGGATCATGCGTTAACTTGTGATCGCGTTCCCACTCTGCAGCCGCACTTGGATCGTTCCGAAGGTGCGCCAACAAGCGCTCTTCAGCATCAACAACCATCGTACGCAGTTTCCAGCAGCGAAAGACCTTTCCATCGCGCCCGACCCTGCGATGGCCAAAAATGGCATTGCCCCCTTGCAAGGATATGACGGCGCTCAACAGAACAACCACCGGAGCAATCAAAGGTAGCAGTGCAATCGCCAACGCGATGTCAAACGCACGCTTTCCAAAGCGCGGATATACCATAGATCCGCGTAATTTTGACTTCGAGTAGCGAGCCCCCACAGGCGTCGTGAAACCGAACGATATCATGTATCTTGCCCTCACCTTCGCATTCAAGTTGCAGTTCCGGGCTTCAGCGTTAACGGTTTTTTAATGAAGGTCTTGCAACGCGAAGGTACAACCATCGCTAGTATTGGCGACAACCTGCCACTTGCCGGAAAGATGAGCGATTGCTGGCGCAACTGGGCGACGGGTGACCCAAAAATCGGCAAAGTTGAATCAGATTTGTTAAGTTGATGTTCTGTGCGACGTGACGCACAAGGTCTAAAATCTTGAGACAAGAGACTTGAGCACATTGGGCAGACTCACCCTTCCAAACTCCACAAGTCGTGCTCACGCCCACGTACCTGACGCACCCTATTCGACCGACTTGGGCGGACCAGCTTTTGGGATCGAACAGGTATGGGTTCAATTTGGAGGCACGCTGCTGAACGCGCGTATCGGTAAGCTGCGGGCAGGTTGACCGAAACCTCCTGCCCGCAACCATCTCAGCCGCTGGTTACCGCATTTCCCAGAACCTCGATCGCACCTTTTTTTCTCTCACTTTCAAAGCGAACCGTCAGATTCTGATTGGAATACACGTTCAACCGAGCGGGGCTCCAACCATGTGCAGGGATTGTTTCCCCGATATGCACGCGTTCCGGAATGACCCGGTCCAAAAGAGCGAAGTCATGGCTGGACGCTGTCACTTCCACCTCTGGGCCACTCCCGCTTGGAATGTTGTTCCGGATCATGTTGTCCTGACCGCCAGCGACAAGCACACATGATTGTTTGCCATTGTCGAAGTGACAGCAGGTGATCGAGTTCCGACGGCAGTGGCTTTTAAGGTGGATACCAGCACCCGCACTAACGCCGATAAAGCGATTGCCCGCTGCAATGTAATTCGATCCATCGATCACCACTGTGCGCTCGCCCTTGGTGTGAGCGATCATGTGATCGGTGAAGTGATTGCTTATACCGCCATCAATATAGACCGCAGGTCCGCCGTAGTGGCGCCCGAGAAACAGGTGGATCTTTGCAGAGAAGTTGTTCTGCCGTGACCCGCGCCCCAGATGAATTGCCCGCCAACGATAGCCTTCGATCTTGGAGGTGTTGGGGAACTTGATCTGATTGCAAGCACTGTCCCACAAACGTTCGCCGAACTCATAGTCAAAGTCGACGACAGCTTTTTCGGATCCTACAATCCCTTCAGGGATGTTTGCCGTGGCCTGTCCGCCGTCGGCGCCCACGATAGACTCGCCATCGATAAAGGCACCGTCCACGTGTGTGATGTGCAAAAAACCTTTTTGCTTGTCGGCTCCGTGCATCAACCAAGCCGTTGTTTTCGAGTCTTCGCCGACGATTTTCTGACCCGCGCCAAAAGGTTCAGTCTGATCGACGTAGGGAATGCGCAAATTGTCCCCACAGCGCAGGAAACGCGCATTGACGGTGCTGTCCCAGAACTGCCGTCCGTAGAGACCATACCCGTAGATGTCGAACACCTTAATGTTGTCCAGCACGCTTTGGTCGGCGCAACGGAACTGGAACGCGTCCACGTTATGACCATGCCCGTTGATGCTGAAGTCCCGGAAAGTGAATTCCGAGGCGCGCGCATGCGGCGCGCTGTAACCACTCGTGTTGCCCTGAACCTTGAAAAGAAAATCTTCGCAATCTCCACGAATTTCTAAACGGGTCCCGGACGGTCCGCGCCCAAACATGTTGAAGTTGTTTTGCTTCGGATCATCCACGCCCCGGTCATAGGAAAAAAGCGGTTTGGAGCGCGCGTGGATTTGATAGACATTCTTACCCAAGTCCACAGCATATCCGTTGCGCTGCGCATAGGTCGTACAGGCCCAGATCGCTTCGCCGTCATCATCGACGCCGTTGCGAGGCGCGCCAAACTGCGCCGGCATCAAGTCAGATCCTCGCAGCGGCAGTGCGTAGGCTTTGACGCCACCGTTTGTGATCCTGTGGTGATCGTCGGCAGTCTCTGGCGCTTCCTTGAAAAGAAAGTCGCCGTCTTGGCCTCTGACGCGCCAGTAAGCGCCTTCGCCCCGTGCGCTTTCGGTGCTGGCCTCAAACTCTGTGACCGTTTCGTAAATCGCGGGTTCCTGCGTTGGGGTCTTTGTTTCGTCAAAAGGAAGAGTATCAGTCGTGTCGGGCATGTGTTCTGCTCACATTTGTTGCAAGAAAGCGTCTCCGGCAGTAATCTGTTCGATCAAACACGCCGCAAACGCGGGAACCCGGGCTTGGCCGAGCCAAAAGCCCAACAAGTCTGCCCACTGTTTATTGTGTTCCAATCGCCGTACAGCCGGATCGCGGAGCGCCGTCTATCACACAGTTGCACCATGTTGCGTCTAGGGCGGGGTTAAAGAACGGTTCTCAGATCTTTGAAACTGCTAACATTTGTGACGGTGACAGTCTGGTTTGCCACAAATGTGGAAACGTGTGTTCGGTCTAACGTCACCACGCGTGTGAAAGTTCAGGTCTTTAATCCCGTCCCGGTCAAGTCGTCTTCCGCCATGTTTCGGAAAACGGGGGAAAACCATAACGATCGAAGCCAGAAGAGATTGTTACAGAGTTACAGAAAGTTGAAGTTCTTATGAGGCAAGGAATAGCTGGCCTCTATGCGCCGTGTCATGGCAGACATCGCGCAAGAGGATGGATTGAGCGCCTTGCTCGACTACCAAACGGAAGGCGATCTGTGACGGCATCGCGAGGCCGGGCAGACATGGTTGTCTGGCTGCGGGATCACGTGTGAGGCTCAGCACGTCATTCCTGTCGTAGGCGGTCAGCACGGTACACTCAGCGTCCTGATGGCCGCGGTGCAGCCGGGGGACCTGCTGCTGGTCGAGGCTCTGACTTGCGCCCCGGTACTATCCATGGCATCGCGATTAAACGTGCCGACGGGGACCGTCGCGATGGACAGCGCAGGGGTAGACCCTGATGCGTTCGAGGCGTGGTGCAAAACAGCCTGATCGAAAGCCTTCTACCTCACGCCGACGCTCCAGGCCCCAACCACGGTGACAATCACTAAGGACCGCAGAGAGCGGATTGCAGAGATCGCCGACCGCTATGGCGTTCTATTGATCGAAGACGACGTGTTCGGTCCGCTGAAAGACGACAAACCCGCCCCAATTGCCGAGACCGCGTCGCATTGCACTGTCTACATCACTAGCCTGTCCAAGACCGTCGCACTTGACCTTCGGGTCGGCTTTCTAAAAGCACCAGAGGCCCTCACATCCGCACTGCACCAATCGGTGAACCTCAGCGTATGGATGACGCCGCCGACGAGCCTCGAAGTGGCAAGGCAGATGATCGACGATGGCATCGCCTCACAACCGACCAATCAACAGCAGCGCATCGCAGTAGGGCGGCAGGTACTCGCGCTGGAAGCCCTTGGCGAAACCTTTGCAGGTCCAGCGCCCGATGGTTTCCACCTGTGGGTCCCGCTGCCAGAGGGCTGGCGGGCCGATGTCTTCACGGCAGAGTGCCGCAGAGAAGGCGCAGTGTTGAGTGAAGCACGGGGCTTTGCAATGAACGCGACCGATGCCCTTGAAGCGATCCGCATCTGCCTGAGCCACGAAGCCAGTGAAGAGCGCCTTCAGGAAGGGCTCGATATGGTCGGTTGTCTCTTACACCAGAAGCCCATCAGTTCACCTCTAAGCATGTGACGTTAGGTGTCATTAGGCTGCGTCCGCCATTACGCCCCCTGTGATTTGTCTGCCTCGCCGTTTTTCATGGCTTCCGTCTTGCACGTTACACCCGGACTTCGACGCATTCATCAAAGCCCTCAGCGATGTGTCGGCTTCCGCGAGTTTGGTGCGATTGTCCCACTTTTTGAAGATCGGGGCAAAAGTGGGGCCATGCAAAGCCGCAAATATGTGATTTTATTGTATATTTTTAGATTAATGGTGCCCGGGGGCGGAATCGAACCACCGACACGAGGATTTTCAAACCTTTTATGGCGATTTTCATACGTGAACATAGACGCACGCAAAATACTGTTTATATTGATAAAAATCAAATACACGGAACATAGCGAACCATAGAAAACCACCCAAAGCCGTGTATTTTCTGAGCCTATACGGAGCCTAAGAGTGCCGAGAACAGCCCTCTCCGATCGCACCTTGAAGACACTTGCGCCGCCGACCTCCGGCCAAACCACATACTGGGACGAAGGACTAAGCAATTTTGGCGTTCGCATCTCCCAAGGTGGAGCCAAAAGCTTTGTAGTCGTGTACGGCCCGAACCGCACCCGCAAAACTTTGGGACGCTATCCCACCATCAGCCTCAAGCAAGCACGTGAGAAAGCAAAGGAACTGCTGGCCGAGGTTACCCTTGGCATCGACAAGCAGCGCTCGATCAGCTGGAAGCAAGCACGTGAACGGTTCTTGCTGGACTGCGAACGCAAGAACAAACCAAACACCGTGGCGTACTACAGAAAGCGTTTAGATGCGCATTTTCGCTACGGCGCACGAAATCTCGCTGATATTGACAAGCAAGACGTGCTGCAAAAGATCCGACGTATTCAGATATCGAACAGCGAGCAACATCATGCGTTCGTGGCCGCCCGCACTCTGTTCAACTGGGCAGTTCGAGAAGACTACCTATCAGCAAATCCACTGCAGGGTGTGCGTGGCTTCAAGCCCGCCGCCGCACGGGAGCGTGTGCTGTCTGAGACAGAGCTCAAGACTGTCATGATGGCAGCTGAAACTGCTCCGTCTCCGTTCGGACGAATTGTAGAAGTATTGCTTCTTTCCGGACTACGGCGCAGT
Organism: Pseudomonadota bacterium; assembly: GCA_038525015.1. Lineage (GTDB taxonomy): Bacteria > Pseudomonadota > Alphaproteobacteria > Rhodobacterales > Rhodobacteraceae > Tateyamaria. The sequence continues at coordinate 19,101 of JBCBID010000010.1, read as the reverse complement.
GAGGCGGCGCAGCTTGAGTGGGACTTTATTGACTTCACCAGCGGGGTACTCACCATACCCGCTCACCTCACTAAAAACGGTCGCGCGCACAGCATTCCTGTTGGGGAACGATTGTCTGCTGTTTTGGATCGTACACCCCGCTTGAACCAATATCTCTTTCCCTCATCCGCAAAGACTGGCACGGTTTTCAACGGCTGGGGAAAAGCCAAAGAACGCTTTGACGCCACGCTGGATGATGTTGCCCCATACACACTACACGACCTTCGCCGCACATTTGCCACCGCACACGCCAAACTCGGGACGCCAATTCATGTGACGGAAAAGCTTCTCAACCATGTCTCAGGCACGATCAGCGGAGTTGCAGCTGTATACAATCGCCACACATACCTCGAAGAAATGCGATCAGCTGTAGCGGCATACGATTGCTACCTTCAGGGTCTATTTGACTCTTGACAGTTTTTGTTTTGCGACTCGTGATTGGATTCGACAGATGGGGAATTTCTGATAGATTCCAACTATATGAATGAAGAACAGACACGAATTTCTAGGATAATGTACGACTATTGCATCCGCCCGTCTTTCAAGAGTGAAGCAGAAGCGATTATCAATACATTTGAAGGTAAAGAGCGGCACGATCAGTTAATAGCACTTCGAGAGCGGTCCTTGACTGAGAATTCCGGAAATGTTTCGCAAGAGCTGGTAGCTGATTTACTGGCACAACGTGAATATCTCAGCGATTAGCTCATCGCCTTGCATTTGCTAGCCATTCAAATAGCATAAACCCCTCTCGGGAGACTTGTCGAAACCGAGGGCATCGCGTTGCTCTCCAATCATGGAGACTTCGTGATGAGGATACTTTCAAAACGTCAGGTAAAGGAGCTGGTTCTATATTCACCCCAACACATAGCCCGGCTGGAGAAGGCAGGCCAATTCCCTAAGCGGGTACCGCTGGGCCCGAACCGGGTGGGCTGGGTTGAGAGTGAAGTGCTGGACTGGCTTCAAGAACGCTTGGCGCGGCGAGAAGAACCAAACCGACACTCCTGATTTCAGGAGCTGGGTGGCCGGGGTTGCAAATCTGGCCACCCCTTTTAGCTCAGTGAGTTTTGTATTTTCTTTAATGCATGTGTTGAGTTGCCTTAGTGCCAGCTAGCTGGCCTGCTCATCAAGCGGCGATGCACCGTCAAGTGATCAAGTTACTACATTAATCAGTTTTCGGTTGTCGTTATTCGAACCGCGCGTGCAAGGGCGGATATCAGTGTTTCACCTGTACAGGCATTCACTCGGACCAGCGTGGGCAGCCAAAACAAAGGGGCCAAAAGCAGCGCCAAAGTACTGTCATCCGGAAAACCCCGACAAGACCTGGTCTGGACGTGGACGACAGCCGAATTGGGTCAAGGAAGCACTGGCGGGTGGTAAGTCGCTCGAAGATCTTCTGATTGGGAAGTAGCGGGCGGCAGGTGTGGTTGCTCACTGCACGCCTTAACTCAAGGCAGTCTCGCATTCTTCGTTACCGTTGGCCTGGCCGTGCACGGTCAAAACGATAGCATCACAAGCAAGCTAGACGTGAGCGCTTGCGGGGGCAGAGGGCAAAAAAACGGCTGCCCAAGCGGACAGCCGTTTCAATCGTGACACTGTGATCGAGCGGATTAAATATCGTCTATTTGAACCTCGTTGTGCTCCAACAAGAGCCCCAGACTAAGCTACCCCTAGAGGAACTCGAAGTGATCGCTCGTCAAGTTGGTTTGATCAACACCTTCAAGCGATACTGATCCGTTGGCCCACGTGATCAAAGTATCGCTGCCAACGATCGCAGTTGTCAGATCGCTCTCGGTGATCCCATGGAATTGCAGCACATCCATATCGGTACCAAAATCTGTGATGCTGGTATCAGCCGCTGCCAAAACACTCGAAAAGACAAATGTATCGTCCCCGGCCCCGCCGGTAGCGATGTCTTCGCTGCCGTGGAAAAAGAACGTGTCATCTCCGGCCCCGCCTCTCACTTCATCACGACCCCACGTGTCGTGGTGTCCGTCACCGTGGAAAATGTCATCACCCTCACCAAGCGTAACCATGTCGCGGCCCATGCCACTTTGCACCGTATCATTGCCAGCACCGGCATCGATGGTATCTGACTGACCACCACCAAAGATGGCATCATGGCCGAGACCGCCTTCGATAAGGTCGGAACCGTCATCGCCATACAGGTTGTCATTTCCATCACGGCCTTCGATAGTGTCATCACCAGCTCCGCCGAAGATGACATCTTCAAAGCTGCCTCCTGCCGCTAGGAACGCGTCCCATTGTGTTTCATTCAGCGCGTCAGCGGTAGCGGATGCCCACACAAGCCCCTCGGTATGACCCTCGGCGATGTAGTGCCGAGCGAGGTCGGCTTGATCGTTTCCATACGCATCACGGACCTCTTCGTAGTTGCGTGCGTATTGGAGTGCGTCGAAATCAATCACTCGGTTTTCACCCGCACCTATTTCGATATAGTGCTGCGTGGCAGCTTCCAAATCAAAGCCGTACAGCATGATCAGATCATCATGGCTGGCAAGATAAGATAAGGCATCAAACGTGATCGTCAGTCCGGCATCTGCCCCTGTACTATTGAAGTGCTCGCGCCCAGCTTGTGCATCCGCGCCAAGGCTTGAAATCAGATCTGTGTGCGAGGCGATATAGGTCAATGAAACAAGATCAGAAGAACCAAGCGTCATGGTCGGCAGCACAATGGGAGTATCCTCAGCACTATAGTGTGCCTCCAACGCATCGCCGATCAGAAGATCATTACCACTATCGCCGTACAGCGTGTCATCTCCTGCTCCGCCATAGAGAGTGTCGTCGCCGTCTTCTCCGAATAGGCTATCATCGTTGAGGCCTCCCCACAGTCGGTCAAAGCCGTCGCCGCCATAGATGACATCACTACCACGTTCGCCATCAAGGTTGTCATGGCCGCTTCCGCCAGACAGCGTATCCTGACCATCGTTGCCAGCGAGCGTGTTGTCTTCTCCGTTTCCGGTGATCATGTCGGCAAAGACAGAGCCAAACACACCTTCTACATTGATGAGCGTGTCACCGCCAGCATGTCCGCCTGAGGCGGTAGCGGTGCTCAGATTAACAGTTATCGCCGCGTCTGACGTCGCGTATTCAACCAAGTCGAGAATGCCACCACCGCCATCAATCGAATCCGCACCTTCCCCACCAGACAGGATATCGAAGCCATCGCCGCCATCGAGGGTGTCTGCACCTTCTCCGCCAGACAAGATGTCATCTTCGCTTCCGCCGGACATACTGTCATCGCCAGCGCCACCAACGAGACTATCGTAGCCACCACCACCAAAGATGCTGTCATCTCCAGCCTCGCCCAACAGGACATCATGGCCATACCAGCCGTGTAGATGATCGTTCCCTTCGCCGCCATTAAGGTTGTCAGAACCTGATCCGCCGTGTAGCTCATCATTACCTTCATCACCAACGAGGGTGTCGCTGCCTTCACCACCCATCAGCGTGTCGGCGTCAAGTCCGCCTGAAAGAAAATCACTACCAGACTGACCGATGAGCAGATCGTTTCCTTCTTCTCCGAACAAAATGTCTGAACCCGACAAGCCATCGAGGGTGTCATTTCCAGCCCCACCCTCAATCAGATCCGCTCCGGAAAAACCGTTTAATGTGTCATCACCGTCACCGCCTGAAATGCTATCATTCCCAGACATGCCGTAGATGGTGTCTGCCCCGTCAAAACCGTAGATCAGGTCATGACCGGTTGAGCCATTGAGATCATTAGCGCTATTTGAACCGCCGAGCGTATCATTTCCGGCAAAAGACACTCGGACACCATCAACAAAATAGCTGCCTGCACCATTGTTACCAGACCCATCACCCATGTAATCATCTGGGTTGGATCGGACATATGCGTCACTGGTGTCAAGCGCTGCATCAGTGCTCAGCGTGATCGTCTCGCCTGAGCTAAAGGTGATAGTTTCAACATCAAGCACATCTATAATGACGTGCGAACCATCGTTATCATTCCGGTTGATTTGCCATTGGTTGCCACTGACGTGTCGGATGTCCGTACCGGCCAAGGAAAACTGTGTTTCCAAGAAGTCGGTGCCCAAGCCACCCAATACTATCGACCACCCCCAGCGGGAGTATCCTTCGTTCAACCCTTGCTCATCAATGATGAAGACATCGTCTCCATCACCCCCGTCCAAAGAGTCGTCACCATTCCAGTAGTATAGGGTGTCGTTGCCACTGCCCCCAATCAGGGTGTCGTCACTCAGTCCGCCTGACAATTCATCATCGCCCGCGCCGCCAAGCAATGTGTCATCAAAAGCACCGCCGATCAGCGTGTCATTGCCAACATCGCCGGACAAGCGATTGTCTCCGTCCCGATCAATCACATAGTCATCGCCCGCGCCGCCATTTACCCAATCGTCACCTTGGCCACCGTCAAGCGTGTCATTACCTTCTCCGCCAAACACATAGTCGCTGCCATAGTCAGCGCTGATTGAATCGTTGCCTGCGCCGCCTTGCAAATTGTCTGATGACAACCCACCGAGAATAGTATCATCACCATCACCGCCAGAAATCGGTAGGTCGTGCCATAGGTCAGCACCCGACAGGAAGTCGTTACCCGCGCCGCTATACACGGCTTCGACGTTGTGAGATTGCAATATGATAGATACGTTAGCCGTATCGTTCACGACCAGCGTATCGATTCCTTCGTTGCCATCTACATGGCGTGTGAAGTCCGCGGCATCCACAAAAAGAAGGTCGTTGCCGCCATGACCGCGGATATCATCAGACCCAGTGCCGCCAGCAATAAAGTCATCGGCATTGCCACCCCACACACTATCGTCGCCCGCGCTGCCATCAATCTGAACGCTGCGTGAGTGCCATGTTGCATTGAGGTGGTTTGACCGGTCATCGCCAGTGGCACCATCTAATACGAAATCGTCGAGGTTGATATTTGGAGCGGTGTCAGTGGTGATAACAGCGTATCGCAACTCTTCACCGGTCTCAAATTGGATATCATAGCCAACATCGGTTTCTATGCGACGCCAACCTAAGCTGTTGTAGCTTAGCGAAATATCGCCAACGCCAGTGCTGGCGGTATAAAGACCGTCTTCATCTGCCGAGACATCTTCATCTGTATGAATGGCTGACCCATTGTGTCGGAACGACGCCAATCCATGCAGCGTATTGCCAAACAATGTGATATCATCATCCACATTCTCGAAGGTAGAACCATCATCGTAAAACACGTTTATTTGGGTGATACCCCAATGTGCGAGGCTACGTAGCTCACCGTCATCGGTCTCGCCATCTTGATCAAGGTCCTGCCAAATCCGTAGTTCCGACCAAACACCATCGTTAGTATCAATGACATCATCACCATTGTCATCAAAAGCTCGCCCTAAAGCTTGAAGATCGGTATCACCCTCATCGCCCCAAAGCGACCACACAAGTTCGTGCGTTTGATCAATAATCCCATCGCCTGCACCACGCGATCCGTCGACGTTCAAATCAAGAACTAGAAGACCATCATCTGCAGAGACCCATGATCCCTGTTCAACAAAATCATCGTTGTCCCAGTCGAAAAGGACATTTTTTTCGATGGTGATCTCAATACCATCGCGATCAAGATCAATGATGATTGGTCGTCCGTCATGAGTACTCCATCCATTACCGCCCTCAGAAGAACGCCCCCCCGAACCTGTACTGTCGCTTGGACCGCCCCAGCCGCCACTTTCGGTTCTTGGCGCGCTATATGAGCCATTCTCATTACGGTTCTGATCTCCTAAAACGTAACGTCGGCTCACCACATTATCATTGGCATCAAGTACAACTTCAATACGATCATAACCGCCAGAGTAATCAATTACGCCAGTCTCATGAACTTCGCCGTTGTGATGTACGAATACAGTTCTCGTGAGCACAGCATTTTGTGGCAGACTCTGAATAATCCCCTCAAGTACTTCTTCCGAGTAACGGCTCAGGTCCCCCAATTGAATAACAGAACTAGTGGATGTATAAGAAAAAGGTATCCCAGTCCCAAACGGAAGGTTTTCAACACTTAGACCAACTTGTTGGAGTTCCCCGTACCAACCGCCTAAATAGCCAGGTAGGTTAACTGGCCAGTTCTCCCAGTCTACAGGCTCCACTACGCCAGTTTCATAAACGTAGGTAGCGAAAAATTCGATAGCCTTGACAACAACATATGCGACAGAATTTGAATTTTGATACAATGCATGTGGATCACCAGCCAGAGCTATGCCTGTAAGCCTTTCATAAATAGAAAGGTCACCAGGGATATATGCGGCTTGATACTGTGTATTATCGCCAAAAAGATCGCGTGCCGACTGGCCAGCATCATCAAGCATTGCGATTGCATCTTCGAATGTCAAACCCGAGACAAGTGTATGCCGATGCTCTGGAGTATAGCCTTGATCACCTAGTGTATAGTTTTCCCCGCCAATATTTACGACAAGCGGAGTGCTGTCTTGATAAACCGAATTAGGGAATCCATGTCCGAAACTTCCGTATCCTTTTGCAGGCCCACCATGAATACTTGCGACAACATTACCGACTTCATCGACGACATGTACTCCTGCGTGTCCATTATTAAACCTCTGAGGAGTCGAGACTAATTCTATTGAGTAGTTGTTATCCATTATTCTTCCTGAAAGTTAAAAATTCTATTATTTACATTTTCCTGTTCCACGCTGTAGATCGGGTAATCAAAAATAAGCAAATTTCGATGAACCAAGGTTTCAACAAAATTAGACCCAGTTAACTCCTCTAAGTTTGCAATAACTTTTTCTCTAGGTGCATTTGTTATAACTCGAGCATCAGCAAAGTAGCGTTCTGATTGGCTTGCGCCTATCTCTGATAGATCTTCATCGGAGAAGAATTTCGAAAATGCACTGCGATGTGCATTAAATTGATCGTCGGTAATCATTTCTATTGGAGCGTTAGTAGTCATCTCAAGATACAAAAAATATTCTTGACCTACCCAAACGCGAACATCCTTTATTTTGTATGGTCGCTGAAGCTCTCCGATTGGGTTGATTTGTAGTGGTCGATAAGCCCGTTCAGCTGAGATTTGGACGCCTAAACAGTATTGTACCAACGAAAGTTGATTGCATTCGCCTTCAGGTAGGCGTTTTTGCAGCAAGGACTCAGGTTGCTGAGAAATTCTTTCGATTGTGGCTGAGCTTAGTCTTGGTGCATCCGAGTGGGAGGGGCCGCAAAAGGAAATGCAAAGAACTAAGTACAAAAAGCGCAATTTAAAGTCCCTCAACAAGTAAGTGAACTAACCACTCGAACGATCCAAGCGCCTATGAAAGTTGAAGTTTCGGCAAGTTCTAGATTTGACGTTGTAGTTAGAGTAACCTTGATGGTCAAGGCGCACAGTGTGAAAAAGTGTATTGTTGACTAGATAGGCATTGATAGCTTTATGGATTGAAAGCAGCGCGCACGTTTCTGAATCAGAAACACTTTGTCAACTAGACAGATTGCTTCGAAATCCGTCACCATCTCCGGTAGTATTTCAGGAATGATCCTTTGTCTAAGGTGATAGATCTTGCGGTCACAGAAGTGACCTTGGCTGCTATGACGGCCATCTGGAAGTATCGGTATTTATCGATCAATCAGGTGACGACGATCTGTGACGTGCGCCCAAAGTCGGCGTCGGAGTTGCTGCTGCGGCTAGAGCGGTATAAGCTCCTTGATCACTTTGGCAATGTCGGTATCCGTGGGTACGGTAAGACGCCCAAGGTGTATTCCCTCCATCGCTGGCCTCACCGGAAACATAACACATCGGTTACCCTGCGTAATGAGCCTTTGTCCAGATAGTCGACGATCACATTTTTCAAAGCACTGCTTTCCGACTGCAACCATGGCAACTAAAAAGCGATTTCGCATATCATGGGAGCGTTTTACAGCGACTAGGGCGCGGCTTCGCGACATTTCGTCCCACGGGAGCAAGTCTGTACCGAACAAATACCGGCTCAACACCGATTTAACATTGACCGACGTCCGCAAAGAACAGGTTGGAGTTAGCCGCCTAGACCAAACAACCTACGACTGCGTTCAAAGCATATCCCAAAACGACGTCTTGGTTTTTCTCTTATGCATTTGCATCTCGTTGGTTGTGCCGGAACACTGTTTCAGAGGGAGCGCTTGCCGTAAAAGGTGCGTATTTTCACTTATTTGCCGCGATGTGTAGAAATGAGCAAGTACGTTTAGCTCATCACAAGATATTTCAATTCCGGGCTGTCAGGATCAAACAAAGATCTTTTGCAGCGCAGGAAGGACGGTCTCCCAGTTTGGAAACCCTGGGGCACATACTGCCGTCAAGTGATGCCCTCGCTCGGCACCAAGCAGATCTAAGAACTGGCGCTCACGCGCATGGCTCATGAAGACAGATACGACTAAGAGGCCCGACTTCAGTCGGAAATGCTGTTGGTGCAACCTGTGGTGCAAAACTTCTGCGTATTGGCGCACTGACCGCTGCAGCGATTTTCGCGCGGCTTGGGAACGTACTGGCTCTGTACCGCGATCAACTTCAAGCGCAAAGACACGATAGCCATCGGGATACTTCAGCGCGAACAGTTGATCTGGGATGAGCGTGCCCCGTTCAAGCGGAATAGCCATCCCCACATCATTCAAGGCAAGTATCTGTGCTGCGGGAATGTATTCTAGGCCCGAGCGCGCTGCGTTGATTTCGATGGCGCTGGAAACGCTGGCGACCCAAAATCCGTGCCACCAGTGTCCAGTCGGGCGGGCATGACGCTCAAGCATGTGATGATACGTCAAATATTCATAACCTTTGGCGGAAAGGTCATACACATGCGCGTTGAAATTAGCCTTCGCAATCTGTTCCTGTTGCTTGGGCCGGATAAGGTATTCGGCGTCTGTCAGTGCCTGCAAACGTCTTAGAGACGAATCTTTGCAGCGATGCGTATCTTGGGTCAGTTTGAACAGGAACGCGCTGCTTTGCGGGCCGTGGCGGTCGATATGCGCCATCCAACGGAGCTCACGACCGGTGGGCAGAAGATCGGGAGACACTTTGGTTTTGGATCTTGTCATGCTCTGCACCATACGCGCAGTCAAAGCTCTGGCGACGGCTTCCACGGGTCTTCATCGTCTTTTTTCGGTGGGATGATTTCCGGTTCCTCCGGTTCTGGTTCGCCTTGCTCAGCTTTGGGCTGCCATGGTTCGGCATAGGCGTCGCGGCTGTGTTGCATGATGGCCTCACGTTCTTCTTTTGTCGTCTTCGGAAACTTCTCCAGAACGAAGAACGGGAACGCAATCGGCACTGCTCGCTTGGTAAGCCCTCGCAAAAAGGTGGCAAAGGTGCCTTTCGGTTGGCTCTGAATCATCTCAGCATCCGCGCTCATTTGGTTCGTCAACGCACGCGCGTCTTTCGCCGATACACCCCCGGCCAGTTTGATTGACGTGTTAGCCTCCATGGCGTCGGGAAGCCCAGACGATAATTGACCCAAAAACTGGTGAGCCATTGTGAGGCCGACCCGGTACTTGCGCGCTTGGCTCAAGATGATGCCGATATTTGCGTCAAAATAGTCCTGGGCTTCGTCGATGTAGACATGGGTGGCCAGTCGATCCCATTCCGGGATGGTGGCGCGTTCTTGGGCTGCCTGAGTGATCAACGCGATAAAAAACCGCCCAAAGATCTCTGTGCCTTCTTCCTTAAGAAGCGATTTTGATGTGTTGATAAGGATCAGCTTGCCCGCGTTGAGCTCACTGAACATGTCAAACTTTGATTGCGGGTTTGCAAACATCCGTTCGAAGGTCTGGTTTTCGAGGACGCCATAGAGGCGACGCAACACCTGCGTTTTCGTACTATTAAACTCTTTGCTGTCAAATTCGGTCTCAAAAAAGCGCCGCGGCGTCCCTTCAAGCCGAGCAATGTATTCAGAGAACTTCTCCGCACCACCGGGCTCCAGCAAATCTCGCAAAGTATGAATGGTCGCATCTGGAATGTGGAACATAAGTCGCGTCACATAGCGAAACACTACACTCTGTTTGGATGTCATCCCTGCTGACAGCAGCGTGCCCAGAACGTAGTCGTAGAGCTCGATAATCGAATTGGTTAGCCGCTCTTGTTCCAGTGGCGTGTAGTTGCCCAAGCGATCGATACCCACAGAAAACAGGTTCAGACACACCGGGAATTCGATATCTTCCGGATCGATTAAGACAATCTGTTCCGGCGGTAGGTGTCGGGCAGCCAAAAGAGTCCGGATGAGATCGCCTTGGCTATCTATGACGACCACCGACTTCCGTCGCTCCGCTACATCCGGCAAGTCTTCTGCTATGAGGTATTGCAGAGTTTGGGTTTTGCCGTGCCCGCTACCCGCAACGACATGCATATGTTCAAAGCGCAGCTCATCGGGGATTTGGAACGGGGTCTTCAGATCAAACAGGTCCTTTAACGTGGTACCTGTGAGATAGGTCTCAACGGCGTTGTCCCCCTTGTAGTCGCCGGGGAAGATTGGGTTCACCCGATGTGTTTGACGCAGGTTGTTGTCCAACTGATCGCGCAGAGCTTTGAAGTGATTGTATCCTGTGTCTTGAAAGAACGGACTAATGATCCGTCCAATCGTGGGTCCAAGCGGCGTGAGGAACTGCGTAACTGGCACCAGCACATCGCCATCCATCGGTGGGACCGCACGGGCGATAGGCGACAACGCCTGGCTGATCACATCAAGCGCCGACAGGAGCATTTGCCGGTCGTTTCGAGCCTGCCCCTGTCGAGCCAACAGGTCACGGTACCGACCGCCTTCAACCGTGTTGCAGAGTTCAGGTGGGGGCGGAGTGTCGGGTGACAGCCCTTCGGCGTCAAAAAGCGCTACGCCAAACTCAATCAGCTGTGCGCGGAGCACATCAGGCATACTCTTCCCCCAATGCTTGGCCAAAGCGGCTTCGATTTCCGCCTTGTCCAACGAGACCTGACCGGCCAAAGCGTGGTGGTAAGGCCGCAGTGTCTCTGCGCGCGCCAGCCGTTCCAACCGTGCCGGACTTTCAAGCCAGAGACGCACACCGACATACACTGCGATGCCGAGCAGAAACATCGGTGTGACGACGACCGCCAGAAAGACAAGACCAATCAGAATGATCGATGCACCAACGAGACTGCTGAAAAGATGTTCGAAGTTGCGATCCATCAGTACTCAACCACAAATTCGTCCGCGAGCTCTGCGTTATCGCCAATCCAGTCTTTGAGCTGTCGCAGCGCGTCCAGGAGCCTTTCCTCGTACAACTTTCCGGCGGACGGGTGGGCGGTGAGGAAGTGATCGATTTTGCCATTCGTCAGGTCGCCGACGATGAGCTCAAACTTGTCATCGCGATCATCTACTTTTGCCGTGGCTGGGCGTCGGTCCATGAGTTTGGTTTTCAAAAGGTGTCGTTGCCGCAGGATTTGCAACTCTTCATGTGAAAACAGAACGGTGCAGGAAACTTGCGTATAGGGTGTCTTGAACAGCAAACCCTTTCGAACTGTCTCGTGCTTCAGTTTGATACGCATAAATCGACCTTCGGTATCTGTTGGCGGGTGGACCTCGGGCGTGCATGGGCGAGCGGGTCCAAGGGACCTTCATCTGTCCAAAAGACAGATGAAGTCAGGGTGGCAATTTGGAAGAACTGTTCCACTATGTTCCGCTATGACCACCCTTGGTCCACAAACACGACCCCCACGCGGGTTGGGGGTCTGTATGGGGGGTTGCATTCAAGCGGTTGCAGGGCTCTTTTGCGTTTTTCGTAAAAAGTCCTCTGCCTCTTTGCGCGACCAAAATCTTTTGCCTGCCGCGTAGTATCGGCCGTTTTCATAGTGGATCTCATCGCTTAGGTCAGGTAGCGGAACATCAGGACTGTTTTCAATCATCGCTGCTTCGGTTTTTGGCACAGCCGTGCCTGACTTGCTGCTTGCCGATACATCATGAGACGCCTGCGGAGCGTCCGCGTTGTTGCGATACGAAGGAAGCGTGGCATCCCCAGTTCCCGACGAGCCAGCGTCTTCTTCGTGGGAAGGCTGAGTTGTTGCGTAGCCCTGACTTGGGTTTCGGGCCTGCGCTAGCGCTTGCCGGGAAATCTCAAGTTGTTCACGAGCCACCTGAAGGGATTGCTGGGCGTATTCCGCACTGTCGACCCCAGCGCGACCGAGCTGCGCGAAAATGAGGCCATAAAACCCTGCCATACCGATTGTTGTCGCGAGTGCAATTGCTGCAACGGCTATGACCACAGTCATATTCCCAAAGGATCCATCCCGACCAAGCAGCAAGGCACCAACAAAGACGAGTATGCCTATGCCAATAGCTAACCTGCTGAAAAATTCCATGACACTGTAAAGGCGGCGAGCCGCTTCATATGAACGCATTTTGTATCCCTCCCGTAATGAGGGAACGCTGCCAGTTGACGCCATTTAGAGTCAATCGATTTGTTCGATGCGCGCAATTGATAAAAAATGAATCATTTTGTTTGTGGGTTTTGCTCTGTGAGTTACGACGCTATCCAATCAAACCACGCGCTCTTTAAGAGCGCGTGGGTACGGGTTGGATATTCAGATTTCTTGATTGATGGCGTCTAGCCCATGGCAGCGGCCAACTTGTCCGGCGGACCAAAGATCACTTCCTCGGCCAGCGCCAAGGCCTCGAACACAATCATATTGCGAGGCTCAAACTCGAAGAACTGGCGTTTCTTTTCAGGCAGATACCCGATCAGATCGGGGTGCCGACCAACCGCACTTTCCGCTTCCTCGTATTTGGATTGGAAGACGCGCGGGCGCGACACCGCAACATCAAGAACGTAGTTGTGGCTGGCTAGTTCTGCGATGGATGCGATAAGCTGTCGAGAGCGGCTGCCTTTGCGGCAATTCTGGTCGCACTTCTCGGTCACGACCACATCAGGCTTCAGTGTGTTGATCAGTTCTTGGACGAACGCAACCAGGTCGGTGGCTTTGCCTGAAACCGTGGTGGTGACCGCCCAATCGAGCAACTGAGTACCTTCAAGGAACACGTAGCCGACACGTCCGGAGGACACCGCCAGTGACAGAACCCTAAGCGTCGCCATAATCGTTGCTTTCCGCCAGCCGACGCTTCATGCGTGCTAGTGATCCTGGGCGGTTAAAGGTGCTCATGGCTTTGCGACCAGGTGCCGGAAGCGTTGAGAGCCGGGTTGTTAAGTGCTGCTTTCGTTCGGCCATCACTTCCGCAAAAAAACTTTCGAAAGAACGGCCATAAACGAGCGATAGATCGATGATCTCGATGAGGCTAGGACGGCGTTTGCCGTGTTCCAGCTGCGAGACCACAGTCTGATGGCTATCAAGAAGATGTGCTAGATCGTCTTGGGTATAGCCCGCTTTCTTGCGGGCTGAGCGCAAGTCGAGGGCAAATTGAGAACTCATAGTTTGTACTTACTGATTAACTCCTCGTGGCGAGGATGTTCAGTCTATGTTACCAAGGAGCCTGTATCTAGCAGGCAAGGTATGGTCTGACATTATGGGTTCGGCGGGAGCGCGTATTGCAGGACGAACACATCGTGCAGTGCGGGTGCGCGGAACCGGACCCCTAACGGGTCCGGCAACCAACGAACATTTGCAACTGCGTGTTTGTCTCTGGCAATACGAAAGAACAGGGCTCAGCAACATCTCGCGACTGATGCTTCTAAGCCCCGGAGAGCGGCTGAACTAGCCGAGGCTGGATACCTAGTATACGCGTCCCAAACATAATTCTTTCAGCGCAGGACATATTGCGCCACTTGGCAAGGGTGGTGGCTAGGAGCCAACGCATTGTGAAAGTCATCGATGTGGCGAAGCAATCGGTCACCGAAGTTTTTCATACGGTGGATTTTCGAGCAGGTGCCAAACAACGAACATGTTGCACAATCCACGCGTGGTACGAACAAATGCTTCAAGTCACTCCTTAGAAGTGAAAGAGGCGCACTTGGCGATGCGCCCGGTCTTGACTTTACTTAACGATCAGCAGGTCATCGAGCGATTGGCCATTCGCAAGCGCGTCTTTGACCCAGTTGGGTTGGCGACCTTTGCCAGTCCAAGTTTTGGCCGGATTTTCGGGATGGCAGTACTTGGGTGCTGATTTAGTGATTTTGGTTTTTGTATGGCCGGTCAACTCTCTCAGGCTAAAGCCCATTTCGGCGGCTTTGGCTTCTACGGCTGCCAGTGCTTCCTTGCGCTTACGTGCTTCGAAGCTTTCGATGGCCTTGGTCGCCTTCTTCTGAATGTCTTTCAACTCGTCCAGCGAAAGCGCGTCCCAATTGATATCTTTCATGGTTTGTCCTCTTTCTTGATTGATCCGCGCTAGAGCAAATGCGGAGATGTCTCAAGGCGAAGATAGCATAGCGGGTATTGCTTCGCCTTTTGCGGGCGGAATATGACCTAAAGCACGTAAGTGTTTGGGATCTCTACCAACACCCACTGCGACGAGGCCCGATGGAGTCTAGCAGCCCAGATGTTCCGGGGCGGATGGCTGGTGAAAACGGATGGGCAGGCCAAACAATTCTCGGAAGTTGGTAAGAGAGTTCGTCAAGACCTGAAAACCGCTCCGATCTATCCGCCCTTCATCCGCTTTATAAAGTCTGCGACCCTACCGTTGAATTTATCTCCAGCCATTGTGGTCACGGCAAGAATAGTAACGGGAAGTGCCGACATTCCAACAACCTGTATCAGCATACCAGCCATACCACTAACGAGAACACCATTCGCGATGGCTCTCGCGTTTTCGTCACCTGCGATCCACCCAGAATATTTCTCGATTTGATCGCGTACAGTCCAAGCTTGTCTTGCTAAGGTGTCGGCATCAACACGCTTTGGGTTTGTCGCTAACTCAGAACTGGCCAATGCAAGTTCATCGAGTGAAGCTTCGATGCCTTCCAGAAATGCGATATTCTGAACTGATAAAGCATCATTCCGCCTTTCCTGCTTGCGAACGTAGATTTCCTGCGCAATTCGATCATGGAGGTCAAAAATCTGCAGTCCTATCACGACTGGATTTTTGAGGACAACTTGCCTAGTGTATTCTTGAGCATGTGACCTAGTATCCTCTTTTCTTTCGTCACTGAACGGATTTTTCAAAGTGTCCGGACTGGCTTTGGTCGGATGATCGCTGGAGCCTATTGAGCTCATGCTAGGAGCCATGCGGGCAACCTCTTCATTCACTTTAGCCGCTCCCAACTTCCAAATGCTTTCTGGAAGGAGTGCCTTCTTGAGCTCATGGTCTTTGTTAAGAACCTTTCCATCCAAACGATCCTGGTACCAATCTGTCCATACTTCCCAACCTTCGTCCGCATTGGCGAGATACTCTCGAAGTTGATGCCATTTGGTCAGCAACTCATCTGGCATTCCATGCAATCCGACCGGATTAGGCCAAAGACAGCGTTTATCGAATTGAGAAGCTTGCTCTCCTTGCTCAATTAGTAACGCGTCATGCCGAACTGCTCTCCAGGCATCTTCGATTTCTGCTGCTGCCGCATAATGTGCAGCACCATATGACCCGCCAGCGACCTTCACCGCTTCGCAAGCTGAGCTTGCGGCGTCGGCGGCCCCTACGCTGAATGCGGTCAAGCTATCTGTGTTTGCGGCATCGATCGCTGCGCAGCTTGCATATGCGCGGTCAGCGCCGTCGGCAATTTGGGATAAGCGCGGCGATATCTCTACGCGAAAGTCTTCAAAGGTGGCGCAGTTCATCGTCGCCGCGATAGAGCGAAATACTGGAAGCAACACATTGTCTCGCGTGGTCGAGCTTTCGGTGCCGACAATTGCGCTCACCAGCCTAGGTAGTTTTCTGCAAGCTATACGAGAAGCAATGATCAATTCATCTGGTTGCGCCCGATCTGCTAACCAGGTTTTCAATGTAGCTCGGTCTTTGATATCTATCACAAACTGATCCTTTCAACTCATGTAGCCCAAAGTATTCGCTCACCCTCAAAAAACAAAGGTAGCAGTGGCAGACACTAGGAAGGAGATTTGGGGTACTAAGTTGTCATTCGCGCCGGCTGCAGCATTCGGTACTTTGGGCTCACTGCTGACCTCTGCCGCGCTCGACCGTAGTGTCTCCCGGCAGCCCGAAGCGGTCGTTCATCTTAGACGCTCTGGCGACCGCAGGGCGGGATGAAGCGGGCATTCGCCGCGTGGCGCACGAAGGTCCGTTCTTTTCAACCATTCGTCTGGAACGTCGAGACTTGAACGAAAGCCACACGTCAGAACCGGCGTTCGTATCAAATGGGCCCTCACCAGCAAATCGGTCGCATTTATTGCCGCCAGCTAGCCGACGGCCGTGCACCTCGCGACTGGGAGACGACCAAGCGCAAGCGCGGCTAAGCGTCCGACCCCAAGATATCCAGGAGGTCGATATGATCGAGAAGATCGCCCGCCCCCTCTAGGAGCGCGCACAGATGTTCATCTGCCGTCCACCGCGACCAAGAGCGCAAAAAATGCCGCGTGCCCCTTCTCTGGCCGCCCAAGGACGCGAGCGCGGGCCTGCGCGTGGAGAGCGCTGATCAGAAGACCTTCGTCCATCTGTGCGGCCCCAACCGCGCCGATGACGTGCAGATCAAGTTCCGCCCCGTCACCGTCATCGCCCGGCACGAGCCCGGTCGCGGCTGGTCGGGCGTCGGCATCACCGGCCGGTCCGTCCGCGCGCTCGTCGGCGACACCTGGGTCGAGAACGACCCGATGGGGACCGTCACGCAGGGGATCGCCGACAGCGCCTCCATCACCTTCCTCGAGTTCGACGGCTCGATCATCTAGCTGACCGAGGACACCGAGGTCTGCGTCTTCCCCGATGGCGAGCGCATCACCCGGCGCACCGCCGAGCGGCTCGACGTCGTGACGGGCGAAAAGGTGATATCGGCGCTGCGGAAGAGGGTTGGCGGGGTGGGGAACTCGCAAGGCCAATGCGAATAGAACAAAAAGGTCGCTGATGAGTTCTAGCGCTCGATTCCACCTTTGCAAAATTCCCAATCTATTCCTTCAAAGTTCTGAGATCCGTCGGCAATGAGCAGTCTCCGGCACCGACATCCAATTCCCCGGGAATAGAATTCTGAGAAGAGATCGCTTGCAAGGTCAGACCGGTCATTTCTAAGGTGTTGAAGCCGAGTTTCTCGATTGCTATCTCTTAAAGCCTGACAGATCGATACCGCAGACACGTAGTTCGCATCGCGATCCAAAGACCGGGCTTCGCGAGTACTTATGAACTCCACTAGTGGAAAAATGGCCAGTACTGCCGCTATTAGGACCGCTGCCTTTTCAGCCTTCTCAAGTCTTGTCATGAACGCTGCTCCTGAATTTGATTTGCGGAAGCAATAATAGAAGTTCTGTAAGGCCTGTCTTTTGAGGGTTCATTCCTGCTCCGTTTGCTTGATCAAATATGATTGAATGCCGCCTAGGCTGAAGATACGGGATTTTTGTAGAAATATACGGGTTGGTATATAGAGAGGCGTCATAGGATTTAAGCATTCTTTTTCGGTTGGGGCTACTGGTCACCGTTACAGACTAACATACCGTAGGTTGTCGGTGTGAAAGCAAGAAACAGAGAAGAAAGGGGGCATTGCCTGGGGCGATCCGGACCGGATCGGAACCCTGACCCGGAACACGGGCGGCAAGACCTTCGCGCTGAGCGCTAACCTTCGACCTCGTGCGGCCGAGCGTGGTGCCGAGCGCCTACGGGTCGGGCGACACCCATTCCGATCACCATATCGAGGTCCGTACCCCGCGGGGGCGGGCGATGCTTGGAGCCTTTCCATCTCGCGTAGCGGATCGCCCGTTACGGCGATCTGGGCGACGAAAGCTACTGGGGTGTCGTAGCCGAGGGCTGAATGCGGCCGCCGGTGATTGTAGTCGGTAACCCACTTGGCGACTGAAGTGATCCCAGCTTCTCGGGCAGTTCTTCAGCTTCGCCAAAGTGCGCCCCGGTAGAACAGAGACGTGAAACGTGTCAGCCGTCGCAATAGCATCCTTGCGGACTTTTGGAACGCTCCATCAGCCAGGTCTAAATTCATACGGAATGATATTCTGCTACCGCAGCGCAGTTCGCCAGACCCGACATTCGTGCGGCACGCAGCATCGGTCGAGATGGGCTCACTGTAGACCTTAGCTGCACAGCGCTAGAACGGTGGCGGTGCGGACTTTGCTGACTTAAACAGTTTCAGTTTAGATGTCTGCTTCATTTGGGCGAACGGCAGCTCAAAGACTGTGCCCCCCACCGAAAATATGCACCATCAATGTGTTGGGTGCGCAGATCAGGGGGGCGTTAGCCTGCTATCGCGCCAATTATCAGAAATCCAACGGTCAATATGCCAATCCATATGAAGATCGTACCCAAAATGGACCTTTTGGCAGGTTTAACTTCGGCTTGTTGGCGCACTTCTGGACGCGACCTCGATGCCACTTTGGCTTTTGTTTTCGTATTGGAAGTTGCTGTGTAGCTAAGACCTGTTTTGGGAATGCTAGCGGTCACACGCGTACCACGCTCGCTAATATTTGTGGTCAGGCCTTTTCCGCCCAGACTAATTGACGCGCCTCGCTTACCGGTGTTAATCTTGATGCCTGGCGCAACCTTAAATGATTTTCGAAATCCAAATCCCATAAACGAACCCTTTTTTGGTCATGCAATCACAGATTGCATGGACCGGACAAGCAACACAAACGTTGATTTTGAAACTTTTGATCGAAAAACGCAAAAGCCTTTGTATGTGCATCTTCGAAAGCCATCATTGGCTGCATCGCGGTAAGCCAGTAGGTCTGTGCTCTCTCCCAACCTTAGCCGCGCAACGCTGCAAGGTCAGCGCGCAACCCAAAGCTGCCTTTAGTTTTGGACTCCCTCTTACCCGGTCGCGCAAAAACCGGCCTCTCGCCACTTAAATAGCTTCTCCATCCTTCCGATCTCCCTTTGCTACGATTTTCAGGGTTCCGTCAGGGAGCGGCTGTTGCAGTTTCAGGGCGTCCTCTGTTGGTAGGGTCAGCCACCGGTCAATCTCTTCCTCTGTCCTGAGGATCACGGGCATGGCCTTTGGGTGGACTGGTTTCACCACGTCGGTTGCATCGGTCGTCAAGAAGGCGAAGAGATCATC
>JBCBID010000009.1:0-162529 GCA_038525015.1 Pseudomonadota bacterium | reverse complement strand
CCCACCGATCTTGCCATGGACACACCCGCCGCCGCGGTCGAGGAATTGCCCGAGGCGGTGGACCTCGAACCGGCCCCCATGCCCGCCGCGGTCCCCACGGTGGCATTGATCGAAGACACACCAGCATCCGCGCAACCTAAACGCGGTATCCTCAGTCGTCTCCTTGGGCGTCGCGATACGGCCCCTGTCATGCGTCGCGAGCTAGACGACGACATGCTGGAACAGCTTGAAGAGTTGTTGATTGCCGCCGACATGGGCGTCGATACCGCCCTTCGTGTGACTGCCAACATGGCCGAGGGGCGCATGGGCAAAAAGCTGTCGGTGCGCGAGATCAAGGAATTGATGGCACAGGAAATCGCCCGGATCATGGAACCGGTGGCCAAACCTTTGCCGCTCTATCCGCAAAAGCCACAGGTGGTGCTGGTTGTGGGTGTGAACGGTTCGGGCAAGACCACGACTATCGGCAAACTCGCCAGTCAGTTTCGTGCCGCAGGCAAGTCTGTGGTGATCGCCGCAGGCGACACATTCCGCGCCGCTGCTGTGGAACAGCTTCAGGTCTGGGGCGAACGGGCCGGGGTGCCCGTGCTGACCGCACCCGAGGGCACCGATCCTGCCAGCCTCGCCTTTGACGCGATGACCAAGGCCCAGGCCGAGGGCGCAGACCTTCTGATGATTGACACGGCGGGCCGGTTGCAAAACCGCGGTGATCTCATGGAAGAACTGGCCAAGATTGTCCGGGTGATCCGCAAGAAAGACGAAACCGCGCCACACAACACGATGCTGGTGCTTGATGCGACGACGGGTCAGAACGCGCTCAATCAGGTCAAGGTGTTCCAGGAAGTTTCCGATGTGTCGGGCCTTGTGATGACCAAGCTTGACGGGACGGCCAAGGGGGGTGTTCTCGTCGCTTTGGCCGACAAGTTCGGCCTGCCCATCCACGCCATCGGCGTGGGCGAACAAATCGATGACCTCTCGCCCTTCGATCCCGAGGATTTTGCCGCCGCGCTGACCGGGCTCGAAAATGACAACTGAGCCTTTTCAATGGTTTAGATGTGTCCCCGCGGGGACACTTTTTGAATGACGGCCTGGCTGGCCAGCATTGAGGGCACCGAAACAGGTCACACAGTGGCCCTCTGTCTCGCCATTCTCGCGGCTTTTCTGCACGCCGTTTTCGGCGCTTTACAGAAGGGGCGTCACGACCCTTGGCTGACGCGCGGCGCGATCGACGCGTCCTATGGCCTGATGGCGGCCCCCTTTGCGCTCTTTGTCGTACCTTGGCCGGAACCGCATATGTGGCCCATCTTCGCCGTAGTGTTCGTGATCCATGTTGGGTACAAGTGCCTTCAGGCGTGGGCCTATACCAAGGGCGACTTTACAGTGGTCTACCCCGTCGTGCGGGGCACAGGTCCGCTCTTCACTGTGATCGGTGCATATCTGCTGTTTTCCGAGACTTTTACTCTGGTCCAGTGGCTGGGCGTCGGTGTGCTTCTCGCGGGCATTTACGGCCTCGCCCTTTACAACCTGCGGAACCTGCAAACCAACCGCGACACGCTGCCGATGGCGCTGGGGCTTGCGGTGATCACTGGCCTCTTTGTCGCGCTCTATACGACCTACGACGCCTATGGCATCCGGGCCACTGAGAACCCGTTCACCTTCCTTGCATGGTTTTTCATGATCGACGGCATCTTTATGCCGCCCGTCGCCTACATGCGCTGGCGCCGGATGCAGAACCCGCCCGCCGTGGCGCCGCTGATGCTGCGCGGTGTGATCGGCGGCATCGTTGCCTTCTTCTCCTTCGGCTCCATCATGATGGCGACCCGGCTGGACAAGGTGGGTGAGGCGGCGGTGCTGCGCGAAACATCTACCGTATTTGCGGCAATCATCGGTTGGCTGGTGCTGAAAGAAACGGTAGGACCGCGCAGAATTGCCCTGATGGCGCTGATCGCCGGCGGGGCCGTGATCGTCGAGATGGGCGGATAAAAAAGAGGCAGAGCATGGCAGACGCGCGCGAGATCAATCCCCTGTTGAAACAGGTCCTGGAACTGGGTCCGCCGATTGTCTTTTTTCTGATCTACTTGCGCATTCGCGACAACACCTATGAATTCGCGGGTACCGAATATTCCGGCTTCATCGTCGCGACATTGATTTTTGTGCCCATCCTACTGATCGCTATGGGCGCGCTGTGGGCGCTGACACGGCAACTCAGTCGGATGCAGATTTTTACCGCCTTCATGGTCATCTTCTTCGGCGCGCTGACCGCATGGTTCAATGACGAAAGGTTCTTTAAGATGAAGACCAGTATCGTCTACGGCCTCTTTGCGCTTCTGCTTGGCATCGGGCTGTTGCGCAAGCAAAGCTGGCTTGCCTTTGTGTTGTCCGACGCCGTGCCGATGGAGCATGAGGGCTGGATGATCCTGACGCGTAGGTTGTGCGCAATGTTTGCGGTGCTGGCCGTTGCCAACGAAGTAATCTGGCGCACCATGTCCACCGACACATGGGTCAAGATCGAGACGTTCGGCTTTCCCATTGCAATGGTCGCCTTTATCTTCCTGCAATTCGCGGCGCTCCAGAAATACATGATTTCCGACGAAGACGAGGAAGAAGAAGGCGCCTAGGCCCGCCTGGGCCGCGCATTGGCGGCATCCTCGTTCCAGCTTTCGGAATGCGGCGCGACGGCAAAGGCGACTTTCATAGCCAGGTCCTTGGTAATCATCGCCTCAATCGCTAGCGCAAAACGCGAGTTTTTCTGTGCGCGGTGGCGTAACTCTGCCACGTCCCATTCCAGCACTTCACTGCCCGCATCAAGGCGCGTCGTCGCGGCGCTGGTCTGTCGCGTCGCATAGGCGACCTCGCCGACAAACAGGTTTGGGGGCATGGTGAATCGCTCGCCCCGCTTGGTGATGTGAATGGGCCCGGAGATCACGTAGTAGAGCTTGTTGGGCATAACGCCCTCGGTCGTGACCTGAATGCGCTCTTCCAGAACATGGCGCTGCGCGCGTTTGACAAGATCGCGGAAGTCACCCGGCGGCAACCCTTCGAATAGCGGATAGATATCGCGGTGGGCTGCGGGGACGGCAAATCTTGACCTGTGCCACAGCAAGCTGCCAAGCCCGATCAGATTGGCCGCCCCCATCACAACCGAAGTATATATCGCTTCCCAAAGCGGGGTATCGGCTGCCGTAAAATAGTAATAAACATAGAGACTTGTTCCCAAAAGGATCATCAGGCGCAGGATGATCTGATTGGTGATCAGATAGCCCACGGTGAACACTGCACCGGCGGACAGGATCACCGCTTCGGGTGCCACATAGTCGCTGACCATGAACATGACTTCGATCTCCCGCCCGTGGCCCTTTTGGTCAAGTCTTGGACTTGAATAGCGTATCTTGTGCCGACTTGTCTTGCTTGGTCGTGCGCAAGTCCAGATGCAGAGCATGCCCGCGTTGCACAGCGGCGCGGCTGCCCACCAGGTCAAGCCAACGCGCGAGGTTGGGCTTGTCGTCCAAGGTCTGCCGCTGGCCTTCCCACAGGGATGCCCATGGCCAGATCGCCATATCAACAATGGAGTAGTCGCCTGCCACGTATTCGGTATTGGCCAGTTGCCGATCCAGAACGCCGTAGAGGCGCGCGGTTTCGTTGCGATAGCGGTCTTTGGCGTAAGGAATGTCATGGCCCATCTGCGGGGCATATTTGAAAAAGTGATGCGCTTGGCCGGCCATCGGGCCAACACCACCCATTTGCCACATCAACCACTGATCCACGGCAATACGGTTCCGTTCGGTTGTGCCGCCAAATGTGCCCGTCTTGCGCGCGAGATACTGCAAGATCGCACCGCTTTCAAAGATCGAGATCGGCGCGCCATCAGGTCCATCGGGGTCGGTAATGGCGGGCATCCGGTTGTTGGGAGAGAGTTTCAGGAACTCAGGGTTAAATTGATCGCCCTTGCCGATGTTGATCAGGTGCACCTTATAGGGCAGCCCGAACTCTTCCAAAGCGATTGAGGCCTTCCACCCGTTGGGCGTGGGCCAGTAGTATAGGTCGATCATGAGGTTCTCCGGGCGATCCGGCGGTCATGATGCGGTTTTCTGTCTCATCGGCAAGTGCGCCGACGACAGGTGCTGTGCAAACATCCGTGACCAGCGTGGGGCAAGCGCGCCCGGTAGGGTGCCTTGCAGGTCATCAAGAGGCACAGCATCGGCATGGCGCAGGGCACGGGCGTAAAACCGCAGCGCGCCGGGGCGGGTGTACCCTGACCAATGGCATACCATGCGTTGTGGGCTGCTGATTTGGCCGCCAAACCGGGTCAAAGCCGCCAATGTGGCCGGGCAATCCAACTGGATATTCACCGCATGGGGCAGGGATATACCAAGCCCCATCGCGCGGTCACCCTGCACATCGGGTGCGATAAGTCTTTCGAACATGAGATCAAATAGATCGTTTTCGCGGCTGGTGACATTCAGCAATTCGGCGGTTTGCCCCGACATTGTTCGCATCGCTGTTTCAGCCCTGAAAACATAACTGGCCCCTGTGATCGCGACGATCCGCTGCAAAGCGTGCGCGGGCAGGTGGTGCAGTGCTTCGAATACAACCTCGGATCCCATCGAGTGGGTGATGGCGTGAATGGGGCGTTCAGGGGCTACCCCTCGGATCGTGCGGATGACCTTGGCCAGGGCGACGCCCGCTGCCCGAGCAGACCGCTGCGCCCGCCACAGGTGTCCTCGGGCGCGCCAGCCAAAGGCAATCGCCAGCCCCTCGTCCGCGTGCCCGGTGCCAAAGCCCAAGTGCCGAAGCCACTGGGTATGATCCCCTGTGCCCTGATGCCGGACGGTGCCAAAAATCGTAGAGTGCGGTGAGCGCTGCATGCTGTCCGGATCATATTTGAACCCGTGGATCAGGACGATCACCGGGCCGGGGCCGGTAGCTGCCGTCCGGGTTGCCGATAATGCGGATGCGGGTGACTGGTGGAGCCGCAACCCCTCTGGCCCCGCATTCAGTCTCAGGATCGCCATGGCGCGCCTCCTACCACATCTTGTGTGGGCCATATGATCGAGACATATGACGAAGGCATGAATTTTAGGTTACAGCACCGTGACGGTGTTGACGCTGCGGTGCGGCAGGCGTAACCAAAGCGGGTGGCGATTTGTTACCGGATTGCGGGCCACGTTAAACATCTCCGCTAAAAGGTCAGGATGAAAGCCCCCCTTTCGCTTGACCCGCGTCTGGGGGTTTTTTGTGGCCTGACCCCTTTCAGGCCCACGAACGGAGAAGACAATGTCCGACAAGTGGAATGCCCGCACCCGTGCCGTGCATGGCGGTGTGCGCCGCAGTCAATACGGAGAGGTCAGCGAAGCTATCTTTCTGACCCAAGGGTTTGTCTATGACAGCGCCGAAGCAGCCGCACAGCGGTTCGAGAAGGCGGGCGAGGATGAGTTCATCTATGCTCGTTATGGCAACCCAACCGTGCGGATGTTCGAAGAGCGTATGGCGATGCTGGAAGGGGCCGAGGACGCCTTTGCCACTGCCTCGGGCATGGCGGCAGTGTCAGGCGCCTTGCTGGCCATGCTCAAGGCGGGCGATCGGGTGGTGTCGGCCCGCGCGCTCTTTGGGTCCTGCCTCTACGTGCTTGAAGAGGTGCTCACCCGCTACGGGGTCGAGGTCGAATTTGTCGATGGGACCGATCTTGAAGCTTGGGCCAAGGCCATCACTGCGGACACGGCGGCGGTATTCTTCGAGAGCATTTCCAACCCGACTTTGGAAGTTGTCGACATTGCCGAGGTGTCAAAGCTGGCGCATGCGGTGGGGGCCACGGTGCTGGTCGACAATGTCTTTGCCACGCCGGTCTTTTCCAATGCTGTCGCCGAAGGGGCTGATGTGGTGATCTATTCAACCACCAAACATGTGGATGGGCAGGGCCGTGCACTTGGTGGCGTAATCATGGGCACCCAAGAGTTCATCCGCAAAACGGTCGAGCCCTATATGAAGCATACAGGCGGGTCGATGTCGCCGTTCACGGCATGGGTTATGCTGAAGGGGCTGGAAACCCTGGAACTGCGAGTCATGGCGCAAGCCGCGTCCGCCTTGCAACTGGCCGAGGCACTACAGGGGCACGCCGCACTGGCGCGCGTGATCTATCCCGGCCATGTCAGCCACGCGCAGCACGATCTGGTGAGCCGCCAGATGGGCGGCAACGGGGGGACTGTGTTGTCACTTGATCTCAAGGGCGGGCAGGCGGCGGCGTTCAAATTCTTGAACGCGCTGACGATCCCGGTGATCTCGAACAACCTGGGCGACGCCAAGTCGATCCTGACACATCCCGCGACCACGACCCATCAGCGGCTGCCGCAGGACCAGAAAGATATCCTTGGGATCACACCAGGTTTGGTGCGCATGTCGGTGGGGATCGAACATGGCGATGATCTGGTGGCAGACATCCTGCAAGCCCTGAAAAAAGCACAATAATGCAAGATTCTGGCGTGGCGCGGAAAGACGCCCGCAATCTCCTCTTTTTATCATCCATGTTGCAAGGTCACACGTAACTGTTAGCGATATTGGAAATGTGTGGACGGAGGCTTACTTCCTTTGCACATACAGACAGAAAGGGGGGCTACTTTATGAACATTCATACGCCCGACATCACTTCAATACCCGAACGCGAAGACGCCGAAGCAGCATTGGACCTCCTCCGCCGCTGGGCCAAAAACGCAACGACAACAGATATTATAGAGCTCGACCCATCGGTCGCACGGCTTGTGCCGGGCGGTGATGGCGTTGATTACCCATCCTTTACGCGTGAATACCCGGAAGGGTTCCATGTAGATGCCGACTACAAGGACACGCTGCCAGACTTGCAGAACGGGCCGTCAAGCCTCATCCGCGGTGCGAAGACGCGTATCCAGCATGTGGGTATCTCGAATTTTCGTTTGCCCTTGCGGATTGAAAGCCGCGATGGCGCGCCCTTGACGCTGGAAACCTCTGTGACCGGGACAGTCAGCCTTGAGGCCGACAAGAAGGGCATCAACATGTCCCGCATCATGCGGTCCTTCTACAAACATGCGGAACGGACATTTTCGTTCGGCGTGATCGAAGCGGCGCTGGACGATTACATGTCGGACCTTGAGAGCTTTGATGCCCGCATTCAAATGCGCTTCTCCATGCCAGTGCGCGTGGACAGCCTGCGCTCGGGGCTCTCGGGCTATCAGTATTACGACATCGCGTTGGAATTGGTCGAACGGGCGGGGGTGCGCAAGCGCATCGTGCATCTCGACTATGTCTACTCGTCAACCTGTCCGTGTTCGCTGGAGCTGAGCGAGCATGCCCGCGCCACGCGAGGACAATTGGCGACGCCGCATTCGCAACGCTCGGTTGCGCGGATTTCCGTAGCGCTTGAGGACGATGCAGACACCTTGTGGTTCGAGGACCTGATCGACGCCTGCCGCCGCGCAGTGCCGACCGAAACCCAGGTCATGGTTAAGCGCGAGGATGAACAGGCCTTTGCCGAGTTGAACGCGGCCAATCCGATCTTTGTCGAGGATGCAGCGCGGCTTTTCAGCGAACAGTTGCTGGCCGACCTGCGGGTAGGTGATTTCCGCGTGGTGGCCAGCCATCAGGAAAGCTTGCACAGCCATGATGCCGTGTCAGTCCTGACCGAAGGCGATACATTCGCGGGAGACAGCATTGATCCGCGGCTGTTCCAGACGCTGTTCCACACAGGCTGATTGCGCAGCATCGCTGTTGGTATATGTAAGTTGTGATCCTAAAAACGCGCCGAAATCGGCGCGTTTTTCATTTTGAACAGGGTCACGCGCTCGTTTTGTGCAACCCGGCCATGCAGGAATGGCATTGGTCATTTTGCTCACGCGCGCTTAACTACCAATCAACGGGAGGACATAACTTTACGCATGAATTGCGAGGTGCTCCAATGGCTTACGTCTCAGATTCCAATAATTCTTTCCTCAGTGCCCTACTGGACCGTGTGACCGCGTTCTTCGCCGCGCTGGGCCACTCGGCCGCAATGTCTGCCGCCGCGGAAAACCGTTTTCGTCGGATCGAAACGCTGCGCGCCAAATCGGACGAGGAACTGTCCGCTATGAACCTGCGCCGCGAAGACATCGCAGCCTATGTCTTTCGGGACATGATGCACCTGTGATACGTTCGCAGCCCCGCGCCGGGCTCTATGCTGAACGACCCCACGGCGCAGCGCCATCCGCTTGACACTGCGCGCGCGGCCCGCCAACGCTGAGCGCAATGATCGACCTGCGACCCGTTGGATACGTAATTGGCCTACTTGTGGCCGTCCTTGGTCTGGCCATGATCCTGCCCCTGCTGGTCGATGTTGCCGAGGGGCGCGGACATTGGCCTGTCTTTGCCGAATGTGCCATTTTGACCGTCCTCATCGGTGGTCTAATCGCTCTTAGTTGTCAGAACAGTGTAAAAGAAGGGCTGACCATCCAGCAGACCTTTCTGCTGACCACCGGTGTCTGGTTGGCCCTGCCGATCTTTGGTGCATTACCCTTTGTGCTAGGCGCCACAGAAGCACGTTTTGTCGATGCATTTTTCGAGGCGATGTCGGGCCTGACCACAACCGGTTCCACCGTCCTATCCGGCCTTGATGAACTGCCCAAGGGGCTGTTGCTGTGGCGTGGCATCCTGCAATGGCTGGGCGGTATTGGCATCATCGTTGTCGCCATGGTCTTTTTGCCCGAACTGCGGGTGGGTGGGATGCAGATTTTCCGCACCGAAGCATTTGATACCTTCGGGAAAATCCTGCCCCGCGCGACCGAAATCGCAAGCCGCATCTCGGTGATCTACGTGGCGCTGACGTTGATCTGTGCCTTGGCCTATATCGCAGCGGGGATGGGGGCGTTTGACGCAACCGTCCACGCAATGACCACCATCGCTACGGGCGGCTTTGCGAACTATGACGCCTCTTTCGCCGCTTTTGGCCCGGGGGTGTCCTATGTGGCCACGATTTTCATGATCCTCGCGGCGCTGCCCTTTGTTCGTTTTGTTCAACTCAGTGCCGGCACCGCGCGCCCGCTGCTTTACGACCGCCAGATCCACGTCTTTCTGATCACCGCGTTCACTATTGTTGCCGTCATCGCAGGTTGGAACCTGTGGCAGCAAAACGCGGCAAACGAAGGTGCGGTGCGCGCGGCTTTGTTCAACACGGTGTCGCTGATGACAGGCACCGGCTATGCCAATGCCGACTACGGGCAATGGGGCAGTTTTGCGGTTGCCGTGCTGTTCTTCACCGGTCTGATCGGCGGCTGCGCGGGATCGACCGCCTGTTCGATCAAGGTGTTCCGCTACCAGCTTCTGTTTGCCTCGATCAAAGCGCAATTGCAAAAAACCCGCAGCCCCCACGGCATCTTCACACCACGCTATGCGGGACGGCCCGTGGGCGAAGATGTTCTGAACTCGGTTATGTCGTTCTTTATGTTCTTTGTGGTGACCCTGGGTGTGCTGGCGGTGGCTCTTGCAATGACAGGTCTCGACTTCGTCACGGCCCTGTCGGGGGCGTCCACAGCATTGGCCAATATCGGACCTGGCTTCGGGGACGAGATTGGACCCAGCGGCAATTTTGCAGGTCTGAACGACACGGCCAAATGGCTACTGGCCGCGGCCATGCTGATCGGGCGGCTGGAACTGATGGCTGTCTACGTGATCTTCACCATTCAGTTCTGGAGAGCCTGATGCAACGCCCCCTTGGCGCACAGATTTCCCATATGCTGAAAGACCGCGGTGTCGACGTGATCTTTGGCATACCGGGCGTGCACAATCAGGAGCTTTACCGTGGTATCGAAGAGGCGGGGATCACCCATGTCCTGGCGCGCCACGAACAGGGCGCGGGCTTCATGGCCGACGGCTATGCGCGCGCCACGGGTAAGCCCGGCGTGGCTTATGTGATCACCGGGCCGGGGCTCTGCAACATCATGACGCCGATGGGCCAGGCCTATAGCGACAGCGTGCCGATGCTGGTGATTTCAAGCTGCCTGGATGAAACGGCTGCGACCAAGGGTCAGTTGCACCAGATGAAGGACCAGCGCGCGGCGGCCGAGACCGTGTGCGACTGGTCCGAAGAGGCACGGACGGCTGAGGCGGCTTATGCGCTGATTGATCGGGCGTTGACTGAATTTCGGACCGACAGGCCAAGGTCCAAGCACATTCAGGTGCCAATCTCTGTGCTGCAGCACCCCGCACCCGCCGCCCATGCGCAGCCCGTTCCGATATCGCGCGTCGCCGCGGTGCCAAGTGTGATTGCAGAACTCGTCGCAGCGCTTGATGCCGCACAGCGCCCGCTGTTCATCTTTGGAGGCGGCGGTGCGGATGGGCTTTTGTCAGAGGATGTGAGCGCGGTCTTGACCGCATTCGGTGCGGCCAGTTTCACCACCTATGCGGGGCGCGGTCTGGTGCCGACGGATACGCCACTGCACTTTGGCTCCACCCTGGCGCGTCCATCAAGCGTGGATGTGCTCGCCAAGGCCGATCTGACCGTGGTGATCGGCAGCGAGCTCGCGGAAGTGGACACATGGCGCGACACCGCCGGCCTATCTGGAGAGATTTGGCGCATCGATATAGACACCGATGTTCTGTCTTTCGTACCGCGGGGCGGGTGCGCGCTGAAGCTGTCAGCCGAAGAGGTCATTGGCGCTTTGCGCGACGCCGTTCAAGACAGGTGCACACCCAAGCCAACCTCTTGGCAAACCTTGGATGTTGCAGAAACAAAGACATTCTGGCGCGCCGAGGTTGACGCCGAGCGCCCTGGCATTGTCCCTGTCTGCGACGCGCTGCGCGCCTGCCTGCCCGCGGGCACCATGATCTATTCCGACATGACCCAATTCGCCTATACCGCAAAAGAGGTTTGGGATATGGACCGCCCCGGCCATTGGCACCACCCCACAGGCTTTGGCACACTCGGCTACGCCACGCCTGCCGCGATCGGCGGCGCCGTCGCCCGCAAGGGCAAGCCCACATTGGCAATCATCGGCGATTACGGCTTTCACTACACCTGCCAGGAACTGGGCGTTGCCGTTGAATTGGGTCTGCCGCTCCCCATCATCCTGTGGGACAACGGCAAACTGGCCGAGATCGAAGACAGCATGGCCCGGTCCCAGATCGCCCCCAATGCGGTGGTCGCGCGCAACCCCGACTTTTGCAAGCTGGCCGAAGCCTTCGGGGCGGCGGCATCAGCACCCAAAACACTGGCCGAAATGCAGACCAGAGTGCGCGCGGCCTTCGACGCCCCAGGCCCCACCCTGATTTACCTCACCCCGAACATCTGCAAAGATCAAAGACCTTCTTCTGGCTGAAAATACTCCGGGGGCGTCGCGCCAGCGACCGGGGGCAGAGCCCCCTGAAATATGTCGTCGCCGCAAGGCGTCCTTTGGATCACTCAGCAACCGGCAAGCGATGATCACTCCCAGCAACTGACCAAAACGGTCATGCCCGTAGCCGCTGCCGACAGGTCGACTGGATCAATGGGCGTGGAACTGTCGGTGCCCGCCGCCGTCAGATCGGCCCGTGCCAGCACCTGTTGCAATACCTCGCGATCCAGCGCAAATCGGACCCCTTTGGGCAGCGCCCGCCCCGTATTGCCGTCCGGCAGAAGCATTCCCAAAACACCTCCGCCCGCATCCAGAACCGGCCCGCCCGCGTCGCCGGGCAGTGTGTTCATCTCAAGCCGCGCCCGGTCATCCTCTCCGTTCAACCCGCGCACATCACTGAGGGTGCCAAAGGTCATCGACGGGGCGCCCAACACGCCCTCAAAGCTGAACCCGGCAGCCGCCACCTCGGACTGAAGCCGCGGCTGGGATTGGCTGAACCGTGCCACCACACGCGGCGCAAGCGCGTCGCGGGGCTTCAGCACGGCCACCCCCCGGGCCTCGTCCAACACGGACACATCGGCTTCAACATCTGTATCCAGCGTCACGCGGGTGCAACTGCGCACCGCTTCCGCGGTGGTCAGCACTGTGCCGCGGCGGTCCACAAAAAAACCCGAGCGTGACAGACGCGGGGTGCGCACCTCAAGGCCCGACAGCAAATCAATGGCCTGCTCCTGCGAAGCGGCGCTGACCGGGATTACCCCGTCCACGCGCCGAAAGCTCTCTTCCATCTCTGCAATCAGTCGCGCACGGCGTGCTTCGTCCTCCGCGGGCCAGACCAGCGTGTAGCCCTTGATCTGCCCATTCTGCAGGCTGACGCGCGTTTCCGACACGCGCGTCGCATCCTTGCCCACCAGGGTAAAGGACTGCGCCTTGCGCTCGCGTGGTCCGTCCAGCGGCACAATGTCGAGCGTCTGCATGATGTCATAGAGCCCAAACAACGTCGTCTGGTCCCCCTCCTGACTGATCAGCAAAAGGGTCGCCTGAATGTCCCCGGTGGCCGTGTAATGCGCAAAGGGATGGTCGTAGTTCTTAAACCTGACGACGTCGGTGGGGATGAGCATCTCGATGCCGGCGGTGTCGTCGCGCACCAGTTCCAGCCCCAAACCGTCCAGAATGGCGTTGTAGTCCTGCAGCAAAACCGCGCGTTGGCGCGTGGTCAGAATGCCGGTCTGTTCGAACCCTTTAAGCGCCTGCCATGCAGCCATGGCCGCCCGCGTGCCGCGGCCAAAGGCGCCGTCAATGGCCCCCTGATATGTGCCAGCCCATTGCAATGCGATCTGCAAATCCTCGCGCTCGGCGCGGCTAAGCTGCCGTTCGCTGCGCTGTGCCTGGGCGGGTGTTTCGTCCGTTGGGGCGGGGGGCGACGTCTCGACCGCCGGGGTGGTCCCCTCGGGGGCTGCGACGACACCGCGGTTCAGGACGTTGGCGCCGACCGGCCAAAACTGCTGGCGAAAGGCCGAGGTCAACGCGATGTAACTGTCCCGCGGGATCACGCCCTCGGACCGGTAGACCCGCAAGACCTGCTCGGCATCCGACCGCTCATAGGGCCCCAGCGCAATGCCATACCAGCCTCCCCCCAGCGCAAACCCGTTCACGTCAGGCAGATTGGCGGCGTAATCCCGGGCACGTGCGGTGGCGTCATTCAGATTTGGCTGAGCCTCGATCTGGATCCAGACGGGCGCGTCCTGCGCGCTTGCACCCACAACTGACGCAAGCAGCAGAGCCCACGCCAGCATCATACCCTTCAACATTACCCGATATCCCCTTGCTTGGTCTTGGTGCCAGTGTTTTCACGTGGCGCAGAATAAGCAGGAATCCGCTGTGATGGAAATGGCGGAATACCCGCAAAAAAAGCCATCTCGCGTGCAATTGACCATTTGGGGGGCGGGCCGTAGGTAAGGCACGCATATCCAACCGATGGCAGGCCTATGTCCGACACCGTTTCAACGCCCAAATCCTTTCAGGAGATCATTCTCCGGCTTCAGAGCTATTGGGCGTCCAAAGGCTGTGCGGTGCTGCAACCCTACGATATGGAGGTGGGGGCAGGGACCTTTCACCCGGCCACAACGCTGCGGTCGCTCGGCACACAACCTTGGGCCGCGGCTTATGTTCAGCCTTCCCGCCGCCCGACCGACGGGCGCTATGGCGAGAACCCCAATCGGCTGCAGCACTATTACCAGTACCAGGTGCTGATCAAACCCAGCCCACCGGACCTGCAGGACTTGTATCTTGGCTCCCTCCGCGCCATCGGCATCGATATGGACCTGCATGACATCCGCTTTGTCGAAGACGACTGGGAAAGCCCGACGCTCGGTGCCTGGGGCCTCGGATGGGAGGTGTGGTGCGACGGCATGGAAGTGTCGCAATTCACCTATTTCCAACAGGTTGGTGGCCATGACTGCCACCCTGTCTCTGGTGAGCTTACCTACGGCCTCGAACGCCTCGCCATGTATATCCTCGGCGTCGATCACGTCATGGACATGCCCTTCAACGACCCGCAAACAGCCATCGCTCTCACCTATGGCGACATCTTCAAGCAGACCGAAGAAGAATACGCCCGCTGGAACTTTGATACTGCCAACACCGAAGTGCTGCTCGACCACTTTGTCGAGGCGGAAAACGAGTGCAAGGCGATCCTTGCTGCCGACCACGATGACCTCAAGACCGGCAAGCGCATCATCATGGCCCACCCAGCCTACGACCAGTGCATCAAGGCGTCCCACATCTTCAACCTGCTCGATGCGCGCGGCGTGATTTCGGTCACCGAAAGACAGGCCTATATCGGCCGCGTCCGGGCGCTGGCCAAGCAATGCGCCGACGCCTTTGTGCAGACCCGCGCAGGGGGTTGGCAGCCCGAGGACGCGGCATGAGTTACACCGGCGCCACCCCGGTCCTGCGCGTCTCCGACTACCAGCGGGCCAAGGCGTTCTATACGGACGTGCTCGGCTTCGAGGTGATGCAAGAAGCTGGCGAGCCGGTCACCGGGTTCGGCATCTTCCGTGCGGGAGCCGCCCAGATCTTCTTGATCGCCTGGAACGGCCCCGAAGCCGACTATGACAACTGGCGCGTCTACCTCTACCCCCAGGACCTCGACGCCCAACTGGCTCACATCGCCGCCACAGGCACGCCGGTCAAAGGCCCCACAATCACCGAATACGGCATGCGCGAGGTCGAAGTGACCGACCCCGACGGCAACGTCCTCTGCCTGGGCGAGGACGCGGCGTGAGCGGCAAAATCATTGGAATTATCATCGTGCTAAGCGGCATCATCGCGGGCGCAGCTCTCTACTACCTGCAAGTCTACGGCTTCTACGAAGAGGTGGACGAGGCTGAGGTCCAGCTTGTGTCGGTTGTCTCTGATCAACCCGAACCCATCCCCTTTGCCGATTTCGAAGCTATCGACGCCGACAGCTCGCCTATCCGCTACCGCGCCTGCTTTACGACCGACCTGTCGCTGGCCCTGCTGACCGAAACCTATGTGGGGCTCGAAGACGCCACCCCCCGCAACGCACCGGGCTGGTTCGACTGCTTCGACGCCGCCGCCATCGCCGCCGAGCTTGACGCGGGCACGGCTCTGCCCTTCCTCGGTGAAAAGAATGTCGATTTCGGCGTCGACCGCATCGTCGCCATAACCCAAGACGGGCGCGGCTATGTTTGGCACGAACTCAACGATTGCGGCGAAAAAGCCTATGACGGGACCATCGTGGGCGAGGAATGCCCGGAACGAGAAACGAACTGATGCCTGACCTCCTGATCGAACTCTTTTCCGAAGAAATCCCGGCGCGCATGCAGGTGCGGGCAGGCGAAGACCTGCAAAAAATGGTCACAAATGGCTTGGTCGAGGCCGGTCTGACCTACGCCTCCGCCGCCGCTTTCACCACGCCGCGCCGTCTGTGTCTGACGGTTGAAGGGTTGCTTGCGGAAAGCCCCACAACGCGGGAAGAGCGCAAAGGCCCCCGCGCCGACGCGCCTGAAAAAGCGATCGAAGGCTTCCTACGCGGCGCGGGCCTGACCCGCGATCAGGTCGAGGAACGCGAGACACCCAAGGGCAATGTCCTTTTTGCGATCATCGAAAAACCGGGCCGTCCAGCGGCGGAGATCATTGCTGAGGTGCTGACCCACACCGTTCGCACCTTCCCCTGGCCCAAATCCATGCGCTGGGGGTCGGGTGCCTTAAAATGGGTCCGCCCGCTGCATTCCATTCTTTGCATCCTGACGGATGACGCAGGGGCCGAAATTGTGCCGGGCGAGGCCGGCGGCATCGCCTTTACCGACACGACCGAAGGCCACCGCTTCATGGCGCCTGGCCGCTTTTCCGTCGCGTCTTTCGAGGATTACGAGCAAAAGCTCAAGCGCGCCCATGTGGTCCTGAACGCCGCCGACCGCGCGGAAACCATCTGGCACGACGCCACCAACGCCGCCTTCGCCAGCGGTCTAGAAGTGGTCGAGGACAAGGGTCTTCTGGCCGAGGTCGCGGGCCTCGTCGAATGGCCCGTCGTCCTGATGGGCAAGATCGGCGACGACTTCTTGGACCTGCCACCCGAAGTGCTGCAAACCTCGATGAAAGAGCACCAGAAGTTCTTTTCCGTGCGGAACCCCAAAACAGGCCGCATCGAACGGTTCATTACGGTCGCCAACCGCGAAACGGCGGATAATGGCGCGACCATTCTGGCGGGCAACGAAAAGGTGCTGAGCGCGCGGCTGGCGGATGCAAAGTTCTTTTGGGAGAATGACTTGCGCACCGTCCGTGATGTGGGACTTGAAGGGATGGCGAAGCCCTTGGCCGACGTTACCTTTCACAACAAGCTGGGTAGCCAGGCCGAACGCATCGCCCGCATCGAAGCGTTGGCGCGCGAGTTGGCCCCGGTGGTCGGCGCCAAACCCGATCTCGCCGCTGAAGCCGCCCGGATTGTCAAAGCCGACCTCGCCTCCGAAATGGTCTACGAGTTCCCCGAACTGCAGGGGATCATGGGCAAGTATTACGCCAAGGCCGCGGGTCACGACGACGGCGTGCCCGAGGCGTGCGAAGACCACTACTCGCCGCTGGGTCCGTCGGATGACGTGCCGAACGCGCCGGTGTCGGTCGCCGTGGCGCTGGCGGATAAGCTGGATACGTTGACGGGGTTCTGGGCGATTGATGAAAAGCCTACTGGCTCCAAGGACCCGTTTGCACTGCGGCGTGCGGCATTGGGTGTCATTCGTCTGGTGCTAGAGTCCGACCTGCGAATGCGAATTACCGACTATACGTCTTCCGGATTTGTTTTGCACTACCGCGATGCACGCTCCAAGGCCAAAAGCGACCAACTAAGGCGATTGGCGGAAGGTGCTTCAAATCTCGGAATACGATTTAGCGAAGCTTTTCGCGTAAGCGCTCAGGAAGTTACCCGGCGAGCCCGAAAAAGCGGTGAATTGCCAAGTGATGAAGCTGCCTTGAAGGAGCAACATGCAGACGAAGTCGAAATATGGACCGCAGATCTGTCGGCCGACCTCCTCTCCTTTTTCCACGACCGCCTCAAAGTCTACCTCCGCGACCAGGGCATCCGCCACGACATCATCGACGCTTGCATCGCGATGCCGCAGAACGACGACCTCACCCTGCTGCTCAAACGCGCGCTCGCCCTCTCCGAAACACTCGCCACCGACGACGGCGAAAACCTGATCCAGGGCTTCAAACGCGCCAACAACATCCTGTCGCAAGCCGAAGAAGCGGATGGCGTCGAATACTCCTACGGTGCCGACATCAAATTCGCGGAAGAACCTGAAGAAAAAGCCCTCTTCCAAGCACTCGACAAAGCCGAAGCCAAAATCGCCCCCTCGATGGAGGCCCAGGACTTCACCACCGCCATGCACGCCATGGCCACCCTCCGCACCCCCATCGACACCTTCTTCGAAGCAGTGCAAATCAACGCCGACAACCAGACCGTCCGCCGCAACCGCCTCAACCTGCTCAGCCGCATCCGCACGCTGTGCCTGTCCGTTGCGGACCTGACGAAGATCGAAGGCTGATCCTAAACTCCATCCTGCCGGACATACTTCGGGGGCCCGGCACGGGCGGGGGCAGCACCCTCTCCACCCCAAAATCGTTGCACAAACCGCTCTTCTTGCGCACGCGCCCAGTGTGCCAGGGTGTAAAGATGACATCCCCCTGTTTTTGGCTGACTTCACGCAAGTCTGCGTAACCCTCTTGTCACAAATAACTTACAGTCTATGGTGCGCGGGGAAAGGAATGCCGCAGTGCAGAATAACCCGCATACCACTCTGGTGACACCCAACGCCCCCATCGCGACAGAAACCCATGGCGGACGCGCAAAATGTCTTCAGCGGCTCAGTCGACTGGACTTGCCGGTACCCGCCACCGTGGCCTTGTCCTTCGCCGCCGTGCACGACATTGCCAGCGGCCATCTGCCTGATATCCCAGCGATTCTTGACCAGTTCCCCAATGACGCGCTGCTCTGCGTGCGCCCGTCCTCCGAGGACCCCGATTGGGGTGGCCCGTCCGCCATCCTCAACATCGGTATGAATGACACCCGGTTCGAAGCGCTCTGTGCCATACTTGGCACCGATGCAGCCGCTGCGCTCTACACCCGCTTTGTACAAAGCTACGCCATCCATGTGGATCGGCTGGACCCGGACATGTTTGACGACATCACAGGCGAGGGGCCGCAGGCTCTGCAGCACACTCTTGAAGCCTATGAAAAAGAAACGGAAATTCCGTTTCCCACCGCCCGTGCCGAACAACTTGCCGGGGTCCTGAAATCCATGGCGCGCGCATGGGAGGGCACCTCAGCCCGCCTGCTCAGACAGGCCAAGGGCGCGCCCGCCGATGCGGGGCTGGGCCTTGTCGTGCAGCAGATGGCCTTTGGCGTGGGCCAGGGCGAAAGCGGGTCCGGCGTTCTGCAACTGGTGTCATCCAAAACCGGGATGCCCCAGATCACCGGGCGCTACCTGCGTCAAAGCCAGGGCCGCGATGCCCTGCGCAGCGAGGCCAAGAGCCTGTACATTACCCGCGACGCGCGCGGCCCCTCGCTGGAAGAAGGTGTGCCAGATTGCTTTGCTCAACTTGTGGACCATGCCCGCCTGATGCGCACCAAGCTGCGCGAAGAAATGCAAGTGGAATTCACTATTGAAAACGGTCACTTGCATATCCTGGACGGTGTGCGCGTGGCACGGTCGTCGCGGGCCGCCGTCCGCATCGCCGTGCAACTGGCCCGCGATGGCATCATCCCCCGGCAAGAGGCTTTGATGCGGGTCGAGCCGCGCGCGCTCAACGAACTTCTGCACCGCCAGGTCGACCGCCACGCCAAGCGTGACATTCTTGCCACTGGTATCGCCGCCAGCCCGGGGGCTGCGACCGGTCGGCTGGTCTTTTCCGCGCATGAAGCGCAGGCAAGTGCCGCCCGAAACGAGGATTGCATCCTCGTCCGGCGCGAAACCTCGCCCGAAGACATCCGCGGCATGCATGCGGCCAAGGCGGTGATCACCGAACGCGGCGGCATCACCAGCCACGCCGCCGTGATCGGGCGCGGCATTGGGCTGCCTTGCGTGGTGGGCGTGGGCGACATGCGCTTCCAGACGCGCAAGGGCATGCTGACCACTCAAGATGGGCGGACGATCTATGCGGGTGACACGGTTACCGTTGACGGCACCAACGGCACCATCCTGCTCGGCGCGCCCGAAATGCAGGAGGCGGCGCTTGATGACGCCTTTACCGATCTGATGGATTGGGCTGACACCGAGCGCGACATCGACATCCGCGCGAATGCCGACACGCCCGCTGATGCGCAAACAGCCAGCAATTTCAACGCTCAGGGCATCGGCCTTTGCCGCACGGAACACATGTTTTTCGAACCGGGTCGCCTCACGGTGATGCGCGAGATGATCTTTGCCGCAAGCAGCGACGACCGGCGCGCAGTGCTCGAACGGCTACTGCCGATGCAGCGGGCGGACTTCATCCAGCTTTTCGGCATCATGCAGGGCAAACCGGTCTGCATCCGGCTTTTCGACCCGCCCTTGCATGAATTTTTGCCGACGGATCGCAGTGGACAGAATGAACTGGCAGACGCGCTGAACCTGCCTCTGTCGGATGTGACACGCCGGATTGAGGCAATGATGGAATACAACCCGATGCTTGGCCTGCGCGGCGTGCGGCTGGGTGTTACCGTACCCGAGATTTACGAGATGCAGGCCCGCGCGATTTTCGAAGCCACCATCGAGGCCAGCCAGGATGGTGCCCCGGTCGTGCCGGAGATCATGATCCCGCTCGTTAGTGCCAAGCGCGAGGTCGAACTGGTGCGCTCGCGCGTGGACGCGGTTGCGGCGGCGGTTTCGGCGGAGAAGGGTGTCGATTTCGATTACAAGCTGGGCGTCATGGTCGAGACCCCTCGTGCGGCGCTCCGTGCGGGCGATATCGCCCAGCATTGCAGCTTTTTGTCCTTCGGGACGAACGACCTGACCCAGATGACCTATGGGCTGTCGCGCGACGATGCGGGGCGTTTCATGTCCGATTACGTCCGCCAAGAGGTCTTCGTCGAAGATCCGTTTCATTCGCTTGATATTGACGGTGTGGGGGAACTGCTCAAGCTTGGGTCTGAACGCGGGCGGGCGGCACAGCCCGACGTGACCTTGTCAATCTGCGGTGAACACGGGGGCAACCCCGAATCAATCGCGTTCTGTCGCAATGCTGGATTCGACTATGTCTCCTGCTCTCCGTTTCGGGTTCCGGTGGCTCGGCTGGCTTCCGCTCAACTGGCTATTGGCCACAAGATCGGGTAGCTTTATCCACAGGTTTCCACCGTATCTGTGAGTAAACCACAAGCTATACATTGCGCGCGCATAGCGGCCATGTGCCACATAAATGCCATAAAACTGGACGTTTAGACGATTTTTCCCTAAACGCCCTGGATCAAAGACGATCCTGGGGTGATCTATGCGACTTATGGTGGGGGTGCTGTTGGCGTGCGCAACGCTAGCAGGAACGCAGCTTGCGGCGGCCGATCGTGGCGACGCGGCTACGGCTGGTGATGTACTGCGCAAATCCGAAGCACGGGGCTTGAACGGGGTCAGTCAAGCAAGACTTGGTGATTTTTTGAAAGAGCCCAGGCGCGCGCAGAATGTGTCATTCACGCGCAGTTGGCTGGACGCCCAGCCCAAAGCCAGGGGCGGAGCGCATTGGAAGTGCCTGAGTGAGGCGCTCTATTTCGAGGCGCGCGGCGAGGCGATCAAGGGTCAGTTTGCCGTGGCCGAGGTGATCATGAATCGCGTGCGCAGTGCACGCTTTCCCGACAATGTATGCGGCGTGATAAACCAGGGGACGGGTCGCAAGTACCAGTGTCAGTTCACCTACACCTGCGATGGCAATCCCGAAACCATCCATGAACACCGCGCATTCGAGCGGGTGTCAAAGGTCGCGCGCGCAGTGCTTGATGGGCGCGCGCCTGACTTGACGGACGGTGCGACGCACTACCACACAACCGCAGTGCGCCCGCGTTGGAGCCGTGTCTATACAAAGACCGCGCGCATTGGTGTGCACGTCTTTTACCGGCACACATTCCGCACCGCATCAAACTGACGTTTTCAGACATTGGCGCGGCGTCTTTGACCCTGTCCCCGCGGGGACAGGGTGGGTAGAAGGGCAAAACCGCTGCTGCAAAGGCCCGCGTATCATGGCGTCTGAAATTCGTCTTGCCTTCTCTCACCCTTCAGAAAGGTCCGAGGCCACCGCCACATCGGCTCCGCTCGACCGAATCTCGGTACGCGACCATCTGGTCGAGGTCGAAATTGGTGCCTTTCAGGCCGAGCGGGGGGTGACCCAGCGCATTTGCTTTAACATTGTCGTTGAAGTGCGCCCGCTTACGGGCCCGATTGACGATGACGTGGACCGCATCCTGTCTTATGACAAGGTGACCGAGGCGATTGCCTATGAGTTGGCAGCAGAGCGTTTGAACTTGCTAGAGACGCTGGCCGAACGGGTCGCCGACCGCATCCTGATCGAACCCCAGGCCATGCGTGTATTCGTGCGGATCGAAAAGCTAGACCGTGGCCCCGGAGCCTTGGGCGTCGAGATTGTGCGCAGCCGCGGAACCACACGCCCGGTCGCGGTCCAAGACATCGAAGAAGACGTGATGCACCCCGAACTGGTATATCTGTCGAACGATGCCATCGCTTCAGATCACCTGAATGGCTGGATCGACCAGTTGGAAAAGATGGGTCGCCCGCTGATCTTTTGCGTGGGTCCCGCCGATATCGACGCGCCGCATGCCAGTCATCCGCTGGCGCAGCGGCGCATTGATCTTCTGGCCATCGAACAGAATGCTTGGGTCCTCGCCGCCCGCGATGCAAGGTGCAAGGTGGTCGACACGCGAACAGAACTCGACTGGGCCATGCGCAACGGGCAAATCTGTGTCTGGGCGCCGTCCAAGGTTGTGCTGGATGCGGTCGATGGCCCCTCGGCCAAAGGGTCGGATGCGGTGGCACTCGCATCCTGGTTCGCCGCGACCTTTGACGCGCGGGAAATGCTTGTGATTGGCGAAGACGGGCCAACCAACGCACCTGTGACGTTGCGCTCAATGTCCGCTGACCAAGCGACGCTGTGACCCGCTACATCCGGCCCTTATTGCAAACGGGTCCCGAACTGACGGTGGATGTTTTGCCGTGCTGTGATGCATGGTTTAGCCATGTCGAAGTTCTGTCGCGGACAGAGCCGCCACGGATCGCACCGGTCTCTGCGTTTACGCAGGCTGAGCTTGAACCTTTCATGTGCGTTCCGGCACCTTCCATGCTGATGGGTATTCTCAACACCACACCTGACAGCTTCTCGGATGGTGGACTGCACGCGACGCGCGACGCAGCCGTATCGCATGGCAAAACCCTTATTGCGCAAGGGGCGCATATCCTCGACATCGGCGGAGAGAGCACCCGGCCCGGCGCCGAAGCGGTGAGCATTGCAGAAGAGATTGATCGCACCGCGCCGGTGATCCGTGACTTGCGTGCCGCCGGTGTGACAACGACGATCTCTATCGACACGCGCAAGGCGGCGGTGGCCGAGGCCGCGCTGGAGGCGGGGGCCGATATGGTCAACGATGTGTCGGGATTTAACTTTGACCCGGACCTCGCGCCCCTATGTGCACAGCGCGGCGCATCTGTGTGCGTGATGCACGCCCAGGGTGATCCGCAGACGATGCAGGACAATCCAACCTATGATGATGTGCTGTTGGATGTGTATGACTTTCTGGCTGAACGGATCGCTTATCTGCAGTCCATCGGCATCGCCAGAAGGAAGATCATCGCCGATCCGGGTGTCGGGTTTGGGAAGACGCGTGAGCACAATCTGGCTTTGATCAAAGGCATCAGCCTGTTTCACGGCCTTGGTGTGCCAGTCTTGTTGGGCGTCTCGCGCAAGCGGTTCATCGGCACCATCGGGGAGGCCCCCAACCCGGCGGATCGTGCGCCCGGATCGGTGGCTGTTGCGTTGGCGGCTTATGCGCAGGGTATTCGCATCTTCCGTGTGCATGACGTCGCCGATCATGCGCAGGCCATTGCGCTGTGGCGCGCCTCTGTGGCACATCGCTGACATGACAAAGCTTTTCGGGACGGATGGCGTCCGGGGCACGGCGAACGTGGCCCCCATGACGGCTGAGATGGCGCTGCGCATTGGCGCGGCAGTGGGGCGGTGTTTTCGCAGGGACGGCGACAGCGTGCACCGCGTCGTCATCGGCAAGGACACACGCCTGTCGGGCTACATGTTTGAAAATGCGCTAACAGCCGGGTTGACCAGCACAGGCATGAACGTGCTGCTGCTGGGGCCGGTGCCGACACCCGCCGTTGGATTGCTCACGCGGTCGATGCGCGCTGACCTTGGTGTGATGATTTCGGCCAGTCACAACCCAGCTCATGACAACGGGATCAAGTTCTTTGGTCCCGATGGGTTCAAGCTGAGTGATGCGGCGGAGGCGGAAATTGAAAGCCTTGTTTCTCAAGGGGTTGAGCCTGTCCCCGCGGGGACAATCGGGCGCGCCAAGCGAATTGATGACGGTCGGTTCCGCTATGTGGAGCGGGTAAAGTCCTCGTTTCCCCGTCAGATGCGGCTGGATGGGTTAAAGGTGGTGGTGGATTGCGCGAACGGCGCCGCCTACCGTGTTGCGCCCGAAGCGTTGTGGGAGTTGGGCGCCACTGTGATCCCCGTTGGCGTGTCTCCAAACGGGAACAACATCAATCAAGGGTGCGGGTCCATGCACCCGCAGACCGCGGCCGAAGCTGTTGTCGCACATGGTGCTGACGTTGGGATTTGCCTTGATGGTGACGCAGACCGTGTGATCCTGCTGGACGAACAGGGGCGCGTCGGCAATGGCGATCAGTTTATGGGATTGATGGCAGCCCGCTGGGCGTCGGAAGGGCGGCTGCGGAACAATGCGCTGGTGGCGACGGTGATGTCGAACCTCGGATTGGAGCGCTTTTTGCAGGGGCACGGCCTGCGGCTTGAGCGCACCGCAGTAGGAGACCGCTACGTGGTCGAACGGATGCGGCAGGGCGACTTCAACCTGGGCGGCGAGCAATCAGGTCACATCGTGATGACTGACTATGCGACCACGGGCGATGGGTTGATGGCTGGGATGCAGTTTTTGGCCGAATTGGTACAGTCTGGCAAGCGCGCCAGCGAGGTCCTGCATGTGTTCGACCCGGTCCCGCAGCTTTTGAAGAACGTCCGTTTTGCCGCTGGGCAGGCTCCGCTTGAGATGGAAAGCGTGAAATCCGCAATTTCCGAGGCCGAGGGGCAGTTGAACGGGAACGGCCGGTTGTTGATCCGCAAGTCGGGGACCGAGCCGTTGATCCGCGTGATGGCCGAAAGCGAGGATGAAGCGGTACTTCGCGCCAGCGTGGATCATGTGGTCAGCGCTGTCGAGGCTGCTGTTGCGGTCTGAGGCTAAGCGGCTCTCCGGAGGACGTTTTCTGGCGGGAGTAAGGGCTCAATCAGCGTGAGAACAGCCGCCTGAGCGCGCCATATTGGCTGAGGCCTACACCGGCGAGGATCAGCGCCATGGCCAGTAGCAGGCTGGAGGGCAGCGGTTCGTTGAGGATCAACGCGCCCATCACCACCGACCAGACAGGGACCTGATAGTTCGTGATGGACATGAACACCGGGCCTGCGCTGCGGATCACAAGAACCCGCAGCATGTTGGCCGCAGCAGTTGGGATGAGGCCCAGAATGGCAATGACCCCAAGGGTTTGCGCATCAGGCAAAGGCGGCGGCCCCTCGACGAC
Source organism: Pseudomonadota bacterium (assembly GCA_038525015.1). Classification (GTDB taxonomy): domain Bacteria; phylum Pseudomonadota; class Alphaproteobacteria; order Rhodobacterales; family Rhodobacteraceae; genus Tateyamaria. The sequence goes on along the minus strand of JBCBID010000009.1, from coordinate 137,889 downwards.
CCAGGCCGCGGGCAACACAATGCAAGCCGCGATCAACAGCAGTACCGTGGAAAGTCCAATAGGATCGACGGGCGGCAAGCGGCGCATCAGGATCGACGAAATGCCGTAGCAACCGGCCGCGGCAAGGCAGGCGATACGGCCCGCAGTCTCGCGGTCTGCGCCGCTGGCCTCAAACGCCTGGCCACCAATCAGGATGCAGACGCCGACAAAACCGATGACGAAGCCAGTTGTGCGCCGCCATGTCATGCGTTCGCCCGGCACCAGAAAGTGCGACAGCGGCAACACAATCAAAGCGACAGAGGCCATCGATACGCCCGCAAAGCCAGAGGTAACATATTGCTGACCCCAGGCGAGCAGAATGAACGGGATTGCAGAACTTAGGGCGCCGATGACGAGCAGAGATGCCCAGGTGTTGGATGTAGGCCCGCTTTCAAAAAGCTTGCCACCCAGCGCCTTCCAGATCGCGACCATCAGGACGGCAGCAAACCAGATGCGGCCGGCGGCCAGCCAAAACGGCGTTATCCCGCGCAGCGCGATTTCGGTCACCAGGAACGTGCCACCCCAAGTGAACCCCAAAAGCGCAACCATCAACCAGCTTTTGCCCGTGATCTTTGGGCTACCTGTCATGCTGGGCCTTGCTGTCGGTTGGGGCCTGATCACGCTCTGTCATACCGTAGTCGCGGATGACGCCCGCCACGCGCAGGCGGTAATTGTCAAAGTGGATGTCACGGCCTGCGCTTTGGGCATCGCGGTGTTCGGGCAGTTTGCGCCAATGTTCGAGCGCGGCTTCGTCTTCCCAGAACGACAGGGACAGCAGCTTGCCCGGTTCCATCAGGCTTTCGAACCGTTCGACCGAGACGAAACCGGGGATATCGACAAGGTGCTCTTTCAAGGCCGCCGCCCGGTTCAGGTAAGGGGTGCGGTGTCCGTCTTTTGGCCAAACCTCAAAGATAACGGCAATCATGTGGAACCTTCCTGTGGTGCGGACACGTTTGTCAGCCATGTCCTGTCTTCCTTGAGAATGAATTTCTCGGATTGTGCAAACAGGTAATTCTCGCGTCCCAGCGGATCCGCCGCGAGCCGCGCGCGATATTGTTCATAAGCGCCAAGGTTTTCAATGTGATAGATGCCATAGGCGAGGGTCGATGACCCTTCGTGCGGCGCAAAATACCCTACGAGGTCTGCGCCGCAGCGCGGGATGCACTGGCCCCACCGCGCCCCGTATTCCGAAAAGGCGGTGCGTTTGGTCGGGTCGATCTGGTACTGGATGATGCAGGTAAGCATGCGGTGTTCCTTATGTTGCTGTCTTGGCCTAGCACTTTGACCTGCGGGAATGCTTCGGTTACCGTCGAACTATGAAGGAAGGGCCAGATATCTCGCGGATCGCGGCGCTGATCGGGGACCCGGCGCGGGCAAACATCCTGACGGCGCTGATGGACGGGCGGGCGCTGACGGCATCGGAATTGGCCGAAGAGGCCGGTGTCGGTCTGTCGACGACCAGTGGGCATTTGTCAAAACTGACAGCAGCCGACTTGATCAGCCCGCGGAAGTCTGGACGGCACAAGTATTTCAATTTGGCTGACGCCGAAGTGGCGGGTGTGCTTGAAGCGTTGATGGGGCTGGCGTCGAGGCGGGGCACCACACGGGTGCGCACGGGGCCAAGGGATGCACAGATGCAGGTGGCACGCGTTTGCTATAACCATCTTGCCGGGCGCATGGGTGTGCAGATGTATCAGAGCCTGCTGGCGCGCGGATTGGTGGTCGAGCACGGTGACGATGCGGCGTTGACTGATGCAGGGCGCCAATTTGCAACCGCATTTGGCATTGATCTGGAGGCGCTAGAGAAGGGGCGGACGCGACTGTGCCGCACATGTCTGGATTGGTCAGAGCGCCGCAATCATCTGGCCGGATCACTGGGCCGGGCGATGCTGGCAAGGATGGAGGATCAGGGTTGGATGCGTCGCGACGCCGGGAGCCGCGCCATTCTGGTGACTGAGACAGGAAAGGCCGCCTTTGCGGCGACCTTTCCCGGCATAGGTTAATGCGCGTATCCGCTAGTTTTCCAACGTAATTTCAACGGGGTGCAAGTGTCGGCTGTGCCGGGTCTGGGCGTGGTTGAATGCGGCAACCCATAGGTAGGTGGACCGATCCAGTGCAAAGGGGATGTCAAATTCGGACCCCGTGTCGAGCTTGCGCTTGATCTCAATGGTCCACATGCCGTCCTGCCAATGTGATACCCCCAGAACATCGCCGCGATCCCCCTGCATCGCTTTGTCGACGATGACGGCTGGCATGATGGTGCCAACCGGATAGGTGTCGCGCGCCGGGTCGTAGGGCACGACTTCGGACTTCATCAGGAACATGGCGACGGTGTCCGTAGCGTCTGGCGACATGTCGATGTTCTGAAATTTGGCAAGCTGTGCCGGGTCACTGGGCAGGTATTTGGGCACCACACCCGCGTCGGCGTATTTTTCCCAGTTCATTTCATAGCCACCGCCATCTTTCGGGTCTTTGGTGTAGCCGCCGGTGTAGCGCTTGCCCTCTTTCGGCTCCATCGGGGCGCCGAAATAGTTGTCATCCAACTGCCCCATGATCGCATTGCCAGTCCTTACGGATTTCCAGTGCCAGACATCGACGATGGAGCCATCGGTCGTGTAGTGCAGGCCACGCCCGCCGGATGGGCCGGGTTTGCCGTCAAGCGGTTGGTTGCCCATGTGGATCGAGTGGTTGCCCGCGATGCGCCCCTGGTCCGACAGCATCACGCCGAACTTGTCCTCGTAATACATGTCTTCGTCCTGGATGCTGTATTCGGTTTGCTGCACTTGCCAACCGGTTTCTGTTTTTATCAGGGGGAGGTGTTTTTGACTGCGCGTCGTGTCGGGCCATTGCAGCAGGCCATAAAAATGCGTGCCGTCATGAGTGGCTTTAAGCGTCACCTCTACCGCGCCGCCGGGCAGGTTTTCACCACGTGTGGTCAGAACGGTCACGGCATTCGCCGCCTCCCAGATGGGGTCGTCTGCGATCCCGTCAAGCGTGGGTGTGTCGGCGGTTTTGGTAATGTGCAGGCTGTGACCGGGGACGGTATTTTGCAATGCATAGAGCATTGTCGCGGCCAGGCCACCCGTGCCAAGGGCGACCAGCGCAGCAGAGGTATAAGCGACCCTTGGGCGAAACAGTTTGAGCAGGTGCGCCCATCCGGCCATGATGACCAGGACGGAGACGTGTAACAGGATGTAGATGGGCAGGAACCAGGCGGCATATTGGTGCACCAGCCCACTGATGGCGTAGCTCGATTGGGTTGGAACGATGTCCATAATGAAGCCTGTGATCAGGGCGATGATCAGCGCCAAGAACCCCGCCCAATAGACAAGTGTGTTGATCGCCCGCCAGCGTATGCGGTGGTCGCGTGCTGAGGTCAGCATAGTCCACCATCTCCGGTTCAGGCTGATCCGTCTGAGCGCGCCCGCCCGCCAGAGAAAGGCGGTGTATCCTGCCACAATCGCAACAAAGGCCAGCGCCGAAATCAGGTGCCACACGATGACGTTACCCTGCGGCAGCATCCATCGCAGCGCCTGCGCCCATGTGCTGTTGGGCTCGTCCGCGGCGACCTGCATCCCGGTGATGAAACTGGCAATCAGCGTAGCAAGCAGTGCCCAGTGCAGCACGATGGTGGGGTAGTCAGATTTTGGCAGGCTCGCTTTGACTGGCTCGGTTTGCGTAATGTCCACCATGGTGCGTCTCTCCTTGCTTTTTGGGTGTCCTTTCAGAGGGCAGCAAGGCGAGATCGCGTCCGTCAAATCACTGAATTCAATAAGCAAAGATGCGCCGTTTGGCTGAAAGTCGCCGCCTTGGTTTTGCCTGTTGCTACAAAATCGGGCGGGGGAAGTTTGCCGATACGCGGCCGTCGCGGGACGCACAAACCGAAAAGAGCGCCCCAAACGAGGGCGCTCTTTGCTCGGTATGGTTCGGTGTCAGTTCTTGGACTTGTCGACCATCTTGCCGGCGCTGATCCAAGGCATCATGCCGCGCAGCGTCTCGCCGGTGGCTTCAATTTGGTGTTCGTCATTGATCCGACGTGTTCCTTTGAAGAAGGGCTGGCCGACCGCGTTTTCCTGCATGAAGTCCCGCACGAACTTGCCGGTCTGGATATCGGTCAGGATCGCTTTCATCCGCGCCTTTGTCTCATCATAGGGCAGGACACGCGGGCCAGAGACGTATTCGCCGTATTCTGCGGTGTTCGAGATCGAGTAGTTCATGTTGGCAATGCCGCCTTCGTAGATCAGGTCGACGATCAGCTTCACCTCGTGCAGGCACTCGAAATAGGCCATCTCGGGGGCGTAGCCTGCCTCAACCAGCGTCTCGAACCCCATGCGGATCAGCTCCACGAGGCCACCGCACAGGACTGCCTGTTCGCCGAAGAGGTCGGTTTCGCATTCTTCACGGAAGTTGGTTTCGATGATGCCCGAACGGCCACCGCCGATGGCGGAGCAATAGGACAAGCCGATTTCCAGCGCGCGACCGGATGCGTCATTGTCCACAGCCACGAGGCAGGGCACACCGCCGCCTTTGACGTATTCGCCGCGCACGGTGTGGCCGGGGCCCTTGGGCGCCATCATAACCACGTCGATACCGGGCTTGGGTTCGATCAGACCGAAGTGGACGTTCAGGCCGTGGGCAAAGGCGATCGCGGCCCCGTCACGAATGTTGTCATGGACGTATTTCTTGTAGGTTTCGGCCTGCAACTCGTCGGGCATGGTGAACATGATCAGGTCGGCCCAGGCGGCGGCTTCGGCGATGCCCATGGTTTTCAGGCCTTCGCCTTCGGCCTTGGCGATGGAGGGCGAGCCTTCGCGCAGGGCGACGACGACGTTCTTGGCGCCACTGTCGCGCAGGTTCAACGCGTGAGCGTGGCCCTGGCTGCCGTAGCCGAGGATGGCCACGTTCATGTCCTTGATCAGGTTGATGTCGCAATCGCGGTCATAATAAACGCGCATGATGATCTCTCCAGTTTGATATCTTGTTGGGTTCTATCGAGGTCTTGCCCAGTTTTCTGCGTTGCAAGCTGCATGTTTTTGGAGCAATGAAGAGTAAGTCATTCGTTATTTCCTAAATGTGCAGAAAAATCATGCTTGATGACATTGACCGTCGCATTCTCAGACAATGGCAGGCTGATCCGTCTCTGGCCCCCGCTGAGTTGGGCGAGCGGGCGCGGGTCAGCACCGGTCAGCTTGTGCGTCGGCAGGCGAAGCTGCGCGCAGCGGGGGTGGTCGGGACGGTGCAGGCGGTGGTTGACTGGGCCATGCTTGGCTATGCGGTCGAAGTGTCGTTGCGTGTGACGCTGGACAAAACACAAGCCCGCGCGTTTGACGATTTTATCGACGCGGCGCGTGAGGTGCCGGAGGTAATCGAAATCCAGACGTTTTTGGGCCGTGTGGATGTGCGCCTGTCGGTGATCTCGCGAGACATGCCGCACTATCAGCACCTGTATCGCAGCCGTATCCTGACCCTGCCACATATCGCAGATATCGAGGCGTTGATGCATGTGGCGCGGATCAAAAGTGACGAGGCTTTGCCGCTGTGATGGATTTGGACCGTACCGACTTTGCGATCTTGCGCTTGCTTGCAGAAGATGCCGGGCAGGGGGCGGGGGCGATTGGCCGGGCCTGCGGTCTGTCGCAGCCCGCAGCGTGGCGGCGGATCAAGCGGTTGCGCGCGGCGGGCGTGATCTGCGGGCAGCGGCTGGGCCTTAACGCCGAGAAGCTAGGCTTTGGTGTGACGGTCTTTCTGGGCGTCAAACTTGCGACCAAGGGGCGCGTGAGCCTTGAGGATTTCGAGCGGGCAGTGTCCGCGATCCCCGAGGTGCAGACGGTGGAGCATGTGCTTGGCTTGTATGACTACCGACTGCGTGTGGTTGCGCGGGATTTGCCAGATTTCGAACGGGTGCTGCGGCGGCGGATCATGACGTTGCCGGGCGCGGGAGAGGTGGAAGCGAACGTGCTGCTGAGCGAAGAGCGGCGTCCGGGTCCTCTGGGATGAGCGCGCGGGAAAAGGTCTGGGTCATCCTGTCCGAGATGTTCCTTGATGCCCACTTTGCCGACATGCCGGACGCATCAGCGCGCGTTCTTGCGGCGTCGCCTTATGATCTGAAGACGCTGGAGCGTATCGTGCTTAACGAGGTTTTTCCCGTTTGCGTGCCGAAGCTCAGGTCAGTGGCTGGCATTTGGACCGACTTTGACGAACGGGATCTGGTCAGTAAAATTTCGGCCCGCAAGGCAAGCCAGTCTTTATTAATATAAATCTGGATACCGTCGCGCCGCCGGGCGATAGGGGCAATGCTTCCACACTGGCCTGAGGTGAGACAGCGGGCTGCAGCGCTTCGGAATGCGCACGCAGGTCTATGACCGGAAAAGCTGGCGATGACGCCCTGGCGCGATGCCCATGATCTTGGAATAGGCCGAGTTCATGTGCGCCTGGCTGGAGAAGCCCGCGTCATAGGCCAGTTCGACCAGCGGTGTGTCTGAGTGCTTGAGGCGATCACGCACATAAGCTACGCGGCTTTGCAGGACAAATTGGTGCAGACTGACGCCGACCTCTTTTTTGAACATCCGCATCAACCGGTAAGGCCCGATGCCGAGCAGCTCACTGATCTCCTTGGCGCTCAGGCTTTCGTCAAGCCGATCCAGGATCAGTTCGCGCGCCGCTTTGGCCAGTTCCTTGTCCTGATGATTGCTTTCGCGCGCTTCGGTCGCGACCACGATTTCGGACATGTTAGAATAGGCGCGCAACATGTGACCCGCGATCACAGAGTCGAAGCCATCGAGCATAAGTTGCGTCTGCGGCAGATCGGATTGCAATTCTTGCAGGACCAGCGGGGCCAAGTGATGCATGAATTTATCTTCAACGCCCATGTGATCACGCATTTCAAGATGGTTTACGTCAAAGCCGAATTCTGAGGCTGCGAAGTGTTTCAGGTCGTTGTCGTCAAGATAGAGGTGCAGCACATCTACGTCTTCGGGCAATTCCCAGCCGTTGTCTTGCAAAGCTGGGGCGAAGGTCGTGGTCCGCAGTTTTTGGCTGTACCCGGTTTTCTTGCGTCCGTCATAGCGATGCGCAGCGCCGCCTCCGATGTGGTAAACGAGCGTATGGTCAACCGCGCCCATGACCTGCGTCAGTCCTTGGGTGTGATGGATCAATCTATTTGCGCGCAGTCTGCGCCCAACGAAACCGTTGACCAGTTCTGTCCGGGTGAACTGATCGTTGAGCACGTTCTCGATAAACCGCGTGTGCCGCGGCTCTTTGGGGCCTTTGCCCTGAGAGATATCTGAGCGTGTCATAGCGTTCGGCGCAAACATTAGCGTAGATCGGCTTCCCTGTCTTGTGCGCCTGCGCCGTTTTATAGAATCGTGCGGTATGGCCTGCAGGATTTTGAAAGACCGGACCTGCGGGGCTGTTTCGTACCGCAACGCGCGCAGTATACCGAAGTAGGCTTTGCGCTTGGCCAGAAGCCGGGGTAACGGATGTGAAACATTTGGGAGATGCGCCATGCCTGCACTGCTTGACACTGTGGACCCCACCGGGCTTGAAGAATTTTCGGTCGTGTTCACAGACCGCTCGCTTAACCATATGAGCGCGACTTTTCAGGGCGTCATGAACGACATCTCCGCCATGTTGAAAGAGGTTTATGCCGCCGATGCCGTCGTGGTGGTGCCCGGGGGCGGGACCTTTGGCATGGAGGCTGTGGCACGTCAGTTCGGGCGTGGAGCCGACGTGCTGGTGGTGCGCAATGGCTGGTTTTCCTATCGCTGGTCTCAGATTTTTGAGACCGGTGGCTTGACGGCCAACACCACAGTGCTCAAGGCGCGCCAGACCGGCAATGCGTCGCCGTCCCCCTTTGCGCCCGCCCCGATTGACGAGGTGGTGGCAAGCATACGCGAACAAAAACCCGATGTTGTCTTTGCCCCACATGTGGAAACCAGCGCCGGTGTGATCTTGCCCGATGCTTATATCGCATCGATGGCGTCGGCTGCGCATGAGGTGGGTGCGCTGATGGTTCTGGATTGCATTGCGTCAGGTTGTGCTTGGGTGGATATGCGCGCGCTTGGCGTGGACGTGCTGATCTCGGCCCCGCAAAAGGGGTGGAGCGCATCGCCATGCGCCGGGCTGGTCATGTTGTCGACCCGCGCTGTGGCGCGGATGGAGGAGACCACATCTGACAGTTTTGCCATTGACCTTAAGAAGTGGCATCAGATCATGATGGCCTACGAGGGGGGTGGTCACGCCTACCACGCGACCATGCCGACGGATGCCTTGCGGGCGTTCCGCGACACGATGAAGGAAACGCAGGCTTACGGTTTCGACAGGCTGAAAGACGCGCAATGGGCGCTGGGGCAGGCGGTGCGGTCCCTGCTGGCAGACAAGGGCGTCACCTCGGTCGCCGCCGAGGGTTTTGGGGCGCCGGGTGTGGTGGTCAGCTACACGGCCGACCCCGAGATACAGACCGGCAAGCGGTTCGCGGCGCAGGGCATGCAAATCGCGGCAGGTGTGCCGCTGCAATGTGATGAACCTGCAGGCTTTCGCACCTTTCGGTTGGGCCTGTTCGGGCTCGACAAGCTATATGATGTCGAAGGCACAGTCACGCGGCTCAAGCGCGTCGTTGATCAGGTGCTCTGAGGGCAGGCTAAGCTGGCGCTAACCGTGCTGGAATGGCTTTGGAACATCGTCGAGCGTGCGGGTGCCGAGTTGGCCCATATTCGCCTTCAGGTCTTCGGCCAGCAGGTGGGCGAGATGATCAATGCCATCGGGCCCAAGCGCTGCGAGTGCGTAGTGCCAAGCCCGCCCCAGCATCACAAAATCCGCGCCCGAGGCCATGGCCCGCAGGATGTCGAGGCCGCCTTCGACACCGCTGTCGAAGATGATGGGCCGTTTGGTGGCGCGGCGGATGGCCGGTAGCACCTCGATTGTGGCTGGGGCGCCGTCGAACTGCCGACCGGCGTGGTTTGACACCCAAATCGCATCGACACCTAGGGTTTCGAGCCGTTCCGCGTCGGTGCCTCGCATCACGCCCTTGACCACGAACGCGCCATCCCATGCATCGCGCAGCCACGACACATAGTTCCAATCGGGTGAGGTGCGCAGCAGATAGCCCACATGCGCTGTGACCGGCAGGTTTTCGGTGGCAGACGTCGTATAGGCGTCGAGCATACGCATATGCGGCATGCCCTTGCGTGCCATCGCCACGGCCCAGGCGGGGCGCGTCGCCACCTGCGCGAGGAGACGCGGGGTGAGCCGAGGTGGATTGGTAAGCCCCGAGCGTGTTTGTCGTTCGCGGCGCGAGGCCACGGGGACATCAATTGTCAGCACCAGCGTCTTGAACCCGGCGGTGCGGGCGCGGTGCAACATGTCGCGCCGGATGCCCTCGTCGCGGGGCGGATACATCTGAAACCACGCGTCTTCGCCCAGCACTGGCGCGACATCTTCGGGTGAGGCCGCGGCAACGGTCGAGAGGGTGTAGGGGATATTGAGACGAGCAGCGCCGCGCGCCAGGTGCCGTTCAGCGTCAGGCCACATGAGGCCCGACATCCCGACAGGAGCGATGCCAAAGGGAAAGGGGCGGTCGACCCCCAGCAGGCTGGTAGACAGATCGGGTGTAAACTCACCGTGCAGGATCGACGGCATGAAGCCGATGCGATCAAGTGCGCTGCGGTTCCGGCGGCGCGTCGCCTCGTCCCCGGTGCCGCTGTCGAGATACTCCCACACGAATTTGGGGATTCGCCTTTGCGCGCGGGCGCGCAGATCGCTGAGAGCGGGATAGCGGCTGTTGAGGTCCATGGGCGTGTTTATGGCGAGCAGGGCGCGCCCCGACAAGCTGTTGTTTTTTGGGGGCTCTGCCCCCGGCGCTGCGCGCCTCCCCCGGGATTTTTAGGAAACAGAGAAGCTGTGGAACATCGCGAGAACATCGGTCTTTTCCTTTGATCAGGTGCACGGTACATTAGGGCATGAGCAGCTTTGATGAATTTGATGCGTTCGAGGGCGCTTCGCTGTCGGCCCGGGCGATGGCAGCGCGTCCGCAGCCCTATCTGGACGGGCTGAACCCGGCACAACAGGAGGCGGTGCAGACACTGGACGGCCCGGTCCTGATGCTGGCGGGGGCGGGTACGGGCAAGACACGGGCGTTGACGGCGCGGATTGTCCATCTGCTGAACACCGGGCGGGCGCGGCCAAATGAAATTCTGGCGGTGACTTTTACCAACAAGGCCGCACGGGAGATGAAAAACCGCGTGGGTCAGATGCTGGGTCAGCAGATTGAGGGGATGCCGTGGCTGGGCACGTTCCATGCGATTTGTGTGAAGCTGCTGCGCCGTCATGCGGAACTGGTCGGGTTGAAAACCAACTTCACGATCCTGGACACGGACGACCAGATCCGATTGCTCAAGCAATTGATTTCGGCGGCCAATATCGACGACAAGCGGTGGCCTGCGCGGCAGTTGGCCAGCATCATAGACGGATGGAAAAACCGGGCGTTGACACCAGACAAGGTACCGGCGGCGGATGTGGGGGCGTATAACCACAAGGGCGTAGACCTTTACGCGCAGTATCAGGCGCGGCTGAAAGAGCTGAACGCCTGCGACTTTGGCGATCTGCTTTTGCACATGGTCACCATCTTTCAAACCCACGGCGACGTGCTGGCGCAATATCAGCGCTGGTTCGCTTTCATCCTGGTGGACGAGTATCAGGACACAAATGTCGCGCAATATCTGTGGCTTAGGCTGCTGGCGCAGGGGCACAAGAACATCTGTTGTGTGGGCGACGACGACCAGTCGATCTATGGTTGGCGCGGGGCCGAGGTGGGCAACATCCTACGGTTCGAAAAGGATTTTCCGGGCGCGCATGTGGTGCGGCTGGAGCAGAACTATCGCTCGACCCCACATATCCTCGGCGCGGCCTCGGGCGTGATTGACGGGAACGAAAACCGGCTGGGCAAGACGCTGTGGACCGACAAGGACGAGGGCGAGAAGGTGCGCCTGATCGGTCATTGGGACGGCGAGGAGGAGGCGCGCTGGATCGGAGAAGAGATCGAGGCTGCGCAATCGGGGACACGAGGTATGCGCCCTATGTCTCTGGAAGATATGGCAATTCTTGTGCGCGCCTCGCATCAGATGCGGGCCTTTGAGGACCGGTTTCTGACCATCGGTTTGCCGTACCGCGTCATCGGTGGCCCGCGGTTTTACGAGCGCATGGAGATCCGGGATGCGATGGCGTATTTCCGGGTTGTTGTGAGCCCGGATGATGATCTGGCGTTTGAGCGGATTGTGAACACGCCCAAGCGGGGGCTGGGCGACAAGGCGCAGCAAACCATCCAGACCGTTGCCCGCGCCAATGGGGTGTCGCTGGTCGAAGGGGCGCGATTGGCTGTTGAGCAGGGTTTGATAAAAGGCAGGGGCGGCAATGAGTTACGTGCCCTTGTTGATGGAATTGCACAATGGCATGGCAAGCTGCGCGGACCGCGGATTGAAGTGGCGCAGGACGACAATGTGATTGACGACGGCGCGGGACCATTGCGCGTTGAGTATGGCCCGCCACCGGTTAGCCATATCGAGTTGGCGGAAATCATCTTGGACGAGTCTGGGTACACCGCGCATTGGCAAAACGACAAGACGCCAGAGGCGCCGGGGCGGTTGGAGAACTTGAAAGAACTGGTGAAAGCTCTTGAATCCTTTGAGAATTTACAAGGGTTTCTAGAGCATGTCTCGCTGGTTATGGACAATGCGAGCGAGGATGCCGAGGCAAAGGTCAGCATCATGACGCTGCATGCGGCGAAGGGGTTGGAGTTTCCCTATGTGTTCCTGCCGGGCTGGGAGGATGGGCTGTTTCCGTCGCAGAGGTCCATGGATGAGAGCGGGATCAAGGGCCTGGAGGAAGAGCGCCGCCTTGCTTATGTGGGCATCACGCGGGCGGAGGAAGTGTGCACGATTTCCTTTGCGTCGAACCGGCGGGTGTTTGGGCAATGGCAATCGTCGATGCCGTCACGCTTTGTCGATGAGTTGCCGGAGCAGCATGTGGATGTCCTGACGCCACCGGGCCTATATGGGGGTGGTTTTGGGGCTGCGGCCCCAAATATGGGGGGTGAGTCGCGGTTGCACCAAGCGGCGGCAGAGGCGAATGTCTACAACTCACCCGGTTGGAAACGGCTTCAGGCGCGGGCGGGAGAGCGGCCCATGAGCCAGCCCAAGGAAAGCCGGAACACGGTGATCGATCTGAACGCGGTGTCGGCTTTTACGGTTGGTGATCGCGTGTTTCATCAGAAGTTTGGCTATGGGGCCGTCGTGGGGATCGAGGGCGACAAGCTGGAAGTCGACTTTGAAAAGGCGGGCACGAAAAATGTCGTTTCGCGGTTTGTGTCGGGGGCGGATGACATTCCGTTCTGAGCCGCAGAAGTTGCAGAAGTTAACGCAGCGAACGGTGGCTGAATCTGTCCAGACGTCGTCAAACCGCACTGTTTCGGGATAAAACTGCGTATTTTCACCCCCACGAAAACTGCGACTTTGCGGCTGGATTGCCAGTGGAATCGTGAAACTGCACAGTTTGACGGGAAAACTGCGATCTTTGCTCAAGCTCCACGGCATTCACATTTCGGTAACGAATGTCCGCCGTTTATCTTTTGCGAGCGCGATTAACGCTCTGGAAAGGTCTGGCACCGGACGAGTGCGTTCCGGTCCTCTCTCCTGACGCCTTTTGGACATTGGATGGAGCGCGGCGACACGTGGTTTGAGCCGTCTTTAGCCTGGCATGTGGAACATAAAAAAGCGGCGGTCCCAGGGAGGAGGGGCCGCCGCCTTCTTCATGTCTGCCGGTCAGGGAGGAGGAAGACCGGTACAGGCATTATTGGTGCACCTGTTGGTGCGGTGTTCGTGCGGCGGCATTCGGGAGGAGAATGCCGCCGCTCTTGCAACATCGCGTCGGTCAGGGAGGAGGAAGACCGGTAGTGCGATGTATCACGGTGTAAAAGATGCGGCGACGCCAGGGAGGAGGTAGGCGCCGCCGCCAATTTCAGATGACCCAGGGAGGAGGAGAGGGCCATCTGATCTCGTGTTGTTCTGAACTTAGCGACCAACGCTGTTGGCAGAGTCCCATGCGACGCGCTTGAGTTCCGACCGGTGCAGGCCCAGATCGGCCAGTTCACGGTTGGAGAGCGCATTCAGTTCATTGAACGTGCTGCGGAAGACGCGTTGCTTTGCACGGCGTTCGGCCGCGGCTTCGAAAGTATGTGCGACAGCACCGAACAGACGTTCTATCAGGTCGCTGCGTTGTGCTACATTATTGTAATAGGCCATGTTTTTTGCCTCATGCTCGTTTCGTTGATCCAAACATAAGGCAATGCTGCGGCTGCACAATGCACACCAATTCAATGCTGCCATGCAGCATTTGCATAGGCTTCAGGTTGAATTGTTAAGCAATGCGCACAACGATGCGGCGTTTGCGCTGGGGCTGGGGGCGCGCTCTTGTCTCGGGCCGGAAATATGCCATTTCTTGCGTCATAAAGCGGAGAAAACGAGCATGGCCGTCACGAAACAAAATGTCATGGACGCGCTGGCGCGGATTGGGATGCCCGATGGTGGAGACCTGATCAGCCGTGATTTGATTCGGGCGGTGCAGGTGCAGGGCGATGCCGTGCAGTTCGTGATCGAGGCGCCGACGCCCGAGATGGCGGCGCGGATGGAGCCCATACGTGCCGCCGCCGAGAAGATGGTGCGGGACCTTGACGGAGTGATGGAGGCGCGCGTGGCGTTGACAGCGCACGGGCCCGCCCAGAAACCTACGGCACCGCCGAGCCTGAAGATCGGCGGGCATCCGAAGCCGCAGGAGGGGCCGACCAAGCCCACCGGCGTACAGCGGATACTCGCCATCGCGTCTGGCAAGGGGGGCGTGGGCAAGTCCACCGTGTCATCGAACCTGGCGGTGGCGCTGGCCCGGCAGGGGCGCAAGGTGGGGTTGCTGGATGCTGATATATACGGGCCCAGCCAGCCCCGCATGATGGGCGTGAACAAGCGGCCCGCGTCGCCGGACGGCAAGACCATCATTCCGTTGCAGGCCCATGGTGTGACGCTGATGTCCATCGGCTTTATGTTGGAAGAGGGCAAGGCGGTGGTCTGGCGTGGCCCGATGTTGATGGGCGCGCTCCAGCAGATGCTGGGGCAGGTCGAGTGGGGCGAACTTGACGTGCTGCTGGTCGATCTGCCGCCCGGAACGGGGGATGTGCAACTGACGCTGTGCACAAAGTCCGAGTTGACCGGGGCGATTGTTGTGTCCACGCCGCAGGACGTGGCGTTGATTGATGCGCGCAAGGCGCTGGACATGTTTTCGACCTTGAAGACGCCCGTGCTGGGGTTGATCGAGAATATGTCGATGTTTGTGTGCCCGGATTGCGGGGCAGAGCATCACATCTTTGGGTATGGCGGTGTGGCGGCGGAGGCGGAGAAGCTGGGTGTGCCACTGCTGGGAGCGTTGCCCATTGATCTTGAGACCCGGCTGGCGGGCGATGCCGGCACGCCGGTGGCTGCGAGCGAGGGGCCGATGGCCGATGCCTATGCCCGCATTGCGCAAGGCTTGGTGAAGGGCGGAATGGCCTAGATCTCGCGCCGTTCGATGGCGATGCCGTAGAGTGTTGTCAGAATGCTGGCGCTGACCAGCGCGTAGAAAACCGAGACGGTGATCGACACAATCCCGCCCGGCACTGAATCGTGCGGTAAGAGGCCGACAGCACGGTCCAGCACGAAGTCGGCAAGCGCGAGCAATATCATCAGTCCCAGAATTGTGCCTGCCAGGGGCGCCGTGGCCTGCCAACTGTCCTTGAATGTGAGCCGCACGTCGATGGTGCATGCAGGCAGGATCAAGCTGAGCCGGAAGAGCACCCAGCCGAGCACGGCAAAGATCGGGATTGCGGCAAAGGCTGCGATCTGATCACTGCCAGTTGCCCCGGCGATGATGCCAACCGGAACAAAGGCGGGGATGGCGACCAGTGCGACGGTGAGCCCCAGCAGAATGCTGCGTCCGAGATACCCCATCACGATGCCGAAGGAGGGCGTGAACCCCTGATCCCGGTCGCCCGCCGACAACAGCACGAACCGGTGCCACGCGGCGATCATCATGAGGTACCCTATTACCATCATGAGAAAGCCAAGCGCGACCAATCCGATATTGGCCCCGCTTAAATCGCTTTCCGTCAGCGTTGTCTGCGTGATGAGGCTGCCGAACCGGGTCGGTGCGGCAAAGAGGATCAGTGCGACGCTGGCTGCGATCAGCGAGATACCGACCCAGGTTGCGCGCAGCGTTGCGCCCAGATCGCGGAACACCATCGAAATGGCGTGTGTAAAGATGCGGATGGCGTATGACATGAGCCCCTCGTGACGGTTTTTTGTGTTTCTCCGACTGTGGGGCGTGACACAAGGTGTTTCGGATGGGAATTTATGGGCGACACGGGGCGTGGTGAGGCGGGCTTGGGGGAAAGCCTGGGCCAAATCGCGATTTTCCGGCGATTCGAATCAATTTCTTCACAATCGCTCCTATCTGAAATGAGAACTAAAATAGAACATTAGGTCGGCTTGCTTGTTCGAGTGTATTTTTTTGGGATTTAATGGGAAAAACTAGGTTAAGCTAGAGAGGCACAACATGTTGTGTCTTGTTTTGATAAGGGCACTTTATGCAGATTTATCTTCGTCTAATAGCTCTGGTAATGCAATATTTTAAGGGCTTTCCGCTCTATTGTGCTAGCCACTTCCTATAGAAAACCATTGCGTCCCATCTTTTCCCACGTCATACCTAATGACATCAGATGAGAACGAGCCGGGGCAGCAAACGACCCCAAGCAAAACAAAACTCTAGCAGGTTTCATACAGGCACCTCGATTTCATCAGACCAGAGATCCGGCGCGCGAGCGAGCAGACATCCCCCCAGGTGGCGCGCGCAGCTGGACATCCCGCACGGCGGGACGAGGGCGGCGGGTTGATCAGTGGCAGCAGATCAACCCGCCGTTTCCATTTCAGGCACGGGGGACAGACAGCGCGGGGGCGCAACAGGGATCACGCGGCGGTCACGCTGCCGCGCAAGGCGAGTAGGGACGGGCCAACAGGTGGCACGCAGGTTCAGAGGCGAAAGCGACCACAAGGTGGACGCAAAGGGGCGGGTATCTATCCCGGCCTCGTTTCGTCGTGTGATCGAAGCCTGCGACCCTGACTGGACCGAAGGCCTCACGCCGCGTGTGATCATTGTCTATGGCGGTGCGACGCGCAACTACCTTGAGGGTTTCACGATTGAGGCCATGGACGAGGTGGACGACAAAATCGCAAAATTTCCGCGCGGCGCGGCCAAGCGGAAGGCCATGGAACGCCTATACAGTGCACAATCCATCGAGACGGTTGTGGATGACACGGGCCGCATCGTGCTGCCCGCCAAGCTGCGCGAGAAGATCGGTCTGGACGGCATGGCGCGGTTTGTATCATCGGGTGATACGTTCGAGATTTGGCAGCCCGATGCCTATGACGAGAGCATCGCGGCGCTGGATGATGACGGGTTTGATCCTGATCTGGATCCGTCAGTCTATCTGGACGGGGACATGGAATAGATGTTGGTCGGAGCGCGCACATAGGATGGTGTCTGGGGGGCCACATATTCCTGTTTTGATCAACGCGATCCTGCGCGAATGTGCACCCGTTCAAGGCACCTGGCTGGATGGCACCTTTGGTGCGGGCGGGTATACGCGGGCGCTGCTGGACGCCGGGGCGGACACCGTGATTGCGGTGGACCGTGACCCCCTGGCCTTTGACCTGGCTGGCGCGTGGGCGGCGGCCTATGGCGACCGGATCGTGATGCAGCCGGGGGTATTTTCGAAGCTGGATGAGTATGGTCGGGGGCTGGACGGTGTGGTTCTGGACCTTGGCGTGTCGTCAATGCAGTTGGACCGCGCCGAGCGCGGGTTTTCGTTCATGCAGGATGGGCCGCTGGATATGCGCATGTCGCAGGACGGGCCGTCGGCGGCGGATATTGTCAACGGGGCGGATGAGGGCGTGCTGGCGGATATTCTGTTTCAGTATGGTGAGGAGCGTGCGAGCCGTCGCATTGCGCGCGCGATCATCACGGCGCGGCCCATCACCACGACGCTGGAACTGGTCGGGGTGGTTGAAAAATGCCTGCCGCGCCCGAAACCCGGGCAATCGCATCCTGCGACCCGTAGTTTTCAGGCGTTGCGGATTGCGGTGAATAATGAATATGATGAGCTTTACCAAGGGCTCATGGCCGCAGAGCGTGCGCTGAAGCCCGGTGGCAAGCTGGCTGTTGTGACCTTTCATTCGGTCGAGGACCGTATGGTGAAGCGGTTCATGACGGCCCGCGGGGGCCGACAGGCCAATGCAAACCGCTATGCGCCAGAGGTCGAGGCCGCACCGGCGCAGTTCGAGGTGCGGACCCGCAAGGCGATTGGCCCGGACAAAGGCGAGTTGCAGATGAACCCGCGCAGCCGGTCGGCCAAGCTGCGGGTGGCGGTGCGCACCGATGCGCCCGCCGGAGAGATTGACGCAAAGAGTATTGGGATGCCGCAGGTCAGGGGGGCCATCTGATGCGCACGGTTTTGTATATTTTGACGACGCTTGGGGTGATTGGGCTGGCGTTCTGGGCCTATCGCGAGAATTACGCGACGCAGGAGGCGCTGGCCGAGACGGACGGCCTGCACCGTGACATCCGCGATGCGCATGCGCGGTTGGCGGTGCTCAAGGCGGAGTGGGCGTATCTGAACCGCCCCGACAGGCTGCGTGATCTGGCGGATATCAACTTTGACCGGCTGGGCCTGTTGCCGTTCCGGCCGGATCAGTTTGGCCATGTGGATGAGGTGGCCTATCCCGCGCCGCCGGAGCTGATCATTGAAAACGCCGTCGAGGTATCGGGCGCATTGGAGCAGCGGCCATGACCCGCACACCGTTGCGCCCGCTGGCCCGCATCCTGCCTGCCCGTGCGGCGGGCGAAAGCACGGACGCCATTGAGCGCGAGAACCTGCGGGCGCGCCACGAAGAGATGCGCGACCGGTCCCGGCAGCGGGCCGAAGGCCGGTTGCTGGTGCTGGGCATGTTCTTTTTCTGCGCCTTTGCAACGGTCGCGTTTCGCATGGGCGTTTTAGCGACGTCAGAACCGGTTGAGCCGCGTGCGAGCGTGCAGGGGGCTGCGATTTCGGCGGCCCGGGCGGATATTGTCGACCGTGACGGGCGGCTTTTGGCGACGAATTTTGAAACGCACGCGCTTTATGCCCAGCCGCCTCAGATGGTGGACCCGGAGGCTGCCGCAAAGGGGCTTGCCGCGATCTTTCCCGATCTGAAGGAAGAGGCGCTGCTGAAAGACTTTACCGGCACGCGCAAGTTCTTGTGGATACGCAAGAAAATCAGCCCCGAACAGATGCAGGCGGTGCATGAGATCGGTGATCCTGGCCTGCTGTTTGGCCCGCGCGACATGCGGCTTTATCCCAACGGAACGCTGGCGGCCCATGTGTTGGGCGGGGCGAGTTTTGGCAAGGAAGGTGTGAGTGCGGCCGAGGTGATTGGCGTTGCCGGCGTTGAAAAGCAATTCGACGACTATCTGCGTGATCCGGCCAACGGGCAGAAGCCCCTGCAACTTTCACTGGATCTGACGGTGCAGGCCGCGGCGGAGCGGGTGCTTTATGGCGGGATGCGGCTGATGAATGCCAAGGGGGCGACATCGGTGTTGATGGATGTCCAGACGGGCGAGGTCATCTCGGTCGTGAGCCTGCCCCATTTCGATCCGAACAACCGCCCGCGACCCGCGACCAAGGGCGATCAGAGCGATAGCCCGCTGTTCAACCGGTCGGTGCAGGGTGTGTATGAGTTGGGGTCAGCTTTCAAGATCTTTACCGCGGCGCAGGCGGTGGACCTGGGGCTGGTGTCACCGTCGACCATCATTGACACCAAGGGGCCGATGAAGGTGGGGGGCTTCCGCATTGGCGAGTTCCGCAACAAGAATTACGGCAAGCTGAGCGTGTCAGATATCATCGTGAAATCGTCGAACCGGGGCACGGGCCGTATGG
Organism: Pseudomonadota bacterium; assembly: GCA_038525015.1. Lineage (GTDB taxonomy): Bacteria > Pseudomonadota > Alphaproteobacteria > Rhodobacterales > Rhodobacteraceae > Tateyamaria. The sequence goes on along the minus strand of JBCBID010000009.1, from coordinate 118,808 downwards.
CGTTGCAGATCGGCGCGGCGCGGCAGCAGGCGTTTTTGAAGAAGCTGGGCTTTTTCGAGCCGACGGGGTTCGAAATTGTGGAGGCGCGCACGGGCAAGCCGCTGTTGCCAAAGCGTTGGACCGAGTTGAGCGCGGTGACGGTGAGCTATGGGCACGGGCTGTCGTCATCGCCTATGCATCTGGCGGCGGGCTATGCGGCTATTGCAAATGGCGGGCGTTTTGTGCAGCCGACCATCCTGAAGCAGGATGGGCCCCGCCTTGGTGACAGGGTGATGAGCGAGGGTGCCGCGCGGGCCGCGCGCGAGATGTTGCGCAAGGTGGTGACGGATGGCACGGCCAGCATGGCTGAAGTGCCGGGTTATGCCGTGGCGGGCAAGACGGGGACGGCGGACAAGCCCAAGCCGCGCGGCGGGTATTACGATGACAAGGTTATTGCCACCTTCGCTACCATGTTCCCCGCGCAAGACCCGAAATACGTGCTGGTGGTGACGCTTGATGAGCCGGTCGAGACCAGTGGAGACAAACCGCGCCGGACGGCGGGGTGGACGGCGGTGCCGGTGGCGGCGGAGATGATCGGGCGGATTGCGCCGCTTCTGGGTCTGCGCCCGACCGTTGAACCTGCCACCCTCGCTGATATAACGCTGACCAGCAGCAACAACTGAGCCAAAAGGCCATCCATATGGGCGCGCAGGCACGATCACTTTCATCGCTGGGCCTGACGGCTCGGGGTGGGGCTAATCCCGACATCACAGGCATCGCAGTGGACAGCCGCGCGGTGAAGGATGGGTTCCTGTTCGCTGCCATGCCCGGCAGCCGGGTGCACGGCGCGGAATTTGTCGAATACGCCGTGCGCATGGGGGCGGCGGCGGTTCTGACAGATGCAGACGGGGCCAAGATCGCCGCCGATTGGCTGACGGACGTGGCGGTGGTTGTCACCGACGCGCCGCGCGAGGCGCTGAGCCGCACGGCCGCCCTGTGGTTCGGCGGCCAGCCCGAGACCATGGTGGCGGTCACCGGCACCAACGGCAAAACCTCGGTCAGTACGTTCGTACGCCAGATCTGGCTTGAGATGGACCTGGCCGCCGTCAATCTGGGCACCACGGGGGTCGAGGGCGCGTGGACCGCCCCACTGGCACACACCACCCCGGAACCTATCACCCTGCACCGCACGCTGGCCGAAGCGAAGGCCAACGCGATCACCCATGCCGCGATGGAAGCGTCCTCGCACGGGCTGGACCAGAGGCGGTTGGACGGCGTGACGCTCAAAGCGGCCGGGTTCACGAATTTCTCGCAGGATCATCTGGATTATCACGAGACGTTTGAGGCTTATTTCGATGCCAAGGCGGGGCTTTTTGCCCGTGTGCTGCCCGAGGATGGCGTGGCGGTCATTAACATTGACGATGCGCGGGGCGTGGATATGGCAGCCATTGCGCGGGCGCGGGGGCAGGGTGTGGTGGCCGTGGGGCGCGATGGGGGCGATCTGCGCCTGACGGCGCAGCGCTTTGATGCGACGGGGCAGGATGTGCGGTTTGAGTATGAGGGCAAGGCCTACACGGCCCGCTTGCCGCTGATCGGGGGCTTTCAGGCCGACAATGTGATGCTGGCCTGCGGGTTGGTCATCGCCTGCGGGGCCGAACCTGCGCGCGTGTTCGAGACGCTGCCGTATCTTGATACTGTGCGAGGCCGTATGCAACTGGCCGCCACGCGCGAGACGGGCGCAGCGGTGTTTGTGGATTATGCCCATACACCGGATGCGGTGGCCACAGCGCTGAAAGCGATGCGCCCGCATGTAATGGGCCGCTTGATCGCCGTTGTGGGGGCGGGGGGTGACCGGGACCCTGGCAAGCGGCCTCTGATGGGGCGGGCGGCGGCGGAAAATGCCGACATCGTCTTTGTCACAGATGACAATCCGCGCAGCGAGGACCCAGGCGCCATTCGCGCGGCTGTGATGGAGGGTTGCCCCGAGGCCACCGAGGTTGGCGACCGGGCCGAGGCGATCCTGCGCGCGGTTGATGCGCTTGGCCCCGGTGACGCGCTGTTGATCGCGGGCAAGGGACACGAGACGGGGCAGGTGGTGGGAGACGATGTGCTGCCCTTTGATGATGTGGAGCAGGCAAGCGTCGCGGTGGCGGCGCTGGAGGGACGGCTGACATGACGCTTTGGACGGCTGAAGATGCGGCCAAGGCCACTGGTGGGCGGGCGACGAAAATGTGGCAGGCAACGGGCGTGTCGATTGACACCCGGACGCTGCAACCCGGCGACATGTTTGTTGCGCTGAAAGCTGCGCGGGATGGCCATGAGTTCGTGGCCCAGGCGCTGGAAAAGGGTGCGGCAGCTGCGCTTGTCACCCATGTGCCCGAGGGTGTGTCTGACGGTGCGCCGCTTTTGGTTGTGGATGATGTGCTGCGCGCGCTTGAAGCGTTGGGCGTGGCCGCCCGTGCGCGAACCGAGGCGCGTGTTGTGGCGATCACCGGTTCGGTCGGCAAAACCTCGACCAAGGAGATGCTGCGGGCGATCCTGTCGGATCAGGGGCGCACCCATGCGAGCGTGGCGAGCTACAACAACCATTGGGGCGTGCCACTGACGCTGGCGCGCATGCCTGCGGAGACCGAATATGCTGTGATCGAGATCGGGATGAACCACCCCGGTGAGATCGCGCCGCTCGCCATGATGGCGCGGCCCCATGTGGCGATGATTACGACGGTGGCGGCGGCGCATCTGGAGGCGTTCGAGAATATCGAAGGCATCGCGCTGGAAAAAGCCTCGATCATGGAGGGGCTGGAATATGGCGGGGCGGCGGTGCTGAACAACGATTGCTCAACCGCCGCGATCCTGCAGGCCAAGGCGCATGACGTAAAGCGTCGCGATATTGGATTTGGAGAGCATGGTTTTGATTTCAAACTGAAATCCGTGAATTTGGGGCGTGACACGACTGTGGTGCAGGCTGAAGCGCACGATGCGCCGCTGCTGTTCAAAATCGGGGCCGTGGGCAGGCATTATGCCATGAACGGGCTCGGTGCGCTGGCCGCGGCCGAGGCGCTGGGCGCGGATATGGCGCTTGCGGCGCAGTCGCTGGGCCGCTGGTCGCCTTATGAGGGGCGGGGCGCGCGCGAAGTGATCACGCTGGACCCGGTCGAGACGCATATGACGCTTGAGCTGATCGACGACAGCTATAACGCCAATCCGACGTCGATGGCGGCGGCGCTGGAAGTGTTGGCGGCGGCGGACGTGACCCATGATATCGGGCGCGTCAGCAAGGGGCGGCGCATCGCCTTTGTCGGGGACATGAAGGAATTGGGCGATGGTGGCCCCGCAATGCACGCCGATCTGGCCGATCTGGCCGCGATGCAGGCCATCGACACGGTGCATTGTGTTGGCCCCTTGATGCAGCACCTGCACGCCGCATTGCCGGCCGAACGGCAGGGGCTGTGGACCGAAACCGCCGACGAGATGGTGGCGCAGGTGCGACGCCAATTGGACAGCGGTGATGTGGTGCTGGTCAAGGGATCACTCAGTATGCAACTGGCACGGATCGTTGACGCGATCCGCAAAATGGGCCATCGCATAGACAAGGGCGACGACCCACAAAAACAAGAATAGGGACAGGCAGGCATGCTCTATTGGTTGACGGCACTTTCCGATGGCGGGGACTTTTTCAACCTGTTCCGCTATATCACCTTTCGCGCCGGGGGGGCCTTTCTGACGGCGCTTGTGTTCGGGTTTCTGTTTGGTCGACCGTTGATCGCGGTGCTGCGCAGACGACAGGGCAAGGGACAGCCCATTCGCGATGACGGCCCGGAGGGGCATTTCGTCAAGGCGGGCACGCCGACCATGGGGGGGCTGCTGATTGTCGGGGCGCTTTTGACCTCGACCCTGCTGTGGGCGCGCTGGGACAATCCGTTTGTTTGGATCGTGCTGGGGGTCACGCTGGCCTTTGCGTTGATCGGTTTTGCGGATGATTACGCCAAGGTGTCTAAACAGACGACGGCGGGTGTGCCGGGCAAGGTGCGTCTGCTGTTGGGGTTTGTCATTGCGGGGCTTGCCGCCTATTTCGCGACCGTCAGTCACCCCGAGGCGTTGCAGAACCAGCTTGCCGTGCCGGTGCTCAAGGATGTGCTGATCAACATGGGTGTCTTTTTCATCCCGTTCTCGATCATCGTGATTGTGGGATCGGCCAATGCCGTGAACCTGACGGATGGGCTGGACGGTCTGGCCATCATGCCGGTGATGATCGCGGGTGGCACGCTGGGCATCATCGCCTATGCGGTGGGGCGGGTGGATTTCACCGAATATCTGGATGTGCATTATGTGCCGGGTACGGGCGAGTTGCTGATCTTTACGGCCGCGCTTTTTGGCGGGGGGCTTGGCTTTCTGTGGTACAACGCGCCACCGGCGGCGGTCTTCATGGGCGATACCGGGTCGCTGGCCCTGGGGGGTGCGCTTGGGGCGATTGCGGTTGCGACCAAGCACGAGCTTGTCCTTGCCATTGTGGGGGGGCTCTTTGTGGTCGAGGCGCTGTCGGTGATCATTCAGGTTCTGTATTTCAAGCGCACCGGAAAGCGGGTGTTCCTGATGGCGCCGATCCACCACCATTACGAGAAGAAGGGCTGGGCCGAGCCGCAGATTGTGATCCGCTTCTGGATAATCTCGTTGATCCTGGCGATGATCGGCCTTGCCACGCTGAAGGTGCGCTGATGCGCCGGGCACTGGTCACGGGCGGCAACCGCGGGATTGGCTATGCGATAGCCGAGGGTCTGCTGGCGCGGGGCTGTGCGGTTGTGATCGGGGCCAGAGACCCCGGCGCGGGTGCTGACGCGGCACACGTGCTGGGTTGCGAGTGGGTCCATCTGGATCTGGAGGCGCCCGAGACGTTTGGCCCGGCGGTCGAGGCTGCGGGCGCGGTCGATGTGCTGATCAACAATGCTGGCCTGCTGATCGAAGACAGCATGGTGGCCCATCCCGACGGGTTGCGCCGGTCCATGCAGGTGATGTTTCACGCGCCCTTCGAACTGATACTGTCATGTCTGCCGCATATGGCCCGCACCGGGCAGGGGCGGATCATCAATGTCAGTTCCGGCTGGGGCGCCTATGACGAAGGCCTGCAGGGCCCTGGTGGCTATGGCGTCGCCAAGGCCGCGCTCAATGCGCTGAGCCATGCACTGCCCCGCGACCTGCCCGAGGGCGTTAGTATCAACGCGATGTGCCCCGGCTGGGTGCACACACGCATGGGCGGCGTTTCTGCGCCCCGGACGCCCGAAGATGGGGCGGACACAGCGATCTGGCTGGCGCTGGACGCTCCTGCCCACATAACGGGCAAGTTCTTCCGCGACCGGACAGAAAAGGCGTGGTGATGATCCCTTTTCTTCTGGCTGAAAATACTCCGGGGGAGGCCGCAGGCCGGGGGCAGAGCCCCCAGGGAGCCACGCCATGATCCCGGTGCAAGGGCTGGGCGGGGCGCGGGTTGCGGTGCTGGGTCTGGGACGCTCTGGCCTGTCGGCGGCGCGGGCTTTGGCGGCAGGTGGCGCGACGCCGCTGTGCTGGGACGACAATCCCGACGCCCGGGCACAGGCGGAGGCCGAAGGCTTTGACTGTCTGGACCTGAAGAAAGACGGGGCCTTTGAGGACGTCGCGCGGTTGATTGTCAGCCCGGGTATCCCGCATCTCTACCCCACACCGAACCCGGTTGTGGCCGCGGCCCTGGCGGCCGGCGTGCCGGTCGACAATGACATCGGGCTGTTCTTTCAGTCGTTTGCCACATCTGACTGGCACCGCTTTGACACCGCGCCGCGGGTGATCGCGGTCACCGGGTCAAACGGGAAGTCCACCACTTGCGCATTGATCCATCATGTGATGGAGGTCGCGGGGCGGCCCAGCCAATTGGCAGGCAATATCGGGCGCGGTGTGCTTGATATTGACCCGCCGCATGATGGCGAGGTGGTGGTGCTGGAATTGTCCAGTTATCAGACCGATCTGGCCCGCAGCCTGACCCCCGATGTCGCCGTGTTCACCAATCTGACCCCGGACCACCTGGACCGGCACGCGGGCATGGGGGGCTACTTTGCCGCCAAGCGCCGTCTTTTTGCCGAAGGTGGCCCGGACCGGGCGGTGATCGGTGTGGACGAGGAAGAGGGCCGCTTTCTGGCCGGGCAATTGTCCGAAGCGGCCGCAGATGATCGCGTGATCCGCGTGTCGGCAGAGACGAAGCTGACCGGGCCGGGCTGGCAGGTCTATGCTAAGAATGGGTTTCTGGCGGAGTATCGCAAGGGTCGCCAGGTGGCGTCGGTTGATTTGCGTGGCGTGTCGGGGCTGCCCGGGGCACACAACCATCAAAATGCATGTGCGGCCTATGCCGCCGCCCGGGCGGTGGGCGTGGCCCCGAAGATGATCGAGCAGGCCTTGCACAGTTTTGCGGGCCTGCCGCATCGCAGCCAGACCATCGCGGAAGCGCGCGGGGTGCGGTATGTCAATGACAGCAAGGCCACCAATGTGGACAGTGCAGCCAAGGCGCTGGCCGCCTTTAACAATATCCGCTGGATTTGCGGAGGCCTGCAGAAAGAGGGTGGGCTGGAGGCGCTGAACCGGTATGCGGGCGCGGTGAGGAAGGCCTATGTCATCGGGCGCGAGGCGGCGCGCTTTGCGATGCAATTGGAGGTCGAGGTGCAGGTCTGCGGCACCATGGCAGAGGCTGTGGCCGCTGCGATGGACGACGCGGAGCAGGGCGATGTTGTGTTGCTGGCCCCGGCGGCGGCGAGCTTTGACCAATATGACAGTTTTGAGCGGCGCGGAGAGGATTTTGTGGCACAGGTGACCGCCCGGCTGTGATCCAGCGGAGCGCGCTGGCGCGCGCACGACATTATTTGTTTTCGCTTCGGGCTCACCAAGACAAAGCTTTGTCTCTGACCCGCCCTCGCATGATCTTTGGCGTGACAGAGCCCCATCCCCTTGCCAAGAGAAATAGCCGTCTCCCCGCAGTGCGGGGCCCCTCGGCGATTTCTCTTGGCAAGGGGCCGTCCCTCCGTCTCTCGGCGATCAAGCGAGGGCGGCTCCGAGACAAAGAGAATGCGGCTGCGTATGTCGGTCACCGCTAGAAGCATTTGGGTGCGCCCCGCTTGGGCTGATTTCAAGTCTGTGTCGCGAGGTCGCGGGCGGCGGCCATGGCGGAGGACCACGCCCATTGGAAATTGTATCCGCCGAGCCATCCTGTGACGTCGAGCGCTTCGCCGATGAAGTAGAGGCCGCGGGTGGTTTGCGATTGCATGGTTTTTGAACTGATCTGGTCGGTTGCAACGCCGCCGCGGGTCACCTCGGCGGTGCGGTAGCCTTCGGTGCCCGAGGGTGTCAGCGACCAATGTGCGAGATCGTGGGTGAGGGCGTCGATCCGGGCGTCCGAAAGGTCGCCGAGGCGGCCCGACAGGTCCATGTGGGCACTGAGGTGGTCGACCAGGCGTGCGGGCAGATGGCGGGTCAGTTCTGTGGTCAGGGCCTTTTTGCCATCGCGGGTGCGTTTGCCACGCAAGATGGCGGCAAGGTCTGTGTCGGGTGTGAGGTGGACCGTGATGCTGTCGCCTGCGTCCCAGTAGCTTGAGGCTTGCAGGATTGCCGGGCCGGACAGGCCGCGATGGGTGAACAGCATCGCTTCGTCGAAACTGGTGCTGCCTGCGGTGATCCGGGCCGGGCAGGAGACGCCCGAGATGTCGGCAAAGCGCCGGTCGGGGAAGGTAAAGGGCACCAGCGCGGGCTCTGTGGGGGTGATGCGATGGCCGAAGTGTCGGGCGATGTCGTAGGCAAAGCCGGTGGCGCCCATTTTGGGGATGGATTTCCCCCCTGTGGCGATCACGGCGGAGCGCGCGCTGAGCGGGGGGGCGTCGTTGACGCGAAAGAGAAAGCCCGCATCGCTCTTTTCCAGTGTTGTCACAGCGGCTTGCAGCCGCAATTCGACGCCTGCTTGCTGCATCATGTTGCGCAGCATCGCGATGATATCCTTGGCCGATGTGTCGCAGAAAAGCTGACCCAGCGTCTTTTCGTGCCAGGCGATGCCGTGGTGGTCCAGCAGCGCGATAAAGTCCCATTGGGTATAGCGGGCGAGGGCGGATTTGGCGAAATGCGTGTTCTCGCCAATAAAGGCATGCGCATCGCAATACAGGTTGGTGAAGTTGCAGCGACCTCCGCCCGAGATACGGATCTTTTCTCCGGGTGCTTTGGCATGGTCCACCACCAGCACGCGTCCGCCCGCATGTGCGGCGCACATCATGCCTGCGGCACCTGCGCCGATGACAAGCGTATCGAAATCCATGACGTCCCCGTGCAGCATCGCACATAAAGGGTCAAGCCTGCGGGGTTGTGCGCGGATCACCGGCGCTTACGTGACTTTCAACGAAACCACTCACGGGATGCACAACATGACTGCTTTGGCTGCTGGCTCTGACTTTCCGAAACTTGATGTTGCTCAACTGGGCGGGGGGACGCTGACATTGGGCGCCCCGCGCGGCGACAATGACTGGCAGCTTGTGGTTGTCTATCGCGGTCTGCATTGTCCGCTGTGCAAAAAGTACCTTACCAAGTTGCAGCAGATGGAGAGCGACTTTAACGCCGAGGGCGTGGATGTGGTGGCGGTTTCGGGTGATCCGGAAGCCAAGGCGCAGGCGATGGCGGATGAAACCAGTCTGAGCCTTGCTGTGGGATATGGCCTGAGCGTCGCGCAGATGGGGCGTCTGGGTGTTTATGTGTCTGATCCACGCAGTCCGCAGGAAACTGATCGCCCTTTCCCCGAGCCCGGTCTTTTCGTGGTGAATGCCAACGGCACGATCCAGATGGTGGATGTGTCAAATGCGCCTTTCCTGCGGCCCGATTTGCAGGGTGTGCTGAACGGAATTAAGTTTGTGCGCGCCAATGACTACCCGATCCGGGGCATGCACAAGGCCGCCTGACGGGGCAGCGCCGCCTGGCTTGTGGTCCAGTAAACTAAGGCTGGCCCGCGCGCCGATTTGTCGCTATGCTGCGCTGCATGTACGTTGGATCAACCAGCGGCACGAGGCAGAGACAGGCAGCAAGGCGGCAGATCATGACAGAGATGGTCTATGGCGCGGTCCCGGTGCGGGACGGTGAACCCATTCTTCCAAAGTGGTGGCGCACGGTTGACAAATGGTCGTTGAGCTGTGTGCTGTTCCTGTTCGCCATTGGTTTGCTTTTGGCGCTCGCAGCCTCTGTGCCCCTGGCTGAAAAGAACGGCTTTCCTCCATTTCACTATGTGATGCGACAGGCGCTTTTCGGGGTGCTGGCGTTGATCGTTATGATCATCACGTCGATGATGTCGCCCGTGGTTGTGCGCAGGCTGGCGGTGCTGGGGTTTCTGGTCTCTTTCGTGGCGCTGGCACTGCTGCCGTTCTTTGGGACGGATTTCGGTAAGGGTGCTGTGCGCTGGTATTCGCTTGGCTTTGCCTCCCTCCAGCCGTCCGAGTTTCTGAAACCGGGATTTGTGGTGGCTGCGGCGTGGATGTTGGCGGCCAGCCAGGACCTGAACGGCCCGCCCGGCCGGACGTGGTCTTTTGCCCTTTGCATCTCGATTGTGCTGATGCTGGCCTTGCAGCCAGACTTTGGCCAGGCCTGTCTGGTGCTGTTTGGTTGGGGGGTCATGTATTTCGTGGCGGGCGCGCCCATGATCCTGTTGGTGGGTATGGCCGCGATGGTCGTCTTTGGCGGCACGATTGCCTATTCCAATTCCGAGCACTTTGCCCGTCGCATTGACGGGTTTCTGAGCCCGGATGTCGATCCCCGCACCCAGCTGGGCTATGCCACCAATGCCATTCAGGAAGGTGGTCTGTTCGGCGTCGGTGTGGGGGAGGGGCAGGTCAAGTGGTCGTTGCCCGATGCGCATACGGATTTCATCATTGCTGTGGCGGCTGAGGAATACGGTCTGATCCTCGTCCTGTGCATCATTGCGCTGTATACCGGGATCGTCGTGCGGTCGCTGATCCGGTTGGTGCGAGAGCGCGATCCGTTTATCCGGCTGGCGGGCACGGGGCTGGCCTGCATGTTCGGGGTGCAGGCGATGATCAACATGGGTGTGGCGGTGCGGCTGTTGCCTGCCAAGGGCATGACGCTGCCCTTTGTCAGCTATGGTGGGTCTTCGGTGATTGCGTCGGGTATTGCAGTGGGCATGCTGCTGGCGTTTACGCGCAGCCGTCCGCAGGGCGAGATTTCGGACCTCCTGGGGCGGCGCAGATGAGCCAGCCGCTTCTTCTGATTGCGGCGGGCGGCACGGGCGGGCATATGTTCCCGGCCCAGGCGCTGGCGGAGGCGATGCTGGCGCGGGGCTGGCGTGTCAAGCTGAGCACCGATGCGCGCGGGGCGCGCTATACCGGGGGCTTTCCTCATACGACCGAGATTGAACAAGTGTCGTCCGCCACCTTTGCGCGAGGCGGTCTGATCGCCAAGGCGGCGGTGCCGTTTCGCATTGCGGGCGGCGCGGTGGCGGCGACGCTGAAGTTGATGCGTGATAGGCCCGCGGTTGTTGTGGGCTTTGGTGGCTATCCGACGATCCCCGCCATGGTGGCGGCGACGCTGCTGCGCCTGCCGCGGATGATCCATGAACAGAATGGTGTGCTGGGCCGCGTGAACGAATTTATGGCCAAACGAGTCGATGCCGTGGCGTGTGGCACCTGGCCTACTGTCCTGCCCGAAGGTGTCGAGGGCGCACATGTCGGCAACCCGGTGCGCGGCGCCGTGCTGGAGCGGGCGGGAGCGGGATATATCCAGCCGGGCGACTATCCGATGGAAATCCTTGTCATTGGTGGCAGTCAGGGCGCGCGCGTCTTGTCCGACGTCATCCCGCCGGCGATTGCCAGCCTACCTATGGAGCGGTTGCGAAACATTCGTGTGAGCCATCAGGCCCGGGGCGAGGATGAGGAGCGCGTGCAGGCGTTTTATGCCGAGAACGGGATCAATGCGGATGTGCAGCCGTTTTTCCACGATGTGCCGCGGCGGATGTCCGAGGCGCAATTGATCATCAGCCGGGCGGGTGCCTCGTCTGTTGCGGATATTTCGATTATTGGTCGGCCATCGATCCTGATCCCCTATGCCGCAGCGACGGCCGATCATCAGACCGCCAATGCAAGGGGGCTGGTCGATGCGGGGGCGGCGATCCTGATCCCCGAAAGCAAGATGACCCCCGAGACCGTGACAGAACAGATTAACGCCGTGCTGGACAATCCAGGTGGTGCGTTGCAAATGGCGCAGGCCGCGCTGAGCGTCGCAAAACCTGATGCCACCGAGCACCTTGTCCATATGGTCGAAACCCTCAGCCAGAAAGGGAATGCCGCATGAATGCCGCAACCAAACTGCCCGGAGATGTGGGGCCGATCCATTTCGTTGGTATCGGCGGGATTGGCATGTCGGGCATCGCAGAGGTGCTGTTGAACCACGGCTATAACGTGCAGGGGTCCGACCTGAAGCGCACCCCGATCACGGATCGGTTGCAGGAGTTGGGCGCGCTCATTTTCGTGGGCCAGACCGCCAAGAATGTTGAAGAGGCCGAGGTGGTCGTGATCTCGTCCGCGATCAAGCCTGGAAATGCCGAATTGGACGCCGCCCGGGCCCTGGGCTTGCCCATCGTAAGGCGCGCCGAGATGCTGGCCGAGTTGATGCGCCTGCGGTCCAACATCGCAGTGGCAGGCACGCACGGCAAGACGACAACCACCACAATGGTTGCGGCGCTGTTGGATGAAGGCAAGTTTGACCCCACGGTCGTCAATGGCGGTATCATTCACGCCTATGGCTCGAACGCGCGCAAGGGCGATGGCGAGTGGATGGTGGTCGAGGCCGACGAAAGCGACGGCACCTTCAACCGCTTGCCCGCGACCATTGCCATCGTGACCAATATCGACCCCGAGCATATGGAGCATTGGGGCACTGAAGAGGCACTGCACAAAGGCTTTTATGACTTTGTGTCGAATATCCCGTTCTACGGGTTGGCCGTGTGCTGCACCGATGACCCGGATGTGCAGGCGCTGGTCGGCAAGATCACCGACCGGCGTGTGACCACCTATGGTTTCAACGCGCAGGCCGATGTGCGGGCGATCAACCTGACATATGAAAATGGTGTGGCGCATTTTGACATTGCGCTGCAGGCCGAAGATCAGGTGATTGAGGGGTGCAGCCTGCCGATGCCGGGGGACCACAACGTGTCGAATGCGTTGAGTGCGGTCGCTGTGGCGCGCCATCTGGGCATGAAAGGCGAAGAAATCCGCACGGCGCTGGCGAATTTCGGCGGCGTTAACCGCCGCTTTACGCGTGTGGGTGAAGTTGAGGGCGTGACCATCATCGACGATTACGGCCACCACCCGACTGAGATTGCCGCCGTGTTAAAAGCCGCGCGCCAAGCCACGGAGGGCCGCGTTATCGCCGTTCACCAGCCGCACCGGTACACGCGGCTGCATCACCATTTCGAAGATTTCTGTTCCTGCTTCAACGATGCCGATGTTGTTGGTATCGTCGACGTGTTTGCGGCGGGCGAGGACCCGATCGAGGGCGCGAGCCGCGATGATCTGGTCGCGGGTCTGATCCGCCACGGGCACCGTCACGCGCGCGCCGTGGTGGACGAGAATGATCTGGAGCGTCTCGTGCGCGAACAGGCCCGTCCGGGCGACATGGTCGTGTGCTTGGGCGCGGGGTCGATCAGCGCGTGGGCCAACGGTTTGCCCGCACGGTTGCACAAGGGTGCGGCGTGACGACATTTGCCATCATATTCATAGTGTTGATGTTGCCCGTCGGCGTCATTTTGCGGATGCGGAATTTGTCGGCCGTTCTGGGCGTTTTGGTCATGATCTGCGTTGTGCTCAGTCTTTATCACCTTTTTGCGGGCCGCGCGGGATCGCCGCTCTTTTTTGCGGGGCCTGCTGCGCTTGCGCTCATGCTGGGCTGGACCGCGGGCAAGCTGATCAAGAGGGGGGGCTGATGTTGATCTGGGCCTCAATCGGCTGGGTCTTTGCCGCGACATTCGTGGCGATGTTGCCCATGCGACGTCAATATGTTCCGGGTGTGGCGCTTTTGATCTGCGCACCGCTGTTGATCCTGTGGATTGGCCTGAGTGTCACGTGGTGGGCGGGCCTGTTGGCGCTGGCGGCATTTGTGTCGATGTTTCGGAACCCATTACGCTATTTCTGGGCCAAGGCGCGCGGCCAGAACCCTCAACTTCCACCGGAGCTGCGCTCATGAGCTTATCCGTGATTCTGGCCTGCGTTTGGGGCGTTGTGGCCAATGTGCTTGCCATGATGCCAAGCAAAGACAACCATTGGCGCAATGCCTATATGCTGATTGCCGTGGGTATCCCGATTATCGGGTTTGTCACATGGCAACACGGGCCGTGGGCCGGTCTGGCCGTGATGATTGCGGGCATGAGCATCCTGCGCTGGCCGGTTATTTATCTTACCCGCTGGATCAAAGGGAGGCTGATCCGATGATGTATGCTATTGCGCTGACGGCGCTGGGATTGGGAATTGTTGCAGGCTGGTCACTGGCCGCACGGTTCATGGTGCGAAGCCTGGTCGGGCTGGTGCTGGTTCTGATCGGTGCGGTGCTGTTTGTGGGGCTGGCCCCAGACAAGTTGCCGGGCGACGGGTTTGCGGCGGTGGTTGCGACCTATCTGGTGGCCTTGCCCATGGCATCGGGGCTGTTGGGCGGCGGGGTTTTCCGCTGGCTGGTGCAGCGACACCGCAGCGCGGCTTGACCTTGTGTGCCGCGGGCGGCATTGCGGCGCCATGAGCGATACCCTTCCGTCCACCCGTGGGACCCTGACCCGAAACAAGGACCTCTCGGGCTTGACCTGGCTGCGCGTCGGGGGCCCGGCGGACTGGTTTTTTCAGCCGGCGGACATTCGGGATTTGTCAGATTTCCTGTCTGATCTGGCCCCGGCCGTGCCCGTGTTCCCGATGGGTGTGGGCAGCAATCTGATTGTGCGTGATGGCGGTTTGCGGGCTGTCGTGATCCGGTTGGGGCGCAGCTTTAACACAATTGAAATTGAGGGCGACACGGTCATCGCAGGAGCCGCCGCGCTGGATGCCCATGTGGCGCGCCGGGCCGCGGATGCGGGCGTAGACCTAACCTTTTTGCGGACGATCCCGGGGGCCATTGGGGGCGCGGTACGGATGAATGCCGGATGCTATGGCAGCTACATCGCAGATGTCTTTGTCGAAGCGGATGTTGTCTTGCGCGATGGCACCGTAGACCGCCTGACAGCCGATGACCTGAACTTTGCATATCGTCAAAGCAGCGTGCCAGACGGCGCGGTGCTGACCCGTGTGACGTTGCGGGGGGGGCGGGGCGATCCCGTGGCGCTGCATGCCCGTATGGAGGAGCAACTGGCCAAGCGTGATGCGACCCAGCCCACCAAGGACCGCAGCGCCGGGTCGACCTTTCGCAATCCGGCGGGGTTTTCGTCGACCGGCAAGGCTGACGATGTGCATGATCTCAAGGCCTGGAAAGTCATTGATGACGCCGGTTTGCGCGGTGCGCGGCGGGGTGGGGCGCAGATGAGCGAGAAGCATTCGAACTTCCTGATCAATACGGGCGACGCCACAGCCGCCGACCTTGAAGGATTGGGCGAAGAGGTGCGAAAAAAGGTTTACGATTCCAGCGGCATCACGCTAGACTGGGAAATCATGCGGGTCGGCGAACCAAAGTAGGATCGCACCGCAGGGCAGGCCGAAAATCGGCGAAAAAATCGAGGGTCCGAAAAGGGCTCCGGGACTTAGAGGCATATGGCGGGACAGTCGAGCAGGCGTTCCAAAGTGGCGGTGTTAATGGGTGGCCCCTCGGCCGAGCGCGAGGTGTCGTTGTCAACGGGACAGGCCTGCGTCACCGCGCTGAGGGACATGGGGTACGAGGTGGTCGAGGTCGATGCGGGCCCCGATCTGAGTGCCGTTTTGCAGGACATAGCACCAGATGCTGTTCTGAACTGCTTGCATGGCCGTTGGGGCGAAGATGGCTGTGTGCAGGGGATGCTGGAATGGCTGGGCATTCCGTATTCGCATTCCGGTGTCCTGGCTTCGGCCCTGGCGATGGACAAGCAGCGCACCAAGGAGGTCTATCGCGCGGCGGGTCTGCCGGTGGTCGAGAGCGTGATCAGGCCCAAGGCAGAGGTGATGGCGGCGCATGTCATGCCGCCGCCTTATGTGGTCAAGCCCAACAATGAAGGGTCGAGCGTTGGGGTGTATCTGGTGCATGAGGGGGCCAACACACCGCCCGCGCTGGCCGATGATATGCCCGAACATGTGATGGTTGAGGCATTTGCTGACGGGCGCGAACTGACGACAACCGTGGTGGGGGACCGCGCGTTGGATGTGACGGATATCATCACCGACGGCTGGTATGACTATGATGCGAAATACAAGCCAGGTGGGTCGCGCCATGTGATCCCGGCACATGTGCCGGATGAGATTACGGCGCGCTGTCGCGACTATGCGTTGCGCGCCCATGTTGCCCTTGGGTGCCGGGGCGTCAGCCGCACCGATTTCCGATGGGACGAGGCCAAGGGCACTGACGGGCTGATTTTACTTGAAACGAACACACAGCCGGGCATGACCCCCACATCGCTGACGCCGGAACAGGCGCAGGCGGCGGGCATGTCCTTTGGAGAGTTGTGCGCCTGGATGGTGGAGGACGCGTCATGCGACAGGTGACGCGCAAGGCGTCTGGACGGCGTGCTGATCCTGCGCCCTCGCGCTGGTCATGGCGGTTGCAGCGGTTGATGTTGACCCCGGGGTTCCTGCTGATGCTGCGCGCGGGTTTGCCATTTGCGCTGTGCTTTGGCGGGGCAAGCTGGTGGCTGTCAAACCCCGACACCCAAGCGGCAATACAGGCGACGGTGGCAGAAGCCCGTGCGAGTATCGAGCAGCGCCCGGAATTTCTGGTCAACCTGATGGCCATCGACGGCGCAGATACTGAACTGGCACAGGCTATCCGCGTGGCCGTGCCGCTTGATTTCCCGATGTCGTCCTTTGATCTGAACCTGGCGGAAATCCGAACCACGGTGCTTGACATGTCGCCGGTCAAGGAAGCCTCTGTTCGGATCCGACCGGGTGGTGTGCTTCAGGTGGACATCATGCCGCGCATCCCTGTGGCGATCTGGCGGCGGCCCGAGGGTATGACCCTGATCGACGAGACCGGCACGCTTGTGCAGCCCATCGCCCGGCGCGGCCTGCGCCCTGATCTTCCGGTGATCGCAGGTGAGGGGGCTGCTGCACATGTGGATGAGGCAATGGCTTTGGTGACCGCCGGGGCGCCGCTGGGCAATCGGTTGCGCGGCCTTGTGCGGTTGGGGGACCGGCGCTGGGACGTAGTGCTGGACCGCGACCAGCGGATCATGTTGCCGTCCGAAGGTGCCGTTCAGGCGCTTGAGCGTGTGATTGCGCTGGATGGCGTGGACGAGGTCTTAAAGCGCGACATCTCGCGTATCGACCTGCGCCTGCACGACCGCCCTACCGTGCGCATGACCCAATACTCCACCGAAGAATGGTGGCGCATCAGACAGTTGAATCCCGTAATCGAGTGACAGTGATGACCGACCTTTATTCCAGCCAGCGCAGTATGCGGAACATGCGCAAGATCGCCATGCAACGCGGGGTGGTGGCGATCCTTGATGTGGGCAGTTCCAAGATTGCCTGTCTGGTGCTGCGGTTCGACGGCACCAATACCCTGGGTGAGGAGGGCGAGATCGGGTCACTGGCCGGGCAATCCGGGTTCCGGGTGATCGGGGCGGCGACCACGCGGTCTCGCGGTGTGCGCTTTGGCGAGATTTGCGCAATGCAAGAGACCGAGCGCGCCATCCGCACCGCATTGCAGGCGGCCCAGAAAATGGCAGGCATCCGCGTGGATCACGTCATCGCCTGCTTTGCCGGGGCAGAGCCCCGCAGCTATGGTCTGGATGCGCGCCTTGATCTGGATGGCGAAGTGGTGACCGAGCACGATGTCGCCCGCGTGCTGTCGCGGTGCGATGTGCCAGATTATGGCGAAGGACGCGAGGTTTTGCACGCGCAGCCGGTCAATTTTGCACTCGATCACCGCTCGGGTCTGTCTGATCCGCGTGGGCAATTGGGCAATGAACTTGCGGTTGACCTGCATATGCTCACCGTCGAGGCGTCGGCGGTGCAGCATCTGGCGCACTGCATCAAACGCTGTGATCTTGAGCTTGCCGGGATTGCCTCGTCGGCCTATGCGTCGGGCATTGCGGCGCTTGTTGAGGATGAGCAGGAATTGGGCGCGGCCTGTATTGACCTTGGCGGCGGGTCGACCGGCGTGTCGATTTTTATCAAGAAACACATGATTTATGGCGATGCTGTCCGGATCGGTGGCGATCACGTGACAAGCGATATTTCGATGGGTTTGCAAGTGCCCATGACCAATGCAGAGCGGATCAAGACATTCTATGGCGGTGTGCACGCTACCGGGATGGACGACCGCGAAATGATCGAAATTGGGGGTGACACGGGCGATTATGAACACGATCGGCGCAAAGCGTCGCGCGCCGAGTTGATCGGCATCATGCGCCCCCGTGTGGAGGAGATACTGGAAGAAGTACGTACCCGTCTGGATGCCGCAGGCTTTGACCATCTGCCCAGCCAGCAGATCGTGCTGACGGGCGGCGGCAGCCAGATACCCGGCCTGGATGGGCTGGCGTCGAAGATTCTGGGCCAACAGGTGCGTCTGGGGCGACCGCTGCGGGTGCATGGTCTGCCACAAGCAGCGACGGGTCCCGGATTTGCCTCGGCTGTCGGTCTGGCGCTGTTTGCGGCCCATCCGCAGGATGAGTGGTGGGATTTCGATATTCCGGCTGATCGCTATCCGGCGCGCTCGCTGCGCCGTGCCGTCAAGTGGTTCCGCGACAATTGGTGATTAGCAGCGCCTGCGCGGGTTCGGCAACGGCGCCACGCAAAAGGGTAAGGCGCGGTCAAACGCCACCGCTTGGGACAGAATCAGATGACGCGCGCCTGCCACTTTGGTAAACTTATCCACAAGGCCCTGTAGAGGTCAGGCGGCAAATTGAGCAGTTGCCCCACACGCAAGAAGTGAATTTGCGCCAGATTTGGCGTGCATCGCGATGGCTTTGGTAAGCGCGATGCCATTTGTGGTGCCTGCACTTCGAACCGCAAGATGTTGGCACACCAGCGAAATGCCGCCGGATGTCGCCCTGACGCAGCTATATTTTGTGAAAACGGGCCGATTTACGGGTGACGCACCCGCGCTGGATCGTTATCCTCTGGCCAGATTTACAAGAGGAATCCCACACCCAGTCGGGATCAACGACAGGCGGACTGCACATGACATTAAATCTTTCGATGCCCGGACATGACGAATTGAAACCCCGCATTACCGTGTTCGGTGTCGGCGGCGCGGGTGGCAACGCCGTCAATAATATGATTGAAAAACAACTTGATGGCGTCGATTTTGTGGTTGCCAACACCGATGCGCAAGCGTTGCAGCAATCAGCAGCAACAAACCGTGTCCAACTGGGCATCAAGGTCACCGAGGGCCTTGGAGCAGGCGCGCGCGCCTCTGTCGGGGCGGCCGCCGCCGAAGAATCAATTGAGCAGATTGTCGATCACCTGGCCGGAGCGCATATGTGCTTTATCACGGCGGGTATGGGCGGCGGCACCGGCACCGGGGCCGCGCCGATCATTGCACAAGCCGCGCGGGAACTGGGTGTGTTGACCGTGGGTGTCGTGACCAAGCCATTCCAGTTCGAGGGCGCCAAGCGGATGCGTCAGGCCGAAGACGGGGTTGATGCGCTACAGAAGATGGTCGACACCCTGATCATTATTCCAAACCAGAACCTGTTCCGCCTCGCCAATGAAAAGACAACCTTTACCGAAGCGTTCAGC
This sequence comes from Pseudomonadota bacterium, assembly GCA_038525015.1. GTDB lineage: Bacteria > Pseudomonadota > Alphaproteobacteria > Rhodobacterales > Rhodobacteraceae > Tateyamaria. The sequence continues at coordinate 99,936 of JBCBID010000009.1, read as the reverse complement.
ATGGCCGACGACGTGCTGTACCAAGGCGTGAAGGGTGTGACCGACCTGATGGTTCGGCCCGGGCTGATCAACCTCGACTTTGCGGACGTGCGCGCTGTGATGGACGAGATGGGCAAGGCGATGATGGGGACGGGCGAGGCCGACGGCGAAGATCGCGCCATCCAGGCCGCCGAGAAGGCCATTGCGAACCCGCTGCTTGACGAGATTTCGCTGCGCGGTGCAAAAGGCGTGCTGATCAACATCACTGGCGCACATGATCTGACGTTGTTCGAACTGGACGAAGCCGCCAATCGCATCCGCGAGGAAGTGGATCCGGATGCAAACATCATCGTGGGCTCGACCCTTGATACCGCGATGGAAGGCATGATGCGTGTAAGCGTTGTGGCCACCGGTATCGACGCCACGGACGTGCAGACCGATATTCCGGTCCCCCGCCGGTCCATGGCAGCGCCACTGGCGCCTGCTGCTCCCGCGGCGGCAGATGAGGCCGCGCAAGCCGCGCCAGCACCGCAGCCGATGGCAGACCCTGCTCCTGCACCAGTGGCCGCAGCAGCGGAGGAACCTTCGTTGTTCCACGATCTGGAAACACCTGAGCCCGTTGCGAGTGATCCGCGCGTGACACATCAGGCGCCTGCCGTGGCCGAAGATGATTTGCCGCCCCCCGCCTATCAACCGCAAGTTGCCGCGTTCGAGCCTACACCGGAGCCGGAAGCGCCTGCAGCGGCGGAAAATTTTGTGGCACCGCGTGCGCCCGCGCCCGGCACCCCGTCGCCCGAAGCGCTGGCACGGCTGCGGGCCGCCACCCAAAAGGCTGCACCGACACAAGCACCTGCGGCCCAGCCCGTCGGAGAAGTGCCCTCATCTGCCGAGAAGCCACGCTTTGGCATCAACTCGTTGATCAATCGGATGACGGGTGCGCAGGAGGGTGCTCCGTCAGCGGAACGGCCCGCGCGTCAGCAGCCACCCGTCCAGGCCAGAGGGGCCGCGCCGGCCCCCGCGCCTGCGCCGCGCCCGGCAGAAGCGGCTGACCCTGATCAGGAGCGGATCGAGATTCCGGCCTTCCTACGGCGTCAAGCCAACTAAATTTTGGTCACAAACCAATTCAAGGGCTGCCATATGGCAGCCCTTTTTGTGTTTTGGTTACAATGGCTTAAGTTAGGGTGGGCGCTTTACTGCGCAACCACCACAATGATGTTTCATACCGTTGCAAAGAGTGAGTTGTGTGTTTCGAGCCCTCCGCTTAGCTCTCAGATTAACAAAAACCATGTTGGGTGGAGCACGTGCAAACGACTGTAAAGGGACATGTGGTATTTACCGGACGTGGATTGCATTCGGGCAAGGCTGCGCGCCTGACCATTCGTCCTGCCATGGCGGAACACGGTATCTGGTTCCGCCGCACTGATATTTCCGATCGTGATGCGCTGATCCCAGCACGCTATGACGTCGTGCGGCAGTCACCGCTGTGCACCACGCTGGTGAATAATGCCGGTGTGTCGGTGGGCACTGTTGAACATATCATGGCGGCAATTGCAGGCTGCGGTCTGCACAACGCGCTGATCGAACTTGACGGGCCCGAAGTTCCCATCGTGGACGGGTCTGCGCTTCCATTTGTGCGCGGGATTATGCAGCGTGGGTTGCGCCTGCTGCCGGCGCGCGTACGTGCCCTTGAAGTGTTGAAGACGGTGACCGTGTCGCAGGGGGATGCGACGGCCACAATCGCACCTTCGGATGTGATGCGCATCGACTTCCACATTGATTTCGCAGACAGCGCGATTGGCCGCCAATCGAAGTCGTTGAACATGTCGAATGGCAGCTTTGCGCGTGAACTCAGTGACAGCCGCACCTTCTGCCGTCAGGACGACGTCAAGCAGATGCAGGCCAATGGTCTGGCCCTGGGTGGTGCGCCCGGTGTGAATGCGGTGGTTTTTGATGGTGACCGTGTGTCGAGCCCGGGCGGCTTGCGCCATGCTGACGAGCCGGTGCGCCACAAGATGCTTGACGCGCTGGGTGACCTGGCGCTGGCCGGTGCACCGCTGATTGGTCACTATACAGGTGCGCGGGCAGGCCACACACTGACCAACCAATTGTTGCGGGAGTTGTTCACAACAGCAGATGCGGTGCGCATGGTGACATGCGATGCCAGCATGACCGCGCGCCTGCCCGGCGCTGGACTGGTCTGGGAAGAAATTCCCGAGGTGGCATAGCCGCATCTGCCGCAAAACGTCATTTCACCCCGCAGATGCTTTGTGCTAGAGACGGGCAAATTGCCTGGGACGGGCGATCAAAAAAGCATCTTGGGGGGCAAGGGATGATCCTCGGAAAATCCGTCACAACACTTGCAACAATGCTGACAGTAACGGCGCTTGTCGCGGCGTGCGGTAATGGCAACGGGCGCCCGACGACCGGGGGCTTTTTCAACCGTCAGGAAGTACCGCTCGAAAACTTCTCGGCAGAGCAAATATACGAACGCGGTGAGTTCGAGCTCGCGCAAGGTGACGAGACCGAAGCGGCGTTTTATTTTGCCGAAATCGAGCGTCTGTATCCCTATTCTGACTGGGCCCGGCGCGCTTTGATCATGCAGGCTTTTGCGCATCACCGTGACAAGGATTACCCCAACAGCCGGTCCGCTGCACAGCGGTTCATCGACTTCTATCCTGACGACGATGATGCGGCCTATGCACAATATCTGCTGGCGCTCAGCTATTACGACCAGATCGACGAAGTGGGCCGCGACCAGGGCCTGACCTTTCAGGCGCTGCAATCGCTGCGCGAGGTGATTGAACGCTATCCCGACAGCGAATATGCGAAATCGGCAATCCTGAAATTTGACCTTGCCTTTGACCATCTTGCGGGCAAGGAGATGGAGATCGGGCGCTTCTATCTGCGGCGTGACAACTTCTCGGCCGCGATCAATCGCTTCCGCGTGGTCGTTGAAGATTTTCAGACCACCACGCATACGCCCGAGGCGCTGCACCGACTGGTCGAGGGCTATCTGTCCCTGGGCTTGACGGATGAAGCCCAAACGGCGGGTGCGATCCTGGGCTACAACTACCAGTCGACCGACTGGTACGAAGACAGCTATGCGCTGCTGACCGGTGTTGGGTTGGAACCACGCGCGCTTGGCAACAACTGGCTGTCGCAGGTTTATCGCCAGATGATTCAGGGGCGTTGGCTCTGATCACAACGCGGGGCACGCCGCTCATCACAGAGGTTTGTTGATGCTGCGCGGGTTGGACATTTCCGACATGCTGATCATTGACCGACTGGAATTGCAGTTCCAGCCGGGCCTGAACGTGCTGACCGGAGAGACTGGCGCAGGCAAGTCCATCCTTCTCGACAGCTTGGGCTTTGTTCTGGGCTGGCGGGGCCGGGCGGATTTGGTGCGGCAAGGGGCACCCCAAGGCGAGGTCACCGCCTGGTTTGATCTGCCCGATGGTCACCCCGCCCGTGCGGTTCTGCAAGAGGCGGGCCTGCCCGCAGGGGACGAGCTGATCCTACGGCGGATCAATACGGCGGACGGGCGCAAGACCGCTTGGGTCAACGACCGCCGGTGTTCGGGCGAGGTGTTGCGGGCGCTCTCTGATACTCTGATCGAGCTGCACGGCCAGCATGATGATCGCGGTTTGCTGAACCCGCGCGGGCACCGGACCATTCTTGACGATTTCGCCGGGCTTGAACCTGCGCGCACCAAGACACGCAAGGCGTGGCGCGCCATGGCTGAGGCGCGCAAGGCACTGGTCGGTGCCGAAGATGCCATGGCCGCCATTCGCGACGAGGAAGAGTTTCTGCGCCACGCCGTTGCCGAACTGGATGCACTTGACCCGCAACCGGGCGAGGAGGCCGAACTCGACACGCGCCGGCGGCTTATGCAAGGCGCGGAACGTATCCGTGAGGACGTTCAGCGCGCGCATCAGGCGCTGGGGCATGACGGGGCCGAAGGGGCGGTGGGCGATGCCGTGCGATGGTTGGATGGTGTGGCGGACAAGGCCGAGGGGCAGTTGGATGCGCCGCTTGCCGCCTTGTCCCGTGCCATGGTCGAGCTTGATGAGGCGACTGATGGGATCGTCGCAGCGCTCGACACGCTCAGCTTCAACCCGGCTGATCTGGAAGAGACCGAAGAACGTCTGTTTGCCATGCGTGGACTGGCGCGCAAGCACAATATCGTGCCTGACGCACTTGCCACATTTGCAGATGGGTTACGCGAGAAGCTGTCCGCGCTAGATGCGGGTGATGCCGATCTTGGCCGTCTGCGTACGGTTGTAGCCGAGGCAGAGGAGGCCTATGAGGTTGCCGCTGACAGATTGGGTGCGGCGCGCCGAAAGTCGGCCAAGGCGCTGGACAAGGCCGTGATGGCCGAACTGGCCCCGCTCAAGATGGAACGCGCCGTGTTCGAAACCCAGATCACCGATGACGATCCGGGCCCGGACGGGCGCGACGCCGTGGCCTTTACGGTTGCTACCAACCCCGGAGCGCCTGCGGGACCGCTGAACAAGATTGCCTCTGGTGGTGAACTCAGCCGGTTTCTGCTGGCCCTCAAGGTCTGTTTGACCCGAGAACAGACCGGGTTGACGATGATCTTTGATGAAATTGACCGCGGCGTTGGCGGCGCCACTGCGGATGCAGTGGGGCGCAGGCTTAGCCAGATTGCCGCAAACGGGCAGGTGCTGGTTGTGACGCATTCGCCGCAGGTGGCGGCACTTGGGGCGCATCATTGGCGGGTTGAGAAACATGTGGCCAAGGGCATGACCACCTCGCAGGTGGTGCCGTTGGGCGCCCCCGACCGTGTAGACGAGATTGCGCGGATGCTGGCCGGGGATACCATCACCGACGAGGCCCGCGGCGCAGCACGCGCGCTGTTGAGCGGCTAGACGCGCCGTAAACGCGCACATGTGACAACAGGGGGGCTTTCGCAAGCGCAGCAAAGGGCGTACCCATTGAAGGGCCACGTATTTTTTGTAGCCCGGCCCCATGTCCGCCCCCGACCGATCCATCCTGTCCCAGCAACTCGACCTCGCGGTCACCGCGTGCAAGGACGGCTGGCATGTGCTGCGTCATCGCGGACCCAATCAGTTGCAATTCTGGTTCATCGCCCTGGCAATTGGAATCGCTGCGGGTTTTGCAGCTTTGTTCTTTCGCAAGGGGATCGAGGCGTTGCAGGCCTATCTGTACGGCACAGAAGATGTGCAATACCTGCACAGCTTTGCCTCCTCCCTGCCGTGGTACTATGTCTTGGTTATCCCGATCATGGGTGGCCTGATCACGGGCCTGATCCTGCACAACTTTACCAAGGACGGCGTGGCCCGCAGCGTGGCTGACGTCATCGAAGGGGCGGCGTTGCGCGACGGTCGCGTGGGGACCAAGGCCGGGGTGGCATCGGCCTTTGCCAGTTTCATCACCCTTTCAACCGGTGGCTCCACCGGCCGCGAGGGGCCGGTTGTGCACATCGCTGCGGTCATCTCCACCAAAGTATGCCGCTTCATCAAGGCGGACGGCGTGACCGGGCGCGACCTGTTGGGGTGCGCCGTTGCGGCAGCGGTGTCTGCAAGCTTCAACGCCCCCATAGCAGGGGCGCTCTTTGCACTCGAAGTTGTTCTGCGCCACTTTGCCGTACACGCCTTTGCGCCTATCGTGATTGCGTCGGTTGCGGGGACAGTCATCAACCGGCTTGAGTTCGGTGATGTGACCGAGTTCATGGTGCCCGACGAAAACGAATTGGTGTTCTATCAGGAATTGCCCGCCTTCCTGCTATTGGGTCTGTTGTGCGGGTTGGTGGCCGTGGTGTTGATGCGCGCCATTTTCTGGACGGACGATATCGGATCGAGCTTTCAACGACAGACGGGGATGCCACGCTGGTTGCGCCCCGCCGTAGCAGGTGCGCTTTTGGGCGGTATGGCGATTTTCTATCCGCACATCATCGGCGTGGGATACGAGACAACCTCGATGGCGCTGACCGGCCAGTTGGCTCTGAACGAAGTGGTTGTTTTCATCATCATGAAAACCGCAGCGGTCGCTATCACGATGGCCGGGCGCATGGGGGGCGGGGTGTTTTCACCCTCGCTCATGATTGGCGCGCTCACGGGATTGGGCTTTGGCCTTGTGGCAACCGGTATCTTTCCGGACGTGTCCGGGTCTGTAACACTTTACGCACTGGCTGGCATGGGTGCTGTGGCCGCGGCGGTGCTGGGGGCGCCTATATCGACCACCTTGATCGTCTTTGAATTGACGGGCGACTGGCAAACGGGCCTCGCCGTGATGGTCGCTGTGTCGATGTCCACCGCGCTGTCCTCACGGCTGGTTGACCGGTCGTTCTTTCTGACCCAGCTTGAACGCCGCGGTGTGCATCTGGCCGCAGGTCCCCAAGCCTATCTGCTTGCGATGTTCCGGGTCGGGTCCGTAATGCGCAAAACGACCGACCCACGTGCGGCGGATGAAGCGCGGTGTTGGGAGATGATCAGCGACGGGATTTACGTTGATCGCAGCGCCACTCTGGAGGCAGCCCTTCCCATCTTTGACCGCACATTGGTGCCCTTTGTCCCGGTGGTCACGCTCACGGGCGAGAATGCCGCGCCCGAGCTACAAGGCGCGCTTTTTCATGTGGACGCGCTGAAAGCCTACAACCGGGCGCTGGCCGCTACCGCAGCCGAAGAACACAGCTAGATTTGTTCGACCGTCACACCGTCGCCTACGTAAAAGGCAAGGTGATCCTTGATCCGTGCGACGCCTTCTTTCGGGGTCTCATAGGTCCAGACGGCGTTGGAGAGCGTCTGCGATTTCGTCACCACAGAGTAATAATTCGCGTCCCCCTTGTGCGGGCAATGTGTGGTCTTGTCCGTGCGGTCCAGAAACGCCATCGCGATGTCGTCACGCGGAAAATAGATCACAAAGGGATAGTCCCCCTCGCTCAGTTCAAGCGCTGCGCTGCTTTCGCCCAGAACGGCCCCACCTGCGCGCACGGTCCATGTCCCGGGTGCTTTGCGGATCGTGATGTGATCAGCCATGGCTGAGCCTCCTGTCTTAGGTCTGTGATCGGTGATGAGGGGCAGGTGTAACAGATGAATGACACCCCCGCCAGTGTCACAGCGGCGCGCAGGCCCGTTCCAACCATGCCCGCGCCGCATCTGATACACGTGGCGCGATTTTCTCAAATGTTTTAGCGTGATAGGCGTTTAGCCACGCGCGCGATGGCGCATCCAGCATGTCCACCACAATCAGTCTCCGATCGATGGGGGCAAAGGTCAAAGTGCGCCAAGACAACATCTCGCGATGCGCGTCACCGCCCGGCGGGCACTCGGCCTTTTCCACCACGATCAGGTTTTCGATCCGAATGCCGAACCCACCCTCGCGGTAATAGCCTGGCTCGTTCGACAGGATCATGCCGGGTTGGAAGGGCACCGTGCTCACGCGGCTCAATCGTTGCGGGCCTTCATGCACCGACAGATAGGCGCCGACGCCATGGCCCAGCCCATGATCGAAATCTTGATGCGCATACCAAAGTGGGGCGCGCCCAATCGCTTCAATGTCGCGCCCCGCCAGCCCCTTGGGCCAGATCAGCCGCGACATGGCAATCATACCCGTCAAAACGCGGGTAAAGGCGACGCGGGCCTCGTCCTGGGGGGTGCCGATGGCAATGGTGCGCGTGATGTCGGTGGTCCCGTCCAGATACTGCCCCCCGCTGTCCAGAACAATGAGATGCCCGTCTTCGAGAGTGCTGTCGGTCTCTTCCGTCACGCGGTAATGCATGATGGCGCCGTTGGGCCCTGTGCCCGCAATCGTCTCAAAACTGATGTCTTGCAAGGCGTTGTCGCGCCGACGGAACTGCTCAAGCTGCGTGACCACTTGCGTTTCCCGCAGGTCTCCGGGGGCGTGCGCGTCCAACCACGCCAGCAGCTCCACCACAGCGCCCCCATCCCGCAAATGCGCCTCTGCGCTGCCTGCAATCTCGGCTGCATTCTTGCAGGCTTTGGGCAGGGCACAGGGGTCGTCGCCCCATTGCACGCGATCTCCCACCTTGTCAGCGACAATCACCGGGACCGACGATTTGTCGAGCCGCACAGGCCCCTCCAGATGTGTCAACGCATCCAGAAAGGCATCAGGCGCGTGGCAGGTGACGTCTGCCCCCAGATGATCCCGCACCTCATCCAGCTTCGGGGGGGCCATATACAGGTCCACCGCGCCCGAGCCGTGCAGGACGGCAAACCCTTGCGCAATCGGATTGCGCGGAATGTCCGCGCCCCGGATGTTCAGCAACCAACAAACCGAGTCGGGCAGAGTGATCACCGCCGATGCAGCGCCCGCTTCTGTCAGGTCCGCCGACAGCCTCTTGCGTTTGTCCTCATGGCTTTCCCCCGCAAATTCAAGCGGATGCACCTTGGCGGGTTCCGCTGCAGGTCCGGGCTGATCGGTCCAGACGCGGTCAACCAGGTTCTCGCATTGTACGAGCACAATTCCGCTGCCCTTTAACCCGTCTTCGGCCAGCGTAATCTGCCCGGGCGTATGCAGCCATGGGTCAAAGCCTATCTTGCCGCCATTGGGCAACTGATCCTCTAACCACACCGCGGGGGACGTTTCAGGCCACGGCACCGGGGTAAACTCAGACGCCACCTGCGCCTTCACCTGTGTGCGATACCGACCGTCGATGAAGACCCCGGCCACATCACGTAGTGCGATGCAAAATCCGGCAGACCCCGTGAACCCCGTCAACCATGCCAGCCGCTCGTCGCGGGCCGACACATATTCACCCTGATGCGCATCCGCCCGCGGCACCAGAAAACCGTCCAGCCCTTCGGCCTCCAGCACTGCGCGCAGCGCCGCCAACCGGGGCGGTCCTTGCTCAGGACGGGCTGTGACCTCAAAACTCTGAAACATCGCCATGGCCCTTCATTGTTCAAAAATATACATAAGCTAAGGCTCAACTGGCGCGCTTCATCCCCATGATGCGCGCCCGGGCCCGCGGATCGCTGTCAAACAGCGCCGCCAATTGCTCGGTCATCGCGCCTGCCAATTGCTCAACATCAGTGATCGTTACGGCGCGGTCATAATAGCGCGTCACGTCATGCCCGATCCCGATGGCCAGCAACTCGACCGCTTTCTTGCGCTCGACCATGGCGATCACATCGCGCAGGTGCTTCTCAAGATAATTGGCCGGGTTCACAGAAAGCGTGCTGTCATCCACAGGCGCGCCATCAGAAATCACCATCAGGATTTTGCGCGCCTCTGGCCGACCCGCCATCCTGCGATGCGCCCATTCAAGTGCCTCACCGTCAATATTTTCCTTAAGCAGTCCCTCTTTCATCATCAGCCCCAGATTGGGCCGCGTCCGGCGCCAGGGGGCATCAGCAGATTTGTAAATGATGTGCCGCAGATCGTTCAGGCGCCCGGGTTGGCTGGGACGGCCATCGTTCAGCCACGCCTCGCGGGCCAAACCGCCTTTCCAGGCGCGGGTGGTGAATCCTAAAATCTCTACCTTCACATTGCACCGCTCAAGGGTGCGGGCCAGCACGTCGGCACAAATGGCCGCAATCGAAATCGGGCGCCCCCGCATGGACCCGGAATTGTCCAGCAGCAACGTGACCACCGTATCGCGGAACTCGGTGTCCTTCTCGACCTTGAACGACAGCGGGGTTGTCGGGTTCGCCACAACGCGGGCCAATCGGCCTGCATCTAGCATCCCTTCCTCGCGGTCAAATTCCCAGGACCGGTTCTGTTGCGCCTGCAGCCGCCGTTGCAGCTTGTTTGCCAGCCGGGACACCGCTCCCTTCAAAGGTTCCAGTTGCTGATCCAGATAGGCGCGCAACCGTTCCAACTCGACCGGTTCCGCCAGTTCTTCGGCCCCGATCTCTTCGTCATGGGTGTCCTGATAGACCTGATAGTCCGGATCGGCCTCTGACACGGGCTGTGGGGCAGGGGGTTCCAGCGGCGCCTCGCCCTCTGGCATCTCCGCTTCTTCGCCCAGTTCCTGGTCCGCCATGTCATCCATGGAGACTTGCGCTTCGGATGCATCCTGCGTCTCGTCCTGCGAGTTTTCAGGCGTGCCTTCGGCGTTTTCTTCGTCTTGATCATCCTGACCGGTGCTGTCGGGCTCCTGGTCCTCGTCCTGGCCCTCCTCGGCCTCGTCTTCCATATCATCGTCAAGCTGGTCAGGGTCGTCGCCCAACTGATCGCCATAGCCAAGATCGGTGATCACCTGCCGCGCAAAGCGGGCAAAGGCGGCCTGATCGTCCAGAATGTCGCCCAGGTCTTCGAGTGTGCCACCGGCCTGATCCTCGATGAACCCGCGCCACAGCTCCATCGCATTTTCTGCCCCCGACGGCAGGTCCCGCCCGGTCGCCAGATGCCGGACCAGATAGCCCGCAGCCGCCGCCAAAGGCACGTCCGAGGCTTGCTTGCACTGATCATAGCCCTTGCGCATCGCCTCATGGCTGATCTTGGCGTCGATATTGCCCGCCGTGCCGGGCATATCCCGCGCACCCATCGCCTCGCATCGGGCGGTCTCCATCGCTTCGTAAAGATCGCGCGCCATTTCGCCCTGCGGGGAATAGCGGGCATGGGTCTGCCCATTGTGATAGCGGCGGTGCAGCGCCAGCGCATCCGCAGTCCCACGGGCCAGCAGCACCTCATCCCGCGTCATACGACGGGACACTTGCGGCAACCGCATGGAATCGCCCGACACGCCCGCCGGATCGACGGAGTAGGACACGTTCAACTCCGGATCATTCGCCATGACCTTGGTGGCCTCGGCGAGGGCCTTTTTGAACGGGTCGGCGGGGTTGTCGTTTTGGGTGCTCATGCAGAACCGCCTACGGAGTAATCAGATAGGGTGGCGCGACCGGTTGCGATAGCTGCCAACACATTCACATGGATATCAAGCGCGTCGATGACTTCATAGCCCACGTCGCGTCCGTCAAAGGCGAGGTTGAGGTCGGTCCCCGCCAGAACAATGGCCGGCGCACCTGCTTTGACCAACTTCCGCCCTTCCTCGATGAAAAACGCACGCTGTTCGACTGAACACACGCCTGCAAGGGCCATATCTGTGTACGCTGTTCCAACCGCGTCGATCTCGCGCGGTACAACAGCGTTGGTCAGTTCCAATTGGCCATATAGTTTCGTACGCATCACCACACCTGTCCCCAGCAGGCCCACAACACTATGGCTTTGCGCTGCAAAGAATGCATCGAGCGGCGTGACGGCACTGACGAGGGGGAGGGCGGAAAGCGCAACCGTCTCATCAAAGCAGAAATGTCCACCGAGCGATGTAATCGCAACGCAGTCCGCGCCGGCGGCCTTCAACCGTTCGATCAGGCCCGCGTAGATCTGTGCTTGCGCTGCCTTGTCCCCCGCCAGATTGTTCGCCAGCAGGGTCGAAGCCTCGGTATTGACGATCGTCAATTCCAAGGGTGCATCAAGCGCGCGCATCGCAGCGGTCAAACGCTGGTAGTACGAAATGGTCGCTGCGGGACCAATGCCGCCAATCAGGCCGATGTGCATCGTGCCTCCTTCGGCTTACCCCAAGCTTACGCTCGCCGCACTTTCCGGCAGTTCCTCATCAAACAATCGCTGATAGAATTCGGCCACGGTTTGCCGCTCCAATTCGTCACATTTGTTCAGGAAAGACAAACGGAACGCATAGCCCACATTGCGGAAAATCTCGGTATTCTGCGCCCAGGAAATCACGGTCCGCGGCGACATCACCGTCGATAGATCGCCGTTCATAAAGGCCGTTCGCGTAAGGTCGGCCACCGTCACCATCTGCTTGATCGTTTTGCGCCCATCGGCGGTGTTGTAATGCGGGTTCTTCGCCAGCACGATCGCAGTCTCGGCATCGACTGAAAGATAGTTCAGCGTCGCCACCAGCGACCAGCGGTCCATCTGTCCTTGGTTGATCTGCTGTGTACCGTGATAAAGGCCGGTCGTGTCACCCAAACCCACCGTATTCGCTGTCGCAAAGATGCGGAAATAGGGATGCGGTTCAATCACCTGGTTCTGGTCCAGAAGGGTCAGCTTGCCGTCAACTTCGAGCACGCGCTGAATCACAAACATCACGTCCGCCCGGCCCGCGTCGTATTCGTCAAATACGATGGCTGTCGGGTTCCGCAAGGCCCAGGGCAGGATACCCTCTTGAAAATCAGTAACTTGCTTGCCGTCCTTCAACTTTATCGCATCCTTGCCGATCAAGTCGATCCGGGAAATATGGCTGTCGAGGTTCACACGCACGGCTGGCCAGTTCAAACGTGCTGCCACCTGTTCGATATGGGTTGACTTCCCCGTGCCGTGATAGCCTTGGATCATCACACGGCGGTTGTGCGAAAACCCGGCGAGGATCGCCAAAGTCGTGTCGGGGTCAAACTTGTAGGTGCTGTCAAACTCGGGCACGCGGTCGCTGCGGTCAGCGAACCCTTTGACCACCATATCGGTATCAATGCCGAACACCTCGCGGACCGAGACTTCCTCGGTGGGTTTTGCATTGATGTCCATCGCGCCGTCCGCCATCTCGACTGTCCTTCAACATAGAAAACGCGCCCCGGATGGGCGCGTTGCCGGTGGTGCAACATATAGCGGCAAAGGGCAAGGGGAAGGGGCTGCAAGAACGCAAATTGCACATCTTCTGCGCAACGAACCGGGGCAAACCTGCACAGCGGGGACTCACCTTCTTCTTATCAGTTAAGGAGACATGAGCATGACATATCTGAACCACACATCCCTGCGCGCAGCGGCCGCTGTTCTGACGGGGATCGCGGGCGGCGCAACCGCGCAAGCGATGTGCCTTTGGGGCAGCGATCTGTCGCGTTTCCTGCCGCCGATGCCCTTGCTAAGCCTCGCCGCAGCGTTCGGGGCTGCGGGGGCAGGCGCATTGCTGGCTGACGCGTGGGGTCGACAGGGGTGGCGGGGATGTCTGCTGAGCATCCTCATCTGGCCGGTGGCGACGGTGCTAGGGGCTTGCCTGGCCGTCATGCCCTTTGGGCTGGTCGAGCAAGGCTGGCCGTCAAACGCGGTTTTGGCCCTTGCCGACGCCTTCGCAACCACCGCGCCACTTGGCATTTTTGCGGTCCTGAACGGCATCACCAGCAGCGTTCATGTCGCCGCGATCTGGTTGATATCAGGTGCCCTGGTGCATATCGGTCTTCGGGCCGAACGGCAGCGCGCTATTTGAAATTCCGGCTGTCCTTGATCTGATCCCAGGCCCAGACAACCTCTTGCAACTGCTCTTCCTGGCTGCGATCGCCGCCATTCATGTCAGGATGCAGCACCTTGATCAGCGCCTTATAGGCTTTGCGCACTTCGGCTTTTGTGGCATCTGCGCTGGCTTCAAGGATCTCGATGGCGCGCTTTTCGGTGGGTGGCAGGCGGCGAGCCGCCGCCGACCCGCCGCGTCCGGGGTTCTGGGTCGCATTCTTGCCCAGCACCTGATGCGGGTCCTCGATGCCCAGCCGGGCCCAGGCGCGCGCCTCCGGGTCGCCCAGCGGTTTGGTCTGGCGTTCCCACACCTTGTCCTTGGATTGCTGTGCGTTGATCTCGGCCTCGGTTGTGCCGTCAAAGAAATTCCACTTCAGATTATACTCGCGCACATGTTCCTGGCAGAACCAGTAAAAGTCATCCAGAACATCGGGCGCCTTGGGTGCCCGGTACAAGCCCGGCCTGTTGCACCCCGGCTTGTCACAGATGCGTTTCGAAGTCTCTGACGCCCCAGACATACCCCTGCGTCCACGCGGGTTTTTCTTCTTTGCAGAAGACACCGACATATCAAAACCGAAGGGATCAGGCTTGCGCATAGAAGGGGTCCTTTCCGACTCAGGCGGTCAAGTTTACGGTCTGACGGCAGAGATTGAAGGGGGTGAAGGAAAAAAATGTCGGGCGAAATGACAGTAAGACAAGAAATCGAAGATAAATTGCGCGCGGCGTTTGACCCGCGCGATATCATCGTGGTGGACGACAGCGCAAGCCACGCCGGGCACGCAGGTGCCCCGGCAGCGGGTCAAAGCCACTTCAACGTCATGCTGCGCAGCGCTGAATTTGAGGGAAAAAACCGTGTTGCGCGCCACCGAGCTGTTCACGCGGCCTTGGGCTCTGACTTGATCGGGCGTATCCATGCGCTCGCGCTTGATCTGGATGTCTAACCCACTCTGAAGGGGTCCTAAGATCGACCCCCAGATACGCTGTTTGCTTGCGGGTCAGCTTTTGGGCGGTTCGGGCGGTGAAGCGTTGGGGTCTGCAGGCGCTTCGCTGTCGGCATTTTCGACAATACGATCAAGTGTTTCCGAGGCGTTCTTCACAGCCTCTTCTTCTGCTGTTGCGGGTGGCGGCAACAAGTCGGGCGGCGTCTCGGCCGGCACGCCAGACAGCGGACGGCGGAACACAAGCAGGTTGCGCCATTCCGTCGTGCTTTTGGTCAGTCCCGCGCGCTCCAATGAAGGTAGAGTGTCGGCGCGCTGATATTCCCAACCCTCGGCTGCCATGTCATTCAGTACGCCCTCGACCGCGTGGGCAAAGCGTGCCTCCGGTCCTTTGACACCTTTGCTTTTTTGCCCCTTGGAGGGGGCCGGCACGACCTTGTATTCCCAAGCCTGCATTGTCCGTCCCTTCGTCGTGTTTCGGGCGCGTATATCGGGCGGTGATGCAGGTTAAAAGCCCGGTCCTCAGCGTCGTTTGAGACCGATGCGCGCATGCACCGCTTCGGGTTTTGCCAGTGTAGCATGGGCGCGCCCGACCTCGGCCACCCGGCCCAGTACATCGTCGGGCATTGGGGCAACACAGGGGCCCGACTGATCCACGTGCAACGTCATCGTCTCGCCCGTCGCGGCAAGCCAGCCGTCCGTGTGGCGTATCTCCTGAAAGGAATGCAGACGCTTTTCGTCGTGATCGACCAGGTGATATGTCACAATCACCGGGTCGTTCAGGTGCAATTCGCGCACATATCGGACGTGAAATTCAGCCGCATAGGTCGTGTTGCCGGTGCGCGCCTGATAGTCGGGGCCAAACCCAAAATGCTCGAACATTTGGTCGGCGCCCATGTCGAACAGCACGGCATAGTAGGCCATGTTCAGGTGACCGTTGAAGTCGATCCATTCGGGCTTGACCGTCATCACGGTCGATTGAAATGGCGCTGTCATGGAACCTCCCCTTGTGGTTCCTTCGGATTGCATGGCCGGGCAGGGGTGGTAAAGCTGAAATCGCCTGAATTTGGAACACCCATGACCAACACCGTCCGCGCCCAGTACGAAGCGTTTCCCTATCCCGAACGCAAACCCACGGATGAGCGCAAGCGCCTGATTACAGGTTCGCCGTCGCTGCCGGTCGAGATGGATCATTGGCTTTGGGGCGGCGTGCGCGATTGGTCTCAGCCGCTCAAGGCGTTGATTGCAGGTGGAGGCACCGGTGATGCGCTGATCCAGTTGGCTCAAAAGCTGACCGATGCGGGGCGTCCCTACGACATCACCTATCTGGACCTCTCCCAAGCCTCGCGGCGCATTGCCGAGAAACGGGCAGAGGTGCGCAAACTCAAGGGCATCGCGTTCATCACCGGCTCACTGCTCGACGCTGCGGACCATGGCCCGTTCGACTACATCGACTGTTGTGGTGTGCTGCACCATCTAACGGACCCGCAGGCCGGGTTCGATGCACTGGCCGGGGCGCTTAAACCCGATGGCGGCCTGGGCCTCATGGTCTACGCCCCGCACGGGCGGTCCGGGGTCTACCCGCTGCAAGCCAGCTTCACCACGCTGCTCAAGGACCTGCCCCCCGAAAAACAGCTCAAGGCCGCCAAGCGTATCTTTGATCGCCTGCCCGACGCGCATCCCTTCAAACGTAACACCCGCGTGGTCGATCACCGGCACGGCGACGCGGGGTTTTATGACCTGCTACTGCACAGTCAGGACCGCCCCTTTTCCATCACCGACCTCTTCACCGCGCTGCACAGGGCAGGTCTTGACTACGCCGGATCGCCAGAGCCGATGCTCTATGATCCTACGGCTTTGCTGGATGACGCGCACGGCCTCGATCAGGCAATGGCCATGCAACTGGCCGAAGACCTGCGGGGCACCTTCAAAACCCATGTGGCCTATGCCCGGCCCGCTGGGCGGGTGATCGCACCGCCTTTGGGCGCGGATGATGCCATTCCGCACTTGCGCGATGTGGACGCGGCGGCGTTGGCAGCCCATGTGGCAAAGGGCAAAGGCATCACCATCGACACGGCGGGAGAGGCATTCCGTTTCGAGGTGCCCGCAGAGGCTGCGCCGCTGATCGCAAAGGTGAACGGAAAACGCAGCCTTGCCGAAATCGCGTGGTCGGACGCGGACCGCGCAGTCTGGTCGCAGGTCGAAACTGCCCTCTGCAACGCTGGCATGATGCACTATTCAAGTTTGCTGGCGTAGGGTGGGCAATCTGCCCACCGTATAGAAAGGCCACCGGGTGCCGCTCTCGCGCATCCCTTGCGGGATACGCTGCCGCGCACTGATTGTTGCCGTGAAACGGGGCTAAAGCCCGAGTTTCCCGGCAACAATCTCATTCACGGCTTTTGGATTGGCCTTGCCACCCGTCGCCTTCATCACCTGACCCACAAACCACCCTGCAAGTTTGGGGTTTTCCTTGGCCTTCTCGACCTGCGCGGGGTTCGCTGCAATCACCTTATCCACAGCCGCCTCAATGGCACCTGTGTCCGTGACTTGCTTCATCCCGCGGGCCTCAACCACCTCGGCCGGATCACCACCTTCGGTATAGATGATCTCGAACAGATCCTTGCCGATCTTGCCCGAAATATCGCCCTTACCGATCAGATCAATGATCCCGCCCAATTGCGCAGGCGATACCGGGCTTTCCGTGATACCCTTGTCATCATCGCGCTTCAGCCGACCAAACAGTTCATTGATTGTCCAGTTTGCTGCTTGCTTGCCATCGCGCCCCGCAGCCACAGCCTCGAAATACGCCGCCGTGTCCACATCCGCCGTCAGCACCGATGCATCATAATCCGTCAAACCAAAGTCGCCGATAAACCGCGCCTTCTTGGCATCCGGCAATTCCGGTAGGGACGCTGCAATGTCATCGACCCAACCTTGCTCAATCTCCAATGGCAACAGGTCGGGATCGGGGAAATACCGGTAGTCATGCGCCTCTTCCTTTGATCGCATCGACCGGGTCTCGCCCTTGTCAGGATCATAGAGGCGCGTTTCCTGATCCACCGACCCACCCGCCTCGACGATCGCAATCTGACGCCGCGCCTCGACCTCAATCGCTTGCTGGATGAACCGCATCGAGTTCATGTTCTTGATCTCGCACCGCGTGCCCAGATGCGAAAAGTCCTGCGTTTCCTGATACTTCTCGTACTCACCGGGCCGACAGATCGACACATTCACATCCGCTCGCAGGTTGCCGTTCTGCATGTTGCCATCACAAGTACCCAAATAGCGCATGATCTGGCGCAGCTTCACGATATAAGCCGCCGCTTCCTCGGGGCCGCGAATGTCGGGGCGGCTCACAATCTCCATCAGGCACACGCCTGTGCGGTTCAGGTCCACAAACGACATGTTCGGGTCCATGTCGTGGATCGACTTGCCCGCATCCTGCTCCATATGGATGCGCTCGATCCGCACCAGACGTGCCGTGCCGTCGCCCAACTCCACCAGTACCTCACCTTCGCCCACGATGGGA
The DNA here is from genome assembly GCA_038525015.1 of Pseudomonadota bacterium. Classification (GTDB taxonomy): domain Bacteria; phylum Pseudomonadota; class Alphaproteobacteria; order Rhodobacterales; family Rhodobacteraceae; genus Tateyamaria. Next base: position 82,299 of record JBCBID010000009.1, on the reverse strand, counting down.
TGGTACAGCTGCGAAATCTGATAGCCTTGCGGCAGGTCGGGGTAAAAATAGTTTTTGCGGTCAAAGGCAGAGCGCAGATTGATCTCCGCCTTCAGCCCCAGACCCGTACGTACCGCCTGTTCCACGCAATATTCGTTGATGACAGGCAGCATCCCGGGCATGGCTGCGTCCACAAAGGCGACGTTGGAATTGGGCTCGGCTCCGAACTGCGAGGAAGCCCCTGAAAACAGCTTGGCATTGGATGACACCTGTGCGTGGACCTCCATCCCGATCACCAGTTCCCAATCGTGCTTGGCACCGGCAATCACTTTGGGTTTGGGCAGGTCATAGGTCAGGTCAAGCATGGTCTCACCAATCAGCTTCAAGAGGCACCCGCGCGGTGTAATGCGCCACCGCACGGCTCGCAAGAGGGCGCGACGATGATGCCCCTTTGACCCCAGGCGATCTCATGCACACTGGGTACATGAAAATTGACCAAATTCCGGTGCCCGATGGCACGCTGATCGCCCCATATGCGCACAAGGCAGGGCACTACACCGATTGCTTTGAAACACCTGTGGCCGCGCCGGTCTCCTTGGCGGCGTTTATCCACGCCTTTTACACCCAGCCCCTGTTCAAGGCGGAACGGGTGGTGCTGCGACTGGCCGCAGGTCAGTCTTCGACAGATGCCGACGCACAGGCGCTGGCCGATGGCGACAGCCAGCAATTTGCGGTCTGGACCGTGGCAGGCCGGACAGAGACTGAGGTGCTTCTGGCCGAACGCTCGGGGCGCACCATGTCCTGGCTCATGGTCACCCCCGCAGCGTTGCGGTTCGGGTCGGTTGTGGTGCCGGTGCGCCAGCGGTCGGGCAAACTCACCTTGGGCCCCGTTTTCAACAGCCTCGTCGGACCGCACAAGGTCTACTCACGCGCGTTGTTGTCCGGTGCCGCGCGGCGCGCTCAGACGCGCTGAAGCACCGGACCATCTTCGGTGAATTCGATGCTGTTGCCCGATGTCAATTCGCGCCGGTAAAGCTGGTTTAGATAACGCATGGCATCCGCATGACCGGAGGCGGCAAAGCGATCCGCACAGCGCACGCGCAGCGCGTTGTCAAAGCCGCGCGCCGCATGCGCCCATAACATCGGATGCAGTTCGGTCAGATACTCGCGCACAATCTCGTCCGCGGCTGCGGCGATCTGAATGCGAATATAATCCGTTTCGTCATGGCCGGTCGGGGTCGATCCCATCGTGTTGGCGCAAAAGGCAACAAACAGGTTGACGCTGTGTTGGTCGGGGCACCGCTTGAGAATGTCCCGCACCCCTTCCAGAAAGAAATCCAGATCAAGCCGCGCGCAGGCCTCGCTGTCTTGTGCAATGGCGTCGAACATCACCCAGGCGTAAGCGCCTGTGCCCCAAAGGTCGAATGTCCGCCCCGCGGCACGGCGCGCTTCAAGTTCAAGCCGGTCGTAGCTGCCGTACCAGCGCGGCAGCAAATGTGTTCCCATCGCGCGATAAGCGCGGGGGCTTTTGGGATCAAGCTCGATCCAGGCTTCGTAACGCGACACCACTTCGTGGGCCGATCCACCGCGCCCGGTGATTAAGGCGCAATGCGCGGCCGCAATCAGAGGTGAGTTCAACGCCTTGGCATCAAAGTCCATCAAAATGTCTGCTGCGCGGTCAAAATGCGCGGCAAAGGCCTCTCGGTTGCGTTCGGGTACTTCGACATCCCAGCCGGTGCCACGCCAGGCCCAGCCCAGGTCCATATGGGTCTGCGCGACAATTGTTGCGATGACAGGATTGTCGGGGTGATCGGCCAGCACCTGTTCCAGCGCCTCGATCCCCGCAAGCAGCGGCGCCTTTGGGTCGGGTCGCCCGGACACCAGCGCATGTTCGGCAGCCCCTACCACATCTGCGCGCGCGCCAAATGCCATCAACTCCGCCAGGGGTGTCCCGCCCATGGTTTTCTGGCGGGCATTGTCCGTGCGCTTGATCTCGGCGCTCAAACGGGTCCAGTCGTCCAGCCGGGCCAGTTTCTGCCCGCGTGTCTGGTGCACGTCGCGGGCCCGTTCTTCGGCGGTTGGGTCGGGACTTGAAATCAGGATTTCGCCACGCGTGGCGCGCGCAGAAGGGGGGCTGGCACGTCTTAGGGCTAGATGCGGGGCACCCACCTGCAGAACGCCGTCTTGGGCCATGGTCAAAGGCTGTTTCGCGATTTTCTCGCGCAGCTGCGCCAGTGGCGCCATGAGGCGTTCTGCAAAAGCCATCGTTACTTTCCGTCACTCGTTACCGTCCTAAGATGCAAAATGAATGGGTCACAAAAGGGGCGAAGCCGGGACATGTTCAGGCCTTGTCTGAGTTGATTTTTCGGAAATTCTCGTAGTGGTTTTAACAATGCGCGTTACACGTGCAGATTGTTGCCGATGCCTGCGCGATGACTGGCTGAATTGGCAACAATCGCATGGACAGGGGGCCGCGGCGCCTCCCATATTGGCCGCTATGTATGTCTTGCGAACGCTTTTGTGCCTTGCGTTGCTTGTGCCGGCCCACGCAGCGCTGTCTCAGCCGCCTGACGCAGACGGGGTGCCCCGTTCGGGCCTCGAAGTTGAAGAAAAGATCGCCACCGACCGCTTTGGCGGGCTGCGCCCACCGGCCCGCACAGGAGACGTGCCCCGCACCCGCTGGACGCATCAGCCAAACCACCTGTTGTGGAACCGCGCCGCTCTTTCTGCGCTCAAGGGGCATGCTCAGCCGCTTGTCGATCTGACGCCCGCCGATATCACTGACTGGTGCCCGCGATACCCCGCAGCAAGAGAGGCCGACCGGCGCGCGTTCTGGCTTGGGTTCCTGTCCGCGCTGGCAAAGCACGAAAGCACCTACAAGCCACGTGCGGTGGGAGGGGGCGGTCGATGGTACGGGCTTTTGCAGATCCTGCCTGCGACCGCGCGCGGGTATGGCTGCCATGCGGTGACGGGCGAAGACCTCAAAAAGGGGGCGGCGAACCTTAGTTGCGCGCTGCGCATCATGGCGGTGACTGTGCCCCGCGACGGGGTGATCTATGGCCGGGGTGGCAAGGGGGTGGCTGCCGATTGGGGGCCGTTGCGGTCAGCGTCGAAGCGGGCGGACATGGCGGGTTGGCTGCAACGGCAGCGCTATTGCGCACCGCTTGACGCTGTGCGCCCGGTGCCCCGACCTGCAGCGCCGGTGGCCGTCGACTGATCGGAGCGCGCAGGCGCGCAAGCGATGTTTTGCATCCCCTTCCAGGGGCTGCGACTGTGCGAGGCTCTGCCTCGCGCTCCGGGATTTTTTGAAACAGAGAAGAAAAGGGTGGCGTCGCAGGCAGGGGCGATCAGTCGAGGGTGGCAGCGATCTGGTCCCAGACCTGCGGGTAGGTCAGCAGGATCAGGTGTCCGTGACCCTCGATGAAGGTGACTTTGGCGCCGGGCAGGGTGGCGACAAAGCGCTGCGTGGGCCTGGGGGGGAAGACCGGATCGACGGCGCCGTGGTAAAATGTGATTTCGGTGCCGGTCAGCGCATCGGGCTCAGGGTTCGTCCAGCGGCGCAGGTCACGGGTGTGGCGGCGATAGAGCCCGTCCTCCGGCAGCGTGATCCGCGCGGTATTGGCCTCGACCAGCGCATCCGCCGCCTCGATTGTCTCAGGGCTGGTATCGACGTCCGGCCCGTAGGCCAGTCGGCGGTAATATTCCAGCCAGACCTTGCGCGGGTTCAGGCTGCGGGCGCGGGCCGCTGCCGCGATTGTGCCGGCAGCGCCGCGCACGCCGGCGAGTACTGGTTGCGGGGCAGGCAGGGCGGTTGAGATGCCGGTGACGCGCACATCGGTCGCGGGGGAGGTGGCCCGGATGTCCTTGGCCGCTTCCAGAGCGATCACCGCACCGGTGGAATGACCAATCAGGTCGATCCGCTTCAGCTCATGCCTGCGCACCAGTGCCGCGATCCGCCCCGCAGCGCGATCAAGGTCAATGCTCTCGGACGACGGACGCCCATCAAAGCCGGGCAGGCGAAAATAAGCGATGGCCCGATTGCGCGTTGCAAACTCATCCATCGGGTGCAGCACCCGGATTGATGTCAGCGCACCCGGAATGCCAATCATGGCGCTATCAGCGCGGGCCATCGCGGCGTCATCGAAAAGAAGCGGATCGCTGACAGGCGCTGTCTCTGGCAGGGCACAGGCCGCCAACCACAATGCAGCAACAAGCGCCCCAACCCCCCTCATCCCAAGAGCGAGAAATGATGCCGTTTCACGGTAAGTCCGCGCGCGCTGAGCGCCTGTTCGAACGTGTCGGCAGGCGGTGTCGCTTCGAGCGGCACGCGCACCTTGCGGCCCGATGTCAGCACCGCGCTTGCGCGCACCGAAAAGTCGAGCCGCGTGTCAAGGCGGATATGGTCGATCCTGTCCCACGCGATCTCTCCGGTCCTACGCCCCGCGAACCAACTCAGGCCCTGTGCGTCAAGCGTCAAGCCGGACACGCGCGCCGACACCAGGTCATAAAGCGCGGGCGCTGTGCACAACGCAATCAGCGCCATCAGGACCAGCGACGCCTCAAGTACCACGATGGCCAGCAGGATCAGCGCCCAGACCAGGGCCAAGGTCACCGCTGTGCGCCGGTTCCGGCCCGTCGTTTGATAGCGGTAAGGCGTCATCGGCCGCCGGTGACCTCCAGCGTTGAACCGGTCACATAGCTGGCCCCCTCAGAGGCCAGCCAAAGGATTGCCTTGGCAACCTCCTCCGCCGATCCTTCGCGCCGCATCGGCACCATATGTGCCAGCTTCTGCGCGCGGCCCGGCTCGCCTCCTTTGGCGTGAAGGTCGGTGTCGATGAGGCCGGGGCGCACGGACATGACGCGGATGCCCTCGGGGGCAACCTCGTCCGACAGGCCCTTGGTGAAGGTGTCAATGGCCGCCTTGGATGCGGCATAGTCGATATATTGATTGCCGGACCCCAGCCGGGCCGCCGCCGACGACACATTGATGATCGCCCCATCACCTCCCTGGGCTCGCATGCGGATCACCGCCTCTTTTGCGACCAGCATCGCCCCAATGACATTTACATTCATCATGCGGCTCAGGCGCGCGTGGTCAATCTCGGTCAGGCGCGCGGTCTGATCCACGATGCCGGCATTGTTGATCAGCACGTCCAGACGGCCAAACCGGTCATCGACAGCGCGGTAGATGGTGGCGATATCTGCGGGCACGGCCACATCGCCCTGCACTGTGACAGCTTTGGCCCCCTCGGCCTCGACCAGGGCGCGGGTGGCATTGGCCCCGTCGGCATCGGTGCGGTAGGCCAGCACAAAGTCGTAATCCCTTGCGCCAAGGCGGGCACACGCGGCGCCAATCCCGGCAGAGGCGCCCGTGATCAGGCAAACGGGGCGTGAAGCCATGACGATTTCCTTTTTGGTCAGTTCAGAGGCGTGTCCGACACAAATGTCGTGCCGGGACTGTAGATATGGAACCCGTCCAGATCGCCCTTGCCAACCTGTGCCCCCGCCATGCGGACACTGGCATAGGCCAGCGTCAGGTGAAACTGGGCGTTGGGCAGGGCATAAAGCAGGGCGTAATCTGCACCGGATTGAGTCAGGTCGGCCTCGCCCGCCACGTGGGTGATACGGCGGGCACTCGCGCCATCCAGCTCGACCCGGTCCAACTGGTCCAGCAAAAAACGCATGTCGTGGGCCAGCGCGAGAATCGCGCCGGGGTCGGTATCCATCGGCATCTCGGGCACCTCATCGCCCATCAGCGGCATGATTGTGCGCGCGACATATCCCAGGGCGACGCAGAAATGTTCGGCTGCGGTAAAGCTGTCGGGGGCAAGCCGTGCCTCCAGCTGGGCGGGGTCGTCAAGGCAGGCAAGCAGGCGCTCGACCGATTGAGTGAGGCGTTTGAGCGGTGGTATCGTGGCGTCGTAGAGGTCCATCGTCGGTCCGTTTCAAAGGGTAGGAACGAGGGGCCAGCCCCTCGCGCGCCCCGAAGTTTATCTGGCAAGATGAATGCGGATCAGGCTTCTCTGATCCTTGTGATCATTTCTGTTGTGTCCGGGCTCAGGTTCGGCGTGGCGGCAATGCGGTCAAGTTCCTTGCTGATCATCGACCTGCGGATGGCGTCATAGCGCCGCCAGGTTTGAAACGCGGCGCACATACGCGCCGTGGTTTGGGGGTTCACGGGGTCGAGCTTGATCAACCAGTCCGCCAGCAGGCTGTAGCCTGAACCGTCTTTGGCATGAAAGCCCGCGTGATGGGCAGACAAGCTGCCCAACGTGGCGCGGAAGCGGTTCGGGTTCGTCCAATTGAAATCGGCGTGTTGCGTGAGCGCCTTGGCGGTGTCGGCGGCGTCGTCCGGCTTGGCCTCTATCACTTGCAGGCCAAACCATTTGTCCATGACCAGTCGGTCGTGTTGCCACTGCGCTTCAAACTGCGCAAGCGCTGCGTCGCCACGCCCTGCTCGGATCAGGTAGCCCAGCGCCGCCAGGCTTTGGGTCATGTTGGTGGCCCCGTCGAACTGCGCCTGCGCGGCGTCACCGCCATCCTGACGGGTCAGCAGGGACAGAACGGCGTTGCCCAAAGCGCGTGTGCCGGATTGTTCTGCGTTCGGTTCATAGGGGCCGTCCACCTGCTGCGCGGCAAAAAGTGCGGGCAGGTCATCGGCCAGACGGTCCGACAGTGCCTGCCGGTGCGCTTCTGTTGCGGTCCAGATCGCGTCCGGGTCCGGTGTTTCTCCGGCCTCGTGCAGGTCGGCGGCCAGTTGTGATTGGCCTGGCAGGGCAAGGCAATAGGCGCGATAGGCGGGGTCCAGTGTTTCATCCATGAGCAGGCGCGCAACGCCATCCAGCCAGGCAATGTGCGGTGCGGCCCCCTGTATTACGGCCGCGAGTAGTGATCCCTTGCCCAGATTGCGCGCCGCCTCCCACCTGTTAAAGGGGTCCGTGTCATGGGCCAGCAGGAACACATCATCCGGCCTGTGGTCCAACACGACCGGGGCCGAAAACCCGCGCAGGATTGAGGGGACCGGCTGCGCACTCAGACCCGGGAAGCTGAAGCTTTGCCTGTCCTCGGTCAGTTCAAGCACTTGTGTCGGCAGCACCTCGTCGCCATCGGGGCCCAGCAGGCCCACGGCAATCGGGATCACCTGCGCCTGCGGATCTGGCGTTGCGGCAGAGGGTGGCGTGTGCTGGGTAAATGACAGGGTATAGGTGTCGTTCTCGAACGCCTCAGCCACCTCCACCCGCGGCGTGCCCGCCTGGCTGTACCAGCGCTTGAACTGGGTCAGGTCGCGACCCGTGGTCTCTTCGAACACGGCCAGCCAGTCCTCGATTGTGGCCGCATCTCCATCATGGCGTTCAAAGTACAGATCCAGCGCCGCCTTGTACCCCGCGTCCCCCACAAGCGTCTTCAGCATGCGGATCACCTCCGCGCCCTTTTCATAGACGGTGGCGGTGTAGAAGTTGTTGATCTCCTGAAAGCTCTCAGGCCGGACGGGATGCGCCAGCGGTCCCTGATCTTCGGGGAATTGCCGCGCGCGCAAGTCGATCACATCCGATATCCGCTTCACCGGCTCCGACCGCATGTCAGCGGTGAACTGGCTGTCGCGAAACACCGTCAGCCCCTCTTTCAGGCACAGCTGGAACCAATCCCGGCACGTGATCCGATTGCCCGTCCAGTTGTGGAAATACTCATGCGCGATGATCGCCTCGATCCGCTCGAAATTGGTGTCCGTCGACGTCTCTGGCGACGCCAGCACCGCCGACGCGTTAAAGATGTTCAGCCCCTTGTTCTCCATCGCGCCCATGTTGAAATCGTCCACCGCCACGATATTGAACACATCCAGATCATAGGCGCGGCCATAGACCTCTTCGTCCCAGCGCATGCTGTCCTTCAGCGCCTGCATCCCGAACGCACACTTCCCCTCATCCCCGGGCCGTACGTAAAGCGCCAAATCGACCTTGCGCCCCTCCATCGTCGTGAATGTATCGCGATGCGCCACCAACTCACCGGCCACCAGCGCAAACAGATATGCAGGCTTCGGCCACGGATCATGCCACTCGGCCCAGCCCTCACCCGACGCCACCGGATTGCCGTTCGACAACAAAACAGGATGCGGCCCGTTCACCCGCACGGTGAACACAGCCATCACATCCGGACGATCCGGGTAATACGTGATCTTGCGAAACCCCTCCGCCTCACATTGCGTGCAGTACATCCCGTTCGACAGGTACAGCCCCTCCAGCGCCGTATTCGCCGCCGGATCAATCTGCACCTCCGCCTCCCACGTGAACGGCATGTCCGGCACCGCACAGGTCAGCCCCTCCGCCGTCACCTCCGGTTTCACCGTCTCCCCATCAATCCGCGCCGATACCAGCGTCAGCCCTTCGCCATGCAGAAAAAACATCCGGTCCTCTGCCTCCGGGTTCGGGCTGAACCGAATGCGCGACGTCACGCGCGTTGCCGACGGGGCCAGATCAAAGGTCAGATGCACCTCCTCGACGATATAGCCAAAAGGCGTGTAATCCTTGAGATAGACAGTCTGGGGGGCAGCATCGCGCATGGGGCACCTTCGGTCAGGGAACAGGCCCGAGGTTAGGTCCGGGGCAGGGGGACTTCAATGGCCTCTGTCGCCGCGTGACCCCATCGGCGCAAGCGAACGGAGAGAGGGAATGCCACAGTATAGCGGCGGCTGCCTGTGCGGACAGGTGCGGATCATAGCCACGGGCACGCCCGACCGCGTCGGCATCTGCCACTGCTTGGACTGCCGCAAACATCACGGCGCGCTCTTCTATGCCGCCGCGATCTTTCCCGAAACGGCGGTCGACATCACGGGCACGGTCGCCGAATACCAGGGCCGCGCCTTCTGCCCCCGCTGCGGGTCGTCGGTCTTTGCCCGCAACGAGGGCGAGGTCGAGGTCCACCTCGGCACGCTTGATGAGCCCAACCAGTTTGTACCGGATTACGAGCTTTGGACGACGCGGCGCGAGGGGTGGCTGCCGGAGATTGCCGGAACGCGGTGCTTTGCGCGTGACCGTGACTGATAGGGCGGCGCTGAGGCAGCACCTCCTGATGTCAAAGCCAACCCGTCACAGGCACCCCCAGCAAAAAACCGCCTTGCACAGAACGCACCCCGCGCGCTGCTGGAGCCACCGCGACTAAGTCCTCGTACGGCCAAGCCTTGCAAGGGCCCTCAGAACTCTGCCCGTATTTCGAACGCACGGGCCAGGCGGTGCCTAATTTCTCGGCAACCCGTCAGGGCCACCGACGACATACAACAGATGCAATAGCGTTTTGCCCAGCCGGCGCGACATCGTCTTCAGGTGCAAACATCGCAACGCTCTCAGGCGACCAACCTGTGCCGTGGCTGGAAAGGGATCGTTATGACCAACCAAACCTCAAACGCTCTGATCTATGGATTGGAGGATGTCCCGCCGCCGCCCGCCAGTATGCTTGCGGCCATTCAACATATCCTGGCCTCCATCGTCGGCATCGTGACGCCAACGCTGATCATCGGGGGAGTTCTAGGGTTGGGAGAGCTGATACCCTACCTCATTGCAATGGCGTTTTTCGTGTCGGGCGTGTCGACCTTCATCCAATGCAAGACAATTGGTCCCATCGGCTCGGGACTTCTTAGCCTGCAGGGGACAAGCTTCGCCTTTCTGGGCGCGCTGCTTGCGGCGGGCTTTGCGGTCAAGGGCGCGGGCGGGACACCAGAAGACATCCTTGCCATGCTCTTTGGCCTCTGTCTTGCCGGCTGCCTCGTAGAAATCATTCTCAGCCAGTTCGTCGATAAGCTTGGAAAAATCATCACACCTACCGTGACCGGGATCGTCATCACGGTGATCGGTCTGAGCCTTGTAAAGGTGGGCTTTACCGACTTTGCGGGCGGTGTTGGCGCCGGTGAAAATCTGGGCCTGCCCGTGAACCTGCTTTTGGGGTCGATTGTGGTCGTCACAATCCTCGCCTTCACATTTTACGGCAGCCCGATGGTGCGCATTTCGGCCATCATGATTGGGCTCGTGATAGGCTTTGTCTTTGCCGCCATTTTTGGTCAGGTCAACTTTTCGAACTTCGGCAATGCGCCGCTTTTTGCGGTACCGATGCCGCTTCAATATGGCCTCTCCTTCGATATCTTCCTCTTTATCCCAATCGCCTTTATCTATCTGGTGACCGCGATCGAGACATCGGGCGATTTGACCGTCAACTCGATCATCGCGGGCCAGCCCGTCAAGGGACCGACCTATATGAAACGGATCAAGGGCGGCATTCTTGGCGACGGCATCAACTCTGGGATTGCTGCGCTGTTCAATACCTTTCCCAACACGACGTTTTCCCAGAACAATGGCGTGATCCAAATGACCGGTGTGGCGAGCAGGCATGTCGGGCTTTATATCGCGGGCATTCTCGTGATCTTGGGGTTCTTTCCGATCATCGGTTCGGCCTTCTTGCTGGTGCCCAAACCTGTCCTGGGGGGTGCCACGCTCGTTTTGTTTGGCACAATTGCGGTCGCAGGCATTCGCATCCTCGCCACGCAGGAAATGACCCGGCGTCGGGTTTACATCATGGCCATTTCCTTTGGCCTTGGTCTTGGCGTGACCCTTGTGCCTGATGCAACGCAACACATGCCCGAGTTTCTAAAACAGGTCGTGGCGACCCCGATTACCCTTGCGGGCCTGTCTGCGATCCTCTTGTCCTTGGTCCTGCCAGAAGACGTTGAGGCCGTCGACGGGGAAGAGGTGCAGCCTGCCGAATGAGCACTTTTGCCTGACGCGATGGTTCAAAAAAGGTGGCTGTCGTTTGGCGCTCGGATACGGTCAATGCACCACCTCAAGAGTGTTGCGTCGCTGAGCCGAGTGCGAAATGGTCTTTCGTCGCGCTGACGCGGCGCGCGCCCCTGGGACTATACGCTTTTTCCAACTCTTGGTGTCCGACGCCTGCGCAGCGCAAGCGTCGTCCAAACGTGCTCCCGCGCGTCTACCGCACCAAGCGGCTCAAAGGCGCAGTCGCGCAGTGATGGGGCATAGTATCTGCGGTCTTGGCCCTTGCTGCGCGCGGTCTATCTCAGGCTCATGACGACAGTTTTATGGTTCAAACGGGATTTGCGGGTGGCCGATCACCCTGCGCTTGCACAGGCGGCCTCCATGGGCGATGTGATCCCGCTTTATGTGTTTGAGCCTGACTATTGGGCACAGCCCGACGTGTCGGGCCGCCAATTCGCCTTTGTGCGCGAATCTGTCTCGGACTTGTCGGACGCACTTGCGGCCCTTGGCGTCCCGTTGGTGGTCCGTGTTGGGTCTGTCGTCGATGCTTTGGAGAGCCTGCGCAGCAGCGTTGGCTTCGACCGCATTCTCAGCCACGAAGAGACCGGCAACGCCTGGACGTATGCCCGAGATCGTGAAGTCGCCGCATGGTGTCAGGCAAACGGTACCGTATGGACTGAATTGTCCCAATCCGGCGTCGTGCGGCGTCTCAACGGGCGCGACGGCTGGGCCAAGCAGCGCAACGCGTTTTTGCGCCAACCCCAGATCGATGTCCCCGCGGGGCTGACCGGTCCGTTGCTGCCTTCGGATGAGGTGCCAAACCTTGTCGCCACCGATCATTGCCCCGGCCGTCAGCGCGGCGGGCGACAGATGGCTTTGTCTTTGTTGGGCTCGTTTCTGACCGAGCGGGGGCAGACCTACCGCAAAGATATGTCGTCCCCGGTCACCGGCGAATGGTCCTGTTCGCGGCTGTCTCCCTACCTCGCCTTCGGCTGTATGTCGGGCCGCGAGGTCAGCCAGGCCACGGCAGCGCGGCAACGCGAGGTCAAGGGCACCCGCGAGGGATGGGGTGGGTCGCTCAAGTCGTTCCAGGCGCGGCTCGCATGGCGCGATCACTTCATGCAGAAGCTCGAAGATGAACCGGCGTTAGAGCATAGATGCTTGCATTCGGCCTATGAAGACATGCGCCCAAAAATGCCTGACGCCGCGCGCTTGGCCGCGTGGGAGAAGGGCGAGACGGGGTTGCCCTTTGTGGACGCGTGCATGCGCTATCTTGCAGCGACAGGGTGGATGAACTTTCGGATGCGGTCGATGCTGCTGGCCGTGGCCTCGTATCACCTGTGGCTCGACTGGCGGGTGACGGGGCTGCACCTGGCGCGGCAGTTCACCGATTTTGAACCGGGCATTCACTGGCCCCAAAGCCAGATGCAGTCGGGCACCACGGGCATGAATACGGTGCGCATCTACAACCCGGTCAAACAGGGCAAAGATCAGGACCCCGCGGGGACATTCACGCGCCGCTGGTGCCCGGAACTTGCGGCGGTGCCCGACAAATTTTTGCAGGAGCCGTGGCTTTGGGAAGGCGCGGAGCGGGTGATCGACAAGGTGTATCCTGCGCCCATCGTGGACGTCAAAGAGGCGGCGCGCGTGGCGCGGGAGAAGGTATGGGCCGTGCGGCGCGGTGGGGCGTTTCGGGATGAGGCTGACCGGGTCATTCACAAACACGCCAGCCGCAAGGACCGTCAGGGGCACTTCGTCAATGACCGCGATCCAAAACAGCGCAGAACACCGTCATCGAAAAGCGAAGACAACACGCAGATGGGCTTTGACTTCTGATGGCGCGAATGCGGAAAAAGGCGGATTTGCCCGCGAAAACCTGCCCTGTTTGCGACCGCCCATTCACTTGGCGAAAAAAGTGGGAAAAGGTCTGGGACGAAGTGAAATATTGCTCAGATCGATGCAGGCGAGAGGCGAAAAATTCCGGGCGTCCCCGCGGGGACAGCGGTTTGTCCCCGCGGGGACAAGGTGTTCGGTCAGGTCATTGAATATTTGGCATTTTCAAGAATGCCAATGCAATCAATCAGATGCGCATCGTACGGTCCGTTTCGGAAATGTTAACCCGCGATTTGTCATGCTGATGCCCGAGACGGGGCGGTTTGTGCAAAACGGCGATCCGTAGCGCCCTGCAGGATTGGCAGTTTGCAACGGCTATCGGCATGCTTCCTGTCGCGCAGGCGCGCCGATAACGCACACTTGTCGCGATATCTTTCCCAGGCTGCCTGCCTGAGCCAGCCCGCTATCTGGTGGGGGGCTGTCGCGATAGGCGAAGCGACACATATCGGCTCCTGACCACCATCTGATCCCGGTTGGGATGACAATGGCAGTCCTGTCACCTACAAATCAGACGAGGGGGACGCCAGCTTTTCAACGGCGCGTCCCAAATGAGGCCGAGCGAGCAGACTTATGTGGTTTGGAAAAGCCAGATCCGACCTTGACCGCCTTGCCGACCTGCACTGGCAATCCGTGAAAGATCAGGCGGGGCTACCGCAGAAAGGCTGGACGCATGCGCGGCTGGCCCGGCGGGACGATCCGCATAATTCCAGCCTGACCCAGCGGGTCAGCCATCCGACGGCGGGGGAGTTTGCCTATAAGTTCCAGTTGCGTCCCGAGTCACAAGAGGGCTTTGAAGCGCATTTCCAACGCCAGCAGGTCGCCTATGACAGCTTTCCGCACTCTGACGCGCTTGGGATGCCGCGCCCGGTCTTTGTGGACGCGGTGCGGCGGGTCAGTCTGGTAGACTATGTGGATGGTGTGCCGGTGTCGGAGGTGATGAAGCGCGGCACAACACCGGACGCGCAGCTTGCACTTTTGACACAATGCGGTGCGTGGCTGGATGCGTTTCACCGCTGCCAGCATGAGACGCGCCGCTTCCGGCCAGCGCATACGTTGAGATACTATGAAAAACTGAAACAGAAGATCGAAACGCGCGAGGTTTCGGTTGCGGCGCGTGGCCTGTTCTTGCGCGGGATTGATACGTTGGCCGCAACGGCACCCAACTATGAAGGGAAGAATACGGTTGCGGCCATTCAACATGGTGATTTCCACCTGCGCAATCTGATTTGGAGCGCGGGCCGGATTGTCGGCATTGACGTGTCCAAAGCGCAGATTGCCCCGGTCGGGTATGATGTTGCCAAGATCCTCCTGGATTTCACGTCGGTCTGTCGCGAGGGCGTGGCCCTGCCGAGTGACCACATCATCCACCCCGACACGCTGGCCGCCTTTTTCAAAGGCTACAGGTTGGTGGGCGCAGACGACCCAAGCTTCAATTTTTTGCTTTATGCGCGAATACTTGCAACCTTGCGCACGGTGCCCGGCGCGCAGCGCGACCGCACCCATGCAAAGACGCGAACGCTCCAACGTCTTAGGCCGATTGCCGAGAAAGCGTTTCACAGTCCGAACCCGGAGCCTGTGCGCCATCCCGGCAAAACCATTGTATTTTTGCTGACCCAAAGCAGCCTGGAGCGGGCGCGTCGCGGCGAACACGTTTTTGCAGAGGCGGTGCAGGCGGCCGTGCAACCGCTTGGTCACCGGGTTGTCCACAAGCGCAACACGCCCCAGAACCGTACGGCCCTTGGGGCGGATGATCTGACGTTGGTGCACATGTCGGACCCGGTGGGATCAAAGGGGCTGGTGTTCAGGCATGCCTATGCGGGCCCGTTCTGGAAACTGGAGGCGGAGGCGGCGCGTTGGACGTGGCCGATTGCGAAAGCGGATTTTGCACCGGATGACATTGATACGGATACCGCGCGTGCGTTTTTCGACCATTGGCGGCGCGCTTTGGTGCCGCAGCAAAAGGTCACCGCCGCGCCAGAGCCGTTTATTTACGTGCCCTTGCAGGGCAAATTGCTGCAACGGCGGGGCTTTCAACGGGCCAGCCCGGTGGACATGATCCAAATGACGCTGAAGCACAGTGATTTGCCGATCAAGGCGACGCTGCATCCATCAGAGGCCTATAGCGATGCCGAAAGGCGCGCGCTTGACGATCTTCAGCGCGACGCGCCCAGGTTTCGGGTGGTTGAGTTGGAGATGCATACGGCGCTGGCGACATGCCGTTATGTGGTCACAGAAAATTCGAGCGCTGCGTTTCACGCCATTCTGCACCGGCGACCATCAATCCTGTTTGCACAGATTGATTTCCATCACATTTGCACGGCGTTCCATCCACGGAGCCCGTCGCAGGCATTCGACGAGGTGCTGAGGCCGGACCGTCCTTATGATCGATACCTCTATTGGTATTGGGCGCTGCATGCGATCAACCTTGACCTTGCATCGGCGGGGGGTGCACTGCGAGCGCGCATGGCTGATTTGGGCTGGCCCATTGATCCTGCGCGGTGTTGAGTGAGCGGGCCGGGGCGATAGGGCCGCGTGTGGAAGGTGTAGGATGTTGGCGTGGTGATGATTTGCTAGATATCGTGGCGAACCCTTGGCGTGGCGCGGGGGTCGAGATTGCGGGGGACCTGCCGTGTGATGACCCGGCGGATGTGGCTGCCCTTTTGGCGCTGTGTCCTGCACATGCGCCGACCCCGCTGCTGGATGTGCCGGACCTGGCCCGTCGCGCTGGCGTTGCCCGGGTCTTGGTCAAGGACGAACGCGCGCGTATGGGATTGGGCAGTTTTAAGGCGCTTGGGGCAGCCTTTGCCATTGCGCGGGAAGCGGCGCAGGTTGGTAGTGACGATATACGTGTGGCGTTGCGGGGGCGCAGCTTTGTCACGGCGAGTGCGGGGAACCACGGCTTGTCTGTTGCGGCGGGGGCGGCTGTGTTCGGTGCACAAGCGGTGATTTATCTGGCGGACACGGTGCCTGAAGGGTTTGCAGGGCGGTTGCGTGCGTCGGGCGCACGCGTGGTGCGCGAGGGGGCGACCTATGAGGCGAGCATGGCGGCGGCTGAACGCGCAGCGGTGGCCGAGGGGTGGACGCTTTTGTCGGACAGTTCATGGGAGGGATATGCCGACCTGCCATACCGGGTGATGGAGGGTTATTTGCAGCTTGCGGCGGAGGCGGCTGCAGAGATGGCCGAGGCGCCGACCCACATTCTGTTGCAGGCCGGTGTGGGTGGTTTGGCCGCGGCGGTGGCGGCCTATGCACGGCGGGTGTGGGGGGATGCGCCGCAGATCATTGTGGTTGAGCCCGCGGCGGCACCGGCGTTGTTTGAGAGCATCAAGGCGGGTCGGCTTGTGGACACGCATGGCCCGGTGTCGTCGATGGGGCGGCTGGATTGCAAGACGCCGTCGCTGATTGCGCTGAAGGGGCTGGCGCGGGACGCTGATCTGTTTGTGACCCTTGCCGAGGCGGAGGCGCAGGCGGCGTTGCCGGTTCTGGCGGCGCTGGGGCTTGCGACCACGGCGTCGGGCGGGGCGGGGCTGGCGGCGCTTCTGGCCGGGGTGCCGATGGGGGCCGATGCGCGGGTGTGGGCGATCCTGAGCGAGGGGCCAGAGGGTGACTGAGCGGTCGCTGGTGTTTGACGTCGCCGAGTTTGAGCGGCGCACCGCTGCACTACAGGAGCAGATGGCGGCGCGAGGGTTGGAGGCGCTGTTGCTGACGAGCCCGGGGGATGTGTTCTATGTCACGGGCTTTCTGACGCGGTTCTGGGAGAGCCCTGCGCGTCCCTGGTTCGTCGTCGTGCCTGTGCGCGGGACGCCGGTGGCGGTGATCCCGGCGATTGGTGCGGTGTTGATGCGGCGGACATGGGTGGCGGACATTCGCACCTGGGACGCCCCGGACCCGCGTGATGACGGTGTGGGTCTGCTGGCCGAGGCGCTGAAGGACTTGGTTGGGCATGCGGGCCGGATCGGTGTCCCGATGGGGCTTGAGACGCATGTGCGGATGCCGCTGGCGGATTACGCGGCCTTGGCAGACGCGATTGCGCCGCGTGTGTTTGTGGACGGGACGGCCTGTGTGCAGCGGGTGCGCGAGGTGAAGTCGGAGCCGGAGATCGACAAGATCCGGGGCATCTGCGGGATTGCGGGCCGCGCCTTTGACCGGGTGCCTGACTTTGCGGGCGCGGGGTGGGACCTCGACGCGGTGCTTCGGGCGTTTCAGGTGGCCTGTTTGCAGGAAGGGGCGGATTGGGTCGCCTATGTCGCGGGTGGGGCCGGGCCCGGTGGCTATGGCGACGTGATTTCGCCTGCTGACACGCGGGCGCTGGTCGCGGGCGATGTGCTGATGCTGGATACGGGCTGTGTGCGCGACGGCTATTTTTGCGACTTTGACCGCAACTATGCGATTGGCGCGGTGTCGGATACGACCCGCCGTGCGCATGAGGCGCTGTGGCGCGCAACCGAGCAGGCGATTGCGGCTTTGCGCCCCGGCCATCGGGCATCGGATGCGCATGCGATGCTATGTTCGGCACTTGAACGGCATGGGGCGACCCCGAGCGCTGGTCGACTTGGCCACGGGCTTGGGGTCACATTGACTGAATGGCCATCCTTCACACCGCTGGACGACACGCCACTGCGCCCGGGCATGGTGTTCACGCTGGAACCGGGCGCGGTGATTGCTGATGGTCGCACCATGGTACACGAGGAAAACTGTGTGATGCGTAAAGATGGTGTCGAATTGCTATCTCCGCGCGCGCCCGAAACCCTGCCGGTGATCGAGACATGACGCGCGTTCCCTATAGGCTTGAGGATGATCCAAGACCGCGGCTTGGCCTGATCGTGCTGCAGGCGGACGAAACCATCGAAGACGACTTTCGCCGTCTCTTCCCACCCGATCGGGTGCGCCTGCATATCAGTCGGGTCACATCAGGCGCAGAACTGACCCCGCAGACAATCCACGCAATGGAAGACGCATTGCCGGCCGCCGCGGCAGTGCTGCCACAATCTGTTGCGTTTGATGCGGTCGGATATGCCTGCACGTCGGGCACGACGCTGATAGGGGCCAAAAGGGTGCGCGCGCTGGTGCAATCTGCCTGCGATGCCGGGGCAGTGACCGATCCGCTGACGGCGACTTTTGCCGCGGCGCGCGCCCTTGAGCTGCGCCGGATCGGGATCGTGTCCCCCTATACTTCTGCGATTGCGGAGGATGTGCGCACCGCCTTTGATCAGCGCGGGTTCGAGGTGCCAAAGACTGTATCATTCGGGGAGGAAATCGAAGCGAACGTGGCGCGGATTGCGCCAGGGTCCGTGCACGCAGCGGCCCGCGACATGGCGAAAAGCGCGCAGATAGATGGTGTGTTCCTGTCGTGTACCAACCTGCGGACGCTGGACATCATTGAGGCGCTTGAGGCGGAACTTGGCGTGCCGGTGCTCAGTTCCAACCAGGCCCTTGCCTGGCACATGGCCCAACATGTTGCAGGCCGCCCCTTGGCATTGCGTGGCGGGCGCCTGATGTCTGTCCAGGCAACCAGTTTGGCCCATGACATGCGCTCATAAATGGTCCACCTCTGCTTTGACAGAGGCTCTGTCTGATAACGATCATCTGCGCTGAGACAGTGGTGCTGTTTCAAGCAGATGTGAGTGAAGCCCCGTCAAATCCGAAGGATGCCCTTTTGATGTACAAGCTCGGCTTGGCGGTTTCGCCCCTGTCCCTGCTAGGGGTTTGACCTACCAAACCACTCTGATGGTGCAGGAGTGTCGCAAGAGGGGTGCTAGCTACGAGCGCGTGTTCTAGACACTCCGCTGCGTCGGAGCCGTGGGCAGCGGGGTGGCAACCATCTTTCGGGCCAGATCAATCATGCCCTTGGCCTGATGGTTGGCCAGCGCACGGCCTTTTGCAGCCGTGGCAAGATGTGCTTCGCCCACAACGCCGCTTTCCGACAGGTCAGAGGCGATCCAGCCATAGGACACAGGGCCGATGGGCGGGATCAAAGATGTTTCAGCCGAAGACCGGAAGTCGCGCGCGGCGTCCATCTGCACCGTTTCGGGCCGGAAGGCCAGCATGAGCGAGGTTTCTGCGTCACCGCCGTGAATGCCAAAGCTGTTTTCCTGCGCGCTGAAAAGGCCGTCTGGCGCGCCAAATGACCCCCATTGTGTTTTGACGGCAAGCATACCGGCCTGCACGCGCAGTTCGCGTGAGAGGATTGAGATCAGGTCGAGATTGCCGCCATGCGAATTGACGATCATGAGTTTTTTGAGGCCCGCGCGCGCGACCGAGAGGCCGATTTCGGTCCAGGCACGCAAGGCCGTTTCGGCGGTCAGCGTGCAGGTGCCGGGGGCCCACAAATGTTCGTTCGATTTGCCGATGGCCTGCACCGGAAGCAGGATCAGGTCGAGGTCGTCGGGACAGGCGGCGCGCACGGTGTCCAGCATCCCATGGGCAATCAGCGTGTCGGTTCCGACGGGCAGGTGTGGTCCGTGTTGTTCGATGGCTGCGGTGGGCAGCACGGCAATGCAGGTGTCGGGGTCAAGCGTTTCGAATTCCGGCATCCGCAGGTCGGCCCAGTTGCGCGCGCTCATGTGGTGTCCTTTGGGGCGTATGTCGCTTCCAACCGCGAGGCGAGGTAATCGGCGGCGCGGATGGGCGGGTATTTGGCCTTGCCTGTGCCGGGCAGGGCGGTGACAAGGGCGTCTGGATTGGCTTCGCAGAAGAAGGCCACAGACCGGCGTTGCCGTTTCGGGGGCAGAACGCGGTGCGGGGTCGACACGTAGATGTCGTTGGTCCAGCGCATCAGGCAATCGCCGATATTGACCACATAGGCCCCCGGCACATGCGGCACGTCCGTCCAGTCGCCCCCGCGTGGTTTGACCTGTAGGCCCGGCTCTCCATCGGTCATCAGCAGCGTGATTGCGCCATAATCCGTATGCGCCCCTGCGCCGATTTCGTTTTCGGCGCCGCTGGCGGGTGGGTAGTGCAGCAGCCGCATTGCCGAGAGCGGTTCGGTGAACAGCGCGGCAAAGTGATCTGTGGGCAGGCCGAGGTCGTCGGCCATGACGCTGAGCAGGGCGGTGGCCTGATCCTGACAGGCGGCGTAGTAGGCCAGCATAGTATCTGCAAAGCCGGGAATGTCGGGCCAGCGGTTCACCCCGCGAAACGGCTCCCCAGCCAGCACGCGTGGATCATTGGGGGCAAGATCATAGCCGATGTTGAAGGTTTCTTTCGTGTCCACTTCGGGCCGGGTTTCATCCAGCGATTCGTCGCCCGGCTTGGCCCAACCGCGGAAGTGCGGTGTGTCGAGGATCGACAGTTTGGACTTGTCCGCCCTTGGCTGGTTGAAGAATGTGTCGGCGAGGTGAAGCACCTTTTCTCGCAGGTCTTGGGGGACTTGGGGGTTGGTCAGCAGGATGAACCCGGTTTCACGTACGGCCTGTCCCAGCTTGGCGGTGAAGGCAGCGCGGTTGGTTTGCGCCTCGGTCCAGTCGAGGATCGGGATCACGCGGTCAGCCTTTGCATCCGGGAGGCGACTTGTTTGAGGTATCGCGCGCGGGAGGCTTCGGTGGAGCTGTCCATGAGGTAATGAGCGGCAAAGACCGTGCGGCAGCGTTTGGCGCAGATTGCGCGCACGCCTCGCGTCAGCATTTTTCGCCCCGGTGCGCCGATCAGGGTGGTGAGCCACCACGACGCGCCGCAGGTGGTAAACACGCCCAGCCGTTTGATGTGGGTCAGCCCGGGGCGGATATTGTCGCCTTCGCCCTTGGGCATGATGAAGGCCACGCCGGGCAGCAGAACGCGGTCAAGCCAGCCCTTGAGCATTGCGGGCAGGCCGTACCACCAGGTGGGGTAGATGAAGATGAGCGCATCGGCCCATTGCACATCTGCGACGTCCTGGGCGACCGGGTCGGCGTTGCAGGTCTCGTCCAGGTAGCAGTCAAGTTCATGGGCTGTGAGCACTGGCGTGAAGTTCGACCTGTAGAGGTCGCGCAGGCGGTATTCCACGCCGGCGCTGTCCAGATGGGACGTGACCGTCTGGAGCACGGCGGCGTTGAAACTGTCCTCTTTGGGGTGGCAAAACACGATGAGCGCGCGCATCAGAATGTCCTTAACTGGTCTCCGACATGGGTGAGAAACCGGGTGCGTTTTCCCTGAGTTGCCCGGTTCATGTCGTAAAGGGCAAGGTATTTGGTCGTGCGCGGGCGACAGACGTGCCAGACGGCGCGTGTGACGCATTTGCGCGGTGGGTCGCCGCAGAGCATGGCGCGCAGGCGGGTGCCGCCATAGGTCGTCACTGCTGCGAGGCGCCGGATGCGTGTCAGGTTCGGGACGACCTTGCCGTCGTCCAACCGGAACGACACGCCCGGCAGAAACACCCGGTCGAGAAAGCCCTTGAGCATGGCCGGGTAGCCGAAATTCCAGACCGGAAAGACCAAGACCAGCGCGTCGGCGGCGCGCAGGCGGTCCACGTAGGGTTTTACCGGTGCGGTGTTGTCGGGTACATCGTGATAACCCCGCCGGTCCGCCTCGCTCATGACCGGATCAAACCCTTCGGCGTAGAGGTCGCAATCGTCCACGTCCCAACCGCGCGCTTCCAGCGTCTCGACCACCCGGTGGTGCAGCGCCGCGTTGAAACTGTCGGGCACAGGATGCGCCGCCAGCACCAGCGCGCGTTGCGGCTCGGACGGGACGGTGGGGGCAGGGGTCATTCAGCGGCCCGAAGCTTGGGATAGGCGTACATTTCGGCAAAGTCGAAATCGGGGTCATCCCAGGCGATCATTTTGCCGGGGTTCAGCAGGCCCTTGGGGTCGGCTTCTTGCTTGAACTTCAACTGCCGGTCATCAACCGTTTGCCGCCCGCCCTCCTCTAGGGTGTAGCGGTGGGGGTTGAAGATCAGGGCGCCTGCGTCCTCATGGATCTTTATGATCTCGTCCAGCCGCTCTTCGGTTGTGAATTTGACAAGGCTGAGCCCCGCGAAAATCACCTTGCCGCCGTCCCGCATCACTTCGAGATGCTGCAACACCTCGGGCGACAGCGCATCGCGCATCTTTTCGATCAGCGACAAATGCTCGGGGAAGCCGTAGCGGACCTGCAAATATGTAATCGACGGATCAACCTTAAGCGCGCGCAATGTCGTGTGGTTCCAGCCGTATTCGAACACCATGCCGGGCGCGCGGTCCCAATCGTGATCATCACTGCGATAGATCAGCTTGACCTTTGGCCGCCGGCCCAGAAACGTTTCGAACCCGTCCATGGAATGGGGCGCGACCATCAGCCCGACCAGGTGATCATCGGGGTCAACATGGGGGGCGACGCGCTGGAAATAATCCTTGGCCACAGGCGCTTCGAACACGGTGGCCAGCTTGATCAAAATGCCGTCCTCATTCGCCAACTCTTCTGCAAAGCGTGTGGCCTCCATGAAGTCCTTCGACGTCACGAACATCTCGACCCAGTCATAGGCGGGGGCCAGCGGCATCTCGATCTCGGTGATGATCCCGTTGGTGCCATAGGCATGGCTCACACGGGCGAGTTCCTCACCGCGGAACTCAAGCACCCGTGGTTCCTGCTCCATTGTAACGACACGCAGGCGAATGATATTGCCCAGATCGCGCAAACTGCCCCAGGTGCAGGACCCCACACCACCCGATCCACCGGCGATGAAGCCGCCAATGGTGGCCGTTGCCCAGGTGCTGGAAAACATGCGGATTTCCTGCCCCGACTGTTCCTTGCACACCGCATCAAGGTCTTTCAGCAGGCACCCCGGCTCGACAATCACCCGCCCCGGATGCACCTCTTTGACCTGATCCATCCAGCGCAGATGCATCACACAGCCACCCTCAAGCGGCATCGCCTGCCCGTAATTGCCCGTACCCGCGCCGCGCGTCGTGACGGGGACATCATGCTGATAGCAGACCTTCAGCACTTCGATGATCTCCGCCTCGGTCCGCGGGCGTACCACGAAATCCGCCACCACATGATCCAACCGATCCTTGAGCACCGGCGAATACCAGAAAAAGTCGCGGGAGGCGGCACGAACGCTCGCCTCTTTCTCTTCGATGTCAAGATGGGCCAGCGCGGCCTTGGCGGCGTCGATGTTCATGTCGTCTCCCACAAATGGTCGAGGGTGGCATAGTCGGGCAGGGTGCTGTCAATCACGACCCCGTCCCGTAACACAATACGGTCCGATTGCGGACGGGCATAGAGTTCGGTCCATTCCCGCGCCTTGAAAATCACAAGATCTGCCGGATCGCCAGGGGCGAGCCCCTGTGCAGCAAAGCCGCACGTGGCCGCGGGTTGGGATACAAAAGAGGTCACCCAATCCGTTCTGGAATGATCGAGATGCGCGATGCGCGTGGCCTGCCGCATCACTTCCAGCATGTCCAGATCGCCATAGGCATAGAACGGATCGCGCGTATTGTCCGATGCAAACGACACCGGAATGCCGCGCGCTTTCATCTCGTGCACCAACGTCACCCCGCGCTTGCGCGGTGTGCGGTCTGCGCCTTGGTCGCTACGATCTTGCAGATAGAGGTTGCACATAGGCAGGCTGACCACATGCAGCCCGGCGCGTGCGACCAGATCGAGCGTGTCCATCGCCTGCGCCTCGTCTTGCGTGGACAGCGAACAGCAGTGGCCCACGACGATGCGGCGGTCAAAGCCAACCTCAAGCGCCACTTCGGCAATCAGTCGCAGCGTTTCCGAGGACGCGTCCATCGTTTCGTCCACATGGAAATCTGCTTCCAGCCCGCGTTCCGACGCCATCCGAAAGAACCCATTGAGGCGCGCGCGCAGGTCGGGCACCGGATAGGTGACCATGCCCAATACGCCATTATGCTCGGCCACCAGATCGGCAGTTGTGCGAAAGTCCCCGTCCTTGGAAAACCCCTCGCACCCGATCAGACAGGTGGCCTGGAGGTCGATGCGGCCTGCCCATGTGTCGCGCAACTCGGCGAAGAGGGGCCAAGATATCTGCGGCTGTGGCGGAATGCTGTCGAGATGGGTGCGCACCGCCCGGGTGCCGTGGGCATAGGCGCAGGCCAGCCCAAATTCCATCCTTGTCTGCACATCTTCAGCCGACCAGTGGTCGCGATCGCCCGCTACGGCACCCAGCGCCCCGGCAAAGCTACCATCGGGATTGGCGGTGCGCGGCCAGATATGCCCCTTGTCCAGATGCACATGCATATCCGTAAAGCACGGCAGGGCTATTGCGCGCGCCATATCCACACGGGTGCCGGGTGTTTCGGTGATGCGACCATTGGCAATGTGCAGGTCGGTTGTGATCAGGTCGCCGTCTTGCCCAAGCAGGCAGGCGGGGACGGTCACATCGGCAAGGGTTATATGTCCGCTGGGCAGTGCGCGAAAACTCATCAATGCTCCCGTTTGATCGCACTTTCGTGCCATTTCCGCAGCAGCATATGCGACAGCAGCGACAGCGCCGCAAAGATAAACACGCCCATCGCAGCAACAATGGCCAGCGCTGCGAACATCCGCGCGATGTTGAGCCTGTACCCTGCCTCTTGAATGCGGAAGGCGAGCCCGGTGCCTACGCCGCCCGTGCCCGCGACCAGCTCGGCCACAACCGCCCCTATCAGCGACAGGCCCCCGGCAATCTTCAGCCCGCCCAGGAAATAGGGCAGGGCCGAGGGCAATTGCAGCATCCACAGCCGCTGCCAGCGCGTTGCGCCGTAAATGCGAAAGAGGTCGCGCAGGTTGTGGTCGACGGAGTTCAGCCCGAGTGTTGTGGAACTGAGCACCGGGAAGAACGCGACCAGCCAGGCGCACAGGAGCATGCCCACCGTCTTGCTCTCCACATAGATGAAGATCAGTGGCGCAATCGCAACCACGGGGGTGACTTGCAGGATGACCGCATAGGGATAGAGCGACAGTTCGACCATTCTGTTTTGATTAAACAGAATGGCGAGGCCAGCGCCGCCCACAACCGCGATGGCCAGCGCCATCAACGTGATGCGCCCGGTCAGCAGCGCCGAATCCCACAGGATCGCCCAATCCCCGGTCAGGCTGCCCCAGACACGCGCCGGGCTGGGCAGGATGAAATGGGGGATTTCGTTCCAGACCACGATGCGGTCCCAGACCCAGATCATCAGCGCCATGACCAGAAGCGGCAGCAGCCAGCGCGCTGTCTTTTCGATGCGGCGGGCGCGGGCACGGCGTGCCTCTTCCGCGTCTACTGTGGGGGCGGGGGGGCGGTCCAGGTCTGTGACGCTCATGCGGCGGCCTCCATCGCGTGTTCCAGTGCTTGGGAGGCTGCACGGCAATGGGCCACGTATTCCGGGGATGTGCGAAACATCTCGCCGCGGGGATAGGGTTCGTCCACGTGCAACTCCTCGATCACGCGACCGGGGCGGGCGGCCATGACCACGATGCGGTCCGACAGGAAGACGCTTTCAAAAACCGAGTGGGTCACGAAAATCACCGTGCAGCCGATGCGGGCCTGCATGTCCAACAGATCGTTGTTCAGTTTGAACCTGGTGATTTCGTCCAGCGCGGCAAAGGGTTCGTCCATCAAGATCAGCTTGGGTTGTGTGACCATGGCGCGCGCGATGGACACGCGCATCTTCATGCCGCCGGAGAGCTCGCGGGGATAGGCATTTTGGAACTTGTCCAGCCCGACCAGTTTCAGGGCCTCAAGGATATCGTCCTTGACCGCGCCACAGGTTTTCCCTTCGAGCCGGAAGGGCAGGAACACGTTTTGCGCAACCGTCGCCCACGGCATGAGCGTGGGTTCCTGGAACACCACACCCAGGTCGCCCTGAGCGCGGTCTTTGGCCCACTCGATGCGCCCGGCCGTGGGTTCGGACAGACCAGCGATGAGGCGCAGCGCGGTGGACTTGCCACAGCCCGAGGGCCCCAGGAGCGAGATGAAATCGCCCTCGCGTACGGTGAGCGACATGGCGCGCAGGGCTTGCACGTCACCGGGAAACACCTTGTCCACGGCGTTCACGCGCATCAATTCCGCGCGCGCGTCAAAGGGGGCGATCTGCGCCATGCTGCACTCCAATTTGACCCGGGCTGAGGGGTCCGGGTCAATCGTCTCACCTGTCGGGTGGGATCAGGGCTTGATGTCCATCCCGACCTTTTTATTGGTGAAGTCAAGCGTATAGGAGGCTTTCCAGTTCAGATCGGCGCTGATCACACCGGCGTCGACCATCTTTTGGTAAAAGTCACCGATGACCTGGTCCGACATGGCGCCGATGCCCAACTCAAGGGTCTTGCCGCTGTCCACGATGCCCTCGTCGCGCATCATGTTCTTGGCAAAGTCGATCTTGTCCTGGGTCATATCGGCATTGGCTTCGAGGATCATTGCATCAGCGCCGGTGCTGTCACCATAGAGGTAGTTATACCAACCGGTCAGCGACGCATCGACAAAGCACTCTACTTGCGCGGGGTTCTCATCGATGGTGGCCTGCATCACCTCGATTGTGGTGGCGTAGGACGAATAGCCATTGTCGGCGATCAGGAACACATTGGGCTCGAACCCGGCTTCCTTTTGCACGAGATACGGCTCGGACGAGAGATAACCCTGCATCGCGGTGTCGGTGTTTGCGATGAACGGCGCGGGGTTGAACGTATAGGGCTGGCGCTGGTCGGCGGTAAAGCCGTGTTCGGCGATCATCCACTGGTAGTAGCTAGAATAGCCGTTATCACCGATCAGAAGGGTCTTGTCCTTCAACTCTTCCCAACTGGTTACATCCGGGTGGGCGACGATGACCTGCGGGTGCTTTTGGAAGATCGCGGCAACGGCCACGACGGGTATGTCCTCGGCCACTGCATTGAAGGCTTGCAGCATGTCACCGCCCATGTGGTACTGGATGCGATCCGCCAGGAGCAGCGCACGGTTGTTCACCTGTGGGCCACCCGACACAATTGTCACGTCCAGGCCGCAAGCGGCATAGGTTCCGTCGGCCACGGATTGGTAGAACCCGCCGTGTTCGGCCTGCGCCAGCCAGTTGGTGCCGAAGGTCACTGGTGTGAGGTCTTGTGCGGCAGCGGCAAATGGCAGTGCCATCAAAGCCGTCGTGAGCGCAAATTTCTGCATGAAAGGCATCTCCCCTGTGGTGTAGCATCACATGAGGCGCGAGAATGGCGTCTTGGGTTTCGAAAGAAAGCCGCGCCAGCGCCCCATAGATCACACTATCGCAAATTTGACGCGGTCGCCCAAAAAATCAGCGTCGAGGTCAAAGTCTGGGCGTTTCGCGGATTGGCGAGAGTGTTTAGCGGCAACGTGTGAACTCAAACAGCGCGGGGACCACGTTCAGGATCGAGAACAAAGGTGCCATCTTTTGTAGGCTTGGGTGCCTGCTCGGAGCCGTAGGCCGTATCAGCAGTTGCGCGCACCGGGGGATTTGCCTGAGCGGTCGTCCCAATCATCGCCGACCGGTATCGTGCTAGAACGAGGAGGCGACCCTCTTGTGTGATATGGCCAAGTGACATCAGGCGCGTGCACGTGCCCTGACCGATAGAGTTGACCGAATATACCGGGGTCAGATTGACGCCACCGATGAGGCATCACGCAGATCAACGGCTTTGGATCCATTGCACAAAGGACTTGGATCACGGCGTGGGTTTGGCGTCTGCCTTTGCGCGAAAGCTCTCGCGCCAGCGAGCAGAAAGAGGTTCGAGTGCGGCCAGTTGCGCCGCTTTCTTCATGTCAAGCCGGGCTGCGAAATGCGCGCGTGTGACATCAGCGATGGTCCAATCGGCAAGAGGCCGTTCTTGCAATTCAATCCGGTCGCCCGTTGAGACCTTTCCAGGCTCAATAACCCGGTAATACCAGCCGGTTCTGGCGGTTTTGCGAAACTGATAGGCCATATCCTCGCGGCCAATATGGGCATTGAGTTTCCAGCAGGGCTGACGGCCTTGGGTGACCTGGACGATGGCGGTGCCGATGCTGAGGACATCGCCAATGCATAGTGTTTCCTCGGTCAAGCCGGTGGAGGAGATGTTTTCCCCGAAATTGCCAGGGTGGAAACGTGTGGCATCCTCGGCAAATGTCTGAACCCAGTGGGTGTGATGCTCGTCTGCATAGTGATGAACGGCCTGATCGTGACCACCATGCACGCGCGTGTCTGCCTGTTCGTCGCCGTCCAGCCCGAGGGGCCCGATGTGCACAGGGCCGTGCTGTGGGGCTTTGGCAATGGCGGTTGGTTCACGACCGTCCCAGGGGTGGGCCACTTTGCCGGTGAAGAGGCCGGTGACGAGTCCCGCGGGGTGATCTTTGGTCATATGTGATGCCTTTGTTTGAATGCATGAGAGTGGAGCAAACCCTTACTGTGACGCTTGACGTATGTTGTTCGCATGTGTGTCGCGATGCGAGACAGTTTTGAGTTGGTGGACGCCCTTTTCGCATCTATTTATATGGCCACGTTTGCCGAGACTTGTTCGGGAAAACACTATTCAAGACTGCGAACATTCCAAAGTTCCACGTTTCGCTCGGGAGGGCCCGGCATCGTCGCGGGTGGGTTTGGAGGTGCGTGATCTAGGTGTCTGTCCGTCAGTTTTTTGGGACTAGGCGGCGTTGATCAAGCCTGGTTTTTTGCGGATCGGCGCTTTGGTAAGATAATTTTACCAATGATGTTTACGATAGGAAACTTTTTCTCTAAGCCTGTGCGCGACTCGTTTTGTAGCCGGAAAGGGACCGTCGATGGCATCTTATGTGGACCGCAGTGATCTTAGGGTGGCGCATAGCTTGGCCGATTTTATCGAAAGCCGTGCCTTGCCGGGCACAGGGGTTGCATCGGCTGACTTCTGGGCTGGGTTTTCGGCGTTGATCCATGATCTGGGGCCGAAGAACCGCGCGCTGTTGACCAAGCGGGAGGATATTCAGGCCAAGATTGATGCCTGGCACGTAGAGCACAGGTCGGGCGTGCATGACGCTGATGCGTACCGCGCCTTTCTGGAGGAGATCGGCTATCTGGTGCCGGAGGGCCCGGATTTTGAGATTGAGACAGTTGATGTAGACCCAGAGATCGCTTTGACCCCGGGTGCGCAATTGGTGGTGCCGATTATGAATGCGCGTTTTGCTTTGAATGCGGCGAATGCGCGATGGGGCAACCTGTATGACGCGCTGTATGGGACGGATGCACTGGGTGGTCTGCCGCAGGGCAAGGGGTATGATGCGGCCCGCGGGGCACGGGTGATCGCGTGGGCCAAGGGATTTCTGGACGAAGCGGTGCCGCTGGCTGGCGCACGCTGGGCAGAGGTCGAGACCCTTGGCCTGAACGGTGATGGGCTGGATCTGGGAGGGCTGGCATTGGCGGACCCGGCCCAGTATCTGGGCCATGGAGGCGACGAAGAGATACGCACATTCCTGTTTCGGAACAACCATTTGGCGATTGAAGTTGCGGTAAATCGTAACGATGTGATCGGTGCGGATGACCCGGCGGGGATCGCGGCGGTGAACCTGGAAGCGGCCGTGTCGACCATTATGGATTGCGAGGACAGCGTGGCGGCGGTGGACGCCGAGGACAAGGTATTGGCCTATGGCAATTGGCTGGGACTGATGCAGGGTGATCTTCAGGAGAGCTTTGAGAAGGGCGGCAAGATGGTCACGCGTCGGATGGCGGCGGATCGCAGCTACACCGCGCCGGACGGGGCGCCATTTGCGATGAAGGGCCGCAGCCTGATGCTCGTGCGGAACGTGGGCCATTTGATGACCAATCCGGCCATTCTGGATCGTGATGGTCACGAGGTCGGCGAGGGGCTGATGGATGCGATGATTACCACGCTGATCGCGATGCATGATTTGCAGAAGGTGGCGGGGCCGCGCAACTCGGTCTGCGGGTCGGTTTATGTGGTAAAGCCAAAGATGCACGGACCAGACGAGGTTGCGTTTTCGGATGAGATATTCAGCCGGGTGGAGAAGGTTCTGGGCTTGACCGCGCATACCGTGAAGCTGGGCATCATGGACGAGGAGCGGCGGACAAGCGCGAACCTCAAGGAATGTATCCGCGCGGCGAAGCATCGTGTCGCATTCATCAACACCGGGTTTCTGGACCGGACGGGAGATGAGATCCATACGTCGATGGAAGCTGGGCCGATGGTCCCCAAAGGCGAGATGAAGGAGACCAAGTGGATTGCGGCCTATGAGGATCGCAATGTGGATATTGGTCTGGCCTGTGGGTTGAAGGGTAGGGCACAGATCGGCAAAGGGATGTGGGCGATGCCCGACCGGATGGCCGAGATGCTGGAGGCGAAGATCGGGCATCCGCAATCCGGGGCGACCTGTGCCTGGGTGCCATCGCCCACCGCCGCCACGCTTCACGCCACGCATTATCACAAGGTCGATGTGCTGGCGCGACAAGAGGCGCTGAAAGCAGGGGGCGCGCGTGGAACGCTGGAAGACCTGCTGAGCATTCCGGTGGCAGTAGGGCGCAATTTCTCTGCCGCAGAAATTGCGCGCGAAGTGGAGAACAATGCGCAGGGGATCCTGGGCTATGTGGTGCGCTGGGTGGATGCCGGTGTGGGCTGTTCCAAAGTGCCTGACATCAACGATGTGGGACTTATGGAGGACCGCGCAACCTGTCGGATATCAGCGCAAGCCCTTGCCAACTGGCTGCACCATGGCGTGATCAGCGAGGCGCAGCTGATGAGCGCGATGAAGAAGATGGCGGCAGTCGTGGATCGGCAGAATGTGGCAGACCCGGATTACATTCCCATGACGCCTGGCTGTGACGGGGTCGCGTTTCAGGCCGCGCTCGATCTGGTGCTGAAGGGGCGCGAACAGCCTTCGGGCTATACCGAGCCGGTGCTTCATGCGCGGCGGTTGGAGTTCAAGGCGGCATGAGTGGCGGATTGAGAGCGTGGGAGTGAGGGGCCAGCCCCCCAACGCTCCCCGGTATGTTTGTGGCACAATGAAGGGGCGGTTTGATGTCCGATTTGGAGAATAAGATGGCGATTTCGTTGCGCGAGGCGCGGACCATCATTCGCAAGGC
Source organism: Pseudomonadota bacterium (assembly GCA_038525015.1). Lineage (GTDB taxonomy): Bacteria > Pseudomonadota > Alphaproteobacteria > Rhodobacterales > Rhodobacteraceae > Tateyamaria. Next base: position 51,743 of record JBCBID010000009.1, on the reverse strand, counting down.
CCTTGAGAAAGGGCGGGAGATGGGGTTGAAACCGCTCACCGTGGTGGTGCTGGATGCAGGCGGTCATGTGCAGGCCTGTGAGCGGGAAGATGGAGCGGCACCGGGGCGGTTTGCCATTGCACAAGGCAAAGCTTATGGCGCGGTTATGCTGGGCATGGCGGGCACCGCTCAGATGGCGCGAGCCGAGAGCCAGACGTATTTTATGACGGCGGTGAACGGGGTCTATGGGGGGCAGGTCGTGCCGGTGCCGGGTGGTGTGCTTGTGCGCGACAAGGCGGGTGCAGTGATTGGTGCTGTGGGCGTCACGGGTGACACGTCCGACAACGATGCCGCCGCTGCTGTGGCCGGGATCGAGGCGGCATCTCTGGCGGCTGAAATTTAGGCAAAGGACCCACCTGCGGCTTTTTGCACAGGCCCCTGCGCGCCCGTTCCTCTGGTCTGGATGCGCACCTGTGGCGTATATCCCTTGAAACGCGCGCAGCGAGAGGACGACATGGCCCGGCCCATCATCGGCATTATTTCGAACCACCACGTCATCAATGACGAATACGAGGTACAAGCGGCGGGGCTGATCAATATCTCTGCCGTGGCCGACGTCGCAGAGGGCGTGCCGATGCTGATCCCGGCCGAGCCGGACAAGGTGCGCCTGTCGGACCTGCTGGAGCATTGCGCGGGCTTCGTATTTACCGGTGGTCGGGCCAACGTGCATCCCGAGGAATACGGCGAAGAGGCGACCGAGGCGCATGGTGCCTTTGATCGCAATCGAGACCGGATTGCGCTGCCGCTGATCCGGGCTTGTGTCGAACGTGGACAGCCGTTTCTGGGAATTTGCCGGGGCTTTCAAGAGGTAAACGTCGCCATGGGCGGGTCGCTGTATCCCGAAATCCGGGACCTGCCGGGGCGCGACAATCACCGGATGCCGCCCGATGGCACGTTGGAAGAAAAATTCGCGTTACGCCATGATGTGACGTTTTCCGAGGGCGGCGTGTTTCACCGTTTGATGGGGCGGCAATCGGTGCCGACGAACACGTTGCATGGACAAGGAATCAAGCGCCCGGGGCCGCGTGTGGTTGTGGATGGGCACGCGCCTGATGGCACGGCCGAGGCGATTTACATCGAGGGCGCGCCGGGGTTCACGCTTTCGGTGCAGTGGCATCCCGAGTGGAATGCAAAATGCGATCCGGTGTCGCGCCCGCTATTCGAGGCTTTTGGTGCGGCATGTCGCGACTGGGCGGATGGAGAGCGCGCGCGGCCAGTTTTGCGCTCGGCTTAAGCGGGCTTTAACCGTTCGTGTGGTCAGTCTGGGCGCATGTCCTGCTCTGCCTTATCCGATTCCATCTGTTTCTTTACGGTCCGCGCTGCGCATCGCGGCACCGACGTGTTCCTGCGCGAGATTGATTTACTACGTGCAGCGATACGCGAGACGAAGGCGCGCCATCCGTTCGAAATTTGCGAGATCGTGGTGCTGGGAGACGTGATCCACGCACTTTGGCGCCTGCCTGCGGATGATACTGATTTCGCCCTGCGCTGGCGGATGGTGAGAACCCTGCTTGCGCGACGTGTCGCGGGAGCTGCCGGCGCGGAGACAGCGCGCCCGGGTCGGCTTTGGCAGCGGCGATACTGGGAACATCCGATCCGGGATGCGAACGATCTGGCGGCACATCGGCACATGATTTGGACGGCCCCGGTGCAAGCAGGTCTGGTGACGCGGCCCGAGGACTGGCTGCATTCGTCGATACACCGGGCGAAAGCAGAAGGGGTATACGACGCGACCGCGCCGGTGCGACCTGCCTATTTGCCTGCGCTCGCGGGTGTGACGCGCGCACCCTACCGTCTGAGCGGGGCGCGCGCGTAAAGTGGGTGATGTGGTTTGGGCCAGTCTTGCCTAGTCGATCAGAGGCAGCAGCTTTTCAATGGACTGTTTTGCGTCACCGTAGAACATCCGCGTGTTGTCTTTGAAGAACAGAGGGTTTTCGATGCCCGAATACCCCGTGCCCTGACCGCGTTTTGACACAAAGACCTGTTTGGATTTCCAGCATTCCAGCACGGGCATCCCGGCGATAGGAGAGTTCGGATCGTCCTGGGCTGCGGGGTTCACAATGTCGTTCGACCCAATGACGATGGCGACGTCCGTGTCAGGGAAGTCGTCGTTGATTTCGTCCATTTCCAGTACGATGTCGTAGGGGACTTTGGCTTCGGCCAGGAGCACGTTCATGTGGCCAGGCAGGCGACCTGCGACGGGGTGGATGGCAAAGCGCACCTCTTTGCCTGCGGCGCGGAGTTTGCGCGTGAGTTCGGCCACACCTTGCTGCGCCTGGGCCACGGCCATGCCGTAGCCGGGAATGATGATGACGCTGTCGGCCTCGTTGAGCGCGGTGGCGACGCCGTCGGCTTCGATGGCGATTTGTTCACCCTCGACCTGCATCTGCTCGCCTGCGGGGCCGCCAAAGCCGCCGAGGATCACGGAGATGAAAGAACGGTTCATGGCCTTGCACATGATGTAGGACAGGATTGCACCGGACGAGCCAACGAGCGCGCCGACCACGATCAGGAGGTCGTTGCCGAGGCTGAAGCCGATGGCCGCTGCCGCCCAGCCGGAATAGCTGTTGAGCATAGAGACCACGACCGGCATGTCGGCGCCGCCGATGCCCATGATCAGGTGCCAGCCGATGAAGAGGGCGAGGGCCGTGAGCAGGATGAGCGCCAGCAGGCTGCCGCTGCTGAAATAGAGGATGGCCAGGATCAGGGAGGCCCCCGCGGCGGCAGCGTTGAGGATGTGGCCACCGGGCAGCTTGGTTGCGGCTGAATCCACCTTGCCCGAGAGCTTACCCCAGGCGACGTAGGATCCGGTGAAGGTGACTGCACCGATCCAGATCCCCAGCACAAGCTCGATCTGCAGGATGGTGATCTCGACGGAGGTTTTCTTGGCAATCAACTGACCGAAGGCCGACAGGGGGTCGAGCACCGACTTATCGAGGATCTGGACCCATTGGCCATCGACCAGCGCGCCGCCGAGGATGGCGCCGTTTTCAGCGAGATGACCATCTACATAGCCGATCATGATGTGGGCGTTGAAACCGATGAAGACGGCGGCCAGGCCCACAAGCGCGTGCATGCCCGCGACAAGTTCCGGCATCTGGGTCATTTCGACCTTGGTGGCCAGTTGGTAGCCCACGACGGCCCCGCCCGCGATCAGCACGAGGGATAAGAGCCACAGGCCCGCGCCGGGGCCGATCAGGGTGGCGACCACGGCAATGAACATGCCCACGATGCCGTACCAGACGGCGCGCTTGGCGCTTTCCTGACCGGAGAGGCCGCCGAGGGACAGGACGAAGAGAACAGCCGCAACGACATAGGCGGCAGTGGTAAATCCGAGTTCCATTGCGCCTACTCCTTAGGATTTCTGGAACATGGCGAGCATGCGCCGTGTCACGAGGAAGCCGCCGAAGATGTTGATGGCCGCCATAAAGACCGCGAAAATCGACAGGAAAGTAATGATGCCGGAGGTCGACCCGATTTGGATCAGAGCACCCAGGATCACGATGGATGATATCGCGTTGGTTACGGCCATGAGCGGTGTGTGCAGGCTGTGCGCAACGCCCCAGATCACCTGGAAACCGATGAAGACGGACAGCACGAAGACGATGAAGTGCTGCATAAAGCTGGCGGGCGTGTAGAGACCGGCGAGCAGGATCAGAGCGCCGCCGATGGCCAGCAGAGTGACTTGGTTCTTGGTCTGAGCTTTGAAGTCGGCCAGTTCCTTGGCCTTTTTCTCTTCAGTCGTCAGCTCTTTGGGCGCTTCTTTCTTGGGCGCGGCGGCGATGGCGGCCACTTTGGGCGGTGGCGGAGGGAAGGTGACCTCTGCGCCGTGGGCGATGGTGGCGCCGCGGATCACGTCATCTTCCATATCGTGGTTGATCACACCGTCTTTTTCCGGCGTGAGGTCGGCCATCAGGTGGCGGATGTTGGTGGCGTACAGGCTGGAGGATTGCGTAGCCATGCGGCTGGGAAAGTCGGTATAGCCGATGATGGTCACGCCATTGTCGGTCACGATCTTTTCGTCCGCAACGGTCAGCTTGCAATTGCCGCCCTTTTCGGCGGCCAAATCCACGATGACCGAGCCGGGTTTCATGGACTTCACCATGTCCTCGGTCCACAACTCTGGCGCTTCACGATTGGGGATCAGGGCTGTGGTGATGACAATGTCCATCTCGGGGGCGAGTTCGCGAAATTTGGCAAGCTGCGCTTCGCGGAACTCCGGCGACGACACGGACGCGTATCCGCCCGAAGACGAGCCGTCCTGCTGTTCTTCCTCGAAGTCGAGATAGACAAACTCGGCGCCCATAGATTCGACCTGTTCGGCCACTTCGGGGCGCACGTCAAAGGCGTATGTGATCGCGCCAAGGCTGGTCGATGTGCCGATGGCGGCCAGACCGGCCACACCCGCGCCGACAACAAGCACTTTGGCAGGCGGCACCTTGCCCGCGGCGGTGATCTGCCCGGTAAAGAAGCGGTCAAAGTTGTTGCCAGCCTCGATCACCGCGCGGTAGCCGGCGATATTGGCCATAGACGACAGTGCGTCCATCTTCTGAGCGCGGCTGATCCGTGGGATCATCTCCATCGCGATGACGGTTGCGCCCTTTTTAGCGGCACTTTCCATTTTCTTTTCGTCGGCTACGGGGCTGAAGAAAGAGATAAGTGTCTGGCCGTCGCGCAACCGCTTCATTTCGGCGGTATCGGGCACCCGGACTTTGGCAACGACATCAGCGGCTTTCCACAGAGCGGCTGCCGTCTTGACCACCTCGACACCTGCGGCCTTGTAATCTGCATCGGCAAAGCCTGCCTCGGTGCCTGCACCGGTTTCGATCACGCAGTCATGGCCAAGTTTCTGTAGAGCTGCTGCGCTCTCGGGCGTCATAGCGACGCGGCGCTCTCCCTCAAATATCTCTTTCGGTGTTCCGATCTTCATTCGAAGAACCCCCAATTTGGTCGTGGCAGTCGGTTTTGGGAAATTCCCAAAAGCTATGTGGCGCGAGCCGATGTGCTGTCCACTACCCAACCGCCGCACGAGTTACAAGAAGCGCCCCGGCGTCATCAGCGCAATATCTGAAAAAAATTAAATCCACCGGCGCACTTTTTGTTCGTAGCGCGCGAAGTCTGCCTTGAAGACGCGGCGCATGCGCCGCTCCTCTGGAACAATGAACTGCCGTTCGACCCACCATATGAAGAGGGGGACCAAGATCAGTGAGGGCACGGCATCGAAGCGCAGGATCAGACCTGTCAACAGAAGGGCATCGCCCAGATAGATAGGGTTGCGGGTGTAGGCGAAGATGCCGTTGGTGATCAGTCGCTGCGGTATCTGGTGCGGGATCGGTGTGGTGCGATGGCGGTAGAAGGATACGAGGGCCGCCGCCATAAGCAGCAACGCTGCACCGATCAGCAGCCCGGCCAGCAAATCAGTCAGAGGGCTGGCAATGCTGAGATTGAGAGTTAGGAAGCGGGCCTGGCACCAAGCAATCAAGATGCAGAGGGCGAGCCATGCAGGCGGAATGTGGATCAGTTTGAGCATAATGTCGTTGCTGCAACTTGACGGCGTGTGACCTTGTGCTGTCAACCGGGGTATCGCGAATGCTCTAAATATGATTGATCCGCACACGGTCACAGCCCAGTCTGGGCTTGCCCATCAACGTAGGAGCCGCGCGATGACCTCACTTGCCGATATGCATGCCCTTGTCACCGGGGGTGGCACAGGGATTGGCCTTGCCATTGCGCGGACGCTGGCAGAGCGGGGCGCACAAGTTACGATCGCCGGGCGCAGGCAAGAGGTGTTGGATGGCGTTGCGGGGGACGGCTTGTTCGGCATCGCGATGGACGTGCGAGACGAGGCGTCGATTGACGCGACAGTTGCGGCAGCGGTTGAGGCGCGGGGACCCGTTCAGATTTGCGTGCCCAATGCCGGGATTGCCGAAGGGCGGGCCGTGCACAAGACTGATTTGGCATTCTGGCGGAACATGATGGCGACCAATCTGGATGGGGCATTTCTGACGATCCGTGCGTGTTTGCCCGGGATGCGACAGACCGATTGGGGCCGCGTCATCGCTGTATCATCCATCGCCGGGTTGCGGGGCCTGCCGGGGGCGGCGGCCTATGCGGCCTCAAAGCATGGGCTAATCGGGCTGATCCGGTCGCTGAGCGAGGATTACATGGGCCAGCCCTATACCTTTAACGCGCTGTGTCCCGGCTATGTGGACACGCCGATTGTAGATCGCAATCAGGAGGCCATCGCCGACCGCACAGGGATGAGTGCAGACGAGGCACGGCAGATTATGATCAATGCCAACAGACATAAGCGGTTGCTGGAGGCCGATGAGGTGGCTGCGGCGGCCTTGTGGCTTGTGGGCCCGGGGTCCCAGAGTATCAACGGCCAGTGCATCCAGATCTCGGGTGGGCAGACGGTTTGAGCAAGCGGATTCACATGCTTGGTATGCAATTGTATCCACTTAACATATTGAAAGGTAAGCATAATCGCGGTTGATCTTCACGGTATCCGCTTTATGTGTGCGACAAAGACCTTGTGGAGCAGATATGTCCCCCATTGAAGACCACCCCTTGCGCTACAAGCTGGCGAATGAGCTGCACGCGCGGCCATTTCCGTCGATGCAGGCACCTTGTGCGGCGGCTTATGTGGCGTTCAAGCAGCCGGAAATGGCGGCCAATCGGGATCGGACGCAGGACATTGCGCATCTTCACGCTTTGTTGGACCGGCATGGGGCGCCGCATCCGCAACCGGGGGCCACGCATTATTATGGTCAGATCGGTCGGCATTGGCTGAAATGGGAGCAACACACCGAATTTGTGACCTACACGATCTTTTCCGAGGGGGTGGAAGACCGCCCTTTCGATCCGCGGGCTTTTGATCCATTTCCGCAGGATTGGCTTGAGCAGGCGCCGGGCCAGCGGGTGACGTCGATCCTTGTGCGGGTGGAACCGCGCCGGACGGAGGCGGAGATACAGGAGTGTCTGGGCGATTGGTTTGTGCCGGAAAGCCTGGCGGTGAGTTCGGTATTGGAGGATGCGGCCGTCGTTGCCGGGGATTTCCGCATCGATCAAAATGGGCATATGCGCTTTGCGGTGTTTGCTTCCGATGGGACAGGGCAGCGCCGGGTGGGACGGGTCGTGCAGCGGCTTTGCGAGATCGAGACCTACAAGTCCATGTCGATGCTGGGTTTCGCGCGCGTGCGTGCGATGGGCGCGCAATTGACTGCGCTTGACACGCGGCTGATTGAACTTACCGAGACCATGTCTGGCGAGCGGTCGCAGGCCGAAGCGACGCTCAAGGCGCTTTTGGAGATATCGGCAGAGTTGGAGACGCTGGCGGCGCAGTCCTCGTTCCGGTTCGGGGCGACCTGGGCCTATGAGGCGATTGTGAACGAGCGGATCGAGGCGCTGCGCGAAACGCGGTATCAGGGGCGGCAGACCTTTGCCGAGTTCATGATGCGGCGGTATCAGCCTGCGATGCGCACGGTGCGGTCGGCCGAAGAGCGGCTAGCGGCCATGTCCAACCGGGGAGTACGAGCCGCGAACTTGCTGCGAACGCGAGTAGATGTGGAACGATCGGCTCAAAACCAGGCGCTGTTGGAAAGCATGGACAAGCGGTCCGACTTACAGTTGCGCTTGCAGCGCACGGTTGAGGGCCTGTCTGTGGTGGCGATCAGTTATTACGCAGTGTCGTTGGCGGGATATCTCTTGTACCCGTTGGAAGAACCGACGGGGCTGTCGCGCGGGTTCCTGACGGCGCTTGTGACAGTGCCTGTTGTGCTTCTGGTTTGGGGATTGATCCGGCGGCTTCGACAGGAAGTGGAAAAGTAAGAACGGGGTCGGTCGCTCTTTGCCGATGGCAAAGTCGCCCCGCCCGCCGTCCCTTTATTGGCCCGCGTTGCCATGGTTAAGAGGGGGCTCTGCCCCCGGCCTGACGGCCTCCCCCGGAGTATTTTTTAGCCAGAAGAATGGGGGCTTAGCGTCCCCTGATGCGGGGGTCGAGCGCGTCGCGCAGGCCGTCTCCAAGGTAGTTCACGCTGAGCACGGTGAGCGAGATCATGATGCCTGGCAGCATCACGCGCTCAGGATATTCCTGCATCCGTGGGACAGCGTCGGACAGAAGCTTGCCCCAAGTGGGGAAGTCGGACGGGAAGCCTACGCCGAGGAATGACAGTGCGCTTTCGGTGATGATGGCGGTGGCAAGGCCAAGCGTCGCGGAGACCACGATCGGCGAGATGACGTTGGGCAGCAGGTGTCGCCGGATGATCGCGCCGGAGGATGTGCCGATGGAGCGGGCGGCCAGGATGAATTCACGTTCTTTCAGCGCCAGGATATCGCCGCGCACGATCCGGGCGGTGGGCATCCAGTTGGTCAGGCCGATGACGCCGACGATGAGGACGAACATGCCTGCCTCTGGTCCGCCGAATGTGTTTGTAAGGGGCTGGCGGAAGAGAGTGACGGCCAAAAGCACAAGTGGCAGGATAGGCAGAGACAAGACCAGGTCGGTAAAGCGCATCAGCCAGAAATCGAGGCGTTTGAAATAACCCGACATCACGCCGATCAGAGTGCCGATCACAAGCGCGAGGAGCATCGCGGCCCAGCCGACGGCCATGGAGACGCGGCCGCCGGAAATGATGGTTGCAAGGATGTCGCGCCCCAGATTGTCGGTGCCGAGGGGGCGGTGCCAGCCAACCTTGGCGCTACTGTCCCAAAGCCCTACCCAGATCGGTCGCATGTCACGGTTGCGGATGTCGAGGGCCTGAGCATCGACCGCCCAGATGTAGGGGCCAAGGATGACCGCGAGGGTGATGAAGAGCAGGAAAGCGCCACCGAACATCGCGCCTTTGTGGCGGCGGAACTGGTGCCAGACGTCTCGCCATTGGCTGGACGGAGCTGTCGAGACTGTTTTGTCCTGCAGGGCAGTGATGAATTCTGCGTCGGCCTCGGGACCGGAGGGCACGGGCTCAGTCATAGCGGATCCTCGGGTCAAGCACGCCGTAGAGCACGTCGGCGATCAGGTTGAAGAGCACGATCAGGATCGCGAAGATGAAAGTGAGGGTCATGACACCGGGCAGATCGTTGGCGAAAAGCCAGGTCAGCAAAAGCTGTCCTATACCGTTCACCTTGAAGACGTTTTCGGTGATGATGGCACCGCCGAAGATCGCAGGCACGCCAAGCGCGATGACCGTGACAACGGGGATCATGGAGTTGCGCACGACGTGCACCATGACCACGACGCTTTCCTTCAGGCCCTTGGCCCGCGCCGTGCGTACGTAGTCTTGGTTCAGGTTGTCGAGCATTGCGCCGCGCATGTACCGCGAGATTTGCGCTGTGGTTTGCAGGGCCAGCACCATGACGGGCATGATCATCTGCTGGAACTGGATTTTGAAGCTGGCCCAGTCATTGACCACATGGGTCGTGTCATAGATCGAGGGCAGCCAGCCCAGTGAGACCGAAAAGATCACGATCAGCAGGGGGCCGGTGAAGAAGGGTGGGATCGAGAAGCCTATCATCGTCACGAATGTGCCGGCCTGGTCGAAGACCGAGTAATGGCGATAAGCCGAATAGATGCCGATGGGAAGAGCGATCAGGATGCCGACGATATAGGCGAGGCCGACGACCCAAAGGGTTTGCGGGATACGCTGCACAACCGTGTCCATCACGGGGCTGCGGGTTTGCCAGCTAAGAATGCGTTGCTTGCCTTCGGAAAATGACGTGCCGAACCAGTGGTCGATGAGCACTTGGGGTTCGATCCAGAAGAATTGGACCAGCCACTTCCAGTACTGGATGTACCAAGCCTGGCCTAGGCCAAGCGCCTCGCGCATCTTTTCTTTGACTTCGGGGGGTACGGTCAATGGCACTTGCGCCATGGGGTCGCCGGGGGCGAGCTGCAGCAGGCCAAAGATCACTAGGCTAATGAAAAGCAGCGTGGGGATCGACAGGACGAGTCTGCGGATCGTGAACGTTAGCATGAAAGGCCATTCCTTTTGCGGAGGTCTTGTTGTTCTTGCTCAGGAAAAAGGTGGGGCAGGCGCGAGCGCCCACCCCGAGGGAAACTTAGTCGATCCGATACCAATCGGCCGTGTTCCAGATTTCGCTGTCCCAGACGTTCAGCTTGACGCCGCCCAATGTGTTGGAATGGGCAGAGACACGGCCACGGTGCACGAGCGGCACGATGGTAAACGTGTCTTTGGTCAGCATGTTGTTCATCCTGATCGCGATTTCGGCGCGTTTTTCGATGTCACCGGTGCGGGCCAGTTCGTCGATCAGTGCGTCGTAAGCGGGATCGCAGAAGCGGTTGATGTTCTCGCCCTGCCATTGCGACGCAGGCTTGGGTTCATTGCCACACCGATAAGCCGCCAGATACTGCTGCGGGTCGGTGCCGTTGAATGTGTTGGCGTACATTTCAACATCGGCATAGAACTTCTGGAACGTGTCGGGCGAGCCCGGGTCACCGCCGAAGAACACGGAAGCGTCGAGGTTGCGCAGCTCGGTTTCAACACCGATCTCGCTCCACCACTGTTTGATCAGCGCCTGGAAGTCCTGACGCACGGCGTTGGTCGAGGTCTGGTAGAGGATGTTGAGTTCAACACCATCCTTGTCGCGGATGCCGTTGCCATTGCTGTCCACCCAACCCGCTTCGTCGAGCAGCGCCTTGGCACCTTCGATATCCTGTGTGGCGCAGTGTTGGTCGCCCGATGCGAACATCGCAGGCGCAGGCACTAGGTCACAGGTCACTTTACCCGCCTGGCCATAGCCCACCTCGACCAGCAGCGCGCGGTCGATGGCCATGGATAGGGCCTTGCGCACGTTGATGTCGCTTAGGAACGGGTGCGGGTGCGCCACCGTTGACCGTTCGCCTTCCGGGAGGTTTGGCGATGGGTCAGTCAGGTTCATTTCCAGACGCTCAACCAGTGGGCCGAAGCCAGCGATGGCTTTGCCTTGGCCCGCTTCTTCCATGCGCGAGATCACGTCGGGTGCGAGTTGTAGGTTCCAGGCGTAGTCAAATTCGCCTGTCTCCAAAACGGCGCGACCCGCCGCGGTTGCGTCGCCGCCGCCCTTGAACGTGACGCGGGCGAAGGCCGGTTTGTCGGCTTCGCGGTAATTGTCATTCGCGACCATAGTGATCACATCATTGGGGCGGAATTCTTCGACCTTGAAGCCACCGGTGCCGATGGGGTTAAAGTTCGCATCGGTGCATTCAGGGGCTTTGGCGCCCAGGCAGTCGGCGAATTGCGCCGCTTGAATGATGGGTGACTGGCCACCTACGAAGGGGCCATACGGGTTGGGTTTGGGCTGGTTGAAGGTCACCTTGACCGTCAGATCGTCCAGCGCTTCGACATTTTCGACGCCGTCAAAGAAGGACGCTTGTGCGCAACCGCCTTCGGGGTGCATGCAGTATTCTGCAGTAAATTTCACATCGGCCGAGGTCAGCGGTGTGCCGTCTGACCATTCGATGCCTTCCTTGATCTTCCAGGTGATGGTGGTGAGGTCCTCGCTCACGCCGCCATTGCCTACGGTCGGAATTTCCTCGGCGAGCCATGGCGTCAAGGCGCCGGTTTCGTCGTAGCGGGCCAGCGGCTCGATGATCATCGAGGCAGATTCGATATCCTTGGTGCCGCCCGACAGGTACGGGTTCAGGATCGACGGGGCTTGCCAATAGATGATGCGCAGCTCGCCATCCGAGCCACGCTCGGCAAAGGCGGCTAGGGCTAGCGCACCGGCCGCCACAGCACCCATCAAAAGGGATTTCAGGGACATGTTATACTCCTTGTTGGACCGCAGGTTTTTCCTGCGCGTCAGGTTCGCACCGCAGGTCATGCGGGGCAGGTCCAGCCTGGGGTGGTAAGATCACGCTTTAACCCACGGTTTCCTCGTGGTTTTTAGTCTTGGCCCCCCAAGCGCACTTTGATATCGAAACAGCTTTTGGCGAAAATGCAAGCGTTGCGTGCGGTCAACGATAAATTTCGTAGGTCTGTATTTGACAGTGCCTGTCCCATCGCCCACTCTTTGGTAAAGCTGAGCCAAAAGGGCTCAATCGCGGGGAACGAAATGCTAGACCAGAGCGGCAAGTCACCGATAGCCAACATTCAGAATCTGCGGGTGGAATTCCAGACCAAGGATGGCCCGGTGGTGGGTGTCGAAGATGTGTCATTCGAGGTGAACGCCGGCGAAACCGTTTGTATTGTCGGCGAATCCGGGTCCGGGAAGTCGGTGTCTTCGCTGTCTTTGATGCGGCTGGTCGAGTATGGCGGGGGTGAAATTGCCGACGGACGGCTGGTATTCGACCGCAAGGACGCAGACGAGATTGATCTGGCCGCGACGGATCAGGAGTTGATGCGGACCATCCGCGGGAACGAGATCGGAATGATCTTTCAGGAGCCGATGACGGCGCTGAACCCCGTCTTCACCGTAGGGCGTCAGTTGAATGAGGGACTGCGTCTGCACAAGGGGCTGAGCAAGTCCCAGGCTCAGGAACGGGCGCTATCGCTGCTGAAGCAGGTGCGCATTCCTGAACCTGAGCGGCGGTTAAAGCAGTATCCGCATGAGTTGTCCGGCGGGATGCGCCAGCGTGTTGTCATTGCCATGGCTCTAGCCTGTGAGCCGCGACTGCTTATTGCAGACGAACCGACGACTGCGCTTGACGTCACCATCCAAGCCGAAATCCTGGCGTTGATGGACCGTTTGAAGCGCGAAACGGGCACCGCGGTCATGTTTATTACGCACGACATGGCCGTCGTGGCACAGATGGCCGACCGCGTTGTTGTTATGTTCCGTGGAAACAAGGTTGAAGAGGGGCCGGTTGCCGAGATCTTTGAAAACCCGAAGCATCCTTACACCAAGGCGCTCTTGGCGGCTGTGCCCAAGCTGGGCGAGATGAGGGGCAAACAATATCCCGAACCGATGAAGCTGCTTGGGCGTGACCAGGGTGTCATTGCGCCAATCCCCGGCACCGAAGAAACACTCCTGACCGTCACGAACCTAACAACGCGGTTTCCCGTCAAGGGCGGTTTCTTTCGCCGTACGGTGGCCAACGTGCACGCGGTCGAGGATGTTTCCTTTACCATCAATAAGGGACAAACGCTGAGCCTGGTGGGCGAGAGTGGTTGTGGTAAGTCGTCGGCGGGACGGTCGATTTTACGGCTGGTCGAGCCGCAGGCAGGGCACATTATGTTGGGCGGCACCGACATCATGGCTTTGAATGACACTCAGTTGCGCGAGGCGCGCCGCGATATGCAGATGATCTTTCAAGACCCGTTCGCATCCCTCAATCCGCAGATGCAGTTGGCGGATCAGGTTGCCGAGCCGATGCAGAACTATGGCATGTTCAAGGGAGACGAAGGCAAAAAGCGGGTGGAAATGCTGTTTGACCGGGTTGAGTTGCCGCGCAGCTTCATGCGTCGTTTCCCTCATGAATTGTCAGGTGGTCAACGTCAGCGCGTCGCTATTGCCCGCGCTTTGGCGCTTAACCCCAAGCTGATTATCGCGGACGAGGCCGTGTCGGCGCTGGACGTGTCAGTACAGGCGCAAGTCTTGAACCTGATGATGGAGCTTCAGGCCGAGATGGGGCTATCGTTCTTGTTCATCAGTCACGACATGGCGGTGGTCGAGCGTGTTAGTCACTATGTTGGCGTCATGTATTTAGGCCGGATTGTCGAGATGGGGCCGCGCGCGCGGGTGTTCGAAAATCCGCAACATCCCTATACCCAAGCGTTGATGAAGGCAGTTCCCATTGCCGATCCGCGCCAGCGCAAGGCTGAGAAAGACCTTAACTTCAAGCCGATCCCGTCGCCGATCCATCCGGTGGACTACGATCCTGCGCCGTCTGAATACAACGAGGTCGAGACTGGCCATTTCGTACTGACCACCGACAGCGGCTATTGATATGGCGCGCAAGGCCGTTCTGGTCACTGGTGGTTCGCGGGGCATTGGGGCAGGGATTGTGGCCGAGTTGGTCCGCGATCACGATGTCATGCTGCATTACAACACGACCGTCCCCGATGCAGCGTGCGCGTGCGTACAGGGCGACCTGACCGACGCTGATGTGCCTGGCCACCTTGTGACCGAGACCGTCGACAGGTTTGGCCGAATTGACGCCGTGGTGCACAATGCCGATGACATCTCTACCTCGCCGCTAGACAGCTTCACACCGGACGACTATCGCCGCATGTTCGAGGTGAACCTGTTTGCCGCCCAAGGTTTGCTTGCGGCGGCCTCTCCGCATTTCGAAACCGGGGCATGTATGGTCAACATCTCATCGGTGAACGCTGTTTTGCCTCCGATGGGGGCGGCGATGTACGGGGCCAGTAAAGCGGCGTTGGACCTGTGGACCCGTGGGGCGGCGAAGGAGATGGGCCCACGCGGCATTCGGATTAACGCAGTGGCCCCGGGGGCCATTGACGTTCCGGACGCTGGGCGGGATGACGCGCTGAAGCAGGCGTTTATCGGCATGACCGCTTTGGGACGCATGGGTCAGCCCGCGGACATTGCGGGTGTTGTCCGTTTCCTTATCGGCGGCTCAGCGTCGTTCATCACGGGCGAAGTTCTGACCGTTTCAGGGGGATACCGCCTATGACCAGATGCTTGAGCCCGCTTGAACTGATGACCAAGCTGATCAGTTTCCCCACTGTCAGCCGGGACACAAACCTGCCGTTGGTGGACTGGGTCGAAGAGTATCTGAACGATCATGGGATCACGGCGCATCGCTACTATCATCCTGATCAACCGAAAGCGGCACTCTTTGCTCATGTGGGTCCGGAGGTTAAGGGGGCCGTGGTCTTGTCAGGGCATACAGATGTTGTTCCCGTCGATGGCCAGCCTTGGGATACCGACCCGTTTGTTGTGACCGAGAAGGACGGCAAGTTTTTTGGGCGCGGGACCTGTGACATGAAAGGGTTTGATGCACTGGCCCTGTGGGCGCTGGTCGAGGCTCACTATGCCAGAGTGAAAACTCCTATACAGCTTGCGCTCAGCTTTGACGAAGAGATTGGCTGTCTCGGTGCGCCCCCCATGATTGAGGCAATGCAGGGCGTTGTGCCAAAGGGCGGTCCGGTGATCGTGGGCGAGCCATCAATGATGAAGGCGGTCACAGGTCATAAGGGCGGGCAAGGGTTCGATACGCATGTGGTGGGGTTCGAGGTTCACTCTTCGTTGTTGCCTCAGGGCGTCAGCGCAATCCTTGAAGGGGCCAAGATTATCGACTTTGCCAATCACCGCAATGCGGAGAATATGGAGGGCGCGCCATCTGCGTTGGCGGCCATGTTCGATCCCCCCTTTACCACGTGGCATGTGGGGCAGGTCCAAGGTGGTACTGCGCACAATATCACCGCAAAAGACTGCCGTTTTTCCATGGATTTCCGTGCCGTGCCCGGTGACGACGTTATTGCGTTGAAGGAGGCGTATTTGGCCCACGTGGCTAAGATCGAAGCGGGAATGAAAGCCACGCATCCAGACGCGCGGGTAGATATCGCGACCCGCTTTGATGTCCCCTCGCTGACGCCCGAAGAGAACGGTGCGGCTGAAGCGCTGGTGCGTGCCATCACAGGTGACAATGGAACACATGTGGTCAGCTACGGTACGGAAGCGGGTCAGTTTCAGGCCGCAGGTTATTCCGCAGTTGTCTGCGGGCCGGGAGATATTGCACAAGCCCACCAGCCCAACGAATTCATTGCAGTGGCGCAGTTTCAGGCCGGGCATGGTTTTATGAAAGACCTCGTGGCGCGGTTGACCTGAGGACCGCATATGGCCTTTCCAATAGATCAGACAACGCCAGTGACCTGGCCTGGTCCCGTCCCTGATGCGGCAGATGTCGTTGTGATCGGTGGTGGAGTTATTGGCGTGTGCACGGCGCTGTATTTGGCGGAGGCGGGCAAACGGGTTGTCTTGTTGGAAAAGGGGCGCATCGCGGGCGAGCAGTCGAGCCGCAACTGGGGCTGGATCAGGCAGCAGGGGCGTGACCCGGACGAATTGCCCATCATGGTCGAAGCGAACGCTTTGTGGCGCGATTTGGCAGGGCGCACAAATGTCGATATCGGTTTGACGCAAGGTGGGGTGACCTACCTTGCCGGGTCCGAGGCCGAGATGGCGAAGTATACAGACTGGTTGCGCCATGCAGAGGCGCACGGCCTGGATAGCCGTTTGCTAAGCACCGCAGAGGTGGCCGATTTGGTCCCTGGCATGTCCAAATCTTATGTCGGTGCGCTTTATACTGCATCAGATATGCGTGCCGAACCGTGGGTCGCCGTGCCTGCTTTGGCCGGTGTCGCTGCGCGGGCCGGCGCTTTGGTGGTCGAGCAGTGTGCGGTCCGGGCGCTGGATATTGAAGGCGGTAAAGTTGCGGGTGTCGTGACGGAACAGGGCCGGATCGCGGCCCCTGAAGTTATTCTGGCAGGGGGGGCGTGGTCGGCATTGTTTCTGCGTCGCCATGGTATTGTATTGCCGCAGCTTGCGGTGCGGGCCACGGTTGCGGCGACAGACCCTCTGCCCATGATCTATCCTGGGGGTGCCGCCGATGATCGCATTGCGTTTCGTCCACGCAAAGATGGCGGCTATTCCCTTGCAGCAGGGGGTTTTCACGAGCTTTTTGTGGGGCCGGATGCCGTTCGTGCGCTGCCCCACTACCTGGCTCAATTGCGTTCAGATCCCTTTGGCACGCGGTTCCTGCCAGCAGCACCGCTCGGATTTCCGGATGCGTGGGGCACACCCCGCACGTGGAGCGCCGATGACGCCAGTCCATTTGAAGCAATGCGCATCCTTAATCCCGCGCCCAACCGTGGCAAGGTTCGCAAATTGACCCGCGACTTTGCCGCATTGTTCCCAGGCCTTGGGCCCTTGCGGATCAAAACGGCCTGGGCCGGTATGATTGACACCATGCCGGACGTAGTGCCGGTGGTGGACCGTGTGACTGCCATGCCCGGCCTGACGGTGGGTACGGGCATGAGCGGGCACGGTTTCGGCATCGGTCCGGGTATTGGAAAGGTGCTGGCTGCTCTGGTCATGGGCAACGATCCGGGTCATGATCTGTCACGGTTTCGCCTAAGCCGCTTTTCCGATGGTAGCAAAATGCGCATCGGCCCATCTGTTTAACTGGACCCGACCCATGCCGATCAAGAACCGCCTTGCTGAAACCCATGCCGAAATCACGGCTTGGCGTCGCCATTTGCACGCTCATCCAGAGCTGGACTTTGATGTGCATGAAACGGCGGCTTTTGTGGTGGAGCGGCTGAGGGAGTTCGGTGTGGATGACATCACCACAGGCGTCGGTAAGACTGGTGTTGTTGCGGTGATCAAGGGGCGTACGGACACGAAGGGGCGTGTTGTGGGCTTGCGCGCTGACATGGATGCGCTGCCAATCGAGGAGGCGACGGGGGTAGACTATAGGTCAAAATATCCTGGCAAGATGCACGCCTGCGGCCATGATGGCCACACGTCGATCCTGCTGGGGGCGGCACAATATCTGGCGGAGACCCGTAATTTCGATGGCACTGTTGTGCTGGCCTTCCAACCTGCCGAAGAGGGCGGGGGCGGAGGACGTGAGATGGTCAATGATGGGTTGATTGACCACTGGGGCATTCAGGAGGTCTATGGCCTGCATAACATGCCGGGCCTGCCCACGGGACAGTTTGCGATTCGTCCCGGGCCGCTTCTGGCGTCGGCGGATGAATTTTATATCACGGTGACGGGCAAGGGGGGGCATGCAGCTGCACCCCATCAGGCGATTGATCCCAACGTCGCAGCCGCACAGATCATTCTTGGCCTGCAGAGCATTGCTAGCCGGAATGTCGATCCCTTGGCGTCGGCGGTGATATCGATTTGTGCGCTGCATTCCGACATCGACACCCATAACATCATCCCGCAGGTCACGCGCATGACCGGCACAGTGCGGGCCTTGGACCCGGAGGTGCGGGATTTTGTCGAAACGCGGGTGGGCGAGATTGCGACGTCGATTGCGCGGGCGCATCAATGCGAGGCTGAGGTGGATTATCGCGTCGGCTATCCGGTCACAGTCAACCATGAAGAGCACACGGGATATGCCGCTGCCGCCGCGCACGCCGTCGCAGGCGATGTAATCACCGACATACCGCCCATCATGGCCGCCGAAGATTTTGCATTCATGTTGAATGCCTGCCCGGGGGCCTACATCATGCTGGGCAATGGGGATGGGCCGATGGTTCATCATCCCGAATACCAGTTCGATGACGAGGCCATCCCCGCTGGCGCAAGCTGGTTCGTGGAACTGGTTGAACAACGTATGCCCGCGCAGTAACTCGAAGGAGGCCCCATGCCCATCAAAAACCGTTTTGCCGATCTGCACGCCGACATCACCGCGTGGCGGCGCGACATTCACCAACATCCCGAAATCCTGTTCGAGACGCACCGCACCAGCGCGCTGGTCGCCGAGAAGCTTCGGGCCTTTGGCTGTGACGAGGTGGTTGAGGGCATCGGGCGCACTGGTGTTGTGGGCGTGATAAAGGGAAAAGCCGATGGATCGGGCAAGGTTATTGGCCTTCGGGCCGATATGGATGCGCTGCCAATCCATGAGGAGACAGGTGTGGAATACGCATCGAAAACACCCGATGCCATGCACGCCTGCGGCCATGATGGGCATACTGCGATGTTGCTGGGGGCCGCGCAATATCTGTCCGAGACGCGAAATTTTGACGGCACAGTTGTGGTAATTTTCCAGCCTGCCGAAGAAGGCGGCGGCGGAGGCCGCGAGATGTGCAATGACGGAATGATGGACCGCTGGAGCATTGATGAGGTCTATGGCATGCACAACTGGCCCGGGCGTCCGGTGGGCGAATTTGCGATCCGTCCGGGGCCGTTTTTTGCAGCGACGGACCTGCTTGAGATCGAGTTTGAGGGTCTTGGGGGGCACGCGGCCAAGCCCCAGGAGACCATCGATACAACCCTGATGGCGTCTCATGCGGTGACAATGTTGCAATCCATAGTCAGCCGAAATGCCGACCCGATTGACCGGATCGTGGTGTCAATCACGTCATTTGAGACGTCATCGAGGGCCTTCAACGTGATCCCGCAAAAGGTACAGATCATGGGCACAGTGCGGACAATGAGCGCCGAGGCGCGCGATCTGGCTGAAAAACGCGTGGCCGAAATTTGCGAAGGTGTGGCGAGCACTTTTGGCGGCGTGGCGCGGGTGACTTACAACCGGAACTATCCGGTGATGGTGAACCACGATGCGCAGACCGAGTTTGCGGCAAAGGTGGCGAAATCGGTCTCGGGGCAATGTGAGGAAGCGCCGTTGGTGATGGGCGGTGAAGACTTTGCCTTTATGTTAGAAGAGCGACCCGGTGCGTATATTCTGGTTGGCAATGGCGACACGGCTATGGTCCACCACCCCAAATACAACTTCAATGACGAGGCGATCCCGGCAGGTTGTTCGTGGTGGGCGGAGATTGTCGAACAGCGACTGCCCATAGCGTCATGACGGTCGGGTAGTCCCGCTGCCTTGGGGCAGATGGTCCTGTCAGCTATCAAGCAGTTCTCTGTAGATCGCGATAATGGCATCTGCCTCGTGCTGAAGCTGGAAATGTGCGGCCGCGTGTATGCGTGCGGCCTTACCCCAAGCGGCCATCCTTTCTGGGTCTGCCAACAATGCATCGGTGTGTTTGGCCATGGCGTCGACATCTTCGATATTGATCAGATGACCAGTTTCGCCGTCCTTGACCACCTCCTCGAAGACTCCAACGCGGGTTGCGATGACTGGTACGCCGCTTGCCATGGCCTCCAGCGGCGTCAGGCCGAAACCTTCCCAGCGTTGCGGTGCGATATACAGATCGATGGCGCGGAAGTGATCCGCCAGTTTTTCGATTGGAACCTCGTCGCGAAAGTGAATACGGCCTGACATCCCTGCGGCCCGGACCCGCGTTTTGAGATCGTCGCAGTAGACCTGATGTTCTGTTGTAGCCCGTCCCATGACCAGGCCGTGGGCGTTCGGATGATCGGGCAACACGCGCAGCATCGCGTCGACAAAAAGATCGTTACCTTTCTGGGGCCGAATGCGGCCGAAGCATCCGATCAGATTGCCCTGGGGCAGGCCTAGTTCGTCGCGCAGCGCTCGCTTGTCGTCGGTTGGACTGAATTGATGACAGTCGATTCCATGATGAATGACCGTGGCTTTGCGGTTGAGGTAGGCTGCCGATTTAGAGGATGTTGCGATCACTGCATCTTGCTGCTGGATCAGCCACTTTGTGAGAGGTTTGTGTCGACGTTGTGCCGCGGATGTAAAGAGTAGCTTCAACTTTTTGCCGAGCAGGTATTTCAGGGCGAGGCCCGCTATCATTTCCAAGTTACGGCGTGCGTGCCAGACACGGGGACCAGAAGGCCCGGCTCGCGGCATTGTCAGCAAACGGCTCCATAGCGCGTTCGGGACCTCGGGCGGCAAATTGGGGCCACAACTCGTGATCCCGATCTGTTTGGCTTGCAGCGGCACAAGGCGGATCACTGTCGAAGTCACACCCGAATGGCGACGTTTGAAATTAGGGGCAATCACATCAATGCGGGACAGGTTGGTCATAACCCGTCTCTCGCGTGGGCCTCGGCCAAAGAGAACAGACGATCACCAAGTTCGTTCAAGACGTCATCGCCTGAGCGCGCAAGAGGCCGCGCATTTGCTGCCAGTTCTGCTGCCCGACTTGGTCGGCTTATCAGGTCCTGCACTGTTTTTGCCAAATCGGCTGCATCCTCAACCTGGACACTTGCATCCTTGAGCAAAAAGGCGGCGTAGGCTTCGGCGAAGTTGGCGTAGCGTGGCCCGTGCAAGATCGCTGTTTGCGCCGCGGCGGGTTCAAAAGGTGTGTGACCACCAACGCTGCTAAATGACCCCCCCAAAAAAACGATGGGGCTGAGCGTGTACCATAAATCCGTCTCCCCCATAGTGTCGGCAAGATAAACCTGGGCAGGGGTTGCAAGCGTATCGCCTTGGCTGCGCTGCGTTACGCTCAATCCACGCGCGCGGGCAAGCTCTCGCACTTTGCCAGCGCGCTCAGGGTGGCGCGGCACCAGAATAAGGCGCAGGTTCGGATGGGTGCGTAGCAGCGTCTGATGTGCTTCAATTACAATCTCTTCTTCACCCTGGTGGGTCGAGGCCGCGACCCATATAGACTGGCTGCCAAGGTCAGCACGGGCGCCTTCAAGCACGTCCTTTGAGACATTGGGCGGCGCCATCAGTGATTTCAGGTTGGTCCCGTGCTGCGCTATGGTCACGCCCAGGTCGCGCAGGTGGTTGCGGCTACGGGCATCTTGGCAATGGGCCATTTTGATGCCGCGCAGCACATAAGCGGCTGTTTCGGGAAAACGCTTCCAGCCTTGGGCACTTCTGTCCGACAGGCGTGCATTCAGCAACGCGATTGGCACGCCACCTGCTGCGCAACTGTCTAGAAGGTTTGGCCACAACTCAGATTCAACAAGTACGCACAGGTCCGGTCGCCAATGGGCAAGAAAGCGTCTCAGCGGGCCAACCCCATCTAGTGGGCTGAATTGGTGTACTGCGCCGTCTGGCAATTTTGGCGATACGGCTTGCGCGGACGTGGCGGTTCCCGATGTCAGCAACATCTGAACGTCCGGTTGGGTGGTCTTTAGATGCGACAGCAGCGGCAATACCGATTTCGCTTCACCCACGGAAGCGCTGTGAAACCAAATCAAGGGTCCAAGCGGACGCTGAATTGTGGCATGGCCCAATCGCTCATGCGCGCGGTCGACCGGTACACTCGCCTTGCGCAGTTTGTTCACGACGACGCGCGCGACAAAGGGCAACGCCAACATGCTGAGTGCTCGGTAGAAAAGAAACAGGGCCGTGGGCCGCATCAGGTGTCAGCCGCCCGTATGGCTCATGTGGCGCGGCATCTGACCGTCCAGCCGCTGGCGGGAATAGTCAAAATCATGACCTTTGGGTTTGAGCCGGACGGCGGCTCGAATAGCCTCTTCAAGCGGGCCATTGTCATCTGGGTGCGCCCGCAGTGGTGCGCGGAGGTCCGCCATGTCTTCTTGTCCGAGACACATATAAATTTCGCCCGTGCAGGTCAGTCGTACCCGGTTGCAGCTTTCGCAGAAATTGTGACTGAGGGGTGTGATGAAGCCAATCTTTTGCCCGGTCTCTTCTAAACGAACATAGCGGGCCGGCCCTCCTGTGCGTTCAGCCAGATCGTTTACAGTATAGTACGCGGCATACTGCCTGCGGACGTCCTTGAGCGACCAATACTGGCCTAGCCGGTCTTCATTTCCGATGTCGCCCATGGGCATGACTTCAATCCAGGTCAAGTCCATCCCACGCTCGGCGCACCAAGCGGTGATAGTGAACAACTCCTCTTCGTTGAAACCCTTGAGCGCCACGATGTTGATCTTGATCCGTAACCCTGCGGCTTGCGCTGCGTCGATGCCCCGCAGCACCTGAGACAGACGACCCCAGCGCGTGATATCGGAGAATTTTTTTTCATCCAGCGTGTCCAGCGAGACGTTCACCCGGCGCACGCCCGCTGCGTAGAGGTCTGCGGCAAAACGCTCCAATTGGCTGCCATTGGTGGTCAGCGTCAGTTCTTTGAGTTTGCCTGCCTCCAGATGCCGCCCCATACTGTTGAAAAACGTCATAATCTCGCGCCGAACCAGCGGTTCTCCGCCAGTGATGCGCAGCTTTTCAACGCCCAGATCAACAAAGGTCGAACACATGCGATCCAACTCTTCCAGCGTCAGAAGCTCTTTCTTCGGCAGAAAGGTCATGTTTTCCGACATGCAATAGACGCACCGAAAGTCGCACCGGTCGGTGACGGACACGCGAAGGTAGGTGATGGCGCGCTGGAAGGGGTCGATCAATGGGGTTGTCATGCGGTAAACGGTAGGCATGCATGGGTCGGCCCGCAAGGGGATTTGCATGACAAACGGGCAAAGGTGAGGTGATGGCGATGCGATGGGTCATTTTGGCTATTTGGGCAAGTGCATTGGTGGGATGTGATGTCGTTCTGCCCGGGACGTTCGGGACCGGGTCACAACCCGTTTCTGACGAGACCTTAATCGAGACGCCGGTTGCGCCCGGAGGCCAAGACGGCGTTGAGGACGCAAGCGATGCAGACGGTGAGTTCGCCCCTTTGGCGCCGGACCCAGAGGTATCAACCGGCACGTTGGGGCGTACTGTGGCCTCTCTTGGCAACGCGGCAGAGCCAGGGCTGTGGCTGAAAACGCCGTTGGTGTCGGTGGAGCAGCCCGGACGCGTCTACTTCCCCGATACCAACACCACCGTCGATGTCACGCTGATCCCCATTGACGGGCCTGAAACAGCGGGCAGCCGATTGTCTTTGGCGGCTATGCAGGCGCTCGGTGCTCCTTTGACGGGTCTGCCGGAAGTGGATGTTTTCGCCGGATGATCGGAAGGCCGTTTGTGTCTTGACTAGAGGTACTTGCCAGCTTCCTTCACGGCAAAAGGCTTCATGTTTGCGCTGTGCGTATCCAGAAAGGCGATGACCCGCGACGCGTCATGCTTGGACAATTCGCGTAACCACCAGGCAATGGCTTTCTGGATGAACCATGTTCGGTCGGATACATAGGTTGCGGCCCAGTCCAAAACCCGATCCCGGATCGCGATGTCTTGCGGTTTGGGAATGTTCTGTTTGGTCCATGGCAGGGTGATGACCAGTGCGGCGCGACGCGTCCACATGTGCTCTGAGGTGACCCATGTCTCAACCTCATCTATGCGCGATGGATCGGCGGTCAGCCGCTTTTGACCAGCCATGCAGGCGTGATCAGCGATCGCCCAACTGTCAAACTCCGGCACCCAAGAAACGATAAGCGCCCACGCTTCTTCATCCGGGCGTATGCGCGCTTGGGTAAGCAATTTTGTAGCTGCGATGCGGGCCTCGTAGACATCGACTTTCCAAAGACCATCAGCCAGGGCAAGGCGCGTCGGAACATCCAGCGTCTGACGCCAACGCTTCGTCAAATCGTTCAGGATTGGGTTCGGCACGCCCAAATGTCGCCGATCTGACTTGTGATAGGCTTTGGCCCCTTTGGCACGCTCAAGGTCTGAATGCGCTTCGATCTGTGCCAATGCCTGTTCCGGTGTCATTCCACTGTGACCGATTTGGCGAGGTTTCGCGGCTGGTCCACATCTGTGCCCTTGGCCACAGCGGTATGATACGCCAGCAACTGCGCGGGCAAAGCATATAAAATCGGAGCAATAATGTCGGGGCAATCGGGCATCGCAATCTCCGCCCAGACGCCATCCCCGGCTTCGGCAATGCCTGCGCTATTTGATACAATAACAACCTTGCCTTTGCGCGCCATGACCTCTTGCATATTCGAAACCGTCTTGTCAAACAGAGCGTCCTTTGGTGCCATCACCACGACAGGTACGTGCTTGTCGATCAAAGCGATAGGTCCATGCTTTAGCTCACCTGATGCATAAGCTTCTGCATGTATATAGCTGATTTCTTTAAGCTTTAGCGCGCCTTCAAGGGCCAGCGGATACATCGTGCCGCGCCCAAGGAACAAGATGTCTCGCGCTTCCGCCAGCTTGCGTGCCGTGCGCTGTATCACGGCGCTGCGGTCAATCCCCTGGGTCATCAGGCTTGGCAAACGGCGCAGGGCCGACACGTGATCAGCAAACACCACGTCATCCAGTGCGCCCCGCTGCCGCGCCGCATGCAGCGCCAGCATCAAAAGCACAGTCAATTGACAAGTAAACGCTTTGGTCGACGCGACGCCCACCTCCACGCCCGCAAAAATGGGTAGGGCCAAATCGCTTTCGCGTGCAATCGAGCTTTCGGGGACGTTGATCACTGATACGATTTTGTCAGCTCTGCCCTCGCAATATCGAAGGGCAGCGAGCGTGTCCGCGGTCTCGCCCGACTGACTGACAAAAAGCGCTAGCGTTTGCCCGGGAATAGGTGGCTCGCGGTAGCGGAACTCCGAAGCAACATCGACTTCAACGGGCAGGCGTGCGATCTGTTCAAACCAGTATTTGGCGGTCAGGCACGCATAATATGCGGTTCCGCAGGCGACCATGTTTAGCCGGTCAATCGCCCTGAAATCAATGCCGGGGTCGGGCAGCGTGATGTTGCCATCGGTACCAAGATAATTGGCCAGCGTGGTGTCCAGCACATTTGGTTGTTCTGCGATTTCCTTGGCCATAAAATGCTTGTGCCCGGCCTTGTCGATGCGGGCGGCATCGGTCTGGATCTGACGTACCGCGCGGTTGGCAAGCGTTCCGTTGGCATCCCGGATCTCGACCCCCGCACGTGTGACGATAGCGCGGTCACCTTCTTCCAAATAGGTGATGCGATCAGTGAGGGGGGCCAATGCGATAGCGTCGGAGCCTACGAACATTTCGCCGTCACCGTGACCGATGGCGAGGGGTGAACCTTTGCGCGCTGCGATGATCAGATCATCCTGACTGTCAAACAGGAAAGCGAGCGCGTAAGCACCTTCCAGCCGGTCGATGGTTTTGAACGCCGCTTCCACTGCGTTCATACCCTGCGTTATGTGATGGTGGGTTAATAAAGCGACGGTCTCCGTGTCGGTCTCGGTCTCAAAACCTAGCCCCGCATCAGCGAGTTCGGTCCGCAACTCGCGGAAATTCTCGATGATTCCATTGTGGACAACAGCAACCGGACCGGCGCGATGGGGATGTGCGTTGCTCTCGGTGGGTGCTCCATGTGTTGCCCACCGAGTGTGACCGATCCCGGCTTTGCCTGCGAGGGGTTCGTGCACCAGCCTGTCGCTAAGGTTGACCAACTTGCCGACAGCCCGGCGACGGTCGAGGACACCGGCATTGATGGTCGCAATGCCAGCGCTGTCATAACCGCGATACTCAAGGCGCTTCAGCGCTTCGACAAGAATAGGGGCAACTTCATGATCCCCTAGAACACCCACGATTCCACACATTTAACTGCCTCTGCTCTGACGGGCTTTTTTTGCCTTCAACATTTCAATCAGCTTGCGCGCCATTCCGGGTTTTTCGACCTGCGGTGCGCGGGAGATCGCGAGCGCGCCCTCATCCACATCGGACGTAATGACTGAGCCCGAACCTGTCATGGCTTCGTCGCCAACGGATATGGGCGCCACCAGCATCGTGTTTGAGCCGATGAATACCCGCGCGCCGATCTCGGTTCGGTGTTTCATCACCCCGTCGTAGTTGCAGGTGATGGTGCCTGCGCCGATATTGCTGGCCTCACCCACAGACGCGTCACCGATATAAGACAGGTGGTTGACCTTGGCACCGGTCGCCAGCGTCGCGTTCTTGACCTCGACAAAGTTGCCGACGCGCACGTCCTCTGCCAGTTCTGCGCCGGGGCGCAGTCGGGCATAGGGGCCCACGATGGCACCGCGCGACACGTGACACCCTTCAAGGTGCGAAAAGGCCCGGATTGTCGCACCGCTTTCTACTGTCACGCCGGGACCAAACACTACGTTTGGTTCTATCGTGGCGTCGCGGCCAATTTCGGTATCAAAAGCAAGGTGCACCGTATCGGGTGCGACCAGCGTGACCCCGCTGTCTAGCAGCGCGCGGCGGGCGGTCTTTTGAAAAATCGCTTCCGCTTCGGCCAGGTTGGCGCGGCTGTCAATGCCCAGCGTTTCAGTCTCGTCGCACTTTATGGCGGTGACTCGTAGACCAGCGGCGTTGGCGAGTTCTGGGATCGCTGTCAGGTAGTATTCGCCCGATGCGTTGTCGTTGTTGACCTGCGCTAGCAGGTCGAACAGGACCTTGGCGTCGCACGCCATCAACCCGCTGTTGGTAAAGCGGATGGCACGCTCAGCTTCCGTGGCGTCATTGTACTCGACGATCTTGACGAGCCGGTCGCCCTCCATGACCAGACGACCATAACGCGGCTGTACTTCGGCGATGTCAAAGCCCAGCACAACCACGTCGTGGCTCTGCCGCGCGGCGATCATGCGGGTAAGCGTGTCAGCGCTCAAAAACGGCGTGTCCCCGAACAGGACAACGATGTCGCCCTCAAACCCCGCCAATGCACTGCGCGCTTGGTCCACGGCGTGCCCGGTGCCAAGCTGCTCGCTTTGGATCACCACCTGGATATCCGCGTCATAGCTGTGGGCGGCGGCGCGCACGGCGTCGCTGCCATGACCCGCCACCACGATCGTATGTGTGGGCGCAAGCTTTGCCCCGGCACGCAGCGCGTGGTGCAGCATGGGGGCACCTGCGATGGGGTGAAGAACCTTGGGGTGGTCTGATTTCATCCGTGTGCCTTTGCCCGCGGCCAGGATGATCAATGCAACGCTCATAAGTATTCTCTTTGTCTTTTTGTGCGGCCCTGTTTATCCGCTGAGGCCCAAGGCGCAAGCGGGCGAGCCATCAAAGAAGGTTTCGGCTTGCAACAGGAACAAGCGGGCATCCGCCCAGAAACGACGGTCTAGGGGCAGGGCATGGCAGCGGTTATTTTTGATCTGGATGGGACGATTGCAGACACAAGCGGCGATCTGTTGGCCGCGGCAAATCATTGCTTTCGCGACATGGGGCTGGGGGATGTGCTGGGCCCCAACGACGCGGCGGTCGCTTTACGCGGCGGTCGCATGATGTTGCGGACCGGCCTGACGCGCGTGGGTCGGATGGAAGAGACGGTGGTTGACCGCTACTACCCTTTGCTGCTTGACGCGTACGCTGCCGATATCAGCAGCCGCACCGTGCTTTATCCCGGCGTGATCAATGCCATTGAGGTGTTGCGAGACTGCGGCTACGGCATAGGCATCTGCACCAACAAGCCCGAGGGTTTGGCAGAACAACTAATGCAGGACCTCGGTGTGCGCGATGCCTTTGGCAGTCTGGTGGGGGCAGATACTTTGCCAGTCCGCAAGCCCAATCCGGAACCGTTGTTCGAAGCGACGCGCCGCCTTGGCGTTGACCCATCCCATTGTCTGTTGGTTGGCGACAGCGACACCGACCGCGACACGGCGCGCGCGGCAGGAGTGCCGTCCGTGCTGGTGACTTTTGGCCCTTCGGGCGCCGACATGGCTGCGCTCGCGCCCGACGCGCTGTTAGATGACTATGCGGCCCTGCCCACCGTCGTCAGGACATTGTTGCCGCTTGGCTAAGGGTGCAGCTTTGTTTTCAGAACCTGAAATTGGGCTGGCGCGACTTGACGGTGCCTGACGCACATCCCAAAACAGCTGTATGACAGAGCATTTCACCGGCAATTTCACTCAACAAGAACCCATCCCCGAGGCTGGGATAGAGGCGGCGATCGCCGTCATGCGCCACGGGCGGCTGCATCGCTACAATATCGCACAAGGCGAAGTGTCAGAAACGGCGCTGCTGGAACAGGAATTTGCGGCAACCATCGGGTCGCAATACTGCCTTGCGGTTGCATCAGGTGGCTATGCCATGGCGACTGCTTTGCGCGCCGCTGGGGTCAAGGCGGGTGACAAGGTGCTGTCGAACGCGTTCACGCTGGCACCCGTGCCCGGAGCGATTGCGTCGCTGGGCGCTGTACCGGTCTTTGTGGGTGTGACCGAAAGCCTAACCATCGATCTCGATGATTTGAAAACCAAACTGACCGAAGCACGCGTACTGCTGCTGAGCCACATGCGTGGCCATATCTGCGATATGGACCGCCTGATGGCGATGTGTGATGCGGCGAACATCACTGTGATAGAAGACTGCGCCCACACTATGGGTGCAAGCTGGAATGGCATTCCCTCAGGGCGCCATGGCGCAATTGGGTGTTATTCGTGCCAAACCTACAAGCACGTGAACGCGGGTGAGGGCGGCTTTCTGGTCACAGATGACCCCTATGTCGCTGCCAAGGCGGTGACGATGTCAGGCAGCTACATGCTGTTCGAACGCCATCTGGCCGCCCCACCCAAAGAGGCGTTTGACGATATCAAATACGACACTCCCAACATCTCTGGCCGTATGGACAATTTGCGCGCCGCCATCCTGCGTCCGCAAATTGCCGACCTTGCGACCCAATGCCAGCGCTGGAACGACCGCTACTATACGCTCGAAGATGGCCTGCGCGACACTCCTGGCCTCAGTGTCATCGATCGGCCTTCAAAGGAAAAGATCGTCGGCTCGTCCTTTCAGTTTCTTCTGCTCGATTGGGCGGGGTCTGCGGTCCGTGATGTCATTGCGCGCTGTGCGGCCCGCGGCGTCGAGTTGAAATGGTTTGGCGCAGCAGATCCCGTTGGCTTTACCAGCCGCTATGACAGTTGGCGCTATGCACCGTCCACGCCCATGGCTGCGACCGACCGTATTCTTGCCGGCGTGGTCGATTTGCGCGTGCCATTGACCTTTAGTCTGGAGGACTGTGCCCTGATCGCTCGGATTGTCCGAGACGAGGTGACCCGTATCCACAATCGTATGACCACCTAGAACGCCATTTCAGCGCCTCATGAACTTGGGTTTCAATATTGCGCGGGATTGACCGGGCCTGCGTTTCACTCCATATCTGAACAAGCGTTCAATAAGTGGGGAGGCACCTCGATGTTCACGCATACGATGAGCTTTGATCTGGGTGAAGATGTGAATGCGCTGCGCGATATGGTGCATCGCTGGGCGCAGGATCGCGTAAAGCCGATAGCGGCACAGATCGATGCCAACAACACCTTTCCCCCTGAACTCTGGCCCGAAATGGGTGAGCTTGGCCTTCTAGGCATAACCGTGGACGAGGCCGATGGTGGGGCGGGCATGGGCTATCTCGCCCACACCGTCGCGGTCGAAGAAATCGCCCGCGCCAGTGCCTCTGTCTCGCTCAGCTATGGGGCGCATTCGAACCTTTGCGTGAATCAGATCAAGCTGAACGCCTCGGTTGAGCAAAAAGCGAAATATCTGC
Source organism: Pseudomonadota bacterium (assembly GCA_038525015.1). GTDB lineage: Bacteria > Pseudomonadota > Alphaproteobacteria > Rhodobacterales > Rhodobacteraceae > Tateyamaria. The sequence goes on along the minus strand of JBCBID010000009.1, from coordinate 21,912 downwards.
CGGGGCTCGTGAGTGGACAGCACGTGGGGGCCTTGGCCATGTCCGAAGCTGGCGCCGGGTCCGATGTCGTGTCAATGAAGCTGCACGCCGAAAAGCGCAACGACCGTTTCATATTGAACGGCACGAAGTATTGGATCACCAATGGGCCGGATGCCGATACACTTGTGGTCTATGCCAAAACTGACCCGACCGCGGGGCCCAAGGGCATGACCGCCTTTCTGATTGAAAAAGACATGAAAGGGTTTTCGACATCGCCCCATTTCGACAAGCTGGGTATGCGCGGGTCGAACACGGGCGAGTTGGTCTTTGAAGATGTCGAGGTGCCATTCGAGAATATCCTCGGCGAGGAAGGGCGCGGCGTGGCGGTGCTGATGTCCGGGTTGGACTACGAGCGGGTGGTGCTGGCCGGGATCGGTCTTGGTACGATGGCGGCGTGCCTGGACGAGGTCATGCCCTACGTCACCGAACGCAAGCAATTTGGCCAGCCGATTGGAAACTTCCAACTGATGCAGGGCAAGATTGCGGATATGTATACAGCCATGAACTCTGCCCGCGCCTATGTCTACGAAGTCGCTAAAGCGTGCGACCGCGGCGAGGTGACACGCCAGGATGCCGCAGCCTGCTGTCTATACGCCTCTGAAGAAGCGATGAAACAAGCGCATCAGGCGGTGCAGGCTATGGGGGGGGCTGGGTTCCTGAACGATGCCCCTGTCGCCCGCATCTTCCGCGACGCCAAGCTGATGGAGATCGGCGCAGGCACCTCTGAAATCAGGCGCATGTTGGTGGGTCGCGAACTGGTTTCGGCCATGATGTGATGCCGCGGCAGGTTGTCATCACCACCGCCACTTTGGTGGTGCTTGCTGCCCTCGGTGGCTTCTGGCTGGGTCAGCGCCAGGTTACGCTTGATGTAAGCGGCGTCATCGCGGCGGTGGCGGATGCCCATGTCGCGAAACATGGCGGCGACAGAAGCCAATGTGTTGCATGGCCCGGCGAAGAAGCATCGGTATTCCTCGTGCGTTGCGGTGCGTTTCTCTATGCGGTGGATCGCTGGGGCAGGATGTCGATGATCGAGGACGCTGGACTATGAACATGGCCTTCCAATGCCTGAACCACCCTGGCGACCAGACCGCGATTGTTGATCTGGGGTCCAAAGGCCGGGTGGACGTCACATATGCCGATCTCTCTGCGATGACCGATGATCTGGCTCGTGCGCTTTTGACACAGGTGCAGGCAGGCGACCGTGTAGGGGTTTTGCTGTCGCAAACACCTTGGTGTGCCGCAGCCCATCTTGCGATCTGGAAAGTCGGTGCGATCTCTGTGCCTTTGTTCAAGCTTTTCAAGCGCGACGCGCTGTCGTCTCGGTTACAGGATGCCGGGGTCCGGCTTGTGCTTACAGATGCCGAGGGCACAAGCTTGGTCGGCAAACTTGCCACGTGCTGGAACGCGCAGAGCGTCCGCCAGCCAGGCGCGGCCGTACCATTTGCCAGCGCAGGCAACGACACGCCAGCGGTCCTGATCTATACCTCTGGCACGACCGGCGGCCCCAAGGGCGTTCTACACGGCCATGGGGTGCTGGATGGCCATCTGCCCGGCGTTGCGCTTAGCCATGATGATCTGGGTCAGCCGGGCGATTGCCTATGGACCCCTGCTGACTGGGCGTGGATCGGCGGCTTGTTCGACGTCCTGATGCCTGGCCTCGCCATGGGTGTTCCGGTGGTGGCCGCGCGAATAGGCAAATTCACCTCAGAAGAATGTATCAGCGTCATCCAACAAGCCGCTATTCGAAATGTCTTTCTTCCTCCCACTGCGCTCCGCGTCCTCAAATCCGAAGGCGCGCGGATCGACGAATTGCGATCCGTTGCCTCAGGGGGCGAGCCACTGGGCGCAGAGATGCTAGCCTGGGGCCGCGATGCGCTGGGTTTGACCATCAACGAATTCTACGGTCAGACTGAATGCAACATGGTGGTGTCGTCCTGCGCCGCGCGCTATCCGACCAAACCCGGCTATATGGGCCGCGCAGTGCCGGGGTTTGACGTGGCGGTGATCGATGAAGAGGGCAACCCAACAAACATCGAGGGTGACATCGCCGTCAAACGTAGCGCGCCCTCGATGATGCTTGGATACTGGCAGCGCCCGGATGCCACGGCAGAAAAGTTCCGCGGTGACTGGATGCTCACGGGCGACCGTGGCCAACAAGACGGCGATGACATCCGCTTTGTTGGACGCAGCGATGACGTGATCACCTCATCAGGCTATCGCATCGGGCCCGCCGAGATCGAGGATTGCCTGCTGACACATCCCGATGTGGCGACCGTGGGCGTGGTGGGAAAACCCGACCCACTGAGGACCGAAATTGTAAAAGCGTATGTCGTGCGCAAGTCGGGCGGCACCGCAGATGCAGACTGTCTGCAAAGCTGGGTCAAAGACCGCCTTGCAAGCTACTCGTACCCAAGAGAAATAGAATTCCTGGATGCCTTGCCTATGACCGTCACGGGAAAGGTGATCCGCAAGGAGCTCAAGGCCCGCGCCGCAGCCGAGATCGGAGAAGATGCATGAAACTGATTTCTCAGGCCTTGCCGGGGTCCGAGACGTTCCAAGCCAACCGCGCCGCTCATCTCGATGCGCTCGCTAAAGTGCGGGAGGCCGCCGAGCATGCCGCGGCGGGCGGCGGTCAAAAGTCACGCGACCGCCATGTTGGCCGCGGCAAGATGCTGCCGCGCGAGCGTGTCGCCAACCTGCTCGACCCCGGCTCTGCCTTTCTCGAAGTGGGAGCGACAGCAGCGCATGGCCTTTACGATGGCGCGGCCCCTTGCGCTGGGGTGATTGCCGGGATTGGTCAGGTCATGGGCCAAGACGTCATGGTCGTTTGTAATGACGCCACGGTCAAAGGTGGCACCTATTACCCCATGACCGTCAAAAAGCACCTGCGTGCTCAGGAAATCGCTGAGCAAAACCATCTGCCCTGCATCTATCTTGTCGACAGTGGCGGCGCCAACTTGCCCAACCAGGACGAGGTGTTTCCCGACCGCGACCATTTTGGTCGCATCTTTTTCAACCAGGCACAGATGAGCGCCAAGGGCATTCCCCAAATCGCGGTGGTCATGGGATCGTGCACGGCGGGCGGTGCCTATGTTCCGGCCATGTCCGATGTCACGATCATCGTGAAAGAGCAGGGCACCATTTTTTTGGCCGGTCCGCCGCTGGTCAAGGCAGCGACCGGAGAAGTGGTCAGTGCCGAAGACCTTGGCGGCGGCGACGTGCACACACGCCTGTCCGGGGTGGCGGACTACCTGGCCGAAGATGACGCGCATGCCCTCGCACTTGCGCGGCGCAGCGTCAGCAATCTGAACTTGCGCAAACCCACAACCGTCACATTGCAAACCGCAGAAGATCCCGCATACGATCCCGAAGAAATCCTGGGCGTGGTCCCCGCCGACCTGCGCACTCCCTACGACATTCACGAAGTTATCGCCCGCGTGGTCGATGGCAGCCGCTTCGATCCCTTCAAGGCGCGCTTTGGTGAAACGCTGGTCTGCGGCTTTGCCCATATCAAAGGCATCCCCGTGGGCATTATCGCCAACAACGGCGTGCTGTTTTCCGAAGCGGCCCAAAAGGGCGCGCATTTCATCGAGCTGTGTTCGCAACGCAAGATCCCGCTGGTCTTTTTGCAAAACATCACAGGCTTCATGGTGGGCCAGAAATACGAAAACGAAGGCATCGCGCGACACGGGGCCAAGATGGTGACAGCTGTGGCAACCACATCGGTGCCCAAAGTGACGATGCTTGTCGGCGGCTCTTTCGGGGCGGGCAATTACGGCATGGCCGGTCGCGCTTACGCCCCGCGGTTCTTGTGGTCCTGGCCCAATTCTCGCATTTCGGTCATGGGCGGCGCACAGGCCGCTGGCGTGCTGGCCACCGTCAAACGCGACGGTATCGAGCGGGCGGGCGGCAGTTGGTCCGCCGAAGAAGAGGCCGCCTTCAAACAACCCACAATTGACATGTTCGAAGAACAATCCCACCCGCTCTATGCCTCCGCGCGCCTCTGGGACGACGGCGTGATCGACCCACGCAAGGCCCGCGATGTTCTGTTTCTCAGCCTCAGCGCCGCCCTGAACGCTACAATCGAAGACACACGCTTTGGCGTGTTCCGGATGTGATGATGGCGTGGTGCGTGCTGCAATGGCGATGGCAAGGGGGCAGCCCCTCGCGCTCCCTCAGGTGTTCCAAGTCAGAAGAAGGGCAAAGGCGATATGTTTGACACGATCCTCATCGCCAACCGGGGCGAAATCGCCTGCCGCATCATGGAAACCGCCCAGGCCATGGGGGTGCGCTGCATTGCGGTCTACTCCGACGCCGATGCCACCTCCAAACACGTGCACATGGCAGATGGGGCTGTGCACATCGGTGGGTCCGCCCCCGCCGACAGCTACCTGCGCGGCGATATGATCATTCAGGCGGCCCTGGACACCGGCGCGCAAGCCATTCACCCGGGCTACGGTTTTCTGTCCGAAAACCCCGACTTCGTGGAGGCTGTTGAAGCCGCTGGGCTCACCTTCATCGGCCCATCAGCCAAGGCGATCCGCGCTATGGGCCTCAAGGACGCGGCCAAGGCGCTGATGGTCGAGGCAGGCGTACCCGTCGTGCCGGGCTATCACGGTGCTGATCAGGATGACGCCTTGCTGGCCGCCGAAGCTGATGCGATGGGCTATCCGGTTCTGATCAAGGCGGTGGCAGGCGGTGGCGGCAAGGGGATGCGCCTGGTCGAGGCGCCCGGTGAATTCCCCGACGCGCTTGCCAGTGCCCGTAGCGAGGCCCAGACCGCCTTTGGCAATGCCGATGTGCTGGTCGAGAAGTTTGTTACCCAGCCCCGGCATATCGAAGTTCAGGTTTTTGGTGATGGCGCCCGTGCGGTGCATCTCTTTGAACGCGATTGCTCGCTCCAGCGCCGCCACCAGAAGGTGATCGAGGAAGCCCCGGCACCGGGCATGACTGAAGAGATGCGCAGCGCCATGGGGGCGGCAGCCGTGCGCGCAGCGGAGGCCATCGGGTACAAGGGGGCAGGGACGGTCGAGTTCATCGTTGATGGCTCGGGACCACTGCGCCCGGATGGCTTCTTCTTCATGGAGATGAACACTCGGCTTCAGGTCGAACATCCCGTGACCGAAGCGATCACCGGCGTCGATCTTGTCGAGTGGCAGTTGCGCGTCGCCGCGGGCGAGCCGCTGCCTGCCGCGCAAAGCGATTTGACCATCACCGGCCATGCCTTCGAGGCGCGGCTTTATGCCGAGGACGTACCTGCCGGTTTCCTGCCCGCCACTGGTACGCTCACGCATCTCTACTTTGCCCCTGACGCCCGGGCCGATAGTGGCGTGCGGGCTGGGGACGAGATCAGCCCGCATTATGATCCGATGATCGCCAAAGTGATCGTGCATGGACCGACCCGAGATGTGGCGCTGAAGCGTCTGTCGCGGGCGCTGGTACAGACGCAGGTGGGCGGAACGGTGACAAACCTGGCCTTTCTGGGTGCGCTGGCGGGCCACGCGGGCTTTGCCGCTGGAGAAGTCGACACCGGGTTGATCGCGCGTGATATCGACGATTTGGCACAGTCTCCGGAGCTTGCATTGCGCCATGTAGTTGCGGCGGCGATGGCTGTCTCGGGGCTGAATCAGCCACAAGGAGATGCGGGCTTTGCTCTGTGGCAGCCGCTGCGACATACCGTATCTCTGAAGCGGGCAGGAGAGGATATCACCTGTCTGGTCGAGGTGCTGGACGCGCGGACCCAACGCTGGCACGTCGGTGATGAGACCGTCATCGCGGAGCGCAGTCAGGACGCTTGGATCATTGATCGGCAGCCCGTCCCGGATGTGGAGGTGGCAGGGGATGTGATCACCGTCTTTGACAACTACGGGATTACGTTCCATGGCGTTGACCAGTTTGATGTCGCCGCGACCGTTGCGGGTGGCGGAAACGTAGTCGAAGCACCCATGCCCGGGTTAGTCAAAGCTGTCTTTGCCACGCCGGGCAAGGATGTTGCCGAAGGCGACCGGCTGGCCATCCTTGAAGCCATGAAAATGGAACATGTGCTGCTGGCGGCCCGCGATGGTGTGGTGGCCGAGGTGCTGGCTGCGGAGGGTGATCAAGTGGTGGCGGGTGCCGCTCTTGTCCGGTTGGAGGACGAAGGCACCTGATGGACCTGCGCCTGACTGGATACCGCTACAGCGTATACACCCGCGCTGCGCGCATGGGGTTGGCACTGGCTGGTCTGAACTATGTCTATGTCGAAGCGAACCCGTTCGATCCGGTCGAAAGCGATCCGCCCGCCCACCCTATGGGGCGCGTGCCTGTCCTGCACATAGAGGGCACGGCCTTGTTTGAAACGGCCGCTATTCTGACATGGTGCGACGCCTGGCGGGGCTGGAAGGCCCCTACGATGGTACAGGCGCGCGCAGTGCAAGTGGGCGGAATTGTGGATTGCTATGGCTACTGGCCCCTCGTGCGTCAGGTTTTTTCTCACGGCTGGTTTCGTCCCGCCTTCGGGGCGGAAGCGGATGCCAAGCTTGTGGCCGAGGGTCTGACTGCGGCTGTCCCCGTGCTCGATATGCTCGATGCGATCACCGCTGAAGGGTGCGTGCTGACCCCCGGCACACTTACCCGCGCGGACTGCCACCTCGCCCCCATGATCGATACGTTCCAGATGGTGCCGGACGCCGCGCGCCTGTTGGCCGCGCGGCCTCACCTGTCGCGTTGGTTCACCGGCGTGGCCCAAACCGACCTCTTCCAAACCACGCGCCCGAACTGGGACGCGCTGAACGCGATGGAAACCCCATGATCACCCTGCATCACTGCCCACAGACCCGCTCCATGCGCACGCTCTGGCTGCTGCACGAGCTTGAGATCGACTTCCAGGTCCACGTCCACCCCTTCGACAAATCTCTGCGTACGCCCGAATTCCTCAGCCTTAGCCCCGCCGGGCGCGTGCCCGCGCTGGAAATCGAAGGTGAGCGCATGTTCGAAACCGGGGCGATCACCGAATACCTGTGCGACCGCTTCAGCCCCGATCGTCTGGGCCGACAAGCGAACAGTCCCGACCGTATGGCTTGGCTCGTCTGGGTGCATTTCGCTGAAACCGTCAGCCAACACGCCGCTGCCCTCACCCAGCAGCACGTGGCGCTCTACGACGACACGATGCGCAGCCCGATTGTTATGAGGCTCGAAGCCGCGCGCATAGGCAAATGCTACGATGCAATAGAGGCACGCCTGTCCACACCTGTCGAGAACCGAGACTACTTGCTGACATCCGGCTTTTCTGCCGCCGATATCTCGGTGGGGCAGGCAGTCTACATGGCGCGCCACTTCTGCAGCCTCGATAGCCACCCCGAAACAACCCGCTGGTATGCGCGCATCACCGACCGCACGGCCTTTCAGGCCAGCTTGCCCGAACCGGCGGGGCGTCTCTATGATCAGGACTTCTATCCAGCGTGGGAGGCGTGAATGGACCCGGTTGAGATCTACGAGGTGGGGCCCCGCGACGGTCTGCAAAACGAAAAGCGTGACATCCCCATTGCTGACAAGATCGCCTTGATCGACACTCTTAGTGCGGCTGGTTTCAGCCGGATCGAATGCGCCAGCTTCGTTAGTCCCAAATGGGTGCCGCAAATGGCAGGCAGCGCCGAGGTTCTCGCGGGCATCACGCGCACACACGGTATCCGCTACGCCGCTCTGACCCCGAACATGCGCGGCTTCGACGATGCCCGCGCCGCCAAAGCAGACGAGGTGGCCGTCTTCGGGTCTGCCAGCGAAGGGTTCAGCCGCGCCAACATCAACGCCAGTATCGACGACGCCCTTGACCGCTTTGCACCGGTGGTCGAAGCCGCTCGCGCCATCGACCTGCCGGTGCGCGGCTACGTGTCCTGCGTGGTCGAATGCCCCTATGACGGCCCCGTCGCACCCGAGGCCGTGGCCCGGATCGCGGACCGCCTCTTTGCCATGGGCTGCTACGAAATCAGCCTCGGTGACACCATTGGCAAGGGCACGCCTGACGCTGTGGCGCGCATGATCCTTGCTGTTCGGGATGTGGTGCCATCAGGCCGGCTTGCCGGTCATTTCCACGATACAAACGGCCGGGCACTCGACAATATCGACGCCGCTCTCGCTTTGGGCCTTCGAGTATTTGATGCCGCTGTCGGGGGCCTGGGCGGTTGTCCCTACGCGCCTGGTGCCGCGGGCAACGTCGCCACCGAAACCGTCGCCACACACCTCAACCGCTTGGGCTATCACACCGGCCTTGATCTCGACACCATCGCTCAAGCCGCAGACATGGCCCGCGCAATGCGCACCCAACACAAGGACATCTGACGTGGCCAAAACCCTTTCAATCAGCACGGATGACCGGGGCGTTGCGACCCTCCTTCTGGACCGCGCCGACAAGCACAACGCTATGAACGCGCAAATGATCGCGGATCTGCACGATGCCGCCAAAACACTCGGCGCAGACGACGCGGTGCGCGTGGTCGTGCTTGCCGCTGCGGGCAAGACGTTCTGCGCAGGTGGAGACCTTGGCTGGATGCGCGACCAGATGCAGTCAGACGCTGCCACGCGTGCCAGCGAGGCAGGCAAGCTGGCGCACATGCTGCACGCGCTGAACACGATGCCTAAACCACTGATTGGTGCGATCCATGGCAACGCCTTTGGCGGCGGTGTCGGCATGGCTTCGGTCTGCGATGTGGCGATAGGGGCCGACCACATCAAAATGGGACTAACGGAAACACGGCTCGGCATCATCCCGGCCACCATCGGTCCCTATGTCCTTGCCCGAATGGGAGAGGGGCGGGCACGGCGCGTCTTCATGTCATCCCGGGTGTTCGACGCGGCAGAAGCCGTCGATCTGGGCCTCCTCACCAAGGCAGTCCCCATAAGCGACCTAGCCCAGGCGGTCGACACCGAAGTCGCTCCTTATCTTAACTGTGCGCCGGGCGCGGTAGCTGCGGCCAAGGCACTAGCGCGCAGCTTCGGCCCCCGCATTGACGACGACACAATCGCCCATTCCATTGATGCTCTCAAATCCCGGTGGGAGACCGAGGAAGCTGCCGAAGGCATCGACGCTTTCTTTGCCAAGCGTAAAGCGGCCTGGGTCGGGTCCTAAACCAATTGCCAGCAAACACTGCGAGCCGCTTGCGCAATACCATAGTGATACTGCACGCCACCAAACCTAAAGGTCTTGCCCGATATCGTGACCAGGCTGCTTGTGCCTTGGTTCGTTACGGCAGCAAGGTGGTGGAGGCCTCCCACGACCTTGTCGTCCCTGAAGGATCACCAGTGTAGACGGACGCGCCAGCCGTTGTGCGCTTCCCAGACCGCGCAGCCGCCAAAACCTGGATCAACGATCCCGATCTCCAGCCTGCGTACGATCTGCCGCGCTAGCAGCAATTCTAACATTATCCTGATGCAGGTATGCCCCGCCGCCATGAATATGTTCGACACACCCGCGTTACAACGATTCAAAGAAAACACCGGTCGTCGGATCAATTTGTTTTACGTTGCGTCAACTTTGCGATACTTTCGCGAACGCGCGGTATCTCACTCGTCCCGCGCAACACCGGGGTACGAAAAAAATGTCTGAATTGGCTATCGATTTCAGCAATATGGCGGAATTTGATGCTTTGGCGCAGTCGGTCACGGCGAAACTAAAGTGCGACCTCAGCTTGATCAGCATCATGCAGGAAGACGCGCTATTGGCGCTGGGGCACTCCAATCCGGACCAAACCGCAAAGGCACGCACGGTTCTGGCGCGCGATACTGTCTGCGCACATACGATCAAGGCCGGTGAGCCCCTTCGGGTGGTGGACGCGCGCAGTGATACGCGGCTGCGGGGGACCCCGACGGTGTCGACCATGAACATTGGCGCTTATCTGGGGATCCCTTTGCGGGTCAACGGCGACAGCATTATTGGTGCAATGTGCGCGCTCGGCGGAACGCCCCGTATCTGGAGCGACACTGAGCTTGCCTATCTCGAAGCGGTGGCTGATCTAGTGGAAAGCAAGATCGAGCGTCAAATGCTGCGCTTCGAACAAAAGGCGCTCAGCACCGCGCTCGCCGAGAACGACGCAATCCTGAGCACGCTTGCCGAGGCGAGCGGTAGGGCCATCACGGTGCACAATGATGCGGGCGAGTTGCTGTTTGCCAACGATGCGTTGAGGGCCGAGCTTGAGCTGACCTATCAGGAATTGCTGGTTTTGCCTCAGGCCGCGCAGCGGCTCGCTGATGGCGGTGCTCGGTCTGGCGACATATCGCTCGATATGCCGGGTCGGCCCAACCATGCACTGCACGTTCAACTCTATGCACCCAAGGCTGGTTTGACCCTCGCCGAATGGCGCCGCAACGATCCATATTGACACTGAAGTGACCGATCTGCGGCGAAATCACCTAGGTTTTCCGCCACTTCCATGCTCTGGCTTTATTGACGCTGCCATGCGGCAAGCGTAAACCCGTTGCCAGTCAACTTTGCCACTTGACCTGGCGCGCTACGTCTCGCGCCAAGAAAAGGAGCCCAACGTGGAAGAGATGTTGCGGGAGTATCTCCCCATTCTCGTGTTTTTGGCCGTCGCCATTGGCCTCGGTCTTGTCCTGATCCTCGCCGCCGTCGTCGTTGCTGTCCGCAACCCGGACCCGGAAAAAGTGTCTGCTTACGAATGCGGTTTCAACGCCTTTGACGACGCACGCATGAAGTTCGATGTGCGGTTCTACCTCGTGTCGATCCTCTTCATCATCTTCGACTTGGAAATCGCCTTTCTGTTCCCCTGGGCCGTCGCGTTCCAGGACATCAGCATGGTGGGCTTCTGGTCCATGATGGTTTTCCTCGGCGTGCTCACCATCGGCTTTGCCTATGAATGGAAGAAGGGAGCGCTCGAATGGCAATGACCGATACCGCCGGTCCCGCCTATGCAGGCGGCGACAAAGACCACGCCACGCAAGCCCTGAATGCCGAGTTGCAGGACAAGGGCTTTCTGCTCACCTCAACCGATGACATCATCAACTGGGCGCGCACCGGTTCACTGCACTGGATGACCTTTGGTCTGGCCTGCTGCGCGGTCGAGATGATGCACACCTCGATGCCGCGCTACGACCTCGAACGCTTTGGCACTGCCCCGCGCGCATCCCCGCGCCAATCCGACCTGATGATCGTGGCCGGCACACTCACCAACAAAATGGCCCCGGCGCTGCGCAAGGTCTACGACCAGATGCCCGAGCCGCGCTACGTGATCTCCATGGGCTCCTGCGCAAATGGCGGCGGCTACTACCACTACAGCTATTCCGTGGTGCGCGGCTGCGACCGCATCGTGCCGGTCGACGTCTATGTCCCCGGCTGCCCGCCCACAGCCGAAGCACTGCTTTACGGCATCATGCAGCTGCAACGCAAAATCCGCCGCACCGGCACCATCGTCCGCTGAGGGAGCACTCATGTCCGAAGCAATGACCGAACTTGGCACCTATCTCGAAGCCAAGCGCCCCGATTGCGTGCTGGCCTGGGACGTCACCCATGGTGAGCTGAACGTCGACGTGGCCCCGGCCAGCCTCACCGGCTTTGTCGAATTCATCACCTCCGACAGCACCTGCCGCTTCTCGTCGCTTGTGGACATCACCGGCGTCGACTACCCGGGCCGAGCCAAGCGGTTCGACGTCGTCTATCACTTCCTGTCGATGTATCAGAACCACCGCATCCGCCTGCGCGTGTCGATCCGCGAGGATCAGATGGTGCCCTCGATCACCGACATCCACCCCTCGGCCAACTGGTTCGAACGCGAAGTATTCGACATGTTTGGCATCCTGTTCTCGGGCCACCCGGACCTGCGCCGCATCCTCACCGACTACGGCTTCCGCGGCTACCCGCTGCGCAAGGATTTCCCCACCACAGGCTACACCGAGGTCCGCTATGACGAGGCCGAAAAGCGCGTCGTCTACGAACCCGTCAGCCTGGTGCAGGAATACCGCCAATTCGACTTCATGTCGCCCTGGGAAGGGGCCGAATACATCCTTCCGGGCGATGAAAAAGAAGCGGAGGCGAAGTAGTGGACATGATCATTTGGCTCGTCATCGCCGCAGCCACCATCATCCCGATGTTCAAGCTGCTGCCCCATTTCGGGCTCAACCAATACTGGGCGCTGTTCTGCGTGCTGCCCGTGGGCACCATCGTGCTGCTCTGGGTTATGGCGATGAAGCTGCAAGAGCTGGAGAAGCGGTGATGTGGTTAGAACTGATCAACACCGCGATTGCAGCGGCTGGCTTGGGGCTGGCTTCTACACCCATTTTTAAAAAAACCTACAGAAGTAGGAAACCTCCTACATATTGTAGGAAACTTCCCATTCGTACCTTGTGAGGTGACCAAATGATGGACGGCTCCAAATTCGACGACGCCCTCACCGGCGAACAGAAAATCCGCAACTTCAACATCAACTTCGGCCCGCAACACCCTGCAGCGCACGGAGTGCTCCGCCTCGTGCTCGAATTGGATGGCGAAGTGGTCGAACGCTGCGACCCGCATATCGGCCTTTTGCACCGTGGCACCGAAAAGCTGATGGAGTCGCGGACCTACCTGCAAAACCTGCCCTATTTCGACCGGCTCGACTACGTCGCACCCATGAACCAGGAGCACGCCTGGTGTCTGGCCATCGAAAAGCTCACAGGCGTCGAAGTGCCGCGCCGCGCCTCCCTGATCCGCGTGCTTTTCTGCGAGATTGGCCGCGTCCTGAACCACCTTCTGAACATCACCACTCAAGCGCTCGACGTGGGTGCGCTTACCCCGCCGCTCTGGGGTTTTGAAGAGCGTGAACAATTGATGATCTTCTACGAACGGGCCTGCGGCGCGCGCCTGCACGCAGCCTATTTCCGTCCCGGAGGCGTCCATCAAGACCTGCCGCCAGAACTCCTGGATGATATCGAGGCCTGGGCCCAGCAATTCATGTCGGGCTTCATGGTCGATATTGACGAGTTGCTGACCGAAAACCGCATCTTCAAGCAGCGCAACGCCGACATCGGGATCGTCACCGAAGACGATATCTTGAAATACGGTTTCTCCGGCGTGATGGTGCGCGGATCAGGCTTTGCCTGGGACCTGCGCCGTGCGCAGCCCTATGAATGCTACGACGAATTCGACTTCCAGATTCCGGTTGGCAAGAACGGCGATTGCTATGACCGCTACCTCGTCCGCATGGAAGAGATGCGCCAATCCATTTCGATCATCAAACAGGCCATCGGCAAATTGCGCGACTGCCCCGGCGACGTGCTGGCCCGCGGCAAGCTGACGCCGCCCTCGCGCACCGACATGAAGACGTCGATGGAAGCGCTGATCCACCATTTCAAACTCTACACCGAAGGTTTTCACGTGCCCGAAGGTGAGGTTTATTGCGCGGTCGAGGCCCCCAAGGGCGAGTTCGGCGTTTACCTCGTCGCTGACGGCACCAACAAACCCTACCGCGCCAAACTGCGCGCACCGGGCTTCCTGCACTTGCAGGCGATGGACTACATCTCGAAAGGGCACCAATTGGCCGACGTCGCCGCCATTATCGGCACGATGGACGTGGTGTTCGGGGAAATCGACAGGTGAGCAACCGCACCTCCCCCCCAACCCCCCTCCGTGCCGGAGGGGGGAGCAGCGCCCCACGTCACCAACTCGCGTCTCCCCCTCCCACCGGGAGGGGGATCAAGGGGGAGGGGTTCAATAAAGCCAAACGGGAGGTGTTCTCCCGCGGCCCCGGTATGACTCAGAAAGCCCGCGCACTCCGCTCCAACCCAACCGACGCTGAACGCGCCCTGTGGAACGTCCTGCGCCGAGATGCCCTCGGCCTGCGCTTCCGCCGCCAACTGCCCGTATTGCAGCGCTACATTCTCGATTTCTATGCCCCGTCCATCCGCCTCGCGATCGAAGTCGACGGCAGCCAACACGCGGATAACCCCGCCGATACGACACGCACACACACCTTGAACGCGCACGGGATTTCGGTCTTGCGCTTCTGGAACAATGACGTTCTGCAAAACCTAATCGTTGTCACAACCGCTATTCAGGACGTCATCGAAACACTTCAGGCAAAAGCCTCCCCCCTCCGCGCCGGAGGGGGAGAGTGCCACGCCCACCTCAACTTCTCGATGGGACACAGATTCTAATGCTCCGCCGTCTCCACCCAGACCAACCCGATACCTTTGCCTTCACCTCAGACAACCAGGCATGGGCCGAAGCGCAGATCACAAAATACCCCGAAGGCCGTCAGGCCTCCGCCATCATCCCACTGCTTTGGCGCGCACAGGAACAAGAGGGCTGGCTGACCCGTCCCGCGATCGAAGCCGTGGCCGATATGCTTGACCTCGCCTATATCCGCGCGCTTGAAGTGGCGTCATTCTACTTCATGTTCCAGCTACAACCCGTTGGGTCTGTTGCACATATCCAGATTTGTGGTACCACGTCCTGCATGATCTGCGGGGCCGAAGATCTTGTCGCCGTCTGCAAGGACAAGATCGCGTCCAAGGCGCACCAACTCTCGGCGGATGGCAAGTTCTCGTGGGAAGAGGTCGAGTGCCTCGGCTCCTGCGCCAACGCGCCGATGGCTCAGATTGGCAAGGATTACTACGAGGACCTGACCGCCGCGCGCATGGTCGAGATCATTGACGAACTGGCAACGGGGCGGGTGCCAACGCCCGGCCCGCAAAACGGGCGCTACGCCGCTGAACCGCTCACCGGCCTGACCAGCCTCAAGGATTTCGACAGCGGACACACCAAATACAATGCCTCTGTCCAGCTTGCGACCGATATTGGTGATACGGTCAAGCGCATCGACGGCACCGAAGTGCCGCTGCTGGTCCCTTGGGGGAAGGCCAACGACAACGTGGCCCCCAGCGGTGACATGATGCCCCCCGACGGCCCGGACGGCAAACAGGGCGGGCGCACCAAGTCTGAGGCGCCAGCCCCGCGCAAACGCGGCGAGGCCTCTGACAAGACCTCTGAAGTGCCGGGTGAGGCACCAGAGGTAAAAGCCGCGGCCAAGCCTGCAGCGAGCGCAGAAGTAACGGAAAATAAATCTGAGCAAAAACAGAGCGCTAAGGCTGTCCCCGCGGGGACAAAACCCGAGCTTCTGGACGCCCCCCGCGACGGAGGCGCCGATGATCTGAAGCTGATCAAGGGCGTCGGACCGGGCCTGGAAAAAGAGCTGAACGCCAAAGGTGTGTACCATTTCGACCAGATTGCATCTTGGTCGGAAGACGAGGTTGCTTGGGCCGACCAGCACCTTGTGCGGTTCAAGGGACGCGTTAGCCGCGACGATTGGGTGACCCAAGCCAAGGCCCTCGCGGCGGGCGAAGAGACAGAATTTTCCCAACGCGCGAAAAAAGACGATACTTATAAGGCATAACATCCTGAAACGGGGGAGATATCGTCATGGATAACAACGAGGGATTGATCAGCTGTACAATCGGGTGCTGGCTGGTTGCGCTGCTGGGTGGTGTTTTAGCGGCGATGCTGCTGATGGTGCTGGGCGGCTGGACCTTCATGCAGGGCGTGTTCATGGGTGTCGTGGTGTTCGCGATCGCCGGGGCCTTGCTGAGCTGGATCATTTGCAAACCATTGCCTGCCATTGGCTCCGAGCAGGTGGCGCCACCAAAGACCGATGAGGTAGACCGGCCCGTTGCGCAACCCGCCGCTGCGACGGCGGCACCGTCAGCGAGCGCCGCGGCAGCGCCCGAGATCAAACCCTCTACACCGTTGTCAGGCGAGGCTGACTTGGCCAAGCGCAAGGGCGAATGGAAATACGAGGCGGAACCGCAGACAAAACCTGCTGCCAAGAAGGCAGCCCCAAAGAAAGCCGCAGCCAAGAAAAAGACGGAAGCACCTGCAGTTGAGGGGTCAGGGTCCAAGCCGGAAACATTGGCCGCTGCACGTGATGGTAAACCTGATAACTTAAAGGAAATCAAAGGTGTAGGGCCCAAACTTGAGGCCCTTTTGCACACGATGGGCTTTTATCACTTTGATCAGGTTGCAAGCTGGGGGCCGAACGAAGTGGCGTGGGTCGATCAGAACCTCGAAGGGTTCAAAGGTCGCGTGACGCGCGATGATTGGGTCGAACAAGCCAAGATCCTTGCTGCGGGTGGAGAGACTGAGTTTTCCAAGAAAGTCGACAAGGGCGACGTATACTAACGCATGTCCGACCGGCTTGATCCGAAACTGGCCCGGCAGGGCCGAATCGCGGCCCTTGTGATTGCAGCGGCCGCTTTGCTGTCCATTTTCGCGCCCGTGATTGTAAGTGGTCTTGGATTGGCGCAGCGATATGAAGTACTGATACTGCTTTCTGCCATGGCTGCGTTCATTTGGGCACTGGTGGTGGCCATCAGGATTTGGCAAAAGAGCCGAGACACCTAAAGCCTCCGTCGCGCGAGGCAATTGGCAAAGGATGACACCCATGCTGGCTGACAAAGATCGTATCTTTACAAACCTTTACGGGATGCACGACCGGACGCTGAAAGGCGCGCAGGCGCGTGGTCATTGGGACGGCACCGACAAGCTGATCCAGAAGGGCCGCGATTGGGTTATTCAGGAAATGAAGGATAGCGGCCTGCGTGGTCGCGGTGGCGCGGGCTTCCCGACAGGTTTGAAATGGTCATTCATGCCTAAGGAATCGGATGGGCGCCCTAGCTATCTGGTCGTGAACGCGGACGAATCCGAACCGGGCACGTGCAAGGACCGCGAGATCATGCGCCATGATCCGCATACGCTGATTGAAGGGTGCCTGATCGCGTCCTTCGCGATGAATGCGAACGCCTGCTACATCTATATTCGCGGCGAATACATCCGCGAGAAGGAAGCCTTGCAGGCTGCGATTGACGAAGCCTATGACGCGGGCCTCGTGGGCAAGAACGCCGCCGGGTCGGGCTGGGATTTCGAGATTTATCTGCACCACGGGGCGGGGGCCTATATCTGCGGCGAGGAAACTGCTCTTCTGGAATCGCTTGAGGGCAAGAAGGGTATGCCGCGCATGAAGCCGCCATTCCCGGCAGGGGCGGGCCTGTATGGCTGCCCGACCACTGTGAACAATGTGGAATCCATCGCCGTCGTGCCGACGATCCTGCGTCGCGGCGCGTCGTGGTTTTCGGGCTTTGGTCGTCCGAACAATGCGGGTACCAAGCTATTTGCCGTCTCGGGCCACGTAAACAACCCCTGTGTGGTTGAAGAGGCTATGTCGATCACCTTTGAAGAGTTGATTGAAAAGCACTGCGGTGGCATTCGCGGCGGTTGGGACAATCTGAAGGCCGTGATCCCCGGCGGGTCGTCTGTTCCCTGCGTGCGCGGGGAGAAGATGAAGGATGCCATCATGGACTTTGATTACCTGCGCGGTGACTTGCAGTCGGGTCTGGGCACGGCGGCAGTGATCGTGATGGATCAGTCGACCGACATCATCAAAGCCATCTGGCGGCTGTCGAAGTTCTACAAGCACGAGTCGTGTGGTCAGTGTACGCCCTGCCGGGAAGGCACAGGCTGGATGATGCGTGTGATGGAACGGCTGGTGCATGGCGAGGCGGAGGTCGAAGAGATCGACATGCTGCTGGACGTGACCAAGCAGGTGGAAGGGCACACGATCTGTGCGCTTGGCGATGCGGCGGCGTGGCCGATCCAGGGGCTGATCCGGAACTTCCGGGATGAGATCGAGGATCGGATTAAGCGACCGATGGCGGCGGAGTGAGGCAGCGCAGAAAGTCTCGTTAGCGTTTGCAGACGTGATCGCAACGAGAGTTTTGAATGGGTTTTGTTGCAGTTTTGCTATTCGTTGGGGTGCCGCTTTGCGTCGTGATAGCGGCTGTTGCCGGGCGCATTTTTCGTCATGAACTGTATCAACAACGCGCTACTAAACAATTCAGTTGGAATGTGTTTTGCGCAGCTCTGATAGTGTTGCTCCCTGTCGGCTACTTCCTTGTGGAGTACTTCTTGGTGCTGGATTGTTGGCGGCGAGGACATGATGATGACTCGTTGCCAGCTTGCTATTGGTTTTCAGCGCCATGACCGAGGGAACCAAAATGCACCTCGCTGAATTCAACATCGGTACTCTGAAATACGACTGGGACGACCCGCGCGTCGCGGATTTCCTGAACAATCTCGACCGCGTCTATGACATCGCGCGTCGCTCTCCTGGCTATGTCTGGCATCTGGAAGGTGATGATATGGAGGCGGCGCAGCTTGACCCTGACGGCCCGCTTGGGGGCAATCCGCGCACCGCCAGCACGCTATCGGTCTGGAAAGATGTCGAAAGTCTGCACGCCTTCACCTTCAACACCGTTCACAAGCAGTTCTATGACCGAAAGGGCGAGTGGTACGATCCGGATCAGGGATTGCGCTTTGTTATGTGGTGGGTGCCTGCGCGGCACAAACCCACCGTTGAAGAGGCGCTAGACCGCTTCCATCATCTTGAAAACCATGGCAATACGGATCACGCCTTTGGTTGGGATCATATCCGCAGCCGGGCAGGCCGGGGTGGAGGACTTTGTGGTGATCAAAACGAAAACGCTTGAATTGGCCGAAATACGTCCGGCGATGTTCACGGGTCTGATGTTGATCGCGATACTGTTGCTATCGGCTTGCGGCGTAGATCGGCAGGCCAATCGCGTGGCGTTTGACGGTGTCTTTTTCCGCGCGTCGTCAAGCAAGGTCGACAGGCAGCGTGATCAGTTTGAAGTTGGCGTTAGCCCGGTATCCGCGTCCCTCGCCGGTGCGCGTGAGGCGGGGCGCTATGAAGCCATCCGCTATTGCATTGGACAGTTTGGGTCTTCTGATATCGAGTGGATCGAAGGGCCCGATGCCGAAGATGGTACCCTGCGCATCAACGGTGACAAGCTGCTTCTACGTGGCACCTGCACACCTGCGTGATCACAAGCGCTGCGTAAGGCGACATTTTGCGCGCTAACGGGTTGTGTTGGCGTGTGTTATTGCATAGCACGAACTGGCTTTCCCACATGGCGTCAACATGATGCGAAACGTGGAGAGAAACGATGCGCGCAATGACCATGGCCCTGATCCTAAGCCTGACTGCCGGAGCTCTTTCGGCCAAGCCTCATCTGCGGGATGTTCCCGAGATTGACGGCACGTTGCTGGCTGTGGGGATCGCAGATGAAATACGCAAGAATTGCCCAGATATCTCGGCCCGGATGTTTCGGGCGTTGACCCTTGTGAATAGCCTGAAGGCCAAGGCCCGCAACATGGGTTATTCCGAGGAAGAGATTGATGCCTATCGCAAGTCGGATGTCGAGAAGGCGCGGCTCAAGACTGCGCGCGCGGCCTATCTGGAAAAGGCAGGTGTGACCGCGGGCCAACCCGCAAGCTATTGTGCGCTGGGGCAGGTGGAAATTGAAAGAGGTGGCCAGATTGGCGCCCTGTTAAGGATGAACTGACGTATGAGCGACCTCCGCAAGATCATCATCGACGGGAATGAAGTGGAAGTGGACGGGGCGATGACCCTGATCCAGGCGTGTGAGGAGGTGGGGATCGAGATCCCGCGGTTCTGCTATCACGAGCGGCTGTCGATTGCTGGCAACTGCCGGATGTGTCTTGTGGAAGTGGTGGGCGGGCCGCCCAAACCTGCGGCGTCTTGCGCGATGCAGGTCAAGGATTTGCGGCCCGGGCCCGAGGGGCAGCCGCCGGTGGTCAAGACAAACTCGCCCATGGTCAAGAAGGCCCGCGAGGGGGTCATGGAGTTCCTGCTGATCAACCACCCGCTGGATTGCCCGATCTGCGACCAGGGCGGTGAGTGTGATTTGCAGGACCAGGCGATGGCCTATGGCGTGGATTTCAGCCGGTTCCGCGAGCCGAAGCGGGCGGTCGACGATTTGGACCTTGGCCCGCTGGTCGAGACGCATATGACGCGCTGTATTTCCTGCACCCGTTGCGTGCGGTTCACAACCGAGGTGGCAGGCATCACGCAGATGGGGCAGACGGGCCGGGGTGAGGATGCCGAGATCACCTCGTATCTGGGTGAGACACTCGATTCGAACTTGCAGGGCAACATTATCGACCTGTGCCCGGTCGGTGCGCTGGTGTCGAAACCCTATGCCTTTACCGCGCGGCCTTGGGAGTTGACCAAGACCGAGAGCGTGGACGTGATGGACGCGCTTGGGTCGTCCATTCGCGTGGATACCAAGGGGCGCGAGGTCATGCGCTTTTTGCCGCTGAACCATGACGGCACGAACGAAGAGTGGATTTCGGACAAGACGCGGTTTGTCTGGGACGGGCTGCGCCGCCAGCGATTGGACCGCCCTTATGTCCGTGAGAACGGCAAGCTGAGGCCAGCGTCCTGGGGTGAGGCCTTGGAAAAAGCCGCCGAAGCGCTTTCCGGTGCGACCGCGCCTGCAGGGCTGGTTGGTGATCTGGCGCCGGTCGAGGCTGCTTATGCACTGAAAGAGTTGATGGACGCGTTGGGCGGCATTGTTGAATGCCGGACCGACGGGGCCAAGCTGCCGTCGGGCAACCGTGCGGCTTATGTTGGAACAGCGACCATCGATGATATCGACGGTGCCGAAGCTATCATGCTGATCGGGACCAATCCGCGCCTCGAAGCGCCGGTGCTGAACGCACGTATCCGCAAGGCCTGGGCCCGCGGGGCCAATGTGGGCGTGATTGGCGAGATGCCGGACCTGACCTATGAGGCGAACCATATCGGGACCGATGCAACCGTGATCAACGACTTGCTTGAGCGAGACCATTCCGCCGTGCAGGACAAGCCGTCAGTCATCATTGTTGGCATGGGCGCGCTGACCCGCGGCGATGGCGCGGCCATTCTGGCAGCTGCGCAAGCGCTGGCCGAGAGCACCAAGTCTGGTCTGATGATCCTGCACACGGCGGCGTCCCGCGTTGGCGCAATGGATGTGGGGGCGACAAACCCCGATGGCATGGCGGCAATCGAGAAGGCGGATGTCATCTACAACCTTGGCGCGGATGAGATCGAGATCGGCGATGGCGCCTTTGTCATCTATCAGGGCAGCCATGGTGACCGGGGCGCGCACCGGGCCGACGTGATCTTGCCCGCTGCGGCCTATACCGAAGAGGATGGGCTCTTTGTGAACACCGAAGGGCGGCCACAACTGGCGGCACGCGCCAGCTTCCCGCCGGGGGAGGCCAAGCCAAACTGGGCGATCCTGCGCGCGCTGTCAGCGGAACGTAACATTCCGATCCCGGGCGGCTTTGGGTTCCCCTTTGACACATTGCCGCAACTGCGCAGCAAATTGGTCGAGGCCCACCCGCATCTGGGCGACATCGATGTGGTGGCGCAGAATGAAGGCGAGGCATTGGAAAAGGGCAAGATCGAGGGCCGGTCTTTGACCTCGACCATCGCTGATTTCTACCTGACCAACCCGATTGCCCGCGCCAGCGAGTTGATGGCGGAGTTGAGCGCCAATGCCAAAGCGCGACGGACCGAGGCCATGGCTGCCGAATGAAGGCGGCCTGGATCATAACGGCCCTGCCGCTTTCGGCCTGCGAGCCCGTGCCCACCGCTGAGCGTTTCATTCCCGATTACCGGGGCGTGGAAACGCAGCTATTGGCCGAGGATTTGGTGCAATTCGATGTGGAAATGACCAATGCGCTGACCGCAGCGGACGTCGAAGATTATGCCGAATGTGCCGCTGCCGGATACACGCTGATCCGAGGTTGGGGATTTGCACGTCATTTGAGAACAAATGTGACAGAAGAGGGTGGCGTGTGGAAAGCGGATGCTGTTTACACCATTTCGCCAGCCCTGCCGCGCGGCATCCGGACCATCGACGCCGAAGTCGTGGCCGCTGCTTGCGCGGAAAAGGGAATACCGACGGTGTGAGGATGCATGGCTGATTTCTTTACCACTCCCGGCGGCATCGCCGTCCTGATCCTGGCCCAGGTGCTGGCCGTTGTGGCCT
>JBCBID010000008.1:0-170183 GCA_038525015.1 Pseudomonadota bacterium | reverse complement strand
GGATACTTGAGAGGAGTTGCCCCTAGTACGAGAGGACCGGGGTGAACGATCCACTGGTGGACCAGTTGTCGACTACGGCAGTGCAGGGTAGCTATGATCGGACAGGATAACCGCTGAAGGCATCTAAGCGGGAAGCCCCCCTCAAAACAAGGTATCCCTGAGGGCCGTGGTAGACCACCACGTCGATAGGCCAGAGATGTAAGCGCAGTAATGCGTTCAGTTGACTGGTACTAATTGCCCGATAGGCTTGATTTGATCCAGTAGAAGCAAGACTTCTTCTGATCGAAGCATACACATCACAAAAGTCGTACGCGACTTGGACACATTTGTTGATTTTCTGAGCGGTTTTTTCGGTTTGGTGGTCATAGCGCAAGCAAAACACCCGGTCCCATCCCGAACCCGGCCGTTAAGTGCTGTAGCGCCGATGGTACTGCGTCTTAAGGCGTGGGAGAGTAGGTCACTGCCAAACCTAAAAAGCCGCTTGGATGTAGCTCTCGTACGATGTTTCAAAAACACACCGCCCCTCGGGGCGGTTTTTTTGTGCCATCAATATTTTTGAAGGTATGAAAGTCGCTTGCAATGCGTACGCGCTGATCCCGACCCTCAGATTGATCACCTTGGTTAGGCCATGTCCTGGCTGATCCACCCACTGATTGCGGCTGTTTGGGCCAGCAGGGGCAGGGCGCAATCTAACTGAAATGCTCAAAGAAAAACCCGGCGCTCTGGCCGGGCTTTGATCACTTGATTGGTTGCGGGAGTAGGATTTGAACCTACGACCTTCAGGTTATGAGCCTGACGAGCTACCGGGCTGCTCCATCCCGCGACAATCAGTTTGGGTCGTTTACGCCGAGTCGCGGGGGACCGCAAGGGTGTCGCAGGCATTTGCCTTCAGAAAACTGTCACAAAGATATAATGGCCTGGGGCGCCGCCTTCGAGCGAACGGATCAAGTGTGCTTGTTCAACATCTTAGCGCGTATGGTCACCAACTGTGTCGGCACAAATCGCCCAAGCCCAAGTGCGATGTCTGACCCAAGACCTTTGACCAACCTTAGTTCAAGTCGCGCAAAAGGCGGCCGAAATTCTTGCTTTCGCCGATGACGCTGCCCAGGGTACGCAACCCTTTTGCTTCCAAAAGCGGGATCAGTTTGACAAGCGCGCGCGCCGTCACCTGCGCATCGCCAAGGGCTGTGTGCCTGTGATCGTCTGCAATGTGGATATCTAGACGATCGCATAGGGCATCAAGCGTGTGCTCGGCCGTTGTTCCAAAGATGATAGCCGACAGCAAAACAGTGTCCAAAACCGGATGAGTCCATGCAGCGCCCATCTCTCGCTCAACCCGACGCAAAAACGCCATGTCGAAAGGGGCATTATGCGCGACCAGCACCGCGTCTTTGCAAAATGTATGTAGGGTGCGTGCCGCTGTGACAAAGTCAGGCGCGTCAACCACATCCGCATCCGACACGTGATGGACTGCAGTAGAGGCGGGCGGGATAGGTCGCCCCGGATTGACGTAGCAATCCAGGACTTCACTTTCGACGATCCGCCCATTCAGAACACGCACCGCCCCCAATTGCACCACGTCATCCTTTTCCGTGGAGAGCCCCGTAGTCTCGGAATCAAAGACGACAAAGCAAGAGTCAGAAAGCGCCACCTCCCGCATGTCGGTTTTGTCACCCACATTCAGCAGATCGAAGTCATAGACCAGCGGGCGCGGTCCCTCGGGCGTCAGCGCCTGCGTCGGTAGATCAATCAGCAACACATAACCCGGGCTATCCAGCGGCTTGAGCTTAGCCTTGAAAGTCATTGCAGCCTCTTTGTCCCGCAGGTCGAAAACCACCTCAGTTCTGGTTTGGTTAAGCCTTGACTTAGCCCGACCCAGATCAGCGGCATAGAAGTAGTCTACCAGGGCTGCATTCAGGCGGGGGGGCGCAATACGAGCAAGGATATCGGCGGCTTGCCCGTCATAAAGGACGATACTCATCCGCTCGTTCAGCACAATTGTCGCGATGGGGATCTCGGTTAAAAGCGACGTCAGACGTTCGGCCTCGCTTTGCAAGTGCGCCGTTCTCTGCGCAACCTCCGCCGCGCTCGCGAGGACACTGGAACTCAGGATCTGAGACATCGCCTGCGCTGCTGGCGCAAGATCACCCAGATAACGGGCGGCGTCGGTGTCCACCTCTCGCGCGACACCGGAATGCGCACGCAAACGCAAATCTGCGGCCAGGGCATTGATGGGCTTTGCGACGTT
Organism: Pseudomonadota bacterium; assembly: GCA_038525015.1. GTDB lineage: Bacteria > Pseudomonadota > Alphaproteobacteria > Rhodobacterales > Rhodobacteraceae > Tateyamaria. The sequence continues at coordinate 167,935 of JBCBID010000008.1, read as the reverse complement.
CTCGTCAAACATGAGCCAGACCACCGCTGCCAGTCCGGTATTGAGAAACGCAAACAAAACAAAAACAGTAACAAACGGCCCCGCGGGCAATGGTGTGTCCGCCCGCGCCCACCCGACATAAAGTGCCCCGGCGGCCAGAGCGATGCCGCCTGCCGCCATCAGGCAGAAGAACAGCAAAATGCGTAGGCGCAGAGACAGACGGGTCAGCATTTACGTCTCACAGGCCAAGGTTAAAATCGGATCGTCACCGGGCATTTTTTGCCAATCGGCATCTCTAACGCTGCCATCTGCGGCAAATTCTGCGCCGTCGATCAGCACGGCTGACCGGGCTCCGGCGCAATCCAGTAGCATTGGTGTTTGGTTTACCGGCGACCAGCGACCAAAGAAATACAGATCAACCATCCGCTGCCCGGGCTGCGCCGCGTTCTGGCGCAGGTTGCCAACGTCCACCGCCACAAAGCGCTTGGTATAAGGGGCAAGCTGCGTCCAAGGACGCAGCCAGCTTTGTTCGTCCACGGTCATCGCTATCTGAACGCCTTCTGGCAAACGCTCTGCGGTGCGCCCGTACCACGTATATTCATTCGAAATGGTCATGCCGATCATGCCCGCACCTGCCGCGACCGGCATCAGCCACTTGGGCAGGCGTTTTCCTGTCATCAGGTTCAACACCATAACAAGGCCTGCGGCGCCGATCCCGGCAAAGACGGTTGCAATCAATTCTACAAACATGTCCTACCCCAGTGCTACCTTGCCCGCGCCCAGTGCCGATTGCATCGTCTTGACGATGACAAATGCCTCGCGCAATTGACTGCGCTCAAACCCAGATAAGACATCGGGGGGCAGCGTGTTGGTTGGTGCCTCTCCTACCCTAATCTGGCGTGCCTGACGACGTAAGCGTGTGGTTGCGATCATATCATAAGCATCAATCAGGTCCGCCCCGCCACTCGACGATAGGCCGCTATTCTCTAAAGCCGCTTCAAGCCGGGCGCGTGTGTTCACCGCTGTGATCTGCCCTTGCAGGGCATGGACGCGACCCAGATCGACCACGGGCACAACGCCGTTGTGCTTCAAGTCCAACGGCCCGCGCTGCAGCCGGTTGAACAACCCCAGAGCTGGCGTGTGTTTCAGAGAGTTGGACACCATATGCGCCACGAAAATCGAATTTGCAGACGCCTTGGCCAGGGTATCGGCCTGCAAATCTGCAAACAGGTCTTTCTGTCCGCCAATGGCGCGAAGATCAAACATGACCGAGGCGAGCATTTGGGCCTCAGGGTTTGGTTTGGCGATCCATCCCTCAAAATAGCCGAGCCACGTCGACAGAGGTTGGCACCAACGCGGGTTCGTCGCCATCATGTCACCGGGGCAATAGACGTAGCCACAAGCGTGCAGCCCGTCGCTCACCATCTGCGCGAGACGGGCAAAGTAGGGCATATCGTCTGCGGTCACGTCATCCGACAGCATCAAACAATTGTCTTGGTCCGACACACCCGTCTGCTCACGTCGCCCCTGGCTACCGCAGGCAAGCCACAGATAGGGAACCGGAGGAGCGCCCAGTTCCTTTTCTGCCAGGTCGAGTAATCGGCGCGTGACCGTATCGGCAATGTCGGTGATCAGACGCGTTACGCCATCATGGCGTGTGCCTGCCCCAACCAGCTGCGCCAAAAGTTCCGGTATCCGGGCGGTGACCTCTGCCATGGCGTTCACATCAACCGCCTCGGCCACACAGCGCACCAACTCGGCAGAGGACAGCGCTTGAAACCGGGTCAGATCGGTTTGGGTCACAATGCCAAGAAGTTGACCATCTTGGACAATCGGCACATGTCCGATCCGCCGTTCCATCATCATGTGCAGCACGTCCAGTCCCAAAGCGCCGGGTTCAAGCGTCAGGGGGGCCGGCGTCATCACCTGTGCGACTTGCGTATCGGGGCTCACACCCCCGGCGACGACCTTGGCGTTGATATCGCGCACAGTCAGAATGCCGCGAAACCCCTGTGCGTCGACGATGCAAACAGATGAAATATGCTGGTCTGCCATCAATTCGGCAGCCACACGGACCGTCGCATCAGCGGCGCAGACGACCGGATCGCGCGTCATCAACTGGTCCACCCGCAACGTGGTCAGATCTTGTGACGACATCAGCAACCCTTCCGGCCAAGGATGTGATCTGCCCACGCATGGCGCGGGCAGGCCGATCGGTGTTGTTTGGGCGCATCGCAAGGAAGAGAGGCTGCGATGCGCCCAAAGGTCCTAGTGATCCGCAGCTGCGGCACCTGCCCCACGGGGAATGCGCACGCTTTCCACCAGGTCCTTGATCTCTTGCGGGGTTTCCTTGGTCATGCCCGCCACCACATAAGCGACACCGAAGTTGACCATGGCCCCGATCGCACCGAACGATGTCGACTTGATCGGCCCAAGCAGCGGATCAGCATCCGTGAACGTGTTGGTGTCCGGGATAAAGAACCAGCCCTTGTGCAGGAAGATGTAGAGCAAGGTCACAACCAGACCGGCCAGCATGCCAGCCACGGCCCCCACATTGTTGATGCGGGTCGAAAAGATGCCCATCATCAGCGCAGGGAAGATCGAGGCTGCCGCGAGACCAAAGGCCAGCGCCACCGTCTGGGCCGCAAAGCCCGGCGGGTTCAGCCCCAGGATCACAGCAACCACAATCGCCGCCGCCATCGAAATCCGTGCTGCCATCAACTCGGATTTCTCCGACATGTTCGGCGTCAGCTGGCCCTTCAGCAAGTCATGGGACACAGCGGACGAGATCGCCAAGAGCAGACCCGCCGCCGTGGACAGAGCCGCCGCAAGGCCACCCGCCGCCACAAGGCCGATCACCCAGCCCGGCAGGGACGCGATCTCGGGGTTGGCGAGGACAAGTATGTCGCGGTTGAACTTGGTCAGTTCATTGCCCGTCCACCCGTTGGCTTCGGCTTTTTCCTGCAACTCCGCATTGGCGTCGTTGTAGTACTGGATTTTGCCATCACCGTTCTTGTCTTCCCAATCCAGAAGACCGGTCTTCTGCCACGTCGCCATCCAGGCATATTCCGGATCGCTTTCAATGGCCTCGACACTCACAGCTTCACCCGATGTGCCATTGGGCCACATCAGTTCCGAGATGTTCAGCCGCGCCATCGCACCCACGGCAGGGGCCGTCAGGTACAGCAGAGCAATGAACACCAGCGTCCAACCGGCAGACCAACGGGCGTCCGACACTTTGGGCACCGTAAAGAACCGCATGATCACGTGGGGCAGGCCCGCGGTCCCGATCATCAGCGACAGGGTAAACAGCACCATGTTCAACGTCGATCCATGCGCCGCCGTGTATTCGGCAAAGCCAAGGTCGGTTACGATCTGGTCGAGTTTTGCCAGCAACGGCTCGCCCGACGCAGTGTCACCAAACAGTCCCAGCGCCGGGATCGGATTGCCCGTCAGTTGCAGCGAGATAAAGACCGCCGGGATGGTATAGGCAGTGATCAGCACGCAGTACTGCGCGACCTGCGTATAGGTCACGCCTTTCATGCCGCCAAACACGGCATAGGCAAAGACCACACAGGCGCCAATCAGCAGACCCCAGGTCGTGTCGATCTCAAGGAACCGACCAAAGGCAATGCCGACGCCTTGCATCTGACCGATCACATAGGTGATCGACGCCGTCAAAAGACAGATCACGGCCACCAGACGCGCGGTTGAGCTATAAAACCGGTCGCCGATGAACTCGGACACGGTGAACTTGCCGAACTTGCGCAAATAGGGCGCCAGCAGCAAGGCCAGCAGCACATAGCCGCCGGTCCATCCCATCAGGAATGACGAGTTGTCGTAGCCGGTAAACGCGATGAGGCCCGCCATCGAAATGAACGACGCCGCCGACATCCAGTCTGCCGCCGTTGCCATCCCGTTTGTGACAGGGTGCACGCCGCGACCCGCGGCATAAAATTCAGATGTAGACCCCGCACGGGCCCACACCGCGATGCCGATGTACAGCGCGAATGATGCGCCCACAAACAGCAGGTTGAGTGTAAACTGATCCATGGCGATTACTCCTCGTCCACGCCGTATTGCTTATCGAGCTTATTCATGCGCCAGGCGTAGAAAAAGATCAGCGCCAGGAAGACAAGGATCGACCCCTGTTGCGCAAACCAGAAGCCCAGATCGGTACCTCCGATCTCGATCCCGCTCAGCAGCGGGCGCAGCACAATGCCAAAGCCAAAGGACACAAGCGCCCAAATGACCAACGAAATTAAAATCATGCGGACATTCGCGGCCCAATAGCCTTTGTCCGTCTCTGCCACTTGGGCAATGTTGGTGGTTTCCTCCGACATCGCGGCTCCTCCTTTTGGTTTCTATGGGGCATCCTTTCGCCCCTCTTTGCTCAGTCGCGCCCGGTTTGATGTATCGTGGCGCTCTAAATCCCGGTCCACTGTCTGGTGCTTTGGCACCCTGTGCGTTGACCCAAATCAACACTTAGGCAGTGATTTTCCGTCCGGCCCCCAAACAAGCGGGGGCCGGTCTGCGCCTTGATGGGCAGGGCGCAGGCACGGCCACACACACGGCCGCGTTTTCACAGTGTCAGAGGCGTCGGACGCTCAGGTCATTGCGCCTTTCACCATCCCTGAAAGTTCGGTGGCGATCACGTTGATTGTCCCCATTGCGTTCAGGGATTGCAGCACGCCCTTGTGCTGGTAGTAGGCGATCAAAGGGGCTGTCTGCGCGTGATATTCCCTTAGCCGCTGGGCTACCGTTTCGGCATTGTCGTCCGCCCGGCGTTTCATATGGGTGCTGCCGCATTTATCACAGGTGCCCAGCACGCGTGTGGGCTTATGCACATCATGGTATCCCTCGCCGCAAGCACCACAGGTGAAGCGGCCCGAGATGCGGGTGACCATGGCCGCGTCGTCCACTTCAAGGCTAATGGCGGCATTGATCTCTTGCCCGCTTGCCGCAAGCAACTCATCCAGCGCTTGGGCCTGCCCTGTCGTGCGGGGAAAGCCGTCCAGGATAACACCGCGGGCACACTCATCGTCCCGCAGTCGATCTTTAAGGATGGCGATCACGATGTCATCGCTCACCAACCCACCTGCCTCCATCACGGCCTTGGCGGCCTTGCCGGCATCCGTGCCCGCAGCAACTGCCGCACGCAACAGATCGCCTGTGGAAAGCTGCACCAAACCGTGGGCATCTTGCAGCATCCGCGCCTGCGTACCTTTGCCTGCCCCAGGTGGGCCAAGCAGGATAAAGACGGGCGCGGCCACAATTGTTGTTGCGCCGTCCATCAGCGATCACTCCGGTTCATGCGATTGGCGATCAGATCTTCAACCACGGACGGGTCGGCCAGGGTCGATGTATCGCCAAGCGCGCCAAAGTCATCCTCGGCAATCTTGCGCAGGATACGGCGCATGATCTTGCCGGACCGCGTCTTGGGCAGGCCTGGGGCCCACTGGATCAGATCGGGTTTGGCGATGGGGCCAATCTCGGTCCGAACCCAGGTTTCCAATTCCTTGCGCAGCGCGTCGCTGGGCTCTTCCCCATTCATCAAGGTGACATAGGCATAGATGCCTTGCCCTTTCACGTCATGCGGATACCCAACCACGGCGCTTTCTGCGACCTTGGCGTGGGCGACGAGCGCACTTTCGACCTCTGCCGTGCCCATGCGGTGGCCAGAGACGTTGATCACGTCATCGACCCGCCCCGTGATCCAATAGTCGCCGTCTTCGTCCCGGCGGCAGCCATCGCCCGAGAAGTAGTAGCCCTTGTAGTCGCCGAAATACGTCTTCTCAAATCGCTCGTGATCACCCCAGACCGTGCGCATTTGACCGGGCCAGCTGTCGGCGATGCACAGCACTCCGTCAACACCGTTGCCTTCGACCACCTCACCCGTGGTTGGTTCCAGAACCACAGGCTGCACGCCAAAGAATGGCTGTTGGGCGGACCCGGGTTTCAGATCGGTTGCACCCGGCAGAGGGGTGAGCATATGGCCCCCTGTTTCGGTCTGCCAGAACGTGTCCACGATGGGGCAATTCCCTTTGCCAACCACCTCGTGATACCAGGTCCAGGCTTCGGGATTGATCGGCTCACCCACCGACCCAAGCAGGCGCAGGGATGACAGATCGTATTTGGTGACCCAGTCATTCCCGGCCCCCATAAGGGCACGTATGGCCGTCGGCGCGGTGTAGAACTGCGTGACCTTGTGGCGTTCGCAAACGTCCCAGAAGCGGCCCGCATCGGGGAAGGTCGGCACCCCCTCGAACATGATGGTTGTCGCGCCATTGGCAAGCGGGCCATAGACGATGTAGCTGTGGCCCGTGACCCAGCCTACATCCGCCGTACACCAGAACACATCACCCTCATGGTAGTCGAATGTGTATTGATGGGTCATCGCCGCATAGACCAGATAGCCGCCGGTCGTATGAACCACGCCCTTTGGCTGCCCGGTCGACCCGGAGGTGTAGAGGATGAACAGTGGGTCTTCGGCCCCCATCTCGGCAGGCGCGAACGTGTCTTCCGCCGCCTCGGCCATGGCATTGTAGTCATAGTCGCGGTCGGTCCAGGTTGTCTGACCGCCGGTGCGTTTGACCACCAAGCACTTCACATTGTCCTTGCAGTGCAAAAGCGCAGCATCCGTGTTCGATTTCAGCGGGGTCTCTCGTCCGCCTCGGGGCGCGTAATCGGCGGTGATGACAACCTTGGCGTCACAACCGTTGATCCGCGCCCCAAGCGCGTCCGGGGAGAAACCGGCAAATACAATCGAATGGATGGCACCGACGCGGGCACAGGCCAGCATCGCATAAGCGGCTTCCGGGATCATCGGGAGGTAAATGACAACCCGGTCGCCTTTGCGCACCCCCAGCTCCTCAAGGACATTCGCCATCTTGCAAACGGAGCGGTGGAGGTCGCGGTAACTGATATGAAGAGGGGCATCCTTGGACGTATCATCCGGTTCCCAGATGATCGCCGTCTGATCGCCACGCGTCTCAAGATGCCGGTCGATGCAGTTGGCCGCGACGTTCAGCGTGCCATCCTCGAACCAGCGAATGTCAATGTTGCCCGGCTCGAACGACGTGTTCTTGACGGTTGAGTAGGGTTTGATCCAGTCCAGCCGCTTGCCGTGCTCAGCCCAGAATGCGTCTGGGTCATTGACGGATGCAGCATACATCTTGGCGTAGCCATCGGCATCCAGATGGGCGCGCGCCCTGGTTTCCTTGGACGGGGGGAAAGTGGCCGCACTCGGCGTCTCGTGTATCGTCATGGGTCTCCTCCGGTTGGGTCAATCACTGCGCTCCTCCAGCGTTTTGACCCGGGCGTTTGATTTTGCGCCTGTCGAAGAGAACCATACACTACTTTGTAAAAATTGCCTTTGGGGTATGGTCTTGAAGGATTTTTTTGTAAATTTCTGTTCTGCCCCACCCAAAAATCTGTAAATCAGTTTATATCGCCTACATTTTCATCAAGTTTTTCTGCGCCGTAGCATTTTCCCGAAAAGCGGGAAGGCTATGCACCCGGACACTGTTAGCGGGCAACACAGGTCAAGATGAAGCTGTGACAAATTGTCAACCAAAGCGGACAGATGGCTCAATCGCCCAAACTTACACCCGCGACACCTCTTCAATCCGCGACGACAGAATCACAAAAAAGCAGACACACCCCGGCACCACCGAAGAGATATTTGCAAAAGGCCCGCGTGACCAACACGCAGACCCGCCAGCGCAAGGCACCCATTGCGCGCCAAACCTGTTACTGCAAATCTCCAAATGCCGTGGTGAGCCGCTCAACTGCGTCCTGCACTCTGGCGCGCGGGGTCGCAATATTGAAGCGTAGCCAACTGTCGCCACCCTGCCCAAAGGTCGGCCCGTGGTTCACCGCGATACCGGCGTCCTGTTCAACGCGGCGTGTAAACTCTTCGCGCGTCATTCCAGTGCCGTCGAAATCAACCCAAGACAAATAAGTCGCCTCCAAAGGCATCGAATAAAGACCCGGGATCGCATTGACCCCCTCGTCGAAAAGTTTGCGATTGCCATCCAGATAGTCGACCAGCGCGTCCACCCACACGGCGCCTTCGGGCGAATAGGCTGCGGTGGCCATGAACAAACCAAAAGAGTTGGGCGATAGGCCCAGTCCCGCCATGCGCTGGGCAAACTTGGCGCGCAGATCGGGATCGGCGATGATCACGTTCCCGGAATGGCTGCCTGCGATATTGAACGTCTTCGTGGTGGCCGTCATCATCACCAGCCGGTCCTCTAAGCCAGGAATATGCACCATCGGGATGTGCGTGTGGCCGGGCATGACCAGATCGTGATGGATCTCATCCGACACCAATATCAGCTTGTGCCGCTTCGCAAATGCCGCCACGCCCTCCAGTTCTTCCCGGGTCCAAACGCGGCCGCCAGGGTTGTGAGGCGAACACAGGATCAACATGGTCTCGGACCCGTCCAGCTGCGCGTCCCAGGTTTCAAAATCCAACGCGTAGCGTCCATCGATCATCTGCATCTCGCATTCCACGACGCGCCGGTTGTTCGCTCTGATAACCTTGGCAAAGGCATGATAGACCGGCGTGAAAAGCACAACGCCATCTCCGGGCTGCGTGAACGTGTCCACGCACATTGCGGTGCCATTGACCAAACCATGGGTGGTAAAGATGTGGTCCGGCTGAACGATCCAGTTATGCCGCTCTTTCATCCACCACTGAATGGCCGCACGGTATTTGCTGTCATCCCCGAAATACCCGATGATCCCATGGTCCAATTGGGCCTGCACCGCGTCCAGCACGCATTGCGGTGGTTTGAAATCCATATCGGCCACCCACATGGCCAGGCCCGTGTCGCCATCGACGCCATAAATCGCCTCCATCATGTCCCATTTCACACAATGGCTGCCGCGGCGGTCGATGATCTGATCAAAGCTCATGGGGGTCTCCGTTGGTGTCAGGCGCAGGCTAGCGTGCGGTGCGGCAGGCGCAAGGGACATTGCGGTGCTGGGGCGCTTGTCTTACATGCAGGGGCATGAAGCGACCGATTATTCTGCACCCCGATCCGCGCCTGAAAAAGACGTCCGAAGCCGTGGTTGATCTGTCGGACGATCTGCGTGCGCTGGCCGATGATATGCTATCGACCATGTATGATGCGCCCGGTATCGGTCTGGCCGCCCCGCAGGTGGGGGTGTTGACGCGACTGATCGTGCTGGATTGTGTCAAGGCGGATGACGAACCACCTCGCCCACTGATCATGTTCAACCCCGAAATCATCGCAGCGTCGGACGAAAAGAACACGTATGAAGAGGGATGCCTGTCTATCCCCGACCAGTTCGCCGATGTGACACGACCGGCCGAGGTCGAGGTGCGCTGGATTGATCGTGACGGCAATGAGCAGACCGAAGCCATGGATGGTCTGTGGGCCACTTGCGTGCAGCACGAGATTGATCATCTGGAGGGCAAACTCTTCATTGATTATCTCAAGCCCCTCAAACGGCAGTTGATCACCCGCAAGATGCAAAAGCTGAAACGCGAACGCGCCCGCGCATGAGCCTGCGCAAGATCCTGACCTGGCCAGATCCTCGATTGCAGGCCGTCTGCACGCCGGTCGATGTGATCACCCCAGATATTCAGACGCTTGCAAATGACATGTTGGAAACGATGTATGCCGCTCCCGGGCGCGGTCTTGCCGCCCCGCAGGTGGGAGAGTTGCAGCGTGTGTTCGTGATGGACCCTACGTGGAAAGAGGGCGCGCGAAGCCCCCTAATCTGCATCAATCCCGACATTCTTGATCGCTCCGACGATCGCGCCCGAGCGGACAAGGGCTGCTTGTCGATCCCCGGCGTGACCGCATGCGTTGAGCGGCCCAATTCTGTACGGATGGTCTGGACCGATCTGGAAGGTTTGGTGCACGACCGATGGTTGACTGGGTTTGCAGCGTTGTGTGCCCAGCACGAACTGGACCATCTTGATGGCATCCTGACGCTCGATCATCTGGAGGATACACAGCGCGCCTCCCTACTCCGCGCCTACGAGGCTCAGGGATGACCATTCGCTCCTTCATCCCCTGGCCAGACAAGCGGCTGCGCACCGCCGCCCAAGATGTGGTCGAAATCACCGACGACATTCGCGTCATCTGGGCCGATATGGTCGACACGATGATCGCCATGCCCGGCCACGGTGTGGGCCTGGCCGCGCCCCAAATCGGTGTCATGCTGCGCTTGGCCGTTGTGGACGCCACCCCCGACCGCAGCCGCCGCGTCTTGCTCGCCAATCCCGAAATCCTGTCCTCGGACCCCGAGATCGTCAAAGGCACCGAAGCCAGCCCCAATTTGCCCGGCGTCTCTGCCGACGTCCCGCGCCCCAAGGCAGTCACGGTCCGGTTCTTGAACGCGCAAGGTACCTGGGACCGGCGTGACTTCTCGGGGCTCGAAGCGCGGAGCGTCCAGCACCAGGTCGATCACCTCGCCGGGCGGATGTATTTTGACAACCTTGGTCGGGTAAAGCGCGACATGCTGTTGCGCAAAGCGCGAAAGGGCAAATGACATGCGCTTGATGTTCATGGGGACCCCCGATTTCTCGGTTCCGGCTCTCGACGCGCTAAACGCCGCCGGGCACGACATCGCGTGCGTCTACACCCAACCACCCCGACCCGCGGGCCGCGGCAAAAAGGACCGCGCCAACCCCGTACATGCAAGAGCTGAGGCCCTAGGTCTGACCGTCCGCCACCCAACCTCTCTGCGCAGTGACGCAGCGCAAGCCGAGTTCGCCGCCCTGGATGCTGACATCGCCGTGGTCGTCGCCTATGGCCTGATCCTGCCGCAACCAATCCTTGACGCACCCACCCACGGCTGCCTGAACATCCACGCCAGCCTGCTGCCGCGCTGGCGCGGTGCGGCGCCGATCCACCGCGCGATCATGGCGGGAGACACCGAAACCGGCGTTTGCATCATGCAGATGGAGGCCGGGCTCGACACCGGACCGGTCCTGATGCACGACCGCACGCCGATCGGCCCCGTCGACACCACCGCTGACCTGCATGACCGGCTGTCGGCACTGGGTGCTCGCCTGATTGTCGAGACGCTCGCCCTGCATCCAACCCTTACCGCCACGCGTCAACCCGACGATGGCGTCACCTATGCCCACAAGATCGACAAGGCCGAGGCCGCCATCGACTGGACCCGACCGGCCACCGACATCGACCGCCAAATTCGCGGGCTGTCCCCCTTCCCAGGCGCGTGGTTTGAGTACGACGACACACGGATCAAGGTGCTGGGTTCGGCATTGGCCCCCGGTACCGGCACACCCGGCACTCTACTCGACGACGCGCTGACGGTCGCCTGCGGCACCGGCGCGGTACGCCTCACCCGCTTGCAACGCGCAGGCAAGGGCGCACAGGATGCCGATGTCTTCCTGCGGGGCCTGCCGCTGCCCGAAGGCACTCAGTTTTGAAAGGACCCGGCCCATGTTCCTGACCCTCTTCGGCACTGTCGTGATCGCGGGCATCGTCGGCTACGTCTCGGAAAAGTCGAATTTTACCCATAACGGTATCCTGCCGTCGATCATCATCTGCATCGGCGGCGCTTTCTTGTTCTTCTTCATCCGGCTCATGTTCGGCTTTGGCTTTTCCAGCCCGGGTCTCAACGCAATCATATCGTCCATCGGCGCGCTGATCATCGTGCCAACCCATTGGCGCAAATGACCTAACGCCGAATCCCCAGCGCCTTGCGCTGCTGCTGCGGGGTCAGGCGAAACCCAGGACCCAAATGGCTAGACGGGCGCGCTGCGCGAAAGTTCGGCCCCACATGGCTCAGCGGGGCTGGCTGGCGCACCGCCGACCCGCGCTTCTCATCCCCGATCTGGTTTTGGGGCTGTTGAGCAGGAGCGGGCGTGACCTCGGCTGAACCACTTTGCGCCTGCGCCGCGGCGCCCAAAACAAAACCGGCAACGACGGCCCCACTCAATAGAATATACCGGGTCATGCCATAGCCTCAATTCGCGAACCAATCGCTGGGTAAACTAGCCTGAAATTCCGGCCGGGCGACCAATCGATCAAAACCGCTTTTTGATAACGATGCGCGAGCGATGCTTGGGCCGGTGGATATGTCCACGGTGCTTGAAGCCCCGGTGATGGCCCCTGAACCCGCGCTGATGAAAGCTGCGATGCCGGTGAAACCCGCGGTGCTTGAGACCGCGCTTGTGATGAAAGCCACGCTTCTTGATCTTGAAATTGGCCTGAACAACCTCCGCGCTGTCGATCGCAGCAACTGTGGCGGGGCCACCTGCGCGCGCAACGCTGGTGGATCCAAGGGTGACGGCGGCAGCGAGCGCTGCAATCATCATGGGTGTCTTTGTCATTTTGACAGTCATGTGCGTCTCCTGTGTCGTGATCGGGCGATCCAATGCTCGAAAAAACCTAGGGTCACTTACCGGCACATGGGAGGGCACCCCTCTGCACAAGCGCGTGTGTGCAGGGCGAGAACAGAGAGAACGGCTTTCAGAAATCCGCCTGTCTTCAACATTTTAGTTGATCACAGCAGCGTTTGGCGGGTGCGGGCAGGACAGGCCTGCAAAACAGAAACGACCCGCCTTGGGGGGAGAGGCGGGCCGTTCCGAGGTTCGTGCGCACTGTGTATTGCGCGCCTTAAAAGAACTTCTTGAACTTCTTCTTGGCGACAAACTTCTTCTTGGGCGAAACGAATTTCTTTTTCTTGAAGCCACCATGGTGCTTGAACTTTTTGAATTTCTTGAATTTGAAGTTCGCGTCAACCACTTGGGTTTGCTCAACCTCGGCCACGGTTGTACCGGTCCAGATCGTGTCGGCGCTGGCAGGGCTCAGGCTGGTGATGGTCACGGCGGTTGCGATGGCGGCGATCAGAAGCGGGGTTTTGGTAGCTGTCAGTTTCATGTTTCTTTCTCCTTCTTTCCTAGCGGCCGGGGTGGCCGTTCGTCTTGGGATAAAGATAGCAAAGAAGGTCTGTAACAATAAGGGACCAAATGGTCACAAACTGTCATGGAAACGGTAGGCCTGTTTGATATTCTAGCGACAGTTTCTGACTAAAAATACTATTTATCAAAGGCTTAAGATCAAAAAAATCTGTAACATATGATTTTTGGAGGGTGCTCCAAACCTATGTTTTTCGACAAAATAGCCCCAAAAAAAGCGTAAGGGGATGCGCTATGTACCGGCTGCCGAACGCTCCAGGTCCTAAATCTCACCTCGGTCACCGTTCCCCCCAAACATAGCCGGGCTGACAAAGCAAAACGCCAGCCCAACAGGCCAGCCATAAAAATCAAAGCGCCGGGCACCTGACGGATCATTTCAGATAGCGGTGCCGCCGGGCACAGGCCTTTGCGCACCCCTCCAAAACGCAAATGGCCCGCACCGATGACCGGGCGGACCACTTTGGGGGGACAGGCGATAGAGGTTTAGAAGAACTTCTTGAATTTCTTCTTGGTGATGAACTTTTTCTTGGGCGAGACGAATTTCTTCTTCTTCACCGTGTGGAATTTGTATCCATGGTCAAACTTGTGCTTTTTCAGCTTTGCTTTGAAGCTGGCGTCGATCACTTGTGCGCTTTCAACGTCGGCGCTCGCAGATGCCCAATAGGCTTTGGCGCTCGCAGGTCCAAGGCTGGTCAGGGTCACAGCGGTTGCGATGGCGGCGATCAGAAGCGGGGTTTTGGTAGCTGTCAGTTTCATGTCTCTTCTCCGTGTTGAGCGGCCTGGGGTTGGCCTTGCATCTTGGGAAAGAGATAGCAAAAAAGGTCTGTAACAATAAGGGACCAAACGGTCACAAACTGTCATGAAAATGCAGGGGTGGCAAGAAGATTTGCGTGAAGGTTGCCCATAAAACTTTTCAATATCAACGGTTTAGGACGCTTAAGCTCTGTAACAATTGCCTCGCCGGCACCCGAACTTTGCTTTCATTTGGCGGCGTTTTACAAAATGCCGTAGCGTCACTTGGCCTTGAACGGGGTCATGCCTGCCCGTGCCAACTCGTCCGCGCGCTCGTTTTCCGGGTGACCGGCATGGCCTTTGACCCATTCCCAAGTCACATCATGACGGGCCTGCGCCGCGTCCAGCCGCTGCCATAGGTCTGCGTTAGCCACCGGTTTCTTCGATGCGTTTTTCCAGCCATTGCGTTTCCAGCCATGGATCCAGCTGGTGATCCCGTTTTTGACATAGTTGCTGTCGGTCACAACGGTGATGGTGCTGGCCCGGTCAAGTGCTTCCAGCGCCGATATGGCGGCCATCAACTCCATCTTGTTGTTGGTGGTCTGGGCCTCTCCGCCGTTGAGTTCGCGTTGCTTGATGATCCGGTCGCCGTCTACCGCGCGCAGCAGCACGCCCCAGCCCCCCGGGCCGGGATTGCCGGAACACGCACCGTCGGTATAGGCAAAAAGCTCAGGCACGCGTGGCCTGTAGCACGATGAACGGTGCCACTTCGCCGGACAATCCCGCCTCTTCCCCGGTGTGGGTATAGGTGATGTCAAAGCCGGTACGCATCAGCAAATCGCTCAACGCGTCCTCGGTCATATAAGAATATAGCCGCCCAATGCGGTCCCGGCTTTCGCCGCTGCCCAGTTTGGTTCCGAAGTGCAGCACGCCGCCCGCTATCAATGCGCGGTGGATGGCGGTGAAGTAATCAGGCCATTTCGCAAGCGGTGTGTGCAACATAGAGAAGTTGGACCATACGCCGCCGTACATATCTTTCTCTGTCAGATCGTCATATCCCGCCTGACGAATTGTCACGTCAGCAGAGGCGCGGGCCAGGTCGAGCATCTCTGGCACCGGGTCCCACGCGTGCGCGTCCAGCCCGGCTTGCGCCATGGCGGCGGCGGCAAAGCCCGGCCCGCAGCCGATGTCCAGCACCTTTGTCCCCGCGGGGACATGTGCGATGAACCGCTGGATCATGGGGTCCTCGCCCGCGCCCTCGACCAATGCGGCATATTCTGCGGCTTTGGTGGCGTAGACATCCAAGGTTTCTCGGTCGCTCATTAGATCACCGTGACTGTGAGGCAGATTATAACGATGGCAGTCAGCAACACGCGCAATTGCATCCACCAGAGCGGGGCCAGGCCCCAGCGCGAAAAGGCGAAGTCAAGCATCAACAAGCCAGCAAACCCCACAATAAGGTTAAGCGACGCGCTGGTCGGTCCACCGCCGGTCATAAAGAACGCCCAGAGCGCGGGGATCACCGACAGCGCATAGCCTGTGGCCGCCTGCGCGCCTTGCGCTTTGGTTGCAAAGCCCCACAGCACGCCGGACATAAAGGACAGGATCACCGAACCGTAGAACAGTTGCACATAAGGCCCCACAAAGCGCGGGCCAAGCGCTTGCGCACCCCAGGTGCCCAGGTCCACGATCAGCACGGTTGCAGCCCCCCAGACAAACGGGATCAGGCCGGCAAGGCCGAGAAGCAGGGGCGCGCGGGGGATTATGGTCATAGATCGGCGATCAGCTTGGCAATACGTTTGGCCCGTGTCTCGGCTCTTTTGGCGGTGTTCACAAGATGCAATTTCGAGCGTTGCTGCCCTGCCGTCAAAGCCTGCCAATCCGCGGTCCGGCCGACGGCGCGAATGGCGGTAAGAACGTCGTCGGGTACCTCGACCAGATCGGGATCAACAGCACGGACCCGCGCGTCGAACGGTTGGCCAACGCCAAGCCCGCTGTCGCGCAAGAACGTCTTTCCCGTATAGACAAAGGTACCATCAGTCACCGGCGCCTTGGTCAGCGCAAGGTTGATGGGAAAGTCGCCAAACTCGCCCTCGATCCGCCGGGTTTTCGGTGGAAGGGCCGCGATCACCTCTTGGGGCAAGCGTAGGATCGTGTAGGTATTTTGTCCCCATTCCATCGGCTCGATCACCCCATCAAACCAGAGCCAGTCGTTGCTCATGCGCGTTCCAGTGCCAGACGCCCAGCAAGAGCGGCGAAGATCGCGGCAAAGCTGCGCGAGAGCCAGCGCATGGCCGTCTCGGACCCGAGTATCCAATGCCGCGCGGTGGCGGCGAAGGTGCCGTAGAGTACAAAAACCGCAAAGGTCATTGCCATGAACACCGCACCTAGCGTCGTCATTTCGAGCGTCGCGGTGGCGGCGTCGCCGGAAAGGAAAGGCGGGAGAAGAGCCAAAAAGAAAATCGACAGCTTGGGGTTCAGAATGTTGATCAGCGCCCCGCGTCTGGCGATCTGCCACCCTGCATCTGCGCTGCGCCGGGCAGAGATGTTTAGCGCCCCGCCAGACCGCAAGCTGCCCCAGGCCAGCCAGAGCAGGTAGGCGACCCCGGCGAATTTCACGACATTGAAGAGCAGCGCCGACGTGTGCAGCAGCGCGGCAAGGCCCAGCGTCGCGGCGGCGAGGTGCGGCACGATGCCGAAGGTGCAGCCCAGAGCCGCCCAAAGCGCGGCGTTGCGACCCTGACCAAGACCAAGCGCGAGCGTGTAGATGACGCCGGTGCCCGGCGCCACAACGACAACAAACGCGGTGAGCAGAAACTGAAGAGAAAGCATGACGACCCTGCGACTAGAGATAGCTGGAAGCTAGGTTGGCGGGTCCCATTTGGCAATCTGTCCCCGCGGGGACACGCCCTTCGGTGGGGTCACGAGATATCAACGGGTCTGTGATTTAGACGCAGATGCAAAGCCTTACCTGGCGGACGATGGTGTAACCGGATTTTAACCGGGCGTTTGGCAAACTGCATGCTGAAGGCAGGCGGGATCATGGCGCACCGGTTCGGGTGTCCATGCAGCGTCGGCGCGCGCGCCCATCTTTTGGCCCAGAAGTGTTAGCCCCGGTCTGACACGCTGTTTTGATAGCGTTCAAGCTCTTTGATCAAAGCCGGGCCGTTTGGGACGCCCTCTCGGTCGCAGAACTCATGCCAAATCGCGCCAAACGGCAGGTCTTTGACTTCTTCGGTGACAGCCATCCGGGTTGTGAAATCAAGCCTATCTTCTGCCGATCTAAGGTGATCCAGGGGCAGCAACAGCGCGCGCAGCAGCGCCTTTTGCATGTTGCGGGTCCCGATGACCCATGCCGCTGTCCGGCTGATCGTTGCATCAAAGAAGTCGAGACCGATGCGCGTGCGCCCGAGCAAGTCGGCGCTGACCAGTTCCTGCGCCATTTGCAGGATATCGTCATTCAGAAGGATGACATGGTCACTGTCCCAGCGCATCGGCCGGGACACATGCAGCAGGATCTCGTCCAAAGACAGCGCCACCGCACTTAGCTTATCGGCGATGTTCTCGGTCGGGTGAAAATGGCCCATATCGAGGCACAAGAGCGTGCCATTGCGGATGGCGTAGCCCAGATAGAATTCGTGACTGCCCACCGTGCAGGCCTCGACCCCGATGCCGAACAGCTTGCTTTCGACAGCATCCAGCATCTGCGCCTTGTCATGTGCATGGGCGAGCATGGCGTCGAGGGACCGTTCCAGCCGCTGACGCGCTGCCATGCGATCAATCGGGGTGTCCTTGTACCCATCTGGCACCCAGATGTTATTCACGCAGGACGATCCCAAAGCCGCCCCCATCCGGGCCGCGATGTCACGTGATCGTTTGCCGTGCTCGATCCAGAAGTCGCGAATGCCTGCATCGGGATGGCTGAGGGTCAGATTGTCGTCGGCTTTGGCATGAGCAAAGAAGGTCGGGTTGAAATCCAATTTCAGACCCTGATCGCGCGCCCAAGCCACCCAAGGTGCAAAGTGTTCAAATTCAATCTCGTCGCGGTCCGGCGTGGCGTCCGTGTCCAGATACATCGCATGCAGGTTCAACCGATGCGCGCCCGGGATCATCGCATAGGCGGATTCCAGATCAGCGCGCAATTCGTCCGGCGTCCGGGCGCGGCCGGGATGGTTTCCGGTGGCTTGGATGCCGCCGCCCGATGCGCCGGTCTTTTGCTCAAATCCGACCACATCGTCGCCCTGCCAGCAATGCATGGAGATCGGGATGGACTTGAGCTGGGTCAGGGCCGTTTCAGTGTCGACGCCCCATTCGGCAAAGGCCGCTTTCGCTGTGTCGTAAGTCATCCTGCGATCCTAGCGGGTAAAGGCCTGGACGTTGCCCGCGTCCACATTGATGATGTTGCCGGTGGATTTCGACGAGATGTCGGCGGCAAAGAAATAACATGCTTCGGCAATGTCTTCGGGCAGGACAGAGCGTTTGAGCATGGAGCGATTGCGGTACATTTCCTCCAGCCCTTCCTTGTCCGTGCCATAGGTATCGGCGCGCTGTTCCAGCCAATCGCCCTCCCAAATCTTTGAGCCGCGAAGGACCGCGTCGGGGTTCACGACATTGACCCTTATGCCCGCCTCGGCCCCTTCGAGCGCCAAACAGCGGGCAAGATGGATTTCGGACGCTTTGGCGGTGCAATACGCAGCCGCATTGGGGGATGCGGCCAACCCGTTCTTGGAGGCCACAAAGATTACCGCACCGCCCATGTCCTGCACCCGCATCAGCTTGAACGCCTCGCGGCTGACCAGGAAATAGCCGGTCGACAGGATGTCCATGTTCTTGGTCCACAGCGCCAGGGATGTGTTCTCGATGGGTGCGGAGGAGGCGATGCCCGCGTTCGACACAAGGATGTCCATGCCGCCAAACTCGACCGCTGCGTGGGCAAAGGCGGTGGCGACGGCCGCTTCGCTGGTGACGTCCATTTTGATGGTACGCACCACATCGGGGCCGTAGTTCTTGATCAGCGTGGCGTGGGTGGCGGCGAGGCCGTCATCGTTGATGTCAGCCAGGACGACACAGGCGCCGTCGGCCAGATATCGCTCTGCCGTGGCTGCCCCAATGCCGCCCGCACCACCCGTGACCAATGCGACCCGGCCGGCGAGCGATTTCGGCTTGGGCATGCGCTGGAGCTTTGCCTCTTCCAGAAGCCAGTATTCGATGTCGAACGCCTCCTGTTCCGGCAGGCCCTGATAGGTGCTGACGGCAGAGGCGCCGCGCATGACGTTGATCGCGTTGACGTAAAATTCACCCGAGATGCGCGCCGTTGCCTTGTCCTTGGCGAAGGTGATCATGCCAACGCCGGGCACCAGATAGACCACCGCATTGGGATCGCGCAGGGCCGGGCTGTCGTGGCGCTTGCAGCGGTCGTAATAGGCGGCATAGTCTTGACGGTAGGCATCGATTTGCGCAGGCAGGTCGGCCAGGACGTCGTCCAGATTGCCCTGTGCCGGATCGAAAGGCACGACAAGCGGGCGGATCTTGGTGCGCAGGAAATGGTCGGGACACGAGGTGCCCAGGGCGGCGAGCGGTGCCATATGTCTGGCATTCACGAACTCCAGAACGGTATCACTGTCGTTGAAATGGCCCACCATGTGCTGGTTACCGGACACAAAGCCCCGGATCGCGGGCATCAGACGCGCGGCAACGGCACGCCGGGTATCGGGGGGCAGGCTGTCATGGGCGGGGCCACCGAAGGCGGGCACACCGTCACTGCGTTCGGCCAGCCATTGCGTGGCCACGTTGATCACGTCGATGGTCTGGCTATAGCACGCCTTTGCGGTGTCGGCCCATGTGAACAGCCCGTGACTTTCAAGCACAACGCCGTCGGCCTCCGGGTTTTCGATACAGAATTTTTCCAGCCACAGACCCAGTTCGTAGCCGGGTCTTTTCCAGGGCAACCATCCGATCCGCTTGCCGAAAATCTCCTCTGTCAGCGCCTCTGAGTTGGAGGATGCCGCGATGGCGATGATGGCGTCAGCGTGCACATGATCGACATGCTTGCGTGGAACACAGGCGTGGAGCGGCGTGTCGATGGAGGCGGCGCGGGCGTTCAGGTTGAAGGTGCAGTGCGGCAGGTAGCCCACCATCTCGTCCTCATGCGCGACCCCGCGATAGAGCGATTTCAGCGCTTGCAGCTTGTCCATGTAGAGAGTGGCAAAGCCGTCCATCTTGATCGACCCGATATCGCCACCCGATCCTTTGACCCACAGCACCTCGACCTTTTCGCCGGTCAGCGGGTCGGTTTCCATCAACTTGGCAGAGGTGTTGCCGCCACCGTAATTGGTTACGCGCTTGTCCGCCCCAAGGATGTTTGAGCGGTAGAGCAGAAGTTCCGATTCGCTCAGGCCGCTCGCAGCCTGATCGTCCCAACGACTCTCAAGGAGTTGAGATTCCAGAGATTTCAACATGTTTCCTCCCGGTCGGCGCAGCGCACCCGTTATCTTTGTGTCCCTAGGCTGAGCGCGGTGCGGTCTGTTGTCAATCAATTTCAATCATAAACAGTCATGCTGCGGTGCAATATGATCGAACATGATTGTTTTTGATTGACAGGTCGTCCGAATCTGGACACCGTATTGAGCAGGGAGGCGCCAGATGCACGAAAAAGAACGGCACACCATCATCCTGTCCGCGGTCGAAGAACGGCCTGTGGTGACAGTGGCGGACCTGTGCAATCTGACTGGTGCGTCCGAGGCGACGATCCGTCGAGACATCGCCACGTTGCATCAGGACAAGCTGTTGCGCCGGGTCCGTGGCGGGGCCGAAGCGCTGAGCCCGCCGCAATTCGTGGGGCTTGCCGGGCGGCCATTCTCGGTGAACGAAACCATGCGGATCGACGACAAGCAGGCGATTGCAGCCGCCGCTGTCGATCTATGCGACGAAGGCGATGCGATTATCATCAATGGGGGCACGACAACCTTCCAGATGGTGCATCCGCTGGCATCGCGTCGTATGCAGGTGTTCACCAACTCGTTCCCTATTGCCGAACACCTGTTGAAGCATTCCAAGAACACGGTGATGCTGTCGGGTGGCACGATCTACCGTGAACAGAACATCATCCTGTCGCCCTTTGACAATGACGTGACCCGCAATTTTTGCGCCCGGCGCATGTTCATGGGCGCGCAGGGTCTTGGCCCACTGGGGTTGATGGAGGCCGATCCGCTGCTGATCCAGGCCGAACAGAAGCTGATTGGGCAGGCGGATGAATTGGTTGTGCTCGTGGACAGCTCGAAATTCGAACAGCGGTCTAGCCTCGTGCTATGCCCGCTGCACCGCATCACCACCGTCATCACCGATGACCACATTTCCGACAAGGCGGCGGCGATGCTCGACGCCGCCGAAGTGAAGCTGATCGTTGCCCAGAGCGGTGGCGTTCAGAACATTGTTGCCTCTTAGAGGTGACCAAAAAAGCGAACGCGTCTTTAGGGAGGAAACCAATGAAACGTCGCACATTCACATCACTCACCGCGGGGATCAGCCTTGCGGCCAGCCTGTTTGGTACGTCGGCGCTGGCGCAGGACAACATGCGCATTGCGCTGGTGGTCAAGGCGCTGGGCATCGGCTTTTTCGAAGCTGCTGCCGAAGGTGCCGAAGAGGCCGCCAAGGAACTTGGCAATGTCGAGGTGATCTATACCGGACCCACCGACACCACCGCCGAAGGACAGATCGAGGTGATCAATGCCCTCATCGCCCAGAATGTCGACGCCATCGCTGTGTCGGCCAATGATACGGACGCGCTGGTGCCGGCCCTGAAGCGGGCCATGCAACGCGGGATCACCGTGATTTCGTGGGATTCTGGGGTCGCTGATGAGGGCCGTCAGATGCACCTCAACCCATCCTCGAACGCGCTGATCGGGAACATGATCGTCAAGCTGGCCGCAGATCACCTGCCCGATGGTGGCGACGTGGCTGTGCTGTCGGCCACCACCACCTCAACCAACCAGAACATCTGGATCGAGGAAATGACCAAGGTGCTGCCGAACTATCCGGGCATCAATGTGGTCTCGACAGTCTATGGCGACGACCTTGCCGACAAATCCTACCGCGAAGCGCAAGGCCTGATGCAGTCCTTCCCCGACCTTGACGCTATCATCGCGCCAACATCCGTGGGCATCGTGGCGGCGGCACAGGCCGTGGCGGATGCGGGCAAGATTGGTGAGGTCAACGTGACCGGCCTTGGCTTGCCGTCCGAAATGGCCGGGGCCATCGAAAGCGGTGCATCGCAGTCCTTTGCCATCTGGAACCCGATTGATCTGGGCTATTCCGCCACGATGATCGCCCATGCGCTTGCATCTGGAGAGGTCACGGCAGAGCCGGGGGCCGAGATTTCGATTGGTCGCGTGGGGTCGATCACGCTGGACGATAGCAACTCAGCCGCGATGGCGGATCCGTTTGTTTATGACGCGTCCAACATCGAACAGTTCAAATCGATCTTCTAAAGGTCAGTGTTGCCCCCGGCGCGGTCCTGACCCGGCGCCGGGGGCAATCTAGTCGCGCGTAGGGAATTCAGATGCTCCAGCAAACTGATACGCCTGTGCTGTCGGAGGACGTGTCCGCCGGGCATGCTGTTTTGGCGTTAAAGGACATCACTAAGACGTTTCCGGGAGTCAGGGCGCTCTCTGAGGTCTCGCTCAGCTTGTATCCGGGCAAGGTCACGGCCCTGATCGGAGAGAATGGCGCAGGCAAATCCACCGTCGTGAAAATCCTGACGGGCATCTATCAGCCCAATAGCGGCAAGATCCTTGTGGATGGGCGACCAACTGCTTTCTCGGTGCCGCAGTCCGCAGCAGACAACGGCGTAACGGCTATTCATCAGGAAACGGTTCTGTTTGACGAATTGTCGGTGGCCGAAAACATCTTTCTGGGTCACGCGCCCCGCGGCGCTCTTGGTCTGATCGACCACAAGGCGATGGTGGCCAAAGCCCGTGCACTGCTTGACGGTATCGGCGCGCAGATTGACCCCGAACATAAGCTCAAGGATCTGGGCATCGCCAACAAGCATCTTGTGGCCATCGCCCGCGCTCTGTCTATCGACGCCCGCGTCGTCATCATGGACGAACCGACCGCGGCCCTGTCCCACAAGGAAATCGAAGAGCTTTATGACCTGGTCGAGAGCCTCAAGGCGCAAGGCAAGGCGATCCTGTTTATCAGCCACAAGTTTGACGAGATTTTCCGCATCGCCGACAACTACACTGTCTTCCGCGATGGGCAGTTGATTGGCGATGGCGCGATCAAGGATGTGACCGAGGCGGAGCTTGTCAAGATGATGGTGGGCCGCGACGTCAGCCAGATTTTCCCCAAACGCGCCCCGAATCCCGGCGATATTGTACTGCGGGTGCAGGGATATGCCCATCCGACCGAGTTTGACGACATCGGCTTTGAATTGCGCACCGGCGAGATTCTGGGCTTTTACGGTCTGGTTGGCGCAGGCCGGTCCGAATTTATGCAATCGCTTTTTGGTATGACGCGACCGTCTGGCGGAAGGGTGGAGGTGGATGGCAGGCCGGTGGATATCAAATCGCCCGCCGACGCCGTCGCCAATGGCATCGTCTATGTGCCCGAAGACCGCGGGTCCCAAGGCGCGATCCTTGATCTGCCGATCTTTCAGAACGTCACGCTGCCCTCGCTGGGCCGCATCTCAAGCAACGGGTTTTTGCGCATGGCCGAGGAATTCAAACTGGCGCGCGAATACACCGAACGGCTGGACCTGCGTGCGGCATCACTCGACACCCATGTGGGCAACCTGTCGGGTGGCAACCAGCAAAAGGTGGTGATCGCCAAATGGCTCGCCACGCAGCCCAAGGTCATCATTCTCGATGAACCCACCAAAGGGGTCGATATCGGGTCCAAGGCCGCGGTGCACGACTTCATGGCGGAACTGGCGGCTCAGGGCCTTGCCATCATCATGGTCAGCTCTGAAATCCCCGAAGTGCTGGGCATGTCCGACCGTGTGATTGTCATGCGCGAGGGGCGCATGGCCGCCGAACTCTGTGGCGATGATCTGCAACCCGAAACGCTGGTGCGCCATGCGGCCGGTATCTGAGGGGACAACACCATGCTCAAACGCCTGATCTCATCGCGCGAGGCCCTGCTGGTTGGGGCCATTGTCCTGCTCTTGGTTCTGATTTCGTCCCGTTTTCCGGCCTTCATCGCGCCGGGCAACCTTGCCAATGTGTTCAACGATACCTCGCCTCTGATCCTGTTGGCCATTGGTCAGATGATCGTGATCCTGACCAAGTGCATCGACCTGAGCGTCGCCGCAAATCTGGCGCTGACGGGCATGGTCGTGTCCATGGTCAACGTCGCAGCACCGGGCCTGCCCATCGTCTTCATCCTGCTGATTGCTATCGGCCTTGGCACGATCATGGGCATGTTCAACGGGCTTCTGGTCTGGAAACTCAGCATCCCGCCCATCGTTGTCACTCTTGGCACCATGACCATCTTCCGGGGGCTCATTTTCCTTATCTCGGACGGCAAATGGGTCAACAGCCATGAGATGAGCCCGGCCTTCAAGGCCTTTCCGCGGGCTGAACTTCTGGGCCTGCCGGTCCTCAGCTGGATCGCCATCTTCGCCGTCATCCTCTTTTCCATCGTAATGACGCGGACCACGCTGGGGCGGGCGTTCTATGCGGCGGGCGGCAATCCCCATGCGGCCACCTATGCAGGCATCAACGTGGGCAAGACGCAGTTCTGGGCGTTCACCATCTCGGGCGCGCTGGCGGGGCTTGCGGGCTATCTCTGGGTGTCGCGTTTTGCCGTGGCCTATGTCGACATCGCGGGTGGGTTCGAATTGGACGTGGTGGCGGCCTGTGTGATCGGCGGCGTGTCGATCATGGGCGGCATCGGTACTGTGGCGGGGGCGCTGCTGGGTGCGCTCTTTCTCGGCATCATCAAGAATGCGCTCCCGGTCGTCGACATCTCGCCCTTCTGGCAGCTTGCGATCTCCGGCAGCGCCATCATCATCGCCGTGGCCCTGAACGCGCAGGCCAATCGCAAGAAAGGTCGGATCATCCT
Organism: Pseudomonadota bacterium; assembly: GCA_038525015.1. Classification (GTDB taxonomy): domain Bacteria; phylum Pseudomonadota; class Alphaproteobacteria; order Rhodobacterales; family Rhodobacteraceae; genus Tateyamaria. The sequence continues at coordinate 143,232 of JBCBID010000008.1, read as the reverse complement.
CAAACAGGCGGAGCATGCGACATGAGCACCACAGACCGCATGATCCCCGACCGGCTGCGTTCCCCGCTGGAACAGCGGCTCAAAAGCTGGGAAACGCTGCTGCTGGCGGTTGCCATCGCCATATTTGTCGCCAACAGCTTCGCCTCACCCTACTTCCTCAACGCCTGGAACCTCAGCGACGCGACCTTCAACTTCACGGAAAAGGCAATGATCGCCTTCGCCATGGCGCTGCTGATCATCTCGGGCGAGATTGACCTGAGTGTCGCCGCCATCATCGCATTGGCCTCAACCGCCATGGGGGCCGCCGTGCAGATGGGTATCGGCACCCCGGGTCTGGTGTTGATTGGCCTTGGCGTCGGGCTCATGTGCGGCGCTTTCAACGGGGTGCTTGTCACCCGCTTTGGCCTGCCGTCCATCGTGGTCACCATCGGCACGATGAGCCTGTTTCGCGGCATCTCGTTCATCGTGCTGGGGGATGAGGCCTATGGCGGCTATCCCAGCAGCTTTCAATGGTTCGGACAGGGATATGTCTGGTGGGTGATTTCGTTCGAACTGGTGCTCTTTGCGCTCATCGCGCTGATCTATGGGGTGTTGCTGCACAAGACGAATTTCGGCCGCGCGGTTTATGCCATCGGCAACAACCCGACTGGGGCGATGTTCTCCGGCATCCGGGTGCAACGCGTGAAGTTCACTCTGTTCCTGCTCACGGGGCTGATGTCCGGCATCGCCGCGATCTGCTTGACAGCCCGGCTTGGCTCGACCCGCCCATCCATCGCCACGGGGTGGGAACTTGAGGTGGTCACTATGGTGGTTCTGGGCGGGGTCAGCATTCTGGGCGGGTCCGGCAGTATTGTCGGCGTGGTCATCGCAGCTTTTGTCATGGGGCTTGTGACCTTCGGCCTCGGGCTTCTGAATGTGCCAGGCATTGTGATGTCCATTGTCATCGGCGCGCTTTTGATCGGCGTGATCGCCCTGCCGCGCCTTTGGTCCATGTGGCGGGCCGGATGATGGAGAAATACGCCTTCAAGATGCAACTGACGCCCGGTTGCCGCGCCGAGTATATCAAACGCCATAACGAGATCTGGCCTGAATTGTCGGCGCTGCTCAAGGACGTAGGCGTGTCCGACTACTCGATCCACTTTGATCCCGAGACCCACATCCTTTTTGGTGTGCTTTGGCGTTCGAACGGACACGGCATGGATGATCTTCCCGGTCACCCGATCATGCAGCGGTGGTGGGCTCATATGGCAGACATCATGGAGACGCATCCCGACAATGCGCCCGTTGCCACACCGCTTGAAACCGTCTTTCACATGCCATGACGCAGCATGTCGCCGTCGTAGATATCGGCAAAACAAACGCAAAGCTGGTGCTGGTAGACAGGGATACGTTGGCCGAGTTGGCGACGCTTACGCGGCCCAACACTGTCTTGCCCGGTCCCCCATGGCCGCACTTTGACGTTGACGGCCACTGGTCCTTCTTGCTGGACGGCTTGCGCCAATTTCAGGCCGCGTTCGGAATTGACGCGATATCGGTCACGACCCATGGCGCGTGCGTGGCACTCCTGGACAGGAATGGTGATCTGGCCGCACCCATTCTGGATTACGAACATACCGGCCCCGATGTGCTGGCCGACAGCTATGCGGCCATCCGTCCCTCATTTACCGAGACCGGCTCACCGAAGCTGGCGGGTGGGCTGAACATCGGGGCGCAATTGTTCTGGCAGTTTGAGGTCGATCCTGACCTGAGAGGCAGAACGGCCCAGATCGTGACCTACCCGCAGTTCTGGGGCGCGCGGCTGACGGGCGCGACCGCCACTGACATCACATCGCTTGGGTGCCACACCGATCTTTGGAACCCGCATTTGGGTGACTTTTCCGCGCTGGTTGGAACGCTTGAGTTGACCGACAAAGTTGCACCGGTGCGCAAGCCGTCTGACATCTTGGGCACATTACGCCCAGAGATCGCGGAACAGACCGGTTTGCCAAAAGAGACGCCGGTTGCATGTGGTATCCACGATTCCAATGCGTCGCTTCTTCCTTATGTGCTGCGCCGGACACCACCGTTCAGCGTGATATCGACCGGCACCTGGGTCATTGCGATGTCGATTGGTGGCAAGGCGGTCCGGCTGGACCCGGATCGCGACACCCTTTGCAATGTTACGGCGTTGGGTCAACCTGCGCCGTCGGCGCGGTTCATGGGCGGGCGCGAACACGATCTGGCGACGGGCGGATCATATCCCGAACCAACCTTTGCGGACCTGCGGGATATCGTGTCTGAAGGCGTCATGCTCTTGCCCGCGCTGGCCCCTGACACAGGACCGTTCAAGGGGTGCCGCTCGACCTGGCTGGGGCCTGAACCCATGGTGGGCACGGGCAAGCGCGGTGCTGCGGTCGCACTTTATCTGGCGTTGGTGACTGCGGAGTGCCTCTCGAATATCGATCACGACGGCGCCATCATCGTCGAGGGCCCATTTGCCACAAATACGCTTTATCTTGAGATGCTCAGCATCTCGACGTGCTCGCAAGTCTACCGGTCATCGGGAACGACGGGCACAAGCGCGGGTGCTGCGATGCTGTTTCAAGGCAGGGCATCAGCCGACCCGGGCCAGGAGACACCGATCCGGGTCAGCGACCGAAAAAGTTCAGTGTTGGGCCAGTACACAACGCTTTGGCGGCAGGCAGTCAGGCAGAGCAACGGCACGTAGCGTACCCGCGACCGAACAGGTTGGGGCAATGCTGCGCGCATCGCCTCCTTGGCTCTTAAATCTGGCGGGTTTCGGGGTTGGTTTGTGGAGGGTCGCCTGGTCAGATCACGGGTGCAGTCAGTGCGTTGGCCTTGGACAGGTCCTCTTGCAGCCAAGCGCGCAATTCGTCCTGCCTGGATCGGTCCGGGGTCCTTAGAATGTGGGAGGGGTGTACTGTCAAAAGAACAGGCCGCCCCTGTCGGCCAGTCTCGACTTGGCCCCGCCGCTTCAGGATGTCGTTGCGATTGCCCGTCAATGCCTGCGCCGCAGTGGCCCCCATCGCAACGATCAATGTGGGGCGCACCTGCTGGATTTCTGCATTGAGCCAGGCTTGGCAATGTTCGATCTCGGCCTGATCAGGCGTTTTGTGCAGCCGACGTTTGCCGCGGACGATATGCTTGAAGTGTTTCACCGCATTGGTCAGATACACGGTTTTCCGGTCAATCCCCGCCAGTGCAAAGACGTCGTTCAACAGCGCACCCGATGGCCCGACGAATGGCTTGCCGGTCAGATCCTCCTGATCGCCGGGCTGCTCGCCGACAATCATGAGGTGCGCGTCTTCGGGGCCGCAGCCGGCAACAACCTGTGTCGCGTTTGCGTGAAGCGGGCAGCGTGTGCAGGCAGCCAAGCTTGCGTTGGGGCTGGCCCATGCGGTGGCAAAACCAGCCGCTGCTTGTTGAACCCGTTCGGCACGCACTGGCGGCAGGGTAGGTGCGGCCTGGGCCATGGCGCGCGCGCGGGCGGGTGCGGCCGCAATCAGATCTGGGATCGCCGCGGCTTCGGGCAGGTTTTTCCAATATTTCCGGGGCATTTCCGAGGTCATGGCATTCACCTTAAGCCGCGCGGGGTTGAAGATGTTGCGGAAGTAGGTGGTCCATAGCTGTTCGGTGTCGTCCCGGTGCAGATCAGGGCGTGGCAAGTCCAATTCAAAGCGCAGTTCGCCCTTTTCGAAGAGGGCAGATACGGAGGGCGTGACAATCCGCCAATCCATGTCCGCAAACCGCTTGGCAAAGAAGTCTGCGGTGGGCTCCACCGTGTTGTGCGTCGGTTCAAACCACGATGCAAAGCTGCGCCGGGGTGCATCCGGTGCGCCAATTTCGCGAAAGCGCACAAAGGCTTTCATCTTGTGCTGACAGCGGTGCACCGCTTTTTCCAGCTTGCGAAGGTGACCGACGGCGGGGTCGGCCCGGTCGCTCATCAGGCCGGGGGATGTTCGCAGGCGGAACAGCAGGGCATAGAGCCGATCAAACCGGTCTGCGTCCGTGTGCCAGACAACCGATTGCGCCAGGGACACGAACGCCTTGGGCACCTTGATGTTTGTCCTGCCTGCGGGCGAGGCGAGGGGCGGTGCGTCAAACAGGGATGGGTCGGAGGCGGTATCGCTCCACCGGACCTCGTTTGGGTGCAGGTTCATCGCCAGACAGGCGCGCGCGCTGCTGCGCCATGCGACGCCCGTGCCAATACGCGGTAGGATAATATGCTGTGTCATCCCGACCTCAGAACAAGGTCAGCTGTTCCGGCGGTGGCGCGAAGGTGGCGCGCAAATCCGCCGCATCGGTCAAGGCGCGAGGGCTCCAGCCCAAAGCGCTGATGAAGGCGCGCGCTTTCTTCATTGATGCGCCCATCCGGCCGATATCTTCGTAGCGCAGGGTGCGATGTTGCCGCGTGGTCAGAATGCGGTTCACCGTCTTTACGCCAAATCCCGGCACCCTGAGCAACACGTCGCGCGGCGCGACGTTCACGTCTACCGGAAACAGGCCGCGATGTGCGAGCGCCCAGGCAAGCTTGGGGTCGATATCAAGATCAAGGTTGCCCCCCAGCGCTGCGTCCGAGATTTCGTGAAGTTGGAAGTCATAGAAGCGCAAAAGCCAGTCCGCCTGATAAAGCCGGTGTTCGCGTTGCAGGGGTGGACTGATCAGGGGCAGCCGCGGCGATGCGTCAGGGATCGGGGAAAACGCTGAATAGTAGACCCGCTTGAGACCATAGCTGCCATATAATCGCGTCGACTGCTTCAAGATCGTCAGGTCATTGGCGGCGTCTGCGCCGACGATGACTTGCGTTGACTGGCCCGCGGGCGCAAAAGGCTTGGGCCGCCGCCCGGTATGTGCTTTGTCCTTGGCAGCCAGGCGGCGGAGTTTGACATCGGCCATGGCTTTGCGAATTTGCACCGGGCTTTTTTCGGGGGCAAAGGTTTGAACCGCCGCATCCGTCGGCAGTTCGACATTGATCGACAATCGATCCGCCAACCGCCCGGCTTCTTCGATCAGTTCGGGGGCCGCGTCGGGTATGGTTTTCAGGTGGATGTAGCCGCGAAAACGCTCTTCGATGCGCAGCTTGCGCACGATCCGCACCATGTCCTCCATCGTCTTGTCAGGTGAGCGGATGATGCCCGAGGACAGAAACAGCCCCTCTATATAATTGCGGCGATAGAAGTCGATCGTCAGCTTCACCACCTCGTCCACACTGAACCGCGCCCGCTCAACATTCGAGGACACGCGATTTACGCAGTAGACGCAGTCATAAATGCAGAAATTCGTCATCAATATCTTGAGCAGACTGATGCACCGCCCGTCCGGGGCATAAGAGTGACAGATGCCCGCACCTGTGTTTGACCCAAGCCCCTTGCCATCCCGGCTGTCGCGCTTGGTCGAGCCGGAGGACGCACAGGATGCGTCATACTTGGCCGCATCACTGAGGATCGCCAGTTTCTGTTCGATTGACTTTGCGCACATATGTTCATGATATGTTCCACATCTTGCACACACAAGCCCACATCGACCAAAACCATTGAGGACGTGTATTGGCACCACTCGCCTCGCGCGCAGGAATCGGCTGTTTTGGCTCTGGGCAGGGGGCGGAAATAGCTGCGCAATTGACTGCGCGTTTATCGTATAGTCGCAAACCGCACGGTAACTTGTGAAGAGACGCGGCCACTTTGTCCTAAGTGACGCTGTAAGTCATTGAAATATATGATGCCAAAATGCATCGTTGAAATCAAAGTGTCCTTCTTTTTCACCCACCTTGTCCAACGCGTTGCAAACAAAGAGCCCCGTCGAACGAAGCTTCAACAGGGCGATGACGTTACAAACGGGGGTTTTCCGGACTACTTTGGCACGGCCAGCTCATGTACCAGTTCGGTCTTGGCAACATCGGATCTCCGGAAGAATTTGGGTGACTTAGCCACGGAGATAGCAACCGGGCAATCCAGGCATTCTAGCAACTTGGCCGCGGCCGTGCGGGACAAGCCATTTAGCTCTGCCAAAGCGAACAGACTAACGAAGGTCTTGGCAAACTCGCTCGCACCAGCCTCGTCGATCCGCATGAGCAGCTTTCGCGTTTCCGGGTTGCGACCTTGGATTGTCGCGAGGTGCCCAGCCTTTCGGAGCGACTGGATGGCCTGTACCGACAGTTGAAGCTTCGCGGCAGCTGCCTGCTCCGTCAGTCCCGGCGGTTCAGGCAGCTGAAGTCGCTCTTTGGCTTCATTGATGCAGATCCGGATATCTGGAATGCCCTGATCTTTCGGCATTACCGACAAGCGGGACAACTCATTTTGCAAGAGCAGCCGAAAAAGCTCCCCAATTTCGCAAGGTACTCGTCGGGCCGCTGAGCTGAGGCTTTCCAAGCGACCGCGGATGGTATCGCAGCCCCGTTCGCTATTATCTTTCTGTAGCTTCTCAAATCTACGACACAACGAGATCAGTGATTTCGTCGAGTAACGTGGGCCGCGAAGATTTTCGAAGCGGTGTTGGCGAACGATTTTGTGCTCGACCAAGCTGTTGAATGTAGAACGCGTCACATCAAGCAGCTGTCGCGCATCTTGCCCATCAATTAAGTCCAGCCACTTTCGTATGGCTTGTCGAGCAGGGTCATCTGGGTACAGCACCGCCTGGCCCATAATGGTGTCGATTGAACCTATCGGTTCCACGCCCGACCGGGCGAGAAAAACGCGAACACGCTTGGGCTGAATGTCGAAAACCTCAGCAAGGCGTGTTACCGAACAGCCCTCGATACGGGTAAGCGGTCTACCGAGGAGGGTGGTCAAATGCTCGGTTCGCAAGCTCCTTTCGGCTAACTCATGAATCGTAGACACAATCTCCTCATGTTTTGGGTCTTCTCGGTTCGTGTTCAGCCAAGCGTAAACTTGGCCGAAGCATTGCGTGTATCCAATGAGAGACCGCTTTTCGGCTCGTGTTGTGTGGTGCGCCAACCTTTGAAACAGTTCATCTTTCCCGTTTTCAAGGATAGTGAAACCAAGTTGAGCGGCGGCCAGCCAGTCATCGAACTCTAATTCCGACTTTTTGAATTTTCCAAACCTCAAAAGGGCACCGAACATTTCGGCGGACTCGATAAGTGACACGAGTGATAGCGTGTCCACCCATCGCTTTTCCCTTGTCCAGACCCTGTTTATGCGACTGGTCAGGTATTGCTCGAAAGCTGGACGATCGGTGCGTGTGTTTTGCCCAACCCTATGGTCCTCCAAGCGGCTCGCGATCGTTTGGGTGAGGCAGTCGTATTTGAGGTAGTCGATGCTGCACAAATCAATCAAAGGTGTTTGATGGATCGGGCAAACTCTAAATGCTCGCAGCAACCATTCAGATCTGATGTGAGGTTGTTGGCCAACATCAACATCTTCCTGCGCGCAGCTCGGACAAAACTTCAGGTCAGCAGATCGCATGAGCCGATCCGGCAAGGTTGCGCCTACGAAACCGTACAGACGTTTATCTATCAGGCGAGGTGTTGCTCGTCTGAGCGCACAAGGATCAATTCCGGCAAGCGCCGCGCATGCGCGCACCGCTTGATGGGAGCCAATCTTTACGTTCGGCCAGCGTGTTCCTGATACCGAAGCCAGCTCAAACGCAGAGATGTCGTTGCGTTCAGCCAGGCGCACGAGAAACGAGAAGCAGGGCTCGTTGGGAAAACTTTCAACACCTTTCGGCAACTGCGTCTTCATTGCCGGTCCTCCTCGCTCTGTTGGTCGAGGATCGAATAGATATCGAGCTTACGGTAGTCGTCCGCAACGAAAGCGTTATACGCGTCCATTGCACCAGTCCGCCTGCGAAACGCGTTAGCGAAATGATCGATTCGCAACTCTTCCGCTCCTTCGAGGAGAGCTTCCTCGATGCCATCGACAATCATTCTGCAGGTCAGTGCGAATAGCCGATCCCCAGCGATCATGAGTCGACGGCAAAAGTCGTGGGACTTAATGCTGTCTGACGGTGAAATCCTTGCGGCTTGCACGTATACCTGCAAGGCATCCCTGATTTCATCCCGATCCGACGCCAGCGACATCCGTTCAATCTTTAAGGGGACCACACGCCTTAACAGTTGGGTGTCTTGAGATAGAATTGACTGGAATTCGGGCGTCGCCGATATTGCTAAGACAACTGGCCAAGTAGGATCTTGAAGACGACTTTTAAGTGCGTCGTTGGTGGCTTGCATTTCCTTCTGCTTGCCTGTGGTGAGGTGCTGAGCCTCGTGAAAATGCAGTACCCGCACACGAAAATCGTGCAACAGGTTCTGCACACGTCGCCATCGCTCCATAGCAGACCACCGCGACGGGACTTGAACGGTCCAGCCAAGCGCATTGAGGGTCGCAGCACCCAAGTCTTTGATACTCGCAGGTGCGGGAACCCGTACAAAGACCGCAGGCCTAGTACGGTCTTCTTGGGTGGCGATGAGCAGCTTGTGCTGCTCAATCGCGTGTTTGATTGCCGTTGTTTTGCCGGAACCTGACGGCCCTATAACAACAAGTCCGCCAGCCTCGTCGACGCGGCCAAGTGCTTCCGAAGCAAATTGCTGTCTCAGGAGCCTATCTAGTTCGTTAGAGACCGCGTCTGATGCTGCGTGGGGAATGAATATACGGCGAAGGCTAGCGACGGTGCGATCAACTCTCATCGTCACCATCCCACCAGGACGTGTCATGGTCTTCGCCATTCCTCCTTGTTTTCGAGTTGGAACCCGCGCCAGGCCGTGTCGCCGGTCGTCCAGGTAGCTCGTTGTCTAGTAGAGAGGAGCGTTGTTCCTCTTCACGCATTGCCTCAACAAGCGAAAGTCCGAAATAGCGCCTACGTTCAACCTCCTTGAAGCCAGCTGCCGATACACTGTTGAACGTTAGTCCGCGCCGGGTTCGCGCAGCGTCATCATCCTGACGAATGCTATCGATGGCCTCCAGGGCGACCTGCACCGGTTGATCCTTCGACGATCTCCCGGTCGGCCAAATGAACTTGTGTCCATCGACCCATTCATCGAGTGTCACCCCTCGAAATTTTGGGTCAGGAGCGAAGGCGTCGATGAATTCTCCCTTCACCTCGACCGTCACGGCCCCAAGGTCCAGTGGGTTCACATAGACGTTGAATTTTGTCTTGCCTTTCCGCGGCAAAGCAGTTTGCAGTTCGCGAGAGTTAAAGGGAATAGCAGCTACTTTTACACCGTCAGTGTCGACTACCCTTTGTTCGCAAAACCCAAAGGCAAGGCGCTGTTTCTTGGGAGATGGGCAGGGTGAAAGACCCGCTTCGTCGACGAGATGATCCCACATTTCTCTTGGCGAGAGACCACCAAGTGAAGAGGTTGGAGTTTCATGATAAACATCGACGACAAAACGAATTAGCAGGTTAGTTAGATCATCGATCGTATGGACTGCGTTTGCCTCGCTATCATAGGCACCGCGCTCCATGACATCCCCAAAAGTGCGCCCACTGAGGAGCGGCAGGAAACCTTGGTTGATGGTTCGGAATACCCGTTCGCATGAGCCGCGCAACCGTGCTGCGCCAGCAATTAGGATGTTTAAGTTGCCACCAACCGCCGCGATGGCGCGCATTAGTACTTCATTGGCGAAAGCCGACCCAGCGTCAGAAAACACATCGTGTAACGCCACAGATTGGTTCCATGAGCGTTTACACCCGGCGGCTTGGCTCCAACTCGATTTATCGACTGTCACAAGGTGAAGCGCACGGATAGCCGCTGCCGTGTCTTCATTTTCAGAGATGTACAGTCCGAGAACACATCGAGAGGCGACATCGATAGCCATCATCACTGTAACTCGGATACGAGGCACAGCATCCAGTTGTTCGGCTGTCATGCGCCCCGCCACACCCGTTTCGGTGAGCAGGGTCATGATATCCATACGTACTGCGTCAATCTCGATCCGTGCACCCACGAAAGGTGGGTTTTCTGTCGGAACTGACGCGGAATGCTTACTCAAGGCAAAATCGCGGCCATGCCTTTCCAGATCGACCAAATACGCATCCAATTTTCTGATTTCATTTGAAAATGCGCGCTGAGAGATATGGCCGATTTCTGGTTCACCGCGCGTGCTGCGTTTCTCGTTTTCCTGCTGCAGTTCGCGCTGCACTTGGCGGATTGCTATGCCGATGTGCTGGCATTTCGGCTCTAGATAAATCTCGCACGCACGATCAAGGAACCGACGTTGATCAGGGGTCCACCTTTTCGGGACGGTTCTAGTAACACTCCTGCGATTGACGAGTGAGAAAACTGAGCCACTGCTGCTGCGCCACCGTTTGCACCAACGCCGCAATTGCCGGGTGCTTGGAAAGACAAGGCTCAGTTTTTGATCGCACGCCCGATAGATCGCCTTTCTGCGAAGAAGCTGTTCTCCGCGATCGAGGATCTCCTGCTGGTTCTCTGCCAAGCTCCGATCTGTGAAGGAGACCTTCTTTTCGGCGGCTAAGCTGAACACGGCGCACACGAGAGCCCACCGATGTGACGTCTTGCGGAACTCCTCAGTCGGGAGAAGGGTCATAATCGAAGCTGGGTCCGCTGAACCTCTAAGATCGTTGTGAGGTGGACAGGAAGGCTGGTGAAGCTCGGCCCTTTCCAACTTGATGAGTGACAGGAGCCTAGGTACGGGAATGTGCTCACGGTGGTGCTCGTCATCGGTTCTGCCGAGCAGTAAACCATCTTTATTTTGGCCGAGGTAACGGTGGTCATGACCCCCTAAAGTGATGGTGGTCCCTGCACTAATTCGAAGACGCGTCATGCCACTTCCTCCCGCGCCACGAGTGTCCAGCGATCTATCGTGCCAAAGCTCTTGAGGGTCAGTTCACCGCGAAAAATTGCCTTCACTGCCGATCGAAATGCCCTTCCGCCGAGACCGGTTCCACGGATCAGCCTGTCGATTGTGAAGACGCCTTCGAAAGAGCATGCTGCTTCTGATAGCGCCTGATCGGCTTCTGGGTCGGGAAACCGCGAAAACTGCAAGAACATGGATGCATTTGTTGCATCTGAACGTGCAAAGTCCGCTTCCGTGAGTATGCGAACCTCATCCGCATAGTTAGGGACCGCCGCACGAGCAACCGCATTTGCGATCCCCCTAAATCTCTGACTTGATGCTCTATGCCACGGCTTGACCAGAAACGCAGTTCTACAGCCGGCCAGATCTGTAAAAACTATATCAATGAAGTGCTCAGCGAGCGCGCCACTTGCGCTACGGTAGGTGACCGGCCCAACCTGAGTTTGCAGATCCAAAAAATCTGGCCGAGAGGCTAGACCTTGAATACAGGACTTTTCGAGGAGTGACTCCGCCCGCTCGCGAATGAAAACATTGGCTTCTGGCAAGGACAACGAAATCGCGCTCTTCGCGCTGCCTTTGTTCCCACGCAAGCTGACGGTCCGGCCTGCAGGCCTCTCCTCTGGCATTATTTGCTCCGGTGGAGTCGGTATCGTGGCTATCGGTCCGACGTCGTAAGGTTGAGCCAGAGCCCTTCGCATCGCAAATGGGAGGAGGTGAACATCTTCATGCGCGCACACACGGTTGGGCAACCCGCTCCGGCGGGCCGTTGATTTGAGTGACTTCATGTCGGTTGTCCTTAGACAGCAGTTTCGGTTCGACGCCCGTGAAGCGAGCGTCGGCTTGACTTTTGTGACTGTTCAAAGGATGTTCTGGGCATCAGGTAGCAAACTGATAAGAACATCCGGCCTTCTACTGTGACAGCGGTAGAGGGCCGCTTCGTTTTCTACATCCTGATCGCCCTCCCTCTTCGCGTCGGCCAGATTTCATCAACCTGTTCGCCGATTTGCTCAGCTATGAAGGTCTGCACTCGCGTACTTGCCCTTCGTGAATTGATGACATCGCCCACAAACGCTTGGGAAAGCTCGAGAGTCTCCGCAAGGACTGATGTCGTGACACCAGCATTGCGGAGTTTTATTTTGATGAGATCTGCCCGCTCTACTGGATCGGACATGTCAAACGTGAGCGTTTTCTTCATGGTTCGAGGCCGATTTCGTGTCCAATTCATCTGCTTATGAAAGATTGATCACGGTGATTCGGTAAGATCAATGGATTTTCGAGGGCAGCTTTCTTTGAAAGCTCCGAGAGCCTTCGCTTTCTGATATTTATGGTCTAGTTTTCGAGGAAGGTCCTGTAAAATCAATGACCTAGATTAGACAGCCAATTTGTTTGTTATTAGTGGCATAGCCGAATTTGACCCGGCGATAAATTTGCCTAATTGTATCGTTATTGGTGAATACGTAGCGAAATAACCTACCTCCGCTAATGGGCGGAAATTTGCCGATGGCTTCACCTGCTAGTACGAAGTTCAAAGCAACCACTGCTTGATCGATGGAGGCTTACTAGAAAGATACTCTTTCAACGTCATCCCAATGCTTGTTCGGCGGAAGTGTGCGGGCTCTTTGTTTTGCGTCTCGTAATGAGATTGGCGCGAAACTCCATACGTTGACCCCTGCGTTGACGGCGTTTCGACTACCCAGCCATTGATTATGAACATGACCAAACAGGTGAAGTGCCCCTTTCCGGGCTCTATGCCACGTCAACATGGGGTAGTGACTCAACACGGTCTTGGGACCGTCACCATCCTCGACCTCGACCACATCACTCACTGAGACCCAGGGCAACGAGCGAGTCTGGTCACCATCATGGTTTCCGACGACCAGATGCTTTTCACCGGGGAGCCGTGCAAAGATCCTGTGTAGCCAACCCGCGTCCTTGGCCTTAGGGCCAAAAGCCAGATCTCCGATCACCCAAAGCCGATCGCTTGGGCCAACCTTGGCGCAAATGTTATCTATTAGGGCAGAGTCCATATGGTTGGCGGACCTGAATGGGCGATTGCAGTGCTTGATGATGTTGTCATGTCCGAAATGCGTATCGGCGATATACCAGTTGTTCATTTTCTTTCATCAAACTTCTTTTGTCTCGACGGTGCCTTGCTCAAGCAGTGTGTCGACAGATGTTGCCGCGCGCCACTCAGTGAAGGATGTAACTTTATGACTAGTCTAGACCTTGGCCCGACAAAGCTTCCTGCAAAGCGCTTTCAATTTTCCGCCCTTTAGCATGTTCTGACGCGACCCACTTCGAGTTTGCAAATAGGCAGAAAACGGTCCAGATCGGAACGAAGATCTGGATTTGTAGACCAATGTTCAAACCGTTGGACCTGATGCCCAATGCCGCCGACATAAAGGCGACAACCAACAACCAACCGAAGAACGCAGGGATGAAAAGCAGGAGCGCTAGACTGACAAATGAGCCGAAAGAGGTTTGGCCACCAATCTTTGTTTTGTTTAGCGCTGGCCCATCCGTAACCGTCTTGGCGGACAGGTTTCGGATTTGAACAAGCTCGCCGCTACCCTTCATCAGCACAACAATCAACGCGTGCCCATTTCGAGCGCTGTCGAATTCCCATCCGCGTAGATGGTGCTCTTTGTCATCTTCGTCTTTGAGCCAGATCTCCGGTGTCGCATGGAGCTCAGCCTGTTGTGCTCCACGTGCGATCCGCCCCCCAGTCATACGGCTGCCAATGGCAACAACATGTCCCCGCAAAATGTTCAGTTCAGGGCTCATGTCTCAGGTACGCTTTCGACGACCCAAGGGCCGAAGATTGCATCAGATCGGGATGGTGAGCCCTGACGGGTGCCCGCGGGGTCAAATTTAAACGTCCTAATGAAAGTGCGGATTTCGTCAGCGATAGCCGTTGCTGCCAAGCAGGCGTCAGCTGCCTCCACGGCCACAAACGCGCTCTGCACAATCTCCTTATCATGACGTGATCCATGCAGGTCGAGATAGAAGAGGCTGCCTTCTTTGAACTGGCGCTCCAACACGGAGCTGAAAGGAAGCTCGTTCGAAAGAATTGGAGCCCCTTCAAACTGGGTATGCGCTGAAATGGCGACAGCCTCATTCCTTGTTGTACAGGTGATCAACCCAACAGTTTTTGCCGCGATCGACGCGTTTTGTTCGATCCACTGGCTGTTGCGCGTCGCGGCGCGGGGATTGCAAAACGGCATGATGACCAGATCGGCTCTATCAAGCACTTCTCGTGTAAGCAGGCCGTATTCTTGCGGTGCATCGATCAGGATAAAATCCACGTCTGAGAACTCACAGAAGCACAGCGCTCTAATCAGCGTTTCAAAGTCGGTGACGTAATCGACACGCACATGACACTCGCCAACAACGCGGTGCATTGCGGTCTCCCAATCGCTGAGCTGCGTTTGGTTGAAGGCGAAGCCTTTCTCAGAAGGTTCTCCGAACTCGATGACCCCGATGCGCTCACCATTCTCAACAAACGCCGCTGCGACAGCCGCTACAGCGGTTGTCTTTCCAACTGCCCGACACGGTGAGAAGAAAGTGACGATCTGCATTCGGCACCTCTGACAGGATTTCACAGTATACTTCATTATTCACAGTATACTTCATAGATGCAATCCACGGATTAATCGCTTGTCAGGGTATGGAACCCACGAATGACAAGCTGTTGGTAGAAGCCTTCGCCAAGGTTCTTAGGCTAGAACGCAGGAAAGCCGGGTTTTCACAGGAAGAACTCGCGCATCTCGCTGGCACAAGCTTGCGTTACATATCGTTGCTGGAGAACTGCAAACACCAACCGAGCTTGAGCACTATCAAGGGGTTATGCGATGGCCTCGGTATCAAAATGACTGATTTGATAAGCGCTTTAGAAGTAGAACTGGGATGAGCAACTTTCAGCGCGCCGTCTTGGTACAAAACCTCGTAGGCTAGACGCAGCAGCAAACCCGCGTTTGGGCTCCACGCGTGAAATCTGTCACCACACCAGACATAAACGGGTTTGCAATTGGGCTCTCACTTTCTCACAACGAAGTTCGCTACAAATACAGATGCAATGGTCGTGACGAGGGCAACGAAGATACCAATGCCTGTGATCGCAAAGACTATGGTGAATACCTTGCCTGCGTCCGTTGCCGGTACGAGGTCACCGAAACCAATTGTGGCCATGGTCATGACGGAAAAGTAGGCTGCATCGAGAGGACGCCAGCCTTCGAGATAAACGAAGACGGCGGTGCTGATCGCGATCAAAGACACTGTCATCGCCAGAAGGTGCAGCGACCGCGGATCCAGAATTGCAGATGCGAGCGCACGCAACAGGTTGAAGTAGTTCTGGAGAAAGAGCCGCATCAAGCCGTGTCGCCAATCGCAGCGTTGCTTTCGCTCACAGAATGCCCTTGCCGTGACGCCTCCCATTTCCGAACATCCGCTACGTCGAAGTAGATCCCGATGATGCTGGGGAAGACGAAGATGATGAGCACGGTGGACGCCAGAAGGCCAAAGGCGACGGCCGCGACCAGAGGCACCAAAACCTGCGCTTGTGGGCTGGTTTCAAACACCATCGGGATAAGGCCCACGAAGGTCGTTGAGAACGACAGGATCACGGGCCGGAACCGATGGCGGACGGCCTCAATCGCTGCCGTTAGATAATCGTCCCCTTCAATCTCCGATTCAAAGAAGGTCAGGAACAAAATGGCGTTGTTTACAACGACACCCGCAAGCGAGGCGAAGCCGATGAAGCTTGGCATCGAGATATCCAGACCAAGCGCGAAGTGCCCAAAAACGGTCCCGATCAAAGCGAACGGGATCGAGAGCATCACCATGAACGGCAGGGTGTAGCTGTGGAACTGGAAGGCAAGGATCAAATAGACCCCGACCAGCCCGGTGAGCAGCGCGGTCATTATGGATGACTGTGTTTCGGCTTGCGCCTCGGTCGCCCCGCCAATGCTCACTTCGACATCGGGGAAGGCCGCAACCAGATCAGGGGCCAGCTCATCCAGAACGATATTCGAGATATCCGTGGAGGTGATGGCGTCCCGGTCGATATTCCCGATGATCCGGGCAACAGCCCGTCCGTTTTTCCGGGTGATCTGCGCATAGGAATTGGTCAGCTCGATTTCGGCAATCGTACCAAGCGCCACTTGACTGCCCCCGGGCACGGTCAGCGGAAACTGTTCGAGGTCCGCGAGCGTAGGCACGGTGTCTCCAAGTTCCACGCGTACAGACACATCAGAGAGTTGCTGGCGGAAGCTGTCTGTTTCCGTGCCGGAGAACGCGGAGCGGAGCTGGCCTGTAATGGCCTGCGGTGTCAGCCCGATCACGTAGCCAAATTCGTTGAGCGCCAGCCGGATTTCCGGCCGTCCGCCGGAGAAGTCCTGATAGGCTTCGGTCACGTCGTCGCGCAGGTTCAGCTGCTCAAGCAGCTGGTTGGCCGCCGCTTCCAGCTGGCCCAGATCGCGGGCGCTCAACTCGACATCGAGGTCACTGCCGCCGGGGCCACCCACGACCTGGGCGAAATTGCTTTGCACGACATCTGCAATCGGTCCTGTGGCCTCTCGCCAAAGCGCCAAGACGTCATCCGCCGGCACGTTGCGGAAATCACTTTCTAGCAGATCGACGGTCACTGTGGCGGTGTAAGGCCCGTTGTCCTTCACATCGCGGTTGGTCGCATAGCTGACCAGGATACGCTGCACCAAGGGCTGCGCGTCATCCGTGTTGGGCGACAAGTCCGCATCTACAACTTCAAGACCAGCCAAAAGCTGCGCGACCACTTCTTGCGTGCGTTCAATCGGCAGGCCCGAGCTGAGCGCGATCCGCGCCTCGATGGTGTCGCCTTCGGTTTCTGGAAAGCCGATGATTTTCACGAGACCGGACCCCATGAAGCCAATCGTGATGATCAGGATAGCCAAGACAGAGCCCAAGGTGAGGTAGCGCACCTTCAAAAGCGCACGCGCCACGGGGATCACGAAGCCGTCGCGCACCCGATCCAGCAGCCTCGGAACGAAACGCCGCGCATTGGCTTCCGGGTCGCGGGTGCTGTGGCTCATGTGGTTTGGGAGGATCAAGAAGGCTTCCAAGAGGCTGGCAATCAGAGTCAGAAGCAGCACGACCGGGATGACCTGCAGCACAGCCCCCTGTTCGCCCGACAGAAACATCAGCGGGCCGAACACACAGGCCGTCGTCAGGAACGATGACAGCACCCCAGGCATGACTTCACTGGCCCCTTTGACCGCGGCCTCCTTCACGCTCATCGAGCGACGCCATTTCGCAATGTTGTCGGCTATGACGATGCTATCGTCCATGATCAGGCCAATGGCCATCAGCAGTGCGATCAAACTGATCATGTTGATCGTCACGCCAAAGAGGCTCATCGCGAACAGCCCACCAAGGAAGGAAAACGGCAGCGCCAGCGAAATCCAGACCGCCTCCCCGACCGAGAAGAACAGGCACATCACCAGCACCACAAGGCCGAGGCTCATCAGCGCGTTGGACAGCACCAGATTGATTTGCGTTTCGACGTTTTCGGTCAGGTTGTTCACGACCGTCAGCCGGAACGGTTCGGGGTATTGGGCTTCGACTTCGGCAAGCAGCGCTTCGACCTGGGCGAAGGCGTCAATGGCGTCTTCGTCCTTACGCTTACTCACTTGGATGATCGCGGCGCGATCCCCGTCGATGTAGGATTGCAGCTCCGGCGAGACTTCGGTGAGCGTGATCTGCGCCACATCTATGAGCCGCACGATTCCGCCGGCCTCGTTTTCGATCAGGACAAGATTTTCCAGATCGGTCAGAGACCGCCGTGCATCGAAGTAGCGAAGCGTGACCTCGCGGCCAGTGGTCCGAACGCTGCCAAGCGGTGCGCGTAAGCTGCGCTCGCTCACAGCATTTGCCACATCCTGTGGACTGATCCCAAACCGACGCAGCGCCGTCTGATCGAAATAGATCCGATACTCCGCTTCCGAGATCCCCGAGACGTCCGCCGTCGCAATCCGCGACAGGCTCGCCAGATCATCGGCCAGCTCATCAGCAAAGCGGATCAACCCGTCGCGTGTGTCGATGCCAGAAACCGCGATAGAGGCAATGACTTCGGTTTGACCCGCGATGGAGACCGACGGGGCCTCTGCATCGGTTGGGAAATCGTTGATGCTGGATACCTCAGAGGACACATCGTTGTAGAACTGACCAATGTCGCCCCCTTCGGCGAGTGTCAGCGTCGCCGTTGCACGATTTTCAACGGACAGGCATTCGAAGTCATCAAGGTCATTCACCGCGCCAAGCGCGTCATCAAGCACGAGACAGATTTGCTCATCCACATCGCTCGCAGATGCGCCGGGATACTGAACTGTGACCGTGACTTCACTGGCGGAGAATTCCGGAAAGCTCTCCCTTTCCATGCCGCTCAGAACGGAGAAACCAAGAAAGGCGACGGCGATCAGGAGCAAGTTGGCGGCAATGGGATGCCGAGCGAAATAGGCGATCATGGCGCTATTCCCCTGCTGTGGACAGCGGTTGGAGCGCCATGCCTATGATCGCGGGACGTGGGTCAGACAGGACAACGATATCGCCCTGCGTCAAACCTTCCGTGATGATGATCTGATCGTCTTGGACGCCGCCAGTCACAACCGCACGCCGTGCGAGCTGGTCGCTTGCATCAACAACGTAGACGAACGCATCACCACCATCCTCACGGATAGCATCTCGGGGGACACGCAACGCGGCCATCGGTTCGGGCGCGATCAAGCGCACTTCCACAAAAGTGCCGTTGATCAAAGGCGGACCGGGGCGTTCTGTGCTGGGTTGAGACGGGTCTTCGATCCGCACAACCAGCCCGACGGTGCCCGTGGTCGCATCTGCACTTCCGTCAAATCGAACAAGTTCTGCAGGCCAGGTCAGTACATCCGTGCCACTTGTCACCCTGACCTCAGCGCGCAGGTTAAACTGCCGCAGGACGGCCAGTGCATCCGCCGCTTCCATGCCAACGATGGCTTCGCGATCTATCGTGCCTTCAAGCGCCCCGAAGAAGTTGCCAAGCACCCGCGTCTGAAATTCCGCAACGACTTCGGACGCGGCTGTCGCTTCGAGTGAGGTCAGCGTGTCTCCGGTGCGGACATACTGGCCGAGCGATACGCCACGCGCCGTCACGCGCCCGGTCAGAGGGATTGTGACTATTGTATTTGCAAGCGCTCTTTCCGCCTCTTCGATTTCAACCGTGCGGGTCGCAATCGTCGCTTCCAGCGAGGTTCGCTGCGCGGGCAGAAGTCGCAGGGAGTTTTCAAGGTTCAGAACCACCTTTTCCTGGGCCAGCAGCGCACGCACAGAGGCGTCAACGGTGGCTTGGGGCACGCTGCCACGCTCAAGTAAGGTTTGCTGCCGTTCCAGCTCGCCTCGCAAGACATCCTCAATCCGTGTTTCCAGCTCGATTGTGGAGCGTGTGTTGGCTTCGGTCGCTTCAAGCTCTTCAAGGCTTGCAAGGGCGCTGTCCCGCGCAGCGGTCGCCCGGGCCAGTGCGATTTCATAATCCCGTGGGTCAATCCGGATGATTTCTGTGCCTTCAGACAAAACGCGGCCGACATCGAGGTCATCAGCAACGAACACCGCACGGCCCTCAACTTGGGAGATAGCCGACCAGGTGTCTTCAGCTTCCACACGACCATAGCCAACAGCAAAGGGGACGATGCTCGTTTCGGCTAAGGTGAGCGTCCTGACCGGCGTTACCGTTTCAACAACTGGCTGCGCCTCCCCATCCGGGTCAGGCGTCGTCAGCCAAATGTAGCCAGCGATGCCAAGCGCGATAGGTGGGATGAAGAGTAGCGGTCGCAAGTTCATGAGTGAGGATCCACGAGCTGGTCAACGGCGCATCGACAGCGCGTTGAGGATGACAAAAGAAAAAACCAAAAGAGCGGCGCAGTACGCGGCGATCGCCGCGCTGCACATCCAAAGAAACGCCGGAGCAATCATGCCGACCAGAAAAGACAGATCGACAAAGAGAGCGGCGAGAAGGGCGAGCCCCAGAACGACCCGGCCCGTCAGGCCATGGTCGTTTTCTGTGCGTAGGATGACCGGCGCCAGCCGCCATGGCAGCAGCAATGTCGCAAGCGCAATCGGGCCTTGGTCTTGTGACCGCATCCCCCGATTCTGATCTTGGACGATGCGTCTGGACATGCCTACACTGCTCGTTCGGCTTTTGAGAGGCGTGGTTTGAATGCGCCCATGACCATTTCAGTGATCAGAGGGATGACGTTGGACATGCCAACAAGTGCCTCGCGGCCTTCAAGCGCATGGAACGCCTCGCTTAGCTCACCAGCTGGAATGGACGCCTCTGCCAATGCCAGGATTTCCGGCATCATGGGCACAAGGAAGATGAAGGCGTTGGCTGCCAGGATAGCGGAGCAAATCAGCTTGATCCGCATCCACCATGCTCGCTCGCCATATCCGAACCACAAGATCAGATCGGTGACGATCTTGATGCCCAATCCGGGCAAGATCAGGATGTAGGCGCTTTGGAGCTTATAGGTGTAGATCGTGATCGCCATCTCTGGCGAGGGATGCGCGAAGATTGCACCGACGACGATGTGCGACAGGATCCCGCCCACATACATGATGATGGCGATTTCATGGATGAAGGCGATGGTTTTTCTCATGGGGAGGGATCACTTCGCGGGTTCTGAAGTCTTACTGGCCAGGTTGCTTTTGGCCTCGGACATGAACCGATAGGCCGCGGCCAGCATCGCATCTGTCTCGGAACAAGGCGCGGTGCTGCAGGTGTCGAAATACAAGGCTTCCAGCGCTTCGAGCTCCGCCCGTGCGCGCTGGAAGTCGGACGGCATAAATTGCATCTGCCGTCGTCATTTCTTGATATTCATGCGCTTGTAGATTAACCACGCCGCCGGGATCGAGAGGACCTGGCCGATCAAGAAGGCGTAGAGGAAGTTCATGCCCGTCGCCATGTCCTGCGTCAAAATGACGATGAACAGGGCAAACGTGATCATCCCTGAGACAATGGCTTGGATAATCACGAACATCCAAATATTCATAACCGAACTCCTAATTATTTGCGGCTTGCAACCGCGATGTAGAAGATGAGGATCAGGCAGGTCTGCACGAGCAGGCCCGCGACAGCACCCATGAGGAACCCAAACCTGTAGAACTCGCTGAGGCTGAACAGATAGGCGATCCCGGCAGCAACCACCGCGCCGATGGCAAGACGGACAGGCAATGAGAACGCCATCGGCGAGCTGCCTGATGCCCCAGAAAGGCTCGCAGCGCTACTGGCCGTGCCTTGTCGGATCAGCGATCCCAGAGGGACAGTCAGGAAACCGGCGAGACATATCCCCCAGAAGCCAGTCATACCCATGGCGTTGAGTATCGCGCCCCAGATGCCGCCTGCAACTAGACCGGCCCCGAGCACGGCAAGCAGGACGGTCGTGATGTTGAATGGTGCGTCTTTCATGATGTTTCTTTCCTGTTGGGCGGCTCTAGCCGTGTCGATTTTTTGGCCAGATCACGGGTTTGCACATGGCGGCGAACGCCAGGCCATCGCCCACGAACCGGATGATTTGATAATTGCCCCAATTGCGCAGAAGCTCTGGCGCTTTCGCTGCCAGATCGGGATCGGCGGCTTCGATGAACTGAAAGTTGATCGGCATCAGCAGATACATCGTGACCGGAAGGCTCGCGAGGATCAGCGCTCCGCCAATGAGCCAGAACCAATCCTTCGACATGAAAAAGAGGATGATGCAGGCCACCAAAGCAATGTTGGAGACGACGATTTGGCTCATGCCGATCTTCAGGATTATGGCCTGAAACACCGGCAGGAATTCCGAGAAAGAGATTGCACTCCATGCCGGATGCGACAGGAACAGCAGATAGTAGGCCGTGCCGAACGTGATGGCTCCGAACAGGAGTGCAATCAGTTGCAGTGAAGGTTCAAACCGCTTCATGACGCTTACCGGAATTCGAACGCTTCGGTGTGGATCTTGTCGCGGCTGACACCTTCTTTTTTCAGGTCAGCCATTATGCCATCGACCATCGGCTTGGGGCCGCACATGAAGAAGTCGTAAGTGTCCAGGGGATCGGGCAGCTTCTGCCTCATCATGTCGACACGGGCAAAGTTGCCTTCATCGGAGAAGAGCGGCACCAGCGTGACATTCCCAAGGTGGGCGGCGCGGTCTTTGAGCTCATCAAGGAAGATCGCGTCCTGCGCTTCGCGTGCGGCATAAACCAGATGGATTTGCCGATCATCGCCGGGTTCCATCGCGCGGATCTTCGACAGGAACGGCGTGAGGCCAATTCCGCCCGCGAGCCAGATTTGCTTGTTTCCTGCCTTGGTCGTATCGAAACGACCATACGGACCGCCTACTTGTACCTTACCACCCGGCTGTAACTCTTCGCGGACCTTCCGGGTCCAGTCTCCCAGCACCTTCATGGTGAACCGCAAGCGGTCCTCACCCGGCGCGCTGGAAATTGTGAATGGATGCGGCTCATTCCAGCCCTTGCCTTCGACTTCCACAAAAGCGAACTGACCGGGCTTGAAGTCCAGCATCTTGTCGACCGGCTTCAGCACGACCTCTGTGGCACGTTCGAGCGCGTTCACAGCTTCAATCTCAAACGGCAGCGCGGTGCGTTTATTCATCCCGAAGACGGAGTAAATCAGCGCAACAACGCCAACGGCAGCCGCGATGATCACGATAATGCCCGAGGCGCTGAAGCGTTCGAAGAATACACCCGGCGCGGTCATGAAATGGCCGATGATCAGGAAGTAGACCAGCCCCATGACCTTGTGCGTCGGACGCCAGCGGGAATAACGAATTTTCCGGTTCAGGGCGATGAAGAGGCCAATCACGAGGAAGATCAAGCCGAGCATTCCCAATGGGCCAGATGGAAAGATCGCGTTGGCAACAGGGTCCACACCTTCGGGAAGTTCCTTCGGCACCCCGAAGAAATGGACCAGAGCCGTAATCGCCGCAAAAACGCCCGCAACACGGTGGACCTGATACATCCGGTCCAAACCGCCAAACCAATCTTCGAAGATTTCGAGACGCGTAGAGAGGATGATGGAGCTGGTCATCAGCAGGAAGGCAATGCCGCCCAGCATAACCGTTCCCGTCGTGCGCGGATCATGATGCGCTGGCGGGAAGGCCAGATGCACGACGGCAAAAAGCAGGATCAATCCGATGATGGCATAAACGCCCTTTTTCCGAAGCATTGCTAGCCCTCCTTTGTGGGTGCTGACGTTATTCGGCTGGAGTAGGATTAATCGCAGCGCGAAGTGCGACCATCACGGAGAAGCCCCCGGTGAACTCGTCTTCCGTCAGCAGCGCGTCATTGTCGGTGTCTGCGCGCTGGAAATCGAAGTTGAGGGATTGGCGGTGTTCTGTGCGGGAAATCACACCATCGCCATTACGATCCCAAAAAGGCGTAGACGACACGCAAAGCGGTTTCATACGCATCTTCACGACCAGCCTCACGCGCCAGCGGCTCCATCCCGTAATCCCAGGACAAGAACTCCGACAGGCTGAGGTTGTTGTCGCCGTCGCCGTCCATGGAGACGAACACGTCGCCGCCAAAGTTCGAAAACTCGCCTTGGTCGATGAAGCCGCGATTTGCGCCATCCAAGGACGCAAACGCCATCTGCGCAAGGCGGCGTCCTTCGCCGTCTTCCTGGGCGAATAGAGGTGCAGCGGAGAGTGTCGCCGCGATTAGAGAACTTGTGAGAATTTTTGCTGTGCCACGCATAGGAAGTACCCCCTTTGGCTTGAAGCGACTCGTGACGACGAGTCTTGACTTGCATTCGCGATACATGCAACTGCAAGACTTGTAAATGCACAAAACAAACGCAACACTTGCGCCGTGCAAGCATTGGAGTTAAAGCCGATGTTCAGGGGATGCTTCCTGATGACACAGATACGGTTGAAAGATCATCGGCGTGAGGACAGCTTCGGTTTTCTGATCCAGACGATCGCGCGGACACTGGACGCAAAAATGAAAGTTGAGCTCGAGAAAGTTGGCGTTGATATCAAAGTCTTCGCGAACCTGATGATGCTCGGCCAGCAGGACGGCATCAACCAACGCGAGATCGGCCAACGGCTTAATTTCCCTGAGTATTTTACAAGCCGAAATGTCGATATGTTGGTCGATGCAGGGTTTGCCGAACGTCGTCCTGATCCAGACAGTCGGCGGTCTTTTCTCGTGTTCTTGACGGAAAAGGGGCGAGAGAAAGCCGAGGAACTTCCGACCATTGTGCGCGACGTGAACAATGATGTGTTGTCAGAACTTGACGCAGAAGAACGGTCAAAGGTTGTCGAGATACTTCAAAAAATCGCAGGTGTGACCAAGAGCTAGCTCAATCCGCGAAGCGTAATTCAATGATGGCGCTACCAGATGAGCGACTCGAGTATCCATCTACGCTCGTCCAAAAAAAGTTTTATTCGGCCCATAGCGGACGCTGATAAAGCTATTTTGTGCCGCTGCGCAGCTTCCGCACTACGGACATCGGGTTCCCCTACACTGTTGACTTAGATCGCCAAACGAAGGGTCATTGGCAACACGCTAAACGTGTTTATTCTAGCGTCAGCTGTTTAATGGAGATATCGTTGTGGCCCTCACTCACGATCCCAACTTGCCCGTTAATCTAGATACGAGTCACAAACCTCACCATGGATGGAGTGTTTTTGAACAAAACGGAGCTGTCTGGGTCTCGTACGATGCTGCCCCAAAACCATTCTATGTAGGACGGCAGCACTCGTACAAATACACCTACAAGGTCAACAGACAGAGGCGGACACTAGTCACAGCAGGGCTTTCGCGCCCTGGCTACGGTCGGCACGAAGGCAAGTTTCGTTACGTACCTGAGGACTGGAACGAAGACTTCAATTATTGGCCAGAGCTAATTTATCCCACTGCATACGCCGAGAGCTTCGCAGATTTTACCTCAATGAATTTTTGGGACCGTGCAGGGTTCACACCGGGGTTTATCCAGCTTGCGGCGCACACCAAAGACGATCTTCTCCCGCTCTTTGAGCGACTGATAAGTGAAATTCCCGAGGAAACGGCCAAATTCTTTCCCGAGCTTTCTCTTGTCGAGGGGCGACTTGCCTTCCTCGCTGGATCACAGTTTCGGTTTTTGGATGTCTCTGACCCGGCGGAAAACAGTCTACCCGTCGATACTGATGTTGAGCGCGGTTTGTTTATGGGTTTTTTTAACCATGATCGAACTAGGCTCGATGTGGACAAAGAAGAACAACACGCCGCAGCCCGGTGGTTGGTTTGGTCGTTGACCTCAGCAGAGATGCGTCGGATTCAAGTTGCTTCATCGATCGAGAACATGCAGCAATCACTAGACAAACTTCACAAATTGCTACGGCAAACCGCACAGCGAAAATATCCCAATGGTGTCGACGGTATGAGATGTGATCATCTTGCTGCGGCACTGGCAGTACCCCATTTAGCGCCCGCAAAAACCTACTTGGCAGTTGGCGCACTCAAGAAGAACAACGTACTGCGTGCATTCGAACGCCTTGAATATGGACCGGGAAAACGTGAAAAGAATGTCGTGCATGCGGTCAGATTGCGTGGTGCCAAGCTGTCCCAACTAGCCTTTGATTTGGGCTCAGGCCACCCCGTGCCAACATAGTGCCGCCCCATACAACGGCCCAAAGCCGACACACGACATTCTCAAGGGCGACGTCTGTTTCTCGCCGATGCCGGCTGTTTAGCCATAGTTCTGGGGGACCTGAAAGCAGACATTTGCGCGGCGCTGTCCAAACTGCGTCTATGCACTAAGAATGGAAATTGGTTGCTCCATTGAATTTGCATGCTCAACTTGCAACTCGGCAGAAGCCGAATTCGTACACTTCTGGCATCCCGAAGCAAACCTCGATGTCGTCAAGGCAATTAGTGGAACCAGCGATCACCTCGTAGGACGCGCCCCCATTCAGGCGGCGCAAAAGTTCTGAGATCACTTGCCCTGCGGCCACTAGGCCAACGAACGGAACTCCGACGGTTCGTGACGCGAGCTGCGCGAGGCCGCATGCATCAACGCCCTTGTCCACAAGGTTGGCGTAGGCCGGCATGTGCGATACGTCCGGCGTTTCCACGGACAGCGTCGTCGGCCAAAGTTCGCTCGCTCGGTGAGGCCCGGGAAAGGTGTGCATGGCGAAATTGCGGAAGCTCTGCGGGCCAGCGCCCAATCCGGACTCGACAACCAGGTCGAACCCCGAATCTTCCAGAGCGGCACGGGCGGTAGCGTTGTCCACCCCGCATAGAGCCACGGCGGGTTCATCGGCCTGACGCTGCGTCCAAGCGCCGAACCGGCGCTCCTCTAGAAACGTCGTGAAGCCCCGCGCCTCCAACCATTCCGCCCCGCGTCGCGTCTTCATCTGACCCAGAACATCGAGGTTGGTGAGCATGGAAGTACTGTCATTGGAAAGGGCTAGGCGGTCGAAATCCTGCAACACTAGTTCCAGCCCGCTGGGCGGATAAGGGAGGCAAGCCAGGAGCCAAGAATAGGCCTGACCGAGATTCCCCAGACCGATGAGCCACAATCGCGAGGGCAAGAAAGCCAAAGCTGGCTCCGTTTCGTCGGCTACGGTCCAATCGGATCCCGGACGCCAGAGCGAGAGACCTGAAGCGCGTTTCCCGGCCAGCGGGTGATCACCGGCATGCAATGCGAATACCTCTGCCGCGCATACGGCCGACGCGAGGGCCGGCGCCAGCGGCATAACCACGTCATCATTCATCGCCCAACCATCTCGGACCGGGACGACGCCGGCGCGCCAGCCCTGCCAGGTCACGCGCCAAGCGCGTGCCTGAGGCATCTGCATTTCGACTGAACCAATGACCGCCACTGGCCAGTCGGATCGGGCCTGCGACGCAATACACCCGCCAAGGTTCGACACCGCATGAGCCAGGCTAGTCTCCAGCGCGAGCCCGGTAAGGACCGGCGTATCGGCCAGCCCGACGATCTCCACGCCCGCCAGGAACGTACGACGCGCCAGGTTCACCAGGGTAAGCAGGGCAACCTGCGCGGCTTGGCTCGTTTTGATTTCGGGGCCGACAGCGATGGTGAGACCGAAGGACTTCAAGAGATCCATGGCCTCCTCCGTCGTCTCCACGCGCCCGCTGTCCATGAAATACTTGGCGGTGCGGTGCAGCGAGATGTGAAGCGGCTCAGTCATATCAACTCCATAGGCCGGTGTAGAAGAAGCCACGGCGCACCCGTGGCGAGCGGTCGTACCATTGGTGGTCGCCCCGGTATTCGTAGATACCCACCTGCTCCCAGCAGATCGGCGCCACCGCGAAATCGGGTAGGATCAGACCGACATGGCCGGCACGGGCCACCATTGGATTGGTTCTGTCCGCTTTGCTTTGGATCGCGCGCCCACCATGGGTGTGGACGTCAGCCACGACGGTAAGCTTACGCTCCCGGCAGAGCGACCAGAGCTTCGCGAAAGCGGGGGCGTGCAGGACGCAGACGCCGGTCGAATACGCCTGCGGGTCGAGGTCATCGTAGTAGACGACGTCGGTCACTTCCCGACGCTCACCGTTGGCGTGACCCAGAAGGAAGGCTCCTGCTTCATGCACCCGCTCTCCCCGGCGGTCGAGTTCGTGCGTTACCGCTTCCCACAGCCGCCGGGGGCAGCTCATGCGGTGATTAGGCGCTACGAACGCCCGAATAGTCGCTTTGATGGAAAAGGTCATAGAGTTGCTCCAGATAGCAGATGATCCCGCGGCGCGGCTGCCAGAGTCGGCTGGGATGTTCGTTGCGCCAGTTGTCATGGCCTTCGATGGAGAAGCGGTCGCAGGGCAGGTAAAGGCACTGGCCGCCTTTCCAATCGGGCCGAAAGATGGACGGCAGGATCGCTCTACCCGTCGGCCACCGGCTAAATGGCAGTGGCCGGTTGGCCGGAACGTCCCACGGCTGAGCAGTCGCAGGGTTCTGGCGATAGCCGGAACACTCGAAGCGGAACCCGTACTCGCCGGGCGCGCCAGGCCGTGCATCCGCAGTTACAGCGATGATCACATGCGGCCAGGTGGTGGATACATGTCTCCAGCGGCCCTCAATCTCGCTGCACCGGAATTCCGGCGCGGCGAGATCTTGTTCGAAGAGCAGCCAGTCAGGTGAGACCGCGACGTTCATCTAGCCCTCGACGCGCTTTTCGGGGACCAGGTCGAAGCACACCGAACCGGCAGAGGCCTTGGTCAGCTGGTGGAGCGGCGTGTCGGACGCCGGCCGGTCTGTCGAGTTGCAAAGCTGGAGCACGTGCTCGGCGGCGTCGTGGTGATTGAGCTTGAACTTCTCCACCGCCCAGGCCTTGATCTTCTTGACCCGCGCGCCCGGGGCGAAGGTTCGCTCCTCGGTCTTGTCGAGGAAGTGCGCCGTCACATTAATCTTACGGCACTTGCTGACGTGGATGCGGCAGCCGCGCTTTATGGGCCGCAGGGGCTCGTGGTACTTGTGCACCAGCGGCTCTTCCCCCTCATCAACGAAGATGAAGGTGCTGTCGTCGAGTTCGACCCCGAGCGCGGCGATGGCACCGTGCAGATGCTCGTGGGTCGGGTCCTGGGGCAATTCAGCCTCGATGAGGCCTTCCCGCTCATGAACCTGGATAAAAACAATGGTAGTCATGGTCGATCCTTTCCGGCGCCTGGATGGCGTCCTGTGAAAGGAGCGAAGTCAGTGAGGAAAAACCGGAAGCAGTGCTGGCGGGCTCACACGCCGCAGATGAAATAGCACTGGCAGTTCGGACATTGCCGCGCTTCGGGGATCGCCGGGAACTCGCCGCGCTCAATGGCGGTGATAGCCTCGGCATATTCCTGCAGAAGTTTATCGTCCTTCTTGGCCGCCATCGGAACGAATTCGTCCGTGGCTGGATAATAGGCTCCTACCGAGATGGTGCGACCTGGATAACGCTGGGCGGCGCCCTTTCGGATCAGCGCATAGACGCGGTTGTCCTGCTCGGACTTCGTCTTGCGGCCAGTACGGATGCGCTGAACGTGCACCCGACCATCCGACGCGATGACGACCCGATCCGGCGTGTAGGTGATCGTCCTGCCGCCGACTTGCACCGACCACGGCTCCCGGGCATAGGTCCCCGTTTCGGAGGCGATCAGGCGGGCAATGGACACCACCATCGTCTCCGCAGCGGCGCGGTAGTAACCCTCGAATCCGTGATCGCCAGGGCCGTGCTCTGCCCATTGGCGAGCGAGTTCCCGTAATGCCTGGTCGGGGCTCGCCGTCTGGCCTTTTTCGCCTTGCTGTTCAAGCCAGCCCATCGTGCGGTGGACGCAGCGATGGAATCGCAGATAGGCGGACGAATCCCGTCCCCCGCGCAAACCATCCAGTACCTCATAGCGATAGCGCGCCGGGCACCTCAGATAGACATCGAGTTCTCGCTGGTCATAACCGTCGCGCGGGGCAAGAGGCAACCAGACTCGCGCCGCTTTGAGCGTAGGCACCGTCCCACTGAAACGCCTCACCTGAATATGACGAGAGACGGTGTCGAGAAACTTCGACGCGCTGGCGTTGACTTGGGTGTAGCGCTCGGCCCGGGTCAGGCAAAGATGATCTCGCGCACGCGAGAGGCCTACGAAGAATAGGCATTCTTCTTCTGCGTCGTGGTCCTCTTTCTGCATAGTAAGCTTGCTGAGTGTCGCTGGCGGGGGACAGCGCACCCATTGACGATTGGTCGGCATGTAGCGGGTCGCAAGCGCCGGTAGATGCACCCCTCGGAACTCCAACCCCTTGCTCCCATGAATCGTCATCACCCGCACCGCGTCGAAATCCGCTGCTTCGGAGACAACAGCCCGATACCTGCTGTCCTGGCTAAGCGCTTCAATGCGGCGGATACGTTCGAGCAAGGCTTTTCGGCCAGGGTCGCGCAGATCGGTGTGTCCTTCGACATCATGTTGCTCGCTGCACACCTTCAGGAGCTGATAGATCGCGATCAGCTTCTGCTGCGCCTGGACGTCCGGAACCTCCAGCAAGGGCCGAAGATAGTTACTGCGTTCAAACAGCCAAGTCGTGAGCAGCGCCCATGGAGAGGTGGTCGGACCCATGCCGTCTAGATGCTCCGCCAGCTTGCGCAGACCCACGCAGCCGGTCTCGCTCAGGCCCTCAATCTCATCCAGTCGAGCAAGGGACTCATAGACAGTATGGCCTTGATCCTGAGACCAGCGAATGACCGCAAGAGCGTCATCCTTGGACGCCGCATACTCCGGCAGTTGTGCGACACGGACCAACCCAATGCCGCCGAACTCCGCGTCGATGGCGACGAGGGAAAGTAGATCTCGGACATCGTCCCTTTCGAACAGGTCCCCAAGATAGAGGAGAGGAACGCCGAGCTGCTCTAGCACATCGGTGATGCGCGAAAGTGTGAGATGGCTGCGCGCGAGGATCGCCTGATCTCGGTAGGCAATGCCGCTCGCACGAAGGGCTTGGATCTGATCGCGGATAGCGGCAGCCTCTTCCGCAACCGTGCCGGCCACGGTGAGCGAGACCTCGCCGAGTTCACCTCGGAACGCACCCCAGTTAGCCGCTGCGCCGGGGTCGGCCGCCATGTGGCGCGAGAACTCTGAGAACGCGCGCACCACGGGCCCACCTGATCGGTAGTTGCTGGTAAGCGATACCTTCGAACCGCTAAAATCCGTTTGGAATCGCTCGACGTTGGCCGGTGACGCTCCACGAAATCGGTAGATTGACTGACGCTGATCGCCAACCACCCACACGTCCTGGCAACCACCGGCCAGCAACTGCAGTAGCCGCGCGCTCGCGAAGTTCACATCCTGATATTCGTCAACCAAGATATGCTGGAAGCGCTGCTGGAACTCCACGCGGATATCTTCGTGTTCCGCCATCAACTGCGCTGGCAGCATTACGAGATCGCCGAAATCAACGGCGTCGGCCTCACGCAGTGCATCTTGATAGACTTTGTAGACTTCGCCGACTTCGACCGCTTTCTCGGCAGCCTCGACTTCGTCAGGCGTCGCATTGGCAAGCGCGGCCCTCGCCTCGGCCAGATAGTCCTCCGGCGCGATCAGCTCATCCTTGCAGCGCGAGATTGCTTGCAGGACGTAAACCAACTCGTAGGCGGGCTCGAACAGGTTCTGATAGTGACGCAGCGGAAGACGCGAGAGGTTCGCTTCGAGAAGCGCGAGCTGAGCAGTCTGATCGAAAATTTTGACGTTAGCCGAGCGTCCAAGACGGCCAGGCCATTTGGTGACCATCTCCAGGCCGAAGCCGTGGAATGTGCCGACCCACATCTCGATCGCCGCGTCCCGATGGGCGTCGGAAAGCCGCTCACGCATCTCCTCAGCAGCCTTTTTCGAGAAGGTGAGTGCCAGGATCGAACCTGAAAGGGCGCCCTGGCCGAGCACATGCTCGATCCGGTGCACGAGCGTGCGGGTTTTGCCCGTCCCCGGTCCTGCATCGACGAGAAGAGGACCACCATCCCAGGTCGCTGCTTGCTTCTGGCTTTCATCAAGCTCGATCAGAACAGCCGGGCCGCGCTCGTCCGGTTCGCGAAGGGGAGGCAGCAACAGGGCGCGAATGGCCTGGTTGAGGACGAGACCGTAGGGAAGGCCCAACTCCTCGGCGACTTCCGAAGGGCGACGCGCCATATCCACAATTTCGGTGCGCAGCCAGTCGGCGGGGCACAGGAATTCGCCGGCGAAGATATCCGCCTGCAATTCCTTGCGTTCGCGCGGCGAATAGCCCTCCACCACCCCCGCGCCGCTGTCGATGGGATCCCCACCCAGCTGGGCTTGGACGTTTCGTACCTCGTTGCTCGGATCGTGATGGAGCTCAGAGTGACCGACCTCGTGAGCAATCACGACCACCTCGTCCTTCGGGTCCTGGCCGCTGACGACATACACCAGCCCATCGGCACGTTCGAAAGACCCGTGCACGCCAATCCCGAACACTTCACCGGGCTGGCAATAACGCAGCTCCAGATCGGCATCTTTCAAGACGGCATCGACGAGAGCGCGACCGCGACGGACACCCTGGGCGACACTCAATGCTTTTGAATGGCAAGCGCGTGCCTTCAGCCGAATGTCGCGCCAGGCGTCCATGGTTAGTCCTCCTCAAGCCAGTAGGACTTGCGCTCCGGTGACATGCTGCTTCGCCGGATGCTCTCCTCATAACTGCACTGTATGATCGTGGGCTGCTGCGACGCCTTCGCGTAGCCCATGGAAGGATGGGACTGCGCATAGGCAAGCGCATGGTCGAACTGCGCGCGGGTCGCCTTAAGCTGGTCAAGCAACGCCTTTACCAATCGCGGCCCGATAGGTGGTGACATCCGCCCACGAAAAAGGTCTGACAGGACATCGCGGCCGACATCGATGGCGCGGGCGAGCTGCCGTGTATCCAATTCCGCACTGGACAGCAGTTGGTCGAACGTCGTCTCCGGCCCAACCTGAGTTTTGTCCTGTTCGGCTGTTTGAGCATTGTAGATGGCGTTGAGTGCACGACTGCGGGCACGGTTCATCATCAGTTCGTCGACCACTTCCTCCTCTGCTTCTTCGTCAGCAGCCCAATCACACATGATCCCAGCATGCGCGCGGATGTCGTCAGCGAACTCAGGGTAGCGCTGTGTCCAGTTGATGATCTGATTTAGCGTCGGGGTGGCGCATTCCCGGTGGAATGCGAACAAGACCTGGTCCCGCCTCGTGGCTTTGGTTTGGTCCGTCATGATTTAGCTCCAAGAATGGTTCTGATCTCTTCCTCTGTCTCCTTGACCCAGGTCTCAGCGGTCTTCGCGCTCACGCCAAGCGCCGAAGCGATAGACTCGACCTTAGTGGAGTTGCGTGGCACGCCTTCCATATGAAGTCGGAAGGCGAGAACCTTCCGCGGATCGGAGATCCGCTTCAGCACGCTTTCGACGTGAGCGCGCTCCTCGTCGTCCGTCGCCAGGGCCTTTTGTCCGTTCGGGCGCTGCTTTTCGTCCTCGGAATAGACGTACCGTTCCGAATGCAGTTGCTCTCGGCGGATAGCGTCGGCGGCGCGGAGTTTGATTCGGGCAACAAACGCTGTCCGCATCCCAATGCCATCTGCTGAGGCCGGCTTGAGGACCGCCTCGATCAGCTGGTGATGGACCTTCTCGATCATGTCCCATCCCTCGTTGCGATGGTTCTTGCCGATGTGCTTGCGTAGGATGCGCATCATGCGTTCGGCAATTTCATTCATTAGGGGATTGATGACGCGTGGATCGCCATAGGCACCAATTTGCTGGACCACAGCGACTAATTGGCGGCCCTGAATCTTTCCAAGCGACTGGTTCTTGATGACCTGCCGCCAGGCGGTAATATCGTCGGGATCAGGTCCCTCTTCCAGTTTGTCCATAGTCTTTCCCCAAAAGCCTTGGCGACGCGGTTCGGAGGTGTAGCGAAACCAGATCGAAAAAACCGGAAGTGCTCCGCAAGATATTTCTATCGTCAGTAGTCCCACCCAAACTAGCATTGAAAAATCAGAGAGCGAAGGGTGCTACATGAAGCTGGCTGTTCGTACCGCATGCGTGCAATCTGTTTTTTCGTCTGTTCGGCCGCGCAATCTCGCAATCATCGGAAAGCCCGTTTACCTAAGGATCCCCATTTCGATGTCCCTGCGTTTTCGGCTCGACTTCATCGACGCCCCAAATGGCGACAATGGCGTCGGTGGCTGAACGGCAGCTTACCGCTCGGCAATCTCCAACACCGGACAGTCAGCAGTCGGCCCCAAAGCGGTTGTCCGTCGATTCCGTAGCGAATGACCGCTCTCCGCCCCTGAAGCTGGATCAAAAGCTCAAAAGCCGCTGAAACAGGGCCGGAAAAGCGATCTTTTGTTTTCAATCAGTTGGACAAAGTGTGCGCAGATAGAGGACACTTTCGTGGCTCCTGGGACAAAGTCCCTGCAACTCCACACTTGTTGAAAACATGGTCGGAGTGAGAGGATTCGAACCTCCGGCCCCTGCCTCCCGAAGACAGTGCTCTACCAGGCTGAGCTACACTCCGACCGTGCGAGGCGGGTTACTCCGGCAATCGTTCATTGGCAAGGGGCTTGTCACGAAAGCGCCCGCTGGTCATCAGGCTGCTGACCCGGAACGCTCCTGGGGTCCCAATGCGGCTGCGGGTCCGCAAAACGGGAGTGTTGGCCGATGTCCCGCCCCTGCTTTCGCGGAATACGATGAACAGGCCCGATGCGATGATGATCCCTGCGCCGATCCCGGTGTACATGTCCGGGGCTTCGTCAAAAAAGATCAGGCCGTAGGCGGTGGCCCACAGGATCTGTGAATACTGCATGGGGGCCACGATGGCCGCTTCTCCGGTCTGGTAGGCGGCGATGATGAATCGCCCGGCAATCCACGCCATGACCGAGATGACGGCCAGCATCGCCAGATGTTCGCCCGGCATGGGTTGGTAAACAAAAAACAGCGCGACTCCCATCACGATGAAATTCGCAACCATCGGGTAGAGCAGCAGCACAACCGTCCGCTCTTCGGCCCCGATCTTGCGCACCACAATGGACGCAAACGCCCCGGCAAAGGCGGCCACGATTGCTGCCGCATGGCCCAGGGTCAGATCGGTTGCTCCGGGGCGCAGCACCACCATAACGCCCAGCAACCCTACGATCACAGCCAGCCACCGCGGCAGGCGCACCGTCTCACCCAGGATAGGGATCGACAACACCGTGATCAGTAACGGCGTTGCAAAAAGGATCGCATAGGTCTGCGTCAAGGGCAGATTGGAAAACGCATAGAAGGCCGATACACCCGTGATCACCGCCCCCACTGTGCGCAGTGCCATCCACCACGGATGCACAGGCACCAGCGTACCAGGCTTGGCGTCGCGCATCAGCATGATCGTCGCAAGTGGAAAGCTGAGCAGGACGCTGAAAAACACGATCTGGATCGGGGAGTAGGTCGCCCCCAGTGTCTTGATAAATACATCATGGGTCGAAAACAGACCGAAGGCGATCAGGGCCAACAGCGCCCCTTTGACATTTGCGGACATAATGATCGTTTCTGAGATGTGCGTTGCGTGTTCAATAGCGGCGCGGATCGGAATGTCCACCGACCCGCACCCGTCTTCACTTAGATCGCAAGGGCCCCGCGGCCAAAAATGAACTGCCAGCGGCTGCCATCGGTCATGGTCACAAAGCCCGACCCGCTGTTTGGCGATTGGAAATAGGCCGTGCCCACACCGCGCAGCCCGTTGTTGCAGACCACTGGGAAACTGACCGTGCTGATGTCTGCGAACTTGTCATAGGTGCCGGTGCACACTGCATTGCCATTGGTGGCCTGGAAGCTGCCACCATGCAGGAACGTATCGGTGGCGGAGCCGCGGAAGGTCATGCCTTCCTCGCCGATGACGGTGACGGGATAGGCAAGATCGCAGGCACTGATGGCTGCAAGAAAAAGGCCGCAAAACACAGCGCGGATAGAAAACAGGGACATGGAATTTCCTTTGGTCCGTTACACACAGATCACGAGGTGGTGATCGCGTCGTAACGCCCCAAGTCAGGAATTCCAGCCCTGACAAGGCGCGCGAAGGCGGCTAGTGCGCGCCTGCGCAGGCTTAGAGGCTGGCGTCGAGTGCCGCCAGGACTGCATCGCCCATCTGCGCCGTGGAGAGCGGCGTGCCGCCTTCGGGACCCATCAGATCAGCGGTGCGTGCGCCGTCTGCCAGCACTTTTTCGATTGCGCTTTCCAGGCGCGCTGCTTCGTCTCCCTCGTCGAAGGAGTAGCGCAGCGCCATGGCAAAGCTGAGCATACAGGCAATCGGGTTGGCCTTGCCCTGCCCGGCGATGTCGGGGGCCGAACCGTGCACCGGTTCGTACATCGCCTTGGGCCGCCCACTTGCCATCGGCGCACCAAGGCTGGCCGAGGGCAGCATCCCCAGCGACCCGGTCAGCATCGCGGCGCAATCAGACAGGATGTCACCAAAAAGGTTGTCGGTCACGATCACGTCGAACTGCTTGGGCGCACGGACAAGTTGCATCGCGCCATTGTCGGCATACATGTGGCTCAGTTCCACTTCGGGATAGTCTTCGCCCACTTTGGTCACGACCTCGCGCCACAGGATGCCACTTTCCATCACATTGGCCTTCTCCATCGAGCAGACCTTTTTGTTGCGACGCATGGCCAGTTCAAAGGCCGAGCGGGCAGCGCGTTCAATCTCGCTCTCGGTATAGCGCTGGGTGTTGATGCCGACGCGTTCGTTGCCTTCTTCGAAAATGCCGCGGGGTTCGCCAAAATAGACGCCCGACGTCAGTTCGCGCACAATCATGATGTCGAGGCCTGCGACCACGTCCTTTTTTAGCGATGAGAAATCGGCCAGTGCGTCAAAGCACTGCGCCGGGCGCAGGTTCGAGAACAGGTCCATCTCCTTGCGCAGGCGCAGAAGGCCGCGTTCGGGCTTTACCGAAAAGTCCAGATCATCGTATTTCGGCCCACCGACGGCACCCAGAAGCACAGCGTCAACCTCTTGCGCCTTGGCCATTGTATTGTCGTGAAGCGGCACACCATGCGCGTCATAGGCGGCCCCGCCGACAAGATCGGTGGAGACGTCAAAGGCGAGGTCGCGTTTCGCACCATACCAGTCGATGACGCGCACGACCTGATCCATAACCTCGGGGCCGATGCCGTCGCCGGGCAGGATCAAGATCGACGGATTGGACATGGGCGAAACTCCTTTGATTGCTTGAGGTTTCGCCTACTCACCACCACTCGAAGGGTCAAGGGCAAGGTCGGCCCAGACCAGCCGGTGACGGCTGGCTGTAGCAACCGTTTCTGCCAAGGGATCATCCGGGGCAGGCCACAAAACGCCGCTGTCCGCTACCTGCCAATGGGTCGAGGGCAAGATATAGCTGACACGCAGATCGCCCGGCACCGGGTCATCCCAATCCACGGTATCGGTGCCAAAGTGTCCCCGCGGGGACAGATTGATAAGTCTTTGATCTGACAGCAGGTCAGTGATGGCCCTGCGCAGTCCGCTGCCATCTGCGGGGTCGAGATTGGCATCTCCTGCAATCACGAAGGGTCCCGGCGGCGCAGCGCCAATGGTGCCGTCCAGCACGTGCTGCCAAAGTCTGATTTCATCGTGGTTGCGCTTGCCGTTGCGGTCCTCTGGACCATCGAAGACGGGCGGGCTGGCGTGGAATGTCATCAACTGGAACGGGCCGTTCGGTGTCTCAATCGGGACGATCCAGTGCCCCGTGGTAGATAGGCGTTGCGCCGCCTGCGCTTCGGCTGACGGGAATGGTGCACCATTGATCTGGGGCAACAGGGCACCTGGCAGATCAGTCCAAAGCAGGCCTGACAGGTCCTGAACCCTTGCTATGTCGATTGGCAAACGCGACAGGATCGCCATGCCCCCCTGACCAGAGAACCGCCCATAGCCCTGCGCATCGCGCGGGCCACCCAGCAGGCCGTCGCCATCCATATCAAGGGCGGTTGGCATCCCCGTGTTGGGGCGCAAGGCAAAATGGTGTGGATACCCGGCGGCTTTGGCAAAGCGGCTCAGCGCCTCGCCGGTCAAGTCATAGTCTATGCTTTGGAGCGCCAGCACATCGGCGTCGGCCTCTGCGATCACAGCCAGAACGGCCGCGATCTGGTCGTCTTCACCTCGGGCAAGGTCCCGTAGAAACAGGCCCGGTCCGTCGCGCTGAAGCTCGGTGTTGTAGGTGGCGATGCGGAGCGTATCTGCCTGTGCCACAGCCCCGAAAAATAGGGCCAGGCACGTGGCGATCAGGCTAGCAGCATGTCTTCCGCGTCTGCGTTGGCATAGGCGCGCTTGCGCTGATCCTTGATCTTTTCGGCGATCCGCTGCATCGCGATGCCGCGCATGATCATGCTGGCAGGAAGGAAGGCCCATGCGCTCATCGTCCAGATCAGGGTTTGTGGGTTCTCAAGCGTGATCGGGTTTAGCAGGTCGGCGGCCATCTTGACCACCGCCGGAATGAGAAAGGGCAGCAGAAACCCTAGCGCGATGTTGATCCGTGCATCGCGGTTGAGACGATAAAGGACATCGCCGCCAGCGGTGGGATCGAACAAGGGCAGGTTGACCCATACGTTAAAGGCGCCTCTGCGTCCGGGCCAGCCCAGCACGCGCACCAGAAACAGAAACACGGTCATGGCGGTCAACGAAATCAAATAAGCGAGGCCCGCCGCAGTGCGCACAGATTGCACAATCTCGTCACTGACATTGCTGGGCAGCATCAGCACCACAAGGCGCACGGGGCTGTAGGGAAAGTCGATGCTGTTGCCAATAATCGTGCCAACCGAGGTCAAAGCGTTGGTCAAAAGCGTCGGGTCCGTCTTGCCGCGGCAGATCATGCTGAGCAGGAACACCGTTACAAAGAGCGAGATGAAACGCAGACGGTTGAAGGGGGCTGCGTCCCGGAACTCCACGATACTCGGGCTTGCGGAATTGTATTCGACAAAGGTGAGAAAGGCCGCGAGCAGCGCAACTAGAATGGTCGCCTGTGATGAATCCATGGACACGCCGGGCACCACCAACGCGGGTATGGCTATCATCAACGCCACAAAAAAGCCGCGTATCGCGGCACCAGACAATCGTGCAATCACGTCTCTCGATCCCTTCAAACTGGCCAGCCGCGATACGTTGCCGCGTGCTTGTTCCAACTTGATCCCACCGGGTCAGGCGGGTGCCTCATTTCTGCCCCATTTCTGCCTTGATTGACCCGGTCTCTCAAGCCTTGTGGTTAATCAAACGTAAACGATTAGACATTTTGAGGGTCGGTGTGGTGCGTTTGTGCATCAATTCTGCGGCGACATTTTGGCAGGGCGCAACATGTTGTGTTCGCGCCCTGCGGGAGGCATAGCAGACGCCCGCTGCTGCGCCACATCTTGGTTAAAGAAAGGTCAGACCCACGGGCGGGCTTGTGCGGCCTGCGCCTCGAAGCTGTCGATGCTTGACGCCTTCTCCATGGTCAGGCCGATATCATCAAGCCCTTCGAGCAGACAGTGCTTTTTGAACGCGTCCACTTCGAAGCTGAAGCTGTCGCCATCCGAGGTCGTGACCGTCTGCTTTTCCAGATCGACGGTCATGCGGGCATTGGCCCCTTTCTCTGCGTCCGCCATCAGCACGTCCACAGCCTCTTGGGGCAGGGCAATGGGCAGGATGCCGTTCTTGAAGCAATTGTTATAGAAAATATCGGCAAATGAGGTGGAGATCACGCAGCGGATGCCAAAATCCTTGATTGCCCACGGGGCATGTTCGCGCGACGAGCCGCAGCCGAAATTGTCCCCCGCGACGAGGATTTCCGCATTGCGATATTGCGGCTGATTGAGCACGAAGTCGGGAATCTCGTTGCCCTGGCGGTCAAAGCGCATCTCGTCAAAGAGGTTCGCACCCAAGCCCGAGCGTTTGATCGTCTTC
Organism: Pseudomonadota bacterium; assembly: GCA_038525015.1. GTDB lineage: Bacteria > Pseudomonadota > Alphaproteobacteria > Rhodobacterales > Rhodobacteraceae > Tateyamaria. The sequence continues at coordinate 104,068 of JBCBID010000008.1, read as the reverse complement.
AGGAACTGCTTGGGGATGATCATATCGGTATCGATATTCACCAGTGGCATGGGCGCCGCAATCCCGGTGAGTGTTTCGAATTTGTCCATTTTGTTAACCTTTCTAAGGCGGATGGCGGGCTGAAGCCCGCCCTACATCTTGTCGTGTGGTGATGCGAGAGGCGTATGCACAAAGTGTGCACCACCTGTGCACAGGCCGTGCACCGATTGGGTCCGGAACCGGTTCATCAACTCTGGCGTTTCTTGCTCAACCATATGAAACAAGGAGTTGGTCATGTCATATAGCGAAGGCACGCAGGTGGAGTGGGACTGGGGCAACGGCACCGGTACCGGCAAGATCCTGAAGGTCTATACCCAAAAAACCACGCTCAAGATCAAGGGCAGCGAGGTGACCCGCGACGCGAGCGAGGACGAGCCGGCCTACAAGATCGAACAGGACGACGGCGACGAGGTGCTGAAGTCCGACAGCGAAGTGCGTAAGGCGTCGTAGGTGGGTCATGGTGTTTCCCAATTAATGAGGTGGGCAGATTGCCCACCCTACCGTTGTCCGGTTCACATCAGTTCTCTTACATCGGTTAGCTTGCTGTACATGGGTACCTTACAAGGTCGCTTCCACGGTACACCATCTGGTTGTTTGTCCATTCGACGCGAATGAATAGGTCTTCGTAGGTTTCAAAGTACGCAACCGACTGTGGCTTTAATCCTTGTGTTTTGCACGCCGGTTCTCTGTATCGTCGAGCTTGGCTCTTCGACAAGTTCAGTATGAACTGTTGAAACTCAACCTTAGACGAGTCAGCCTGCATTTCGATCCACGGTCCGCCGGGTAGTCCAATGTCTCTGCAGTAAGTCGGTTTGATACCTGGAGGTAAGTCGTTCGCCATTGGGCACAACAGTCGGGACCAGGTGTTCCATAAGAGAACGATGCCCACGAAGACTGCACCGTAAACTGCTAGCGACCGCAGACCTCTCACATCAACTCGCGCACATCCGTCAGCTTGCCGGTGATCGCAGCAGCTGCCGCCATGCCGGGGGAGACGAGGTGCGTGCGGCCTTTATACCCCTGCCGCCCCTCGAAGTTCCGGTTGGACGTCGACGCGCAGCGTTCGCCTTCGCTTAACTGGTCTGGGTTCATGGCAAGACACATGGAGCATCCAGCCAGACGCCATTCAAAACCCGCCTCACGGAAGATGTCGGCAAGCCCCTCTTCTTCGGCTTGCGCACGGACGAGGCCGGAACCAGGCACAACCATGGCGCGTTTGACGGCGATCTTTTTGCCCTTCAACACTTCGGCAGCGGCGCGCAGGTCTTCGATGCGGCCATTGGTGCACGAGCCGATGAACACAGTGTCAATCTCGATATCCGACAGGGGCGTGCCGGGTGTGAGGCCCATATAGTCAAGAGACCGTTGGGCCGCGCCGACCTTGCCGCCTTCGAAGTCGTCCGCCGACGGCACGGTGGCCGTGATCGGCAGCACGTCCTCGGGCGAGGTGCCCCAGGTGACGACGGGTGCGATATCTTCGCCCTTGATCGTGATGACCTTGTCCCAATGGGCGTCTTCGTCGGAGAAAAGTGTTTTCCACCAGGTAAGGGCCGCTTCGAACTGCGCGCCCTTGGGGGCGTGGGGGCGGCCTTTGACGTATTCAAAGGTTTTCTCGTCCGGGGCAATGAGCCCGGCCCGCGCCCCGCCTTCGATGGCCATGTTGCAGACCGTCATGCGCCCTTCCATCGACAAGTCACGAATGGCTTCACCGCAATATTCAATGACGTAGCCGGTGCCGCCTGCGGTGCCGGTTTCGCCAATGACGGACAGGGTGATGTCCTTGGCCGTGACGCCGGGGCGCAGCTTGCCCGTGATCTCGACCTTCATGTTCTTGGATTTCTTCTGGATCAGCGTCTGGGTGGCCAACACATGCTCCACTTCGGAGGTGCCGATGCCGTGGGCCAGCGCGCCGAACGCGCCGTGGGTTGCAGTATGAGAGTCGCCGCACACCACGGTCATGCCGGGCAGGGTCCAGCCCTGTTCGGGTCCGACGATGTGCACGATGCCCTGACGCACATCCGAGACGGGGTAATAGTGAATGCCAAAGTCCTTGGCGTTCTTGTCGAGCGCAGCGACCTGAATGGCGCTGTCTTCGGTCATGTTCTTGGGGTCTTCGCGGCCCGATGTGGTGGGCACGTTGTGGTCTGGCACGGCGATGGTTTTGCCCGGTGCGCGGACTGGGCGACCTGCCATGCGCAGCCCTTCGAAGGCTTGCGGGCTGGTTACCTCGTGCACCAGATGGCGGTCGATATAAAGCAAACAGGTGCCATCGTCGGCCTCATGCGCGACATGGGCATCCCAGATTTTGTCATAGAGCGTTTTGGGGGACATTTTTGGTCCTCTCCCTTGAGATACGGATTTTGAGATGGATGAAGGGCGTGCCGAATTATAGGCGTGCCAGCACCGTGTGCGTCGCCCCGAAAAAGCGTTCGCGCAGCCGCGCGCGGTCATCCATGTCGAACAAGCGTGTCATGCGAGCCAGATAACGGGATTCCATGGGCCGATCAAGCGAGGGCATGATTGATCACGCGCCATTGGCGTTGCATGCTGCCCGGAACGAGGAGGCAGGATGGCCAATCATACGGATGGCGGTGGCAACGAGATTGCCGACGCGCTGAACTCAGCGGCTGAAGCGGCAGCATTAGGAGAGACGCAGGACGGCGAGACGCTGCCGGAAGTGGTTGCGAACCTGGCGACGTTGTTGCTGGGTCATGCCGAGACGCTGCTGTCGTCGCTGTTGCGCCCCTGGGTGGCGTATCAGATCGGGATTGCGCTGGCGGTCTTTGTCGTGGCGCATTTGCTGCGGCACACGCTCGGCCCGCCCATTCGTGCCTGGATGGGCACGCGCGAGGGGTGGCCGAAATGGCGGATGCGTGTGCTGGTGGTGGTGCATCAGCGGCTGCGGGCGATCTTTTTCGTGTTGCTCATGTGGCTGGTCGTGCTGATCATGCAAGAGATCACGTGGCCGTCGCGGTCCTATATTCTGGGCCTGGTTGCAACGCTGGCCACTGCCTGGCTGTTGGTGGCCTTTGCCACGCGGCTGATCCGGTCGATGTACCTGCGCCGGATGGTGCGCTATGGCGCATGGATTTATGTCACCCTTTACGTGCTGGGTGTCGTCGACGAGGCAGCAGAGATCCTGGACGCCGCGGCCTTTAGCATCGGAGAGTTCCGTATCTCGCTTTTGCTGATGGTGCAGGGCGTGGTGATTATTGGGGTATTGCTGGCGATTGCCCGGTTTGTCACGGTCACCACATCCAGCCGGGTGCAGTCTAACGAGGATATCTCGCCCTCGATGCGGGTGCTGATCGTCAAGGTCGTGCAGATCGTGTTCTACGCCATCGCGTTCTATGCGGGTGTGCGCGCGCTGGGCATTGATTTGACCGGCTTGGCGGTGCTGTCGGGCGCTATTGGTGTGGGTCTGGGTTTTGGCTTGCAGAAGGTGGTGTCGAACCTGGTGTCGGGTGTGATCATTCTGCTCGATAAGTCGATCAAGCCCGGCGATGTGATCAGCCTGGGCGACACGTTTGGGTGGATCCAGACATTGGGTGCGCGCTATGCGTCGGTGGTCACGCGTGATGGGCGCGAATATCTGATCCCGAACGAGGATCTGATCACGGGGCAGGTGGTCAACTGGTCCCATTCGAACGACTTTGTGCGCCTCGATATCTTCTTTGGCACGTCTTATGGATGCGATCCGCATACGGTGCGCAAACTGGCCATCGAGGCGTCGAAGGGGGTGGAGCGGGTGCTATCGAGCCGCCCGCCTGTCTGCCACATCGTGGGATTTGGCGACAGTTCGGTGGACTATATCCTGCGGTTCTGGATCACGGACCCGACGGGGGGGCTGACCAACATCCGGGGCAACGTATATCTGGCGCTCTGGGATGCGTTCAGGGACAACAACATTTCAATCCCGTTCCCGCAGCGGGAAGTGCGCCTGTTAGGGGAGGACGACGGATCATGATCCAGATCGCAGAAGGGGCATGGCAGATTTCGGTGATGCCGCGACAGTCGATAAATTGCTATCTGCTGGGCGATGTGCTGGTGGATGCAGGCGTGAAGGGATCGGGCAGAAAGCTGCTGCGCGCCTTGCAGGGCAAAGCGGTGGCGGCGCATGTGCTGACCCATGCGCATCCAGACCATCAGGGTGCCACCGCCGAGATGTGCAAGGCGTTGAACCTGCCACTCATGTGCCACGCAGATGAGAAAGAGGCGGCCGAAACCGGCTATGTGTTGGGCTCCTTCCCCAAACCGAAATCGGTGGTGGCGCGACTGCAACAACGCTTTTTCGCAGGGCCCGGTCATCCGGTCGCCCGGACATTGGTTGAAGGCGACAATGTCGGGGGATTCGAGGTTGTCGAAACGCCGGGCCATACGCGCGGCCACATCTCGTTCTGGCGCGCCTCCGATGGCGTCCTTATTGCAGGCGACGCCCTCGTGGGCATGAATTTGATCACGACACAGCCAGGGCTTGGTCTGCCGCTCAAGGTGGCGACCTGGGATATGGATCAGGTGCGCGCGTCGCTTCGCAAACTTTCGGAACTGAACCCGCGGCGCGTCGCCTTCGGGCACGGACCCGCGGTGGACGGAGAAACATTCCGCCAGTTTGTGCAAAGGGTGACATAGTCCGGGAACAGGGGCGCGGGTGCCGCGTTGAGTGCGCAAAGGAGACCCGCAATGCCACATACCCTGACCCTGCGCGACGTCGCGCCTCTGACCCACGACACCAACCGATATGTTTTTGGACGCCCGGCAAATTTTGACTTTGAACCCGGACAGGCAGCCGAACTGGCGATTTGCCGTGACGGATGGCGTGATGCGGCGCGGCCCTTTACCTTTACCTCGTTGCCCGAGGACGACGAGCTGGAATTCGTGATCAAAAGCTATCCCGAAAAGAAGGGCGTAACCGAAGAGCTTGCAGAGATCGAACCCGGCACGGTGTTCGAACTGGACGGCCCCTTTGGCGCGATCAAGGATCAGGGGGCGGGCGTGTTTCTGGCCGCGGGTGCCGGTGTCACGCCGTTCATTGCCATTTTGCGCAACCGTGCCCGACGCGGCACGCTTGAGGGTTGCCACCTGATCTTTTCCAATCCGCGTGAAAAGGACATCATCCTGCGGGATGAATGGAATGGTATGGATGGCCTGAGTGTCGATCATGTGCTGGCCAAGGAGGAGGTGGCGGGTTGTCACCACGGCGCGGTCGACACTGATTTTTTGCGCACACATCTGAACGGGACGGACCGCGTCTTTTATATCTGCGGACCACAAGGCTATGTGGATGCGATGCGTGCGGCGGTGCAGGAGCTGGGCGTGGCCGAGGACCGTATCGTGACAGATGATGGTTGGTAACTATCGTCGCGCTGACAAGCGGATCGCCACCAAGTGATTTGGGTCACATCGCGCGGCTTTGGCCGGACGCGTTCTAAGGGCATCTTGGCGGCTTGCACGTGCTGCGCTTCGGTGTGTTGAGGCACTTACTTGCGCTGGTGTGACGGGCATTTCACCTTTTGCTGCACCGATGTTCTCCCAGTTTCATTGAAATGTCGTCTTTGCGTTGCTACCATTGTCGTGTCCCGGCGCCGGGGATGTGGCGGCGCGCTGACCAAGGAGGACAATGTCCTGTCAATCTCTGCTGACGCGGTTCAAACCGCTGATGGAGCCGCGGCTGTAATGGCCGCTCCTCAAATGCAGGCCACAAGCGAGGCGATCCTTGAGGCTGTGCTATCCTCTCTTAACGACGACAAGGCCGAAGATGTCGTGCAGATTGATTTGCGCGGCAAGACTGCCATGGGGGACCACATGGTGATCTGCTCTGGCCGTTCGTCACGCCAGGTGGCGGCGATCTCGGAAAAGCTGGTGGAGCGTCTGAAGGCCGCGTTCGGCATCTCGACCCGGACCGAGGGCAAGGACACCGGCGATTGGGTGCTGATCGACACCGGCGATGTCATCGTCCACGTGTTCCGCCCCGAGGTGCGCGACTTCTATCAGTTGGAGAAGATGTGGCAGCCGGTTGCTGCCGCGACCAACTGATCGCGTAAGGCACGATGCGCGTACATATGTGTGCGGTGGGCCGCCTGCGTGGCGGCCCCGAAAGTGACTTAGTGTCTGACTATGTCACCCGCTTTGACCGCACCGGCCGGGCGCTGGGCCTGGGCCCTTTGACGGTCATAGAAGTAGATGATCGCAAAGGCGGTGGCATGGCGGCGGAAGCTGCGTTGCTACGCCGCAGCGTGCCCGCGGGCGCCGTGCTGTGTTGTCTGGACGAGCGGGGCAAGGCCGAGGCATCGCCCGCCTTTGCCAAACGGTTGTCAGGGTGGCGGGATGCGGGGTGCAGGGACGTTGCCTTTGTCATCGGGGGCGCGGACGGGATTGATCCTACGCTGCGGGCCGACGCGGGTCATCTGCTGTCTTTTGGCGCGATGGTGTGGCCGCATATGCTGGCGCGGGTGATGCTGGCCGAGCAGCTATACCGGGCTGCGTCCATTCTGGCAGGCGCGCCCTATCACCGGAACTGATCCGAAGGACGCCTGACGGCGACGCGATCTTTTTGGATGAGGGACGCTGTCCCTCAAACTCCCTGTCGTATTTTCAGTCAGAAGAAGGTGCAGTCAACTGCCGGGCAGCGGGACAATTGTGGTGCCTTCGTTCCAGCCTTCTGGCAGGTCGCGGGCCTGTACCTGCACCTGCGTGGTGCCCGCCGGGATCACCACGCCATCAAGGCTGCGGGTGAAGGGTTGTTCATTGACATGGGGATGAAAGAGCACGCGCATGCCCAGTTCGTTCCCGTCCATGTCAAGCACACGCCAGCCGTCGGCATAATGCGCCCACCCGGTGTCTGGATGGCTGATGGTGACGGAAAAGCGGTAGGTGTCGGTGCCGGTTTGGGTCACCATCACGTCTTCGATCACCGGTTCTTCGGCAAGGGCGGGGGCTGCGGCGAGCAGCAGGGGGATCACGTATTTCATGAGTGCAGCGTAAGCTGTGTGTCTGTGGCTGTCATGTCACGTGTCTGTGCCCAGCAGGATTGTGCGTGAGTTCGAGGCAAATTCCCGCCGCCAGATAACTGCCAGAGTGAAGAGCGTTGCTGCCAGCAGCGCAAGCGGCCCGGCAAGCCAGGCCACGCAGGCCAGCGCGAAATAGACCGAGCGTAGGCCACGGTTGAATGAGCGGGCAGCGGTGATGTTGATTTCAGCCGCCTGGGCCGCCCGGGATGTGCAAAGCGGGTCTGTGACATCGTTCGGGACTGCGGCCATGACCACCGCGGCATAGCCAAAGAGCCGGTTGGCCCAGACGAATTTCAGGAACGCGTTGACCAGAAACAGGGCGACGGTCAGCATTTTCGCCTCCCAGACAAAGGCGGGCGTGTCCATCAGGATGAGGTCATTTGCGATACCGGTCAGGTGTTCGGCATTGCCGATCAGGGCCAATGTGCCGCCGATGGCGATGACCGAGGTTGAGGCGAAGAAAGCGGTGCCCTGGCGCAAGCTCGCCACGATCTGCGCGTCAAAGATGCGGGGTTCGCGGGTGATCATGTGTTGCATCCATGCGCGACGGTACCCCGCCATGATTTGCGAGGTTGACGGGTGTTTGGCGGCGGGGTGCTCAATCCGCCAGCCGATCACGATCCAACCCAGCACCAGAAGCGTCAGAGCGGCGTAATCGAGCGGCGTGAAATAGGCAAAGCGGTCAATCCAGGTCATGGCTGCGGTCTTACACCGCAGGGATCGGGATTGCATCACGGTGAAATTGGTCATATTATTTTACCAATCGTCGGAGGATGTCCCATGGAAATGCCTGCCCCTGATTCGGATGTGCTGATGCGTAAAGCGCGTGTGGTAGAGCGTTTGCGCGATGCTTTGCCCGCTGACGCGGTGATTGATGATCCTGCGGAGACCCGCGCCTATGAGTGCGATGCGCTGACGGCCTATCGTTGCCCGCCGATGGTTGCGGTTTTGCCGGCGAGCACGGCGCAGGTGTCGGATGTCTTGCGCATCTGTCACGAGGAGGGTGTGCCGGTTGTCCCGCGCGGATCGGGGACGTCGCTGGCCGGGGGGGCGCTGCCCACGGCGGATTGTGTGATCCTGGGTGTTGCCCGCATGAACGAGGTGATCGAGACGGATTATGCCAACCGGATCATCCGGGTGCAGACCGGGCGAACGAATCTGAGCGTGACCGGCGCTGTCGAAGAGCACGGGTTTTTCTATGCGCCGGACCCGTCGAGCCAATTGGCCTGCGCCATAGCAGGCAACATCGCGATGAATTCGGGTGGGGCGCATTGTTTGAAATATGGCGTGACGACCAACAACCTGATGGGTGTGACCCTGGTTCAGATGGACGGCACGGTGGTCGAGATCGGGGGCGCGCATCTGGATGCCGGTGGGCTGGACCTGATGGGTGTCATTTGCGGGTCCGAGGGGCAGTTGGGCGTGGTGACCGAGGCAACGCTGCGCATCTTGCACAAACCCGAAGGTGCGCGGCCTGTGCTCATGGGGTTTGACAGTGCCGAAGTGGCGGGAGCCTGTGTGGCCGATATCATCAAGGCGGGTGTGCTGCCCGTCGCCATTGAGTTCATGGACAAGATGTTGATTGAGGTCTGCGAAGACTTTGCGAAGGCTGACTATCCCATGTGCAGTGCGCTGTTGATTGTGGAAGTCGAAGGGTCGGATGCGGAGATTGACGCGCAACTGGCGCTGATCACGGAGATCGCCAAGCGCCACAATCCCGTGGCGCTGCGTGAAAGCGCCTCGAGCGAGGAAAGCGCGCGCATCTGGGCCGGGCGCAAAGCGGCCTTTTCCGCCATTGGGCGGATCAGCGACTATATGTGTCTGGACGGCACGATTCCGGTATCGGAACTGCCTTATGTGCTGCGCCGCATCGGGGAGATGTCTGAAAAATACGGTCTGCCCGTGGGCAATGTGTTCCATGCGGGCGACGGCAACATGCATCCGTTGATCTGTTATGACGCCAACAAACCCGGTGACCTGGAGTTGTGTGAAGAGTTTGGCGCTGAGGTGCTGAAGCTGTGTGTCGAGGTGGGCGGTTGCCTGACGGGTGAGCACGGTGTGGGTATCGAAAAGCGCGATTTGATGACCCATCAATATGACCCGGCCGATCTGGAGGCACAGATGGCGGTGAAGGACGTATTCGATCCCAGGTGGTTGTTGAACCCGGCCAAGGTGTTTCCCTTGGCGGTGTCCGAAGCCCGACGGCGGGCGACGCTGGCAGCCGAGTAGGGGGCCAGCCCCCGTCGCCTTTGGCGACTCCCCCGGGATTTTTTTTGAAACAGAGAAGATGGGCGCGGTGAATACGGAAGAGCATATCGCGGAAGCGGTCGCAGCGGCGACAGGCCCGCTTGTTATTCGCGGCGGCGGCACGCGTTCTGTCGGGCGGCCCGTGGTTGGCACTGTCCTGGATGTGTCGGGTCTTTCTGGTGTAACGCTTTATGAACCCGGTGCGTTGACCATCGTGGCGCGGGCGGGCACGCCATTGGCGGAGATTGAGGAGACTCTGTCGCGCGAGAACCAGCGCCTTGCTTTTGAACCTTATGATCTGACGGGCCTTCTGGGTATACCGGGTGCGACGACCATTGGCGGTGTGATGGCCACCAACGCCAGTGGGCCACGCCGCATCATGGCGGGGGCTGCGCGCGACTTTGCGCTGGGGGTGCGCATGGTGGATGGGGCCGGTCAGGTCATCAAGAACGGGGGCCGGGTGATGAAGAACGTCACCGGTTATGATCTGGTCAAGCTGATGTGTGGGTCTTGGGGGACGTTGGGGGTGTTGACCGAAGTGAGCCTGAAAGTGCTGCCATCAGTTGAGACCGAGACGACGCTGGCCATCGAGGCCCTTGACCCTGTGCAGGCTGTCGCGGTGATGAGCCGCGCACTGGGATCGCCTTACGAGGTGTCGGGTGCGGCCTGGATCAACGGACAGGTCTGGCTGCGGCTCGAAGGATTTGAGGCGTCGGTCGACTACCGGGCGGGGATGCTGATGTCGGTGCTGTCCGAATACGGTGAATGGGCGCGGATCAACGCAGATTGGGGTATGGTGCGGGATGCAAAACCCCTGCACGGGGCGGATGCGGCCTGGCGTGTTTCGGTCAAACCGGGGGACGGTCCGGCGATCATCGCCGGCCTGCCGGAGGGATGCACGACATTGATGGACTGGGGCGGCGGTTTGGTCTGGGTCGGGATGTCAGACGGCGATATCGCTGCGGTACACAGCGCACTGCAGCATCACGTCGCGTCCCTGGGCGGGCACGCGACATTGATCAAAGGGCCAGAATCGGTGCGGGCGACTGTCCCGGTTTTCCAACCCGAAGCGCCGGGTGTGGCTGCGCTGACAACGACGTTGCGGCAGCGGTTCGATCCAAACGGCATTTTGAACCCGGGGCTGATGGCGGCCTGATGACCCTGATCCTGTTCCTCCTGGCTTTTGTGATCGGGCCCGCCGCATTTTTTGTCCTGGATCGGCGCGGGGGGCGTCATTGGCCGCTCGCCCTTTTGGCAGCCGTATTGGTGGCTGCGGCGGTTATTCTGAGCAATGTGGACGCCGTTGGCTCTGAGGTCGCGCAAGGGCTTTTGAGCGTGCTGCTTATCTGGGTGGCCTGGGTTCTTGTGATGGTGCTCGCTGCGCGCGCCCTGCGCCGGATACTTGCACGGACCCAAGGTGAACGATGGGTACGCGTTTTGGGGGCCGTTGGCACCACTCTTCCGTGGTTTGGCTTTGCCGTGTCTCAATGGATGGCGAGATAGAATGCAGACAACCTTTTCCCCTGAACAACTGACCGACCCTCAAATCGAAAGGTCGAACGAAATTCTGCGCAATTGCGTGCATTGCGGGTTCTGCACGGCCACATGTCCAACTTATCAGGTGCTGGGCGACGAATTGGACAGCCCGCGCGGGCGCATCTACCTGATCAAGGATATGCTTGAGAATGACCGCGACCCGGACGCACGGGTGGTCAAACATATCGACCGCTGCCTGTCGTGCCTGGCCTGCATGACGACCTGCCCGTCCGGTGTGCACTATATGCACCTTGTCGACCACGCGCGCGAATACATCGAAAACCGCTACAAAAGGCCCTTCACCGACCGTGCATTGCGCTGGGTTCTGGCTCGTATTCTGCCCTATCCCATGCGGTTTCGCGTGGCGCTGCTGGGGGCCAAGATTGGCCGCCCCTTTGCCCGGTTGATGCCTGATGCCCGCCTGCGCGCCATGCTGGAGATGGCGCCAAAGTATATTCCGCCAGTCAGTCGCAATGACGACCCGCAAAGCTTTGCGCCGACGACCGAAAAGAAGATGCGCGTGGCGCTGATGACGGGCTGCGCGCAAAAGGCGCTGAACACCGATATCAACGACGCGACCATTCGCCTGCTGACACGGCTGGGGTGCGAGGTTGTGGTGGCCGCGGGGGCCGGGTGCTGCGGTGCGCTTACGCACCATATGGGCAAGGCGGCTGAAAGCCACGCAACGGCGGCCAAGAACATCCGCGCTTGGGCCAAAGAGATGGATGGCGCGGGCCTCGACGCCATAGTGATCAACACCAGCGGCTGCGGCACCACGGTCAAGGATTACGGCCATATGTTCCGCAATGACCCACTTGCCGATGATGCGGCACGGGTGGCGGGCATCGCGATGGATGTCAGCGAAGTGCTGATGAAGCTTGATCTGCCCCAAGGGGACACCAAGGCCATGACCATCGCCTATCATGCGGCGTGTTCGCTCCAACACGGCCAGAAGATCAAAACCTATCCCAAAGAACTGCTTAAACGTGCTGGCTATAGTGTCGTTGAACCAGCTGACAGCCATCTTTGTTGTGGATCTGCAGGGACTTACAACCTGATGCAGCCCGCCATCTCGAAGCAATTGCAAGAGCGCAAGGTGCGGACGCTTCAGGCCAAAAACCCTGACATCATCGCCGCAGGGAATATCGGGTGCATGATGCAGATCGGCTCTGCAGCAGGGGTGCCGGTGGTACATACCGTCGAACTGCTGGATTGGGCCACGGGTGGGCCACGTCCACCGGCGCTTGACCGTCATCCGAGTGACGTGCCGATTTTGCGCTAAATTGTGCGTGTGCCCTAATTTCGCCGACTTTCGATCCTACACCGCTATCATCCCTTGATCGGAGATGTGCGAGTAATGCGCCGAGGTATGGCTCTTTTGTTGGTCGCGATTTTGTTCGCGACCACAGCAGTTGCGCAGGATGCGCAGTTGCGTCGCCTGAACACGGGCGCGGATGCCGCCGGTTGGGAGGCCGTTGGACGGCTGAACATCGGCGGCACCGGCTTTTGCACCGGTGCGTTGATTGCCCCCACGCTTGTTCTGACGGCGGGACATTGCCTGTATGATAGGGCGTCGGGCGCGCTGATTGATCACACCCAGGTCGAGTTTCTGGCCGGCTGGCGCAATGGGCGCGCATCCGCACACCGCAATGTGCGCCGCGCTGTGGTGCATCCCGACTACAATTATGTAGGCCATGTGGAATCCGAGGGTGTCCGCAATGACCTGGCACTTCTTGAGCTTGAGCACCCGATCCGTGACGGCAAGATTGTGCCCTTTGAAACCGCGGCCCGCCCGCGCAAAGGTGCGAAAGTCGGGGTGGTCAGCTACGGCGCTGGGCGGTCCGAGGCCCCGTCGCTGCAGGAATTGTGCAGCGTCTTGGCGCAGCAGGACGGGTTGCTTGTCACGTCTTGCACCGTTGAATTTGGTAGTTCTGGCGCCCCGATTTTCGTGATCGACGATGGGCGCGCACAGATTGTGTCTGTTGTGTCAGCCAAGGCCGAGGTCGAGGGCAAGGCCGTGTCGTTGGGCACCTCGCTGGGTGCGCCCCTTGCACGGCTCCAGGCCGAGCTTGTGGCGCAACGCGACGACGTGAGCCCGCGCATATTCGGCGGTACCCGCCGCGACACCGGGGCAAAGTTCATCAGGCCATGAAGCGGTTGGCCCTGATCCTGGCCCTGTTGATGGCCCCTGCGGTGCAGGCGCAAACCAGCGATTTGCGTACGCTCGACACCGACTATTCCGCTGCCAGTTGGAAAGCGGTTGGACGTATTGATTTTGGCCGCGGTGCCTTCTGCTCGGGCACGTTGATCGCGCGTGATCTGGTGCTGACGGCGGCGCATTGCCTTTACAAGCCGGACACAGGCACGCTTTGGCCCACCGACAGCATTCGTTTCAGCGCCGGGCTGCGCGCGGGCGATGCAGTGGCCACCAGACGGGCCTCCGATGCCGCGGCGCACGCGCGCTTCGACCCTGTGGGCCCACTCACCGCAGAAAACGCCAGCTTTGATGTGGCGCTGATCAAACTGGCCGAACCGATCTCGACCTTCGAGGTACCACCCTTCTATGTCCATGACGGGCGGATCGAGCGCGGGCCTGTCAGTGTGGTCAGCTATGGTCGTGGGCGCGAAAACGCACAATCGCGCCAAAAGGAATGTCAGTTGCTCGACCGCTTTGACGATGCGATGCTTTTTGACTGCAACGTCACCTTTGGCTCTTCGGGCGCGCCGGTTTTCACCCACAAGAACGGCCGTGGCCAGATTATGTCGGTCATCTCGGGCATGTTGCAGATCAATGGCGCCAAGCGGGCCATAGGGATGGTCCTGCCGGACCGCGTGACCGAGTTGAAGCACCAGATGCGTATGCAGGTGGCCACGCCCGTGGCCAAGATACGCCGCATCACGGTCGGTGGGGGCGATCGGAGCAATACCGGCGCGAAATTTGTACGCCCCTAGGGGTCTTGAACCCCCGAAAATCCTCACCACATACATGCCATCGGATGCCCGGACGGGGTCCGACCATAGCAACCCTGCGGGTTTGTCCACCTTGGAAAACCTGCCGTTAATCGCTCAAAGAATGAGGATGACATGCGTACATACGACTTTGCACCGCTTTACCGCGCAACTGTTGGTTTCGACCAAATCGCCGACCTGATGGACCGGGTCCTTGCGACGGAAAGCAACTCAAACAGCTACCCCCCTTACAACATCGAAAAAACGGACGACGATACCTATCGTATCTCGATTGCCGTTGCTGGCTTTTCGGACGCCGATCTGGGTGTCGAGGTCAAGGAAAACAGCCTGATCGTGTCGGCCAAAAAAGCCGAAGAAGACAGCAAAACCTACCTACACCGGGGCATCGCCACCCGCGCGTTCGAGCGCCGTTTCCATCTTGCTGACCATGTGGTCGTGACGGGTGCGTCCCATGTCGATGGCATGTTGCATATCGACCTGGTGAAAGAGGTGCCAGAGGCCCTGAAACCCCGCCAGATCGAGATTGCCAGCCAAAAGGCGATTGAGACCGACGTGGTTGATGCCAAGGCCGTGAACTAAGTCGACATCTTCTTTGTCAGAATGGCCCGGGATGCGCGCGCATCCCGGGTTTTTCGTGCGCGTTGTCCTCTGACGTATTTGTGAGCCGTTGTCAGACAAAACCGTTGGAAATAGGCGCGACACCAACGCATCTGTCGCACATGGAATTTCTGTTTGCCTATGCGGCGGGGCTGCTGACCCTGATCAACCCGTGCGTGCTGCCGGTTCTGCCCATCGTTTTGGTCAGCGCCTTGAATGCAAACCGGCTCGGCCCCGTGGCGCTCGCTGGTGGGATGAGCGTGTCTTTTGTCACCTTTGGCGTGCTGGTCACCGCCTTTGGCGGCGCAATTGGGCTGACACAGGATGTGCTGGCGCAGATTGGTGCGGTTGTCATGGTGCTGTTCGGCTTGGTACTGGTTGTTCCGGTCTTTGCCCGTCAGTTTGAATTGGCAACGGCGGGCATTGCCGCAGGCGCGGACCAACGCATGAATGATGTGGATGCGTCGGGCTTGCGTGGCCAGTTTGTGGGTGGGCTGCTGCTGGGTGCCGTGTGGTCGCCCTGTATCGGCCCAACGCTGGGTGGGGCCATCGCCTTGGCCAGCCAGGGCGAAAATCTGGGCTATGTCACTGCGATCATGGTGGCGTTTGCCATGGGTGTCTCAACCCTGATCTTTGCGCTGGGCCTCGGCGCGCGCGAGGCGATCCGCCGCCGCGCTCAGGTGCTGCGTGGCCTTGCTGAACGGTCCAAGCCGATCCTCGGCGCAACCTTCATCGCCGTCGGCCTCATGCTCTTTTTTCAGGTTCACTATATTCTCGAAGCCTGGGCGCTTGATGTGCTGCCCACCTGGCTGGTCGACCTGTCTGTCGCTCTTTGACCCAACCCTAGCCCAGGAGACTTTCATGCACCGCCGCGCCTTTATCGCCTCTGCCTTTGCCTCCAGCCTTGTGCCCGCCGCCGCGCGCGCCCTTGTCGATTACACCCCAGGTATGATCCAGGAGGCGTTGGCGCGGGGCGAGACGGTTTTTGTGGATTACTCTGCGGTTTGGTGCAGCACCTGTCGCCGTCAAGAGCGTGTCCTGACAGCGCTGCGCGCGGAAAACCCCGCTTATGATCAGGCGATGACCTTTGTGAAGGTCGATTGGGACACCTATAAATCCCATGAGGTGACAACCTCCCGGGCCATTCCGCGCCGTTCGACACTTTTGGTGTTGCGCGGCGATCAGGAACTGGGCCGCATCGTGGCCGGGACGTCCCAAGCGCAGATCAAAGAGCTGCTCGATCTCGGGCTCTGAGCCTGCCTCGGTGCGTGGTCCGCTCAGACCTGCGGTGTGCGACCGTCCAGAACGGTGCGGAACCAACTGGTGTCGATATTGCCGCCGCAAAGAATGACGCCAACCTTCTTGCCCGCCATCTGGTCGCGGTCCTGCATCAAGCCTGCCAAAGGTGCTGCCCCTGCGCCTTCGGCCACATTGTGGGTGGCTGTGAAGTAAAGGCGGATGGCCTCTGCCACTTCATCGTCGCTGACCGCGATGATGCGTTCAGCGCCTTTGGAATAGATGTCAAAGGCTTCTTGCACCGGCACCCGCACGGCCATGCCGTCGGCAAAGGTGCGCGCCGACTTGGTTTCAATCAGCCGCCCGGCCTCGACTGACAGTTTCGCCGTTTGCGCCTGATCCGACACGACGCCAACCACCTTGGTGGCCAATCCCAGCGCATCGCGGGCCATGATCGTGCCGCAAATCCCTGATCCGCACCCAATGGGCACGTACACCGCGTCAAGGTCCGGTCGCGCGCTGAACAGCTCATAGGCATAGGTTGCCACGCCGCGCACCAGTTCGGTGTGATAGGGTGGAACGATGAACAGCCCCTCTGCGTCAGCGACGCGAAAGGCTTCCTCGCGCGCGGTATCGAAGTCGTCGCCAAATTCGATCAGCTCGGCGCCGAAAGCGTCCATCGCCGCATTCTTTTCCACGGAATTGCCGCGCGGCACATAGACCTTGGCCTTCAATCCTGCCTTTGTGGCGGCCCAGGCCTGCCCCTGTCCGTGATTGCCCCGGGTCGCGGTGCAGATACCCGGCACATCCCGGTGCGTGCGCGTCAGCCAATCCATGAAGGTCAACGCCCCGCGCACCTTGAACGCGCCGGTGGGTGTGTGGTTCTCGTGCTTCACCCAGATTTCGGCCCCGGTGGCTGCGCTCAGCAGCGGCCAGTGGTGCTGCGGGGTCGGGGCCATTCGGGCATGGACAAAGGCGGCGGCAGCTTCAAGATCAGAGCGGGTCAACATGGGCGCATCTGACCCCGATCACCCTTCGGCGTCCAGCCCCTTACCCTCAAACCAGTCCATGACGCGCGCGGCCCAGCCTTGCGGCGCGCCGTGCCCGCCTTTGTGCAGCATAAGCCGGATGTCCCCCTGCGCGCAGTCGGTCCAGTGCCGGAACCAAAGATCCCCTTCAAAGCTGTTGCGTTCGGGTTGGCGGGCGTCGCAGCCATTGGTCTCGCGCAGGATTTTCAGCGACCCCCAGACGTCACCCTGCACGACGGCCCCGTTGGCAAAGGACCGCCCCTCAAGCGGCACGGTCCGATCATTCCAGCCATGAGTGTGTAACAGCCGCACAGCGTTTGCGCATTTGGTTGGCAAATCATCCCAGAATGCGCCAGCCAGCGGTGCATAGGCGTCGGCAAATGCCGGGTCCTGACAGGCCATATCCCAGACAAAGGACCCACCGCGCGAAAACCCGGCCAGCAACACCGTGCCGCCCGTTACACCCGTCCGCGCCCGCACATCCGCCAGAACCTCGGGCAGAAACTCAAAATCCTGGCGGTCATATGCCAGCCCCTTGCCCCGAACCGACCAGTCCCGCTTGAACCGTCGGGTCGGCTGGTCGCCATCGGGCGCGACAAAGACATAGCCGCGCGCCAGCGCCTCGCGTGCGAGCCCCGAGTTCAAAAGCCCCCGACCGCGCCCGCCGCCGCCGTGCAGGTGCATGACAATGCCCTTGGGGGCAACACTATCGGGTGTCGCCAAGTGGTAATTGCCCGTTGGCAATGCGCAGGCGTCGTCCGGCCCGCCACAGGCAAGGGCAGGCATGGCCGTCAG
Source organism: Pseudomonadota bacterium (assembly GCA_038525015.1). Taxonomy (GTDB): domain Bacteria; phylum Pseudomonadota; class Alphaproteobacteria; order Rhodobacterales; family Rhodobacteraceae; genus Tateyamaria. The sequence goes on along the minus strand of JBCBID010000008.1, from coordinate 86,613 downwards.
GGCAAGGGCGAACAGGGTGGCAAACAGGCGCGACATGGCGATGCTCCGGCAGGGTGTGCGCCCAATTCAAGCGATTGGCCGGGGCGACGCAACTCACGACAGCGTTAGCCGCGCCGGACTGGCCAGGTCAGATGCCAGTTGCAGCCGCGCGCGCATGACACGATAAACGACTACAGAAACCAGCGGCAAAGCTGCGGAACCACGACCACGGGGGACGGATATGAGACGACCAGCAACGGTGCTTGCGGCAGCGGCGGTGACGCTCGCTGCCTGTGACGAGACCACGCAATCGAACGGGGCGGGCGGGCCCTTCATCACACCCTTGCCCGAACGGATTGTCGCCCTGGCCGACCCGCGGCAAGACTTGACCGCGGTAAAGGTTGATCCGGCCGATGGCTGTCTGGTCTATCGTTATGTCGGCCCGGTCGAGACGACATTCCTGCCGCTCAGATCAAAAGAAGGGCGCCCGATCTGCACCCGCCCCACCGCAGAAACGACACCGGCGACCTGATCACGGTGCGGCAACGTTTCTCTGCCCCACCGCTTGACAACAAGAAGCGACCGGCAAACCTGCGGGTCGCGCAATGACCGTCCGCAACAAACGGTGACAGGCGATACCAGCTTTTGTCGCGAGGTTTGACCTTGTAAGTCCTGCAAGATGGACGCCCTGTACACTGATATCGCCCTTGTCGAACTCTACGACGCGATAAATGCGGCGCGCCAAGATTTTGATGTCTATATCAAAGAGTTGCCACAGGCTCCGGCTGCGATCCTGGATGTCGGGTGCGGAACCGGAACATTTGCGCTTGATCTGGCCGGGCGCGGCTATGCTGTCACCGCACTTGATCCCGCACCACACATGGTTGCCGCCGCAAAACGCAAAGACACGTCCAAAACGGTCGAGTGGATCACCGGATTTGCCTCTGATGTGTCTGCCAAACGCCGGTTCGACGCCGCAATTATGACAGGCCACGCGTTTCAGTGTCTCTTGGACGACCAGCACATCGTCACCCTGTTGGGCGATGTCAGGGAAAGGCTGCACACAGGCGGTTCTTTCTGGTTCGAAAGCCGCAATCCCGCCGCTGAGGCGTGGCATCGTTGGACACCGGACCACGCTGGTCCCGCCATAACACTGAACGATGGCCGGTCTGTCCAAGTGGTTCACGAGGTTTTGGACGTACAGGACGGGCGCGTGACCTTCCAGGAACGCTATGAATTTGGTCAGGGCCTTGGCACAAAGATATCGCACAGCACGCTGCGCTTTCTTGACCTGCACGAGATAACGGCGTTTGCCGTCGCAAGCGGTTTTGAGGTTGCGGCCACGTTCGGAGACTGGTCGCGCGCGCCCGTTTCCGATCACAGCCCTGAAATTATCGTTCGCCTGGTCAGGCCCGCATAGCTGACGTTGGCACCGCCCCGCAAACAACGAGGGGCCAGCCCAGCCAAACCAGTCAAGCGCATGGCGATAAGCTGCGCATTGCGCTTGACCAAAATGTACCCGCAGCGATCCCCGTGGTACTGCGCCGCTACAATCTGCGCTTGCATTTTTAAGGCACCGCCCCGCGCGATTACCAAAAAGACCAGCTTCGTGTCGCTTTTCCGGCACCAGCCATTTTAACATATTGATTTAAGGTAAAATTGTATGAGTACCCTGACGGATCTGATCCCCGACAACCTCGCCAAAAAGGTGGGCATGGCCCTGTTCAAAGAGCATCGCTCCAAAATCGAGGGTGTCTTCAAAGCCGCCACAGCGTCTGAAAAAGAACTGAAAAACCCAGAAAAACTCAAAGAATGGCTCGGGATTGCCGACGAAGGCAGCGTCGGCAAAACCAAGGTCGATGTTCCCGCATTCAAAAAGAAGATCAGCCTGACCATCACAATCGTCGACTATAACAAGATCATCTCGCAACTGGACAAGGGCAACAAATGGTTCGAGGCACTGAGCCGCTTTGACCCCATGCCGACCGTGGCCAGTCGCAAAAAGAAGATCGAAAAGGGCTACATCGCCTACGGCAAAGCCGTGGCCGACCTGGGCAAGGACGATCCTGTCACCATCAAGCTGGCGGAAAAAACCGTGCTCCCCCTTGGCTTTCTTGCGTCCGAGTTGCAGGACCTCGCAGGCTATTACAAGGCTTGTAAAAGTGTCTATCCCAAGCATCAGAAGATGTTTGATGAATATGCCAAGCTTTTTGACAAGGCGGCCAAGACCTTTGCCGCGATTTGCTCAACTATCCCCCATCCCGACGTCACCGCCGAGGTGTTCCCCCACTATCTGGTCTGCCAGAAGATTGCGGGGCGCTGCCGAACAGGTCGCGACCTGTGCAAGAAGGTCGAGAAGAAGTCGATCAAAGATCTGAAATCCGTCGAAGGATATCGCATCATGTTCAAGGTCTGGCTGTCACATCTTAGCGAGACGCTTGTGCCCGCCAAGCTGAAAGAGGCGCAATCCGCAATCACCAAGGCGGCGAAACCTTACCTGGGCGTTTTCAAGAAGGTGCTTGGGGCCTGACCAAGCGGCGCAGCAACACGCAGATGATCACGCAAAACACAGGGCGCCCATTGGCCGCAAACGCGACCAATGGGGGCGGTTGGTCTGGCCTTTGTGGTCAGCTCCGCGCGCTGGTGCCGTCTTCGGGGGCGTAAAGGAACGCGGTCGAGCCGGGTGCGACGTTGGGATAAAGCTGGTTGATATGCGCCATGATCATCCGAACGCAGCCCGAACTGGCCCGCCCGCCAATTGAGCGGGGGTGGGGTGTCCCATGGATGCGCAGATAGGTGTCGCGATTGCCCACAAACAAATAGAGCGCGCGCGATCCCAGCGGATTGGTCGGGCCGCCATTCATACCGTCCGCGTGCTGCTCGAACAATTCAGGATCACGCTCGATCATCGCTTTGGTCGGTGTCCAGGTGGGCCACTTCGCCTTGCGGCGGATGGTGTAGGTGCCGGGTTCATACAGATCCCCCCGCGCAATCGCCACGCCGTAGCGCATGGCCGTGCCATCCGTCTGGATGTGGTACAAGTAGCGCGCAACCGCATCCACATGGATGTCACCGGGCGTCAGACCGTCATTGGCCTGCACCCGTTGCGGCAAGAACCGCCGATGCACGCCCCACGGATTGGATGTGGCCGGATCAAAATTCGCCGGTGTGACCTGTGCATCCCACGCTGACCAACGTGATTGATCAGACACCGGACGCGCCAGCACGGGGCCTGCAATCGGCGCCGAAAACAATGCGGCGGTGGTCATAACAAAGTGGCGTCTCGTCAACATCGAATTCATGTCCTCGCACTTGATTGGCATCGACCTTAGAACAAACGGACCTGCATGGGCAATCGTACCGGGTCAGTGTCACAGCCATGTGAGGTCTTGCGGCCCAAAGCGGCGACACCCTCCCGCGCGTGACCCTGAGCGGTCCCGATGGGGGTCATCACACGCTCATGCAGACATATTTCATCTCTAGGAATTCATCGATCCCATGATGCGATCCCTCGCGCCCCAACCCCGATTGTTTGACACCGCCGAACGGGGCCACTTCGGTCGATATGATGCCGGTATTCACCCCCACGATGCCATATTCCAGCGCCTCCGCCACCTTGTAGACCCGGCTCAGATCATTAGCATAGAAATATGCCGCAAGACCAAAGATCGTGTCATTGGCCATGTCAATCACATCGTCCACGTCCTCGAACTTAAAGAGCGGGGCAAGGGGGCCAAAGGTCTCCTCATGCGCCACGGTCATGTCCTGCGTCACACCGGTCACGATGGTCGGCTGAAAGAACCCGCCGCCCAACGCATGCGCCTCGCCCCCCGTCAGCACGGCGCCACCGTTCTCCACCACATCCGCCAGATGGTTCTGCACCTTCTCGACCGCCTTTTCGTTGATCAGCGGCCCGGTCGTCACGTCCTCTTCAAACCCGTCTCCGACCTTAAGCGCCTCAACCGCCTTTTTCAGCTTGCTGGCAAAGGCGTCATAGACCCCGGCCTGGACATAAATGCGGTTGGCACAGACGCAGGTTTGACCCGCATTGCGGAACTTGCACAGCATCGCGCCGTCCACGGCGGCATCCAGATCGGCGTCATCGAACACGATAAAGGGCGCATTGCCCCCCAATTCCATCGAACATTTCATGACCTGATCAGCCGCCTGTTTCAGCAGGACACGTCCCACCTGCGTCGACCCGGTAAAGGTCAGCTTGCGCACCGACGGGTTCTCGCAGAACTCCTTGCCCGTCTCAGAAGCATCTGAGGTCGGAACCACTTGGAACACCCCCGCAGGAATGCCGGCCCGGTCGGCCAACACGCCCATCGCGATGGCCGACAGCGGGGTCAGTTCCGCCGGGCGCGCGACAAAGGCGCACCCTGCGGCCAGGGCCGGGGCGGCCTTGCGCGTGATCATCGCGTTGGGGAAGTTCCACGGCGTGATCGAGGCCGCGACGCCAACGGGCTGCTTCATCACCATGATCCGCTTGTCGCGCTGATGGCCCGGGATCGTTTCGCCATAGACCCGCTTGGCCTCCTCCGCGAAAAACTCGACAAAGGACGCGCCATACGCGATCTCGCCCTTGGCTTCGGCCAGCGGCTTGCCCTGCTCGGCGGTCAGAATAGCGCCCAGATCGTCCTGATGCTCCATCATCAATTCGTACCATGTGCGCAGAACCGCGGCGCGCTCCTTGCCAGTCCACCTGGCCCAGTCCTTTTGCGCAGTCTCCGCCGCTGCGATGGCCTCGGCCACCTGTGCGCGGCTCAGGTCCGCCACCTCTGCCAAAAGATCACCCCGCGCCGGGTTGGTAACCTTAAACGTGCCCTCATCTCCGTCTTGCCAGCCGCCATTCACATAAGCGCGGGTTTCCAGCAGCGTTGGGTCGGCCAGCATGGATTTAAGGTCAGTGGTTTGATCAAGCATGGGGCATCCTTTCGGGTCTGGCGCATGTGAAACAACACGGGGTAGGCTTGTCCAGTTCCAAAGCAAGGAAAGACAGCATGCCAGATATGGACGATGCCTACGCCAACGGCGCCTATATCGACGGTGCGGCAGATTACCCGCCACGCTGGTCGGCACAGGCCAAAGCCTTTCGCGAGGACTTGGGCGCCCGGGCCCGGCTGGGCCTGAACTATGGCCCATCGGATCGTATGGCGCTGGATTACTTCATGCCCGAGGGCACAACCAAGGGCACGCTGATCTTTGTCCACGGCGGCTACTGGCTGAAATTCGACCGGTCATATTGGTCGCATTTCGCCAAGGGCGCGCTTGAACGCGGCTGGTGCGTGGCTATGCCGTCTTACGATCTGTGCCCGGACGTGCGGATCGCGGGCATCACACAACAGGTCGCCCAGGCGGTCATGGCCGTGGCCGACGGCAGCATGGGCCCCCTCAGCCTGGCCGGGCATTCCGCGGGCGGGCATCTGGTGTCACGCATGCTCGCGCCCGGCATGTTGCCCGCCTCCGTGACAAACCGGCTGACCCATGTGATGCCCATCTCGCCAGTGTCGGATCTTGAGCCGCTCCTGCAAACCGCGATGAACGCAGAGTTCGGCATGGACGCCGCCATGGCACAGGCCGAAAGCCCCGTGCACCAACCCAAACCCGGCGTGCCCGTCACAGTCTGGGTGGGGGCCGATGAACGGCCCGTCTTCCTCGATCAGGCGCGTTGGCTGGCCAAGGCGTGGGCGTGCGATCATGTCATCACGGACGGCGAACACCACTTCAACGTGATCGACGCGCTGGCGGACCCCGACAGCGCCATGATCCAACGCTTGACGACGGTACCCTGACGCGCCAAATGTGATGCGGCTGCGGCCGATGGCGTCGCCCGCATTCACAGCCACCCCGTCCTGAACGCCGGGACCTTTCTGTAAAGGAGGGTTAGGCATGACCGCACGCCCCGATTTCTACCGCTTTCACAACGGTACCAAGGCTCCATTGCCCTTTGACGCCGCCGAATACGCCGCCCGCGTGACCGAATTGCGCGACCGCATGGAGGCCCAGGGTGCGACCGCAGCCGTGTTTACCTCCATGCACAACGTGGCTTACTATTCCGGCTTTCTCTACTGTGCCTTTGGCCGCCCCTATGCCTGCGTGGTGACCGAAGACGCCTGTGTCACCATCAGCGCAGGCATCGACGCGGGCCAGCCCTGGCGGCGCAGCCACGGTGACGCCATCACCTATACCGACTGGCAGCGTGACAATTTCTGGCGCGCCGTGCGCGAGGTCACGGGCGAGGGGGCCGTTATCGGTGTCGAAAGTGACCACCTGACGCTGTTGCAGCAAGGCAAGATGGAAGATTTCCTCAAGCCCGCGGCAACGGTCGACCTGTACGAAACCACGATGCGCCAACGCATGCACAAGTCCGAGGCCGAGATCGCCCTGATCCGCCAAGGGGCGCAAGTGGCTGACGTGGGCGGCTACGCCATCCGCGATGCGATCGAAGCGGGCGCGCGCGAGATTGATGTCGCCATGGCGGGGCGTGATGCCATGGAACTTGAGATCGCCAAGCGGTTTCCCGACGCCGAATACCGCGACACCTGGGTCTGGTTCCAGTCCGGCATCAACACCGATGGTGCACACAACCCGGTTACAGGTCGGACGCTGGAACGGGGAGACATCCTGTCTCTCAACACTTTTCCGATGATTTCGGGCTACTATACCGCTCTGGAACGCACGCTGTTTGTCGAAACGGTCGATGACACAAGCCTGAAGATCTGGAACCACAATGTGGCGGCACATGAACTTGGTATGTCATTGTTGAAACCCGGCGTGACCTGCGCTGACGTGACCGAAGGCGTGAATGCATATTTCCGCGAACACGATCTGCTTCAATATCGCAGCTTCGGCTACGGCCACTCCTTTGGTGTGCTGTCGCATTATTACGGGCGCGAGGCCGGGCTGGAGTTGAGGGAAGACATTGATACTGTGCTTGAACCCGGGATGGTCATCTCGATGGAGCCGATGCTGACCCTCCCCCAAGGAAGGCCCGGCGCTGGCGGATATCGGGAACACGATATCCTTGTGATCACAGAAGACGGCAACGAGAATATCACCGGTTTTCCCTACGGACCGGATCACAACGTCGTCGGGTGATTAAACTGTGACATAGGCGGTTGAACGCCTAGGCGGCAATACAACTCCAGTTTGCGCAACAGTACAGAATCGCTTAGAGTTGTGATGAGCGGTGCGCGTTCAATCATCGGATTTTCGCCATGCTGGCTGATCGCCACCCCTTTCAGGACGAGCGCCTTGACGCGCTACGATCCTACGACGTGCTCGATACCCCCTACGAGGACGATTTTGACAGCATTGTCGACCTGGCGTCGGATGTCTGTGATGCTCCGATTGCATTGATCAGCTTGGTCGATGGCCACAGGCAGTGGTTCAAGGCGGTCAAGGGATTGGATATCACCGAAACACCGCTGGACTCGTCTATTTGCTCTCACGCCATCCTGGAAAAAGAGCTTGTTGAAATCTTCGACACGCATGCCGACCCTCGGATGGACGGCAATCCGCTTTGTGTGGATGATGCCGGGCTGCGGTTCTATGCCGGTGCCGTGCTGACCGGCGCCGAAGGCTTTCCGCTTGGTACCTTGTGTGTGCTGGACTACGCCCCGCGGCACCTGACCGAAACTCAGCGCAAGACGCTCAAGGTGCTTGCCGCGCAGGTCATGGCGCGGCTCGAACTTCGGCGCACGCTCAAACAACAGGCCATTTTGCGCAGTGAAGCCGATCACCGGATCAAGAATTCGCTGCAAATGCTGTCGTCACTCACCCGGTTTCAAAGCCGTCTGTCCGAAAACGTGGAAACGCGCGAAGCGCTGGACGCCGTGGGCCAACGGATCGAAACGATGGGCCGGTTGCACGAAGTGTTGCAGGCGGGCGATGCCGGCGCCACGGTTGACTTGGGTGACTACCTGATCCGCATCGTGGATTTTCTGTCCGAACAAGCGCCCGAGAATGTGGTCATCGACACCGCTCTCACGCCCGTGCGGATGATCCCCTCCCGCGCAGCGTCCATCGGCATCGTGCTGAATGAGTGGGTCACCAACGCCTGCAAACACGCGTTCCCCGACGGGCGCAAGGGCGTGATCAAGGTCACGGTCACCGATCTGGGATCAGGAGCGGCCCAGCTTGAGGTGGCCGATGATGGGTGCGGCACAACAGTTGATATCCCCAAGGGCCGCTCGGGCCTGGGCACACAGATCACCGACGCCGTCGCACAATCCCTTGAAGCGACGCTAACGGCCGATGCAAACGCCCTTGGCACACGCCACAGGCTGCTTTTCACCCTCTGACGCCTTTCCTTGTCGCGGTGTTTTTGCAACTATCCCTCTGAATATCGGCCCCAGCCGATGTAAATACGCGTTACATTGCCTATATAAAGGTCAACGCATTGAATAGAGGGAGTATTTCATGGCCGATTTCGCAAGCCAGGTGGCAGAGTCTCAATCACAGGTGGCCGAGGCTCAACAAAAGATCTCGGAGCTGACCAGCCGGATCGAAGCTGCGCGGGCCAAGATGAAATCGGGTGATGATGTCTCGATGGATATCGAAAATGCGACGCTGGAAGATGTGCACGCGCATACCGATGTGATGAACGCCAATATCGCCGAACTCATCATGGGGCTCGACGATGTGACCGCTGCCTTTTCCAAGGATTTTGACGAGATGCGGTCCAAAACCGGGTGGGAGAGCTTTGTCGGCATCTTTGCCAAGGCCAAGTCGGAATCCATGCGCCAGGAACGGGTGCGTTCTGCCTCGATCGACGACAAATTGCAGGATCTGATCTCGAAATCGGACGTGATCGTGCAATTGTTGCAGGGCCAGCTGACGATGCTGGAGGATCAGAAAACCAAGGTCGAGACCAACCTGACCGAAACGCTCGATGAGCGTGAATTTACGGTGCAGGAACTCTCCGCCCTGCAAGCCGACATCCAGGCGATGGACCCGCAGATCATCACGCTAGAAAACAAGATCGCGTCCGAGACCGACGCCGCCAAGCGCACCGCGCTTGAGACGGAATTGGCTGAGATGAACTCGAAATACAACGAGATGGTGCAGGACGAACAGGTCAAAGTGGCCAAGTCCCAGACGCTCGAACGCTATATCGAAAAGGGCAAGACCTGGGTGGACAGCCTGCAAAACCAGGCCGCGACGCAAATGGTGCTGATCAACAAGCTGCAAACCGACACCAAGCAACGCGTGGTTCTTTACGATGCACTAACCAAGTCGCTGAAAACAGCCCAGCAACAGGACGTCGCCCACCGCATCAACGAGATCGGCGTGAAGACGGACCAGGAAGCGCAAACCGCTATGGCCGGGATCGGTGCCGCCACGAACGCCCGCATGGCCGACATGCTGGAAGCGCATGAAGACCAGATGGTCTTTGCCCGCGACGTGCTGGAGCAGAAGGCCAAGGCGGATGAGCGGTTCGCGCGGCGGTTCGCGCAGATCGTCGAGAAGCACGACAGCAATGCGTATGGTGGGTGAGCTGCGCAAACCTCGCTGGTATGATCGCTGCCTCACCGCGGTGTCATTTGTAGACATGGCGACATGGCCATTTCGGTTTATTGTTTCGCTATTCTGACTATTGGCCTGAATTATGAACAAAGCCAGTCACTTGGATGTAACGCCCGGCGGCACCGCCGGGCAGCCCCCGACCGCCCCCCTGGGCGGGGGCTATACCCCCATCCGCGGTCGGGGACTGCCCTTGGTTCTACTTGAAGGGCATGGAGGGTGATGTTGGGGTATCTTCTGGTTTTCTTGAAGTTTGGGAGTCTTTTGATGCTCTTGACTTTGGTAAGCCAATGCAGCGTCATATTTCAGACGGACCACTATTCACAAGTGCAGATCGCTGAAGCATTTTGGCGGAAATTGCTTATCCCGGCGGCCACTATGTTCTTTGCTGGCGGTGTCTTTGGCCTTGTTGTTCAGATGTGCATACGCGGAGTTCTTCCGGCAATTGTTGCGGCTCGACATCGAGCGGGACTGAAGACTGTCTTGAATGAGTTTGCATTGAAACACATTCTCGAACTCGACGGGCAAGCAAAACCGATCCAGCGGGGATCGTTTCGTGTTTGGAGATCGGGGCGATGACCAAACCCGACACCTCCGGCCTCACCGACCTCTTCGCATCACGCCGCTACTTCAAGAAATTCGAGACGATCACCAGCCACCTCACCCGTGTTGCAGGCGTGATGGAGGCCGAGGGCGATCTGACCCATGACGAGGTCAAGATCCTCACCCGTTACATCACCGAACTCACCTTCACCTTCCGCGCGCTTGGCCAGAAATACCTGCTGGTGGGCCGCGACACCGGGCGGTTCTTCGGCTCTCTCGCCATCGACAAGCGCTACAGCGGGTTTCCCGCCGCCGAAGAATTGCTGACCATGGCCTCGGACGCGCTGCAGGCCGATCGCCATCTTGATCGGATCGAACCGGCGGATGATCTGAAAAAGCAGATGGTCGAGGTCATCATCGGTGACCGGCAGGTGCCCACGAAATTGCAATTCGCCCTGTCCCAACGGCTCTATTACGAAGACCTGATCAAGGGCCGGCTCTTTTGGCCCCGCAACGATCCACAAATCGTCTGGACCGGCAACCTCAGCGACGACCGCCGCAGCTTTCGCATCCATTGGGCCGTCTATGATACGGAACTGAACCTGCCCGTCCTCTACATGATGGAGGTCGAGGATACGGGCCGCACCGCCCTGCCCAAGGACCCCCGCCGCTGGCCCGAAGCCCAAGCACACCTGATGGCGCAATCGCTTGGCAAGCTGAAGCTGGTGACGATTGCCAAGGGATTTGATGAGGATTTCGACGACCTGCACCCCAAACGCCTGCGCCGCTTCTATGCGGGGCCGATGTACTCTTCGGCGTTCACCGCGCAATCGGGTCCCATTCTTGATGTTCTCAAGGCCGCCCGTGCGCCCGAAGGGCAGGATTGGGCGCTGGTCTGGACCGAAGAGGATTTGCACTCCGAACGCGTGATCGAAGAACGCGCGGGTTGGTTCTCGTCCGTTGAGCGCGAGGTCTTCGCCCTCGACCCCTTCTCGGGGCGCGGGGCAGAGCTTGGAGCGACACGGATGGAGCGTAGCATCGTCCTGCCGCAACGCGCATTTCAGGCGCTCGAAGAGATGAACCCGCCTGGCTTCGGCTCGGTCCGCAAATTCGTGGTCAGCCCGTCGGGGCGGGTTTTGAGATATTGAGAGGAAGCGCCAAAATGGCAGATCGGCCCTCCGGGGGGGATTTTTTTGAAACAGAGAAGTATTGGACGCTGAGATGAGCCAAACGTCGGATCAGATGGAACTGCGCGAGGCCGAGATCACAGCGCACTACCCCATGGCGCTGTCCATGTTGCAAGGGTTCGACCACGCACCGCGCATTGGCAAGGGCAAGGAGGTGCCGCAGCAGGAACGCTCCAGCGGTGTCGGCACCCGCCGTCGCTTTAGGACCACAACGCCAGGGCTTGTCACGCGTCGCACCACGCCCACCGGGGCCGTGCAGTTGATGGCCACCATCGAAGGGGCCGATGACGATGATGCGCTCATGTCGCCGGTCCAGGCGACCGCGCTGAACGCGCTGCGCAGGGCGATTGCCATCGCGCTGGCTGTGGCGGAAAACTATGCCTCCCTATCGGGCTTGGGTGACCTCAAGCGCGCGAACCTCGAAGGGGCCTTGCCCGCCGCGCGCAAGACCGAGTTCGCCGAGTTGCTCGCCGCCGAGGCGCTGATCACGCTCTATGTCTATGGCAACGCCACGGCGTATTTGCTGTCGTCACATCAGACCGAAGCGACGGTCGAAGTGGGCGAGGTGGAAGAATTGCTGACCGACAACGGCCAGACCGCCCTGCACGGCGCGCTGTGGGAACTGGACCAAGACATCGCCGTCCACGCCCCCGACGACGCCCACCTTGTCGCCACCATCACCGCCTTTGCCGAGGCGCTGATGGAAAAGGTCAGCTTGCGCGCCCAGAACGCGCCCCGTCTGGCCCCCTTCACCGGGGCCAGCTGGCACGTAGAGGCGGATGATTTCACCATCCAGGGTTTTACGCCCGCGACCAAGGCCAAGACCCAGACCCTCACCATGACCTTCAAGAAGCCGCACGAGGTCGTGGGCAACCATATCGCCAAATATCAGGCCATGAAGCTGGCCAAGATGCTGATGGCCTATGATTTCGAACGACGTTTGAACCCGTTTGCGGAGTTGGGGGGCTTCATCTTTACCTTCATGGGCGACGGCAAGCCTGGCACGGGTAAGACCACGTTGATCCAGATGATGGCGGGGCTGATCAATGAATACTGCCAGGTGGCGGGCTATGCCTTCCGCTACCAGAACCTGAGCACGGACAACATCGACAGCTATCAGGGCAAGTCGGGCCAGAATGCCAAGGCGTTTATCAACAACGTGCTCGACCCGGGCGCGATCGGCTTTGGCACCATCGACGATATCGACCAGCTTGCAGGCAAGCGCGGCGACCGGCAATCCTCGGCCGGGCAGCTGGAAATCACTGCCGTGCTGATGGAAAGCTTTGCCGGGGCCAACACGGTCGTGCGCGGCAACTGCACCTTTGGCATGTTTTCGAACTACCCCGAAAATGTCGACGACGCCCTGCGTCAACGCGCCGGTGCGCGGTTCCTCGTTGACGGTCCGCAAACGCGTGAGGATTACATCGACATCCTCGCCCTGTTGATGGGCAAGAACCACGACATCCCGATGGGCGCGCACGAGTTGTTCTCGGCGCAAGAGATCAAAAAGGCGGTGACGGCGTCCTTTGACAGCCACAACCGCCCGCACGAGGCGGGGCTGCTGAACGTGTTCGACCGGGTGCATTCGGACATCGGCGAACTGGACACGATTGCCAAGCTCGGCACCTACCTCAAGGCGATCCAGCAGGCCGATGAGCGCTTCACGGGCCGGGCGATCAAGAACATCACCGACGCGGTGAAGGTCCGCGCCATGGATTTCGAACTGCCCGACGAGTGGATGGAAAACCCCGATCTGTTCCTGTTCAAGACCTACGACGAGAAAAAGGCGATGATCGAAGACCTGCGCGTGCCGATCACGGTCGACATGGTGGTGCAAGAGATCAACCGCTATGCCGACAGCGAATTCCGGTATGCCGACAAGTCGGATGAAGTTGCGATCGAAGCGATGGTGCGCGACTTCGGGCGCCAGGAAGAGGCGAAGAAGCGGTATTTGGGGGGCGAGCGATGATCAAGAAACGCTCCGGGGGAGCGTGTCCATTGTGCACGGGCGGAGGCCCGGAGGTGCGGCTTGCTCTCCAGCGGGGCAAGGACTTGGCAGAAAGGGAAAGCCGATGCTTATGATCACCACAACCGCCGCCGCTCTCGTCCTCGGCGCCCTCCTTCCCCTCCGGCGTGCCCTTCTCGGCTTCCTCGCCGCCGCAGCATTCCTGTTCCTCATCCAGGCCGGCATCCGCACCGCCATGGGGTTCGAAGGCACGTCGCTGTCTGAAACCATGCTGCTCTTCAACAACTCCTGGCCCGCCTATATCGGCTATAACCTCCAGATCACCTTCCGCAGCTTCGCCCTGCCGCTCCTCGCACTCGCAACAGCGCTGATCTTTCGCCTGGGGCGCGTGCCATGATCCGCCTCATTCAACGCGGGCTGATGTTCGGCAACCTCTTCCACGTGGCCTCGCCCGCGCTGGTCGAACGCTACAACCGCGCGCTTGAACACCTCACCGGCAAGCGCACCGGGCTCACCGATTTCTACATCGACATCTCCGGCTATTCGCCCGAGGTCGGGAACGAACTTGGCGATCCACTTTACCTCAACCACAACGGGGTCAACCGGCAGTTCATCCTGCTGTCCACAGAACAGCGCAAATGCCCGCTGCTTGATGCCAGCTTTTCCACCTCGCACGGCATCCTCAAACGCTTCATCGCGGAAAACGAGGCAGCCCTCTTTGCTCTCACCGCACGTGATGCGGTGGCGGGGGAACTGGTGAATTCGGTCTATGACATCAGCCACCCCGCGCGCCTGTTCGACCTGCGCGCCATCACGGTCGAAGCAGACACGACCAAGGGGACTGTCCGCAACGCCGCCACGCTGGCCCAAAAGGTCGACACGTTCCTCAGCGCAGATGACGCCTGGTTCGATGATGTCCTGATTGCCGAGATGATCCAGCTTGCCGGCCAGACCGGTGACGTCTCCCGCAACCCGGTGACCCTGAAACCATTGCGGGTCGACAAGGGCAACTTCTGGACATCCCATTTCGGCGGGCTTTACATCTTCCAGACGCTTGACCACCCGGCCACCATCGCGGCCACGGACAAGCCTGCGGACGTGCCCACCAAATACACGTTTGATCTGACCGACCGGAACCGGATTGCCAAGTTCCTCGACTTGAACGATCTGGTCGAACCGGTGGTCAAGGCACGCGGCATCGACGGGGCCGCAATCTTGCGGCAAAAGATGGACTTCATCCTCGTCTCCGCGGTGACCGAGGCGGGCGTGGATCTGTCGGGCACCACGCGGCGCGACATGCGGATGCTGGCGCGCCACCACGCCCACCTGCTGCCGGATGAATTCCGCGGCCTCGCCGACCTGGTGAACTGGGCCGAACATGGCGGGGCCTGGCCGCGCATCAGTTCCGAACATCCGGCCTATTTCTACACGCTCCGGGCCGCCGACACGCCCGACGCCGACCTCGTGAACATGCTGCTCTCTGAACTCTGCCCCCGCGACGTGCGCCAGTTGTTTATTTGCCACAAACAGGCGTTCTACGCCGCCTACGCCACCTGGGCGGACGCGAAAAAGGAATATGTCGCGCAGTATCTCGAAGCCGAGTACAAGGCCGACAAGGTGGGCGCCCGACAAGCGCTCTTTGGGCATGACGCCCCCATGGACCCCGACCCGCAGCCCCGCGACCTGATTTCGCGCGTGGGGCCCTGGGGCGCAATCAGGAGGTAAGGATATGGCCCTCGCCAGACTGTTTCTGATCTTCTTCGTGGTGCTGACCGTGATCTATGTGTCGCTGTCATTCTACTCGCGTGCCCGCGCCCGCGACCGGCTGGAAGCGGAATGGGACGCAGGCGACAAACCCGGGCCGCGCGAGGCTTACGTCAAACACGGACTGGCGGATTACGACGGCTCTCTTCGGCGCAAACTGATCCTCGGGGTCTACATTGTGCCCACGTTGCTTGTGTGCTTGATCATCTACCTTGTGAACTTCGCCTGAAAGGGACCTCATGCGTTACATTGGCTGGACATTTCTGATTGCCTTCTGGGTCGCTGTGGGGGCCTTTTTGCACTATTCCCTGCCGCAACGCGACATCGTGCGGATCGTCCGGGTGTTCGAAGAACGCCAGGACCTGAACGACTGGACACGCATCTTCTGGTCGCGACCCGATGAACAATCCGATGGGTTCATCAACCGCGATGTGCAGTTCATCCAGACGGTGCGCGCCAACGGACGGCCCATGGTGTACCGGAACGAGGATACAGGCTGGAGCTGGCCGCCCTATTTCAAGTTCGACACCTCCAATCTCTTTACCGAAGCCGCGGATGCCACCTCGACCCGCGACAACCCCGAATGGTACGTCATCACGCATTATGGCTGGCGCAACGAGTTTCTGACCATTTTCCCCAACGCCATATCGTTGCGTCAGGTCGAAGGCCCGGACGCGTCCAAGGGGATCCCGTGGGTCAACATCATCATCCTGACGACCATCGCTGCCATCTTCTATGCCATCTGGGTGCGCTGGCGGCGCTTCCGCCGTGCACGGATCGACCCCAGGATCGAAGAGATTCAGGACAGCTGGGAAGCGGCGGGCGATGCGGTGTCGCAAAGGCGCGGGCGCATCCGCAGGTGGCTCGACACCTGGCGATCAAAGTGATTTCAGGACCGACGGCTGCCCGTCACTTTGCCAGATAAACTCTCCCCGAAGGATCGGCCCGCCAAGATGCTCATGGCAGGCGCTCGGTGCGCCACAGCTTTACCCGCAGCCCACCATGGGCAATGCTGGGGCCTTCGGGTAGAAAGGGCAGGCCCGTGGCCCTCGCTAGCGACGCCTCGCTTGTCACAAGCCCCACGCGCCAACCGGAAAAGCGCTCGACCAGCACCTGCCCCAAGCGGCCATAGACCGGGTACAGCGCCTTCTTGTTGCCGATCCGGGCCCCATAGGGCGGGTTGACGATCACCAGTCCGGGCGGGCCGTCAGGCGGTGTGATGTCCCCGGCAGACCCCTGTTCGAATGCCACCAGGTCAGACACATCCGCCCGCTCCGCATTCGCGCGCGCCATGGCAATCGCCCCCTGATCCCGGTCCGATCCCCAAAGCCTGGGGCCCGGCTGACGTCGCCGCGTGGTATCGCGCAGCGCAGCCACCGCCTCGGCGTCAAAACCCACCAACCGCTCGAACGCAAACGCGCGCGCCCGCCCGGCCTGCAGTCCAGCCGCGATCTCTGCGGCCTCAATCGCAAACGTGCCCGATCCGCACATCGGGTCAAACACCGGCGCCGTCCCGTCATACCCGCATTGCCGCAGAAACAGCGCCGCCAGCGTCTCGCGCATGGGCGCCTTGCCCACCGCTTCCTTGTGCCCGCGCTTGTGCAGCGGGTCGCCCGACGTATCCACGCTGATCGTGACCCGGTTGTCATCAATCCGCACCTTCAGCGTCACCGGCGCATCCGTTGCAACCCTAAGGCCCGCGTTTTCAACCAGTGCCGTCTCGATCCGCTTGGTCGCAGCACCCGCATGATAAATCTTGGACTTGCGGTTCGTCGCCACCTCGACCCGCACGGGCACGTCCGGGCGCAGCACCGCGCCCCAGTCGAACTTGCGCGCCCGCTTGTCCAGTTGCGCCAGATGAAACGCCATAAAGGACCCCATGCGCCACAGCACCCGCGTCGCACCGCGCAGCTCCAGATTGGCGCGCCACACCTCCGGCCACCCGCCACCCAGGCTGACCCCGCCCGGCGTCATCGCCACAACGTCCAAGCCCGCCGCGCGGGCCTCTTCGGCCAGGGTCTGTTCCATCCCGGGCAAGGTGATGGCGAATATCATTGCGGTGTCGTCGGCCATGTGACCGCCTATAAAACGGCACGCCGCCCGGCGCGACCGCAAAGCGCGCGCTCAATCGGCAAAGAGGTAGTCCGCCGCCGCAATCTCGCGCGCCTTGTCCTGCGACACGCTCAGGAACCGCGACAGCGCCTCGGCATTCTCGTCAATCTCGGCAGATTCCCGTATCCGGTTCAGATGTTCGAACTCGGCATCCCGAATGCGGTCGGATTCAAACGTCATGTCATTGCGAATGGTCGGCAGCAGGCGCTCCAGCGTCTCAGCGCTGGTCTGTTCACCTGCCAGCCCCACCCTCATCGCATGCCCAACCAGATACTCATCCGAAAACGTACACTGGATTTCCAGCATCCGCGTGACCGACCGATCCCCCGCAAAATCCTGCAACAGGTCCAGATTGCCGGGGTCCATGCACACAATCAGCCGATCCGTCTCGAAATAGTCAAACAACATCCGCATCAGCGCCCGCCGGTGCCGCGTCCGCTTGCCCAGCGACGTCTGGATGCCACCCAGATCGGGCAGGGGCGTGTGCTCTTCATTGAACAGGTATTCAATGGCGGGCGTGTTGGTCATCACGCGAATGCGCTCCAACAATCGTTTGGCCACATGCCACTTCTTGCAGATGATGATCAGCAACTCGCGATTGCGCCCCAGCGTGCTTTCGGTCTCCCAGAACCGGGTGGCAAAGCGCCGCCCGATCCGGCCCCGCCCGGTCAGGAATTTGAACAGGCTCGCCCCCTCGTTGGAAATCTGAAATTGCACATTCTCCGCTGCATAAAGCAGCCCAAGCCGCCGTTTCAGGTCCTGCGCCTCGGGGCTGATCTTGCGCGCAAACAGGAAATCCTGGCTGAGCAGCAGATCATAGTGATCGTCATAGAATGTCACCGGAATCCCGTAATCAGTGAACATCAGGAATGTCAGCGACCGCGACCGTATCTCGTCTTCGGGCACCACATGGCGCACGACGGTCTGAAAAAACGTCTCATCCGGGATCCAGGTGGTGCGGAAAAACCGCATCACGTCGCGGCGGTCGCGGGTAAAGTCCAACACCCATTCAACCGTCCGGCGGCGCAGGCACCACCACTGGCTGCCGATCTGCACCTGAATATCGGCCGGTATCTCGCGGTGTAGCCCCAGACGTTGCTGTATCTGCAAGCTGGTATAGAACAGCCACTTGCGCTTCCGCTCGTTAAAGAAATGGCGGTAGGTCAACCGCTCTTCCTTCATCCCCGTCTTGATCCAGTCGCTCTCGAAATAGTCAAAGCTCTCGATGAAATCCGCGTCGTTGTTGTCCAGAAACTGATGCGTGTACTCCGCTGACTTGATCGCCATGCAATCGCCCGACAACATATAGAAATGGGTGGCCCGCGGAAACGCCTCGACCGCAGAGTCCAACGCATAAAGCGTCGCCTGCACAAGGCTCCACTCGCCCCACCCGCAGCGGATACGCCGATGCGCAAAGGCGACATTCGGGTTGTCGTGCAGCGCCGCCTGAATGGTCGCAAAGTCGTCGGCCCGTGCGCGCGCGTCAAAATGGATGACCATATAGTCGCCCGCAGCCGTCAGCCGCTCTGCCTGCTTGATCACGGACATGGGGTCCTTGTGGCACAGCAAGATATAGGCGATTTTTGCCATTCAGGAAACTTTACGGCCTCTTAACGCGCGATTGTTTACACAGATAAAGCTAAGGAGTGATTGAATAAACAGGATTTGTTTGCTTTTTTGCCCCACAAGCAGATCAGGCTGATCACTGTCGGTAACAAGGGTGCGCGGTATGGGGTTTCCCGGAACATGGATGACGGAAAGCGAAAGCGTCGTGTACCGCGTCGTGCCCAAATGCGCCTGCTCGACCATCGGTCAGATCATGTTCTATTCCGACCACGGCACGTTTTTTGACGGTGACATTCACGACGCCAAGGGCGGGATGCACAAATGGGCGCTCGACGCCAGCCAGCCCATCATCACCGACAATGTTAAAACCCACGGCTCTTATGCGTTCACCTGCGTGCGCAACCCCTATACCCGCATCCTCTCCTCCTTCTTTGACAAGATCTGCGGCATCCAGCGCAACGGCAAGCGTTACCGCGGCAATCTTGTCCCGCTTCTGATTCAGAAATACGGGATCGACGTGGGGGGCGAGGACGGCAAGCAGGATTTTGATCAGATCCAGTCCTTTCGCCGGTTCCTGCTCTTTGCCCGCGACACCATCCGCTGGCGCCGCCCGATGGAACCCGACATTCACTGGTCCGCCATGTCCGGCCACGTGTCGACCTTCATCGTGAACGGGGGCCGCTATGACAAGATTATATGGACCGAAAAGTTCAACGAAGGCATGGAAGACGTGATGCAGGCGGTCGACACCCCGCACGCCGTCACCATCGCCGATATCCCCCGCTTCAATGAAAGCGCAGGGCACGGCCCCAAACGTGCTCACCCGGTCGAGGAGTATTTTGACGACCTGTCCATGCACCTGATCTACGAAATCTACAAACGCGATTTCGAAGTGTTCAAATACGATTTCGAAAACCCGTCCAACAAGATGCCGGTCGGAGAGATTGATCTCGACGAGGTGCACAAGAAACTGGGCGACTGAACCCTCCCGCCACTGGACCGGATTGGCGCATCTGTCCCGTCATACGGCCCCGAGCGGGGATGCAGGTTTGTGGTTGGCTCTCGGCTGCGCCTGAAAGGGTGCGTTCGGAGCGTGGTTCGTCCAACAGGGCTAGATGTCTTCTTCCTCCTCGTCCCAGAACATCCACGACACGCCCCACGTGACGGCAAAGAACAGCCCAAACCAGCCGATGTCGGAAAACCCGTTATACAAAACCCAGATGCGGTCCGTCGCATTGCGCCACACCACTTCATTTGCCCCCGCGCGCGAAAGCGTCACGCCGATCCAGGCAAAATGCATCATCAACCAGCCTTGCTTCGTCAGCCGCAACTTGTAGCCAAGCGTGCGCTCCAGCAGGCTTGGCCTGAAGAAAAGACCGACGGCAATGATCCCGGCAAACGCGACTGATCCGACAGTTGCACTGATCTTAACGAATGTGGCGTCGTTGAAAAGAAACCCTGCCGTGACCAGGATGGCCGTCAACGCAAAGATACCAAGCGCGAGCCAGGGCAGGCTTTGGTCCCATCGCCAGCGCAGCACAATTGCCACCAGGGTGGCAAACGCCGCAAAGGCAGAGCCGACCCAAATCCCGCCAAGAGCGTCCCCAAGGACGAAGGCGACACCGGGCGCAAACTCGACAATCAGGCGTTTGTCCATAAGGTCGTACTCAAAATCAATGTGCCCAAAACGGCGCCACACCGTGCGCATGGCACGCCCGGTCTTGCGGCCACCTCCTTTTGTTCCCGGCAACATAGGGCCGCAACATGGCCAAGGAAGGTGCAGCCAGGCGAAATCGGCGGCGGTTCAGCCGGCCCGAACCTATTCGATGACTGCCGCGATGCGCGCTGCAATCGCGGCACTGCCCTTCGGCGACGGATGAATACGGTCGGCATCGTGAAAACTCAGATCCCCAAAGGGTACGATGTCGGCCACAGAAACAAATGTCACACCAGCATCCCGCGCCGCCATGCGCCCCAGCCGCGTCTCATAGGCGTCGGCCCAATCCTTGCAGTGATCAATGATCGACGGCTGACCGGGGGTGCGCAAATAGCCGACATAGACCACACGCGCCCCGTCATCGCGGGCGCGCTGCACGGCCTCCGCAACCGTCCCGCTGGATCCATCCTCTGAAATCAACCGATCCAGCTGCGCCTCGCACCTGCGGCAGCCACAGCCCAGCCACAGGTCGTTGCCGCCGCCATTCATCACCGCCCACTCCCACGCGCCGGGCACGTATTGCGCCCCGATCCGTACGCCCAACAGACCGCTGATCGGCAGCGCATAGTGAAACCGTGCCCCCTTAACCGACCGGTCAATCACATCCACGCCCAGCCGCGCCTCCAGCGCCGCAACGACCGACCTGTCCGCCGCCGCATTCCACGCCAGCAGGCTGTCGCCCATCGCAATGATGCGCGCCTCACCCGACGCGGGCACCCGCTCCGTACACCCCAGCAGGGCCAGACAGGTCCCCAGGATCATCCAAACCCGCATGTCTCTTCCGCTCCGATTCCCGTCTTACGCGCATCTTAGCCATCCAGCGCGCACAGGGCCACGATCCCCCCACCGCCCCTTGCCTGCACCCGGCCAAGCGCCTACATCCAGCCCCCATGGCCCAAGGTAAATCAGACCCAAACTACAAGGTCGCCGCCGAAAACCGGCGCGCCCGCTTCGACTACGCGATCGAGGATGACCTTGAATGCGGCATCGTGCTCGAAGGGTCCGAGGTCAAGTCCCTGCGCGCAGGCGGCGCCAACATCGCCGAAAGCTACGCCCATGTGGACAATGGCGAGCTGTGGCTCGTCAACAGCTACATCGCGCCCTACGATCAGGCCAAATCCTTCAAGCACGAAGAACGCCGGCCCCGGAAACTGCTGGTGTCGCGCAAGGAATTGTCGACCCTCTGGAACGCCACCCAGCGCAAGGGCATGACGCTTGTGCCGCTGGTGCTCTATTTCAACCACAAGGGCATGGCCAAGCTGAAGATCGGCATCGCCAAGGGCAAAAAGCTGCACGACAAGCGCGACACCTCCGCCAAACGCGACTGGAACCGCCAGAAACAACGCCTCCTGAAAGAACGCGGCTGACACGCCCCCTTCTCTGTTTCAAAAAAATCCCGGGGTGAGCGCGCAGCGCGAGGGGCAGAGCCCCTTGCACCAATATCCCCGCAGCGTTACGCAAGGGCGTTTTCGCCGCGCGAGGGACTCACCCCATGTCAGACGACCCCAGAACACTTGTCTCAACCGACTGGCTGGCGTCCCATCTCAAGGACCCCGACCTGCGCCTGCTCGATGCGTCCTGGTATCTGCCCGAACTGGGCCGCGAAGCCCGTGCCGAATACGAAGCCGCCCATATCCCGGGCGCGCGGTTCTTCGACATCGACGACATCAGCGACGCCCGCTCCGATCTGCCGCATATGGCCCCGCCGCCGGAAAAGTTCATGTCGCGGATGCGGGCCATGGGCGTCGGCGACGGCCATCAGGTGGTCGTCTATGACGGGGCCGGGTTGCTCAGCGCGGCACGCGTGTGGTGGCTCTTCCGCCTGATGGGGCACCGCGACGTGGCGGTGCTCGACGGCGGCTTTCCAAAATGGCAGGCCGAAGGGCGCGCCGTCGAAGACATGCCACCCGTCATCAAGGACCGGCACCTCACCGCCCGGTTTCAGAACCACCTTGTCCGGGACGTCACGCAAGTCAGCCAGGCCTCGAAACTGGGCTCGATCCAGATCGTTGATGCGCGCGCTGCGGGCCGCTTCAAGGGCGAAGCCCCGGAACCGCGCGAAGGCACGCGGCCCGGCCACATCCCCGGATCGCGCAATGTGCCCTATGACACGCTGCTCAACGCCGACAGCACGATGAAATCGCCCGAAGACACCCGCGCCATTTTCGAAGCCGCAGGCGTGGATCTTGCCAAACCCATCATCACCAGTTGCGGGTCCGGCATCACCGCCGCCATCCTCGCGCTGGCCCTCGAACGCATGGGCCACGACCAATGGTCCCTTTACGACGGCAGTTGGGCCGAATGGGGCATGTCGCCCATGGTCCCCGTCGCCACCGGAGACGCCTGATGTTCGCAGATTTGTCAGCCCAGAAACCCGACGGCATCCTGATGCTGATGCAGATGTACCGCGACGACCCGCGCGACGCCAAGGTGGACCTTGGCGTGGGTGTCTACAAGGACGCCTCCGGCAACACACCCATCATGCGCGCGATCAAGGCAGCAGAACACCGGCTGTGGGAGACACAGGACACCAAGACCTATGTGGGCCTTGCCGGGGCGCCCGACTTCAATGACGCCATGGTCAGGCTGGTGCTTGGCGACGCGGTGCCGCGTGATGCGGTCAACTCGGTCGCCACACCCGGCGGCACCGGTGCCGTGCGCCAGGCCTTTGAGTTGGTCAAGATGGCCAGCCCCGGCGGGCGGGTGTTCGTGTCGAACCCGACCTGGCCCAACCACCTGTCGATCCTCGACCATCTGGGCATGGAAAAGGTCATGTACCGCTACTTCGATGATGAGACGCGTGGAGTTGACTTCGACGGCATGATCGCGGACCTCAAAACCGCGAAACAGGGCGATCTGATCCTGCTCCATGGCTGCTGCCACAACCCCACCGGCGCAAACTTGACCGGCCCGCAATGGGATGAGGTGATCAAGGTGCTGCAAGACACCGGCGCCACGCCCATGATCGACATCGCTTACCAGGGCTTTGGCGATGGTCTGGACGCTGACGCTGCGGGCACCCGCAAGGTGGCCGCATCCGTGAACGAATGTCTAATTGCGGCCAGTTGTTCCAAGAATTTCGGCATCTACCGCGAACGCACCGGCATCCTGATGCTGGTCGCAAACGGCGCGGACAAAGCCATCGCGCAGGGCACGCTCAACTTCCTCAACCGCCAGAACTACAGCTTCCCGCCCGATCACGGCGCGCGGCTGGTCACGATGATCCTGAACGATGACGCCCTGCGCGCCGACTGGATGGCAGAACTCGAAGAGATGCGGACCGGTATGCTCGACCTGCGCGAGCATCTGGCCAAGGAACTCGAACAGCGATCCGGCTCCAACCGCTTCGGCTTTCTCGCCCAGCACCGTGGCATGTTCTCTCGCCTGGGTGCGGCCCCCGATCTGGTGGTCAAGATGCGCGAGGCGTCGGGCATCTACATGGTCGGCGACAGCCGCATGAACATCGCCGGGCTCAACGCAAAGACTGTACCGATTCTCGCAGACGCCATCGTCAAGGCAGGTGTCTGACCCCGACCCGATTGTTGACCCGGCGTGTCCGGTCCACGCAAACGATGCGCCGGGTTTCCGATCTGGAAACAGGCGCACAAGACTGCCGCATTAACGCCGTCGGAATGCCACATTTACGGCGGAACATAGTCACATTCTCAACGTGACCGAGCGACATCATGCAAGACCTGCACCAAGACCCTCTGCCTGCCGATCAGGAAAAATGGCGCAACTGGACCATGGCGCCCAAAAAGCGGCAGCCGAACGTCGCGGTGATCACCTCGGCCATTGTGCTGATGACGGCGACGCTGCTGTTGATGCCCGGCCTGGGCGTCTGATCCACAGCCACCACCGCGCTGTCCTGGCGCCGGGTCAATACCTGCCTGGCGCGTGCTGGTTGACGGGTCAATGATCCCGCATACGTCCCTGACCGACCCAAAAAACGGCATATAAATTTCAGGTGAAATTTGGCGCGTTAACCACTGGGTGAGCGTACCTACACGCAAAATGTGCAGTTTCATTCCCGAAATACGCAGTTTGCCAAAAAAGCAGCAAAACGGACGGCCAACGGGCCACAATCGGGTGCTGCAAAATATGCAGTTTGGGTCTCAAAACACGCAGAATGGATGATCAGCGTGTGACCTGCCCGCCTTGCATGGCCCCGGTTAACGCCGCGTGCGCTGCGTTCATCAAAAAAAGACCGGGCGCGAACGCCCGGCCAGTCGGTTCTCTGAACTGAGAGGAAGGATCCTCAGCCTTTCGAGAAATCCGGATAGGCCTCCATGCCCATTTCGGACATGTCGAGGCCATTGATTTCGTCCTCTTCGCCAACACGAATACCCATGACAGCCTTGAGGATGAACCACACGATCAACGAACCCACAAAGGTAAACACACCATAGGCCACAATGCCTGTCAGCTGCGTGATCAGGTTGGCGTCGGAGTTGTAGAAGATCACCGCAATGGTGCCCCAGATGCCTGCAAACAAGTGCACGGGGATAGCGCCAACCACGTCGTCAATCTTGAACTTGTCCAGCATCGGCACGGTAAACACGACGATCACACCACCGATGGCACCAATCCAAAGTGCGCCAAACAATGTGGGTGCCAAAGGCTCCGCTGTGATG
Source organism: Pseudomonadota bacterium (assembly GCA_038525015.1). Classification (GTDB taxonomy): domain Bacteria; phylum Pseudomonadota; class Alphaproteobacteria; order Rhodobacterales; family Rhodobacteraceae; genus Tateyamaria. The sequence goes on along the minus strand of JBCBID010000008.1, from coordinate 61,617 downwards.
GATACAAGGCCCGCCAGCGCGCCGTTCAGCACCATAGTAAGGTCCGGTTTTTTATACAAAACCTGTGACAGGATCAGCGCTGTGACAGCACCGGCCGCGGCGGCCATGTTGGTGTTGGCAAAGATACGGCTGACGTCGCTCACGTCACCCACGGTGCCCATCGCAAGCTGCGACCCGCCGTTAAAGCCGAACCAGCCCAGCCACAGGATGAACGTGCCCAATGTCGCAAGAGCGAGGTTTGAACCGGGCATGGGATTTACCTTGCCGTCCTTGTACTTGCCCAGACGCGGACCCAGCACAATGGCACCCGCCAAAGCAGCCCAGCCACCGACAGAGTGTACCACGGTCGAGCCGGCAAAATCCGAGAAACCCGCTTCGGACAGCCAGCCGCCGCCCCACTGCCAGGAGCCCGAGATCGGGTACATAAGTCCTGTCAGCACAACAACAAAAATCAGGAACGGCCATAGTTTGATCCGCTCAGCCAACGCGCCCGACACGATGGACGCGGTCGCAGCCACAAACACCAACTGGAAGAAAAAGTCCGACCCGACCGACGCATAGTCAAGTGCGGCATCCGCAGCGGCAACACCCACCGGGTCAAGCACCGTTTGCCCACCAATGGCGAAGTAACCGTTGAAGTCACCGGGATACATGGTGTTGAAGCCAACCAACCAATACATGATGGCAGCAATCGAGAAGAGGCCGATGTTCTTGGTCATCTGCATGGTTACGTTCTTTGAACGCACCAGACCCCCTTCGAGCATGGCAAAACCAGCCGCCATGAAGAAGACTAGAAAACCTGCCATGCAGAACAACAGGGTAGTCATGATATAAGGGCCAATTTCGTCAAAGCCCGGGGTGGCATCCTGTGCCAGCGCCAGTGTCGGCAATGCGGTTAGGGCCGCGCCGACAAGGAGTGATGTCGTGAGTTTCATTGTCCGTGTTTTCCCTATGGCTGGCGCTCAGATGGCGTCTTCGTTGGTTTCGCCGGTGCGGACGCGCACGGCCTGTTGGACGTCCAGGACAAATATCTTGCCGTCCCCGATCTTGCCCGTTTGGGCGGTTTTGGTGATGGTCTCGACGATCTGGTCGGCCATGGATGCAGCCACCACGATCTCGATCTTGACCTTGGGCACGAAGTTCACCGCGTATTCCGCGCCGCGATAGATCTCCGTGTGGCCCGATTGCGAGCCGAAGCCCTTGATTTCCGTAACCATCATGCCGCGCACGCCGGCCTCGGTCAGCGCTTCGCGGACCTCCTCCAGCTTGAACGGCTTGATTGTTGCAATGATGAGTTTCACCACATGTCCCCTTCGATTGGCAGGTCGCCCTGCGATACGAGTGGGACAAGAGATCATTGAGCAGAGCGGGCAAAGATTTCGCCGACTTAAACGCAACGCGCGCGCGAATGATGTGCATAAAAAATGCGCAAATTACCATAATCGCCTAACAATTGGGCATATAGGAATCGCTAACCATGTGTCCGTAGGGCGTGGCAAAGCCTGCGAAACCAGATAAACTGGCGCAAACAAAAGGCCGGGCAGGGGTCGTATATGAGTGATTCAAAGAAGGGCAAAAGACCCTTGGTAGCCGATCGGCGCTACCCCAAGAAAGCTGCCAAGAAACCTGCGCGCAAAGCCCCGGTGAAGCGGCGCAGAACCCCTGCCAGAAAGCCAAAGCGCAACATTTTCGTGCGTCTGTTCCGCTGGGTCCTCGGTTTGATCTGGTGGGTGACATGGCGGGTTGGGCTGACGGTCGCCGCAGGCGTCGCCCTTGCGGTTGGGTATTTCTGGACAACACTGCCCGAGGTCGATCAGCTTCTCGATGGGCGTGCGCGCGGCTCGGTGACGTTGCTTGACCGCGAAGGTGAACGATTTGCCTGGCGGGGGGACCAGTTCGGCGGCGCGGTCATGGCAAGCACAGTCTCGCCGGGGCTGAAAAACGCGGTCATTGCCACTGAAGACAAGCGATTTTACCGCCATTTCGGCATCAGCCCGCGCGGCGTGGCCAGCGCTGTGCGCATCAACCTGAGCGAAGGGCGGGGGCCATTGCAGGGCCATGGCGGCTCAACCATCACGCAACAGACCGCCAAGCTGCTTTGCCTGGGTGTCGAATATGACCCTTCGGAATGGAAGACTGAAGCGGCCTATGTCGCCGATTGCCGCCGCGGGTCGATCCAACGCAAGGCCAAGGAGGCCATTTATGCGATGGCCATGGAGGCCAAGTATTCCAAAGATGAAATCCTGTCGATCTACCTTAACCGTGCTTACATGGGCGGTGGCGCCTATGGAGCAGAGGCCGCAGCGCAGCGTTTTTTTGGCAAATCCGCCGCAGTTCTGACGCCAGCCGAAGGCGCCATGATCGCAGGATTGCTGACCGCCCCGACCCGCCTGTCACCGACCTCCGATCTTGAACGGTCGCAGGACCGGGCCGCGACCGTATTGCGGCTGATGGGCGAACAAGGGTTCCTGTCGAATGCCGAGGTGGCGCAGTGGCAGCAAAACCCCGCCACATTGTCCCCCGCAGCCCGGCGCAAGGCCGGGGGCTATTTTGCCGATTGGGTCATGTCCACTGGCCCTGAGTTTTTTACGCGCAACACGACCGAAGACGTGATCATCCGCACAACTCTGGATCAGCGCTTGCAACGGGCGGCGGAGGAGGCATTGCAACAGGTCTTCGACACCAAGGTGCGCGAGGGCTCCAAGGCTCAGGCCGCCATCGTGGTGATGAGCGCGGATGGCGCCGTGCGCGCCATGGTCGGAGGGCGCGAAACCCGCGTGTCGGGCGTGTTCAACCGCGCCATACAGGCCGAACGGCAGACCGGGTCGGCCTTCAAGCCTTTTGTCTACGCGGCCGCCCTTGAGCTTGACCATTCTCCGCTTGATACGGTCGAGGATGCCCCAATGACACTCGACATCCCCGGGTCTGGCCCGTGGTCACCGCGCAATTACACCAACACCTATGCGGGCCGCGTGACGCTGACCCATGCGCTTGCTGACTCGCTGAATATCCCTGCGGTCAAGGTCTCTGAAAGCGTGGGCCGCGATCTGGTGCGGCGCATCGCGACCGACTTTGGCATCGACAACGAAATGGCCGATGGTCCCGCTCTTGCGCTGGGCGCGTCCGAAAGCACCCTGCTTGACATGACGGGCGCCTATGCTGGCATTCTGAACGGCGGCTCCTCCGTGACGCCCTATGGCTTGATAGACCTGCGGCTTCAGGGGGATGACGCGCCACTGATGGGAACAGGCGGCGGTATCGGCGAACGCGTGATCCGGGACAAGGCAGCGGCCCAACTGATCTGGATGATGGAAAAAGTCGTGAGCCAGGGCACGGGTGCGCGCGCGCAATTTGGCGGACGTGAAATAGCGGGCAAGACCGGCACGACCCAGGCCGCGCGCGATGCCTGGTTCATCGGCTTCACCGCCGATTACGTGGCCGGTGTCTGGATGGGCTATGATGACAATACGCCCTTGACGGGCGTGACAGGCGGCGGCTTGCCCGCCGAGATCTGGCGCGAGACGATGCTACGTGTCCATGATGGTGTGCCAGCGCGTCCATTGCCCATGCAGGCCCCGGCAGGTGCGTCGCGCCTGAACACCCCTGCACCAACACCCGCGCCCCGCCGCGAGGTGCCCCGCACAACCGAAGGTTTGATTGAAATGCTGGTGCGCGACATTCTGGGCGCGGGAAACGGACCCGCGCGCCCCAATGATCGTATTCCTGGCGAAAGCCGCTAGGCCCTCACCCGAGAGAGCGCAGGTCTGAAATCATTGCGTCGATGTTGCCGCCATTGCGGTCGATCAACGCGCCAATTTCGGTCCGTTCCGTCAGCAGCAGGTTCACGCCTTCGATGAACATGTTGAAGAACAGGTCGCGCCCCGCCCGGTTCGACACGTGGAAGGTTACGGTAAAGGGTGCCTCGCCGCGCAGAAACGCGGTGGTTTCGACCTCAAACCAGTTCTTGACCGAGCGCACGCCTTTGACCTCAAGCCGTCCGCCGATGAACTCACGGAACCTACGGCCGTATTTGCGCGCGATGTAGCCCTGGAACGCGTCCGAAAAAGCGCGCTTTTGTGCGTTGCTCGCGCGGCGTCCGTCCACGCCCATGGCATAGGCTGCGATGTAGGAGGTATCGCTGTAGCGTGCAAAGATACGTTCGAAATCGCGGAACATCGCGTTTTCGCCCTTGCCGGACGAAATGACGCCGTTGATGTCACGCACAAGCCCATTGATCAGGTTTTCGGCGCTGGCCTCGGTCAAAGCGAATGCAGGCAGCGCGGGTACCATTGCGACGGCGCTGGCCGTGGTTGCAAGGAAATGGCGTCGGTGCATCATCAGAAACCCTCTGTATCCAATTCAAACGGATCAATCTCTGCCCCGGCATTGGCCTCGCCCAACTCAAAGCGGCGATTCTGCAACCAGATCAGACGAGCCTGCGCGTAGCTGTCCGCACTCTCATATAGGATCGAATCCACCGTATCCGAGAACCGCCCGCGTCGCGATAGGCCAGAAGCCGCCGCCGCGACGGTGCCATAATACCGCTCCGGGCTATCCACGAAGTAGCTGAGCGGATTGGTGAACAGATCAACAACGATCCCGGTGGTCCTGCGGGCCGTCGATGGGCCCAGAACGGGCAGTTCGACATAAGCCCCTTCGCCCACGCCCCAGACAAACAGCGTTTCGCCAAAGTCGGTGTCATGGGCGGGGACACCAAAGTCACTTGCCGCATCAAAGAGCCCGAAAATGCCCAGGACGGAATTGGTCAAAAAGCGCACGGTCGATATCCCGGCACCCTGTAAATCGCCTTGAAGCAGGCTGTTAACGGCAACCGACGGCTCACCGAGGTTGCGCGCAAAGTTGCTGACGCTGTCTTCGATCTCATCAGGAAGCGCGCTGGAATAGCCGATGGCCGCGGGGCGGACGATGGCGCGATCCAGCCCGCGGTTGAACGCGTGCACGCGACGGTTCTGGGTCTCGTAAGGGTCGTAAATCCCGTCCGGTTGAAGCGATCGCTGCTCGGTCGAGGCACAGGCAGCCAGGGATCCCAGGGCCAGGATTAAGATGGCGGCACGCCGCACACGAAAAAAAACAGACAACACCATGCTCCGACAGATAATCTAAGACGTAATTAAGACAGATATTCAAAATGCCCATAGCGCCAGTCGCACAAGCTTGTACATGTGGCACTTGCGTGACAGGCAGAATACGTCATCGTGGCGGAAAAATACAACATGAGTATGAGCAGGCAAAAAGATGGCCACGCAAAGTGAACAGATAAGACGCGGGCAAGCAGAATTGCGGGCGGTCAGGCGTAAGAGCCGCGGGCTCTATTGGGCTGTGGGGCTGTTCAGCTTGTTTGCGAATCTTCTGATGCTGACTGGCCCGATGTATATGTTACAGGTCTATGACCGCGTGCTTGGCAGCCGAAGCGAAGAAACCCTGATCGCGCTGTCGCTGCTTGTGGTGTTTCTTTACGGGATCATGGGCATCCTTGATTTCACCCGTGGTCGGGTGATGGCACGTGTGGGCGCGCGGTTTCAGAATGATCTGGACGCCCGCGTGTTTGATGCCGTCGTGCGCAAGTCCGCCGTGGCGCCCGATCTGCGCACTCAATCCGGTCTTGCCGATCTTGAGGGTATCCAGCGTTTTTTGACCTCGCCTGTGCTGATGGCGTTCTTTGACTTGCCTTGGACGCCCATCTTTGTGGCGGCCATATTTATGTTTCACCCTTGGCTTGGGTTCCTGGCGCTTGCAGGTGGCGGTGTTTTGATCCTGATCGCGGCCACCAACCAATTGCTGTCCCGGATGCCGCAATCGCGCGCAGGCCGTGCGGGGCTGGCCGCGAACGCGATGTCCGACCAGTTGCGGGTCGAGGCCGAAATGGTGCAGGCGATGGGCATGCGCAAGGCCGCCTTTGACCGCTGGCACAAGGCGCGTGGCATGGCGCTGGATGAACAGATCGCTGCAACCGATATCGGCGGTGGTTTCACATCGTTGACCAAGACCCTCAGGCTGTTCCTGCAAAGCGCGATGCTGGGCCTTGGGGCCTATCTGGTGCTGCGCAACGAAATGACGCCCGGCGCCATGATCGCCGGGTCAATCCTGCTTGGTCGCGCGCTTGCCCCGATTGAGCTGATGCTGGGTCAGTGGCCCGTTGCCCAACGCGCCGTTCGGGGCTGGTCCGGTCTGGCTGAATTGCTGGGCTCGGTGCCGCCCGAACCAACGCGCACCGCGTTGCCAAAACCCAAGGCGCGACTGGTCGCCAAGAACCTCACCGTTGTGCCACCGGGCGAGAAAACCGCGGCCCTGCGCAGTTTGAACTTTGACCTGCCGCCCGGGCATGCGATGGGCGTCATCGGTCCGTCCGGCGCGGGCAAATCGACGCTGGCGCGCTGCCTGACGGGCTTGTGGCGGCCCGCGGGGGGGTCCATTCGGCTAGACGCGGCAGCGCTTGACCAGTACGAGCCCGAGGTCCTTGGCACATATGTGGGTTACCTGCCGCAGCGTGTGCAACTTTTTGATGGCACCATCGCCGAGAATATCGCCCGGCTGTCCACAGCACCCGATGACAAAAAGGTGGTCGAAGCCGCACAAAAGGCCGACGCGCACGACATGATCCTCGAATTGCCCGAAGGGTATGATACCCGGATCGATGCCAGCCAGCACCGGCTGTCTGGCGGGCAGGTCCAGCGCATCGGCCTCGCCCGCGCGCTGTATGACGATCCGGTGCTTCTGGTGCTCGACGAACCTAACTCGAACCTCGACAACGAGGGAACGCTGGCGCTGAACAACGCCATTCGCGCGGCCAAGGCTGACGGGCGTTCTGTGATCATCATGGCGCACCGCCCTGCCGCGATCCAGGAATGCGACCTGCTTTTGGTGGTGGACGGCGGCGCCCGCGTTGGGTTCGGCCCCAAGGACGAGGTGCTGCGCTCCATGGTCAAGAACCACGAGGAAATAGCACGTGCGCCCATCACTGCCGGAGGTGTGACATGAGTGACAAACGCTGGTCTGCGACCGCCCCTCTGGTCATCGGCTTTTTCGGCCTGTTTGGTCTTTTGGGTGGTCTTGCCGCCTGGGCAACGCTGACCGAGATCGCGGGCGCTGTGATTGCATCCGGCCGGATCGAGGTCGACCAGAATCGCCAGGTTGTCCAGCACGCGACCGGTGGCATCGTGTCGGACATCGCTGTCGAGGAAGGTGACAATGTCGAGGCTGGAGAGCTTCTGATCCAACTTGACGTGAAACAGATGCGGTCCAGCCTCGCCATCGTTGAAAGCCAGCTTTACGAGATGATGGCCCGGCGCGGGCGTCTCGAAGCCGAGCGCGACCAAGAGACCAAGATCGCCTTTGAACCTGACCTGCTGACGATCGCCGAGACCTGGCCGGACGTTCAAGAGCTTATCACCGGTCAGGAAAACCTGTTTCAGGCGCGCAACGACACCATCAGCAAACAGACCGAGCAATTGTCCGAACGGGCAGCGCAAACCCGCAACCAGATCAAAGGGATAGAGGCTCAGCAAGCGTCGCTCGCCCGGCAGCTTGAGTTGATCGAGCAGGAACTGGAGGCCCAGCAAACCCTTCTGGATCGCGGCCTGGCCCAGGCCTCTGGCGTGCTGGCCCTGCAACGCCAGCAGGCATCGCTTGACGGGCAACTGGGCGAACTGGCCGCGTCCAAGGCACAATCCGAACAGCGCATCACCGAGATCGAGATTGAAGTGCTGCGCCTGACATCTGGCCGGCGTGAAGAGGCGATCACGCGCTTGCGCGATCTGCGCACACGCGAACTGGAACTGATCGAACAGCGCCAATCCCTGCTAACCGACATCGAGCGTATGGAAATTCGTGCCCCGGTGTCGGGCATCGTCTACAACATGCGGGTGCAGACACCGCGCTCGGTTGTGCGCGCCGCTGATCCCGTCCTGTTCCTGATCCCGCAGGATCGTCCGCTTGTCATCGCGGCCCGCGTTGATCCGATCCACATCGACCAGATCGTGACGGGTCAATCGGTCAACCTGCGCTTTTCAGCGCTCGACCAGCGGACCACCCCTGAGCTTGTTGGCGAAGTGGCGCTTGTGTCCGCCGACGCGTTTGAGGATGAGACCGTAGGTGCCAGCTACTATAGGGCAGAGATTGTTCTGAACCCGGGCGAAATCGACAAGCTGAGCGAGGGGCAGGTGCTGGTCCCCGGCATGCCGGTCGAGGCGTTCATTCGCACGGCGGATCGCTCACCATTGGCGTATCTGATCAAGCCGGTCGCTGACTACTTCAATCGCGCCTTCCGCGAATCCTGACATCGGCCCTTTTCAGGCGCGCGCGGGCGGTCTAGCGTCCGCGCGAACCGACCCTGAAAGGAGCCCACCCATGTCCATCGAATCCCGCCTTGCCGACCTGGGTGTGACCTTGCCCGATGCACCCGCACCCGCCGCCAACTACGTCCCCTTCGTGCAGGTGGGCGACATTGTCTACGTGTCTGGCCAAATCTCAAACGGGGCCGATGGCCTGATCACCGGAAAACTGGGCGCGGATATGGAGGTTGACGCGGGCGCGGCCGCCGCCAAAACGTGCGCCATCAGCTTGTTGGCGCAAGTGAAAGCCGCCTGTGGCGGTGACTTGAGCCGCCTTGTGCGCGTGGTGAAACTGACCGGCTTTGTGAACTCCACCGCCGATTTCACCAACCAACCACAGGTGATCAACGGCGCGTCCGACTTCTTGGTCGAGGCGCTGGGGGATGCGGGCCGCCACAGCCGCTCGGCCGTGTCTGCCGCGTCCCTGCCGCTTGGCGTCGCGGTCGAGATCGAAGGCATCTTTCAGATCAAATGACCCCGCGCCTGCCTGCCGCCTTTCTGGGTGCGCCCCTTGCGCATCGCGCCTTGCACGACGTGACCCAGGGCCGCCCGGAAAACAGCCGGGCGGCGATCCGCGCGGCCATCGAACAGGGCTACGGGATCGAGATTGATGTGCAACTCAGCGCCGACAATCAGGCGATGGTGTTCCACGACTACGCACTTGACCGGCTGGCCGAGGGCACCGGCCCCGTGCGCGTTGTCCCCGCGGGGACACTTTCCGAAATACCTCTCAAGGGCGGCGACGAAGGCATTCCGACCCTGGCTGAAGTGCTGGACATCGTTGCAGGCCACGTCCCCATGCTGATCGAGATCAAGGATCAGGACGGAGCGATGGGCACGGATGTCGGACTGTTGGAACAGGCTACGGCAGATGCACTGGCGGGCTACAATGGTCCCGTTGCCCTCATGTCCTTCAACCCCCATGCGGTCGCGCGCATGGCGGAATTGTGCCCCAACATCCCCCGCGGCATCGTCTCCAGTTCTTACAAGGCCGAAGACTGGCCTTTAAATGACGCCACCCGGGACCACTTGCGCATGATCCCCGATTTTGACCGTGTCGGAGCGTCTTTCATCAGCCATGAGGCGGCTGACCTCGGCCGCCCGCGCGTCGCCGACCTCAGGGCACAAGGCGCCAACATCCTGTGCTGGACCGTCCGGTCGCCCGCGCAAGAGGCAGAGGCGCGCAGAACTGCGCAAAATATCACCTTCGAAGGCTACCTGGCCCCGCATCCGGTTGATCCGCGCGCCACGTGACACACATGTCAGAGCGACGAGCAGGGAAAGCCCAGGTGTCAGACCAAGAAATAGAAATCCGTGTGGTGCCAAGCCTTTCGCAGATCCCGGAGGCGGAGTGGGATGCCTGCGCCTGTCCCGAAGCGGCAGAGGGGGGACGGCCCAATGACCCCTTTACCACCCACCGGTTCCTGAAAGCCCTGGAAGACAGCAATTCGGTTGGCGCGGGCACCGGCTGGCAGCCGCAATACCTGCAGGCCATGGCAGGTGGTCAAACCATCGGCTTTGCCCCGATGTACGCCAAAAATCACAGTCAGGGCGAATACATCTTTGACCACAATTGGGCGCATGCCTTTGAACGGGCAGGGGGGCGCTATTATCCCAAGCTGCAGATCGCAGTCCCCCACACGCCCGCAACCGGGCGGAGGTTTCTGACACATCCTGACTTTCCCGAATTGGGGATGCGCGGTCTGATCTCGGGCGCGGTGCAACTGGGTGAGAACAACAACCTCAGTTCACTGCACGTGACCTTTTGCACCGAAACCGAACGGGACCTTGGGGCGGACTTGGGCCTGATGCCCCGCGCCACCCAGCAATTTCACTGGCTGAACGATGGGTATGAGACGTTCGACAACTTCCTCGCCTCGCTCTCCAGCCGCAAGCGCAAGAACATCCGCAAGGAACGCAGGCAGGCACAGGACTTTGGGGGCGATATCCACGTGCTGACCGGGGGCGACCTGCGCCCCGAACACTGGGACGCATTTTGGCAATTCTACCAGGACACGGGCGCGCGCAAATGGGGCACGCCTTACCTCACGCGCCGCTTCTTTGACATCGCGCACGAGACGATGGCGGATGACATGGCGTTGGTGCTGGCCGAGCGCAATGGGCACTATGTGGCGGGCGCATTGAACTTTTTCGGCGCGCAGGCGTTATATGGCCGCTATTGGGGCTGTACGGAACACCATCCCTGCCTGCATTTCGAGCTGTGCTATTATCAGGCCATCGACATTGCCATCCAACACGGGCTGGCGCGGGTCGAGGCCGGGGCACAGGGCGAACATAAGCTGGCGCGGGGGTATCTGCCGACGCAGACCCATAGCCTGCACTGGGTGGGCGACCCCGGCTTTGCCGATGCCGTCGCCCGCTACCTCGAAGCCGAACGTGAGGCGGTGGAAGAGGAAATTGAAATTCTCACGGATTACGGGCCGTTCAAGAAGGTCCAGATCGAGGAACAGGAATGATGGAAAAGCTAAGCGACGAGACGCGGGGCACCCTGCTGGATCCGCTGCTTGCCACCGGATGGGCCGTCACGGACGGACGTGACGCCATTCACAAGACGTTTGAATTCAATGACTTCGTGGATGCGTTCGCCTGGATGACGCGCGCCGCCATCTGGGCCGAAAAGTGGGATCACCACCCCGAGTGGTTCAATGTCTACAAACGGGTCGAGGTCACGCTGACCACCCATGATGTGGGCGGGCTCAGCACGCTGGATGTGAAACTGGCACGCAAACTGGACAGTCTGGCGGAGTAACATCATGGACTATGTGAATGACCTGCTTGCCACAGAACTGTGGCAGGGCAAGACGCTTGGCGATTTTCTGACGCTGGAATTTCTGGCCTCCGCCGTGGGGTCGGTGCTGGGTGCCATTGCGATCCTGCTGATTGGTTGGATCATCGGCGCGTGGCTTGGTCGCCGGGTGCGCAAGATCGGGCTGAACCACCAACATCTGGATGACACGTTGTTCAACTTCCTGGGCTCTATTGCGCGCTACGTGGTGCTAGGGTTCACGGTTCTGATCGTTCTCAACACCTTCGGGGTGCAGACCACGTCCATTGTCGCGGCGGTCGGTGCCGCGGGCCTGGCCATTGGGCTGGCATTGCAAGGCACGCTGTCGAACGTGGCTGCGGGTGTCATGCTGATCCTCTTTCGTCCGCTCAAGATCGGCGATTTCGTGGACGTCGCGGGCAAGATGGGCACAGTCAAGGACGTGACGCTGAATTTCACCGAATTGGCCAGCCTGGGCAACGTGCAGGTGATCATTCCGAACTCCGAGGTGTGGGGGAATGTGATCGAGAATTACTCGATCTATCCGACGCGGCGCGCCGAATGGACCTTTGGTGTGGGATATGGCGTGAACCTGAAGCAGGCCGAAGAGGTGATCCGCGATACGATCATGGCGGACAGCCGGTCCAAGACAAACCCGGAGCCTTTTATTCAGGTGAACAATCTGGGCGACAGTTCGGTCGATTTTCTGGTGCGTGTTTGGTGCGACAGCGCGGATTATTTCCAGTACCAGGCCGACATGAAACGCCGGGTCAAGGAAGCGCTGGACAGCGCAGGGGTCGACATCCCGTTTCCGACCCGCACGCTGGTTCAGGCGGCGGAGTAATCCAAATGAAAAAGGCCCCTTTGAGGGGCCTTTTGTTTCATTGCTGGCTTAGCACCCGGTTCAAAGTGCTTCGAGAAGGGCCTCACCCCCCGACACATCGCAGACGCCCGGGTTTTCTTCTTCCTGCAAGACCGTCACTTTGCCGTTTTCGACCACCATTGCATAGCGTTTGGACCGATTGATCAGGCCTGCCGGTGGCGCGGTGAACTCACGGCCCATCGCCTTGGTAAAGGCCGCCTCCGCATCACCCAGAAACGTGATCCCGGCCTTTTCCGCGCCCGTGCTTTCTCCCCAAGCCTTCATCACAAAAGGATCGTTGACGCTGATGCAGATGATCTCGTCCACGCCCTTGGCGTCGAAATGGTCTTTGGTCCGCATGAAACTGGGCACATGCGCCGTGCTGCACACGCCCGTATATGCACCAGGCAGGGCAAAGATCACGACCTTGCGGCCCTTGGTCTTTTCGCTCAACTGCACCTGCGCGGGGCCTTCATCCCCCAGATAAACCAGCGATGCGTCGGGCAGCGTGTCGCCAACGGAAATAGCCATGATATGCGCCTTTCTTGGAATTGCGTCTGTATTGCCCTGCGATATAGGCTGTGGCTCGGCAAAGGGCGAGGGCAAAGGTGACGGACATGAGCCATGTGGTGGTGATCGGGGCGGGGCAGGCGGGCGCGTCCTGCGTGGCAAAGCTACGCAATGGCGGGTTCGAGGGCGCCATCACGCTGATCGGGGCCGAACCTGCACTGCCTTACCAACGCCCACCCCTGTCCAAGGCCTATCTGCTGGGGGACATGCCGCTTGAGCGGATGTTCCTGCGGCCTGACAGCTTCTATGTTGACCACGAAATCACTGTGCGCACCGGCGAAGCGGTCACCGCCATCGACACCTCCGCGCAGACGGTGACCGTGGGCGGCGACACGCTCAACTATTCGGACCTTGTGCTGACCACGGGCTCTTTTCCCCGCCGCTTACCCGCCTCTATCGGCGGCGACCTGCATGGTGTTTTCACCGTCCGTGACTTGGCAGATGTCGATGCTATGGCCCCCTGGTGCAAGCAGGGCAAAACCGCGTTGATCGTCGGCGGAGGCTATATCGGGCTTGAAGCGGCGGCGGTCTGCTCCAAGCTGGGCCTGAATGTGGTGCTGGTCGAAATGGCCGAGCGTATCTTGCAAAGGGTGGCCGCGCCGGAAACCAGCGCTTATTTCCGGGACCTGCACACATCGCACGGTGTTGACCTGCGCGAGGGTGTTGGCCTCACCCGCCTGACTGGCGACGGCACCGTCACAGGCGCGGACCTCACCGATGGAACCACGCTCGACGTGGACCTGGTGATCGTGGGTGTCGGCATCACCCCTGCCACCGATCTTGCCCATGCCGCAGGCATCACGCTCGACAATGGCATCGCCACAGATGCCCACGGCCGCACCTCTGCGCCCCATGTCTGGGCCGCGGGCGATTGTGCCTCCTTCCCCTATAACGGCGACCGCATCCGCCTCGAATCCGTGCCCAACGCCATTGATCAGGCCGAATGCGTCGCCGAAAACATCATGGGCGCGGCCAAGGAATACATCGCGCGCCCGTGGTTCTGGTCCGATCAGTTCGACGTCAAGTTGCAGATCGCGGGCCTGAATACAGGCTATGACCGGGTCGTGACCCGCGACGGCGGCGCGGCCAAGTCGTTCTGGTACTACGCCGGTGACATACTTCTGGCTGTGGATGCCGCCAACGACCCGCGCGCCTATATGATCGGCAAGCGCCTGATCGAGGCGGGCAAAAACGCTGATCCAAGCGTCGTGGCCGACCCGCAAGGCGACTTGAAAGCCCTGCTCAAGTGAGGATCATCGCAGGCAGGTGGCGCGGCGTACCGCTGACCACCGTGGGCAAGGGCGATCCGGGCGCGCATTTACGGCCCACGTCCGACCGTGTACGGGAAAGCCTGTTTTCCATGCTCACCCACCGCGACGTGATCAACGGCGCATATGTGCTCGATCTGTTTGCAGGCACGGGCGCGCTGGGGTTCGAAGCCTTATCGCGCGGGGCGGCGCAGGCCGTATTCATCGACAATGGCCGTATCGGTCAAAGACTGATCTCGGAGAACATCAAGAAACTCGGGGCCAGCGATCAGGCAAAGCTGTTGCGCCTTGATGCAACCAAAACCGCCGCGATGGAGGGCGAGGTATTTGACCTGATTTTCCTCGACCCGCCCTATGGCAAAGGTATGGGCGAAAAAGCACTGGTATCCATCCGGAACATGTGCGCTGACGACGCGCTGATTGTCTGGGAGGAAAACACCGGGCAAAGCGCGCCCGATGGGTACGTCACCGTTGACCAGCGCCGCTTTGGCAGCACATATGTCACGCTGTTGCAGCCTGCCTAGGCTGCGTACTCAACCCCGGCGGTCCCCTATATCTACCCTGTCTCGGGGCGCGCAAATTCGTCGGTCTACACACGTCGCTTGACTGCGCGTCACAGGTGCCCCACCACCCTGGCCCTTGCAGGTCGCCAGCACCGCGTCATGGGGGCCGCAGATGCACCCTTTGACGTTCGCCAACCTTTTTGATGCCTTGAAATGGCACCGTCCCAAGCACTCTTTGCAGATGAACAGGGTGGCGCTGCATCCCGAAAAAGGGGAATGCCCCCACTGCGACTGCTTCACCCTGATCCTACGGCATGGATCCCATCAGCCAAAGCCAACCTACGCCACGCTCTCACGGGCTTTTGTGTTGCACATAGCCGGGCCAAAGCAACATCAAGGAGGCACCATCAAAGGACCTCGTCCCATGCGTCTTCTTAGCCTTGCGCTTGCACTTCTGCTTGTCGCACCGGCCGCTATGGCCTGCAGCGCCGACAGCCGCTGTGAGGTGCAGGGCGGCTATTACCTTGCTTCTGCACCAGACGATTGGGATGGCCAGACGCCGCTCCGCCTTGTGGTCTATTTTCATGGCTGGAACGGCTCGCCCGAAGGCACCTTTCGCAATCGCGGCATGGTGCGCGGCGCCACGAGCCGTGGCGCGCTTTTCGTGGCTCCCTTCGCGCAAACCGGTTACTGGCGCCAAATGGGTGCGGGCCGTGCTGAACGGGGCCGCGACGAAGCCGCCTATATGCGCGCGATCATGGACGACGTTCGCAGTCGCTGGCCGATTGACGAAAACCAGACTTTGGCCTCGGGCTTTTCGCGGGGGGGATCCATGGTCTGGAACGTGGCCTGTTACACCGGCGATCTGTTCCGCGCCTATGCCCCTATCGCGGGCGGCTTTTGGCGCTCAAATCCCGACGCGTGCCCCACAGGACCCGTCAACATGCGCCATATCCACGGGCTCTCGGACACTGTTGTGGCCTTTGACGAGGTGGGCGTTTACAACTCCATGCCCATCCCCGAAGGCTTTGATCTTTTGCGCCGGATCAACGGCACGCGCGGTCAAGGACGGAACGTGCCCAGCGGGGACGACAGGCTCACCTGCACGCGCTGGGACCGCAGCACTTCTGGCCGGGTTCTAGAACTATGTCTGCATGAACGCGGCCATTCCATTCCCGCAGAATGGGTTGGTGAAGGGCTGGATTGGCTGGAAACACTGCCCGCAGGGTCGTGAAGCCGTGGAGGGGGGGCGCATGCACGAGGCACCGCTCATCCATAGGTTGGGTGAAAGGTCCCGGCAGGTGACAGGGTGAAAATCTCGCACCCGTTCTCGGTGACGCCAACGGAATGCTCGAACTGCGCTGACAGCGACTTGTCTCGGGTCACGGCGGTCCAGTCATCGGCAAGCGTCTTGGTCTCGGGACGTCCTAAATTCACCATCGGTTCAATGGTGAAAAACATGCCCGGTTCCAAGACCGCGCCTGTTCCGGCGCGACCATAATGCAGCACGTTGGGCGGCGCATGGAATACCCGGCCCAGCCCGTGCCCGCAAAAGTCGCGGACAACCGACATGCGATGACCCTCGACAAAGCTCTGGATGGCGTGGCCGATGTCGCCAAAGGTGTTGCCAGGTTTAACGGCTTCGATCCCGCGCATCAGGCTGTCATGGGTGACCTCTATCAGCCGTTCGGCCTTGCGCGGCAGTTTGCCCGCCACGAACATGCGCGACGTATCGCCATACCAACCATCGACAATCACGGTCACGTCGATGTTCAGGATGTCGCCATCCTTCAGCGTTTTGTCGCCGGGAATACCGTGACAAACGACGTGATTCACGCTGATACAACTGGCGTGTTTGTATCCCTTGTATCCAATCGTGGCTGACTTGGCTCCCGCCGCCTCAACCATGTCGGTGATGATCTTGTCGATCGCACCGGTGGTCTGGCCTGGAAACACATGGTCTGACATCGCGTCCAGTATCTCGGCCGCAAGCCGCCCTGCCGCGTGCATCCCGGCAAAGTCTGAAGGGTCATAGATGCGTATACCGTCCTTCGTCAGACGGCCACGGGTATCACGGTCCAAAGTGCACTCCATTGGCGCTTATGGGTTGTTAACATACTGCACTGCGGCAAAAAGGGCCAGTGGGTCACACGGCCACAGCGATGGGCGCACCTACCTGCACGCCATCTGGTGATATATGGGTGCTCAGGCATCGGGTTTCCACCCCTGCAGCAGTCGCAGCCGCATAGGCCGCAGCATAGCCCGGGTCAATATCCGCGGCGAGGGTGAAGCGATCACACTCGGTGCGCTGCACCAGATACAACATGACCGCCCGATGCCCGGCTTGCGCCATGCGGGCCAGTTCGTGCAGATGTTTGGCCCCACGCAACGTCACGCTGTCTGGAAATTCGGCAAGCCCGGGCTGTCGCGACAGCGTCACTGACTTCACCTCGACATAGGCGTCGGGCAGATCATCACCCTGCAACAGAAAGTCGATGCGGCTGCCCTCGCCATACCTCTGTTCGGGCCGCACGGTGGTGTAGTGCTCGAATCCCGGCACCGTGCGCGCCTCGAAGGCCGCGCGCAACGCCTTGTTCGGGACCGACGTGTCGACGCCGGTAAAATGCCCATCGGCATGCTCCACCAACCGCCAGCCAAATTTCAGCTTTTTCTTGGGATTGTCGTTTGGCTCCAGCCAGATGCGCATCCCCGGCTCTGTCAGTCCCATCATTGAACCGGGATTGGCACAATGCGCCACCACCTCACGCCCGTCCTCCAGCCTGCAGTCGGCCAGAAACCTCTTGTAGCGTCGGATCAGCGTGGCAGGGACAAGTTCGGTTTGAAAGCGCATGGACGCAGCCCTATACCGTGGCAGGCCGCACACGCAAGGAGGCGCCAGATGCCCAACCCCACCGCCGCCATGCTCGTGATCGGAGACGAGATCCTCTCGGGCCGCACACGCGACGCCAACATGCACCATCTCGCCGGGCAACTGACCAAGCATGGTATCGACCTCAAAGAGGTCCGCGTGGTCAGTGACGATCTCAACGCGATCATCGCAGCGATCCAAGCGCTGAGCGCAACCTACGACAGCGTCTTTACCTCCGGTGGCATCGGTCCCACGCATGATGACATCACCGCCGACTGCATCGCCGCGGCGTTCGACACGCCCATCGACATCCGCGACGACGCCCGCGCGATCCTTCAGGCCCATTATGACCGCTCGGGGTTAGAACTTAACGCCGCACGGCTGCGCATGGCCCGCATCCCCGACGGGGCGACGCTGATCGAAAACCCCGTATCCTCCGCGCCCGGCTTCACCCTTAGAAACGTGCACGTCATGGCAGGTGTGCCTTCGGTCTTCCAGGCTATGGTCGCCTCCATCCTGCCCACGCTCACCGGTGGCGCACCGCTCATTTCCAAAACCGTCCGCATCGACCGGGGCGAGGGCGACATCGCGGGCCCACTCGGAGATATTGCCACCGCCCATCCCAGTCTCAGCATCGGCTCGTACCCGTTTCAGAAGGATGGGCGCTACGGCTCGAATGTAGTCATACGCGGCACAAGCGAGGCCGAGGTGGACGCAGCCCTCACCCAACTGACCGAAAACTTTCCGGCATGATCACCTCCGCGGCCTTTTTCGCCGCCATCGACGGAACATGGCCCGCCGCAGATGTCACGCGCGTGGGGCCCTGGACCATTCGCGATGGGCAGGGCGGTGGCAAACGTGTCTCTGCCGCCACGGCAGACGCGCCGCTCACGGACCTCGCCCAGGCCGAGACCGCCATGCGTGACATTGGCCAAACGCCCCTGTTCATGGTCAGCGAGGGCGAGGACAGGCTCGATGATCTTTTGCAAATAAATGGCTATACCATCGTCGACCCCACCAACGGCTATATCACCCCGGTCGACACGCTCACTGATATGCCCATCCCCCGCGTCACCGCCTTTGTCATCTGGGAGCCGCTGGCGATCATGAACGACATCTGGGCCACGGGGGGCATCGGCCCCGCGCGGCTGGCCGTCATGCAGCGGGCCAAGACGAAAACGGCCATCCTCGCCCGGCACCGTGACAAACCCGCAGGCACCGCCTTTGCCGCTATCCATGATGGCATCGCCATGGTCCACGCAGTCGAGGTGCTGCCCCACCAGCGGCGCCAGGGCGTGGCCCAGTGGATCATGCGCCGCGCCGCCTTCTGGGCCAAGGACAACGGCGCCACGCACATCGCCGTTCTGACCACCGCCGCCAATGCACCGGCCAACGCGCTCTATCGGGGGTTGGGCTTTGAACCGCTCTGCGGCTATCATTACCGCACCGCGACCCAGACGGTGTAAGTGACGACATGACCGACGCCCCCAAGCCAGGGCCCACCGCCCTCGACCTGCCCATGGTTGATCCATTGCCCGACGCGACGCAGAAGTATTTCGACATCTGCATCGAAAAGCTTGGCATGGTGCCCAACGTCCTGAAAGCGCACGCTTTTGACATCGACAAGCTGAACGCCTTCACCGCACTTTATAACGACCTGATGCTGGCCGACAGCGGCCTGACCAAGCTGGAACGCGAGATGGTGGCCGTCGTCGTCAGCGCCACCAACCGCTGCTATTACTGCCTGACCGCCCATGGCGCCGCCGTTCGCCAGCTCTCCGGCAACCCTGTCCTGGGCGAACAACTGGTGATGAATTGGCGCGTCGCCGATGTCACACCGCGCCAACATGCTATGCTCGCCTTTGCCGAGCAGGTCACGCTGGCCTCGGCCAAAATCATGGAAGACGACCGCCAAACCTTGCGCGATCACGGGCTGACCGACCGTGACATCTGGGACCTGATCAACGTGGCCGCCTTTTTCAACATGTCGAACCGGGTTGCCAGCGCGACCGCCATGCAGCCCAACGCAGACTATCACGGGCAGGCACGCTGAACATGCGCTGCTGCCTCACGGCCCTTTTGTGCGCGCTGGCAGGCCCCCCCGCTCTGGCCCTGCAACTTGAACTGCCGTCAAACGCCCGCCAAACGGCACAGCGCGACAGCGATCTTGATCGCGTGTCAGTCGCAACCGCACCGTTCAAGGATGGGGCGGTTGCAACGCGGGACATTGACGGCCCGGTCAAACGCCGCAGCTACCGTATTCCGTCGCCCGGTTTGACCTCTCTCCAAATACTCGCACCCCTGCACGATCAGGTGGTGAGCGCGGGCTATACGACCCTTCTGGATTGCGCCGCTGACACCTGCGGCGGCTTTGATTTCCGCTTTGCGATTGATGTGCTGCCTGCGCCCAACATGTATGTGAATGTGCGATCCTACCACTTCGTCAGCGCCCGCCATCCCACGTCAGGCGATGCCATTTGGCTGCTGGCCAGCACCGCGGCTGACGCGGGCTATCTCCAAGTGGTGCAGGTGGGTGCAGCAGGCGCCGTGTCCGGCACGCCGTCCGCGCCCAGCCCTGCGGCCCCCAGCGCTGGACCACGAGCCTCTGCCGACGACCCAACCACCCAGTCCGGCATTGATATTGCCCAAAACCTGTTGTCCACGGGCTCGGTCATCCTGCGCAGCCTTGATTTTGCGGTGGGAACAACGAACCTGGGCGATGGTCCCGCACCCGAACTGGAACAGATTGCACAGCTAATGGCAGACCGGCCCAACCTGCGCATTGCCGTGGTGGGCCATACCGACACCGTTGGCGGGCTTGAGGCCAATATCGCCGTCTCCCGCGCCCGCGCCACAGCCGTGCGTGATCGCCTGGTTGATCGCTACGAGGTGTCCGCCGCCCGGATCGAAGCCGGCGGCATGGGCTATCTTGCGCCAGTGGCCAGCCATCTCACCGCCGAAGGCCGTGAACTCAACCGGCGGGTTGAGGTGATCCTGTTGAGCGAAGGCGGCTAGGCCGCCTATCATGCACCAAAAGATGCGCAACGGCCCACGAAAACTTGGATCACGCGCAAGATAGGCTTAGCCTTGGCACGGGATTTCTATCCCGGACCCTCGGGAAGGCATGGATTGAATTGCTGCAATCACCCTTGGTGGTATACAAAACAGGATTGATCAGAATGAAACACATATCCCGCGCGCTCTTGGTGCTGTCGCTTTTGGCGGCGCTGATTTTTACAGCATTGCCCGCAGCTGCGTTCGACGGGCTTGCCTCTGATTTCGCGTTCTCCAAGCTGCAACGCAAGCTGCTCGACAATCGGACGACATCGTCGCAATCACTCGACACCGCCGACGCCCTTGCCGTCGTGCAGTTCACATCAGACCCTGCACGCACGCAGGCCAACCTGCAAAGCTTCATTGACAGCACGCCCGATCCACAGGCCAAGGAGGGCTTGAAACAACTGGTGCAGGCCCAGCCGACCATTATTCAGGACATCGGAAACGCGCTCAGGGCGCGCTACGGTCTGAACCCGCACGATCTATCGGATGTCTTTGCCACGTGGTGGATCAGCGCCTGGCAGATCACGCACGGGGTCAACGACAATCCCAGTGTCGCCACGGCCCAGGCGGTCAGCGAGCAGGTTCACGCGGCCTTTCTCGACACCTCAGACTTTGAAAACCTCTCCGAGGCGCAGCGCCAGCAGATTGCCGAGGCCCTGTTGCTGCAGGCCTTGCTGATGAGCGAAACCGCCTCGGCGAACCGCAACAATCCGGCGGCGCAGACGGCAATTGCGCAAGGCGTGGCACGATCGGCCCTTCAAAACGGCATCGACCTAAGCCTCTTTACGCTCACCCAGGACGGTTTCGTCCCGAAATAGGCCATGGCGTTCACCGAAGCTGTTGATGATCTTGTTCGGGCAGTTGCCGCTTCTGCCACCATGCCGAACTGGCGGGCCATGCCGCTCAACCATGACCTGTGCGAGATGCCGTATGGGTGCGCCTCCGACCATGTCGCAATCATCACCTGACCGCGCCCACCGGCGCATTGGCCCAAGATCAGCTCTGACCCGACCACGACGCAATGGCGTCACACCGCCAGTTCAAGGACGCCGCAGAACACAAAGCAGGCTTCATGCCGGAACCTGAACGCGCCGCCACCCATCACATTACGTTCAACAATTGGTAAGCATCCGGGGCCAGAGCGAAGAACGCTTTATCGACCGCGACATGCAAAAACACAACTTGCCCCAAGAGCATGAGACGAAAAAATCCCGGCACCTGCGCACCGGGATCAGTTTCAAACCAAGGGAGGTTGACAAACGCTCACCAGTCCGACGGCCCTTTTTCTGCGAAGGCGTGGACCAGGAAATCGATAAACGCACGGACTTTGGGTTGGGTGAAGCGTCCGGGCGGGTACACGGCATAAATGCCCTGAATCTCGTTCGGCAGGTCTGGAATTGCGTCTTCGACCAGCCCTTTTTCCATTGCGTCCGCATACAGAAAGCTGGGCAGATAAGCGATGCCCAGGCCCGAAATCGCCGCATTAAGCAGCGACTGGCCGTCATTCACGCTCAACCAGCCGGCCGTGCGCACCTGGCGCTTTTCACCGGATGGCGCGGTCAGCTTCCAGACATTGCCCGAGGACTGGTTGGAATAATGCAGCAGCTTGTGCTCATTCAGATCATCGATCTTGCCCGGACGGCCATATTGCTCGAAATAGGTCGGGCTGGCGATCATGCGCTTTGTCGTTTCGGTCAGCTTGCGGGCGCGCAGGGTGCTGTCCTCCAACTCTCCAATACGCACGGCCATGTCGAACCCTTCGGAAATCAGTTCAACATAGCGGTTGTTCAGCACCATGTTCACGGTGATGTCCGGGAAATCCGCCAGAAATTCCGACAGGACGGGGGACAGGTGGTTCACGCCGAAATCCGTGGCCACCGAAATACGCAGCAATCCTGACGGGGCCGACTGCATGGACGTAACCAGCGCATCCGCTTCGCCCGCATCATTCAACACGCGGCGGGCGCGGTCGTAATAGGCCAGACCAATCTCGGTCGGGCTCACGCGGCGGGTGGTCCGGTTCAACAGGCGCGCGCCCAGACGGGCCTCCAAAGACGAAACATGTTTCGAGACGGCGGATTTCGAAATCCCCATCTTCTTGGCCGCGTCGGTAAACCCGCCCTGGTCCACGACCGTGGCAAATGCTTCCATCTCGGTAAGGCGATCCATGCCTGCTGCCTCTCAATTCCTGCGTTATTGAGCGCCGTGTATCGGGGTGAATAAGGGCAGGATCAGGGCGCGGATGGGATAATATCGGGGAGATTGCAGAATCGTCGCCGCCTCGGAAACGACCGATCCGGCCCTAAGTCGCGATATCCGAACTCCACGCCTGAAAGGTCTCGGCCTCTGCTTCCAGCGGTGCAGCATCGTTGCCACCGATCAGCAAAAACCCGTAACCGGGCGTGTTCCAGCGCGCCAACCCCAGCCCCTCGGCAGCGCCCATGCTGACCGGCTTTGCATCAGGACCGGACGGGATGATGCACAGCGCCACAGGCGTGCCATCAGCGCGCGCAAAGGAGATCTGAACCAGCGGCTTGCCGTTGAATCCCAGCACCTGCGCCCGCTTAAAGGTCAGCCCTTCCGCCTCGGGCAGGCCGTTCAGGTCAAGCCCCAGCGCATCCGATACCGTGGCAAGCTGCATCTGCGTCTCTGCCACGCTTGGATTGGCGATCACCAACGTCTCGGGCGTATAAAGCACCTGATAGGACGCCACGAACGACACCCACCCGCGCGGGGCGGGCTCGGGTGTGCCAAAGCCGGTGAACATCGCGACCGCCAAACCTGCGGCCAACCCGGTGGCAAAGGTGCCCACACCCCACGTCCAGCGTCCCCGCGATGATGACACCGGGGCCACATCCTCGATCTCGGGCAGTGCGGGCATGGGGGGCGCATCCTGCATCAAGGTCTCATAGGCCTCGGCAATCGGCACCAGCGGAATATCCAGCGCGGCCAGCTGCTCGGCCACCTCGGCTTCGGTCTCCAGCGCCTTCTCGATGCGCGCGCGCAGGACACCGTCCGCTTCCCCGTCCAGGTAAGCGGTCAATTCCTCGTCCGAAAATGCGCGCATCTCGTTCATCGCACCTGTGCCTTGTCCTCGGCCATCTCACTGTTCAGCCGCTTGCGAGCGGCCGCCAATCGGCTCATCACTGTGCCAATCGGAATCTCCATGATCTCAGCCGCTTCCTTGTAGGCATACCCTTCAACATAAACCAGAACCACCGCCTGCCGCTGCGCTTCGGGCAATGCGTTCACCCTATTCAACACGTCACGCGCCAGAATATTCGTTTCCGTGCCCGGAGATTTATCGGGCAGGTCAATTTCTTCGACCGGGACAAGCCCGCCGCCCGTGCGCACCTTGCGCGATCGCAATTCATTCAGCCAGATACGCTGCGCCATGCGGAACATCCAGCGATCCAGATGGGTGCCCGGCTCGAACTGATCCGCCTTGTCCAGCGCGCGCAGGCATGTGGTCTGCACCAGATCGTCGGCCCAGTCCCGCCGCCCGGTCAGGGCCACAGCATACCGCCACAGGCGTGGATGCACCTCGGCCATACCGGCGCGAACTACGTTGACAGAGTTTTGAGGCGAGGTACGAATGAATTTTGTCCCGACGTGCTACACTGGCGATTACCACCATGCCTTGCAGGAGATGAGAAATGAAATCAATTGTCAAAGCCGTGACTTGTTCCATATTGCTGGCTGCGCCGGTCTTTGCTCAAGATACGCCCGCTCCGGACGACGCGCGCGTCTATTTTGTGAATTTATCAGACGGAGACACGGTCTCGTCGCCTGTTACAGTTGTCTTCGGCCTCGAAGGTATGGGGATCGCCCCCGCCGGGACGGAAAAGGAAAACACCGGCCATCACCACATCCTGTTGAACCGCCCACCGCTTGGCGAAGGGCCGGACGGGGCGGATGAATTCAAGTTCGGTCTGCCCGCGGATGACAATCATATCCACTTTGGCGGGGGTCAGACGCAGGTGACCCTGGACTTGCCGCCTGGCGAACACACGATGCAATTGGTGCTGGGCGATTTGAACCATGTGCCCCACGCCAATCCCGTGACCAGCGACGTCATCACCATCACGGTTGAATAGGTCCTCTTTTGGGACCTGGCGGTGGTGAAGGGGGCGCTGCTCCCTCGCCGCTGATAAGGCTCACCCCCGGCATATTTCAGGAACACCGAAGCGATCCGTCCTTTGGGCGGTCAGATCCACTTGAGTCTGCGCAGCACCCAAACGGCGCCTGCGGTCATCACCAGCAAGGCGCCGCACAGCGCAGCAAAGGCCCAGGGTGTGTCGATGCCCGGCATCCCCGCAACATTGACACCAAAAAGGCCGGTAACAAAGCCAAGCGGCAGAAACACCGCCGCCACGATACTCAACACATAGCCATTGTGCCCTTGCAACAGCGCAGCCTGCGCGGTGTGATGGTCCTGCACGGCGGTCATGCGGGCGATCAGCCCCTCAAGTTCTTCTACCGTCAGCTTGGCCAGGTTGGCCTGTTCGCGCAGCAGATCGCGCGTGCTTTGGGTCATCAGCGGGCTGTCCGTGCCCACCAGTGCGACCAACGCATCACGTTGCGGCGCAAGATACCTACGAAGCCGTATGGCTATGCGCCGTTCCTCGGCAAGTTCGGGCGGCAGCGGCTGGTTGTCGTCCTGCACACTATCCTCCATCGCATCGATCCGACCCGCCAGGTCAAAGACGGTGTCCTGGACCCGCCCCATCAGCCGGGTGGCTAGGGCCGAGACAAATTGCATGGGCGTCGCGGGCGCGTGGCCTGCTTCGGCCTCGGATCGCATTGCATCAAGGGCAAAGATCTTGCGCACACGTACTGTCACGACAAGCTGCGCCGTCACCCACATCCGCACGGCCACCATTTGGTCGGCGGGCCCGTCCTGGTTCAGGTTCACGCCCCGGAAATTCAGGATCAAGCCGTCGCCATAGCGGTCGGCGCGGGGTCGGGTCTCGGGTGCTGTCAGGGCCGCGGCGGGGATGTCGGGCACGTGGTCTCGAAGGAACGCAGGCAGGTCCGCGTCTGTCAGGTCGAAATGGACCCAGCGATAGCCCGCTGCGGGCAGTGCCTGCTGCGTGGCAGGAGTGGCGTTCTCGGGTGTGATGTCAAAGGCGCAGATCGTCATGGCGGCACGCTATCCACGCCTCGGGATCAAGACAAGTTGCCGTAGGGCGGGCAATTTGCCCACCGATGCAATTGTGCAGGAGAGGCCGGGCTGAAGCCCAGCCTACCGTTCAAACCACGATGTTAATGTAGACCGGGCTTCAGCCCGGCATCACCTAAACGCCTTACAACGTCGCCGCCAACCGCGTGCCCTGATCAATCGCCCGCTTGGCGTCAAGCTCCGCTGCCACATCCGCCCCGCCAATGACGTGGCATGGCATACCTTCGGCCTCTAGCGCATCGGCCAGGCTGCGCTCCGGCACCTGCCCTGCACAGAGGATAATGTCGTCCGCCTCAATCAGTGTCGGGGTCTCGCGTGCCTCGCCAAAGGACACGTGCAAACCCTGATTGTCGATACGCTCGTAATTCACGCCGCCCACGAATTCGACCTCTTTCATCTTGAGCGCTGCGCGGTGAATCCATCCGGTGGTCTTGCCCAACCGCTTGCCGTGCTTTTCAGCCTTGCGCTGCAGCAACGTGACCGCGCGTGCGGGCGCGTCGGGCTGCGGTCCCTGCGGGGACAACCCGCTGCGGTGGTCTTCGGTGTCCGCAACGCCCCATTCCTTCATCCACTCGGGCAGGTTCTCGGTCGGGCTTTCGCCTTCGTGCACAAGGTATTCCGACACGTCAAAGCCGATGCCGCCTGCGCCAATCACCGCGACCCTTTTGCCCGTCTCGACCTTGTGCCGCAGCAGGTCGATATAGGAATGCACGTTGTCCCCGTCCTGCCCGGGGATCTCCGGGTCGCGGGGCAGCACGCCCGTCGCGATGATCACGTCATCATAGCCCTTGAGCGTTTCGACGGTCGCTTCGGTGTTCAGGTGGACGGCAATCCCCGCCTCTTTGATCATGGCGCGATACCAATCGACAAAGCCCCAGAACTCTTCCTTTCCCGGCACCTGCTTGGCCATGTTGAGCTGGCCGCCGATCTCATCCGCGCGGTCGTAGATGGTGACTTTGTGGCCGCGTTCTGCGGCGGTCAGTGCGGTTGAGAGGCCTGCGGGACCCGCGCCGACGATGGCGATGGATTTCCGTGTCTCCGCAGGGACAATCCGCAACTCCGTTTCGTAGCAGGCCCGCGGGTTCACAAGGCACGAGCTGATCTTGCCCGAGAACGTGTGGTCGAGGCACGCCTGGTTGCACGCGATGCAGGGCGCGATGTGGGCGGCCTTGTCCTCCATCGCCTTCTTGACGAAATGCGGGTCGGCCAGCATAGGGCGCGCCATCGACACCATGTCAGCGCAGCCTGTCGCCAGCACCTCTTCGGCGACCTCGGGCGTGTTGATGCGGTTGGAGGTGATGATGGGGATAGAAACCTTGCCCATCAGTTTCTTGGTCACCCAGGCAAACGCCGCGCGGGGGACCGAGGTGGCGATGGTGGGGATGCGCGCCTCGTGCCAGCCGATGCCGGTGTTGATGATGGTGGCGCCTGCTTTCTCGATCTCTTGCGCCAATTGCACCACCTCTTCATAGGTCGAGCCGTTGGGGACAAGGTCGATCATCGACAAGCGGTAGATGATGATAAAATCGGTGCCGACTTCTTCGCGTGTACGGCGCACCACCTCGATGGGCAGGCGCATCCGATTTTCATATGAGCCGCCCCAGCGGTCGGTCCGCTTGTTGGTGTGGGTGACGAGGAACTGGTTGAGGAAGTAGCCCTCGGACCCCATGATCTCGACCCCGTCATACCCGGCCTCTTTGGCGCGGGCGGCGGTGGCAACGATGTCGCCGATCTGTTTTTCGATACCTTCCTCGTCCAACTCCGCAGGTGGGAAGGGGGAGATGGGGGATTTCACGGGCGAGGGGGCCACGCACATCGGACCGTAAGCGTAGCGGCCCGCGTGCAGGATCTGCATCGCGATCTTGCCGCCGTTATCGTGGACGCGATCCGTCACGATCTTGTGGTTTGCGACCTCTTCATCCGTTGTCAGCATCGCGGCACCGGGCAGCACAGACCCTTCGAGGTTGGGACCGATGCCCCCCGTGACCATCAAGCCCACCTCACCCCGCGCGCGTTCGGCATAGAACTCGGCCACGCGGTTCCAGTCCTTCGTCTCTTCCAGGCCGGTGTGCATGGAGCCCATGAGCACCCGGTTCTTGAGCGTGGTGAACCCGAGGTCCAGCGGTGCGAGCATGTGTGGATAGGCTGTCATCGTGTCCTCCCGAAACAGATTTCTCTACCGTTTCAGGTATAGCCCGCGGGATGTCACGTGCAACGCGGCGTCATGGGGGCTGGGGTGTCCCCGCGGGGACAGGTTTGTGTGGTTTTTTCTGCTTGTCACATGGGGTAGCGGTGGGGCGCAGATATGCGATGGAAAGGGGCGTTGTTCGTTGCTACAGCGCTAACGGAGCGCGCGGGAGAATGATGGATCAGGCAACGGAATTTCATGTGCGCGAGATGATCCCTGGCGAGGCAGATGCGCTGGGCCGGATCATGTTTCGGGCGATCCACGAAGGCGCAAGCGCCTATACCGAAGCGCAGCGCATGGCGTGGTGCGCCGACCCGCCTGCGGGTGCGGATTGGGCGGCACGGCTGGCCCCGATGCAGGTGCGGGTGGCCGAGGCGCAGGGTGCACCTGTCGGGTTCATGGCGCGGGACGGGTCTTATGTCGATTTCACCTACGTCCTGCCGGACTGGCAGGGGCGGGGCGTGGTGTCGGCGCTTTACGCAAGGACCGAGGCGGATGCGCGCGAGGCCGGTTTCTACCGCCAGTGGATGCATGCGTCGCTGATGGCGCAGCCTGTGTTTTCTGCGAAAGGGTTTGCGGTTCTTCGGCACGAACGTGTGGAGCGCTTTGGGGAGTATCTGGACCGGGCGGAGATGGAGAAAGTGCTGATACCACCTGCTTAGAGCGGTGAGGGTGCGATCATTCGTAGGTAAGTTAACCCCTTGCACACGATGATTTCGGTCTTGGTGTCATACGCTGAGCGCGAAAAGGGAGTGTTGGATCGTTTGTTAGGTTGGGTGAATGTCGGGTTTGAGCCCAACTTGACCGATGCTGCGGGATGTTCGAAGGTCGGCTGTGCGAAGATTAGCTGAACGCAATCTATTCGTAGCACGTCGGAGACCATCGAATGACAGGAAGTATGCCCAGCGATTTTGGCATCAGGCCTCTTAGGGATGCTCTCTGGATGGATCAGTACAAAACAGGATACCTATCTGGTTGGGAACGCTTAGGTGTTGGGATGAAACCCGTTGCTGATCAGATTGCCGCTGTTACCAGTCGAGGAACTCACCGTCTTCAGTTTGACTTTAGTAGAGGCTACGCCGACGCTCCCTCGAACATGAAAATTCTGCAACGGTTCCCGGAAACTCAGGCGGTTCAATGCGATGCCTTTTACTCCGATAGCACGTATTTGGAAGGCCTGGAAAACCTCAAGTCGTTCCGTGATAACGCCTACAACAGACGCGGCTTGGTTTGGTCTAAACTTTCCGGCGTTCAGGACCTTGCCTTGTACGACTGCCATGGCAAATTTCACCCAGACTATGCGGTTTTCGAAGACCTTAAGTATCTGGATACCGCCAGTTTACCAAAGAAATATGCTTTCGTCGAAGATCTGCCTGTCCAAGGCGTAAAAGCGCTTTCGATATCGAAATCACATCTGAAGTCCTTCAAGGGTTTCGAATGTTTGAAAGGCCTAGAGGCCTTGCGGATAAACAGTTGCAAAGAGTTTTCATCGAGTGAATTAGTTGGGAAGCTTCCAAATGTGCGTTACCTTTCAATTTCCTTTTGTCGCAATGTCTGTTCGCTGGAGTTTCTTCGATGTCTACCG
This sequence comes from Pseudomonadota bacterium, assembly GCA_038525015.1. Lineage (GTDB taxonomy): Bacteria > Pseudomonadota > Alphaproteobacteria > Rhodobacterales > Rhodobacteraceae > Tateyamaria. Next base: position 32,394 of record JBCBID010000008.1, on the reverse strand, counting down.
AACCTCGAAACTCTGTTAGTTGAACGGCTTGGAGAGATCGCGAGTTGGGAACCCCTTAGAGGTCACATAAGCATTCGGCGAATTGAAGCCGGTCCCGTTCAGGGCGCTAAGGTAACGCAAGAAATTATTGAAACACTTCCTGAGTTGGAATTCATTAGCGGGCATGCCCAAGCTCAGACGTGACGTACCCGGCTCTCCTGAAAAGGACGATTCATGAGCCAGTTCGCCAAACCAGGCATTGGCGCAACCGCAGCGAAAGCTCGCTAAGTCCCGCGATGTGTCAGTTCAAAGACGCCCAGAATGCGCGGGTGCAGCGAATGACCGCAGAGCGAGCTGCGGAGGAGCATCTTGACCGGACAGTGAATGGCTCGGATCGACCGGTTGCTATCGTCGCTCGGCAATCCATGCTTCGCAAACTCAAGTCGGCTTCAGCAAGGCGCAGTTTCTCTGTTTCCTCCTCGTCGCGAAGCCTCCGAAGACCAATGCTCCCGTCGAAGATGGTCGTGGCAGCGGATCGTCCTTCCAAGATATTTGTGCGTTCCAAGGGGTGGTGTTTTGAGTTGGCATCCCGGGCGGTGTCAGGTGCTGCGGTCGATTTCAAACATGAACCGGTTGAAAGCGGTTTGCGGCAGATAGTGACTGGTAAGCTCAGCGCCGACAAAGCCCCTGCGCGGCAGAGCATATTGGGCAAGGCAACGCGCTGAGCAGGTCGTACAGCTTTCAAAGCGCCGGACAAAGTGAAGGCCTTGGCGATGGCTGCTGGCGTTCTTGGCAACAGATGCGCCTTGCGGTCCAGCATGTCGAAATTTTGCTTGCCCGGCACGAAATCCCAGCAGTTCAGAAAGCTGCGATGTCACCAAACGTCAGCGATGCCGATCCGCCAAGCGGGAGGTCGTTCCGAGGGGTGCGGCGGGTACGGAGAAAACCGCCATTCGCCGCGAGCGCAAGACTTAAAGTAGTTTGAATTCGTTGATCGTGCGAAGAAGCGAATCCAGCCGCGTTCTGATCTGGCGTCCGCCCATCCACGTGCAGGCCATGGAAGAAGATGCGCGAGAGTTTCGTTTATGTTATTTCGTATGTCCGGGCCCACACATTCGAGAGCCTGCGTGGTCGCATTAGGCGGTCTGCGCCAAGTCTCAAAAAGCACCAAAACTGCAAGGTAATCCGCCACCTGCAAACGCATTTTGGGTGGCCCTTAAACAGGGGTTTTCGCGCCTTGATCGCTCGGGTCAGTGGCATTTACCACAACGACGCATAGCGAGCGTTGCAAAAGACACACTGCTGCGCGCTGACATGCATCTACACAGCCTCTAAGCAATTGAATTTAAGGGTTTCACGCATATTTTCTTGATGTGGTGTTCAAATCTGGAGGGTAGTATCCACCGATGAGCATGGATCATCGTGATACGCCTGCATTGCCGCGACGGGTTTTTGTGGCGGCTGGCATGTCCGCTGTGCTGGCCGGTTCCGCCATAGCGCTTTCGGTCTTGGGCGGGATGTCAGATGTTGAGGCGTCTTCCTTTCAATTCTCGCGCGGCGTATCTCTGTCGGCGGGAGAGGAGGCGCGGCTGCGCGGCCTGCTGGCTGAAGCCCTTCCCGATGAGCGTGTTCACGTCACAATTGTGGGTCATACCGGCGATAGCGGCGATGTTGCCGCGAACTTGGCGCTTAGCGAAGAACGTGCAGCGCTCGTGCAAGCGATGGCGCTGGCAGCCGGCATCGGAACGGATAGAATGACCTTCCAAGGCGTGGGCGGGTCCGCGCCCTTGCCGAAAAAGAACGGTGAAAGCGAGCGTTCGTATCAATCCCGCCTGGCACGGGTTGACGTCACGCTGCAGTTGCGCAGATGAGCGTGCGTTTCACCCCTTGGGTTTCCGGTTTGCTTGCGGCGCTCTTCGGCGCTGTCTTTGCGTGGTATGTGCGACTACCTTTACCATTTGATGGCTTTGCGGCACTTGCGGCGGCTGGTTTAGCGTTTTGGGCGACCCTGACATTTGTGGCATGGATGCCGAGCCGATGGGTTTGGACCGAGGCGGAGCGGTTGCGACATGCCTTTCAAGCGCGCCACAATATTTCGGATGCCGCCGCTGGCAGCGCTTTGAAGGCAATCACCACGGCACATGCGCGCGCGAATACGTTGCGCGCTGCCGCAAGCACGATGCGCGAAGATGTGGCCGACCGGGTCCACGCCTTGGCGGATCGTCTTGATGTCGCCGCGCGCGAAATTTTTTACGCGCCTCAGCGGCAGCGCGAGATTAGCGCCGTCCTGATCCGCTCCGAACTGATTGAGGACGCTGCATTGGCCCATGCCAAGCTGCGCAAACGCAACCAAGCGGAAACCGAAGACGCGTCTCGCACGAAACTGATCGCCGCGGTTGATGCGCTGGATGCTGCCTTTGATGACTCCGATCTACTCGCGGCGCGCGACCTCTTGGCAGAGGTTGAAGTCGCCTCCGAAGTTGCGGAAACCGTTTTGAAACCGCGCCGTCGCATTCCCACCCGACCCCTCACCTGAAAGGGAGTTTTTTGCCCCATGAAACAGCTGATCACAGCCATTGCCATCGTCACTGCCCTCAGCGGGCAAGCAGGACTAGCCAACCCTGGCGACTTCTTGGCCGAAACTGTTACCGAGCCAGTCCGAGATTGTGCGCCGGGCTGGAATGGATCAATGCCCCTGATCGCATGGGGTGCGGATGGCGTGGTGGCCTATGCCAACGGCGCATCGCTGGAAAACGACGGCGGCCTGCTTGGCGATGCGGGCCTGCCACTGACGTTGGCGGTGGTTGACAGCTTTGAGGCACAGTTAACATCCTATCTCGCTTGCGAAACGCCGTACTTGCGCGGAACACTTGGCATGCTAGCCGCCGCAGCGCCGGTAACGGCGGCAGACCCGCGCACCGAACAGATTGTGTTCTTCAAGCACTCATTCTCGGCGGGCGACGGTATCGTAGCGGCGGAGGGCATCGCCCGTATCTCGGACCTGTCCGGCAAGCGGATCGCGATCCAAGCCAATGGGCCGCATGTCGATTTTGTGGGCCGCATCCTGTCAGATGGCGGTCTGTCTTTCGATGATGTTGAAATTGTTTGGGTCGAGGATTTGACGGGTGACGGAGACACGCCGGCCGCAGCATTGGCAGAGGCGCGCGCCGATGCGGCCGCCGTCATCCTGCCGGATGCCCGCTTTCTGACATCTGGCGGGACCGTTGGCACGGGAGCCGAGGGCTCGGTGCGCGGCTCTACCATCCTGATCTCGACGCAGGAGGCCGCGTCGGTGATTGGAGATTACATCGCAGTACGAGCCGACTATTTTGACGCCAATCGGGATGATATTGCGCGCATGGTCAATATTCTGTTTCAGGCTGAGGAGGAAATGCGTGACTTCATGGCCCGCGACGGCGACCCGCGCCAGACGCAAATGGCGCAACTCATGGCCAATGAATTTTTGGGTGGTTTGCCCACGGAAGAAGGCGTTTTCCTTTGGCAAGATGCCATTACTGACGGCTGGGCTGGCAACGCCAAGCATTTCAGCGATTCGAATGAGCCACGCCGCTTTGATGTTCTGCTGGACGAGGTAAACATCGCGCTACGCGGAGCAAAACGGCTTGATGCGCCCGCCAACCTCGACATTGCTGAGTGGGATTTCACCAAATTAGTGGATGGTCTTTCCAATCTCGATGATCGCCAGATCGCGGCTTTCAACCCCGAAGCAGCCGCAGCAGCCGTGCAAAAACTGCGGCGTACGGGTCAGCTTGAGGCCAATACGAAGATCGATTTCGAAGTGTATTTCGAACCGGACAGCACCACCTTTCCTGTTGCACTCTACGCGCAGGACTTTGAGGAAATCCTGCGTCTTGCCTCAACCTATTCCGGTGCGATTATCACGGTTGAGGGCCATTCCGACCCGTTGCATTTTTTGCGCCGCGAACAGGACGGTGCCGATAATGCCGAACTTCGAGCCATCCGAACCTCAACCCAAAACCTGTCGATGGACCGCGCCATCGCCGTCGTTGACGCGTTGACCTCCTACGCGTCCGAGGTCGACGTCCGCATGAACCGCGATCAGTTCACTGTCGATGGCGTTGGCATTTCGAACCCGGTGCACAACCCACCCGCGACCGAAGCGGAGTGGCGTGAAAACATGCGCGTCGTGTTCCGCGTGCTGACTGTTCAGGCGGAGGCGACAACCTTCTCGCCGCTGCAATAGGAGGGGGCGTCATGAAATGGGACAAATATGTCATAATCGCCGTTTTGGGTGCCATTGCCTTTGCCATCTTTCAGGAAAGCAACCAGGGCGATCCACAGGCGATCGCACGAGACCCGGTGACGCCAAACTGGGCGGCCATCGCAAGCTGGCCTGGCGTTGAGGTCGATCTGGTAGACGCGCGGCCTGATCCCAATCGCCGTGTGACAGCGATCGTTCTGGATGACAGCGGTTCCATGGGCGAAGATATCGGGCCGGCGAAAGCGGCTGTGGTAAGCGCGCTTGAGGCGATGGATGCTGAGGATCGCGTTGCGGTGTTGGCGCTGAACGCGGGGACCGTACTGACCTTCTCCAGCGTCAGCGATGCGCAAAGCGCTTTGCCTGATCTGCTACGACCGATTTCCAGCGATGGCGGCACGCCTTTGGCCCGCGCAATCGGCGAAGCTCAGGCCATGCTCGAGTCAGAAGCTGCAACCGTGCGCGGGTTTGGTACATTTAGGCTGATCGTTACGACAGACGGGCAGGCCGATGATGGTAGGGCCCTTGATTCCGTGATCGAGACACTGGCGGCTTCGACCCCTATCCAGGTGACGACCATCGGCATCGGCATCAGCGGGGGTCATGTGCTCCGACGTGACGACCTGGGCAGCTTCGTCGACGTGGCGAATGTTGCAGCGCTTGCCGATGCGCTTCAGGCGGCAGTGGCCGAAAACACGGATTTCACCGCCATCACCGATTTCCAAGATACAGGAGGGTGAGCGATGGGACGACGGGTTGACCTGAACTGGGACGAATGGAATCCCGGACTGGACACAGATGACATGTCCATCGCCGAAGTCCTGGCGTCTATGCCCGCCGCCAACGCCGATGACGTGCCCGAGATCATCAAGAAATACGAGAATCCGGAAAGTCCGGATGCACTACCGGGGGCAATCACCCTTGCGCGACATGACTGCATCCACGTGCTGTTGGGCCGCGGCCTTCACGTGCAGGACGAGGCGTTTGTGATTGGCGCCACGATGGGCGCGGCTTCGAACATCACGGGCGACATCGTTGAGTTCTTCGTCAAGGTTTCGACCACCGAATACCCAAAGCACTGGCGATTTGAGGAAGAGCACATCCATTCCTATCGATTGGGTGTCGGCTTCGCGATGGACAACCTCAAAGACAAAGACCTTCATCTGATCCCGCTTGAAGAAGAGCCGTGGCAATCCGAGACTGTGCGCGATGCACGCAGGGATCTCGGCATCGTGAAAGAAGAATTACGCGCCTATTTCCGCAAAGCCGAATTGCTAGTTCCAGGCACCCGTGCCACGCGACGGTTGGATACGTCTGCTCAACGACCAGACAAGCAACTCACTCAGAAAAAGTGAAAGTGCCAGTATCCGTTTTCGCTTTTCGGCCAGTGTGCCAAAGGGCAGCTGGGCCACACAAGGCCCATGTGAAATCCGAAGGCGGGCTTGCAGACGCAGTATCGACATGAGATGGCCAACGGCGGCTCTGCGCTCTGCTGCTTTCAGCCATGTGACAGTGACGCGGCGGCATAGCTGTCAGGACAGTATTCACTAAATCTGAGAACTTGCACGAGCCCGCACGTAACGCAGAAATCATTGCTGCTTTGCTTTACGGCAACACGTGCTAGCGGGGCAATGGCATCAATCCCGTATAATTTCGCTACTCGGTCAACAGATGCACCAGTTTGATCGGAACCGTTGGCTTTGACAAATACGCTTCGAACAGAGCCACAGCGTCTGAATACCAGTCGCGAAGCGCGCGCCACTCAGGAGGGGCTTCGTTCCACCATGAAATTTTCGGGGGGGCCGCAATACCGCCCCACTGAATTTCGTATTCACAGCCATCAATGAAGAGGTCTTTTCCTTGGTCCGCAAGCGGCACCACTGAAAGCTCCTCGAAGGCAGCCAGAATTCTTGCTGCCTCCTTTTCTGGTACGCGCGCTTCGGCTCCGTAGGTTTTTGGTGGCACTTTATGAGCCAAAGGTCCGTCCCCAAAGGAACGTGTAATCCTGCGCACGAACCAGTCATTTTCATGCTGCAGCAACGTCCAATTGGCCGCTGGATCGTGTGAGGGTCGACAGACCAGAGTGATGACAGTCTCGGCATCTTGCCGGGGCGCAAGTCCTGGATACGTCAGTGCATCGACAAGACATGTCTTCGGATCGTCAGACGACGCGGGTTTCTGAGGATCATCAGGTTGAGACATCTGCGACGCGCAACCTGATTAGACACCAAACGGTGGAGTTAGGCCGGTCGACCGTCATGTTTTGCCTAGCACCAACGCCGTATGGGTGCCGCGCAACATGCGACGGGGAAGTCGCCAACGTGCCACCGTGTCTTCTTTGCTTGGGCTGATTACACATACGACACCGATCTTTCGCGTGACGAGACCTTTCTTTGGGCTTGGCGAAGTGCGGGCATCAGGGGCTGATCATCTCTATGGATCGCACCGCGCCGTCTGTGAGCGTAAAACCCGCCTGCCGCATCGCAGCGCTGGGCCAGAGACCATCTTTAACATTCTGTATCACGTCTGCGGGCGGCGGGGGCGGCCATATGGGCGCGCCAGCCTCCACGCGCTCCAACAGTTCGTTACGGATGCTTCGGTCTTGCCCACCCTGTACCGAGGCGTTCATCAGCCTGAACGCAGGCAACACGCCCTTGTGCGACACCTGCCAGGGGTTCGCCCCTGCGTCCATCAGAGCCTTGGCGGAGTTCCAGTCCCCGAAGCTTAGTGCTGCGTCCAGTGGGGTTCGGCCAAACATCTCGGCCCTGTTCACATCGGCGCCAGCCTGTGCCAGAAGTGCGACCGCATCGGATCGTTTGTAGAATAGAAGCTCGCGGAGCACAGTCGTCCGGCCTTTGGTCTTTGCGTCGGGGTCTGCACCGCCCTGCAGCAACACCACGGCCATGACAAGGTCGTCGGCAAGGGCCGCATAGGTCAGCGCGAGACCGGGGATCGCTCCGTTTGGAGCGGCACCGAGTTCTAGCAGTGCACCGACCATCAGCGGGTCGCAATTCGCAACGGCGATGGTCAGGATGTCGGCCATGTTTCCGTTGCTGGGACGGACCCCTTCCGGAAGGATGGTGCGCGTGGACAACAGGTCTGGCTGTCCGCGCACGAGCGTTTCCACATCATCTAAGTTCCCGGATCGCACGGCCTGTACAATCGCCCATCCGTCTTCTCCGTTCGTCAATGTGGGCGCGATCAGCTCGTCATTCGGAAGCTTTGGGTTAGAGGTAGAGAAGCATTCAGCCTGTGCTTGCATCGCAGATATGACGCCGAGCAGGGCTGATACCCCCAGCGTGGTGACGGCGCGGTAGGGGTGTTTTGTAACGGCGAGACGCGGAAAACTTACTTTCATAGGCAATGCTCTCGTCTGGGTCGCATATGCAGCCAATACTGCTTCGACAGGATTAAGGTAACTCAAGAAAAGAAAATCGCAATCCAGAAGGGGCACAACACCACGCCGCGGGTGAGTAGGCGGATATATACCGCGATGCGCACATGCTCATCGGGATAAACGGCACGTAGGGGTAGGCGCCGACATCACGCGCGCGGACCCGATAGGTCCCCCCGTTCAATTCAAGGATGCCGTCGGCCCACAACTCCTGTCGTGTCCGTGCGGATCCGTCAATTGCGTGCCAGCGGGTTCGTAGGCCCTTGCTTTTCAAGCGTATAGTCGGCACCGCCTGTCTCAAGGATCATCTGCTCACCCGTTATGCGAATAAGAACGTCAAAGGATGCGCCATCATCTAATGTGAAACTTCCCGTAAGCGTTTGTGTGTCCCCCGAGACAGTCAACGGATAACTCGCATCGCCGTTCACGATTGTACCGGAATAGCCCGCCGGAGCCGGTTCGAGTGTGACCGACAAATCACCGCCAGAGTATACGCCAGAGACGGGGTCGTCGGGCTTGGCCCCGAGCGGATTGACAGTTGTTTCTGCGGCTGAAGGGGCGTCCGTTACGGTTTCGGTTGGCCCTGCGTCGTCCGCACCGGCCATGTCAGGTGTTGCGGCGATGGCTGCGGGAATGCTGCCACCGAGGCGCGCATAATCTGCTGTGACTTGCGGAAAAGCCTCTTCGACAGTGATTTCCCCAGCCTCAATTTGTGGGGTCAGCGCGACGAGACGGGGCGATGCCTCCGGTCCTTCAGGTCCAAGCACGACCAACTCGGGATGCAAACCGAAACCGGCCAGAATATCCTTCATACCGGCTTTGAGGTCGCTCAGATCGGCGTCGGGATCCTGCTCCAAAGTGAACTCGCGTTGAATGGAGGCGAGCACTGCCCCAAAGAACATGGGCTCAAACAAGCGCTGTTTTTCGGCATCGCTTGTTTGCGTGACCGGCGCGTCGTCAAAGGCGACCCGCATCATTCCACGGATCGCACGCTCTTGGGTTTCGGTCGTTTCTGCGAAATCTTGGGTCACTGCAAAGGCAACCAAAATTGTTGCCGCAACGATGTCAGCGATATTGTTGGCCTCCCACCCCGAGCTTTGGAATCCGTCATCCAGGATAAGCTGCTGGAATTCGGGGGTCATCTGGTCGACGAAAAGCTGGAACTGAGCGCGTGTGGCTGCGTCTAGGCCCGCGGCGAAAAGATCCAGAAAGTCGGCCTTGACCTCGCGACTGACCGCAGCGCTGTGTGTGAACCGAAACTGAGCAAGGTCGATCGCGTCGGCCTGAACGGGGTCAACCGCGGCTATCCCATTCTCACCAAAGAACGAATTTAGCGCGCCATTGATTTGTTCGGTGGATTTCTGGGACTGCGCCGATGCCATACCAGCCAGCGCAAAGGCAAGAACGAAGCACAGAGCCCGGATCAGGGATTTTGTCATTTGTCAGTCGAGTCCTTACGTGTGTAATGCTCTTCGTCGATCATGAAGCTGCCATCCTCAAGTTCCAGGTAGAAGTGAGACGTAACCACGCCATTGTCATAGGCAAAATTGATGGTGTTGCCTTCAATCTCGTATCTACCTTGGTTTGCATCCGCTGCATTTTTTGCCATATTCGTGTTGCTGATCGAGCTGTTCATAGACGCGAGAAACTGCGAATCCTCCGAAAACTGGAAGCGCCCGTCGGTTGCGAAGACATAGTTCCATTCGATATAGGTGCTGGAACAGGCGGAAAATGCGCCGCAGAACCCAGAACTCCAAAAGTAGTTGGCCCAGAAATGCCCATCGAGCGATGTTTGCGCCGCCGGTTCGACCGGACGCATCGGCTCGCCGTCTAGGGTGGGCGCTGTTCCCGTTATGGCAAATTGATGGACGGTTTCGTCGCCCTCTTCCAAGATCCCGATCTGATTGCCGATGATCCGGTAGGAGGCGCAGACTGGCAACCCGTTCGGACGGGTGCGATCGCAGTCTTTGGCTGCGTTCGGTCCTGGCGGCCCTATGAACACATATCCATCAGGGCGAAAGGTATAGACCTGCGGCTCATACGCGGAAAAGGTGCCGTTAAACGTCTGTTCAAAGCGGTAGAACTGCCCGCTGATGGCCTGTGTCCCTGCTGGTACAGGCGGCGCGGGATCGCTGCCGTAGAGCGCGATTTGCACTGGTTCGCCGCGCCCTTCACAGGCAAGCGACAACGTGCTGGAACTATAGACAAAGCCGCCAAGTGCACGTCCATCGCTGGACGATATGGAAAACTCTCGCAACCCGGACCGAACCTCTTCGCTATAGAAGGATTTCTCCCCGGTTAAGGGTCCGCTGACCCAATCCACTGTGCCCGACGCCTGATCGATCACGTCGGATACGAGAAAGCTGCCAACCTCATTGGCAAACCGATACTTCAGACCCGGCAGGATTTCGAAAGGGGCGCGCTCGCCAGTTTCGACGTTGACACATTGGTATCTGCCGACCTGCGGCGTCGTGAGATAGGCGGCAATCGTGACATAATCATCCGCAGCGCCGGATTGGTAGCATTCGTAGCGGCTATACTGGCTGTTCCGCTTGACCGATCTGAGCGTCATGCGCTGCCCATAATCTTCAAAGGCGACAAAGCTGCGTGCCTCTGCAAACGGGCCGGTTGTCCAGACAATCTCGCCATCTTCGTCTACTGACCAACGCCCGTTTCCGAAGGATGACCGATACACCCCGGCTTCGGGAATCTGGACAACGAGATGCGCGTGTCCGGCGAACACCACCTCCTCGTCGTAGCATCTGAATTCTCCGGGAAGCGGGACTTTTTCCGGATCATACCCTGCCGCAAGGGCCGCAGACAACGAGGTGGGAGCAAGAGGCGGCAAAGCGACACCTTGTTGCAGGCGGCTGACCTGAGCATCCTCATCAAACTCCAGTGCAAACGCCTCCAGCGCACGCAACTCAGCTGCGTAGTTTTTGTTCAGGTTCCAGGCATCTTGTTGCAACATGTCAGAGAGTGATGCGCACCACTCGGCTGCCCGCGTCGTGCCGCGGTTTTTCAACACCTCCTCGAGTTCCGCACGCAGCTCGGACTTGATACTGAAAAAAGCGGCGGCAATTTGCGGCTCTTTGTCGATCCAAGACCAGAGGAACTGCGTTGCGTTCACGGCGTGCCATTGATCCACCGCCCGCTTGGCCGCGGGAAAGGAGCCTGCAGGCGCATCGCGACAATAGGCCAGATTGGCCTCAACGAACGCTTCTATCTGCGCGACATCGACAATGGCACTGCTGACCGCAGCGGCTTGCTGCGCATGCGAGGGTGGCGCGACCGAGAGGGTCAAAAAAAGAGCAGGTATGCCGTAAATCAAAAGGTCTTTGTTCAACATAACTTTGGCCAAGACCCTGCAACATCCCAACAATCGCGAGCGTTCAGCGTGCCAAACACGCCTTTCAAAATCAACGGATCACTGGCGAATGGCGCGCTACTGTGAACAACGCGGACGTCCCAGCTGTCAAATCGGGCGCGAGGTGCGCGGTCAGAGAAACCTTGGCCGAAACGCTCGCGTGGCACTGCGCAACACATGGACCTGATGCTCTCGTCTATGGCGGGCTCGGCACAAGGTCTGATCTCATGCGCTGCGCATTCATCTTGAACACTGGAAAGCTACCAGATTCTGCCATGCCTTAAAGAGGCGGTCGCATGCCAAAATAACGTGGCAAGTCTGGCCAAGGAGCCGTTCAGTGATTTCCGTTTCGATTGTATCGGCGTCTCAGCGTCTTTTTTTGCCAATATCGTGCATCTCACACAAACGCAGTTCAGATTGAAGAATTTGTTGGCAGCGTTCTCTTGCGATCTGTGAATTCCAGACAAACTAGATTTTGCCCTTGCAGCGTATGACCGCAAAGCGGATTGTGATCGCAGACATTCACCTCGCTGTCGAATGTCTCTCATGGGCGGCCTGTGAAAGCGGCCCAAAGTTGCTAGATTTCAGTGATTTCGGCGATGGCGATGGCATCTTTATGTTCAACGCCAAGGTATCTGACCGGGCTGTCCATCTTTGTGGGTGCTAGGAGTGGGCCGAACTCCACAGAGGTTGACGGTCTTCTTGTAAATTTGGGTAACCTTGGTGCGCCGCATTGAGTGCGTTCCACATGCGTTTTATTCTGCAGAACAGAAGCGCGCTCTTTGATTTGGCCCGACGCAATGACATCACCCCCCTTTATCTTCACGAGATCGCATCCTCGGAGCTTGCTGTCGATTGCCATGTTGAAGAGCGCTAGGTCGCGATGGTTCTTTGCCAATTCAAATCGTACGCAGGTCGCCCAGACATGCTTTGGTTTGAGCAGGCGCTTTTGACGGACGCTTCGAACCTCATTCCAGGCAGGGCGCAGTGCGCATGGCTGGTAAGTCCGGTCTTTCGATGACTGATCCTCCAATCCGCCATGCCCGCCTGAAACTACAACCCGACGTTGACCGGACCAGAATATCTCATGACGCTGCATGGCTTCTGAGGTCCGCAAGGAGCCCATACCTACTGATCGATTTTCCAATGCCTCGCCAATTCGCGAGCAACATGGCTGCCGCTCGGATGATAGATATGAGTATCTAGGTATGCCCACGCTGCCACGATTGCCTTTCTCTGATCTTGGCTCAGAAGCGTTTCCACTTCAGGATCGACGGGCCAGGCCTCCAGTTCAATTGACAGGTTGTCGACGGCATGATCGCTTTTTCCAGACCGTCGCAGCATAACCATTTTGAATAAGCGCGGCAGCAAGTAAGCCTTTGTCCGAGGGGGACATATTATTGCTCCTTCCATTCCATACACCAATTCAGAGTAAGTCGCTTCTTCCCAATCAAGACCATTGAAAATATCGACTTCCTCATCGCAGTACGAGCCTTGATAGGTTGTCAAAGGGTCGGGTCGCTCGAACAAAGCAAACGCATCATATAGCTGTTTCAGCGCGATGTCGCGTTCGTGGGTGTCCATAGGACAAGACTACTTGCAAGGGATTGATGCTCAAGACGCAAAAGTCCGCTTCGTCCCGCGATCATTTCTTTTCCAGCCAACGCGGCGATTTTCCTATTTCGGAGACGAGGAAATCCATGAACACGCGGACTTTCGGGGACAGCACGTTCGATTTCGGGTAGATCAGCCACAGGACGTTTTCTTCCGCAGCTTCGTATTCGGGTAAGACGCGCATCAACCGGCCTGACGCCAGTTCCGCGTGTACGCTCCACAGCGCGTTGAGCGAGATGCCCGCACCTGCCAGAGTGGCGCGGATCTGGCTCTGGCCGTCATCGATTATGAGCTGGTTTTTTGCATCTGCAGGATGGAATATGCCAGATGCGCCTTGGGGGCCCTTGAGCGGGCGGGCTTCGGGAGAGCGAAAGGCGATCAGGCTGTGTTGCGCCAAATCGGCTGGGGTTTCCGGCGCTCCGTGGGTCTCAATATACCCCGGGGCTGCGCATAGAATGCGCTGATCGTCCGCGAGTTTACGCCCTTTGAGGCTTGTGTCGAATAGCGGGGCATTCCTGAGCGCGAGGTCATAGCTGCCTTCGATCAGATCGAAGGGTAGGTCCGACAGGCGCAAGTCGAGCGTCAGGTCGGGATGTTGTTTCAAAAACTTGGGTAGGATTGGCGCGATGTAAAGCTGCGCAAAGGTGCTGGGTGCTGCAAATCTCAGGGTGCCCCGGAGCGTCGCGGCCTGCTTGCCCAAGGCAGCCATCGCCGCATCCTCTTGCGCGATGATCTCGCGCGCGAAGGGGAGAAAGTCAGCGCCTTCCAAAGACAGCGACACCTTGCGCGTGGTGCGGTGCAGCAACTCAGCCCCCAAATGCTGCTCCAGCTTGGCCAGTTTTGCGCTGGACACGGCTGGTGCCCAGCCCAGCCGCCTTCCGGCTGCACTGATATTGAGAAGCTCTGCCGCCAGCACGAAGAGGCGGAGCGCACTGGTATCGAGACTCATTATCTTCAAAACCCGAATTATCAATCCAAAGTTACGCAGTTTTTATCCCGAAGACCAGAAGACATATACCTGGCAGAGATGACATTCGAGGAGGCGCCGATGACACGCACGGCAACGGTCAACTACCATGTGCACAAGCCTGAGCGGCAGGCATTCGAGCTTGATGCGGGCGGTATTGTGGGCAACCTGATCTCTCCTGAACTCGCGCAAACCTCTGTCGAGGTGGCCGATATGCGGAGCGCACCGGTGCCCGTGTCGTTTGCGTCGGATGCGGTCGAGTTCTTGCATGCGCCAACAATTGTCACCGACTATGCTGGCGCAAACTGGCAGGCAACATACGATGCCGAACTGACCACGTTGTTAAAGGACAAACTGGGCGCGCGAGAATTCGTGGTTTTCGACCACACGGTGCGGGTTGATGACCCCGACGCCGTGCGCAAGCCCGCCCGCAACGTGCACAGCGACTACAGCAAGGACGGGGCGGAACAGCGCTTGATTGACCTGCTCGGGTCGGAAGCAGCCGCCGATTGGGCGGCGGGGCACTACGCTTTTGTCAATGTCTGGCGCCCCGTGGATCATCCGATTAATTCGGCACCCTTGGGTTTTGTGCGCCCGTCCTCTGTCGTTCCATCAGATTGGATCTTGCTCGACCTGATTTACCCCGACCGCAAGGGACAGATCATGGGGCTTGTTGGGAGTCCCAGCCACGAATGGGTGTACCTGTCCAGAATGGCACCCGACGACATCGCCATCTTCAACATCTATGACAATCGCGGGCTGCCTTCGATTGCGCACAGCGCCCTGGACATGGTGGAGGATGCCAGCATTACCACCATCCGCAAAAGCATCGAGAGCCGCACATTGGTGCGCTACTAAAGGCAGAGAGATCATGTTGGACAAAACACAGAAGGCGGGCTTTCCACAGATCAACGCGGCCTACAATCGGGTGTTTCGACCGCAACAGTTGAGCGTCGGTTTGGTCCTACCTCTTGAGGCGTACGCGGTTGGAGCGGAGCCATCGCTGCGTGGGCACCTTGAGGCGGCACAAAAGGCCGAAACGCTGGGGTTCGCGGCACTGTGGCTGCGCGATGTGCCTTTTAACGTGCCCAGTTTCGGGGATGCTGGCCAGATATTCGATCCGTTTGTCTATCTGGGCGCGTTGGCGATGGCGACGGAGCGGATTGCGTTGGGGACGGCCAGCATCATTTTGCCTCTGCGCCACCCTGCGCATGTGGCCAAGGCTGCAGCATCGGCTGATGTGCTATCAAACGGGCGTCTGTTGCTGGGCGTCGCATCCGGCGACCGGCCCGAGGAGTACCCGGCGATGCAGCAAAGCTATCCAGACCGTGGGGCGCGGTTTCGCCACAGCTTTGACTACATCCGCGCGATGGGCACGTCCTATCCAAAACTCGAAAACGCTTGGGGTAAATTGTCCGGTGGGATCGACGTGTTACCCAAACCGAATGGCACGCGTCTGCCGTTGCTGGTCACTGGGGGCAGTCAACAATCCCCCGATTGGGTGGCCGAAAACGGCGACGGTTGGATCACCTATCCGCGTAGTGCTGCGGCGCAAGGGCAGGTCATTGCCGAGTATCGGGCGCGTGTGCGAGCCGCAGGACAACCTGACAAACCCGTGATGCAATCGCTGTATGTGGACCTGCTGCCAGAGCGGGACGCAGCGCCGCGCCCCATCCATCTCGGCTTTCAAGCCGGGACCGACTTTCTGTGCGCCTATCTGCGCGAGATCCAGGCCCTTGGCGTGAACCACGTGGCTTTGAACCTCCGTTTCAACCAGGCCCCCATCGACGCCACACTCGAACATTTGGCGGACGTCGTGCTGCCCAACTTCT
Source organism: Pseudomonadota bacterium (assembly GCA_038525015.1). GTDB lineage: Bacteria > Pseudomonadota > Alphaproteobacteria > Rhodobacterales > Rhodobacteraceae > Tateyamaria. The sequence goes on along the minus strand of JBCBID010000008.1, from coordinate 17,001 downwards.
CATAAAGGATCGTACCGATGACCAAGACCATATTGATCACAGGCTCGACCGACGGCATCGGTCTGCTCACCGCAAAGAAACTGGCGACTGACGGGCACAAGGTGCTGCTCCATGGCCGCAGCAAGGCCAAATTGGATGCCGCTGCGACCGAGGTTGGTGGCAATGTTGAGACTTATGCCGCGGATCTAAGCGATATGTCAGCGGTCGAAGGTTTGGCCAAGGACATCCGCGGTCAGCATGACAGGCTGGATGTGCTGATCAACAATGCGGGCGTGTTAAAAGCGCCCGAGACCACGCTCGAAAACGGTCAGGACATCCGTTTTGTCGTCAACACGCTTGCCCCCTTCCGGCTGACTGAAGTGTTGTCGCCGATCATGCCAAGCGACGGACGTGTGGTGAACCTGTCTTCGGCAGCTCAAGCGAGGGTGAACCTTAAAGCGCTCGACGGGCAAGTGTCGCTATCTGACATGGATGCCTATGCACAAAGCAAGCTGGCCATCACGATCTGGACCCGCGAATGGGCTAAGTCCTTGCCCGACGGTCCGGTAATGGTTGCGGTGAACCCGGGTTCGCTGTTGGCCTCGAAGATGGTGAAAGAGGGGTTCGGCGTTGCCGGCAACGATCTGAGCATTGGCGCAGATATCCTGATTGACGCCGCCTTGGGTGACCGTTTTGCCGGGGCGTCTGGCGCGTATTTTGACAATGACAGCGGTGCCTTTGCCAACCCGCATTCCGCCGCGCTCGATCCGGCCCATGCGGCTGAGGTCATGACCGCAATCACAACCTTGGTCCGCCAAGACAACTGACCAAACCGGCGCACGCGCGCCATCGCCACCGTCCATTTGCCCAAACCCTCGCGCGCCCGCGCGGCGAGGAACAGAACAGGAGTGCCTGATGAAATATGAGAACTTTCAGACCTTTGACGTGAGCGTCGCCGACGGCATTGCAACTGTGACGTTCGATTTTGGTTCTGTGAATGTGCAGGGCCAGGAAATGCTCGCCGACCTCAACAGCCTTGCCATGCGGCTGGAGCGGGATCGTGACACCAAGGTCGTGATCTTCCAATCCGCCAACCCGGAGATCTGGGTCTGCCACTACGATACCGAACTGCTTAAGGACATGCCGACCGAAGCGGTGTCGCGTGATGAGGCGCAGCTGCTGGACTTGCAAGCCGTGTGCGAGCGGATCAGCAAGGTGCCCCAGGCCACCATTGCCAAGCTCGAAGGGTTCGCGCGTGGTGGCGGGCACGAATTGGCGCTGGCCCTCGACATGCGTTTTGCCGCGCGTGGCAAGTTCAAGTTCATGCAGATGGAGGTTGGTATGGGTATTCTACCCTGCGGTGGCGGCGCGTCCCGCATGGCGCGCCAGACCGGCCTTGGTAAAGCGTTGGAGATCATCCTTAGCGCGCAGGACTACGATGCAGATGATGCCGAACGGCTGGGGACGATCAACAAAGCTTTGGAGCCGGATGAGATCGGACCCTACGTTGATGCGTTGGCCAAGCGGATTGCGCAATTCCCTGCGGATGCGATCAACGCAGGCAAACAGATGGTCTACGAATCCATCGACAAACCCATCGACGCCGCGCTGAAGTCAGAAGCCTATTGGCTCTATCAAGCCACTAGCAAGACCCCCGCCATCAAACGCTTCGCCATCGCGGATGAGCAGGGGCTGGAACACGACATCGAAAACCAGCGCAAGTGGGGCGATCTGGTGATGCAGGTGCAGGACATCACCTGATTCCGCACTGGCGCAACCCAAACATTGGAAAACAGGAGAAATTCAATGAAAGCAATGGTTTTGAACCAGTACGGCCCCGACGCGCCGTTTGAAATGACCGAGATACCAGAGCCGGTCGTATCGCCCGGGCATGTCGTTGTAAAAATCGCAGCAACGAGCGTGAATACCGTTGATACAATGATCCGCAGCATGGGCGCGGACTTGCCCTTGTCCCCGGCGCTGCCTGCGGTACTCGGTATGGACTTCGCTGGAACGGTGACTGCCGTGGGCGACGAGGTAACCGAATTTACCATCGGCGATGAGGTCTATGGCTGTGCCGGTGGGCTGCTAGAATTGCAGGGCACGTTAGCAGAGTTCATCAACGCCGATGCACGCCTGATTGCGCACAAGCCCAAATCACTGGGTATGCGCGAGGCCGCGGCGCTGCCACTGGTCGGTATCACTGCTTACGAAGGGCTGACCCGTGCCGGTGTTGGCGCCGGCCAAAAGGTGCTCGTTCAAGGTGGAGCAGGTGGTGTTGGCCATGTTGCTGTACAGATCGCCCGGCATCTTGGGGCATCGGTATCAGCCACAGGTCGGGGTGCTGCGCAATTGGCTCTGATTGAAAAACTCGGCGCGCGTCCAATCGACTTCACCGCGCAACAGGTCCAGGACTACGTCGAAGAACACACTGCCGGTACCGGCTTTGACGTGGTATTTGACAGCGTGGGCGGGGAAAATATGACCAACTCGTTTGAGGCGGCAAAGCTGAACGGTCATGTCGCATCGACCGTGGCACTGGTCGATATTGACCTCTCACCGGCCCATTTCAAAGGCTTGTCGCTCCACGTGGTCTTTATGTTGATCCCGATGATGCACAATGTCGGGCGAGCGGTTCACGGCGACATTTTGAGGACCCTCGCCGAGATGGTAGATGCTGGACATGTCAATCCTGTCGTGGATAAACACAGTTTTCGTTTTGAGGATGTCGCAGCCGCCCATGCGCATCTCGCAGAGGGGAAAACTGTCGGAAAGGTCGTAGTGGATCTTTGAGTTTCGTGGGCCGAATTCGAGACAACGCTCTGTGGTGCAACCTTATCAGTTGCACCACTTTGAACGTGGTGTCTTGAACCAATACTAAGCCGCACTGGTTCCGATTTTACGGTCACACCGAATGTCGGACATGCGGATTGCACAACCAACATGGCACCAGCGCATTGGTTGTCTTCTTTGGGCCCCTTTTGCCAAGGCCAGAAGCTCTTTAATTTACGGTTCTGGCGTACTAGCAAACAGAGTTTCGAACAGTTCTTCTCCGGCGTAAGCCGTCGTCTGTAAGTACCATAGACTTTGCTTTGCCGACCGGATCCAGAATGAGCCCCCTTTTTTGCCGCCGAGCGAGCACCTCCCAGCCATGGGCCTTTCAAGCGCGTCGCCGGTCGTGCACCGTCAGCTAGAAGCGCGTCGTCAACACTGCTCTCATTGATCTCCGTATTCATTAGGAATGACAGCGACTTGGGCTTCGTCAAGCTTCAAGGCAGCATAAAGCCTAAGAGATCAGGGACTGCTATGGGCCATCTTGAACAGCCGGCTGAACACGACTATCGGGTTTTTGTTTCGTCGCCACTCCTTCGCGGTTACGACGAGCCAGCCCCCCCTGTTATCGCGTCACCTTAAACCGTCCTGTTGGTGCTAACGTCAGACACCTCGGGCACATAGCAGGTCTTCACTCACGCTGAACCTCACCTCCTGATTGCGTGGAACGAACACGACGATCTTGCGTTTGATTGCAAACACCAGAGAGAAGCGAGCGCCCAAGTGACAGTAATTTCGACGATCAATCCCGCGACTGAGGTCAAGTTGGAGGGCTATGATCTAATGTCGCCCGATACGGCCTTCGAAAAGATCGAAAGGTGCCATGCGGCTTTTCTGAAATGGAGTGTGAAAAGCCACAACGAACGTGCAGGGCACCTTCGCGACATTGCGAAAGCACTGCGTGAGAAAACTGAAGATTTCGCAAACTTGATGACCGAAGAGACGGGCAAGCTGTTGCGCGACGGCAAGACCGAGGTGGAACTCTGCGCACAGATTTTTGAATATACTGCCGACAATGGCCCCGAGGTCCTGGCAGATGAAGAACGTCGGCATGGCGCTGACGGGAAACAGGGGTTCGTGGCATACTGCCCCATTGGGGTGATCTATAGCATCCAACCTTGGAATTTCCCGGTCTATCAGCCCACCCGTGTTCTTGCGTCAAGTTTGATGGCCGGTAACGGCGTCATCCTCAAACATGCATCGATCTGCACGGGCAGCGGTCTGATGCTGCGCGATATTTGTCTTGAGGCTGGACTGCCCGAAGGTCTGTTCGACGTGCTGATCATTGATCATGACACCTCGGATGCGGTGATCGAACACCAGCTGATACGCGGTGTGACAATGACAGGCAGCGACGATGGAGGCCGACACATCGGTCAGATAGCCGCCAAGAACCTCAAGAAAACCGTGTTGGAGCTGGGTTCCAACGACGCATACCTCGTCCTAGAAGACGCTGACATCGAATTGGCTGTGAAAACCTGCGTACAGGGGCGTTTGTTCAACAACGGAGAAACCTGTGTTTCCGCCAAGCGGTTTGTCGTGACAGAAGCGGTTTATGACGATTTCGTTGCTGCTTTCGTTGAGCAAATGAAGGCGGTTGAACTGGGCGACCCCAAGGATGAGGGCACGCAATTGGGTCCTCTTTCGAGCGAAGAACAATTCGACACGGTCAGAGATCAGGTCGTAGACAGCGTGAAGGGCGGCGCGAAAATCCTGTGTGGCGGCGAAGCGCCGGATCGGACAGGGCACTATTATCCAGCGACGGTGCTTGTGAACTGCCAACCCGGAACGCCCGCATACGACGACGAGATTTTTGGCCCTGTCGCTGCGGTCATTAAGGCCAAGGATGATGACGATGCAATTCGCATCGCGAACGACAGCCGGTACGGGCTGGGCGGCGGGATCTTTACCCGGAACGAAGACAAAGCCCGAAAGCTTGCGCGCGATCACTTTGACACCGGTATGGTTCGCATCAACTCATTCGGCGCGGCAGACCCGAATATGCCTTTCGGTGGCGTGAAGGAGTCCGGGTTCGGCCGTGAACATGGTGGCTTTGGCATGAAAGAGTTCGTCAACGTCAAAGCGATTTATATGCCCTGAGGCAGATCGCCAATCCGGCGGATCACGCCCTTAGCGCGCTACGATCATCAAGACAGCTCCACATCAGGGGCTCAGACCTTCCCATGGCTGGCTTTTCCGCCATGGCGCGTCTGTTCATTTCGAAAAGGAACACAGTATGAAAATTCTCGTCGCAGGCGCAACCGGAGGGACTGGCGTTCGCCTTATGAGTAAACTCGTGTCAGATGGTCACGCACCTATCGCGTTAGTGCGTGAAAGCTCTGACACCAGCAAGCTTCCAAGCGAAGCCGAGCGGCGAACGGCGGACCTAGCGGACCTTCGGGACGGGGTCTGTGACGGATGCGAGGCTGTGATCTTTGCCGCTGGATCAGGCAGCGATACCGGCCCGGATATGACCGACAGGATTGACCGCGATGGGGCAATCAATCTAGTCGACCAAGCAAAGCAGGCGGGCGTGTCCCGGTTTGTCATGCTGAGCAGTGTCGGCGCAGAGGATCCAGATCCTAGCACTGACATGGGCCACTATCTGCAAGCGAAACATGACGCCGATGAGCACCTGAAGGGCTCGGGTTTGACTTACGCAATTGTACGCCCCGTCGCGCTGACCGATGAGGACGGCACAGGCGACATGATCTTAGGCGATGACGTCGACCCGAAAGCCCAAGCCGCACGCGGTGACGTGGCGCGTGTTCTGGCCGACGCCGTCGCAAGCAAGGATTGGGCGGACAAGACCCTTCTGATGCAATCCGCCTAAGCGCGCAGCATCCTATCCATCAAACATCAGAGGCCTTCGCCATGAAAGCAGCCATCATTCGCGACTATGAAGCAGGCATAGAAATCGGTGAGGTTGAAGAGCCGGACTTGCGCAACGACCCCGTTGTGATTTCCGTGCGCGCCGCCAGTCTGAAACCGTCGAGAAGGCAGTGCGCGCAGGCAGCATCGAGCATGAAATCGTCGGGTATCGTGACGAGGCAAGCGCCGCCTTCATCGTCGTCGGTTTCCTGAACCGATCCTGGCCCGGAGGCCTTTTCAGCCCGGTCATCAATCGCAGTGTGAGCAAGTTCACACCATGTCCGGTGTTGGTGGTGCGCGAGCCGGAATGAACCAATCAGCGTGACATGCGTTGGGCCAATAGCGGGTGTTTCGTCCCAACATTGCGCACGACCCGACGCGGGTACCGTCAAGGTAGGCATGCAACCGCCAACAGGCCGCAGAGGCATCCTCCACCTGAGGACAGCATCATGTGGCACGTCGAACTTGAAACAGTTTGCGGTGAAGGTGGTTGCCAAACAGAAGGAAAGACAATTGACAGATTCAACAGCCGGAACCGGGATACCCGAACCGGATGGCATCAGCGAAGTCATCGAAACAGACTATGAAATTGGCCAGGATAATATTCAGGGAAGTCTGGGACCCTTCGGCCTCGACGTACACAATCCTGTCTTTTTGATCTCGGGCCTCGCTGTCGTCGCCTTTGTATTCTTCACCTTGGCGCTGCCGACACAGGCCGGTGAAATATTCTCGGCCATGTTCGATTTCACAACCAAGAACTTTGATTGGTTCTTGCTGAGTGCGGCCAATCTGGCAGTGGTTTTTGCCCTGCTTCTGATCGTCACGCCGTACGGCTCAGTCCGCCTAGGTGGCTCCGATGCTGTGCCCGACTACGGCTATCCGGCCTGGTTCGCGATGCTTTTCGCCGCAGGTATGGGCATTGGTCTGATGTTCTATGGCGTCTCCGAGCCTCTGACACACTTCTCGACAGCCCTTGGCGGAACGACAATCGAAAGCGACCTTCGCACCGACTGGGCGCCCCTTGGTGCCGCCACGGGTGACGAAGCCGGTTCCGTGCGCCTTGGCATGGCGGCGACGATTTTTCATTGGGCCCTGCATCCCTGGGCCATTTACGCGATTGTTGCTCTCGCCTTGGCCCTATTTACATATAACAAGGGGCTGCCACTGACGATCCGATCTGCGTTCTACCCCATTTTGGGCGAACGCGTCTGGGGTTGGCCTGGACATATCATCGATGTGATCGCTGTCTTTGCGACGCTCTTTGGGTTGGCCACGTCGCTTGGCTTTGGCGCAACGCAAGCCTCCGCCGGTCTCAATGCGCTCTTTGGCATCCCGATGGGCACGACGACTGAGATCGTTTTGATCACAGCGATTACGGCGGTTGCGCTTGTGTCGGTTCTTCGGGGTCTCGATGGCGGCGTGAAGATCCTGTCTGAAATCAACATGGGTCTCGCTGCGGCGCTTGCAGTCTTTGTTCTGATTGCTGGTCCGACCGCGTTCCTTTTGGCGTTTTTCTGGGACAGCCTTGTTGCCTATTTCACATTTCTTCCTGCGCTGTCCAATCCGTTCGGGCGCGCGGATGTGAATTACAGTCAGGGTTGGACCGCATTCTACTGGGCTTGGTGGATCAGCTGGTCGCCCTTTGTCGGCATGTTCATTGCGCGCGTCAGCCGCGGGCGCACAGTGCGGGAATTCGTCACGTGCGTGCTGATCATCCCCTCGTTCGTTTGCGTCGCATGGATGGCCATCTTTGGTGGTACGGCCATCAATCAGGTGCTTGCAGATGGCTACACGGCCGCTCAGGACGCTGATCTGGAGCTGCAGCTTTTTAAGATGCTCGAACCCATGCCACTGGCCGGGCTCACCTCCTTTATCGGTATCGTTCTGGTGATCGTGTTCTTCGTGACGTCGTCGGATTCAGGGTCGCTGGTCATCGACACAATCACCGCCGGCGGCAAGATTGATGCACCGCTTCCTCAGCGCATATTCTGGTGTGTTTTCGAGGGTGCCGTCGCAATTGCCCTGCTTGTTGGTGGTGGTCTGGCCGCCCTTCAATCCATGGTGATTTCGACTGGGCTTCTCTTTACCGTGGTGCTGCTGCTGATGTGCTGGTGTATCTGGCGCGGCCTGGCCAGCGAGCGCCAAACTGAATGATCTGCGTGATCCCTGCCACGGCGTGGTGGGGATCAACGCTATGATGGGTATAGTCGAAACCATACCACTTTGGGGCGTTGGCGAGAATTTACGTTGAGAAGCATCAAGTTTTAGCACTTCATTGTGTAAACTGATCGATGCTGCAGCTCCGCGGTTATCAAAACCTGACATGAGCGCGACGAAGTGCTTGTTTGTGCTCAGTCAGCGTTTTTCTGAGTGCGCGCTCCTGGCGCGGCGCTTGTAAGGAATGTCCGGAAGGTCGGCAGCGACCGCAGTGTCAAGCCATTTCAAGGCGTGTCGGCTTCAGGCCGTTCTAGGTGTGCCCCAGGTTCCACTCGATTGCGGTTTCTGCACGCACTGCGAAGGTCAGCTTCAGTTGCGTAGCGAATTCGTTTTAGCCGAGAAAAGCCCGTTTTGATGCTCGTATCAGGTCAATTTCGAGAACTCTTTCAACGGATGCGCAACAAAAAATGAAGGGAGTTGGGGAGCGCTCATATGAAGGAGAAAGCTGCCTATCCCGGCGCGTCCCAACATGAACCCCGGGCTTAGCCCCATGTCATTGTCGAGGCCCTGAACCGCTTTTTCGCGGTAGCGCTTTATGATTTCGCCCGTTGTTCGGGTGAGATCATCGCCTGCAAGTTTGAACTCGTCGAAGCTGGAGGCATTCAGAAATCTCTTTAGTATCCAGGCATTTCCGGAAAGCCCATGGCACAGCGACAGGCTCTCCGTGTTGTGGTCTGGCGCTCGTGATAGGCTAAGGCGGGTACTTTTCAAAGCGTGAAGCACATCAATGCGGTCTTGTGGCCGCTGCAAGACTTCAAACGCTCTTAAACGCGCGAGACCGATACCGGGCGCTCCGTGACACCATGCGGTTTGGTACGTATTTTGCTTACCACCTGCACCTAAGTCGATGTCATCTCCGCGAAAGTCGGGCCAATTATGTTCCGCCTCAGAAAAGAAAGAGTTTTCAAACAGAAATGCCGCCTCAACGAAATCTCTATAACCATTATCCCCTGTTCTCTCGATCAGCTCTAAAAGCGCGTAGGCGATGCCCGCAGCACCGTGCGAGAACCCCAGAAGGCCTTTGGCGGCTGGTTCTCCGGCGTCGGGCCAGGAGCACATGTCATCAGACCATCGTGCCAAATCGCAGAGCTGAGCACCAAGTGCATGCGCCGCGTCGGCCAAGTCTGTTGTTTTTGTGAGATAGGAAATGCCAAGGTAGGCTACGATTGCACCAGCCGAACCACCGATGATATCGTGCATGCGCCGTTTGTGTTCCTTAGCTTCTTGCCTCGCAAGCCGTATTGCAGCTTCGGTTAATCTTTCGTCATCAATCAAACAACCGACTAGCGCCGCCGCGAACGCAACACCAGAAGTACCCTCGTACAATCCCGATGCCGTCTGTTGCGATTTCTTGTTGGCTAGGTAGATGGCCTGACGAGCTGCGCGACGCGCCAAATCTCGGAACCGAGCGATCTCGGTAACCCGGTAGAGTTTCGCAAGAAAAATTGCAATGCCGCTGACGCCAGAGTAGATTGACGCGCCAAGTGTGCTGGTGGTGAGTATGTGATCCTCACTTGAGTGAGAATGCTGTTTATAAGACAGTCCCAACCAAGTTGCGCGACCGCGGTTTGTGATTGCCTTGCGGCAAATCCACTCTCCGATCTCGATGGCAACGTTGCGACAGTTGGTGTCGGGCACATCAGGTTTCGTGCCTGACGCTTTGACGCGGCCTTGGTTTGGTCGTGCTTTCGGTAGACCGAGTTCGTAGATATCTGTGCTGCCAGCATTTAGGTAAGGTCTGGACGTTGAAAGACCCGAACTCTTGAAGACGCGCTTGATCTCGCTGTTTATATCATGATCGGCTATCAACTGGTGCTCGGCTGCCGATATAAACCCTTCGGCGATCAGACTACACCGGCTCAGCCCGAAACTGTTGCCCCTTGGGTCTTCGGCGATTGCAATTCCGGGAGCTTGGCTTTTGGTCAGGGCGGGAACACCAGGACGCAGGTGGCCCGAGATTTCAGGATAAACCCGCCGCATGATTTCTTTAACCGCGTCGAAATCCGCAACCTGGAAATACAATACGATGTTGTCGGTTCTTTCGTAATGCTCGCGCCGGTTAGCAGCCTTCAGGTGAAATGGAATTATGCTTGCGTGCAGGGCCTCGAAAACAACGCCCATGATTGTCGCAGAACCGGCCTCCGTCGCGTTCAAGTAAATCCGGAACAGATTTCGAAACACTTCCTTGTCGAGAGACTTGTTACCGGTGACGTAGAAAAATCCCGGCGAGAGATTCAGATAGGCGCTCGGGAGATTGACCAAACACACCCCTGTGTCTCCGTCAGGGCTGTCGCTGAAACCCAAGGATGGGTGAATTCGAAGGCCGTCCTTTTCTGCGACGAGCGCGCCGGTATCATCACGGGTCAAGTGCCAGTTTGCCGAAACGGTAAGGCACGTCCCGACTATAGATGCGAATGATCGCTCAAGGGTCGGGTCGGATTTGAGGCGGGTTTGAGCGCGCGCGGCTGGCCTTCGCACAGCACTCATGCCGCAGTAAAACTCCCTGTAGAGCTTAGACGCCAGGGATTGCTTCAACTCTTCGCGCCGCGACGAAAACTCGTTGCGTTCAGCTTGGTGCTCTATAGCGTGGACCTTGCCAGCCCAAACGAACGTCTCGGGATCCGTAACGCGAACCATTGAAACCAGGGGTTTCAGGGCATCTTGAAGGCCAAACAACTGTCAATGCTCGGGGAACGGTAGGCCGAGGATTTGGGCCGACGCCAATGCCGGAGCTTCGGCGACGTTGACGGCGAGTTGCAGCATCTCGCCAGCCTCTTGGTACACCTCGGTCGAGTGTTGCAAGAATTCGTAGGATGTCTGAACCAGGCGGAGCGAGGCATGAATCAAAGAGCGGTGCAATCCGGCAGTGGCGGAAATGCCCCGCGCGGACAGGCCCGACGCATACTCGCTCCAAAACGTTCTAGCGATTGACTTGATGGCATCATGAGGAACGTCTGCCCGCGGTGCGTCGCCAGGACGGTCATCGGAGTGCGCCGCCCACAACCTGATCAACTCGCCGAAAAATGACCCGACATCCCAGAAAGGGTCGCCAAGCTTTGCCATTTCCCAATCGACCAGTGTAACGCGCGTGCGCGCGCTGCCAGCAGTGGGGGCATAGACGATGCAATTGTCGAATTTAACGTCGCCATGAATGATGGCCAAATCAGCGGCCCATTCGCGCCGTACTTCGTCATAGGCCAGGCAAGCATCAGGACACGATTGCAAGATCTTGATCACGTCCAGATTGGCCTGGCTGATTTCGCTTAGACCTGCGGCGGTGGGTCGGTGGATCGTAAGAACCCACGGAGGTCTGGATGCAGCGGCTGGTCGATCAGACTCGCCTAGCTTTCCTGCCGAAACTGGAATTGCGTGCACCTTTCGAAAAAGCCGACCCAGCGATCGAGAAAACTGGCGCGAAAGTCCAGATCGTTCTTGTATGAAATCGGAAATCACGGTCGCCCTGTCCAGTCTTCGGGTGACAAGAACCCGAGCGTCTTTGTGGTACGCGACCCGGCGGGGCAGTCGCTGGCGCAGCCAAGCGTCGCTCCTTTTGGCTATTTCGTCCAGAAAGTCCGCTTCGTTTTTGACTGACAGGTTGCCTGGGTCGCCTTGCTTAACGAAGAAAGAAGCGGTCGCTTCGCTGTTGTACGAGAAGTTCGTGTTCTTGCGGGATGCGTCCACAATCTGCACGTCGCCGTTGAGCAAATCCGCCGCAGCGACATGCTGCCTTTCGATCATGAAGGCCCCAACATTTTCAAGCGTCAAGCGCACCAAAGCCACCCTCGCCCATTAAACTAAGGGCACTCTGCCTCCCATGTGCACGCCACTTCGTCAGGCAGCAAAGTTGCCGGGATGAAATCGCAAAACTCCCGTATGCAAGAAATGGCGAACGTGCCTTGAAGTTGCGCGCAACCGCCCGTACCGCCGAGGAACGATCCCAGCGTTCCATCGCAGAGAATGCTTAGTGGACCGAAATTTTGCGGACCGCCGAAAGGATTGCGACTTCCAGAGGGACGTGTGCCGAACCGGTCGGCGATTGAGCCACGCAGAAAGCGTGCCTGAACCTCGCGGGTTCGAACCTTCGTTTGATTTATGACCGCGTCGCGTTTCAACCAGACGATTGTGTGCTGAATGCCATTGTCGCCATCCGACCGTTTCCTGCTGGCAATGATGTCACTGCTGTCAAATTCAATGTAGTTGTCGAACTCAACGGAGAGGTACAGACGACACCTGTGCTCCGCGGCTCCATCACTGGCAAATCCAACCACGACTTTAGCGTCAATGTTGTCCGCATCATCCCCTAAAACTTCTTTCGTGATCGGGTCGACGTCGAACCTCTTTTTCTCTTCGTTTGGTGCCATAACAAAAATTCCTTAATCTAAAAAATCTCACTCTAGGATAGTCTTTTTCCGCGATTCGAGCAATTTTCCGACATACAGTTTGGCGTGCTGCTGGATGTCGAAGCCAACGTCAGGGGACCCCATTGCTAGGAAAGCGGAACCTTCAAGTTGACCCAACGCAATCCAATAGGGCTGAGGCTCGCGAGCTTTTAGAAGGGTGGTTCGACCAAACTGTTGGTTTTCGGAGATATTCGTATCGTTTTGCTCTATTCCGCTTGGGTATTGAAAGTCGTCTATTGTTGTTTTTCAAGCCGTGGCTATGTCGTTGACCTTAAACTCACCTCGCGCCAGCGGTGGCAGCAAACTGAGCTGCTTTAGTATCGCTGGGCTTGTGGATGCTCTTCATATGGCAAAAAACCGCCCAAGCGGGGATGACTAAACTTCCATCGATGGATCGCCAAAAACAACTTGCCAATTGATAGGTGATAGGTCCTGGGCTTGTAACTTTTCCAAAGCCTCTCCCCAGGATCCGGGTGGTCCGATTTGTTGTTGTTGGTACATGGTCGGCGTCTGGTCCATCTGGACGACTATTTCCGGGTCTGGTGAGCACAAACGTGTGGCGCTATGAAGCCTCGCCGTACACATTGTGGACCTAAGTGCCAGAACGTAAAATGGCAGTCTCGACCCGCAAATTGCGTGTTCAACACGCCCATAGTTTTGCGCTTCCGGCCAAAGTCCGATTTGACGGGCCGCACCGCAGCGACGCCGGTCGATGATCAATGTCCGCATTAGGCAGCAGTGTTCCCGGGACTGAATTGTGTGCAAAGTCTGTCAATCGCAACAGTGCACGTCTTCCAGGCAGGAACAGCGGGTGATGCGCGTGGGGTGCACGAAAATCATGTGCGACGAACTGCCGCCGAGGCTATTTTTCTTTAATAGAGCCCTATCTCTCTCAATCATGAAAGAAAAAGGCGTCATCAATCTAAGCGACTGAATAACTGTATGTTAATTGGCATGTGTTGCGCGCTCGCGCATATCAGTGGGACTTCATGCAGGCGCTCGGCATCGCTTTCAGGGATGATCGGATGTTCGTCCTAGCTGCAGGCATGGTCGAGGCTGCCATCGGTATGGTTTTGATCCTCGGGACGACCGTCAGGCTGGCTGTCCTCACGCTCTCGGTGATGATGGCAATATCCAACATCGTCTTCATTCTTCAGGGGAATAGTGAAGCGGCGCTGGGCGAATTCATCGTCCACATGCCCATCATCGGTGTTGCTGTGGTCTTGTTGCTGCTGTGATATGGTCAGCGGCTGAAAGTAACGAAAATGCCGCAGCCGCATCGGGAACGCGATGCGAGCCTGGGCGTTTTCAGTGAGTAACAACATTAAACGCCAAGTTTTGGCCGCACCAAGCAAGGAGACTTTTTGAATGACCGAAAGAAAAGACACCTATCAACCCGACCTGTCGCGGCTGGATCGTCCGAGTGCCTCTGTCCCCAGCGTTGATCGCCCATGGGAGGACTTCCAAGACCGGGAGGCGCGAGCCAGCGTTGTTCGCAGAGACTTGTCGCGGCATCGCGTCTACCACAGCCTGTACGAGGACATGCTCAATTGACTGGACCTATCCTCATCATGGGCGCGACCTCGGGCATTGGAGCTGCTGCAATGGCCGAGGCGACCGAGCGAGGCCTGCCGGTTCGCGCGTTTGCGCGTAGCGCCGATGATCTGATGTCCAGCGATCTTGTCGAACCCTTTCGGGGAGACGCCCTCGACCGGAGCTGTGTCGCTTCGGCTTTGGTTGGGGTAAAAGCGGTTACCTATGCGCTTGGCATCAAGGAACGCCTCGCGATGTTGTGGGAAAAAGAGACGTTGTTCTCGGAAAGCACCCGCCTTCTCATTTCCGAGATGGAAAAAGCTGGAGTATCCCGGCTTATCGTAGTGACGGGATTTGGCGCGGGCCGGTCAAAATCAGCGATGAGCAGCCTTGAGCGGCTTGGCCACCGAGCCGTTTTGGGAAGGCCCTACGAAGACAAGGACCGCCAAGAAGAGCTAATCATGGCATCCACCCTTGATTGGACGATCGCGCGCCCCGTCATCCTAACGAAGGGCCCACGGTCTGATCCACGGGTCCTGCGTGAGCCAAAGACATGGCGCAATGGATTGATCTCGCGCGCCTCGGTCGCGGTTTATCTCATCGACGCCATCGAAAAGGATCTTGATGTGCAGTCAGACGTCGTGCTCGCGCGGTGATCCATGTTTGTTGGCTCCGACACCAACGATGATCTCCGCGACGGCCTTGTGCGCGATTACCTGCATCACACCCGCGAGATTTTGCCTGAAATGGCAATGCGGCCAGAGACTGACTGGCCTGTTGTACACGACCACTGTTTTCAGCGCATCGTTCTCGACACGATCAGCGGGGGTGTTTGGTACGATCACATCCCGCGTCCGGCCTACAAACGCCTCACCATCTCGCAAGCAAAAGAAGCCGTCGCACTATGCCGCGCCATCGCCGCAGGCACGGCGAACCTTCATGCGCTCAACCTTCAGTCTCTGAAATGGCGGGGAAAGGCCGACTGATGACGATGGAAACGCACAGCGAACGCTTGCTCGCGCTTATCCGCGGCACTTTTCACCCCGCGCCGGGGCGAGGTCGCATTGCGCTTGCCCTCATTTTCGGCGCGACCGTGCATCTGGTCTTCGCAGCCGGCGTTCTGGCCATGATCCTTGCGATGTACTTTGGAATGAGCATGAGTTTTGGGTCGGTCGAATGGCCCTACGCCGCAATTGTAAATGCCCTGCTAATCCTCCAATTTCCTCTCGCTCATTCGTTTTTTCTCACCGGTCGCGGCATGCGGGTCCTTTCCGGCCTTGTTCCGGGTCCGCATGGAGACACGCTTGGGACGACGACGTATGCGATAATCGCATCACTGCAACTCTTTATGCTGTTCACCTTCTGGACGCCAAGCGGGATTGTCTGGTGGCGGGCCGAAGGGTGGGTCCTCTACTTCATTACGTCTCTTTATGGCGTCTCTTGGTTGGCTCTGATCAAAGCCAGCTGGGATGCCGGTGCTGAGGTGCAGGCGGGTGCGCTCGGCTGGATGTCCTTGATGAAGAACGTCAAGCCACGCTTTCCGGATATGCCGACAAAAGGACTGTTTCGGATCATACGTCAGCCGATTTACGTCGCCTTTGCTTTAACTCTATGGACTGTGCCCGTTTGGACGCCAGATCAGCTTGCGCTCGCCGCTGGACTCACGGCCTATTGCCTGCTCGCGCCGAAACTCAAGGAACGCCGGTTTGAGAAACGGTACGGAGAGCGCTTTCGTGACTACAAAAAGCACGTTCCCTATGCCGTGCCCGCCCTCACAAGGAGCCCATCCAGTGGCAAAACCTGAACGCAATGACCTAGGTATCTACAACGACGTAGCGGCGAGCTGGTGGTCGGACGATATCCGTTGGGTGCGCACACTGAAGAACCTGGTGCCCGGGCGGTTGCAATGGTTCGAGCGGCACATCGACTGGCAAGAAAAAACCGTGCTCGACCTCGGTTGCGCCGGAGGGTTCATGGCTGAAGCGCTTGCCGAAAAAGGCGCTGAAGTGACTGGCATCGACCCGGCGGCCCATGCGATAGAAGCGGCCCGCGCTCATGCTGCGAAGTCCGGATTGGACATCCGGTACGATGTGGGTATCGGAGAGGCGCTCCCCTACGAGGACTCTGCCTTTGACGCCGTCGTTTGCGTTGACGTTCTGGAACATGTGAACGACCTCACCCAGGTTATTTCTGAAATCGACCGCGTCCTCAAACCGAACGGCACATTTCTTTACGACACGATCAATCGTAACCCCTTGGCCCGCTTCGCAACCATTACGGTGGCTGAAGATTTCTTGAAGTTGCTTCCCAAAGGCACTCACGATCCAGCGTTGTTTATCCGGCCAGATGAGCTGGAGGAGATCATGAGGAGGGTCGGGTTCTCTGTGGGCCCGACCTGCGGTCTTGGCCCTCGGGGGATCAACCGCAAAGGGGACTTTGTATTTGGCCCGCTTCCGTCACGCGCAATCATCTATATGGGCGTGGCTTCGAAGCCGGAGTGAGGTGTAGCTTCAATGAGGCTGAACTACCCTGCATTCACTTTTATAGTGGCGTACCAGCTGTGCAGCGAACGGCAGCTTTGCGGGCTGCAAGTGTAGCATTTAGGGCGTCGGCCGAACGACTGGAGTGGGCTGGCAACTGAAGTTCTACTGTCAGTCTCGCACCTAACTTAGCAAGGGGTCCGAATTGTCCTGTTGATCAACCTTCGCAGTCAAACGCTCCAATCTCCTCGAGAACCGCGTACGTGATTGCGGTTCGTCTTGAGAGGTATCGCGTGTCCGGCATGTCCATATTCAGTGCAAAAACGTAAACCTTGTCGGAACACTCCAACCAGCCAACATGCCAGCCCACGTCAATACTGGTTTCGCTGAACCTCCACCCGGTCTTGGACCGCATGATCCAATTGGCGCCACTGTCGCTTTCCATAATCGCAAAGGCCGACGCATACGTATCATCAGACAGTGGCAACCGCCTCTCAGCGAGATTTGTCAGAAATACGACTTGCTCCATGGCCGATATCCTCAGCGTGTCGTCCAGCCAGTAGGTCGTGAGCCTATCGGCGGTTCCTACGTCTTCGTTTCCGTAGTCGAAACGCGCCAGGGCATTCGCCATGGTTGCCTGCCCTGCGGCCCGGGTAATTTCCTGATAGACCCATACCGCCGAATTTTCG
>JBCBID010000007.1:0-170766 GCA_038525015.1 Pseudomonadota bacterium | reverse complement strand
AGGAAACCACCTCCGACTACGACCGCGAGAAGCTGCAAGAGCGCGTGGCCAAACTGGCAGGCGGTGTTGCCGTGATCCGCGTCGGCGGCATGACCGAAGTGGAAGTGAAAGAGCGTAAGGACCGCGTTGATGACGCCCTGAACGCAACCCGTGCTGCTGTGCAGGAAGGTGTTGTCGTGGGTGGCGGTGTCGCTCTGGTTCAGGCAGGCAAAGCGCTTGACGGCCTGACCGGTGACAACAACGACCAGAACGTCGGCATCGGTATCGTGCGCAAGGCGATCGAAGCGCCGCTGCGTCAGATCGCCGAGAACGCAGGCGTCGACGGCGCCGTGGTTGCGGGCAAGATCCGCGAAAGCGGTGACGTGACCTTTGGCTTCAACGCCCAGACCGAAGAATATGGCGACATGTTCAAGTTCGGCGTTATTGACCCAGCGAAAGTGGTGCGTCACGCGCTGCAAGACGCAGCCTCGGTCGCATCGCTTCTGATCACCACCGAAGCCATGGTTGCCGACAAGCCTGCCAAAGAAGGCGCGGGCGGTGCGCCCGGCGGCATGCCCGACATGGGCGGCATGGGCGGCATGATGTAAGCCACGCGGCGGCATCTGCCGACGCACATAGACATTTGCAAAGGGGCCTCCGGGCCCCTTTGTCACGTTTGGGGCAACCAGATCCCGCCACACGACAGGACCACCAAAACGCTGCACGGGCAGGGGCCCCGTGTCAGGGTCTCCGGCGCCAATACCCATCATGGTCAGGCTGCAACGCAGAAAAGAGCGGCCACGCGCCTGCGGGCCACCCGTCATCTGATCGCTCAACCAAAGCGCAACGCGCGCGGTGCCGGTCCCGCCGGGGCCATCTGCCCCGGCAGGACCATCAGGCGTCAGTCAAGCGGTGCGGCATCAAAGCTGATGCTGCCTTCGACCAGAAACGTCCCATCGTCTTCCGACACTGCGTCGGCATCATAGAACGTGGTCTGAACCCCTTCGGCCACAACCATGGTCGCCGAAGCCTGATCGGCAATCGGTCCAATGGCCCAATCGCCATTCTTGGCCACGATGTTGTGCTCAACGCCGGTCAGGTTGGTGAATTTCACCGTGTCACCTTCGTCAAGATACAGCACCGACGGGAAATAAGCGTCGGGCAGGATCAGAATTTCATGTTCGGCGGCCGAGGCTGCGGTCGCAGTTGTCAACGTGGCCAGAACGGCCCCAATTTGCAGTACGCGCTTCATGCCAGCACTCCTTTTGCTTCGGCCCCACCCGAAAGACAGAATCGTATATGCTGTTCATGCGCGGCGATTGCGGCTGAAATGAGGCGAAGCTGCGACCGCGCGGCGGCGCATCATGCAGATAAGGCCGATGCGACGTGCGGATGTCGCATAGCATTGCTGCGCCTGTCGCATTAGATAAACAGTGAACGTAGTGCCAGTCTGGCATGTCAAAAAGATGGAGGTCCGCATGAACGTCGAGACAAAGATCCTCAAGGCCAAGGACGCCCCGGACCTCGGGTCCTTTGACTGGTCCGATCCGTTGCGCCTGTCTGATCAACTGACCGAAGACGAGCGCATGATCCAAGCCTCGGCCCAGGCCTATGCGCAGGAAAAGCTGGCCCCCCGCATCGTGTCGGCCTTCGCGGAAGAGACAACCGACCCCACTATTTTCCGCGAAATGGGCGATATGGGCCTCCTGGGTGTGACCTTGCCCGAAGAATATGGCGGGCTTGGCGGCTCTTACGTCTCCTACGGTCTCGTCGCGCGCGAGGTTGAACGGATTGACAGCGGCTACCGGTCGATGATGTCGGTGCAATCCTCGCTGGTGATCTACCCGATCTATGCGTACGGCTCGGAAGAGCAGCGCCAAAAATACCTGCCCAAGCTTGCCTCTGGCGAATGGATCGGTTGCTTCGGGTTGACTGAACCTGACGCAGGCTCTGACCCTGCGGGAATGAAGACCACGGCGAAAAAGACCGACAGCGGCTATGTGCTGAACGGGTCGAAAATGTGGATCTCAAACGCCCCCATTGCGGATGTCTTTGTGATTTGGGCCAAATCGGACGCCCATGGCGGCAAAATCCGGGGCTTCGTGCTGGAAAAGGGCATGGCGGGCCTGTCCGCACCTAAGATCGAAAACAAACTCAGCCTGCGCGCCTCTATCACGGGCGAGATTGTGATGGAGGGGGTCGAAGTGGGCGAAGATGCGCTTTTGCCCGATGTGCAGGGGCTCAAGGGGCCCTTTGGCTGTCTGAACCGCGCCCGCTACGGCATCTCTTGGGGTGCGATGGGCGCGGCCGAGTTTTGCTGGCACGCTGCCCGCCAATACGGGCTCGACCGCAAGCAATTCGGCAAACCGTTGGCACAGACACAACTTTTCCAGAAAAAGCTCGCGGACATGCAGACCGAGATCACACTGGGCCTCCAGGCGTCGCTGCAAGTCGGGCGCTTGATGGATGCCGCCCAAGCCGCGCCCGAGATGATCTCGATCGTCAAGCGCAACAATTGCGGCAAAGCGCTCGACATTGCACGGGCGGCGCGCGACATGCACGGCGGCAACGGCATCTCGGGCGAATTTCAGGTGATGCGCCACATGATGAACCTTGAGACGGTAAACACCTACGAAGGCACCCATGACGTGCACGCGCTGATCCTCGGGCGCGCGCAGACCGGCTTGCAGGCGTTTTTCTGATTGGGCGCGCATTTTGTGAAAATGCGCTGGGGGGGGCTGTCTGCCCCCCTCGGCGCGGACGCGCCTCACCCCCCCGAGGATTTTTTTGAAACAGAGAAGAGGCTTAAGAAAGAGTTAAGCGCCCCTTGGAAATCTTAACGGGCACTGAGTGTTAACGACATATGAACCAAGCGCGGCAGCGTGATTTGTGCACTTTTTCGGTCAAAATATGCACTTTGCCGATATCGGGCTGAACAGGCCGGTTTTGAACAGGGTTAGATTGTGCAGTTTTCATCTCAAAGTGTGCATTTAACATGATCTTAGACACCGTACGCCCCGTTAATGACTGCGCGCGATCAGGTCGACGCCCATCTGTTGGACCGGGGCCACATAATCCAGCATGACCCAGTTCTCGGCACTCCTGCGATTTGCGCAACGGTAGAAATCCATCATGCGCAGCATCAGCTTTTTGCCCGTTGGCGCGATGCCCAGATAGGGACCTTGATGCCTTATCGTCCTTGATGGCCAGCCCGAGATTGCAGCATAGTTTCCCTACCCGATCGGGGCATAGTGATTGCCCCTTTGCGGTCGGGACAGCCGGCTAGGAACGGGGGCGGTGGTCTTTTACAAACCCCTGCCAACGGTAATTCGACCCGCTACCACCGGGCCCATACCACAGCATATCCTTGGCCCAGTATCCATCTGTCCCGGTCTGCCCTGTCGTGGTGCCGCTCTCCGGGTCATAGACATGCAGATCACTCAGCACCGCCTCAATAAGATCCAGGCTTTTGCCCCCGTCGTCCGCCAAAAGGATCGCGGCCGGCTTGCCGCATCAGGTCCTGCAGGTCAAAGATGATCCGCGCCTCGTCGATCCGTGACCCCTCGACCCGATAGAATTCACCCGCCCGCAGAAAGGCCAGCCGATTCGAAGGTGCAATACTCCAAAGTGGGCCACTGAACGTGCCAACATAGTGGCTAAGGGCAGCGATCTACTGGCCTCCGACGTCTCGCCGATTTGCTCCGGTGATGAAGCTTTCATCGTACCTATGCGCGTGCTGCAATGCAGCGCGAAGCGGGACAAACACATCTGCGCAGCAGTCCCCGGGTGTGGTTACGGGAGACGAGAAATAGGAGGCGCGTTGGGCTGAAAAGCAGTTCGCAAACGCATGCTGCGCCGCGGCATCTTTTCGATGCCTAAATCCCATGCAGGGCCCGCCGGATCGCCTGGATATTCGCCGTCACTCTAGGAACCTGCCGTTGAGCTTGCACACGTGTGCAAAAAACAGTTGCCAAGTTGCGGGGCCGATGTCTAGCCTTGTTGGATATCCTATCGGACGGGGGGTCCCATGGCAGAGATTCAGCTGCGCAACATCAACAAGCGTTGGGGGGCCTTTGTTGGCGTCGACAATTTCGACCTGACCATAGCGGACGAGGAATTCTTGGTGCTGCTAGGTCCTTCGGGCTGCGGCAAGACGACCACGATGCGCATGATTGCCGGGCTCGAAGACGCGACAGATGGCGATATTATGATCGACGGCAAGCGAGTCAACGATCTGGATCCCAAGGACCGCGACGTGGCGATGGTGTTCCAGTCATATGGTCTTTACCCGCACCTGAATGTTTACGAGAATATTCGCTTTCCCCTGAAGGTCCGCAAGGTCGATCCGGCCACCCATGATGACCGGGTGCGCCGGGCCAGCGCCATGGTGGAGTTGGACGATTTTTTGCACCGCAAACCGGCTGAGTTATCTGGCGGTCAGCGCCAGCGCGTGGCGCTTGCCCGGGCCATCGTGCGCGAGCCAAATGTGTTCCTCATGGACGAGCCGCTGTCGAACCTCGACGCTAAGTTACGCGTGTCCACGCGTGCCCAGATCAAAAACCTGAGCCATGAGTTAAAGGTAACCACTGTTTACGTGACCCACGACCAGATCGAAGCGATGACACTGGCGGACCGTGTGGTTGTGATGAAGCAGGGCAAGGTGCAACAGGTTGGTACACCTACAGAAATCTATGACCGGCCCGCCAATACTTTCGTGGCAAGCTTTATCGGTTCGCCCGCAATGAACCTGATGGACGGCGCCATTTCGGGGGGTACATTCACCGGGGACAACGTATCGATCAGCGGTCTGTCGGCGCCAGACGGCCCCGTCACTCTGGGCTTTCGGGCCGAAGATGCAGCCCTCGCGGACGGAGACGCGCAGATCACGGCACCCATCTACACCATTGAACTTCTGGGCGATGCCACCATGCTGACTGTCCGCGCCGGTGGCCAATTGGTGTCGATCAAAGCGCACAAGGAGTTCCGGGCCCAGATTGGCGATAATGTCTCGTTCGCGGTCCCCGCGGACATTTGCCACGTCTTTGATTCCTCTTCCGGCGAACGTCTCGCCTGAGGGAAACTGGCCGATCCGGGGGCACCCGGATTGGCCCAACCAAGTCAGTGCAGGCTTGCAAGATGCACTGGCGCCAAACGCAACAGGGAGTTTGCATATGTATTTGAAGAAACTGGCACTTGCGGGCGCAATCTCGCTTCTGGGCGGCACGGCGGCGATCGCCTGCTCCTATGAAAACGAGGTGCCGATCAAGTCGCTGAGCGCGGGGTTTGAAGCCTGGAAAGCCGTGACAGACGCAATGGCCGAATGCGGCAATTTCCAAGCCGAATTGGACCAGGAATTCCGCACCAAGCAGCCTGCTGCATTCGAGGCCAACCCGTCGCTCTACCAGATCGGCGGTGTGTCGAACGGCACGATCACGCCGCTTCTAAACTCGGGCACCATTCGCCCGCTGGATGATCTGGTGGCAAAGTACGGTGAAAACCTGTCACCCAACCAGTTGATCCGCGTGGACGGCAAGATCATGGCCATCGCTATGATGGTGAACACCCAGCACCTGATGTACCGCGAAGACATCCTGTCTGATCTGGGTATCGAAACCCCGACCACATGGGGTGAGGTGCTGGATGCCGCAGCTAAGATCGAGGAAGCGGGTGTCGTGGACCACGCCATTGGCGCGACGATGAAATCCGGTTGGAATCTCGCACAGGAATTCGTGAACATGTATCCGGGTTTTGGTGGGTCGTTCTTCAATGACGACAACACCACCGCGGTGAATTCCGAGGCGGGCATGAAGGCGTTGGAAACCATGAAAGCCACGCTTGAATTCACAGACCCCGAGGTACTGGTCAGCGATTCCACCTATGTTCAGCAACAGTTCCAGCAGGGCAAGATCGCCATGGCGAACCTGTGGGCCAGCCGGGCCGGTGCCATGAATGACGAGGCCGAAAGCACCGTTGTGGGCAAGGTCAAGATGGCCGCAGCGCCCTTGGCGATGGAAGGCGGCGCACCCGCCACCACCCTGTGGTGGGACGGCATCGTGATCGCGGCCAACATCACCGACGAGGAAGCTGACGCGGCCTTCCGTCTGGCGATGGAAGGCATGGACGCCGAGATGGTGCAGGCCAACAACGACGCCGCGATTTGGCTGGTCGCCGGCTACCAGCCCGGCCCGCTGTCGGAAGGCGCAATTGCCACGGCGACGGCCAATCCGGCACCGCCTGCATACCCGTCCACCACTCAGATGGGTCTATTGCACACCGCACTGGGCAACGAGCTTCCCGCCTTCCTGACGGGCGAACGTGATGCCGCAGCGACACTGGCTGCCATCACCGAGGCCTACACCACATCGGCCAAAGAGGCTGGTGTGCTGGAATAAGCACGCCCTGGCTGGCCGGGACTTCCCCGGCCAGCCGCACGTATTTGGGGGACAGATGACATCAGCATGTGATCATATCGAAGTGGACGGCCTGCTTGGCGATCGTGACGCTGCCTGCGGTTTACTGAGCCTCTCGGAGGTACAATGCCATGGCCATCTTGCACATCTGACCTGCGCCCAACCCGACGCCGCATCCAGGGTTATGGGCTGGCACATCGGGGTGCATTCAGCCACCCAAGCGGCAACGCCCGAGCAAAGGAATTTAGGATGAAGTTCAAAACCTTTTTCTGGTTCGTGGCCCCTTCGGTGTTCATGATGCTTCTGTTCATCGCGGCGCCGCTCATCTCGGTCTTTATCCAGTCCTTTCAGATTACCCAACCGATCATGCAGCAGATCGAGGTCGAGACCTGCACGCCAGGCTTTCTGACCCAGACATGCACCACAGACATCAAGACCGTCCCAGTGATCGACGAGGCCACGGGACGCACTCAGACCACAACCGAATGGGTGGGGTTCCAAAGCTACCAGAACGTCCTGCAGATGGATAAATTCTGGTCGGCCATCGGCTCCGGCAATTGGGGAGAAATCCTGCAGATCGACTTTTGGAAGGCGCTGCGGTTCACGTTGATGTTCACGCTGGTGACGCTGCCGCTGGTCGTCGGCGTCGGGCTTGCCATTGCATTGGCCGTGAACAACGCGGCCAAATCGCTGCGCGGCCCGGTCATCTTCGTGTCACTCCTGCCCTTCATTATCACGCCCGTAATTGGGTCACTGTCGATCTATTGGCTGTTTGTGGGCGACGGTATTCTTACGGCAACGCTCGAGCGCTGGCTCGATCAGGATATTGCGATGTTTGCGCAAGCCTGGACCATCGAACTCTTGATGTACTTTTACCGCGTGTGGCACGTGGCCCCCTTTGCCTTTGTGATCTTCTATGCGGGCCTTCAGACCGTGAACATGGACACGCTGGAAAGCGCCATCATCGACGGTGCCAACCGGTTTGAGAGATTGCGCTATGTGATCGTACCACACCTCATGCCGCTGATCATTTTCATCGCGCTGATCCACCTGATGGACTGCTACCGCGTCTTTGACGAGATCATCGGCTTCCGCAGCCAAGCGCACGTCATCTCGTTGCAGTGGCTAACATTTGATTTCCTGACGCCGGATGACGCGGGCAACCGGGCGATCAGCCGTGCCGCGGCCAGTGCCATGCTGACCATGGTGGGCATCGTGATCCTGCTGATCCTGCCGCTGCGCCGCACTTGGCGCGACCACAAAGGGGGGGCACACTGATGTCAAAAGCCACCGCACAGCCGCTGTCGCTCAAGGTAGCCTCCGGCGCGTTCCTCGCCTTCTGGTGCCTGATCGCGGCCTTCCCCATCGCGTGGATCGCGGTGATGAGCGTGAAGTCCCCGCGCGACGCATTCGATGCAAGTGCGTGGAACGTGATCACCGGCCCTGCCACAAGGGCTGCGGGCAATGGGCTCAGCTTCATCGACATTCTGCTGGGGCTGATCGTCCTCTACTTCGCGATCCGCTGGGCGTTTACCCGACTGCCCGGACTGGTCGAACAGTATTCACCGCCTGGCTTCATCGTACTGGGCTGGTTGGTTGGCGCTGCGGTCTACGGTCTGCTTTTCGTGCTGATCTTCTTTGGTGCGCTGCCTGTGATCTTCGGTGTACTCAACAGCATCGCGGGGCCGCTGGGCACCCCGATCCTTGGCCTGACAACCGAGCACTACGTGGCAGTGTGGGGCGAAAACGAATTCTACCGCAACTTCATCAACTCGATGATCGTGACGGCGGGCGTCGTGACCGTGTCGCTGACTGTGGGTACGCTCGCTGGCTACGGCCTTGCGCGTTCTGGCTCTAATCTCGCTTTTTGGCTGCTGATCATTGCGCTTGTGTTTCGTGCCCTGCCGCATTCGGTCCTGGTGGCGGGGTATCTCCCTTGGTTCATCAACTCGGCCGAGATACTAAAGCCGATCCTTGGGGAGCTCAGCCCAACGCTCTACGGCCAGCCGTGGGCCATCATCGCGGTGTTGGTCGCAATCAACCAGCCTTTCACCATCTGGATGCTGCGTTCGTTCTTTCAGAATATCCCCAGCGAATTGGACGAAGCGGCCCGGGTGGATGGCTGTTCACACTTCCAGGCCTTCCGTCGTGTGATCATGCCGGTGATGTGGCCGGGGGTGATCACCACGGGGCTCTTCAGCTTCCTTCTGGGCTACAACGATTTCCTGGTCACGGCCTTGCTGCTTGACGCCCAGAACCAGACAATGGTTCCAGCCATCGCGGGCTATTTCAACCGGGAAACCACCACGACGGATCAGGTCGAGGCGGTGGCCGCCGCCGTTTCTATCACCGCACCTCTGTTTCTTCTGGTCATGGTGTTCCAACGCCAGATCGTCTCGGGCCTGACAGCAGGTGCGGTAAAGGGCTGATGTCTTCTTCTAACTGAAAATACGACGGGGTCCGGGGCAGCGCCCCGGTCCGACGGTTCAAAAATGAGAGTGCAAACATGAAAGGGTCACGGCCCGAGCAAGCGGCACTGACCCGCGACACCGACATGACCAAGACCGACGCAACGCGCGCCGTGATCGAAGGCATGGTGGATGGTCTGAACGACCACCGCATTGATGATATCGGTCAGTTCTTTGCTCAGTCCTTTCGCTGGATGGGCAACACAGGTTGCGGCACCAAAACCGGCTTGAAGGAGTTCCAGGACAACTGGCAGCGCCCGTTTCAGGCGGCCTTTGCTGACAAGGTCTGCGTCGACGAGGCACGGCTGTACATGGGCGAGTGGGCCGCTGCCTTTGGCCGGCAAGAGGCGACGCATGCGGGTGAGTTTATGGGTATCGCCCCGACCGGTAAGCGGATCGAAATTCGGTACATGGATTTCTGGAAAGTCGAAGACGGTCGCATCACCGACAATTACGTGATGGTCGATTTTCCCCACGTATTGGCCCAGTTGGGCCGTGACGTTTTTGATGGTGAAGGTTGGGAAGCCTTTGATCGCGGCGACAAGGTTCCGCCGCGCCCCAATGCATGAGGTGACGAGATGACGATTGAATACCTGAAACACGGCAAGCCCGAGGCGGAGCGCGCCGAGGATGATGCAAAAAACCGCACTATTGTTGAAGCGACGCTTGCCGACATCGAAGCGCGCGGGGACGCCGCCGTACGTGAGTTGTCGGAGAAGTTCGATGGCTATAGCCCAGAGAGCTTCCGTCTGACCCAACGACAGATTGAAGCGCTTATCGATGAGCTGTCACCGCGCGAGTTGGAGGACATCAAGTTTGCCCAACAGCAGGTCCGCGACTTTGCGCAAGCACAGCGGGACTCGATGCTGGACATCGAGGTCGAGACGATGCCCGGCGTGATCTTGGGCCACAAGAACATTCCCGTACAATCCGTGGGCTGCTATGTGCCAGGGGGTAAGTTCCCGATGGTCGCCTCGGCGCACATGTCTGTGGCCACGGCCAGCGTTGCCGGCGTCCCCCGCATCATCGCCTGTACGCCGCCCTGGCAGGGCAAGCCGAACGCTGCCGTGATCGCGGCTATGCACCTGGGCGGGGCGCATGAAATCTATGTCATGGGGGGCATTCAGGCTGTTGGTGCCATGGCCCTCGGCACTGAAACCATTGACCCGGTGCACATGCTGGTCGGTCCAGGCAATGCTTTCGTGGCCGAGGCCAAACGCCAGCTTTTTGGCCGGGTTGGCATCGACCTGTTCGCAGGCCCGACCGAGACGATGGTGATCGCCGACGAGACCGTGGACGCCGAGATGTGCGCCACCGACCTCCTGGGGCAGGCCGAGCACGGCTACAACTCGCCCGCCGTCTTGCTGACCACTTCTCGCAAGCTCGCTGATGAGACAGAGGCGGAGATCGAGCGTATTCTTGGCATCCTGCCCACCGCCGACACTGCGCGCAAAAGTTGGGAGGATTATGGCGAGATCATTCTGTGCGACACCTACGACGAAATGCTTCAGGTTGCTGATGATGTTGCCTCTGAACATGTGCAGGTGATGACGGACCGCGACGACTGGTTTCTCGACAACATGACTTGCTATGGGGCGCTGTTTCTCGGCCCCCGCACCAACGTCGCCAACGGGGACAAGGTGATCGGTACAAACCACACGCTACCCACGAAGAAAGCAGGGCGCTACACGGGCGGTCTTTGGGTCGGCAAATACCTCAAAACCCACAGCTATCAGAAGGTCACGACCGATGAAGCCGCCGCAGAGATTGGGGCTTACGGCTCGCGTCTGTGCATGTTGGAAGGGTTTGTCGGTCATGCCGAACAGTGCAATCTGCGCGTCCGCCGCTACGGCGGCATAAACGTGCCCTATGGCGAGGGCGCCCCGGCGCGCAACGCGGCGGAGTAAACGGCGATCAATCGGAACCAACGGAACAAGGCGACGGCGCTGACGCTGTGGGCCGCACTGGATCGCGATCCGGACAGTGCACAAGCCCTGTTACCTGTGTTGACCGCTTGGAGTGCGCCGGCCCCTATTGGGTTGCAGCGCAGTGCAGAGGCGATCATCTCACACCTCTTTGCGCCGCTGCGTGCCGCCGTTCCCGACCTGCGACGGAAGACGCATATCTTTATGGGCGGCACGTCCTTTGCGCATGAAGATGGCAGCGCCGACGGCGCCCATTGGGTGGCGGGGACCGGTTACTATACCGGGAAGCCAACAGCGGATGTGTTCGGCATACCGGCAACCGGTCGCGATTTGCGCATCCGCTGGGGCGAGTTTCTGAGATTTGATGAGGCTGGTCAGATTACCTTTGCCCAGACGATCTGGGATTTTGTCGACTGGTTCGATCAAATTGGGCTTCCGGTTCTCCCCCGCCCTCGCGGCGCGGCGCATGTTTTTCCAGGCCCTACGGCCTATGATGGTGTTCTGACCGATGCGCAACCTGAACACGTGACCGACCAGACTTTGGCGTTCGGACGCGATTTCATCTTTGGGGGATTGAATAAGTTCGATGAAACGGACCTGTCCAGCATGGGTATGGCACGCTTTTTCCATCCGAATGTGAAATGGTATGGGCCTGGCGGCATTGGGGCCTGCCTGTCGCTGACTGAGTTCGAGGAACTGCATCAGAAACCCTGGCTGATCGCTTTTCCTGATCGAAAAGTCCTGCATCTCGACAGCCTTCTGGCGGAGGATCGACTGCTTGCGGCATCTGGGCCCAAAGGGGTCGTGGCGACCCATGGTGGCGTCTATCTTGGCCATGAAGCAACGGATGCGACGATCGAGATATCAGGGCTGGACTTCTGGCTAAAAACCGATGGGCGGTTCACCGAAAACTGGGTGTTCGTCGATATGGTCCACCTGTTTCAACAGATGGGCGTGGACCTATTTGCGCGGATGCAGGAGCGGGCATGATAGATCGAAATTCTCAGCACAAGGCCCTGATCGGGCCGCTGCGGGCTGCGCTTTATGACTTTGATTTGAGCGCCATTCACGATGTGCTGGATGATCTATGTGCGCCCGATGTGACGTTCCGTCTCGCCTTTCCGTTCGAAAGTATGGCGGGTGTAGACGCTTTTGTGAACGCGGCTTTGCAACCCTTGGCTAAAGCACTGCCTGATTTGGAACGTCGGGACTACATCGTAATGGCGGGTCCAACGCCAGAAGGTGCGGATTGGGTTGGATGCGGGGGCTACTATACGGGGACGTTTGTGGCACCATGGCTCGACATTCCGCCGACCTGCCACATCGTGCATATGCGGTTTCACGAGTTCTATCGCTTCGAAAACGGCAAGATCGTAGAAATGCAGGCGTTGTGGGATATCCCCGAGGTGATGATGCAGGCGCAGACTTGGCCGATGGTGCCATCTCTTGGTCGTGAATGGCACGTGCCCGGGCCTGCGACCTGCGATGGGATTGTGCCGGGTCCCTACGATCACGACGCCAGCGCAGCCTCGTGCCAGCATATCATCGAGATGCTGGATCACATGAAAAAGCACCCCGGTCAGGGTGGACCCGAAGTGATGGAGATGGAACGGTTCTGGCATCCCAAAATGATGTGGTATGGGCCGTCTTGCATCGGGTCGGGTCGCGGAGTTACGGGGTTTCGAAATTGGCACCAGATTCCGTTTCTGAATGCTATGCCGGACCGCGGGCAGTATGTTGACGAGATCGAGTATCATTTCTTTGGAGACGGGCCCTACGCGGCTGTCACCGGCTGGCCCGACATGTATCAGACCATCACGCATGGGGGCTGGCTGGGTTTGCCGCCAACCAACAAGCGGATCGAAATGCGGTCGCTTGATTTCTGGCGGCTGGAAAATGGGCTGATACGGGAGAATTGGGTGATGGTGGATATGTTGCAGATGTATGATCAGATCGGCATCGACGTGCTGGCGCGGATGCTCGAATTCAACAAGGTGAGACCTGGCTTTGACCCCGACACAGGGAGGGCGTCATGATCCTTCCGCGCGCCCCGTCATTCGATCTGTCTGGCAAGCGTGCGCTTGTGACAGGCGCGTCGTCTGGGATTGGACTTGGATGTGCTGTGGCTTTGGCCGAGGCAGGCGCCCATGTGGTGTGCGCCGCGCGCCGTGTGGATGCTTTGGCGGATGTGGTCTCTGCCATGGCCCAGCAAGGGTGGAGCGCCGAGGCGATGCCGCTGGATCAGTCAGATATAGAGGCCGTGAATGCGGCCTTTGATCGGCCACATGATATCGTCCTGAATTCCGCAGGTCTGGCGCGGCATGGCCCGTCAATGGAAACGCTTCCGGCTGATTTTGATGCTGTCGTGGGGATCAACCTCAAGGGGGCATATTTTTTGTCGACTGCGGCGGCACGGTCGCTGACGCAGGCGGGCAAGCCAGGGTCGATTATCCACATCTCGTCCCAGATGGGTCATGTGGGTGGCATTGATCGCGCTGTGTATTGCGCCACCAAGCACGGGGTCGAAGGGATGGTAAAGGCCATGGCCATCGAATGGGGCAAATCGAATATTCGCATCAACACCGTCTGCCCGACCTTTGTACGCACCGCCCTTACCGAAAAGTCGTTTGGCGACCCCGAGCGGTTCGCCTGGATTATGGAGAAGATCAAGCTGCCACGCGTGGCCGAGGTCGAGGACATCATGGGAGCGGTGCTGTTTCTGGCGTCGGACGCTTCGGCGATGGTCACGGGCACGTCAATGCTGATTGATGGTGGATGGACGGCTGATTGATGCCTGACAGGGTGACAGCACTCGATGTGGCGGAGCGGGCAGGCGTCTCTCGCTCTGCTGTCAGTCGTGTGTTCACGCCCGGCGCGTCTGTGTCAAAGCACACAGCGGATAAGGTGCGACAGGCTGCGGATGCGCTTGGCTATCGTCCGAACGTGCTGGCGCGCAGCCTGATCACTGGGCGTAGTCGGATCATCGGGCTTGTGGTCGCCTATCTGGAGAACCACTTTTACCCGGAAGCTATCGAACGACTAAGCCACAAATTGCAGGAACAAGGCTACCACGTCTTGGTTTTCCTCTCCTCTAACTCGGGCGACGAAGCCGATGAGGTGATGGAAGAACTGCTGGACTATCAAGTGGATGGGATTATTGCGGCAAGCGTTGGGATGTCGAACGACTTGACCCAGCGTTGCGAAGCGGCAGGCATCCCGATTGTTTTGTTCAACCGCGCTCAGGATGATGATCGGCTCTCTGCTGTGACCTCCGACAATTATCACGGTGGTCGCAAGCTGGCCGAGTTTCTGATTGCAGGTGATCATACACGCATCGCGCATGTTGCGGGATGGGAGGGGGCCTCGACCCAGCGCGACCGCGAGGCAGGCTTTGTCAGTGGGCTTGACGCTGGTGGACAGACGCTCTTTGCCCGCGGGGTGAGCGACTTCAAATTTGAACAGGCCAAAGGCGTCGCGCGCAAGATGTTTGGCGGGGCGGATCAGCCGGACGCGGTGTTTTGCGCCAATGACCACATGGCCTTTGCCGTCATGGATGTGCTGCGGTTTGAACTTGGTCTAAGCGTGCCAGGCGACGTGTCTGTCGTGGGTTACGATGATGTCACGCTGGCCGCTTGGCCCAGTTATGACCTGACCACCGTGCGTCAGCCCGCCGGACAGATGGCCGGGGCCACGGTCGACATTCTGATGGACCGTCTTGCCGATCCAAACACCAAACCTCGCCGGGTTGCGCTGGATGGACCGTTGGTCCTGCGTGGCTCGGCCCGCATACCCAAAGGATGGACCTCATGAAGGGTTTTTCGAACCGGTGGAAGGACTTCCCCCATTACATCATCGGTATTACCAAGGAGATCTGGGAAGACCGCGGCATTGCCTCGCTGCACCACTATTACAGCCCGGATATTGTGGTGCGCTCGCCAGCATCTGTGGTGATCGGCAATGAGAAAGTCATCGGTGCGACAATGGCAACACTGGCCGAGTTCCCGGATCGAGCACTTTTGGGCGAGGACGTAATCTGGAGCGGGACGCCGGAAGAGGGAATGCTGTCATCGCACCGCATACTGTCGACGGCGACGCATAGCGCCGATGGCGTGTATGGTCCCGCCAGCGGAAAAAAGCTGCAATATCGCATTATCGCTGATTGTCACGCCATCAATGACCAAATCAACGATGAGTGGTTGATCCGCGACCAGACAGCTATTGTGAACCAGATCGGTTGGGACGCCAAAGCCTATGCCGCCGATCTGATTGAGCGCGAGGGCGGGATAGACAAGGCCGTGCGCCCGCTGACACCTTCCACAGATCAGCCCGGGCCGTATAAGGGCCGAGGCAACGACAACGAATGGGGTCAGCAATATGCAGATATTCTGACCCGGATCATGGGGGCAGACATGGGCGCCATCCCGGCGAAGTATGACCGGGCGGTGCAGTCGGAATACCCTGGTGGCGTGACCGGCCATGGGACAAGCCCGGTGGATCGTTTCTGGATGGGGCTGCGCGCGTCCTTTCCCGATGCGACCTTTACCATCAACCATCAGATTGGTCGCGATGATGATATGATGCCGCCGCGTGCGGCTATCCGCTGGGCGCTGCATGGGAAACATGACGGCTGGGGCTATTTCGGCGTGCCAACAGGGGCGGAGGTCTATCTGCTGGGTATTTCCCATGCCGAGTTCGGGCCGTGGGGGGTGCGCCGGGAATATACGTTGTTTGACGAGACGGCGATCTGGAAGCAGATCCTGTTGCAGACGGGCTGATGTCGGATTTGCAAATTTGACGGATAGTGAAGGGGTGAAAGGCATGCGACGCTATGACGAGGTGATGTTCACCAATGCTGTGAAAGCGCTGCAGGAGGCGGATGGGTCCGCCGCGATGTACGCCCGAAGCTATGGCGCGCGCACCCGTGCGCTGGGCGCGGATGAAGCGACCTTCATAACCTCGCGTACTTCCTTTTACCTTGGGTCGGTGTCTGAAACGGGGTGGCCATATGTGCAGCATCGCGGAGGGCCGGCGGGGTTTCTGAACGTGCTGGATGACCACAACCTGGCGTTTGCCGATTATCGTGGCAACCGGCAGCATATCTCGGAGGGGAATGTGGAAGCGGATGATCGGGTGTCTCTGTTTCTGATGGATTATCCGCGCAAGGCCCGGATGAAGATACAGGGGCGCGCTACCTTCGAGACGGCCAATGATAATCCCGACCTGACCCACCGTCTTGCCGTTGAAGGGCAAGGGCGTGTGGAGCGACTGGTGACGATCGCGGTTGAGGCGTTTGACTGGAACTGTCCCCAGTTCATCACGCCACGTTTCGACGGGTCCGAGATTGCGCAACTGGTCGGCCCCGAGATGGACAAGCAGGCCGCACGCATTGCCGAGTTGGAGGCCGAATTAGCGACGCTAAAGGGGCAGAGTTGATGGACATCTACCGCGCAGCCGAACGCCTGATGGGGATGCATGAGACCGACTGGCGGCGTCATGCGAATCCGCTCAGCGTCTGGACGCGGTTCACCTGTCTTCCGCTGATGGTGCTGGCACTCTTTGCACGCCAATGGTTCGGCTGGTGGGCTTTGCCGCTCTTTGTCTTTGCGGCGGCTTGGACCTGGCTCAACCCGCGCGCCTTCCCTCCGCCCTCCGACTTCGGCAGTTGGGCATCACGGGGAACACTGGGTGAGCGCATCTTTCTGGCACGTGATCGCTATGATATTTCTGCCCATCACATCCGCGCGGCAAACGTGCTTACATTGCTCTCCGCCATTGGCGTACTCCCTTTGATATATGGCCTGATCGTGTTGAACCCATGGGCCACTCTCTTGGGGCTGGTCGCGACGATCCTACCAAAGGCGTGGTTCGTCGATCGCATGGTGTGGATACATGCTGATCTCACCAAGACAAAGCCGGGCGATGCCTTGCCTGACCCGACACTTCCACAAGAAAGGAATACCCAATGACCCCCGCCGAGATGGAGCCACGCATTGTGCGCTACGGCGACCTGATGCCGTGCAAAACGGCCTTTATCGACGCCCATACGCCCGGTTCAGACCAGAAGGAGAACTTTACCATCATCGGCGGTGGCGTGTCGGAAAGTCCGGACCAGCACGTTCACATCGGCATACCGCATGGTTTCAACATCGGCGCTGCGGGCCAGCCTCCCAAATGTCGCAACTCGCTGCACAGCCACCGCACGGCTGAGGTGTTCTTTGTCCTGTCGGGACGCTGGCGGTTTTTTTGGGGCCGCTGGGGCGACGCCGGCGAGGTGGTGCTGGAAGAAGGGGACATCATCAACATCCCTACGGGCATTTTCCGTGGCTTTGAAAACATCGGCACCGACTACGGGATGATCATGGCGATCCTTGGGGGCGATGACGCAGGAGGCGGCGTGATCTGGGCACCGCAAGTGGTTGAAGATGCTGCTGATCACGGTTTGGTATTGGGCGAGAATGGCAAACTCTATGACGGCAAGAAGGGGGATCACCTGCCCGATGGTGTAGGCCCTATGCCGCTGCTGACCCAAGATGAACTGAAAGAGTATCCCGAAATGTCACCGATGCAGGTTGTGGGCATGGGTGTGCGGCGTTACTGGGATATGGTGGCCTTGGCCAATGATGCTCCCTGCAAGGTGATCGGTGAGACTGGAATTATCCGGGACAAACCCGGGTTCGAGGTTGATCTGATCACACGCTCGAGCGCAACAGAGGCGATGGGGGAGCACACAAAACCCTCGGTTCTGGTGCCCATGCGTGGCCATTGGCGCGTGACGTGGGACGGAGGCAGCACAACGCTTGCGCCAGGCGATACGATGAGTGTGCCGGAGAACCTGGCCTACAGCGCCGTGCCGTCAATGACCGGTGAAGCATCGCTTTATCGCATCGTGGGCACAGACGATCCGGCTGGACCGACTTGGACGGGATGACCGCCGCGCCCGATGATACCCGCGGCGTTTATGATCGGCAGGCAGTTTTTTACGACCAGCAACGGTCGCGGGCTTTGTTTGAGGCCCGTTGGCTCGCGCGTTTTGCCGCCGGTTTGCGAAAACATGCACGCGTTCTTGACCTTGGCTGCGGCACGGGCGAGCCCATTGCGCGCTGGTTCAAAGCAGAGGGATTTGCCGTCACCGGTGTCGACTTTTCGCAGCCAATGCTCGACATTGCACGCAATCGCTGGCCTGATGGCGACTGGCGACACGGTGACATGCGTGATTTCGAATTGGGCGAAACCTTTGACGGGATCATTGCCTGGAACAGCTTTTTTCACCTGACCGTAGAGGAGCAGCGCGCCTGTATTGCCCGGATGGCGCGTCATCTTGGTACCGGAGGTGTCTTGATGCTCACGGTCGGGCCCGATGCTGGTGAGGCGCAAGGCACGGTGGGCAAAGAACCGGTGTACCATGCATCACTGTCACCGGCAGAATATGCGATATGTTTGGAAGCAGAGGGCTTGCGTCTGACCGGCTTTGTGGCCGAAGACCCCGAGACAAATCGCCATTCCGTATTGATGGCGCACAAGACCTGAAGGAGACCGCCATGCCTGTTAAGACCACCCACGTGGGGTCACTCCCGCGGACGCAGAAGGTTGTCGATTTTATCTTTGCACGTGAACGCGAGGAGCCTTTTGAGCAAGTCGCCTTTGACGCCGCTATGACCGACGCTGTGGACGAGACCGTGGCCAAACAGGTCGCGGCAGGTGTGGATATCGTGAGCGACGGCGAAACGTCAAAGATTAGCTACGCCACCTATGTCAAGGATCGCTATACCGGCTTTTCCGGCGATAGCCCGCGCAATGCACCTGCTGACCTCAAGCAGTTTCCCAGTTTCTTAAAGCGCCTGGCCGAAGGTGGCGGGACACCGCAATATGCGCGACCTATGTGCACAGGAGAAGTATGCAGCAAGGGCCAGGGTGAGTTGGAGAAGGACATTTCCAACCTCAAGGCGGCTATGGCCAAGCATAGCGTGGACCAAGGGTTCATGAACGCAGCATCGCCCGGTGTGATCTCTTTGTTCCTGCAGAATGATTTTTATCCAAACCGCGATGCTTATCTCGCCGCGCTCGCGGACGCGATGAAAGCTGAGTACGAGACGATCATTGGGGCCGGTCTGGACCTACAGCTTGATTGCCCCGATTTGGCGCTGTCGCGGCATATGTTGTTCAACGACTTGAGCGACGCGGAATTCGTGAAAATTGCTGATGCCCATGTCGAAGCGCTCAACCACGCGTTGGCTGACGTTCCGGCTGACAAGGTTCGCGTGCATATCTGCTGGGGCAATTACGAAGGGCCGCATACCTGCGACGTTGCGATGGATACGGTTTTCTCGACGCTGATGGCGACCAAGGCGCGCTATGTTCTGTTCGAGACTTCGAACCCGCGCCATGCGCACGAATGGACCGTGTTTCGCGATCGCAAGGCTGAAATCCCGGACGACAAGGTGTTGGTGCCCGGTGTCGTGGATACCACCACCAACTTTGTAGAGCATCCACAGGTCGTAGCCCAGCGGATCGAACGCTTTGTCGATATTGTCGGATCAGACCGGGTGATCGCAGGCAGCGATTGTGGATTCGGGACTTTCGCTGGCTTCGGTTCAGTCGATCCCGAGATCGCCTACGCCAAGCTAACGGCGCTGGCGGAAGGCGCTGCACTGGCAAAGGGTTAGATCATGGATGATGCGCTGCACGACCTTTTGAAGTCCGTTGATACCCCAACCGTTTGCAATGCGATTGAGGTGGCGCAAGGCAAACGTGGCTTCAATGCCTTTACGCGCGGGACCATGCTGGCGTCGGAACCCGGTGGTGTCATTGTGGGGTACGCCCGCACTGCTCGTATCCAGGCGTTGGCCCCGCCTGTCGAGGTATCGGAGGTGATCAAGGCGAGGCGTATGGCCTACTACAAGTATATGTCCGGAGCCACAGGGCCTGCGGTTTGCGTGGTGCAGGACCTTGATGTGCCAAATGCCATCGGGGCCTATTGGGGTGAAGTCAATACGAATATTCACAAGGCTTTCGGGCTCGCGGGGACCCTGACCGACGGTGTGATGCGCGACCTAGGAGACCTGGCCACAGGCTATCCGGTGATTGCAGGTTCAATTGGCCCCAGCCACGGATTTGTGCATGTGGTCGACTATGGTGAGCCCGTGCGAATCCACGGTCTCGATGTTCGTCCCGGTGATCTGGTCCATGCAGATCGCCATGGCGCTGTCGTGATACCAGACGATGTTACACCCCGATTGGCCGATGCCATCGCAACGCTGATGCGGTCCGAGGCCATCGTCTTTGACGCGGTCAAGGACAAGCGCATCACCTTCAAAGAGTTTGAAGTTGCCTGGGCTGCGTTCGAGGCAGCGCGCACATAATGCGCTTGGCAGTTGCTCTCACTCTGCTATCTCAGCCTGTTATGGCGCAGGATTTAGAGTTGATCCCAGACTGGGAATACATGGCTGACACGGTGATGGGTGGAGTTTCTTCGGGGCAAGCGCGCCAAGAGACAGTGCAGGGTCAAGATGCCATTCGATTGACGGGCTCGGTTTCGCTGGAAAACAACGGCGGCTTTGTGCAAATCGCCTTTGATATAGCTGGGGGTGACGTCTTCGACGCCAGCGATTTTACGGGCATCGCGGTGGACGTGCTTGGCAATGGCGCGACATATGACCTGCGACTGCGGACGGATGCGCTGACCCGACCCTGGCAATCCTTCCGCACAGAGTTCACGGCTCCGTCGTCGTGGACCACCATTGAGTTGCCCTTTATAGATTTCGAAGCCCACCGCACAGATGCCGCGTTTGATCCCGCAGGTCTGCGCCGTATCGGCATTCTCGCCATCGGGCGCGAGATTGAGGCAGATATCGCCGTCTCTGGCGTGCACCTCGTCCGCTAGTCGGGCGGGGCAGGCGCGCCTCCTTCAAAGTTGTTGCCCGCTTCGTAGTCGCAGGGTGCGTCTTGCATCTGCAAATGCAATCCATCGCCGGTGAAAGGATGCGCGCGCGCAAGGTCTTCGTCCACGTCTATGCCTAGGCCGGGCGTTTCGGGTGGCGTGATGTATCCGCCCTCAACCCGAATGCAGCCTTTGATCAATTGGTCATGGAACGGCGTCTCGATGGTCTCGCACATCAAAAGGTTGGGGAGGGAGGTGGCCAGATGAATGTTGGCCGCCCATTCGATGGGCCCTGCGTACAGGTGCGGTGCCATCTGTGCGTTGTAGACTTCGGCCATGGCAGCAACCTTCTTCATCTCCCAGATGCCGCCAGCGCGTCCCAGCGCCGGCTGCAAAATAGTGGCTGCACCGCTGCGCAACACAGGCGCAAACTCTGCTTTTGTGGTCAGCCGCTCGCCTGTTGCCACAGGAATGCGTACGGCACGCGCGACTTTGGCCATTTCCTCAACCGCATCGGGTGGAATCGGCTCTTCAAACCATAAGGGCGAATAAGGCTCCAAAGCCTGTCCCAGTCGAATAGCGCCAGCCGTGGTGAATTGTCCATGCGTCCCAAACAGCAAATCGGCTCGGTCGCCTACGGCTTCCCGGATTGCCTTGCAAAAGGCGACCGACATAGAAATGTCGCGCATACCGGGCATATGTCCCCCGCGCATGGTGTAAGGACCTGCCGGGTCGAATTTCACTGCGGTATAGCCGCGGTCAACACAGTCCAATGCAGACTCCGCCGCGAGGACGGGCGATGTCCAGAACAGATCCAACCCATGATGGGGCAGCGGATAAAGGTAGGTGTAGGCGCGGATACGGTCGTTCATTTTGCCGCCAAGGAGCGCCCAGACTGGTCGCCCACGCGCCTTGCCCAGAATGTCCCAACACGCGATCTCCAACCCCGAAAATGCCCCCATGACAGTCGGGTCGGGGCGTTGGGTGAAGCCTGACGAATATGCGCGGCGAAACATCAACTCGATATTTTCGGGGTTTTGCCCGCGCATGTGCCGATCAAACACATCCTCAATAACCGCTCGCATCGCGTCAGGTCCCACGGAAGCGGCGTAGCACTCGCCCCATCCGACAATCCCATCATCGCTTGTCAGCTTTACCAGGATCCAATAGCGCCCGCCCCACCCCGGTGCAGGGGGGGCAGTCACAAGGATGTCGAGGCCCTCCAATTTCATCCCATAATTCCTCTTCTCTAACTCAAAAATTTTGGGTGATAAGATCGCCGGGAGAACAGAGGTGATCCCGTGTTACCTGTCGAACAGGATCACATTCCGCCGTGCTCTGCCAGAATTGGTGTCCCTAATCGCCTCGCAGACCTAATCGAGCGTCCTATGCCCGGAAATCAGACTGTCCCGTTGCAAATGCCCTAGTTTGTAGAGGTCCAATATCAAAGGAATATCATTCCTGATAACCAAATCGCCTATCTTGTAGCCGACCATCCCTAGAACGATAGCCGCGCGAATGGCTGGCTCATATTCGGCGGTCGCACCCCTCTGTGGCATAACAACTATAAAAACCTTGCCGCCGCGGCCCGCACATTTGGGCGCTTGTTTATAGGCCAGGATCACACCTACAATCGCCGCTTCGGCCCTTTTTTCGCCGAGCGCTTTGTAACCGGCCCGCCAAGGCGGCTTACGCACTACCAGCACCCCATGAGTTGCACCAAGCGCTTTTGCGTCCCTTTGCCCTTTGAATTGCAGAACGGTGGCCCAGTCACCGCGCGCAAGCAAGCCGGAAAGCGACAGAGCTATGACGCCGCCGCTTTGTCGATGTCAGATCGAGCGATAGTCTTTGCAGCACGCATGAATACCATCAGTGCGAACGCCATTAGAACGGCTGATAGCAGAAAAGGCGCCCCTGGAAGATACACGCCGGTCTCTGGTGTGGTGAAGGTGTAAAACACCGACGTCAGCAGCAGCGGAGACAGAATCATCGCTAGGGCCGAGATTGACACAAGTGCACCCTGAAGCTCGCCCTGTTCATCATCGCCCATAGCCTTGGACATGATGCCCTGAAGGGCGGGGGTAATGACGGCCGGCAGCGCGGCAAGGGGTGTCAGGATCAAAAGCCACGTACCAGAAGTCACAAACCCAATCAGCAGGAAGACTGCCACATCGGCAATGTGGCCGTAAATCACTGCGCCGCGTTCGCCCATGATCCGCAGCATTGGACGGATCAATCCGCCTTGCACCACAGCCATCGAAACTCCGAATAGGCTCAGTGATAGTCCAACCATCCCCGGCGACCAGGCGAACCGCTCAGCCGTGTAGTATGCCCAGACTGCGGGATATACCGTGAAGGCCACTTGATACATGAAAAACACAAGCAAAAGCGGCGCAAGCCCTGGTAACCTGCCTAAATGTTTGAACAGGCCAAACGGGTTGGCACGCGCCCAGATGAACGGACGGCGAATGCGGTCGTCAACAGTTTCTTTCAGCACGATGTAGCCAAAGACAGCATTGGCGGAGGCCAGACCCGCCGCGGCATAGAACGGCGCCCGGGTTCCGTATTCGGCCAGAAAACCGCCCAATGCAGGTCCAAGAACGAACCCCAGTCCGAATGCTGCGCCAATCAATCCGAAATTCGCGGCCTTGTCCTCGGGCCGTGAGATGTCGGCCATGTAAGCGTTGGCGGTTGATTGCGTGGCTGCAGTGATACCTCCCACCATACGACCGATCAGTAGCAACCAGATCGTTCCAGCGACCGCCATGACCAAATAGTCCACCGCAAGCACCACAAGTGACACCAGCAGGATCGGCCGCCGCCCAAACCGGTCCGATAGCGCCCCCAAAAACGGGCCAAACAGAAATTGCATTGCGGCAAAAGTCGTCGACAAGACACCGCCCCATAACGCTGCCGTGCCAAGACCGGACCCCTGTACCTCTTGGATCAGATCGGGCATGACCGGCACGATCAGCCCGATGCCCATCGCGTCGATCATCACAGTGAGTAGGATAAAGAGAACCGGCAGCTTCAAACGGACTTCACCCGTTGGGAAAAAGCCAGAGCTTGGGCGGGTGCCATGCCCATCTGCGATGCGGGATCAAACAGCTCGTCAGGCAATTCCGGGTACGTGGCCTGCGCAACTGTTGAGAGAGACTGATTTGACAGGCGCGCCTGGTCGATCAGTTCTTTAACCATCGTTTGCGCATCGGGGCGCGGGATGATGTCTGCAAGCGCAAAGCTAAGCGCTTCGGCATGTATGCCCCCCAGTCCGCCGAACTTGTCGGCCATGCTCGTCGGGTTCGGTTGCCAGTTGTGGACCAGCGAAAATGCGATCTTTACCGATGTGGCCCAGCAAAGCGCAATCTGAGGCATCACCATCCACTCTGTGAACAACGCAGCGCCATCCCGTTGATGCTGATGCGAGGCGGCGGCTTGCAATGATGCACGCAGGCCCGTCATTTGATGCCCCAGGGCCGCCAGCGCCGATGCCTCGACCGGGTTTTTCTTTTGCGGCATGGTCGAAGACGATCCCCCAGCATACGAAATCTCCTGACAATCGCTTGCCGACAGCGCGACTGCGCTTTGTCCCATTGCAGAAAACGTCGCTACGATCCGCGCCATCCAGTCGGCGATCCGCAGGAATGGACCGCGATCAGTATGCCAACTGCGCTTTGGGTCGCGCAGGTTCAGCGCATTCGCCAAGTCCGCACGTATCTCGTCTGCCCGTGGCCCCAGCGCGGATGCTGTCCCCGCTGCACCGCTGAGCGACACCCAAATTGATCCGTTACGGATCGCCAACAGGTCATCCATCGCGTCCATTAGGGGATGACCCCATTGTGCCAGAACCGCCCCCCAGCTTGTGGGGGTGGCGTGCTGCCCGTAGGTGCGTCCCACCATGGGAAGCTCGGCGTATTCCTCGGCCTGCTGCCCCAGTGCGCGCAAGATACTGAGCAGCAACTCGTGTTGCACCGTCAGTGTCTGGCGTAGTCTCAACATCAGGGCGGTATCGATGATGTCTTGGCTGGTCGCACCCCAATGCACATATTGCGCGTGCTCTGGTGCTTCCATCGCCTTTCTGAACTCGGTCACCAATGCTGGCACACTGACACCGTTTTGCCCGGTCGCCTTCGCCAAAGCAGCCGGATCGATCTGCACCTCTAGCGAGGCGCGATGGATGAACTTGGCGCTAAGTTCGGGGATCACGCCCAAAGCCCCTTGCACTTGTGCAAGCGCGCCTTCAACAAGCAGCATCGCACGCACTTCGGCACTGTCAGACCAGAGCCGCCCCACCTCACCCGTTGGAAACAGGTCCGAATAAAGCGCAGACGAAAAGACTGAAGCTGCCATCGATCAGATATGCCCTGTCGATCGCATGAAATCACTCAGCACGCGTGCATATTCCTCGGGCTGTTCGACACAGGGCAGATGACCGGCCTTGCGGATCAGGTGGAACTGGCTGCCAGGGATTAGATCGACGGTCTCACGCACCAAATCGGGTGGGGTCGAGCCATCCGCCGACCCCGCGATGCCGAGCGTAGCGAGGCGAAGCTTGGCCGTTGTCGAAAAGAAGTCAGTGCCTGAGATCGCGGCAGAGCATCCAGCGTAACCCTCGTCCTCTTGCCGCACCAGCATGTTGCGCCACAGCTCCAGTTCTATCTCGTGATGGAAGTCACGCGAAAACCATCGATCCATGACTGCATCAGCGAGCTTCTCGATGCCGCCGGTGTTTACATCCTGTATACGGTCAGCCCACATCTCCTTGGTGCCGATCTTGGCACCCGTATTCGATAGCACCATGGCACGCATCAGGTCCAAGCGCTTTATCGCCAGACCCTGAGCGATCATTCCGCCGATGGACAGGCCCACAAACATCACCTCTTTGAACCCGTGTAGGTCCATGAGTGCTTCGCAATCGCTGACCAGCGCGCCCATCGAATAGGGCGCTGGCGGGCAGCTTGACAGGCCATGCCCCCGCTTATCAAAGCGCAGGATCCGCAGACCGTCGGGCAGGAGCGGGAGGATTGGATCCCACAACCGCATATCTGTACCAAGCGAGTTCACAAAGACCACGGGCGCGCCATCCTCCGACCCATCGATCCGGTAGTGCAGGCGTACGTCGCCCAAATCCGCCATCTGCATTTGCTCAGTCCTTCAGTCGCATGTGCGCGATGATCTGCCCGTGGTCTGATGCCAGCTTGTTATATGGCGCCTCGGCATGACTGCCATCGGTCAGATGATCGTTTAGCACGCTGAAATAGTCCATCTGCCCGATGCTTTCCGAAACGTCGGGCAGAAAGTGTCGAGACATGTAAATCTGGTCGATACTTTCATAGACGCCGCCGAACGCTGCCGTATAGACCATATCGCGTGATGATTTACGGATGAACTGTTTTTCTGCCGAGTGCAAACGCACGGCCTCTATATGCTCGCGAATATGCACGTCTTCCTCTTCGGTGTATCGATCACGCGGGCTCTCGGCGTCGTGGCGCAGCATCCAGGCATAGTTCTTGAACGGGTGTTCGCCGCTGATGATTTCGGAACTGACGGCGTGTTCGCCATCATTGAAGTCCCCCAAAACCATGACCGGGTGACCTAAACTCAGTTCCTCGACGATGGCGCGGCGCAGCACCCAGGCTTCGGCCATACGGCGCAGAGCCGACCGAAGCCCACCCAAAGCACGGCCCACAGGATCATAATGGGTCAGGTCGATCTCGGCAGGGAACGGCTCGCCGGGCCGACCCACAAATTCGCCAAGCTTTGATTTCAGGTGGCAATTGAAGACCGTGATGACGTGACGCCCGACAGGCACGCGCACCTTCAGGATCGGGCGGCTGAGCCGGGTTAGGCCAAAGTTCCCCCCGCCGTCCGGTCCCATCGGACCAAAGTTGATGTCGACGGGTTCAGCCAGGTCCTGAATGACCTCTGGTGCACCAACAAAACCAAAGCGCGACAGGATCGCAACACCAGGCCTGCGCTGTCCAGGGTCGCCATCATTTACATTTGCGGCGACAGCCAGGGCCGCGTCGGTATAGGGTCGATAAGCCAGCTTGCGAAAGATCGCCTTGCGCCGATAGCGTTTGTCTTGACCAGGTATGTGTTCAGCATTGTCCGCAATGCCTTCGCTGTCAGCAGCGTCGATCACGGCGCGCAACGCCTCTTCCTCGAAAATCTCTTGAAAGCCGACGATGTCGGCGTCCATGGTTTGTAGCTGTTCAGATAACCAGTTGACCTTCCAAGCATATTCCTCGGGCGTATAGGCTTGAAAACGATAGTATTCCTGGTCCGGTCCGATCAGGTTTTTGACGTTGAAGCTAGAGATAGTGAAGTCGGTCATGCAAGCGTGTCCAATGCGCGTTGGAAGATGTCTGGGTCTACGTTCCCGCCCGATATCGTGACGATAACGTCATCCCCTTCAATCTGATCCTGCCGACACAGTGCGGCAGCAAGCGCCACGGCACCACCCGGCTCTGCCACGACCTTCAGACGCAAAAAGGCCTGTGCCATAGCGTTGAGCACGTCGTCTTCAGTCACGATCAGACCCGGCCCACACAGCCGCTGCATGATGGGAAAGGTCAGGTCACCGGGCTGCGGCGTAATGATGGCATCACAGATGTTGCCCGATAGGGTTTTGTTCCGCTCAATCTCGCCCGCGCACAGGGACCTCGCCACATCGTCAAACCCCTCAGGCTCTGCAGTGCGAACGCGCAGACCGGGGGCTTCGGCCTCAAGGGCTAATGCGATCCCACTGGTCAAGCCTCCGCCGCCGCAACACACGATGACGTCTGCGGCAACGACACCCAGCGCCGCCGCTTGCTCTGCTATTTCAAGACCCGTTGTGCCTTGCCCGGCAATCACCTGTGGCTCGTCAAAGGGCTTGATCAGCGTCAAACTGCGCGTTTCCGCCAGTTTGGCACCGATGGCGTCACGGTCACCCGACCCTCGGTCATACAGCACCACTTCGGCTCCCAGCGCGCGCGTATTTTCGATCTTCAGGGTAGGCGCATCACTGGGCATCACAATCACCGACGGCACACCGTGCATTTGCGCGGCCAGTGCCACACCTTGTGCGTGATTACCGCTGGAAAAGGCAAGGACGCCCGCGCTGCGCACCGCCTCGTCCAAGGTTGACAGCGCAGACCACGCCCCG
This sequence comes from Pseudomonadota bacterium, assembly GCA_038525015.1. GTDB lineage: Bacteria > Pseudomonadota > Alphaproteobacteria > Rhodobacterales > Rhodobacteraceae > Tateyamaria. The sequence continues at coordinate 142,957 of JBCBID010000007.1, read as the reverse complement.
CGGTACTTGAAGCTGCCGGTGTGTTGCAGGCACTCTGCTTTGATCCAGACCCGGCGCCCGGCCATGTCGTCCAGAAACGGCGAGTTCAGCAGAGGTGTCTTGCGTGTATGGCCGTTTAGTCGCGTGGCCGCGGCGCGGATCATCTCGATATTCACTTTATCTGTTCCATCCAGATACGGATCGCGCCCAATGCTTCGGGTTCATCCAGAAAGGGTACATGCCCGCGGTTCGGCACCTCTGCATAGACCATGTCCGGGCGTCGCTCCTGCATCTTTTGCGCAGTCGCGGCGCTCAACAAGTCGGACCCGGCTCCGCGGATTAGGGCCAACGGCTTGCCTGCCAACGCGTCATAGAACGGCCATAGGTCAGGCACCTCTCCGCCCGCCTCAATCGCATCACGCAAGCGCGGGTCATAAGTGATGTCGAGACCTTCCTTGGTTTCCACAAAATGGGTGCGGGCCTCTTGCATCCAGCGCTCGGGTGGGACGCTGTTGAAGCCACTTAAAACGTGGGGTAGGGCCGCAGCGGCCTCGGCATGGGTCCGTGCCGCCGGACGTCGGCCCAGATAGGTCATGATCCCACCCAACCCGGCCGGCTCCAGCTCAGGCCCCACATCGTTCAGGGCCGCGCCTAGCACCCTCTCCGCCGCATAAGCCGCCAGGCCCATCGCATTCAGACCGCCCCGCGAGGTGCCTAGAATGGCCACCGCAGACAGCGAAAGATGATCCATCAACTGCATCACGTCCCGGATTTCGGTGGGCAGAGCATAGTTTGCCCACGTCTTGTCCCATTCCGATCGCCCCCGTCCGCGATAGTCCATCTTGATCAGACGGCAAGGCGGCAGATGCGGCGTGACGTATTGGAAATCCTGGGTGGTGCGGGTCAGACCGGGCAAGCAGAGCAATGGGGTGCCTTCGCCCTCATCCTCGAAATACAAAGACAAGCCATCAGACGTTTGAAAGGTGCTCATGCCGCGGCCAACTCCGGGATGCCAGTCAGATCTGTCAATATATGGTCAGGCACCCACGGCAACCGATCTACCGGTTCGCCCGTGCGATTGACCCAAGCCGTGGTGAAGCCATAGCCGCTGGCCCCCGCCGCATCCCAGCCGTTCGAAGACACAAACAGCACCTCGTCTTTGGCACAGCCAAACCTCTGGCCAACAAGATCATAAACCCGCGCATCCGGCTTGAAGATGCCCACATTTTCGACCGACAGGCAATCATCCAATACATCCGCGATGCCGGCCGATTGCACGGCCGCGTTCAACATCGCGGGCGATCCATTGGACAGGATCGCAGTGTTCAGCCGTTTGGCCTTCAGGGTGTGTAGCATCGCTGACACCTCTGGATAGGCTTGCAGTTCCCTGTAAAGCGCAAGCAACCGCTCGCGTAGGGTTGCGTCGCCGCCCAGTCCATTCCGCTCTAACGCCCAATCCAGCCCGTCTTGAGTAACCTGCCAGAAGTCAGTGTGCGCCCTCGTGATCGCACGCAACCAGGTGTACTGCAGTTGTTTCTGCCGCCAATGCTCTGCCAGCACAGGCCAACTGTTTGCCAATTGTTGAAACTCTGGTTCTGACGCAGCGATCCGGGCAGCAGCCGCCACATCGAACAATGTGCCATAGGCGTCGAAGATACAGGTGGTGATCGGCATGGCACGCTCCTTTGTACGCAGACTGGCACGGGGCGGGGCAGACGAAAAGAGGTGAGGTGGGGTTTACCCCACTGACGCGGGCGGGCAGGGTGTGCCATCTGTCGATCCGACAGACTGACTTGGAGATGGACCATGACGGCGATCAAGGATGGTGACACGGTGCGCATCCACTACACCGGGACTTTGCTAGACGGCACCGTCTTTGACAGCTCGGACGGACGCGACCCCTTGGAGTTTGTTGTGGGCTCGGGCCAGATCATCTCCGGCCTCGACACAGCGCTCCCTGGTATGACCAAGGGCGAAAAGAAAAAGGTCAGCATTCCTTGTGATCAAGCCTATGGCCCGATCAACCCGGCTTTGCGACAGGCCGTGCCGCGAGACGCGATCCCGGACGACATCCCGCTTGAGGTGGGCCTGCAGTTGCAGATGCAAACGCCGCAGGGCCAGCCTATGCCGGTGACTATAGCCGAGTTGGGCGACGCCGAGATCATGCTGGACGCCAATCACCCACTAGCGGGTCAGGATCTGGTCTTCGATTTCGAGGTCATCTCGATCACCGCAGGCTGACGCTTCTTTTGATCAGCCACCCGGCGTCAGGTGTCTGAGCCGGTTTGCAACGTCATCGGCTTGATCCTGTGCATTCGTCGTTGTTTGTACCGTTTGTGACAATGCTCCGCCGCGACGCACTGGCACCGCGTCCTTGGGCATATGGCGTTCTGCAACGGCGCTTGTGGCGCTTTGCTCACCAGATGTCTGTCCATATGCAAGCACCACCGCGTCCTCTACGATGCCGGGATTCATGCGTAGCAGAACCACCAGGCCCATACCGGTCAACGAAAAGAGCAAGCGGCCCAGCCATTTTGAACGACGGGCCCGCGCCGCGCGGCGCTCCAGGATACGTGCGCGCCGCCGTTCCTGATCTGGATTTTTTTGCTTCATGGCAACGTAAATAGACAAGCAAGTGGGCGAGATTGGGGCCGGAACGTGCCGCCGGGCTGTCTATCTGGCAAAGATGATATGTGGCAGTTTCAGTCTCATGCGGGCAGCGGCCTATGCGTCGGCGCAGGCATGTGTATTTATCAAAACAGACGCAGAGATTTCGGTCCGACAGCGCCGGCATCGGCGTATTCAACAAACCAGCGCTCTCGTTGCTTGGCCGCACGAACAGTACACAAAACGCGTCAACGCGGAAGTGCCAGGCCAAGTCCTGTCAGACTTAAGGTCTGGAAGTGAGATCACCCAATCTCTACGGGATTGGCCGTCCAAGTTCACGGGCTCTTAACGCGTCGCGGCGTTGTATCAATTCGTTCGGGTCAAGGTCATTCTAGGAAAGGCCCAGACAGACTTCTGATCTGTTCAAGACCACCCAACAGTCAAAGATGATCCGGCTGCGGCATGCCCAAGACGTGAAAGCCGCCGTCCACACGTATGATTTCGCCCGTGGTGCAGGCACCTGCTTGCGAACACAGATAGACAGCGGTGCCACCCACCGCCTCCAACGTCGCGTTCGAGCGCAGCGGCGCGTTCTGATCGGTATGCTTGTAGGTCTTGCGCGCGCCCGCAATGGCCGACCCGGCCAGCGTCTTCATCGGCCCGGGGGAAATGGCGTTCACGCGGATGCTATCAGGGCCAAGATCATTGGCCAGATAGCGCGTAGCCGATTCGAGCGCCGCCTTGGCCACACCCATTACATTGTAATTCGGCACAACCCGGTTCGACCCCTGATAGGTGAGCGTGATCAGCGAGCCGCCATGTTCCACCATCATCGGATGCGCGCGCCGTGCGACCTCGATAAACGAATAAGCCGAGATATCCATGGAGTGCTTAAAGTTGGCGCGGCTCGTATTCAGAAACCGGCCGGTCAGTTCCGACTTGTCGGAAAAAGCTACCGCGTGGATCAGAAAGTCGATGGTCGGCCAGCGCGCTTCCAGCGCTTCGAACGCGGCATCAAGCGATGCGTCATCCGTGACGTCTACATCCACCATGAAATCCGATCCAACGCTCGCGGCCAGCGGTTCCAGTCGCTTGCCAAAGGCTTCGCCCTGATAACTGAACGCCAGTTCTGCGCCTGCCTCGTGCATGGCCTTCGAAATGCCCCAGGCAATCGACCTGTCATTGGCGACACCCATCACAAGGCCGCGTTTTCCTGCAAGCAATCCCGTCATACTCAAATCTTACCCGTGAAATTTCGAAAGGATCATCGATCCGTTGGTGCCGCCGAAGCCAAACGAATTGGTCATAACCGAATCAAGGCCTGCATCCGGGCGATAAGTCGTCGCGATTTCCGACGCCTCCAGCGCGGGGTCCAGCGTCTCAACGTTGATGGACGGCGTGATGAAATCATTGTCCAGCATCAACAGGCTAAAGATCGCCTCAAGCGCCCCTGCTGCGCCCTGCGCATGGCCTGTCATCGACTTGGTCGAGCTGACCGGTGGCGTCGACCCTTGCTGGAACACCCGACGCACAGCTTCAATCTCACCCACATCGCCTACAGGGGTCGAGGTGCCATGGGCATTGATATAGCTGACGGCACGGTCGTTCGGCAGCGTTTCAAGGGCTGCCCGCATCGCGCGCTCGCCGCCTTCACCTGACGGGGCCACCATGTCGTGCCCGTCGGACGTGGCTGCGTATCCGGTTACCTCAGCGTAAATCTTCGCCCCGCGCGCGCGGGCGTGCTCCAACTCTTCCAGTACGACAATGCCGCCGCCACCTGATATCACGAACCCATCGCGGTCCGCGTCAAAGGCGCGGCTCGCGCGCGCAGGGGCATCATTGTATTTCGACGACATCGCGCCCATCGCATCAAAGAGGCACGATAGGGTCCAGTCCAACTCCTCGGCCCCGCCCGCAAACATGATATCCTGCTTGCCCAGCATGATCTGTTCGGCGGCATTGCCGATGCAATGCAGTGATGTCGAACAAGCGCTTGTGATCGAATAGTTGATGCCCTTGATCTTGAAGCCCGTCGCGAGGTTCGCACTGATGGTCGAGGACATGCATTTCGGCACCGCAAAAGGGCCAATGCGCTTCGTCGCGCCGGTCTTCAGCACCGTCTGATGCGCTGCGAGCATGGCGCTGGTCGACGGCCCGCCGGAGCCTGCCACAAGCCCGGTGCGCGGGTTGACGATATCACTCTCTTCCAGCCCCGCATCTGCAATGGCTTGGGTCATCGCGATATGGGCATAGGCCGCACCCGGTCCCATGAACCTCAGCGCACGTTTGTCCACATGCTCTTTCACGTCAAGGTCGATGGCGCCTGCGACCTGGCTGCGGAACCCATGCTCGGCCATTTCTTCACTCGCCACAATGCCGGACGTACCGGCCTTGAGCGACGCCAAAACCTCATCGGCATTATTGCCAATGGAAGACACGATTCCCAAACCGGTGACAACTACGCGGCGCATGAGCAGGGTCCTTTCTGGCCTCGGTGCGACAGGTCAGCTTTCCGACAAAGCGACCTTCATGTCCTTGACCTGATAGATCACTTCGCCGTCGGCTTCCACCCGCCCGTCGGCGACGCCCATGGTCAATCGGCGGGTCTGGACGGCCTTGGTGAAATCCACATAGTAGGTCAGCATCTTGCGGTCGGGCCGGACCATACCAGTTAGCTTCACCTCGCCCACACCCAGCGCATAGCCACGCCCTTGCCAGCCGCGCCAGCCAAGGTTGAAGCCAGTCAATTGCCAGAGCCCATCCAGCCCCAGGCACCCTGGCATGATCGGATTGCCGGGAAAATGGCACTCGAAAAACCACAGATCGGGCGTGATATCGAACTCTGCGATGATATGCCCCTTCCCATGTTCACCGCCATCCTCTGAGACATCCGTGATACGGTCCATCATCAGCATTGGTGGCTCGGGCAATTGCGCATTGCCTTGCCCAAACAACTCACCACGAGCGCATTTAAGCAGGTCGTCTTTGTCAAAACGGGTGGGGTAGTCTGCCATTCGGGCCTCGTTCTGGTCGCGCATCTGTTCCCGGGTGTGCGGGTTCGGGCCCCTCTACCACCGCGCGGGCAAAGGGCGCAAGGGCGGGGGGCGATCCCTTGTCAGGCCAGAACCGCTGGGGCACTCTCGCGGTCATGGAACAGATTATCGACCTCGACCGCTATCCCTTGCACCGACCCCATACGGCACAGTGGGATGCATTGGTGGCCTTTGCCAAGGATGGCTTGGCGCGCGACGGCCTGTTCAACCTGCCGGGCTTCATGACACCGACCGCTCTGGCAGCGGTCCTCGACCACGTACACCCTCGTATGGCGACCGAGAGCTTTTATCACCGCCGCGCGCACAACATTCATTTCAAGGATACTGTCGACGGGCTCGCCCCCGACCATCCGGCATTGACCAAGGTTGAAACCGCCAACCACACGCTCTGTCACGACCAGATGCGCGGCACGGCGCTGGATCAGATCTATCAATGGCCCGAATTCGCGACTTTTCTCGCAGCTGTCATGGACAAGAATGAACTTTTCACGATGGACGACGCACTCGCCGGGCTGAACGTGCTTGAATACCGCCCGGGCGAGGCTCTGAACTGGCATTTCGACCGTTCGGTCTTTACGACCACGCTGCTGTTACAGGAGGCGTCGTCGGGCGGGCTTTTTGAATATGCGAAGGACTTGCGCAGCGATGATGATCCAAATCATGCAGGCATAGCAGACCTGCTACAAGGCCGGACTGCACCCGCACAGCTGATCCAAAAGGCAGGCACACTCAACGTCTTTCTTGGGGTCAACACCGCGCACCGTGTGTCGACCGTCGGGTCAGGCATATCTCGCATTGTCGCGGTGCTGTCCCACTACGACACACCTGGTTGCGCCTTTTCGCCTCAGGAACAAATGGGCTTCTTCGGACGTGTGGCATAATGCACGGGACCCGTTTTGCGATTGAATTGCAACGGGATGGTCCTTTATATGTATCGTAACGCCACGAGGACAGTATGACTGACGCGCAGCACGATGTAGGAAGCAAATGGCTTGCAGGCGCAGGGCTTCGGCCAACGCGACAGCGCGTGACTCTGGCTGCGCTGTTGATCGGGGATGGCCAACATCGCCATGTGACCGCTGAAAGCCTGTTCGAAGCGGCGAAGGATCAGGGCGAGGCCGTGTCGCTTGCCACCGTCTACAATACCCTTCGCGCCTTTTGTGATGCCGGTCTGATGCAGGAAGTCACTGTGGATGGTTCGAAAAGCTATTTCGACACCAACACGCATGATCACCCACATTTCTTTTGGGAGGACGAGGCGACACTGACCGACGCCCCGTCTGATCAACTGGTTATTGCTCAACTACCCGATGCGCCCGACGGGGCCGAGATTGCGTCGGTCGATGTGGTGATCCGACTGCGCCGCAAGGGCTAGAACCTTCCATGACGCCTGTGTCGAGTGATGACGTGGCCACCTATCAGGCCGATGGCGTTGTCGTGATCCGCGGTCTTCTAGCAAATCACGTCGAGCGCCTGCGCGCGGGTGTGGCTCGAAACATGGCTGATCCCGGCCCCTATGTCTCGACAAATGATAAGCCGGGCGAAACGGGCCTGTTCTTTGACGACTACTGCAACTGGCAAAGGATTCCCGAATTTCGTACCGTCGTTTTTGACCCGTACATTGCGCAGGTTGCGGCGACCCTGATGCGGTCACAAAAGGCTCAGTTGTTCCACGATCACGTGCTCGTCAAAGAGCCCGGAACCTCAATGGCCACGCCATGGCATCAGGATGGTCCCTACTATTTTGTCGAGGGGCGCCAAACCGTCAGCTTCTGGTCACCACTTGATCCGGTTACCGACGCGACCCTGCGTTGCGTCGCAGGCTCACATCTCTGGCCCAAGGACGTCGTGCCAACCCGATGGGCCTCCGAAGTGGCTTTTTATGAAGGGGACTATTTGCCTGTGCCGGACCCAGACGCCGAAGGGATGCGCGTAGTTGAGTTTGACATGGAGCCCGGTGATGCCGTGGCGTTCAATTTTCGCACCCTGCACGGCGCCAGGGGTAACCACAGCACCCAACGGCGTCGTGCCTTTTCGTTGCGACTTGTGGGCGACGATGCGCGCTATGTGGACCGGCCCGGTCCTACGTCGCCGCCGTTTCCAGGGCATGGCATGAAGCCGGGGCAGTCTCTTCGGGATGACTGGTTTCCGGTTCTGCAATACCAATAAGCCACGGGGGCGGCTTATTTTCTCTAGTGCACCCGCCTCAAAACCACTGCCCCGGTTCCATCAACCCCAAGTCCAGCAATTGCCGCGAATGCCATTCAAAAGGTGCTGAATTGTGCCACTTGAACGTGTCGATATCGTAAGTGCTGCCCGGGTTCAGCTTCAGCGCTTTGGCTGTGCGAAACGAACAAATTGACGAGGTCAGGTTGTGATGCCATTTGCAGGCATAGGTATTGTATTCCTCGTCGTTGAATGTGTGATCTTCGCGCAGCATTAGCCCCGGCTTGGTCCTGAATAGCGAGATGCGGTCGATCTTGCGGCGCGCCTCTGGCACGTGTTCCTCGAACCGCCAACGCAGCCCGCCATAAAAGTTCAATTGTCGTTCCTTGGGGTGACCATTCTCGTCCGGTCGCGCAAGCGCGTAGTATCCCGAACGGTCCAGATGCGCGCGGTCCAGCGACACCGCATCGGGACAGGCCCACAGGTCGTCCGCATAAAGATCGACCACATAGGTCAGCATCGCATCGCGACGCTCCTCTGCGTGGAAGGCCAGCATTTCACCCACCGTCCGCGTCTCGCAGAACGGATGGAACAGAAACTCGGCATTGTAGCAGTAGTAGATCCACATGCCCGCAGGCACCGCACGCATCAGGCCATTCACAGCCTTGACCATCGCATCTGCCTCAGAGGTTGCGAAGTCTATCCGTATGACGCTTTCGGACAGATCGCGCGGCAATTGGAACTCGGCGGGCATGAAGGCCAGCACTTGGGCAAACCCCGCCTGTTGGTGATGACGCAGCGTGGTGTCCACCTCTATTTCATCCTCGGCCAGCACAATTGCCACTGGCCCCTTTCTGGGGATAGCGTCTCCGTCGTTCAGAAAGCTGCTCAAGCTGTCGAAATGCATCATCTGCCTCGTATGCGCCTTTTGGTGGTAATGTTTGGTGAATCGACGCTGCATTGCAAGATGCCGGGGCGGCTGATAGAGCGCAGTCTTCAATCGCATGAACCGGAATCTGTGCCCCATGTCCGCGCCGAAAAAGCTCTTTATCAAGACCTACGGCTGTCAAATGAATGTCTATGACAGCGAACGCATGGCCGAAGCGCTGGGCGCGCAAGGCTATGTCGAGACTTCAAAGCCGGACGATGCCGACATGATCCTACTCAACACCTGCCACATCCGTGAAAAGGCGGCTGAAAAGGTCTATTCAGAACTTGGCCGCTTCAAGGGACTCAAGGCTGAAAAACCCAACCTCAAGATCGGCGTTGCGGGCTGCGTGGCCCAGGCTGAAGGGCAAGAGATCATGCGCCGTCAGCCGATGGTAGACTTGGTCGTTGGCCCGCAAAGTTACCACCGCCTGCCCGAGATGGAGGCCAGGACGCAAGCCGGACAAAAAGCGCTCGACACCGATTTCCCCGAGGAAGATAAGTTCGAGAAGCTCAAAAACCGTCCCAAGGCGCAGCGCGGGCCGACCGCGTTCCTGACCGTGCAGGAGGGGTGCGACAAGTTCTGCGCCTTCTGTGTGGTTCCCTATACCCGCGGCGCTGAAGTGAGCCGCCCCGTTGACCGTATTCTAACCGAGGCGCGCGATCTCGTTGAACGTGGCGTGCGCGAAATCACCTTGCTGGGCCAGAACGTCAATGCCTATCACGGCGCAGGCCCCGGCGGGTCAGACTACACGCTGGCAAAGCTCATATGGGACCTGGACAAGGTAGACGGTTTGGAGCGCATCCGCTTCACCACAAGCCACCCCAATGACATGACCGACGATCTGATCGAGGCGCACGGGACATGTTCCAAACTCATGCCCTACCTGCACCTGCCCGTGCAGTCCGGCAGCGATCGCATTCTCAAGCGCATGAACCGCAGCCACACCGCTGAAAGCTACCTCCGGCTGATCGAACGCATTCGCGCGGCACGCCCTGATATCCTGATGTCAGGGGACTTTATTGTTGGCTTTCCAGAAGAGACGGAAGAAGACTTCCAGGCGACGCTCGACTTGGTGGAAGCCGTCAACTACGGCTACGCTTACAGCTTCAAATACTCGACGCGTCCGGGCACTCCCGCCGCTGAACGCGCACAGGTCGAGCCGGCGGTGGCGGATGACCGCCTTCAAAGGCTCCAATCCCTGATCACCAAGCAGCAACGCGCGATCCAACAAAGCATGGTTGGCCGTACCGTTCACGTCCTGTTTGAAAAGCCGGGCCGCCGTCCGGGCCAAATGGGCGGCAAAAGCGAGTATTTGCACGCGGTCCACGTAGATGACGCGCCAGTGCAGATTGGCGACATTGCCAAGGTGAGAATCGTCGGGTCGGCGGCGAACTCTCTGGCAGGCGTCTTGGTCTGACCTCCTGCCAACACGCTAAATGACGTGTTAAGCCCCCGTTTTCGTTGAAACTGGCGCCGCCACCACGACATGTGGTGGTTTTTTCTTCACCTTTGGGTAATCTTTGATACACTTTGCCTCACGGCAGTGCGGGACTTTCGCAGTATCGGGCGGGGTCAAGCGCAAACAAGAACGAGCATGGGCGGCTGCGCGCAAACAAGCGTACCGCCATGACGAAGAGGGTCAGTTGATGTTGAAACAATTTGGGATGCTGAAGTTTGCTTTGGCATTGGCCTGCGGGGTGGGGCTCACGAGCGAGGCAGTCTCCGCTCAAAATGTAGCCCGCGGTGAACAATCGGGCCGCATTCAATGGGGTGTCTGGGTTGACCCAGACGGCTGTATGCACTGGATGGCGGATGGGGGTCTTGAACAGGTCCAGGTCAACCGGCTCGATCCGAAGACAGGTAAGCCGGTCTGCGTGGTGCAGAACACCTGTTTCGTTGGCGAAGCAGACACCATGTTCGCCACTGACAGCTCTCGCCTGACGGCAGGGGCGCGCAAGCGTCTGGAAGAGGTTTTCACCCAAGAGGGCGTGTTTGGCTACGCCGTTTACGGCCACACGGACAGCCGGGCCTCCCGGTCCTATAACCAGCGCCTGTCCGACCATCGCGCACGTGCTGTAGCCAATATTGGCCGGTCCGTCGGCGCAGTGATCGAGCGCGAGATCGGGTTCGGTGAAACGCGTCCCCGGGCCTCGAACAAAACAGCGGCGGGCATGAAGCAAAACCGCCGCGTCGAAGTAATTTGCTACAGGTGGTGATTATGGCTCCCAAGACACTCGTTATTCTTTCCGTCGCCGTCGGGGGCCTAACGGCCTGTGCCGAAGGGTTCGAAGGCACGACACGCTACGCCGGGCCAGAGAGCTTTATCGCCGTAGCGAACGATGGCGGACGGGATTCATCCACCAACGCGGATGACAACGCCGCCATCGCAATCACCCCGGACGGGTGCCAAACCTGGTACATTGACGACGGGCTCGAAGCGCGCGCATCAAACCGGCTTGACCCGGTTTCGGGCTTGCCTGTCTGCAGCGCGGCTGCCGAACCCGGCACAGTGCTTGGCCCTTATCAATCCGGCTCGCAGGGGATCGAGGACCGCGTGCCGCGTGCACCCGTTGCCACCCGGACCGAACGCGTACCGGTGCGCACAACCAAGGGCCATGGACATGTGGTGCACCCGGCGCATCAGCCTCATCACTGACCCTGGCACATAGCGTTCTTATCCCGACCGCGCTGGCTTTCCCGCCTGCGCGGTCTTTTTCTGCGCAATTGAGCGAACTGCACCTTGCTGCCAGGCGCTGTCCTTGGCACGATTGGAAGACTCAAATCAAAGGAGCCTGTTCTTGAGCACTGTCACCGCGACCGAAGCTCTGATCGAATTTCCGGACAATCGGCTTTTGATCGATCTCTGTGGCCCTTTCGACCAACATCTTGCAACGATAGAGCAGGCGCTTGACGTGCAGATCGTGCGCCGCGGCAACGTGCTTGCGGTCATGGGCCAGGAAGGGTCGCAAAAGCGCGCCAGCGAAGTGTTGAACGCGCTGTATCTGAGGCTTGAGACCGGCAAGGACGTAGAGCCGGCGGATGTGGATCGTGAATTGCGCATGGGCACGTCCGAAGTGGGTACAGGCACGCGGCAAGGCGACCAGTTGGAAATGCCCGTGGGCAACCGGATTGAGATCAAGACCCGCAAGAAACTGGTCGAGCCGCGCACCGACGCGCAGAAGGCCTATGTCCAGTCACTTTTTGACAATGAGATGGCCTTCGGCATTGGTCCCGCAGGGACGGGCAAGACCTACCTGGCCGTGGCCGTGGGCGTGTCGATGTTCATTTCTGGCCACGTCGACCGGATCATCCTCTGCCGCCCTGCGGTCGAGGCGGGCGAGCGGCTGGGCTTTCTGCCGGGCACACAAGAGGAAAAAGTCGATCCTTACATGCAACCGCTCTACGACGCCCTGAACGACTTTCTGCCGGGCAAGCAACTGGCCAAGCTGAAAGAGGAAAAGACCATCGAAATCGCGCCGTTGGCCTTTATGCGCGGACGTACGCTCAGCCGTGCCTTCGTAGTTTTGGATGAGGCGCAAAACGCGACCACCATGCAAATGAAGATGTTTCTGACCCGTCTGGGCGAAGGCTCCCGCATGGTCATCACCGGCGACCGCACCCAGATCGACCTGCCGCGCGGCGTGGCCTCCGGCCTCTGGGATGCCGAACGCCTGCTAAAATCCATCCCCAATATCAGCTTCAACTACTTCACATCCAAGGATGTGGTGCGCCATCCCCTTGTCGCCGCCATCATCGAAGCCTACGAGGCCGACGCAGAAGCGCAATGATCCATCTTCATTTTGCCAAATAAACCGCGGGGGTCCGGGGGCGGGCCCCCGGTTCTGTCATTTGCCACACGACATCGACATCCTGATCGAAGATAACCGCTGGCAGCAAGCGGAGGTCGACAGCCTGACAAGCATAGCCATCACCGCGACGCTGAACCATCTCGGCATCCCCAACGCCGCGCTGTCGATTCTTGCCTGTGATGACGCGCGCATCGCGACGCTGAATGCAGATTTTCGCGACAAACCCACGCCCACCAACGTGCTCAGCTGGCCTCAAGAGGACCTTATATCCAATGAGGCCGGCGGCCAACCGAACCCGCCACAAGCCGACCCGGATGGCACGCTCAGCCTCGGCGACCTGGCCATTGCCTATGACACCTGCGCGCGTGAGGCGGCCCAACAAGGCAAGCCGATGTCCGCCCATGTGACCCATCTTCTCATTCACGGTACGTTACATTTGCTGGGCTATGACCACATCCGTGACCTCGACGCCACGCGCATGGAGGCGCTCGAGGTCGAGATACTTGGCAAACTGGGCCTGCCTGACCCATATTGGGACCCATAAAGGGCTGCGGCCCATATGACATTTGGATAGGAGCCAATGGGCGACACTGACGGATCGTCTGACGCAGCGCATCGCGCGCAGTCAGACAGTGACACGACCGAACCTTCTCAGAATGGCGGCTTTCTGGCCCGTGTAATCGGCGCGCTCAGCCCGTCTGAGGCCGAGGACAAAAGCACCGAGACCTCCAACACAAGGCCGCAATCCCACGGCATGATAAACCTGCGTCGCTTGCGGGTCGAGGACGTGGCCGTGCCCAAGGCGGACATCACAGCTGTGCCTGACAGCGTATCGCTGGATGAACTGGTACAGGTGTTCAAGGACAGCGGTTACACCCGCCTTCCGGTCTTCGAGGGGACGCTCGACACCCCCATCGGCTTTGCCCATCTCAAAGATGTGGCCCTGCAACACGGGTTTAATGGCAGCGGCGCCGATTTCGACCTGCGCGCCCGCCTGCGTCCCCTGCTTTTCGTGCCACCTTCCATGACCATCGGCGTCCTGCTTACAAAGATGCAGACCGAGCGCCGCCATATGGCCCTCGTGATCGACGAATATGGCGGCGTGGATGGCCTTGTCACAATCGAAGACCTGATCGAGCAGGTCGTGGGCGAGATCGAGGACGAACATGATGTTGACGAAGGCGTGCTCTTCACCCACGAGAAAACCGGCTGTTACCTCGCGCTGGCCAAGACCCCGCTGACCGAGTTCGAGGGGGAGATTGGCGTGTCTCTCACCACCCATGACGACGTGGACGAGGAAGAGATCGACACACTGGGCGGCCTTGTTGTGATGCTGGCCGGGCGTGTGCCCGCGCGAGGTGAAGTGGTGCTGCACCCCGATGGCCCCCAATTCGAGGTGATCGACGCAGACCCCAGGCGGATCAAACGCCTTCGGGTCCGGCTGAAAGGGCCGGAGCCCGCCGAATGACGCCCGACGCCGTGCGCCTTGGCGCCTTGCCCGTCTGGGCTCAGATAGCTATGGCACTGGGCGCAGGTGCATTTGGGGCATTGGCGCATGCCCCATTCAACATGGTGTTTGCGATCATCATTCCCTTGCTAGCTGGGTTTCTCTGCCTTCGCCTCAGCCCCACGGTTGGGCGCGCCTTGATCCTGGGATGGGCCCTCGGCTTCGGCTACTTCATCGCCACCATGACCTGGATCACTGCACCGTTTCAGGTGGACGCGGCCACCACCGGTTGGATGGCGCCCTTTGCGTTGGTGCTTCTTGGGATCGGCATGGGGCTCTTCTGGGCCGCAGCGCTGGCATTCGCACGCTGGGCAGGCGGACAGGCCTGGGGGCTGACACTGGCCTGGAGCGGAGCCGAAATGCTCAGGGCCTATCTACTGACGGGCTTTCCATGGGCCGCGCCGCCGCAGGCGCTGGTCAACGGGATCGCAGGGCAGGGGCTAGCCTGGCTGGGTCCCCACGGTCTCATGCTGGCCATGACAGCGACCGTCGCGCTGATCGCCAACACACGATGGATTGGGGGCGCGCTGCTGGGCATCTCCTGCGTGGTCTTGGCCCTGTCTCCACGCGCACCGGTCAGTGATCTCACCGAACACACCATCCGCCTGGTGCAACCCAACGCGCCACAAGACGAAAAATGGGACCCCGACCGCATTCCCGTCTTCGTCAACCGCCAGATCGACTATACCGCCGCGGGTCCCGCGCCTGATCTGATCGTCTGGCCGGAAACGGCCTTGCCCTACCTGCTTGAAAATGCGCAACCCGTCTTTGATGTGATTTCCGATGCCGCCCGCGGTGCGCCCGTTGTGCTGGGCATCCAGCGACGCGATGCGGCCGGGTACTACAACAGCCTGGTCACGCTCGACGCTGCCGGCCAGGTGACACAGACCTATGACAAGCACCACCTTGTGCCCTTTGGTGAATACATGCCTCTGCCGGTCCTGTTCCGACGTCTTGGCATACAGGCGCTCGCTGAACGCGCCGATGCGGGCTATGTGCGTGGTTCCGGCCCGCAGGTTCTCGATATGGGCACCCTCGGCACCGCCTTACCCCTCATTTGTTACGAGGCTGTCTTTGCCCACGATGTCGGGGCCGCACCACAACGCCCCGCCTTCCTGATGCAGATCACCAATGACGCCTGGTTCGGGATGCGGTCGGGCCCGCAGCAACACCTGGCGCAGGCCCAGATGCGGGCCATCGAACAGGGCCTGCCCCTGATCCGCGCCGCCAATACTGGGATTTCTGCGGTGATTGACCCCAAGGGACGGATCATCGCGTCGCTCGGACTGAACGAGGCGGGCTATATCGACGCTCCCCTCCCCGAACCGGGTGCTGCCACGTTCTACAGCCAGACCGGTGATTTACCTTGGATCCTGCTGATCCTCGCGGGTCTGATTGGTGCGGTGTTGCACCGCGCCCGCACTCGCCGCGCGGCGGCCATTGACGTGTCCGCCCCCGGGGCGTAAGCCCTCCCGAACCCGTCACAACGGCTTCCTGACGTGACGCGGAGAACATTTAATGGAGCGTTCATGTCCCGTCAGAACTACATTTTCACCTCGGAATCCGTCTCCGAGGGCCACCCCGATAAGGTCTGCGACCGCATTTCAGATGCCGTTCTTGATGCCTTTCTTGCCGAAGAGCCCGAAGCGCGTGTCGCCTGTGAGACCTTTGCCACCACCGACCGTGTCGTCATCGGCGGAGAGGTTGGCCTGAGCGATCAGGACAAATTGCACGACTACATGGGCAAGATCGACGAAATCGCGCGCGCCTGCATCAAGGACATCGGTTACGAGCAGGACAAGTTCCACCATGCCACCTGCGAAATCACCAACCTGCTGCACGAACAATCGGCCCACATCGCCCAAGGCGTTGATGCCTCGGGCAACAAGGACGAAGGCGCAGGCGACCAGGGCATCATGTTTGGCTTTGCCACCAATGAGACGCCCGAACTTATGCCAGCCCCGATCCACTATGCACACGCCATCCTGCGCCGTCTGGCCGAGGTGCGTAAGGACGGCACTGAACCGACCCTGGGGCCCGATGCCAAATCGCAGCTTTCGGTGATTTACAAAGATGGCAAACCCGTTGGCATCTCCTCTCTGGTGTTGTCCACGCAGCACCTCGATGAAAGCCTGTCCAGCGACGACATCCGCAGCATCGTCGCCCCCTATATCCAAGAGGTTTTGCCCGACGGCTGGCTCACGGCCGATACCGAATGGCACGTGAACCCAACGGGCAAGTTCGTAATTGGCGGCCCCGACGGGGATGCCGGGCTGACTGGGCGCAAGATCATCGTGGACACGTATGGCGGTGCGGCCCCCCATGGGGGTGGGGCTTTCTCGGGCAAGGACCCGACCAAGGTGGACCGCTCGGCGGCATATGCCGCGCGCTATCTGGCCAAGAATGTCGTGGCCGCTGGCCTGGCGGCCAAGTGTACGATCCAACTGTCTTATGCCATAGGTGTGTCGAAACCCCTTTCGATCTACTGCGACACCTTTGGCACCGGGCAGGCGAATGACGCCGCGATCGAAGCTGCTGTGGCCCAGGCGATGGACCTGACCCCGCGCGGCATCCGCGAACACCTGTCGATGAACAAACCGATCTACCAGCGCACAGCGGCTTATGGTCACTTCGGCCGTGCACCCGATGCCGACGGTGGCTTCAGCTGGGAACGCACGGACCTTGCTGAGACGCTCAAGGCCGCTGTCTAAAAATACCGCAGGCGCGGGCCTGACCCCGCGCCTGTTACAACCCATCACCAAACGGTGCTTGGTAATTGACCCCTTGCTGGCCTAGCTTTCCATCATTGGATCAGGAAAGGCACCGGCCATGGCACTTCTTCGCACCGCATTGATGGCAGTCGTATTGGCAGGGATGGCCGTGTTCGGCGCAGCCCATGCCCAGACCACACCCAACAACGGGTCAGATGCCGAAGTGCTCCCCGATGCCGAGGCCCTGCCAGACGCCCCGCTTGAGCCGCCCATGACGCTCTTGCGCATGGCCGAGATCATCCGCGCCATCGACCCCGAAGCGCAGCCAGCGGGCAACGCCATCCAGTTCGCCATCGACGACATCCCGATCATCGTGATCGCTGACCCGCGTGCCGACCGCATGCGGGCTATGGTGCCTATCCGCTCAGCTGATGGTCTGGACGCCGCCGAACTCATGCGCCTGATGCAGGCCAATTTCGACAGCGCATTGGACGCCCGCTATGCGGTGGCGCAGGGGCGTCTCTGGGGTGTGTACATCCACCCGCTCAGCCCGCTGGAAAAAGACCAGCTTCTTTCGGCCTTTGTCCAAACGATCAACGTGGCTCGCACCTATGGCCAGACCTACTCGGGCGGGGCCACGGTCTTTGGTGGCGGTGATAGTAACGGCATTTACGAGGAACTGCTGAAAGAACTGCAGGAACTGGGCGAGGAAATCTAGGCCCGCACCCCTGTAGGATGCGCATTCACTGCGCACCCTAGGCGAAACCGCCCGCCTTCAGGCTCAACCTTGCGTTTTCGCTGGTTAATATTTGGTACCGCACCGACCGGTCGCCAACACCCCGGAATGCGGCGAAAATCTCAAACCGATGAACATTCCCTGAACGCTCCGAACAGCTTGTCCCCGCGGGGACAGATTGCCGAAAACCCTGTCCCCGCGGGGACAGTGACGCTTTTTCGCCGTGTGAACTCCCCGCTAACCCAAACCCTTGCCCTTTCGGACAACCCGGGCTATACGCGCGACCGTCGCCAAGGTGTAAACACCGCAAGACATCGAGATGAGCAGGGTCGGAACCATCCGGCCCTCTTTGTTTTGCGATACATCTGACCAACCACATCCAAGACCGGCGGAGACAACCGCACGGCCCGATAAAACAGTTATAGTTAGGAAAACGACGCCACATGGCTGATAAAATGATGGAGGAATTCGAAGCCCTCCTGCAAGAAAGCTTCGAAATGGACACACCCGAAGAAGGGTCGGTTGTCAAAGGCAAGGTGCTCGCCATCGAGGCAGGCCAAGCCATCATCGACGTAGGCTACAAAATGGAAGGCCGCGTCGAGCTCAAAGAATTCGCAAATCCCGGTGAAGCACCCGAAATCTCTGTCGGAGACGAGGTCGAAGTGTACCTGCGCGCCGCCGAGAACGCCCGTGGCGAAGCCGTCATCTCGCGCGAGATGGCCCGCCGCGAAGAAGCCTGGGATCGCCTGGAAAAAGCCTATGCCGACGACGCCCGCGTCGAGGGTGCCATCTTTGGCCGCGTCAAAGGTGGCTTCACCGTCGACCTCGGCGGTGCCGTGGCCTTCCTGCCCGGCTCTCAGGTTGACGTCCGCCCTGTGCGTGATGCTGGCCCGCTGATGGGTTTGAAGCAGCCCTTCCAGATCCTCAAGATGGACCGTCGCCGTGGCAACATCGTGGTGTCGCGTCGTGCGATCCTCGAAGAATCCCGCGCAGAACAGCGTGCCGAAGTGATCGGCAACCTGACCGAAGGACAAAACGTCGACGGTGTGGTCAAGAACATCACTGAATACGGTGCATTCGTTGACCTGGGCGGCGTTGACGGTCTGCTGCACGTCACCGACATGGCCTGGCGCCGCGTGAACCACCCGTCCGAGATCCTCACCATTGGTGAGACAATCAAGGTGCAGGTCATCAAGATCAACAAGGAAACTCACCGTATCAGCCTGGGCATGAAACAGCTTCAGGAAGATCCATGGGATCTGGTCGCGGCCAAGTACCCGCTGGAATCGACACACACCGGCCGTGTCACGAACATCACCGACTACGGTGCGTTCGTCGAGCTGGAACCTGGTGTCGAGGGTCTGGTTCACGTGTCCGAAATGTCCTGGACCAAGAAGAACGTACATCCCGGCAAGATCGTTTCGACCAGCCAGGAAGTCGAAGTCATGGTTCTTGAAATCGACGGTGCCAAGCGCCGCGTGTCCCTGGGCCTCAAACAGACCATGCGCAACCCGTGGGAGGTGTTTGCAGAAACACACCCCGAGGGCACGGAAGTCGAAGGCGAAGTCAAGAATATCACCGAGTTCGGTCTGTTCGTTGGCCTCGAAGGCGACATCGACGGCATGGTGCACCTGTCCGACCTGTCGTGGGACCAACGTGGCGAGGAAGCCATTCAGGACTACCGCAAGGGCGACATGGTCCACGCGGTTGTGTCCGAAGTGGACGTCGAGAAAGAGCGCATCTCGCTCTCGATCAAGGCGGTTGGCGGCGACAAGTTTGCCGAAGCCGTGGGCGGCGTGAAGCGCGGGTCGATCGTGACCGTGGAAGTGACGGCTATCGAAGATGGCGGCATCGAAGTGGAATACGAAGGCATGAAATCCTTCATCCGCCGCTCCGACCTGTCGCGTGACCGCGCCGAACAGCGCCCTGAGCGGTTCTCGGTCGGTGACAAGGTTGATGTCCGCATCACCAACATCGACAACAAAACCCGCCGCTTGGGTGTGTCGATCAAGGCACGCGAGATCGCCGAAGAGAAAGAGGCCGTCGAACAGTACGGCTCGTCCGACTCTGGTGCATCGCTGGGCGATATCCTGGGCGCCGCACTCAAGGGCGACGAATAAATATCCTTCCCCTTTTGCGGGAAAGTGCGAGGGGCCCTGCGGGGCCCCTTTTGTCTTGCTTCGGGGCCTCTCGAATCATGCGCGCGGCCGCACGTGCACAATGGTGCATACGAGTTGATGGTATCCAAAACCCGCCAATTTTGGTGTCATCCCCCTGTCTAAGCGATAAAAAAACCCGTTCAGCGCAAATAGGGCCTATTCCCGAAAGGCGCGATTGTTCTTATAGTTACGGGACGCATAAAGACAAAAAGCCGAGTCTCTCGGGAGGAACTCATTATGATCCGGTCAGAGCTGATCCAAAAGATCGCAGACGAAAATCCACACCTGTATCAAAGAGACGTGGAGCGGATCGTGAATACCATCTTTGACGAGGTGACCAACGCCATGTCACGCGGCGACAGGGTCGAACTGCGCGGCTTTGGCGCATTTTCGGTCAAAAAGCGGGACGCACGCACCGGGCGGAACCCCCGTACAGGCGAAACCGTTGACGTCGAAGAAAAGCACGTGCCGTTTTTCAAGACCGGCAAGCTGCTGCGTGATCGTCTGAACGGGAAAGCCTGATGCGTTACATTCGCTATGCTTGCATTGCCATTTTCGCCGTGGCGCTGATTGCGGTCGCGTTGGCCAATCGCGGCATGGTGACGCTCAAGCTGCTGCCGGACGAGATTGCAGGGCTTTTCGCCGTGGCCCCGACCATCGAATTGCCCCTGTTTGTCGTTATCTTTGGCGGCATCATAGCGGGTCTGTTCGTGGGCTTTGTCTGGGAATGGCTGCGCGAACACACCATCCGGGCAGAGAATGCGCGCAATGCCCGTGAAAAGCGCCGGTTGGAGCGCGAGGTCAAACGCCTCAAATCCGAAAAGCACGAGGGCAAGGATGAGGTTCTGGCCCTTCTGGATGAAGCCAGCTAAGCCAAGCCCATGTCAAATGTCTTTGTGAAGATCTGCGGCCTGCGCCGCCCTGAACACGTGGCTGCTGCCGTGGATGCAGGCGCGACATATGTGGGCTTTGTCTTTTTCCCAAAATCGCCTCGCAATATCAGCATTGAAGATGCTTCTGCATTGGCCTTGGACGTCCCGCCCGGCGTGGCCAAGGTTGCACTGGTCGTGAATGCGGACAATGCGTTTCTTGATGACCTTACAGCACATGTGCCGCTGGACATGTTGCAGCTTCATGGGGCCGAACCCCCCGCGCGCGTGGCCGAGATCAAGGCACGCTGTGGTCTGCCGGTGATGAAAGCGGTGGGCGTCGCCTCGTCCGAGGATCTGCCCTTGCTTGACGCGTATGCGCGTGTGGCGGACCAAATACTGGTCGATGCCAAGCCACCCAAGGCCGCAGAGCTGCCCGGTGGCAATGGTCTGACCTTTGACTGGAGGCTGATTGCGGGGCGGCGGTGGCCGGTGCCGTGGATGCTGGCGGGCGGACTAAACGCCGAGAATGTGGGCGATGCGGTTAAGCTGACCGGTGCGCGACAGGTCGACATCAGTTCCGGCGTGGAAATCGCGCCGGGCGAGAAAGACACCGACCTGATCCGTGCGTTCATGAGTGCGGCGCACGACGTATGACAATTGCTTTTCGAGAGGCAACCGAGGACGATGTGCCGGCTATTCTTGCGCTGTTGAGGGATGATTACCTGGGCACTGCACGGGAAGGGGCGGCGGACGAAGCTTATCTGGCCGCGTTCCAAGAGATTGAGGCTGACCTGAACAACGCGGTTATCGTCGGTCACTTGGATGGCACGGTGGTGGCGACCTATCAGTTGACCTTTATTCCCGGCCTCTCGTTGCGGGCAAGCCGCCGCGCACAATTGGAGGGGGTGCGTGTGGCAAGCCACATGCGCGGTCAGCAGGTCGGGGAGGCGATGATCGCCGATGCCGAAGCGCGGTCGCGGGCCGCGGGCTGCACCCTTATGCAGTTGACCATGAACAAAAGTCGCACCGATACGGCGCGGTTCTACAGCCGGGTTGGCTTTACCCCGTCTCACATCGGATATAAACGCGATCTGACCTGAACGCGGGAGGCGACGATGGCCAACGATCTTTTCAATTCCTTCATGACCGGCCCCGATGAAAACGGGCGCTTTGGCGATTTTGGCGGGCGGTTCGTGTCTGAGACACTGATGCCGCTGATCTTGTCGCTGGAAGAGGAGTATGAAAAGGCCAAAACCGACGACAGCTTTTGGGCCGAGATGGATTTCCTCTGGAAGCACTATGTTGGTCGCCCCAGCCCGCTTTATTTCGCGGAGCGCCTGACAGAACACCTGGGCGGCGCAAAAATCTACATGAAGCGGGACGAACTGAACCACACGGGCGCGCACAAGATCAACAATGTGCTGGGTCAAATCATTCTGGCGCGCCGCATGGGCAAGACCCGGATCATTGCCGAGACCGGGGCAGGGCAGCACGGTGTGGCCACCGCCACCGTGTGCGCGAAATTCGGTTTGAAATGCGTGGTTTACATGGGGGCCCACGATGTCGAACGTCAGGCCCCCAACGTGTTCCGCATGAAGCTGCTCGGGGCCGAGGTGATCCCGGTGACCTCGGGTCGTGGCACGCTGAAGGACGCGATGAACGACGCGCTGCGCGATTGGGTGACCAATGTGCGCGACACGTTCTATTGCATCGGCACCGTGGCGGGGCCGCATCCATACCCGGCGATGGTCCGCGACTTCCAAAGCATCATCGGCAAGGAAGTGCGCGAACAGATGGTCGAGGCAGAAGGGCGCTTCCCCGATACCGTGATTGCCGCCATTGGCGGTGGGTCGAACGCGATGGGCCTGTTCTTTCCCTTCCTTGATGAGAAGGAGGTGGGCATCATCGGGGTTGAAGCGGGAGGCAAGGGCGTGAACGCCAAGATGGAGCATTGCGCGTCGCTGACCGGAGGCCGCCCCGGCGTGCTGCACGGCAACCGGACCTATCTGCTGCAGGACGATGACGGGCAGATACTTGAAGGGTTCTCGATCTCTGCGGGGCTGGACTATCCGGGTATTGGCCCCGAGCACGCATGGCTGCACGACATCGGCCGGGCCGAGTATGTGTCGATCACTGATGTGGAGGCGCTGGAGGCGTTCCAGCTTTGCTGCACGACCGAAGGGATCATTCCCGCACTCGAACCCAGCCACGCGCTGGCGCATGTGATGAAGATTGCGCCCAATCTGCCAAAGGATCATATCATCTGCATGAATATGTGTGGGCGCGGCGACAAGGATATCTTTACCGTCGCGCGGCACCTCGGCTTTGACATGTCGGGCCCTGAAGGGCGCAACGTCGAGTAAGGTTAGGCCGCGTGCTGTTTCAGCACCTCAAGCGGGACCATATCAAGCGCGCGCTTGTGGGTGGCCTCAAGCGAAACCTTGGGCGCGCAGCCCTCGTCATGGGCTTGTAGAAAGCGTGCTGCGCACAGGCACCAACTGTCGCCTGGTGTCAGTCCGGCAAAATGGTATTCGGGGCGTGGGGTGCTCAGGTCATTGCCGACATATTTCGAATAGGCCAGAAATTCGGCCGTCATCACCGCACAGACCGTATGGCTGCCCTGATCTGCCGCGCATGTGTTGCAGTGCCCGTCCCGGAAAAAGCCGGTGACCGGGTCCATGCCGCACAATTGCAAATTTGTGCCTAGTACGTTGACACTTTCCTCGGGTTCCATCGGTCACTCCGTTGCGGCCACAATCTGGCGGAACATGTCGATATTGGCCTCGCTCACACCGTCTTCGCGAAACTTGCGGTCCGCTGCTGTGCTGACGATAACGACACCCGCCTTCTGGTCGATATAGAGGTATTGGCCATAGATGCCACGGCCCATGAACTGACCCGTGGTTGCGCCAACCGGGATCCACCACTGATAGCCATAGCCGATCTGGCCGGCTTGGGTGCGTGCGCTTGGTGCCGTTGACGCGGCGATCCAATCGGCGGGCACCACTTGTTCGCCCTGCCATACTCCGTTCTGCAAGATCATCTGGCCAAAGCGGGCATAGTCCCGCGTCGTAATGTTCAGGCCGCCCAGCACAAAGGCGACACCGACGCCATCCGTTAGGTAAAGTGGCGATTGGTCCAGCCCCAGGGGTGCGATCAGCTTTTCGGCCATCAGATCGGGTATGTCGCGGCCGGTCGCGCCGCGGGCCACCATCCCCACCACATGCGTGTCGATTGAGGTATATTGCCAGGTCTCGCCCGGCTCTGCGAACCGCTCGGTCAGGCCCGCAGCGAAGTCGTCCATCTTGCCACCCAAGGCAAGAACGCGGCCCATCCGGTTGATATCGCTGTCATATTCTAGATAGTCCTCGTCAAAGGTGATGCCGCTCGACATCTGCAAGACGTTGCGGATCGTGGCGCCGTCATAGGCGCCGCCCTTCAGCTTGGGGGCGTAATCGGTCACAGGCGCGTCAAGGGACGGGATTGTCCCTTCGTCCACCAGTATGCCGAACAGGGCCGACAGGTAGCTTTTGGCGACCGACCAACTGATCCGCAGGTCGTCGGCATCAGTGCCCTGGTAATAGGCCTCGTGCACGACCTCGCCGTTTTTCAGCACAAGCGCCGAGGTGACGGTCCTGTCGGTGACCCATGCCGCGTAGTCGTTGGGCATGGTCATCTGCGGCCCCTCGGGCAAGGGGCTGGCGGCGGCTGCACCCTTGGGGACCTCGCGGTGCAGAAAGGCTGTGTCCATGTTCGAAAAATTCGACACGATGCGGTTTTCGTCGAAAAGAGAGTTTACAGCGAGCAGGCGCGTGATCTCTTCACGCTTCCATAATCCGACCAGAACCGCGGCTAAAACCAATGCCAGAAGCCCGCGGACTATCCATTTTAGAACAATACGCATCTTTTTCCTCCGCTTTGGGGCAGCTATCCACAGGTGGCTTTCACGTCGCAACCCTGCCGCTGCGTCAGCCAGTCCAGTTGACCCAACGCCCGTGAAAATCGGCGCGGCCCAGTTCCAAAGTGAGGTCGCCGGGCCAGAGCCGCAAGGTGAGGGCCGCGCCCACAGCGCCGGTGGTGTCGCCGTCAGTTTCCATTTGCATCCAGGCAAGGGGCGTATCGGGGGTCGCGCGGGCCCCAGCTGCTTCGATCAAAGCGGTGCCCCGGGCCTGCGCGTCCTTTGGGAAATACTGCCATGCCACGGTGTGCTGGATCATGTGCATGTGACCGGCGGGTGCTGCGGAAAGTCGGTGCTCAAGCCAGTCGATGGCATCGGCTTTGTCTACCTGTGCCGACAGCACTGACATTGCGGCCCGCGTGAGGTCAACGCGATGCGGTTGGTCCGCCCAGAGATAGGCCAGAAGCCGGAGGTGATCTTTTTCATCTTTTAGATTCAAGGGATTAAGATCGACACCGCCCCGCTTAACGATCTGCGGTTGTGCGTCGGGCGGGGGTGGTCCTGTCCAGTCCGGGCGCAGGGTCAATGCAGGTGCAGCAGGCCCAAAGATATGGCCCCCGACCTTCAGGGCGAAGTGGTCCCACATCATGTTGAGCCCGCCGCTTGCGCCCAGTTCCGACATGACAATAGGGCGGTCGAAATGCGTGACGGCCACATGTGCCATCGCAATCAGGGCCGCGCTGCGCCGCACCTCGTTGGTCTGAGGCGCTGTGCGGGTCCAGTCGAGAAAGAAATCTTCTTTATCTTTCAGGGCGTTGACGATGGCCTGCTCAAGTATGGCATCATCCGTTTCGTTGGGCGGATAAGCCGCTTTCAGTGCCGCATCCCTGTCCAGCAGTACCAGCGCGTGCAGACCGCCGCAAATGCGGAGCGGTAGTGAATGCCCGGCGGGACCGATATCCCCTTGATATTCAGCCATTTTTTGACCCAGAGCGGTGTCGTCTTCCCAACGCTGGGCCAAGATATTCAGGACCCGGCCCATGAGCGGAGACCCCATGCGGGTACAGGTGCCCGACTGGTCGAGAAAGGCCTGACGCAAGCTCACGAAAAACGATCCATGAGCTTTTGCAGCGGTGATCTCGTGTCTTTTGCGGGGGCCGTTTGCGCTGTTGAAGTCTTTGTTTCTGTTGGCTTTTCTGCTGTCTTGCTGGACCTTGGTGGGGACACCCGCAAGGCCACGGCATTCATGAATTTTGCGCCATCACCCAAAGCCAGATGGGGCGCCCCGTCCGAGCACCCTCGGATCACATCGTCAAGCCAGTCGTCATCCGCTTTGGGGAAATCGCGCAGCACATAGCCCGGCACCGCATCCTTGTGCCCCGGATGCCCCACTCCAAGTCGCACGCGCGCATAGTCAGGACCGATATGGGCATGGACCGACCGGAGGCCGTTGTGACCGGCATGGCCGCCGCCGACCTTCCACCGCACCTTGCCCGGTGCAAGGTCGATTTCGTCATGTAAAACAATGACATCCTCTGGTTCCAGCTTGTGAAAACGCATCGCGGCCCCCACGCTGTCGCCGGATTTGTTCATGTAGGTTTCTGGCTTAAGTAGGATGGCGCGGTCAGACCCGAACCGCCCTTCGGACACCACACCCTGATGTTTGGACTTCCACGCCGGAAAGCCATGATCCGCGGCAATCCTGTCCAGGACCATGAAGCCGATATTGTGCCGGTTGCGGGCGTATTTCGGGCCCGGATTGCCAAGGCCGACGATCAGCTTCATGGGGGCGTCCTTTGTTCATGTTGCGGCGCAGCATAGGCCCAGGGGGCGGGCGGGTCCAGCAATGTGTAAACGCACCGTGCGGTGGGGCGACATCCACCCGCAACCGTGAAACTGCGCCTTTTGCGGGTCAAACCGCACAATTTGAGGTGGCAGAAATCATTGGATTTCAGGGGTAAATCGCCAAACTGCGCATTTCTCGCTGCAAACCACGTATTTTGTGACAGCTTGAGACGAGCCCACCCGTTAACGCCTCCGAAAGGATTAACTTTTCGGGGATGGGGTTAAGACATTCTTCATCATGGATACGCGAGATGAGGGCTTGGGCAAAGAAAAAGGCCACCCCGGTTGCCGGAGCGGCCTTGGCACATCTTGGATGTGTGCGCGCCTTATGCGTCGTCGGTCTGCTCGGTGGCAGGGACGTCGTCAGCGGCGGTGTCTTCGTCGGTCTCTTCGTCGTCGCTTTGCGATGCCAGGCCAGACGGCGCCTGGATGTTGGCAATCACGAAGTCACGGTCGATGGTCGGCTTTGCGCCTGTGGGCAGCGTGACCGAAGAGATGGTCAGCGTGTCGCCAATTTCCATCTCGGACACATCAATGGTGATGCTTTCGGGGATGTCGCCCGCTGTCACGATCAGTTCCACCTCAGGGCGGACCAGTGACAGCACGCCGCCTTTTTTCAGGCCGGGTGCCTTCTCTTCGCCTGTGACTTCGACGCCGATGAACAGGTTGATCTTGGTCGTGCGGCGCAGACGCATGAAATCCACATGCTTGGGCAGGTCCTTGACCACATCGCGCTGCACGTCGCGGCAGATGACGCGGACATCCTCGTGGCCATCGACCTTCATGTTGAACAGCGTCGATTTGAACCGACCGTCCTTCAGCATCTTGAAGAGCTTGTTAAAGGGCAGATTGATGGGCAGCGGGTCTGTGTCGCCACCAAAAACAATCCCCGGAACCATGCCATCGCGGCGGGCCTGACGAGCGGCGCCCTTGCCTGTCCCCGTCCGTTCCAGGGCTTCGAGATCAGGAATCTCTCCAGCCATAGTCTTTCTCCAATATAAGGGCAGGGTGCCTCCAAGGCTGTCACCCCGCGTGAAGGCTGCGCTATAGACCGGTTTGGGACGCGTGAAAAGCCGCAAAATGCGTCTGTTTTGGCTGGACGATGCGGGGTGCCCCGTGTCACCGCTGGCGCATGCGACTTTTGAACGATCTTGTTGCGTCACGTCGGGCCCTTGCGGGCTTTGTGGTTGTGGGCTTTGGCTGGGCGGCGTTTTCGGCGCAGATGCCGGTGATCAAGGCGCAGGTTGGCGTGGGCGACGGGTTTTGGGGAACGCTTGTTCTGATCGGGTC
This sequence comes from Pseudomonadota bacterium, assembly GCA_038525015.1. Lineage (GTDB taxonomy): Bacteria > Pseudomonadota > Alphaproteobacteria > Rhodobacterales > Rhodobacteraceae > Tateyamaria. The sequence goes on along the minus strand of JBCBID010000007.1, from coordinate 115,394 downwards.
CACCGGGGCGATCATGGCGATGTGGCTGGCGCCGCTGCTCTACCGGGTGGTGGGGCAGTGGGCGATGATTGCGGGGGCTGCCGGGATGGTGGCGGGCTTTGTGCTGGCGGGCGCGGCGCAGACGCCGTTGACGATCGGCATCGCCCTGTTTCTGGCCGCGGGCGGGTCGGGCGTGACCGATGTGCTGGCCAATGCCGAGGTGAGCGAGGCCGAGGCTGAGACGGGCCGCAACCTGATGAACCTGAACCATGGCCTGTTTTCGGTGTCCTATGCGGTGGCGGCTGTGGCCGTGGGCGCCGCGCGCGAAGGCGGCTTTGGCCCGGTTGCCATCTTTGCGGTGCTGGCGGTGGCGGTTGCGGTGCTCGTTCCGTGGATGATCTTGCCGCTGCGCGCGGTGCCCGCGGACGACCAGCGGGATGCCACAGGCATGCCGCGCGCCCTTGTCTGGGTTGGTGGGCTGGTGGTGCTGGCCGCCTTTCTGGGAGAGGCCGCATCCGAAGGCTGGTCAGCCCTGCATGTCGAGCGCACCCTGGGTGGTGGTCCGGCAGAGGGCGCGCTGGGGCCCGCCTTGCTTGCCACGGGCATGGCCATCGGGCGCCTGGGCGCACATGTGTTCGGGGCGGGGTGGCCGCCGTTTCGCGTGATGGTGCTGGCCTCTTGCTTGGCGGGCTTCGGCCTGGCTTTGGCGGGGGCTGCGCCGGGCCTGCCGGTGGCCTATCTGGGCTTTCTGCTTGGGGGGCTGGGCGTGTCCGTGGTCGGCCCGCTGGCGCTAGGGCTGGTGGGTCAGGCGGTGCGCCCGAAACATCGCCTTGCCGCGATCAGCCAGGCGGCAGCGTTGGGCTATGCCGCGTTTTTCCTGGGCCCTGTGATCATTGGCTATGTGGCCGAGGGCTTTGGCCTGCGCGCGTCGTTCTATGTGATTGCGGCTATCATGCTGGCTGTCGCTGCGGTCCTGCTGCCCGCTTGGGGGCGGATGCTGTCCGGTCGATCCGCGCCGGTATCTTCTTCTGACTGAAAATACGACGGGGTCTGGGGCAGAGCCCCAGCCGGTCGCCGCTGGGCACAGCGGCGAAACCCTTATTGCCACCGCCCGCCGAAATCTTCGGGCACAAGCAGGTTGTGACGCCCCAGATCGGCGACATTGGTTTCACCGCAAAGCGCCATCGTGGTGTCGAGTTCTTTGTGGATGACATTGAGCGCTTCGGTGACGCCCGTCTGTCCCATCGCGCCCAGACCATAGACAAAGGCGCGCCCGATATAGGTGCCCCTGGCCCCCATGGCGAGTGCTTTGAGCACGTCCTGACCTGAGCGGATGCCACTGTCGAGATGCACTTCGATCTGGTCACCCACCGCATCGAGGATAGAGGGCAGGACGCGGATGGAACTGAGTGCGCCATCAAGCTGACGGCCCCCATGGTTCGAGACGATGATGGCGTCGGCGCCGACCTTAAGCGCCATCTTGGCGTCGTCGGCGTCGAGGATGCCCTTGAGAATCACCTTGCCGCCCCATTGCTCTTTCAGATGGGCGATTTTGGACCAGTCGAGCGTTTGGTCGAACTGTTCCGCGGTCCAGGCCCCAAGGGACGACGCGTCGCTGATGCCGTGGACATGGCCCACGATGTTGCCAAATTCGCGGCGCTTGGCCGACATCATCTCGATCCCCCAGGCCCATTTGGTGGCGAGGTTGGCGATGGTCTTTGCGGTCAGTTTGGGCGGAGCGGAGAGGCCGTTTTTCAGGTCCTTGTGTCGCTGGCCAAGGATTTGCAGGTCCAGCGTGATCACGAGCGCCGAACAATTCGCGTCCTTGGCCCGCTGGATCAGGCGAGAGACATAGTCTTGATCCTTCATGGTGTAGAGTTGAAACCAGAAGGGGGCATCGGTGAAGCCGGCCACATCCTCGATTGAGTTGATGGACATGGTCGACAGGGTGAACGGCACGCCGAATTTCTCGGCGGCGCGGGCCGCTTTCATCTCGCCATCGGCGTGTTGCATACCGGTCAGGCCCACGGGGGCGAGGGCGACGGGCATGGCAACGTCCTGGCCGATCATCTGGCTTTTCGTGCTGCGACCCGACATGTCGACGGCCACGCGCTGGCGCAGGCGGATGTCATCGAAATCCGAGGAATTGTCGCGGAAGGTCTGTTCGGTCCAACTGCCCGACTCGCAGTAATCGTAGAACATGCGCGGTACGCGGCGTTCGTATAGGCGTTTAAGATCGTCGATGGTGGTGATGACGGGCATGGTAAACTTTCAGTATTGGTCAGGTTTGGTTACCAATTTGAAGGATTGTCGGCAAGGCAGGATGTGCTCAATCCGCATAAAGTACGAAATAGGACTTGTTTGGTGCGAAATCGTATTATATCCCTTTTGTAGTTCGAAATCGCACCAATGGAGAATCACATGTCCCTGTCTCGTCGCAAGACCCTCGCCCTGCTTGGGGGCGGTTCCATTCTCGCCGCGTCTGGCGCTGGCGCCTATGCCGTGACGCGCACGCCGCAGACCGCGCTGAAACCCTGGGCGGCGGCGGGCCGCTATGCCGAGCCGCGGATGCGCGCCTTGTCCTATGCGATCCTGGCGCCGAACCCGCACAATCGGCAGCCTTGGCAGGTGGATTTGCGCACGGACGGGGAGGTGAGCTTGCGCGTGGATACCGCGCGGTTGCTGCCGCATACCGACCCGTTCAGCCGCCAGATTGTGATCGGGCTGGGGTGTTTTCTGGAACTCATGACGCTCGCGGCGGCAGAGCAGGGCTATGGCGTTGAGTTGGACATCTTTCCCGACGGTGAGGACCCGACGCAATTGGACCATCGCCGCGTGGCCGTGGCGCGGTTCATCGAGGGGGCGGGCGTGCCGGAGCCTGCCTTGTTTGGGCAGGTGATGCAGCGCCGGTCCCTGAAGGAGCCGTTTGATGTCGCGCGCCCGGTGGATCAGCAGACGCTTGAGACCGTGCTGCGTGCGGCGACGCGCACGCGCGTGGCAGGGTCTGTTGCCCCGGATGATATTGCCGCGCTGCGCGTGCTTAGCCACGAGGCGCTGCGGATCGAGATCGAGACGCCGCACACCTATAAGGAAAGTGTGGACCTGTTCCGCATCGGCCGCCGCGAGGTGGATGCCAACCCGGACGGGATCGACTTTTCCGGGCCGATGTTCGAGGCGATGGCCCTGACGGGCACATTCACTCGGGAGGCGGCGTTGGACCGGCGTTCGATGGCCTATACCGAGGGGCTGAAGGCGGTTTTTGCAAACACGGACACAGCGATGGGACATCTGTGGCAGGTCACGCCAACCAACACGCGGTCGGACCAGATTGCAGCGGGCCGAGACTGGCTGCGCCTGAACCTGGCGACGACACGCGCCGGGCTGGGGCTGCAACCGCTGAGCCAGGCGTTGCAGGAATATCCGGAGATGTCCGCGCTGCACGCGGAGGTGCATGACAGGCTGGCACCCGGGGGCGGAACCGTGCAAATGTTTGCGCGGATCGGGTATGGCCCGGACATTGCTGAAAGCCCCCGGTGGGGATTGGAAGACAAGATCGTGCATGCGTGACACTGACCCGTCGGTCTTTTTCGAAGTGTTCAACGAGATCGGCATCATTGAACAATTGAGCCGCGCCATTCTGGAGGCGCGGCTTCCGCACGGGCTGATTGCGCCGCATTTCGCGGTGTTGAACCATTTGGTGCGCGTGTCGGACGGGCGCACGCCCATGGAGATTGCGCGGGCCTTTCAAGTGCCCAAGACCACAATGACCCATACGCTCAAGGGGTTGGAGCAGCACGGGCTGGTCGAGATGCGGCCCAACCCAGAGGACGGGCGGTCAAAACGGGTGTGGCTGACCGATACGGGCCGGGAGGTGCGCGCGGGCACGATTGCGGCGCTGGGGCCGGATTTCATGAAGCTGGCGCAGGATTTCGACGTGTCGCGATTGTCGGACATTCGGCCGGTGCTGACGGAGTTGCGTGAATATCTGGACGCGGCGCGCGACTGACCGGGGACAGGGGGCTGCCCCCCATTGCCCCGACTGCGCCTGCGCGTTAAAGCGCGCGCCATGAGCACACGCCCCCATCGCAATTTTTATGGCCGCTTGAAGGGCAAGGCCCTGAAGGACAGCCAGAAACGGTATCTGGATGAGGATCTGGCGGCGCTTTCGCCGGGCCGTGTGTCGTGGGAGGACAACCCCGAACGCGCGCCCTTGGACCTGAAGACGCTGTTTGGCGGAAAGCCCGTGTGGCTGGAGGTCGGCTTTGGCGGCGGAGAGCATCTGGTGCATCAGGCGGCGCAGGCGCCGGATGTGGGGATCATTGGGGCGGAGCCCTATATCAACGGTGTCGCCATGCTGCTGGGCAAGATCCGGCGGGCGGGGGTGGACAATCTGGCTGTGCATCCGGGCGATGCACGCGACCTGATGGATGTGTTGCCCGATGCGTCGATTGCACGGGCCTTTCTTCTTTATCCTGACCCGTGGCCGAAGGCGCGGCATCATCGGAGGCGTTTTGTTACGCCCGAGCATCTGGAGCCTTTGGCCCGTGTGATGCAGCCCGGTGCGTTCCTGCGGGTGGCGACGGACATTCCTGATTACGTGCGGCAGACATTGGAAGAGGTGCCACGGTCGGGGTTTGAATGGCTGGCCGAAGCGCCTGCCGATTGGCGCGAACCGTGGGACGATTGGATCAGCACGCGCTATGAGCAGAAGGCGCTGCGCGAGGGGCGGGTGCCGCATTATCTGACGTTTCGGCGGTTGGGCTGAGGTCAGACAGGGGGCCAGCCCCCTCGGCCTGCGGCCTCACCCCCGTCGTATTTTTAGTCAGAAGAAACATGGGGGTGGTCTGGACGGTCTGGGGCGGGCGCGGTAGGTCTGCGCCGACCAACAAGATGCGAGCGCAAACATGTCCAGCCACGGTGATCCGATCCCCATGACATCCTCGGCCTGCGCGCCGCTTTCGGGGATCGCAGAGGTGCCGGGCGACAAGTCCATATCGCACCGGTCGCTGATCCTTGGCGCGCTGGCGGTTGGCGAGACGACCATAACGGGTTTGCTGGAAGGGCAGGACGTTCTGGACACTGGCAAGGCCATGCAGGCTTTTGGCGCCGAGGTGATCAACCATGGGGGCGGATCGTGGTCCGTACATGGCGTGGGTGTCGGCGGATTTGCCGAGCCGGATCAGGTGATTGATTGCGGCAATTCCGGCACCGGGGTGCGGCTGATCATGGGGGCGATGGCGACCGCGCCCATATCCGTAACCTTCACCGGGGATGCGAGCCTGAACGGGCGGCCCATGGCACGGGTGACCGACCCGCTGGGTCTGTTTGGCTGTCAGGCGGTGGGGCGTGCCGGGGGGCGGTTGCCGATGACGCTGGTGGGCGCTGCGGACCCGGTGCCCGTGCGCTATACAGTGCCTGTGCCGTCGGCGCAGGTGAAGTCGGCGGTTCTGTTGGCGGGGCTCAATGCGCCCGGCGAGACGGTGGTGATCGAGGCGGAGGCCACGCGGGACCACACCGAGCGGATGCTGGCGGGGTTCGGGGCGGAGATTTCCACCGAAGTGACCGATGGGGCCCGTTTCATCACGCTGCAAGGACAACCGGAATTGGTGCCGCAGCATATCGAGGTGCCGCGCGACCCGTCCTCGGCCGCGTTTCCGGTCTGTGCGGCACTGATCGTGCCCGGGTCGGATGTGCTGGTGCCCAATATCGGGCTGAACCCGACGCGGGCGGGGCTGTTTGACACGCTGCGCGAGATGGGCGCGGAGCTGACCTATGAGAATGCGCGCGAGGAGGGGGGCGAGCCGGTGGCCGACCTGCGGGCGCGGTTCTCGCCCGATCTGAGGGGGATCGAGGTGCCGCCGGAGCGGGCGGCCAGCATGATTGATGAATATCCGGTGCTGTCGGTGGTGGCGAGCTTTGCCACCGGCGAGACCCATATGCCTGGGGTCCGGGAATTGCGGGTCAAGGAAAGCGACCGGATTGAGGCGATGGCGTCGGGGTTGCGGGCGGCTGGTGTCGGCGTTGAGGACGGGCCGGATTGGTGGACGGTGACGGGTCTGGGGCATGGCAATGTGCCGGGGGGCGTGACCTGTGCCAGCCATCTAGATCACCGGATTGCCATGTCTTTTCTGGTGATGGGGATGGCGACGCAAAAGCCGATGTCGGTGGATGATGGCGGGCCGATTGCCACCTCTTTCCCGATCTTCGAGCCGCTGATGGCGGGGCTGGGGGCGCAGCTGCGTCGGAACAACAGATGACCGCGCCGTTCACGGTGGCGATTGACGGGCCGGCGGCCGCCGGTAAGGGCACTATCGCGCGGGCGGTTGCAGCGCATTTTGGGTTTGCACATCTGGACACCGGGCTGCTGTACCGCGCGGTGGGGGCCTTGGCGCTGGATGGGGCCGACCCGATTGCGGCGGCGCGGACGCTTGAGCCAAGTGCGCTGGAGGACAGCCGGTTGCGCACTGCCGAGGTGGCGCAGGCCGCGAGCGAAGTGGCCGCGATTGCGGAGGTGCGGGCGGCGCTGCTGGCGTTTCAGCGCGACTTTGCCCGGCGCCCTGGCGGTGCTGTGCTGGACGGGCGCGACATTTGTACGGTGATTTGCCCGGAGGCCGAGGCGCAGCTTTTCGTGACGGCCAGCGCAGAGGTGCGGGCCGCGCGGCGGTGGGCGGAACTGCGTGGCAAGGGGGATGACCGGACGCGGGAGCAGGTTCTGGCAGATGTGAAGGCGCGCGACGCGCGTGACAGTGAGCGTGAGGCCGCCCCGTTGAAGCCCGCAGCGGGGGCCAGGCTGTTGGACACGTCAGAGATGTCGATAGATCAGGCGGTGACCGCGGCAATTGCCCATGTGCAGACGGCGCGGCCCTAGGCGTTCAGCGCGCCGTTCAACTCCGCAGAATCGATGATCACGTAAGAGGTGTAGGTGATCTGCCAATCGCCGCTGTCCTGGCGCTTGAGCACAGAGAAGGCCGGGTAGGGGTCCTGCACCAGGATATCGCGGCTGATGAGCCTTGTTTCGTGGGTCGCCGCGACCTCATCCGGGCCGCGAAAGCTGGCCGACACGCAGTGGCGGGCCATCAGCGTGACCTGGTGTTTGACCAGATGGGCGCGCACGGCGATGAAGGTGGTTTTGAGATCGGCGCGGGTTGTGATGGCGCGCTGCCCATCGACCGTTTCAATCGTGTAGGGTAGGAAAAACCGCGTTGCGAAACTGTCGAAATCGTCACTCATCATCGCGTCGCCGGTCTGGGCGAGCAGATGTTCGGATATGTCGGCGGCGGTTGTGAGATCGCTGGTCATGCAAGGCAAATACTGGACGTTGACGCGCATTAGCAGCATTTGCGCAAAAACTCAACGATTTCAGATATTTCCCGCATGAAGGGAATGTTTTGAGCGTGAGTTTGCCGATCAGGCGGCGTGCGCGCCGTCCGAGAGCGACTTCACAAAGGCCAGCACCTCATCCACACTGTCGCCCGCGCCGATGCGGCTGACGATGGCCGAGCCGACGACGGCGCCGTCTGCGACACTGGCGATGGCCCTGGACTTTTCGGGCGTGTTGATGCCGAAGCCGACAATCACGGGCAGATCGGTTGCCGATTTGATCCGCGCAACTTCCGGGCCGACATCGCCTGCTTCTGCCTCGGCAGCGCCGGTGATGCCGGTGATCGAGACATAGTAGACAAAGCCCGAGGTGTTTTGCAGCACACGCGGCAGGCGCTGGTCATCGGTGGTGGGGGTGGCCAGGCGGATGAAGTTCAGCCCGGCCGCCTGTGCCGGTATGCAGAGTTCGCTGTCTTCCTCGGGCGGCAGGTCGACCACGATCAGCCCGTCGATCCCGGCGGCTTTGGCCTGGGTCAGAAACGTGTCCACGCCGCGCGAATAGATCGGATTGTAATACCCCATCAGCACAATGGGCGTCGTGTCATCGGTTTCGCGAAAGCTGCGGGCCAGATCGAGTGTGCGGTCGAGGGTCATGCCCGCCTCAAGCGCGCGTTGACCGGCGAGCTGGATCGTTGGGCCATCTGCCATCGGATCGGTGAAGGGCAGGCCCAGTTCAATGATATCGACCCCTGCGTCAGGCAGGCCGCGCACCACGTCGAGCGAGGTGTCGTAGTCGGGATCGCCCGCCATGATATAGGCCACAAACGCTTTGCGCTTCTGCTCTGCCAGGGCCGCGAATTTGGCGTCGATCCGGGTTGTCATCTCTGCTCTCCTGTCCGTCGCGTCTCACCTGCCAAAGCGGTGCGGGAAAGGCAAGCGCCGTGGCGTGCGCGCAAGAGAGATCAGAACTTGAGGTGATAGCGCACGGAATAGACGTTCATGCCGGGGTTGTCGTCGGCCAGGCTGGCGTTTGATTTGTGCGAAATCGCCGCCGAGAGCGCGTTGCCGTTGGCAAACTGATAGCCCACGCCGAGAAGCGAGCGGATTTCAAAGGCGGACCCCAGGTCGTTGCCGTCTGTGCCTTCTTCGTAGAGGCCGGGCATGACGCTGGCGTCGATGAACCAGCCGCTTTGCCATTGCCAGCGCGACCAGAGGCCGCCCCCGATAAAGACGTCCCCCTCGCCAGTGACACCCAGATTTGCGCCAAAGGCGAGCGACAGGACGGTCCGTTCCAGAAAGGGGCTGTGGCGGTATTCGAGATCAAGCGCGACGCTGTCGTCGCCTTCTTCTGTGAAGTCGGTGCCGCCGAGGCCAAAGACCAATTCCTGTGCCGAGGCTGCTGTGAGGCTGAGCAGCAATGAAATGAGGGCAATGTAAATGCGGTTCATTCGGGTGTTCCTAGGTTCAAATAAGTGCGTACGCCAGTCGAGGCGCATTTGCGTCACCGTGCGTCATACGGATGAGTCTTTTCAATTTCTTTCGAAAAAACGCGGTGGATTCACCCGGATATGTCACCGCCTTGCACCTGTTGGCGGTCCTGCTAGAAGCGGCGCAACCGCTGAAAGGACGTGCCGATGGGTTTCAAGATGGGAATTGTGGGTCTGCCGAATGTGGGCAAATCGACCTTGTTCAATGCGTTGACCAAGACCGCTGCGGCGCAGGCTGCGAACTTTCCGTTCTGCACGATTGAACCCAATGTGGGCGAGGTGGCGGTGCCCGATGCGCGCCTCGAAAAGCTGGCGGCGATTGCCGCATCCAAACAGGTTATCCCCACCCGTATGACCTTTGTTGACATTGCCGGTCTGGTCAAAGGGGCGTCCAAGGGCGAGGGGTTGGGCAACCAGTTTCTGGCCAATATCCGCGAGGTGGACGCGATTGCGCATGTGCTGCGCTGTTTCGAAGACAGCGATGTGACCCATGTGGAGGGCCGTGTCGATCCGGTGGCGGATGCGGAGACGATCGAGACGGAGTTGATGCTGGCCGATATCGAGAGCCTGGAGAAGCGCTTGCAGAATATCGTGCGCAAGGTGCGCGGGGGCGACAAGGAGGCGGTGCAACAGGAACGTCTGATGAAGCTGGCGCTGACGGCGTTGGAAGACGGTCAGCCCGCCCGGGTGGTCGAGGTGGATGACGAGGATGCGAAGGCCTGGTCGATGTTACAACTGCTGACCACCAAGCCGGTGCTTTATGTGTGCAATGTGGGCGAGGCAGAGGCGGCGGAGGGCAATGCCCATTCCGCCAAGGTTGCCGAGATGGCAGCGGCGCAGGGCAACGCGCATGTGGTGATTTCGGCCCAGATCGAGGAGGAGATCAGCCAGCTTGAGGATGATGAAGCGCTGATGTTCCTTGAAGAGATGGGCCTGTCAGAGGCGGGGCTGGATCGGTTGATCCGCGCGGGCTACGATCTTTTGCATCTTGAGACCTATTTTACAGTGGGCCCCAAGGAGGCGCGGGCCTGGACCATCAAGACAGGCACGTCGGCGCCAAAGGCGGCGGGCGTGATTCACGGGGATTTCGAAAAGGGGTTCATCCGCGCTGAGACGATTGGCTATGACGATTTTGTCACGCTGGGCGGCGAACAGGCGGCCAAGGATGCGGGCAAGATGCGCGCCGAAGGCAAGGGCTATGTCGTCAAGGATGGCGACGTGATGCATTTTTTGTTCAACACCTGAGAGGTGTCAGCGCCGGTCATTGGCCCATTGGCGGTAATCGGGGTTCAGGCGTGACAGCGTGGGCGCCGAGGGCCCGGCGGTGCGCCTTTCGATCCGGTTGGCGTCACGTACAGAAATGGGTGTACCTGCCCCTTCGCCCGCGACAAAGCCACCGGTAGACCCTTCGCAGGCTGCGAGTGTGGACGTGATCAGAGCGGCCATGATCAGTTTGAATTTCACGCTGATATCCTTGTGTCGGTGGTGCGAACAGGCGGCGCATGCCCGTGCTGCGCCGCGTCGCGGTTGTGGGCAGTGTAGTGCAATTGCGCAGAAAGCGAAGTGCCCAGTGGAATTGCGCTTGTATCCCGCTTGTTTGACCCGCTATACGCGTCGGCGGAGACGTGGCCGAGCGGTCGAAGGCGCTCCCCTGCTAAGGGAGTAACGGGGAAACTCGTTCGAGGGTTCGAATCCCTTCGTCTCCGCCATTTCATCACAAGCGCTACCGCGTCTCGCTTTTTCGGCGTTTGGGTTTGTGTGTGACGTCTGCAACCACGTCAGCTACGTACATATCCATGCGCGCCCCGACCCCCGGCGCGCAGCCGCTGGCGCAGCACGTGGTGTCGGGGACAGTTCAAACGTCGCTGGCGTGCATATGCGGGCGGCGGGGTGATGGCTGCGCGTGCCGGGCAGGGTGGGGTATCAGCCTGTGTGATGCACCTCTTGCAGCCCGTAGACGGGCGTGTCGATGCCCTCCATCCGCGCCTTGAGCTGCAGCGCCAGGAACTGGGAATAATGGCGTGACTGGTGGAGGTTGCCGCCGTGGAACCAAAGCGCGTCCTGCTGGGTGGGTTTCCACATGTTGCGCTGTTCGCCTTCCCAAGGGCCGGGGTCCTTGGGAGTGTCGGACCCCAGGCCCCAGACCTTGCCCACCTTGTCGGCGGTTGGCTGATCAATCAGATCGGCGACCCAGCCGTTCATCGACCCGTAGCCGGTGGCGTAGACAATCACATCCGCGTCAAGCCTGCTGCCGTCTTCAAGGACGACGCCGTCCTTGACCACCTGCGCCACCTGACCGGCCTGAAGCTTGATCTTGCCGTCGATCACAAGCTGGCTGGCGCCCACGTCGATGTAGTAGCCCGACCCACGGCGGAGATATTTCATAAAGAGACCGGAATTGTCTGTGCCCCAGTCCAGTTGGAACCCGGCCTTTTCGAGGCCTGCGTAGAACTCTGCATCTACCTCTCTGATCTTGTCATACACAGGGATCTGGAACTCGTGCAGGATGCGGTAGGGCAAGGACGCAAAGATCAGGTCGGCCTTTTGCGTGGTCACCCCGGCATCGACCGCACGTTCGGAATAGAGGTCGCCAAGACCATATTCCATCAGCGGTTCGGACCGCACGATATGGGTGGAGGAGCGTTGGACCATCGTGACATCCACGTCGTTTTCCCACAAGGCGGCGCTGATGTCGTGGGCCGAGTTATTGGACCCGATGACAACCGCTTTTTTGCCTTTGTACTTGTCTGGCCCGGGGTGCTGGCTGGAATGGTGCTGGTCTCCTTCGAACGTGTCCATGCCTGGCAAATCGGGGACGTTCGCCTTGCCCGACATGCCGGTGGCAAAGACAAGCTGTTTGGGGCGCAGGGTGACCTGTTCGCCGTTGCGGTCGACGGCGACAGTCCATTCTTTGGACGCGTCGTCATATTCGGCATGTTGAACGGTGGACCGGGTCCAGTAGTTCAACTCCATCACCTTGGTGTACATTTCAAGCCAGTCGCCGATTTTGTCCTTGGGCGAGAAGACGGGCCAGTTGGGCGGAAACGGAAGGTAAGGCAGATGGTCGTACCAGACCGGGTCGTGCAGGCACAGGGACTTGTACCGGTTGCGCCAACTGTCGCCGGGGCGGTCGTTCTTTTCCACGATGATGGTCGGAACACCCAGTTGCCGCAGCCGTGCCCCCAGCGCGATGCCGCCCTGTCCGCCACCGATGATAACGGTGTAGGGTTGGACCTTGTGGCCCAGTTCGGCCTGTTCTTTATCACGTTCTTCGGCCCAGCTTAGCCGCCCCTTGCCCGCGCCGTGCTTGGCCCCGAGGGGGCGTTCATAGCCCAGCGGCTCTTCGTGTCCTTTGAGCTCTGTCATCGAGGTCAGCAGAGTCCAGATCAGCCCGTCCTTGAGGCGGATCAGGCCATAGCCGCGCGCGACATCTGTTTCGAAGCTGATCCAGGCGGTGGTGATGCCGCCATCCTGGGTGACGGGTTCATTTTCGGCCAAGCGCCAATCGCCGGGTTTGGTTGCGCCGAGTTGCGATGTCAGCATGTCGCGGATATCGTCCCGACCCTCAAGCGTGCGAATGTTCCAGGTGAAAGTGACAAGGTCACGCCAATAGCAATCTGTCTGAAACATGGCCACAACTGCGTCGATGTCGCCGCGTTCCAGTGCTTGGCCAAATGTGTCGAGAAAACCTTGGACTTCGGTGTTCAGCGCGTTGTCCAGCATGCTACATCCTCCCAGTTGCAGGTGAGAGGAATGTGCCAGAACGGAACCGTCCGTGCGATGGTTTTGCGCTGCGTGACCGGTTTCTTGCCGATCGCGTTGGAGCGACCCGCGTGACACACATGGCTTTCAGGGCGTGACATTGCTGACGCGATCCCTGTGCAGGTCGGGAAAATGCGTCAGTTGCACGCGCCTGAAGTACGGTTTCGTATGGTGGGTTGGTTCGCTTAGGCCGCACGTTGCGCGGCTACGGGCGAATGGTGATCTGGGCCGCGGTGCGCGCGTTCAATGCAAGGATATCTCGGGGTGTTTGACGCAAGTTACCGTTCTGGGGATTGGCCGCGCTCAGGCTTTGATGCCCGGTTGGCGTGATGCCGCCTCGATCGGCCTGCCGCGCACAGGAGGCGGCGCGCTCGGTCTGCGATGGCGGTCTTTGTTATCCGTCATCCGGGCCAATCACGCCCTTGCGCAAGGCAAAGCAACCGTAAAAGCGCCGTTCGCTGGTTTGGATCACCGCGTAGGCCTGTTTGGCCCGGTCGTAAAAGGCATAGCGTTCGATGCCAATCATGGTTGGGCCGCCAACGGTGGTGATTTCGGCCTGAACCTCGTCCATCACGGGCAGGCGCGCATCGGGGTCACCGACCACTTCCATGCGGGCCACCGCATCGTCGACGAATGTGTCGATGGGGTAGACCGACAAGATGGCGCGCACGACCTCGGCCGCGGGCCGGTCGATGCGCAGCAGGTTTCCGAGGACCGTCGCGCCCGCGACGCTGTCGGCGGGGAAATTTGTATCGACGATGATCAGATCGTCACCGTGGCCCATGGCGCGCAGGGCGTAGAGCACATCGGCATTCAAGAGCGGATCAATTCCCTTAAGCATGTGTGTGGTCCTTTCGAAGGCAAAGAGATCAGGGGTCTGATCGCCCGGGTCGTGATGTTCGTAGGACTTGGCTGTATCAAAGCACACGCGCTGCGTCACGTTTGGCTATGTGTGCAGGGTTCCCAAGCTGGCGGCCTGAGGACAACGCGATGTGCACCGCAGTCAAGCGCCGCGAGGGCCCTGCCCACCGCAAGCGGGACCTGATGTGGCGTGCTGGTTTTGCACGCGGGGTGCGGCATTGAGGTCATGGTGAGGAACCGGGCCGGCCCGGAGCGCGTTGTTCAGACAACAGTGAAACCACAGGAGCACATTATGACAGACGCATTGAAGGTCATTCCGTCAACAGATGACGTGTCGACCGGAGTTCAAAACACCGACACGGTGTCATCTGGATTGGCAGACATTCTGGCCGACACCTATTGTCTGGTTTTCAAAACGCATGCGTATCATTGGAATGTTGAGGGGCCGCTTTTTTATTCCGTCCACAACCTGACCGAGGAGCAATACAAAAACATGTTCGAGGCCGCAGATGAGCTGGCCGAGCGCATCCGGGCCTTGGGTGAGCTGGCGCCTTCATCGCTTAGCGATATTGTGAGCCGCGCGCGCGTTGAAGATCATGAGGCGGGTATTTCGACCGCGCAGATGATCGAGGATTTGGCCACAGATCACGCGCGTTTGGCCCACCGTCTGCACGCCCTGGCGGAGTTGGCTGCCGAGAACCGTGACATCGTGACTGAGGATTTGGCGACAGAGCGGTCGGCCTTTCACGAACAGGCTGCCTGGATGCTGCGTGCGATTGCCAAGACTTAAATTTAAGCCCCCCACCGCCGACAAAGCGGTGGGGGTAAATCTGTCAGGCTTTGAGGGTTTCGGTTGACGAAAAGAACATGGCCTGGCTGACCGCTGATTTCACTTGCGCTTCGGTATAGGGCTTGGAAATCAGAAAGGCGGGTTCTGGCCCCTGACCCGTCAAAAGACGTTCGGGAAAGGCAGTGATGAAGATGACAGGGCGGTCACCATGCTTGGCCAAGATGTCATTCACCGCGTCAATACCGCTTGTGTTGTCGGCAAGCTGGATATCAGAGAGGATCAGGTCGGCCTGTTCTTCGCCCGCCAACTGGATGGCGCGATCTTTGGTCCGGGCGATACCAGTCACGCGGTGGCCCATTTCGCTTACCATGGATTCAAGATCCATCGAAATGATGGCTTCGTCCTCGATGATCATGACACGGCCGGAAATATGGTGGCCCATCTCGGTATAGGCGATGTCGATCAGGTCCTGTGCCTCGCTTTCGGGCAGGTCCATGATAAACCCGACCTCTTTTGCCGAGAACTCTTCGACCGTGTGAAGAAGCAGTGCCTCGCGCGTATTGGGCGTCAGTTTCGAGAGGTGATCGCGCGCACGTTTGGCGGCGCCACCAATGTCGACCTCATCGCCAAAGGCGGCGCCGGACGTGGTCCAGATGGCGTGAAAACTGCGAAACAGGGCCGTTTTAGGGGCGGTGGATGCACCGAACGCGTCTGGGTCAGCGAGGATCGCTTCGAGCGTCGCGAGCGCATAGGCATCACCGCTAGACTGGTTGCCTGTCAGCGCGCGCGCGTAGCGTCGCAGGAAGGGAAGATTTGCGCCAAGATCGTCGGCCAGTTGCTCCCTTGCGTCGTTGTTCATTTTATTTGCCTTTTTTCAAGCTATGCTTGGAACCATACGCTTGGTGGCGCGTATTGGTTCCGTCACATGTGTAGAAATTATCGGGATAGAAGCGAAAGACTATGAAACCGCCCCCCCGCAAAACGGATGTCGATGCCCAAATCGACGCAAACCTCAAACGCGCGTTTGAGGACCTGGCAAGCGAGCCTGTACCAGACAGATTTACCGAACTCCTGAGCAAATTGCGGTCGGGCGAGGATGTGCCCGACAAAGGGAGCAGTTCGGATGAGCAATGACCCACGCGACGAGTTGGTCGAGCATCTGGGACCGTTGCGTGCGTTTGCACTGAGCCTGTGCCGGAACTCGGCGACCGCTGATGATTTGGTTCAGGATTCACTGATCAAGGCCTGGACCAATATCGACAAGTTCGAACCGGGCTCCAACATGCGGGCGTGGCTGTTCACCATCCTGCGCAACACCTATTATTCGCTGCACCGCAAGCGCAAACGCGAGGTTGAGGATGTCGATGGCGCGTACGCCGATACATTGGCGCAGAAACCTGACCACGACGGGCGGCTGGCGATGCGCGATTTCAATGTTGCCTTTGACCAGTTGACGGCTGAGCAGCGTGAAGCGCTGGTGTTGGTGGGCGCCGGTGGGTTTTCCTATGAAGAAGCGGCTGACACCTGCGGTGTTGCGGTGGGTACCATCAAAAGCCGTGTCAACCGAGGGCGCGCGCGCCTGGCGGAGTTGATGTCGGTCGAGGAAACGGAAGCGATCGAGATCACCGACAATGTGACTGCGGGCATCGTCGCAAAGCACGGCGCGGCTTAACCTTGCGACGGGAACTGACGACGCGCGGGCTGTTTGTCCGTTTGGCGGGGCTGATGAGCCTTGCCTTGTTTCCGCTGGGTGCGATTGCGTTGTGGCAGACCAACCAGGTCATCGACAGCAGCACGCAATTGTCGCAGGAAATTATCCTGGCAGAGACCGAGAGGGCGGCATCCGCAGAACGCCGTTTGCTGCAACGCGCCATTGGAGCGGCCGAGGGGTTGAGCGCCTTGGTCTTTACGGTGCTGGATGATCCGACGCGTTGTTCCACCATCATGCGGGACTTTATTGCCCAGCAAGACACGTTTATCTTTGCCGGCTTCATTCAGGCCAATGGGATTATGGAATGTGCGTCAGCCGGTGAGGTCATGGACTTTTCTGACCGTCCTGCCTTTGCCCGTGCGATGGAAACTCGCGAGCAGATGTTTGAGGTCAACCGAGCCGGGACGGTGACGCAACGGTCGGTGGTGATTATCAGCAACCCGGTCGAGATTGATGGCGTGCTTGCCGGGTTTGTGTCCTTGTCCGTTCCAAACGATCTGACCAGTTTTCCCGCGCTGCGGGGAAGCGAAGAACTTGGACTGGAATATGTCGCGCTGAACCAGGAGGGGCGCATTTTGTCGGCCACCTCGGATCTTGATCGGGCCGGCAAGCTGTTGCCCGCCGACGTTGCGCCAGCGGCGTTCTTGGACAAGGCGGGAGAGACCTTTATCGGTGACGCGATTGACGGCCGGTCTCGGGTTTTTGCGGTGGCCGATATCATCCCGGGCCAAGTGGTTGTCGTCGGATCGTGGGCCAAGGATCAGGCAGCCCTAGGGCTTGGTTCGGGGTCGCTTTGGGTGCCGCTTCTGTTCCCGATCCTAATGTGGTTCGCGGGCATCATGGTCGCGTTTCTAGGTCTACACCGACTGGTGATCCGGCATATTTATGACCTGCGTGGCGCGATGCGGCGCTTTGCGTTGGGCGAGCGCGAGGACCCCAAGCTGAAACTGGATGACCCCCCCGCTGAGTTCGAAGTGCTTGAAACCTCGTTCAATCGGATGGTGCAAACCCTGATGCACGCCGAAGAGCAGGCCGAGAAGGACATCGAGGAAAAAACCATTCTTCTGCGCGAGATTCACCACCGGGTGAAGAACAACCTGCAACTGATCGCGTCGATCATGAACATGCATGCACGGGTGGCAACAGCACCCGAGGCACGCGCGGTGTTGTCACAACTGCAATTTCGGGTGCGTGGTCTTGCCACGGTGCATCAGACGCTCAACTCCACCTCAGACGAGAGCAGCGTGGATACCAAGAACCTGCTTGAACAGCTGGTGCGCGAACTGACCTCGGTGGCAAACAACCTTAAACGCGAGGTCAAGGTATCGACGGACATCATGTCGATCCAGTTGGGGCAAGATCAGGCGATCACCATGTCGATGCTCGCAGCAGAAGCGCTGACAAATGCCGTGAAATATGTGGGCTCTGCCGAGGGTGAAGTACCGTCAATCAGCGTCAGTTTTAATTGGGTTAGTGAGTCTAGCTTGTGCTTCAAGGTCGTCAATTCGATAGGCTCGGACCCCGATCAGAGCGCCCCATTGATTGAGCCGGGCGGGATAGGATCGCGTCTGATGCGGGCATTTGTGTCCCAGCTTGATGGTTCTGAAACGCGTGAACAAAGTGATGGCAAATACCATTATGCCGTGTCGTTCCCGTTTGCGCAGGTGACCCCCGAACCACCGAAACCCTGGGCGACTGACCCCGCCCAAGCGTATCGTGCAAAACCCTCATCTCTCTGAACAACCGCAGGAATATGGCGTGTGCCACCAACCCACATGGGCGGGGTTCAGATCAACGGCCTTGGTTCCAGGCTTTCAGGGTCGATGCGCGACAGCTTTCCCAGCTTTTCCTCGTCCAGGACCTCAAGCGCGCCGTTGGCCCATGCCACAACGCTTTGCGCCTTGAGCTTGGCGAGGGTCTTGTTGGTGTGAACCAGCGACAGGCCGAGCGCATCTGCGAGGTCTTGCTGGCGAAAGGGAAGCGGGCAGGAGCTATTCGTTGTCAGTCCAAGCGCATCCGCCCTGCGAAAAAATCGATGCAAGCTCCACGCCACTTTCTCAAGCGCGCCGCGCTGCCCCACCGTGGCCAATGCGTCCCCTAAAAAGTGCTCTTCAACTGCGGCGATATGGGTCAGGGCATAAGCCCGTTCGGGCTGACGTTTGAACAATTCGTACACGCGGCTGCGGTTGAACACGCATAGGCGCATCGGCGTAGACGCTTCGACCGAATGGCACATCTCTTTCATAACACCAGCCTGCAGCCCGACAAAATCACCTGGCATGACAAAGCCTATGACTTGGCGGCGGCCATTCTCCAATGTCTTATAGCGTATCCCCATCCCCGACAGGACCGTGTAAAGCTGTGCCGCTTTCGCCCCCTCCATGAACAATTGCGTGCCCGTGTCAGCGACCATTTCGCCTGTCTTGAAGCGTGTCATGAACGAAATCTCGTCTTCCGTAAATGGCAGGAACAGGTCTCTTTTCCGCAATGGGCAATTTGCGCAATCCATTGTCGAAATGCTTCCTTGGTATGTCATAGTTTATTGCTCCCTCATGCGCTTGGGTGGGATATCAGTGGCGTTCACGGACAGGAGCGCAAATAATCATGACCACCCAGGACACGGCTGATCTGCCGGTCGCCTTGATCGTTACGACCAGTTTTGTTGAGGCCGAAGATATCTCTGACGCGTTGCGTCACTATGATCTGGGTGAGGTGTCGCATGTGCGAGATAGCCGGGCTGCGCTTGACCGTTTGGCAGACGGAGCCGCTGCGCCGTCCCTGGCATTGATCGCTTTTGACCGCAACGACACGGAATTCCCGTTTTTGCTGAATAGGTTGCACGCTGCGCGCACACGGATCGTGCTGATTAACGGGCACCCCGAGCTGGCGCAAGAATTTGGCACCACGTTCCTGCTGCGTCCGTTTTCGAACAGCGATCTGGACACACGCATCGCAGAGGCGATGTCTCGGGTGTGACTTTGCAGTGCTGTGCGTTAAGGCATCATCGTGTTGATCCGGTCGCAATTTCCGGGACGTCCGCATGGCCGTCCCTAGTTCTCGGGCTCGATCATCTGCGCATCATCTTCGACAAGGGCCGCGTCGCTATCGACGCTGGCATTAATGTTCGCGATAAAGATCAGCGCCGCGACCAGCACCACGCTACCGATCCCGGTTAGAACAAACCAATGCTTGCGTTTCTGAGTCTCGATATTGGTGTCGGGTGCCGACATGTCGTGCCCTCCTGTAATTGATATGTCTGAATTGAAACGCCTGCACCGCGCTTATGTTCCGATTTTTTCGGAGAGATGCGCGCGAAGGCCAAGCTGGAGTGCGGTTCGAGCCGCGTGCGGGGCCGCAGGCCGCATTGTGTATCGGAACCAATGCGGTGGTGTCGCGTATGTCATCATACACACAACAACAGGGCGACATTTCACATGACCTCATCCTCTTCGCCGAAGCTTGTCGAGGAACACAAGGAAGATATAGCCGTCGACGAAGCCTCGGGCCTGTCGCCCAAGCTGATATTCGAGACGATCCGCCGCCACGGCGAAGAAGAGTTAGACCGACCAGTCAAAACCCTGTTCTGGTCAGGCATCGCGGCAGGCGTTCTGATCAGCTTTTCAGTGCTCGGAGAGGCGTATTTGCGCGCATATCTGCCTGACGCGGACTGGCGGTTTATTGTTGAGAACCTGGGATATTCGCTTGGGTTCCTGCTTGTGATCCTTGGACGGATGCAGCTGTTCACGGAAAACACGATCACGACCGTTGTTCCGGCTGTTCTAACACCTACGCGGTCGGTTCTGTCGCGTGTGTGCACGCTATGGAGCGTTGTACTATTCGCCAACGTCATTGGCGCATTTCTGATCGCCACCTTTCTGGTGTACACGCCGGTGCTGACACCAGAATTGCTGGCTGTTGTGACCGATCTGAGCAAGCACGCGACCGGCTTCTCCGCGATTGAGGGGCTGGTGCGGGGCATTCCTGCGGGCATTCTGATTGCGTCCATCGTCTGGATGCTACCCTCGGCCCAAAACAACGAGGTGCTGCTGATCGTGATCTTTACATGGTTGATTGCATTGGGTGACTTCACGCACATCATCGCGGGATCGGTTGAGATGGCGGTGCTGTCGGTGCAGGGAATGATCGGGTTCGGTCAGGCGGTCTTTGGCTTTTTCCTTCCCGTGTTGATCGGGAATATCATCGGCGGGACTGCGGTGTTTACCATGATGACCTATGCCCAAATCCGCCATGAGATCGAGGATACCGCATAGGAAAACGGGGCGCCCTGACGCGCCCCGCCCTTGTCAGCCATCTTTGGCCAGGCTGGACGGTTCAGATTTGGGATCGTCCAGCTTGCTTTCGGTCCGTCGCTTGCTCAGCCAAACCCAGCCGAGCACCATTGCGAAGGTCAGCGCGGGTAGAATGAAGATGAGCGCTTCTACAGTCATGATGTCTCCTTTCCTTTTCGTTGGTTAGGCAACGCGGGGCAGGCGCATCCGTTCCGACCTGTGGTGGATGATAAGTGGCTGGGCCCAAATCAGGCTGCGACTCGGTTGGCCTGAACCTGTCGCGGTGGTTTTGTTTTGTTGCCAATTGGCTGCGCTCACGCGGTGACAAGAATAAATTTTAATAAACAGAGGTTTGTAGAATCTTGGGCAAAAATGATGAACGCACCTCAAAAATCCGTTGACATGATGTACGTCCCTCAAATAGCGTTTCGTCAGGGTCACCATAGACATGTGACCCATAGGGAGGATCATATGAAAAAAGTGACTTCAGCCGCCGTTGGCGCGGCCCTGATGACGTTTGTGAGTGTGCCAACGATGGCCATGGCAGAGGATTTGACATTGTGCTGGGCGGCCTGGGACCCGGCCAATGCGCTCGTTGAGCTGAGCAAGGAATTTGAGGCCCAATCCGGCCACAATATGAATTTCGAGTTTATCCCGTGGCCCAACTTCGCCGACAGGATGCTGAACGAACTGAACTCGGGCGGCAAGTTGTGCGATCTGCTGATTGGTGACAGCCAGTGGATCGGCGTCGGGGCAGAGAACGGCCATTACGTCAAGCTGAACGATTTCTTCGACGCCGAAGGCATCAGCATGGACGACTTCGCACCCGCGACCGTCTACGCCTATTCCACCTGGCCCAAAGGCACGCCCAACTACTACGCGCTGCCCGCCATGGGTGACGCTAACGGCTGGTTCTACCGCGCCGACTGGTTTGCGGACCCGGACATCCAGGCCGCCTTCAAAGAGGCCACTGGCCGCGATCTGGCCGAGCCCAAAAGTCAAAAAGAACTGCTTGAGATTGCTCAATTCTTCCAGGGCCGTGAGATTGATGGCAAAACGGTTTATGGCGCGTCCATCTTCACCGAACGTGGCTCCGAAGGGATCACCATGGGCGTGACGTCTGCGCTCTATCCGTGGGGCTTCAAATACGAAAACACACCTGGCTCCTACGATATGGAAGGGGCGGTCAATTCTCCCGAAGCGGTCGAAGCGCTGGAGTTCTACAAGGAGTTCTACGAAACGGCGACACCGCCGGGCTACACCAACTCCTACATGGGTGAATCGCTCGACGCGTTCAAATCCGGTCAGGTCGCCATGGCGATGAACTGGTTTGCCTTCTTCCCCGGCCTCTATGCCGACCCCAACACGGGCGGGGACAAGATCGACTTCTTCGTGAACCCACCGCAGAACCAGGCTGGCTCAACACTGGGCGGGCAGGGGATCAGTGTTGTCGCCTATTCCGACAAGCAGGACGCAGCCCTTGAATACATCAAGTGGTTCGCCAACCCCGAAGTGCAGGCCAAGTGGTGGGAACTGGGCGGCTATTCGGCGCACAATTCCGTGCTGAACGATCCGGGCTTCAAGGACAGCGCGCCCTTTGCCGGCGACTTCCTTGAGGCGATGAACGACGTCCAGGACTTCTGGCAAGAGCCGGCCTACGCCGAACTGCTGCTGGCGATGCAGAAACGCATCCACGACTATGTCGTGGCGGATCAGGGCACCGCGCAAGAAGCGCTGGACAAGTTGATCGAAGATTGGACCGAAACCTTCGAAGACGAAGGTAAGCTCTAAATCCTCCTCCCCGGGGTGGGCAGCATTGCCCACCCTACCTCCGATACCACGACACACGCGTAGGGTGGGCAATCTGCCCGCCGCACGAAAAGGCTGTGCCAGATGACAGACACCATCGCCAACCGCGCCGCCAAGGCCACGCCCCAACGCGTCGCGCGCAAGATCAAGGGACTGAGCGACCGTGCCATCGCGTGGATCTTTGTCGCCCCCACGATCTTTCTGCTCCTGGCCATCAACATCTTCCCGCTGATCTGGACGATCCAACTCAGCTTTACCAATTACCGCGCCAACCGGCTCACGCGCGAACCGGAGTTCATCGGCCTGCGCAATTACGAACGCATCCTCACGGACAGTGACATCTGGCTGAACATGCAGGCCACGGCCCACTTCCTGTTCTGGACCATCGCACTGCAAGTTCTGATCGGCTTTACCCTGGCCTGGCTGATCAACAAGAAATTCAAAGGCAACGATCTTTGGACCACGATCATCGTGCTACCGATGATGCTGTCGCCTGCTGTGGTGGGGAACTTCTGGAAATTCCTCTATCAACCGCAAATCGGTCTTTTCAATTACATCGTCAGCTTTTTCACCGGCAAGGACCCTAGCAGCTTCGAAATGCTGGGCTCCGTCCAGTTGGCCCCCTGGTCCATCGTGATCGTGGACACCTGGATGTGGACGCCCTTCGTCATGCTCATCTGCCTCGCCGGGCTGCGGTCGATCCCTGATTACATCTACGAGGCAGCAGAGGTCGACCGCGCCTCCAAGCTCCGCCAATTCTTCACCATCACCATCCCCATGGTGCTGCCGTTCCTGATGCTGGCGGTCCTCTTCCGGGGCATCGAAAACTTCAAAATGTTCGACCTGGTTGTCCAACTTACGGGCGGCGGTCCCGGCTCCACCACCGAACTGACTTCGATCAACCTCAAACGTGAAGCGTTCGAGAAATGGCGCACCGGTTACGCATCCGCCTACGCCATCATCCTTTTCGTTACGGTGTTCGGCCTCGCCAGCATATACGTCAAAGCCCTCAACAAGGTGAAGGAGCGGTGATTATGACCCGATCAACCCTTCATTTCGCCAGAAAAACCGTCGGGGGGAGGTGCGCCAGCACCGGGGGGCCGACAGCCCCCCTCCCACCCTCGGCACCCAAAACGGACCTCAAACAATGAGCGCCTATTCCGTCACCGAACCCAGCACGCGATCAAAGTGGTTCGCCGGATCGCTGGTCATCCTCTACGCGCTGATCACGATGATCCCGCTGGCGTGGATCATGCTCACCGGCTTCAAATCCCCCAGCGACGCCATCAGCTACCCGCCCAAGGTTGTGTTCGACCCGACGCTTGAAGGGTACGTGAACCTCTTCACCACCCGCACGCGGCAGACGCAAGACTTCCTGGATGCCAACCCGCCACAGAACTGGGCGGATGAGATTGTGCGCGAATACGATATGGTCATTGTCGGCCCCTCAAAGTTCGGCGAACGGTTCCTCAACTCGGTCATTATCGGCTTCGGCTCGACCTTCCTGTCGGTCTTCCTCGGAACGCTCGCGGCCTACGCGTTCTCACGCTTCAAGATACCGCTCGCCGACGACCTCCTATTCTTCATCCTCAGCACGAGGATGATGCCCCCCATCGCCGTCGCGATCCCGATCTTCCTGATGTACCGCAACCTCGGTCTATCGGACACGCATCTGGGCATGATCCTGCTCTATACGGCCGTGAACATTTCGCTCGCCGTCTGGCTGCTTAAGGGCTTTATCGACGAAATCCCGCGCGAGTACGAGGAAGCGGCTCTGATCGACGGCTACACAAGGTTCCAGGCGTTCTACAAAGTTGTCCTGCCGCAAGCCGCCACAGGAATCGCCTCCACCGCCATCTTCTGCCTGATCTTTGCTTGGAACGAATACGCTTTTGCGGTGCTGCTTACCTCGGCTACCGCGCAGACCGCACCGCCCTTCATCCCCACGATCATCGGCGTCGGCGGCCTCGACTGGCCCGCGGTTGCGGCGGGGGCCACCATCTTCCTCTTGCCCGTGATGATCTTCACCATCCTTCTGCGCAAACACCTGCTGCGCGGCATCACATTCGGAGCGGTTCGCAAATGATCTGCCTCATGTCTCACCGCCCTTTGTGCACCAAATCGGTGTACCGACTGTGCACAGGTTGTGCACAAGTTGTGCACGCCGATTTTCAACAAAATGAGGTGCCGATATGAAGGGGTTTTTGACCGGTCTCATGCGCCTGCGCCGCGGCCCGTGGGAGATGCTGGCCACCGTCATCATCGCCCTCGGGGTCTTTATGCTGATGCAGCCATTCGTGCTTTGGGCCTTTACCTATTCCTTCATCACGACGCTTGTGGGCACCGTCATGTTCATCATCGTCAGCCACTTCCCGGAAGGTGAGTGAGATGTGGGAACAAGCCTGCCCAATCCTGCCCTCGCGCGACTTTGATGTCACCCAAGCGTTCTATGCTCGGTTGGGTTTCGACACCTGGTACAAGGACGACGGCTACCTTCTAATGAACCGCGATCATGTGGAACTGCACTTCTTTTCCAAGCCCGAACACGTGCCCGAAAGCTGCGATCACGGAGCCTATATCCGCCCCAAAGACGTGGACGCGTTCTCAGAGGAATTGGCACAACTGGACCTGCCGCACGCCGGTGCGTTCCCGAAATTTATACCCGCCGAAGGCAAACCGTGGGGGATGCGCGAAGCTGCTCTTTGGGACCCGGATGGCAACCTTTTGCGGATTGGCGAGGTAATCTCAGATGGCTGAAATCGTTATCAAAAACGTCCGCAAAGAGTTCGGTGACTTCGTCGCGGTGCGCGAGTCGAGCTTTACTATCGAAGATGGCGAATTTTTTATGCTACTAGGTCCCTCGGGCTGCGGCAAAACCACAACGCTGCGCATGATCGCGGGGTTGGAGTTGCCCACCAGCGGTGAAATATACCTCGATGGCGAAGAGATAGGGCAGCGTCCCCCGTCCGAGCGCGACATCGCCTTTGTCTTCCAGATGTTTGCTCTCTATCCGCACATGAACGTCTACAAGAACCTCAGCTATCCGCTGGTCAGCCAGGGCATGCCGCGGGCCCAAGTGCGGGCCAAGGTGGACGAGGTTGCCACGATCCTCGGCATCAAGGACATCCTCAAAAAACCCGTAGGTGGTCTTTCGGGGGGCGACCGCCAGCGTGTGGCGCTTGGCCGGGCTATCGTGCGCGAACCCAAAGCCTTTATGATGGATGAACCCCTGGGCGCGCTCGATGCCGAGTTTCGCGAACATATGGCCGAAGAGTTGCGCGCGCTCCATGATCGCATGGGCGCTACAACCGTCTATGTCACCCACGACCAGCTTGAGGCGATGCAGATGGGCGACAAGATCGTGGTGATGAACAACGCCGTGGTCGAACAATTCGGCAAACCGCAAGATATCTACGATATGCCCGCGACGATGTTCGTGGCGGACTTCATCGGCTCTCCGTCTATGAATTTCCTGAATTTCAACGGAAAAATTGGCGCAGGCGATAGCCAGGTCTCGCTTCACGGAGAGGTGATGTCAGTCCCCACAATGCGCGAAGGCGGGAGTGGCGATTTGGTCTTTGGTGTCCGACCTGAACACATCCGCTTGTCAGACGCGGGCGCTTATCGTGGCAAAGTGTTGGCGACTGAGTACCTTGGCACCACCCAGATCATCACCCTCGACACGCCAAATGGCGAGGTCAAGGCGCGCATCGCCTCCGACCAACCCGCGACGGTGGGCGAGACTGTGGGCCTTGGTTTCAACGCCAAGACCGTGACCCTGTTCGACAAGGCCACGGGCCGCGCCTTGCGCTCGGAACTGAACGAAGGAGTGCTGGCCTATGGCTGAGGTGCAATTGAGCGGCGTTTCCAAATCGTTCAAGGCGACCCAAGCCGTGATCGACATGGATCTGAACATTCCTGATGGCGCCTTTGTCGTCCTGCTTGGTCCAACCGGAGCGGGCAAGACGACCACATTGCGCCTGATCGCGGGTTTGGAAAAGCCGGATGCGGGCGATATCCGCATCGGGGGGGCGCCGGTGAATGGGCTCACCCCTGCGCAGCGTGATGTGGCAATGGTGTTCCAGCAATATTCGCTCTACCCGCACATGTCGGTGCGGGACAACCTGGCCTTTCCATTGCGCTCCCCCATCCTCAAAACACCCGAGGATGAAATTTCACGTAAAGTCAAAGAGGTGGCCGAGGTTCTTCATATTCCACATAAACTGGACAACAAGGCCACGGAGCTCTCGGGCGGCGAGATGCAGCGCGTATCCATTGGGCGGGCGTTGGTGCGCGACCCGCAGGTTTATCTGATGGACGAACCGCTGAGTTCGCTTGACGCCAAGCTGCGCGCGGACCTGCGTATCGAGTTGAAACGCATCCATGCCGAGCTGTCTGCGACGCTTCTATATGTCACCCACGACCAGATCGAAGCGATGACAATGGCCACCCATGTTGGCGTGTTGGATGAAGGACGGCTGGTGCAGTTCGGCACCCCGCGCGACATCTACGAGAACCCCCGCACGGCCTATGTGGCTGCGCGTTTGGGCCAACCGCGGATCAACCTGTTGCCTGTGGGGCTGTTGGGAGAAGAGGCTCCGGCAGGGGCAGATCAGGTGGGCTTGCGGCCCGAGAACATCCGGCATGGAAGCGGGAGAGATGCGCAGGTGGTGCGGGTCGAACATCTGGGTGACCAGACCCGCCTGCATCTCAAAGTGGCGGATCACGACGTGATCACGCTGACCGACCCTCACACTACGTTGAACGCGGGCGAGACGATTCAGATCGCCCCGGAAAACCCCGTTTTCTTTGATGACGCAGGCGCGCGGATCACCTGAGAGAGGACAAGCACATGGCACAATTCGTCAACGCCAAAGAGGACCTGGTCAAAGAGGCCATCGACGGGCTGTTGGCCTGCTCGGGTGGCGCACTGGCGCGGCTGGATGGCTATCCGCATATCAAGGTGGTTTATCGCGCCGACTGGACCCGGGACCGGGTGGCATTGCTGTCGGGCGGAGGATCGGGGCACGAGCCTGCGCATGCAGGGTTCGTTGGGCCGGGTATGCTGACCGCAGCGGTGTGCGGAGAGGTGTTTGCGTCCCCGTCGGTCGAAGCCGTGCTGGCGGGCATTTTGGCAGTAACGGGGGAGGCGGGATGTCTTCTGATCGTCAAGAACTATACCGGTGACCGGTTGAATTTTGGCCTTGCTGCGGAACGGGCGCGCGCCTTGGGGCGCAAGGTCGAAATGGTGGTGGTCGATGATGACATCGCCTTGCCTGACCTGCCGCAGCCGCGCGGCGTGGCGGGCACGCTCTTTGTGCACAAGATCGCGGGGGCGCTTGCGGAAAATGGAGCGTCGCTGGACCAAGTGGCCGGTGCGGCGCGGCGGGTGATCGACAGCGTGGCGTCCATCGGGACAAGCCTGGACACCTGTAGTATACCCGGATCGCCGAAGGAAAACCGGATACCAGATGGCAAAGCTGAACTTGGTTTGGGCATCCACGGGGAACCCGGTGTCGAGCAGGTTGACTTTGCAGGCGCAGCACAGGCGATGGATATCGTGCTGGACAAGCTGCGCGATCATGTGGGTACTGGACCCTGCGTGGCGCTCGTGAACAACCTTGGGTCGACCACACCGGTCGAGATGTCGGTGCTGAGCCATAGCCTTGCTCAGGCCGGGATTGCATCGCACGTCATAGGCCCGGCGCCGATGATGACCTCGCTTGATATGCATGGGTTTTCTGTATCAGTCCTGCCGGCGTCTGCGGAGGATTTGGATGCATTGGCGCAACCCGTGCCGATGGCGGCCTGGCCTGGCCTCCAAGGCATTGTGGATGTGCCAGTCACAGCTTTGCCTGACGGTCTGACCCCCATTGAGCCGATTCCGTCCGCCAATGCGCAGACGCGCGACACCATCGCGCAGGTGGCCGATGCGCTGATCGCGGCAGAGGGTGCGCTGAACGAATTGGATGCCAAGTCGGGCGATGGCGATACGGGCAGCACCCTGGCCACCGCTGCACGGGCGCTCAAGGATCGGCTGGACGCGATGCCGCTTGCCGATCTCACGCAGCTTTTCCCGGCTCTGGGTAATGAGCTGAGCCAGACCATGGGCGGCTCGTCCGGGGTGATATTGGCGATCTATTTCAACGCAGCCGGGGATGCCTGTGCCGGAGGTGCCCCGGTGCACAAGGCGCTTGCGGACGGCTTGCAGCGGGTCAGCGATGTGGGTGGCGCGCGGGTCGGAGACCGCACCATGATCGACGCGCTCGCACCTGCGTTGGATGCGTTGGGCGATGGCATCGCCGCCTCGGCTGCTGCGGCACGAAAGGGTGCCGACAGCACGGCAGACATTCACCGCGCCAAAGCCGGGCGGGCGGCCTATGTGCCGTCGGAGAACCTCAAAGGTCACAACGATCCGGGTGCCGAGGCGGTCGCTTTGGTCTTTGAAGGGCTGGCGCAGGCTATGAAAGGGTAGACCCATTTGAACAAACAGGACACCAAGGCTGGTCTGAAACCGACCGTCAATGACATTGCCCGCGTGGCGGGTGTGTCGTTGGCGACGGTGGACCGTGTCCTGAATGCGCGGCCCGGTGTGCGGTCTGTGACCATTGAAAAGGTCAATCAGGCGATTGCAGAACTGGGCTATGTTCGCGACACTGCGGCGGCCAATCTGGCGCGGGGACGTGTCTACAACCTTTTGTTTATACTGCCTGACACCGCAAATGAATTTGTGGTGGCGCTTGACGCTCATGTGACAGAGCAAGCCGCAAAGCTGCGGCACCAGCGCACAACGCTCGACACGGTGCGCGTGCCGCCCTTTGACCCCCAGGCGATTGTGCAGACCCTCGATGCTGTGGACGCCACGCAGACCGACGGCGTGGCGGTCTTTGGCCCGGAGACGCCATCGGTGCGCGACGCGGTCAAACGAGCGCGGGCGCGGGGGATCGTGGTTGTGGCACTCGTGGCTGATCTGCCCAGCTCCGAGCGGGATTACTTCATCGGTGTGGACAATGTCGCGGCGGGCCGGACGGCGGCGCATTTGATGGGGCGCTTTGCCCGCCAAAGTGGACGGGTGCTGGTTATCACCGGTTCGCGCCTGGCGCGCGACCATCTGGAACGGCGCAAGGGATTTGATGCGGTGATGTCGGCCCAGTTTCCGGGGCTGGATGTGGTCGCGTCGATCGAAGGTCGGGACGATCCCGACCTGATCCGCAAAATGCTGCCCGAGGTGTTTGCGTCTTACCCCGATCTATGCGGCGTCTATTCGTCGGCGGCTGGCAATCCGGGGCTGATCCGGTATCTCAGCGACAATCCGCATCCTGGGCTTGTGGTTATTGCACATGAATTGACCCCAACCTCGCGTATCGCGCTGGAAGAAGATGTGTTCGACGCCATCATATCGCAGGATACCGGGCACCTGGTGCGCTCTGCGGTGCGGCTGATGAAGGCCACGACCGATCGGCAACCCATTGATCATACGCAGGAACGCATTCGGATCGACATCTATTTGAAGGAAAACATGCCCAAGGCGTAAGGGCATGGAGGGAGGAGACATCATGAAGACCATCAAGGGGCCAGCGCTGTTTCTGGCGCAGTTCGCGGGCGATGACGCGCCCTTTAGCTCGTGGGACGCGATCACAAAATGGGCTGCCGATTGCGGCTACAAGGGGGTGCAAGTGCCCAGTTGGGATGGGCGGTTGTTCGATCTGGCACAGGCCGCTGACAGCAAGGATTATTGCGATACGTTCAAGGGGCAGGCGGCGGAGAATGGCGTTGAGGTGACCGAGCTGTCGACCCACCTTCAGGGGCAATTGGTGGCGGTGCACCCGGCCTATGACGAAGCGTTTGACGGGTTCGCCGCGGAAGAGGTGCGCGGCAACCCCAAGGCGCGACAGGAATGGGCGGTGGATCAGGTCAAAAAGGCAATCTCGGCCTCTGCCAATATGGGGATCGGGGCGCATGCGACCTTTTCGGGGGCGCTGGCCTGGCCCTATGTCTATCCTTGGCCGCAGCGGCCCGCGGGGCTGGTCGAGACGGCATTTGACGCATTGGCGGCGCGCTGGCGTCCGATCTTGGATCACGCCGAGGAAAACGGGGTTGATATCTGTTACGAGATACACCCGGGCGAGGACTTGCATGACGGAGTGACGTTTGAGATGTTTCTAGAGCGTGTCGACAATCATGCCCGCTGCAACATGCTGTACGACCCAAGCCACTACGTGCTGCAATGCCTTGATTACCTGGACAATATCGACATCTACCGCGACCGCATCCGTATGTTCCATGTCAAGGACGCAGAGTTCAATCCAACAGGGCGTCAAGGCGTCTATTCGGGGTATCAGTCTTGGGTGGATCGGGCCGGGCGCTTTCGATCCTTGGGCGACGGGCAGGTCGATTTCGCAGCGGTGTTTTCCAAGATGGCGGCGAATGATTTCGATGGCTGGGCCGTGGTGGAATGGGAGTGTTGCCTGAAACATCCCGAAGATGGCGCACGCGAGGGCGCGCAGTTTGTGTCGGACCATATCATTCGCGTGACCGAGCGCGCCTTTGACGATTTCGCAGATGGCGGAACGGACGAAGCCGCCAACCGGAAGATGTTAGGGATTGATGGCTGACCTTCGAGACTTTGGGCGGATCGGCCCTTCGGGGAGGATTTTTTTGAAACAGAGAAGTAGGGACGGCTGCGCTGTCAGTCGCGCCGGGAGGATGAGATGAGCCGTATCAGACTGGGCATGGTGGGGGGTGGCAACGATGCCTTTATCGGCGGGGTGCACCGCATTGCGAGCCGCATTGATGATCGCTTTGAGTTGGTGGCTGGGGCGTTGAGTTCCACACCCGAGAAATCGCGGGCCAGCGGCGAGGCGCTGGGGCTGCCGCGTGTTTATGACGATTACAAACAGATGGCGCAGCGCGAGGCGCGGCGCAAGGATGGCATTGATGCCGTTAGCATCGTGACGCCGAACCATGTGCACTATGCTGCGGCGCGAGAGTTTCTGAAGCGGGGCATTCATGTCATTTGCGACAAGCCGCTGACATCGACGCTGGCGGATGCCAAGAAGCTGGTGAAGGCGGCGGAGGACAGCAAAGCGCTGTTTATTCTGACGCACAACTACACCGGCTATCCCATGGTACGGCAGGCGCGCGAGATGGTGGCGGCGGGTGAGATCGGGACCATTCGTGTCGTACAGGTCGAGTATCCGCAGGACTGGCTGACGGTCGAGCAGGACTTCAAGCAGGCGGAGTGGCGGACCGACCCCGCGCGCTCAGGCGCGGGGGGGTCGACGGGGGATATCGGCACCCACGCCTTTAACCTTGCCTGCTTTGTCACCGGCTTGGAGGTCGACAGTCTTGCTGCCGATCTTGAGGCGTTTGTGCCGGGGCGGCAGGTAGACGACAACGGCCACGTGATGCTGCGTTTTGCCGGCGGCGCCAAGGGGATGCTGTGGTGTAGCCAGGTGGCCCCCGGCAACGAGAATGCGCTGCGCATCAGGGTGTATGGCAACCAGGGCGGGCTGGAATGGGCACAGGAGGATCCGAATTATCTGTGGCACACGCCCTTTGGCGCGCCCAAGCGTTTGATCACCCGTAACGGGGCCGGGGCCGGGGAGGTTGCTGCGCGCGTGTCGCGTATCCCGCCCGGCCATCCCGAGGGCTATCTGGAGGGCTTTGCCAATATCTATACGGAGGCCGCGACCGCCATCGCGGCGATCAAGGCGGGTGAGGCTGTGCCCGACGACGTGGTGTTCCCGACCATCCATGACGGGCTTAAGGGTGTGCAGTTCGTGTCGGCCTGCGTCAAATCCTCGGCCCGGAACGCGGCTTGGGTGACGCTTGATCATTGAAGGATGAAGAGCCGGGGCGGCTTGACCCGCCCCGGCCCTTGGCATATCCCCTGCTTCGGAGCTGCGGGCGTTGTGTAGTGGTAAGACCTTAGCCTTCCAAGCTAATGACGCGGGTTCGATTCCCGCCGCCCGCTCCAAACTTGCCCCTTGCGCGGCCCTGTCCACTTGACCTGACAGCGAAGGTTTGGCCATGTGCGGGGTGGACAAGTTGCCGGAGACCGAATGGCCGATCAGACGACCGCCCCTGCGCCGCCAAATGGAGGCAGGGAAGAACGCCAGAAATCCAAGAAAATCGGCGCGTTACGCGCATTGTGGCCGTTTCTGCTGCCCTATTGGAAGCTGATGTGCGCGGCAATTGCGGCGCTGGTGTCGACCGCAATTGTGTCGCTTGCCCTCCCGCTTGCCGTGCGACGGGTGGTGGACAATTTCAACACAGAGCAATCCGAAATCCTCGACCTCTATTTTCTCGCCGCCATCGGCATCGCCGGCCTGCTCGCTGTGGGGACGGCCATTCGCTACATGCTGGTCACGCGGCTTGGCGAACGCGTGGTGGCCGACATCCGCAAGGCGGTCTTTGATCGGGTGATCGGCATGTCGCCCCGTTTTTATGAAAACATCATGACGGGCGAGGTGCTGAGCCGGATCACCACCGACACAACACTGATCCTGAGTGTGGTGGGGTCCTCGATTTCCATCGCGCTGCGCAATGTTCTGATCTTTGTTGGTGGGTTGATCCTGATGCTGTTGACCTCGGCCAAGCTGACGGGGCTTGTGCTGCTGATCGTGCCTGCGGTGATCGTCCCGATTTTGGTGTTGGGGCGTCGCCTGCGGGTGCTTAGCCGTGAAAATCAGGATTGGATTGCGGCGTCTTCGGGTCGGGCCTCTGAGCAATTGAGTGCGGTGCAGACGGTGCAGGCCTTTACGCATGAGGCAGCAAGCCGGGCCATGTTCTCGGATGTGACCGAGCAAAGCTACGGGTCGGCGCGCAGGCGTATTGCGACCCGCGCGCTGATGACAGCGATTGTGATATTCCTGGTGTTTGTGGGCATTGTCGGTGTGCTGTGGATTGGCGCCAATGACGTCCGGTCTGATGTCATGACCATGGGTGCGCTGATCCAGTTTGTTATCTATGCGGTGATGGTGGCCGGGGCCGTAGCGGCCCTGTCGGAGATTATTGGTGAGTTGCAGCGCGCTGCAGGGGCCACGGAACGGCTGGTAGAACTGCTACAGACTGACGACGCAGTGCAGGATGCCGCGCAGCCCGCGCGCTTGCCAGACCCGGTGCTGGGGCAGATCACCTTTGATGGGGTGGAATTTGCCTATCCTGCGCGCCCCGCGATCAAGGCGCTGGACAATGTGTCGCTTGATATTCAACCCGGTGAGACGGTGGCGTTTGTTGGCCCCTCGGGCGCGGGCAAGACGACCATCATTCAGATGCTGCTTCGGTTCTATGATCCTCAGGCAGGGCGGGTTCTGTTGGATGGCGTCGACGTTGCAAGCATGTCGCGTGAGGCCTTTCGCAAGCATATCGCGCTGGTGCCGCAAGACCCGATCATCTTTGCAGCCTCTGCCGCGGAAAACATCGCTTTTGGCAAGTCGGGTGCAAGCCAGGCCGAGATTGAAGCCGCGGCCAATGCGGCTGCAGCGCATGAGTTCATTACGGCGTTGCCACAGGGCTATGACAGCCCGCTGGGCGAACGTGGTGTGATGCTCTCTGGCGGGCAGAAGCAACGGATTGCCATTGCCCGCGCCATCCTTCGCGACGCGCCTGTGCTGCTTTTGGATGAAGCGACGAGCGCCTTGGATGCAGAGAGCGAGCGCGCGGTGCAGGAGGCGGTGGATCGGCTGGCGCAGGGGCGTACCACGTTGATCGTGGCGCACAGGCTTGCGACCGTGAAAATGGCCGACAGGATTGTGGTGCTGGACCAGGGCCGGATCGTTGCGCAAGGGCCGCATCAGCAACTGGTTGCAGAAGATGGCTTATATGCCCGGTTGGCGCGTCTGCAATTCACGGATGGGGTTGCGGCGGAGTAAACGCGAACGCTGACCTTAGGTCACGCGATCTGACGCGGCGTCCGCGCGGGGCCGTCGCCCTTGCAATGCTTGAACATTGCGTCAATCCACCGCATCTTGGTTCGCGAGGGATTATTGCGCTGCATAAAAAAGCACGGGCGCCACAGGGAGGAAGACCATGTCATTTGCCGGGATCGCGGACCGCGACGCTATTCAGAACGAAATGCCCTGGGAAGAGCGCGACGTTGCAAAGACGCTTTTTGGGATGCTGAGCAGAACGGCCGAGAAATTTCCGAGCCATAATGCGGTCAGCTACCAGATTTTCTCTGATCCCAAGTCCAAGGCAGAGACACTGACATGGGCCCAGTTGCAGGGGCGGACGGCCCAATGTGCCAACATGCTGCGTCAGCATGGCATCGGGCCGGCGGATGTTGTGGCCTATATCCTGCCCAACGCGACCGAAACGGTTGTTGCCTTGCTGGGTGGTGCGACGGCGGGAATTGTGAACCCGATCAACCCCTTGCTGGACGCGGAACAGATCGGCGCGATCCTGCGCGAAACCAATGCCAAAGCGGTCATCACCTTGCGCGCCTTTCCCAAGACAGACGTGGCGCAAAAGACGACCGAAGCGGTCAAGCTTGCACCCAATTGCAAAACCGTGTTCGAGGTCGATTTGCTGGGGCATGTGTCGGGGCTGAAGTCGTTTATCATCCCGCTGATCCGCCCGAAGATGGAGAAGGCCTCGGGCGTCACTTATCTGGATTTCAACGCTGAATGCGCCAAGCATCCGACCACGCTGCAGTTTGAGGACGTGCAGGAAGATCGGGTGGCCTGCTACTTCCACACGGGCGGCACGACCGGCATGCCCAAGGTTGCGCAGCACAAGTATTCCGGCATGGTTTACAATGGCTGGGTGGGCGCCACGGTATTGTTGTCGGAAGAGGATAACATATTGGCGCCACTGCCTCTTTTCCACGTGATGGCAGCGCATGTGCTTTTGCTGGGTGCGGTCGCGTCCGGCGCACATTGCATTTTCCCGACGCCGCAAGGATACCGGGGCGAGGGTGTTTTTGACAATATCTGGAAGCTGACGGAGCGCTGGAAGATCACCTTTATCGCATCCGTTCCGACGGCGATTGCGGCCATGATGCAGCGCCCGATTGATGCGGATGTGAGCACGGTGAAGTCCACGTTTTCGGGGTCTGCACCGCTGCCGCAGGAGTTGTTCAAGCGCTACCAGAATGCCGCTGGCGTCG
The DNA here is from genome assembly GCA_038525015.1 of Pseudomonadota bacterium. Lineage (GTDB taxonomy): Bacteria > Pseudomonadota > Alphaproteobacteria > Rhodobacterales > Rhodobacteraceae > Tateyamaria. The sequence goes on along the minus strand of JBCBID010000007.1, from coordinate 80,275 downwards.
AGATTATCGAGGGCTACGGCATGACCGAAGCGACATGCCTTGTGTCGGGTAACCCCATTGATGGGGAAAAGAAAATTGGGTCAGTGGGCATCCCGTTCCCCTATACGGATGTCAAGATTTACAAGGGCACGCCGGAGGGGCCTGTTGAGGCGGGCGTGGACGAAATTGGCGAAATCTGCGTCAGCAATCCGGGCGTCTGGGCGGGCAACACCTATACCGAGGCCGACAAGAACAAGGACTTGTATTACAACGATAAATATCTGCGCACCGGTGATCTGGGACGTCTGGATGCGGACGGGTATCTGTGGATTACAGGCCGCGCCAAGGACCTGATCATTCGTGGCGGGCACAACATTGATCCCGCGGAAATCGAAGAGGCCCTGCTGGGTCACAATGCGGTGGCCTTTGCGGGTGCCATTGGTCAGCCCGACAAACATTCTGGTGAAATTCCATGTGCTTACGTCGAGTTGGTCGATGGGGCAAGCGCGACACCGGACGAGTTAATCGCCTTCTGCAAAGAGCATGTGCACGAGCGGGCCGCGCAGCCCAAACACATGACGATCATGGAGGAATTGCCGAAGACGGCAGTGGGCAAGATATTCAAACCAGACCTGCGTAAAGAGGCGATCACGCGCATCTATAACGCAGCGCTGTCGGAGGCCGGATTGAAGGCGCAGGTTGTGTCGGTGATTGAGGACAAGAAGCGCGGATTGGTGGCGCAGATTGCGGCAAATGGTGACAATGAAACGGCGATCCAGACCGTGCTGGGCGACTTTGTCCGGCCCTGGGATATGGCGTCGGAGGCCCTGGCCGCCGAGTAGCTGTTAACGCACCGTACGGTGCACCATGATCCCTCAAAAGGCGCGAAACTGCACAATTTGCAGCGCCTTTTGCATATTTTGGGCCCCTGCGAAACTGCGCATTTTCAAGGGCTTTTGGACAAACTGCGTAATCTGGGGCCGAAACTGCACATTTTGCCCCTGTTTCGCGCGGTAATGTCCCGTTTACCTTTGGCCAGCGTTAACCACTTCGAACACGCATTTACGATTTGGTCATTTTCGCCCGGATATGACAGAGACGTGAGGCGCATCACGGGGCGTGATGCCCTATCCTCGGGGCAACGCAAGGCAGCTGAGGGGACCCTATGCCGAAGTCCAAAAAACGTGTGAAAGCCTCGGGCGCGTCACGGGCAGCGCCTGCGTCCATCTCGCGCCGGTCGCTGATGGGCGGGGGCGCTGTGGCATCCGCTGTGGTCTTGGGCGGCGGCATTTGGGGCGTGAGTTCATTCCGCAGCTACGCGGCCGAGCATGACCTGTCCCGCGTGGGCGATGGGAGCCTGGCGATTGTGCAAATCCACGACCCGCAATGTCCAACTTGCACAGCCTTGCAGAAACAGGCGCGCAAGGCGCTGCGGGGTATGGATGCGTGTGGGTTGACCTATCTGGTGGCGGACATCAACACGGATGAGGGCGCGGCCTTTGCCCGCCGTTTCAACGCACCGAATGTGACGCTGCTGTTGTTTGACGGGCAGGGCGAGATGAAGAGGCGGGTGCAGGGGATGCAGCAGGCGGCACAATTGGCAGAGGTGTTTGCCGCGCATAAGGCGACGGTGTGAGCCGAGAGCTGGGGCACGGGATCAAGGCCGAAGGCCGCTGTGCCAGCGCTGAGTTTCCCCCCGGCGGTGCTGTGTCACCATCAGCGCGTCGCATTGGCGTCGTCATGACGGAGTAACGAAAAAGCCCGTTGAGATGCGCAGGCAACACTGCCCCGCGGACCGGCGCTGACACGGTTCGGATCAGCTTAAGAAGGACCCGGCTTTCATCGTCTCCGGGATGTCAGCGTCGAGGCGGTGCAGGATTGTTGGCGCAAGTTGCAACTGGTCGATCACCGTGCCTGCATCCGGCCCCTTGGCCTTGCCAAAATAGTAGAGCGCGGTGTCTTGTTGCAGCGCGCCACGCCCCCCGTGGTGGCCGCGGTCGTCCTGGCCGTGGTCGGCGGTTACGATCACCTCGTACCCCATATCGCGCCAGCGCGGGATGAAGGGAGCCAGCATTTCGTCCATGACCAAACAGGCGTGGTCCATTTCCTGACAATCGTGGAAGAAGCGGTGGCCCATGCTGTCGAGCGTGCAGGTGTGCAGCATCCCGTAGGTCAGGTCGAAGCGGGCGCAAAGGCCGGTCAGCGTACCGAAGAGGTCCACGTCAGATGGAGTCATCTGGTTGACGAGGCCGTAGCCGGTCATCGTGTGAAAGCGCCCGTGGTTGATACTGTCGCTTTCGGGTTCGTCATATTCGATGTCGCCGACCCTATCGAAGGGGTGGCGGTTGAAAAACTCGGACCAGAAGGAATGGGCGACGGCGCCCGTGATGCCACCCGCCTTGCGGACCTGGCCGAAGATGTCGGGGTGTTTCAGGCGGAAGACATTGCCATTGCCGGTGCAGCCGTGGTCTGCGGGTGCGACGCCGGTATGGATTGAGGCGTAGCAGGAGGCGGAGATGGACGGGATGACTGCGCGGTGGATCCATGTCTGGGCCTCGCCGCTGTCGACCCACCCTTCGAGATTGCCGAAGAGGCGGCGGAAATTGCGCAGCGGCACGCCGTCGAGGATGATGAGGAGGAGTTTGTTGTGCATCTTGGGCGTGCGCTCTTAATTGTCGATTGCGATGCCCATGCTGGCGGCGACAGCCTCAAGCGGGCCCTGATCTACCACGATTAGCCCGCGGCGCGGGCGGTCGAGGTCGATGATCACAAAGACCAGCGACACGATCAGGATCGGCATGACAAGGGCGGTAGCCGAAATCCGGGTGCGGCCAACGCCGGAGGCGTATCCCAGCAGGCCGCCCGATAGCAAGAATGTGGCGTAGAGCATGATCAGCACGATCTCGGGCACGTGTCGTTCGATCGCTGCGTCGCGGGATGACAATTCGTCGATGACGTCGTTCAGAGCATTGGTGAAGGCGACGTTGGCGGGGTTTGGGGTGGTCTGCGCGATGCGCGCGGCTTCGGCCCAGAGCGCAGCGAAAGCCTGTTCGGCCAGCAGCACGTGCCGGTCGCGTTCGCTGGCTTGCGAGGCTGGGATGGTGGAGGCGGAGACCCTTTCTGTCACATAGAGTTTCATCATCGCGTTGACCTGTCCTGGATCGGACAGAAGGTCCTGGCGCAGCCAGGCGGTTCCGATGGCGTTGGCCTCGGACACGACAGCGGCGGAGCGCGCGTCGTGGCGGCCCAGGGCCACGCTGAAGGTGAAGCCGAGCAGCAGGCCGAGGATACCGAGAAGCGAGGCCTGGGTGGCGGTGACCTGGCCGGTTTCGGATTCGTCGCGTGGCGGGCGGCCCGTGCCGATCTTGCGCCCGACAAACATCGCGCCAAACATGCCCGAGATCAGGCCAAGCACAATCCAGAATGTCGGGATGTCGTACATGATTTCTTGCTCCATTTTAGATGTCCCTTGTACGATCATTATTCCCTGAGACCTGGCGGACACAATCGCAGACTGCAACGGATGTCATGTGCCTGGAGCTGTGTGGTTTCCGAGGCAAGCTGATGGCAGCTTAATTGCCGGCGCTTTCCATCTTGCGGTGGGCGATCACCTCTTCGAGCCAGCCAAGTTTCATTTCGGGCACAGAGCTGAGCAGCAGGTCGGTGTAGTCGTCATAGGGTGGGGTCAGCACTTCGGATTTGGTGCCGTAGCGCTGGACGCGGCCTTGATACATGACGGCGATGCTGTCGGAGATCGCTTTGACCGTGGCAAGGTCGTGGGTGATGAAGAGATAGGCGACGTCCTCGATCTTTTGCAACTCAAGCAGCAGCTTGAGGATGCCGTCAGCGACAAGCGGGTCGAGGGCTGAGGTGACCTCGTCACAGATGATCAGTTTGGGTTTGGCGGCGAGGGCGCGGGCGATGCAGACACGTTGTTTCTGGCCGCCCGAAAGCTCGGCCGGGTAGCGATCCTGAAAGCCCGTGCCAAGCTCGATCTCGTCGAGCAACTCCTGGATACGCTTCTGTTTCTCGGCGCCTTTGAGGCCGAAGTAGAATTCCAGCGGGCGCCCGATGATGGTGCCCACGGTTTGGCGCGGGTTCATGGCTGTGTCGGCCATCTGGTAGATCATCTGCAATTCACGCAGGTCTTCGAGGCTGCGGGAGGGCTGGTCGGGCGTGAGGGTGCGCCCGGCGAAGGTGATCTGCCCCGCGCGGGGGGGGAGGAGGCCAGTGATGACGCGGGCGAGGGTGGATTTGCCCGAGCCGCTTTCGCCCACAACGGCGAGTGTCTGACCGGGGCTGATATCGACATTCACGTCGTGCAGGACATCGAAGGTGGTGCCCTTGTAGCGGGCGGTGATGCCCTCGACGCGCAGGACGGGTTCGGTGGGCTGCTTTTCGGCGTGATCAATCGAGCGGACGGACACCAGGGCCTGGGTGTAATCCTGTTGCGGGTTGTTTATGATCTGGTCGGTGGTGCCGTATTCGACCATTTCACCCATGCGCAGCACCATGATGTGGTCGCTGACCTGGGCCACGACAGCGAGGTCGTGGGTGATGTAGAGTGCGGCGACACCGGTGTCGCGGATCGCGTCCTTGATCGCCTTGAGGACATCGATCTGGGTGGTGACGTCAAGCGCGGTGGTGGGTTCGTCAAACACGACAAGGTCGGGTTCGGGGCAGAGGGCGAGGGCCGTCATGCAGCGCTGAAGCTGGCCACCCGAGACCTGGTGGGGGTAGCGATTGCCAATGGTTTCGGGGCTCGGGAGGCCCAGTTTGGTGAAGAGTTCAACGGCGCGTTTCTGGGCCTCGGCCTTGGTGAATTTGCCCTGACCCACGGCGGCCTCGATCACCTGTTCCATGATCTGCTTGGCCGGGTTGAAGGAGGCGGCGGCGGATTGGGATACATAGGTCACCTCGGCCCCGCGCAGGGTGCGGATGTCCCTGAGGGAGGCCTGGCGGACGTCGCGGCCATTGACCTCGACCGTGCCGCCCGTCAGCGTCACGCCGCCGCGCCCGTAGGCCATGGTGGCCAGCCCGATGGTGGATTTGCCAGCACCGGATTCGCCGATCAGGCCCAGCACCTTGCCGGGTTCGACGTCGAAGTCGACGCCATGCACAATTTCGATGTCGTGGGGTTTTTCGCCGGGCGGATAAACGGTGGCGCCGATTTTGAGGCCGCGGACTTTCAGGAGAGGTGTGGTCATGGTTTCTGTTCCGGGGCGGTGGGCAGATTGCCCACCCTACGCGTCGGTGTTTGAGGGAGACAATTTGCGGACCGTTTACGGGTCGGATTGTAGGGTGGGCAATCTGCCCACCATGGCAGGTGTCTCATCCGCGGCCCCCTTTGAGTGAGGTGGTCCGGTTGAGAATCCAGTCGGCGATCAGGTTCACGCTGATGGCCAGTGTGGCGATCGCGACGGCCGGGTAGAGGGCGGCGCCGATGCCGAAATTGATGCCTTCCTTGTTTTCTTTCACGATACCCCCCCAATCCGCCAGCGGAGGTTGGACCCCGATCCCCAGGAAGCTGAGTGTCGAGATGAAGAGCACCATGAAGATAAAGCGCAGACCCATTTCAGCGACCAGCGGTGAAAGTGCATTGGGTAGGATTTCGCGGAAGATGATCCAGCCGATCTTTTCGCCACGCAAGCGGGCGGCTTCGACATAGTCCATAACCGAGATGTCTACGGCCACGGCGCGGGCGAGGCGGTAGACACGGGTCGAATCGAGCAGGCCCATGATCACGATGAGGGTGAGCACCGTCGCTTCGATGCTGGAGAGGATCACCAGAGCAAGGATGAGAGATGGGATCGACATGAAGAGATCGACAAGGCGGCTCATGACCTGATCAATCCAGCCGCCGTTCACGGCTGCGATAAAGCCCAGCACCGAGCCGGTGGTAAAGCTGAGGATGGTGGCGGCAGTGGCGATGAAGATCGTGGTCTGGCCGCCGAAGATGATGCGGGTCAGCAGATCGCGCCCGATCTGGTCGGTGCCAAGCCAGTGGGCGGCCGAGGACGGCTCCCACACGTCACCCACGGTTTCGGCCATACCGTAAGGCGCGATGATCGGCGCAAAGAGGGCGGCAAGGAAGTAGGTGCCCGTGATGATCAGGCCAATCGCGGCGGAGAGGGGTATGTTTTTCAGCATGTGCGCGAGTCTTTGAGTCTGACCCTGCGTCGCTGTGCGACGCAGATCGCCCCCGACCCGCCGCCCAGGGCGGGGGCGATGTCCCCACCCTCGGGTCGGGCGCGATCTTGGGGTCGTAGTACTATGGGTGTCACGTTCTTGGTCACTTTGGGTGCCTCAAACGTGGGTTAGCGAGGATTGAAACGACATCCGCCACGATGTTCAGGATGATGTAGACGGCGGCGAAGATCACGCCGCAGGCCAGCACCACGGGCACGTCCCGTTTGACCACCGCATCGACAAGGTATTGGCCCATGCCGGGATAGGCAAAAACCACTTCGACCACCACAACTCCGACAACGAGATAGGCGAGGTTGATCATGACCACGTTCACGATGGGTGCGATGGCGTTAGGAAAGGCGTGGCGGTAGATGACCTTGAACGTCGTGAGCCCCTTGAGTTCGGCGGTTTCGATATAGGCCGATTGCATGACGTTCAGGATTGCGGCGCGTGTCATGCGCATCATGTGGGCCAGCACCACCAGTGTCAGCACCGCCACTGGCAGGGAGATGGCATGGAGTTGTTCCAGAAGCGGCATGCCGGGGCTGATCGAGGCGAAGGACGGGGCCCAGAAGAGTTTCACCGCAAAGAAGAAGACCAGGATATAGGCGATCATAAATTCGGGCAGTGAGATCGAGGCGAGCGTGATGCCCGAGATCAGCTTGTCCGGCCAGCGGTTCTGGTAGCGCACGGCCAGAAGCCCCAGCAGGATCGCCAGCGGCACCGAGATGAGGGCGGCCCAGAAGGCGAGAAACAGCGTGGCGGACATGCGGCGGGCCACCTGATCGCCAATCGGCAGGTTGTTGGTCAGGGCGTTGCCCATGTCGCCGGTCACGATCCCGCCAAGCCATTCGAAATAGCGGGTGAGGGCGGGACGGTTCAGGCCCATTTCCTCGCGCAGGTTGGCGAGGTTTTCGGGTGTGGCGCCCTGGCCGAGGATGGCCTGGGCGGCGTCACCGGGCAACACTTCGGTCAGCCCAAAGAGCAGGGCAGAGGCCGCCAGCAGCAGGATCAGACCAAGGCCGAGGCGTTGCAGAACAAGGGTAAGGATGGGGTGCATGTGATGTATTTGTCCTGATGGCAGGGCCCTAGCGCGAAGGTGTACCAGCGCGGTGCGACGCCCGGGTCGCCAACGAAGAACCGCGCCCGGATGATTGGGCCGGGCGCGGTATTGAGGCTGTTATGCTTTCCAGGTGTACTTGCCGGTCTTCCAGTACATCTGTGGACCGTTGGGGTTCGGCTCCCAACCTTGGACATTGGCCGCGACCGCATCGACGAAGTCGTTGAACATGGGCACCATCACGCCGCCCTCTTCGTTCATCATGCGGCCCATCTTGGAGTAGATTTCCTTGCGCTTGGCTTCGTCAATCTCGGCCCGGGCTTCGAGCAGCATGGCGTCGAATTCGGGGCGTTTCCAGCGGGTGTCGTTCCAGTCCGCGGTGGACAGGTAGGCGGTGGTGTACATCTGGTCCTGCACGGGGCGACCGCCCCAGTAGGAGCAGCAGAAGGGCTGGACGTTCCAGACTTCGGACCAGTAGCCATCATTGGGTTCGCGCTTGATTTCCAGAGGGATGCCTGCCGCCTGGCAGGATTGCTGGAACAGGGCGGCTGCATCGACGGCGCCCGGGAAGGCACCATCAGCGGTGCGCAAGAGGATAGGCGAGCCGTCGTGGCCCGACTTCTTGTAATGCTCGGCGGCTTTTTCCAGGTCAAACTCGCGCTGGGGGATGCTGTCGTCAAAAAGCGGGTAGGCCGCGTTGATCGGCATGTCGTTCCCGATGGACCCGTAGCCTTGCAGGATCTTTTCGACCATTTCTTCGCGGTTGAGTGCGTGTTTCAGCGCCAGACGAAGTTCGTTTTCGTCGAAGGGGGCGGTGTCTACGTGCATGATAAAGACGTAGTGGCCGCGGCCTTGGGTCGACAGCACGTTGATGGTGGGCGCGCGGTCCAGAAGCTTGGCGATCTTGGGCTCGACCCGGTTGATGGCATCGACCTGGCCCGATTGCAGGGCGGCGGTACGTGCGGTGGCGTCGTTCAGCACGATCACTTCGACGGTATCATAGTGGGCCACTACACTCTGGTCACCTTCCCAGTAGTCGGGCCGGCGTTGGAAGACCATGCGCACGCCCGGCTCGTCGCTTTCCAGCGTGTAGGGGCCGGTGCCGATGGCCGCCGTTGGATCGTCAAAGCCGCCGCCGGGCTGGATGATCAGGTGGTAGTCAGCCATCAAGTAGGGCAGGTCGGCGTTGCCGACGCCCAGCGTCACTTCGAACACGTCGCCATCGGTGCGCATGCTTTCGATGCCCTGGACGATGCCAAGCGCGCCGGATTTCGAATCTTCGTTCGAGTGACGCTCCATCGTTTTCATCACATCTTCGGCGGTCACGGCCTGACCGTTCGAAAAGGTGATGCCCTGGCGCACCTTGAAGCGCCATATTGTGGCATCGTCGGACCCTTCCCAGCTTTCAGCCACCTGACCCTTGAGGCTGCCGTCGGCGTTCAGTTCGACCAGGGGTTCGCCCCAGAGAAAGCCGCCCGCAATTGGCACGTCGGAGGCCCAGCTTGCCGGGTCCTGGCTGTTTGTCGACTCGCCCCCCTGCACACCCATTTTGAAGGTGCCGCCCGCGACGGGCGCTGCGGCGGCCGGAGTGCCGAGCATGGACGAGGCGACAGCTGCGCTGACCCCCAGCGCTGCGGCGCGGGCCATGAAGTCGCGTCGTGTCATCTTGCCTGCCGCCACCTTGGCGGACAGCTGTTCCAGTTCTCTTGACATAGATATCTCCCGGTTGGTCCCCTGCGCCTTTTTTTGGCGGCGCATTTATTGATTGCGTGGTCAGCGTACGCATTTGACGCAGGCCCGCAAGGGAAATTCGAGGCCAGGGGGCCTTGTGCTACGGTCGATTGCCTAGAGCAGGTTGCGCGGAATTTTGTCCGTGACGGCGCGGTGATAGATGCGGTTGTCGTTTTCAAACGCCTCGATGTCCGCTGTCAGAAAGAAGTGTTCGGCGTCCGACCACATGGTACAGCGCGTTTCGGTCCGCAGGTGGATGTCGTCGCGTTCCAACTCGTCCGTCCAATGGCAGGTGCCGCGCGCGCTCAGCGGGTCATCGGGGTGGATGTCCCAGCGCTCGCGGGCGACGGAGCCGTTGATCAACCCGTGATCAAGATCGCGAACCTTGCCAAAGTCGTCCTCGATCACCAGCGAGGTGAGACCAGTGACCATATCGGTTTCCTGGCGGCGCATATGCCGTTCGGGGCGTAGTTCTTTGGTTTGCCAGGGTGGGGCGGCATCGGCGGGTGGGAATGTCCATGACCCTGCCTGTGTCAGCGCGTCGAGGGTAAGCGTGCCGGCATGCAAGGTCAGCGTGGCGGCCTGTGGTGCGGGCCAGATCAGCGGCCAGTAGTTGGTCGAGATCGCGAGGCGCAGGCGGTGTCCGGCGGGCACGGTATAGGCGATATGATCCAGCGCAAGGTCTATCGTCTCGACTTGCCCGGGGACGAGGGCGCGCCCCAGATGATTGGCCAGGTTCAGCACCCCATAGGTGATCCGGGTGGCGGCGCCATCGGGATGCACGTGGTTGAGGCGGACCGCGAGATGCGCAACCGGTTGGTCCGCGCTGAGGGTAAGACGCAGAATGGGTGTGTTGATGATCTCAAGATCTGCTGCAAGCGGCGCGCTGTCGAAGGTCGCGCTGAGAGCATCGTCGCGCCGCTGATCCCCGGGCAGTTCCGGGCCAAGCCAGATGGCGCAGTATTCGCCTGCATCGGCGCCCGTGTGTTGGGGCGAGAACAGGGTGCGTTGCAGGCCAGCCGCCCCTGCTGTGAGGCCATCGTCGGTCAGGTGCCACTGGCGTGTCTGGCCCCGCGCATCTGCAAGCCAGCGCCCGGGGCGCTGAGTGTACCATGTCGCGGGGCGCACCCCGTCCATGAGGTAGGTGCGCAGGCCCGGGTCATTCTCAACGCCGGTGTCGATCCCCTTGAGCCAGCGATCCCACCAGCGCAGAGCCTCTTTCAGGAACCCGATGCGAGGCTCTGGTACGGCGAAATGTGGATATTTGTGCACCCATGGACCCAGGATGCCCTTGGCGCCGGGGATGTTGTCCACGATCTGCGGCACCGCGTTCTTGTAGGCGTCCCCCCAGCCGCCGACGGCCAAAACCCTGGCTTTGATCGTGTCGTAGCGTTCACAGATCGAGCCATATTGCCAATAGGCGTCGCGGCGTTGATGTCGCAGCCAGATCGAAGGCAGGAACGGTTCGTTCTGAAGGCGGTTCAGCCACATCTCGCGCCAGTCGGGGCGCAGGGCGGGATCGGGTGCGCGGGAGGAATAGCTCCACATCGTGGCGCCCCAGCCGAGGTTTTCGTTGAGCAGGCAACCGCCTTTATAGTGAATGTCGTCAGCGAAGCGATCCACGGTCGAGCAAAGCGTGATCACCGCCTTGAGCGCGTCTGGCGCCATGGCTGCGACCTGCAGGCCGTTGAAGCCACCCCAACTGATCCCCATCATGCCGAGGCTGCCAGTGCACCACTTCTGTGCCGCGGCCCACTGGATCACCTCGACCGCGTCGTCCAGCTCTTGTTGGGTGTATTCATCCGCCATCAGCCCGTGGCTGTCACCATTGCCGCGCATGTCGACGCGCAGGCAGGCATAGCCGCGCCGGGCAAAGTACGGATGGGTCAGGGCATCGCGCGCGCAGGTGCCATCGCGCTTGCGATAGGGCAGGTATTCAAGGATGGCTGGAACCGGATCGCCGTCTGCATCCACCGGTCGCCAGATACGGGCCGACAGGCGGGTGCCGTCGCTGAGTATGATGCCCAGGTCCGGCAATTCCTCGATCTCACGGAGGGTGTTCGTCATGGCGGCAGGGTGTGGGGCGGCGGAACATGATGTCAAGCCGGGACAGGGGGCCAGCCCCCTCGCGCTGACGCGCTCACCCCCGGAGTATTTTTGGCCAGAAGAAAGGAAACATTAACCCAAACGATGTTTGAGTGTCGCTACGGTACAGGCGGGAGCGTCGATGGCCGTGCCAGGAGAAGGGCAACTTTCTTCAAGAAGGGGAGGGCTTTGCGCCTTCCTCTTCTCATCTTCTTCTGGCTGAAAATACTCCGGGGGTGTCCGCAGGACGGGGGCAGAGCCCCCTAATCATGTCGTCGCCGCAAGGCGTCCTTTGGGTCAGGTCTTGTGGGCGATGAGCAGGTCCATGACATTTGTGCCTGTGGGCCCCGTGACCACAAGCGCATCGCGATCCTTCAGCCAGGGATACGCATCCGCACGCGCGAGCGCATCGGCGCCGCTTGGGTCCCACGTTGTTCCATCGACCAGCGCTCCTGCTGCATCCGTGGGCCCGTCGGTGCCGTCGGTGCCGGCGACGAGGAGTGTCAGATCGGTCGCTCCTGCGATCTCGCGCGACAGGGCCAGACCCAGTGCCATGTTGCGCCCCCCTTGGCCGGGAGTGGTTGGCAGGTGCACCACAGGTTCGCCGCCCAGAACGTGCAAGCCAGACGGGGCGGAGCGCAGCATCTGCGCGATCTGTGGCGCCAGGTGCATCACGTCAGCATAGAGATTTTCTGCATTGGTTCGGACCGGGAGCGGGCTGGCGGCTTCGATCGCCTGCCGCGCGATGGCGTTGCTGGCGACGATCTGGGCATCAAATGTAAACGGGATGTCCACCGGGGCGTCGCCCAGGCCCGAGCCGATGGTTGCGAGGCTGTCGCCCTCGACATCCGACAGGGCGAGGGTTGTGACGCGCGCGCCTTGAAACCGGGCCAGCAATTTGCCGCCCTTGATCCGGGACCGTGCGGTGCGGTGGGCATTCATTTCCCCAATGGGCGCGCCGGAGCCGAGCAGTGCCTGCGTTTCGGCCTTGAGTGTGTCAAGCGTCAGGCCCTGTTGCGGCACTTCGGCCAGAGCAGAGGCCCCCCCCGAGACCAACATAAGGAGGTGGCTGCCCGACGGGCAGGCCATGACGGCGTCAATTAGCGCCTGACCCGCAGCAACGGAGGCGGCATCCGGCACCGGATGGGCGGCCTCGATCACCTGCGCGGTCGCAGGTGCGCCTGCGGCATGGTGATATTTGGTCACGATCAGGCATGGAACATCAGGCCAATGCTGCATCGCGGGCAGCGCCATGGCGGTGGCGGCCTTGCCCACGGCGATGATCCTGTCGGGGCGGGGGACCTGGCCACGATCCAGCACGCGCCCGACGGCGACATCGCCGCGGACCGCATTCACGCCCGTATGCCATAGGGAGAGGAGATCTGGCTGTTTGGACATGGGCGCAACCTTCTGTGGGGCTTCTATGGGGTGATCCAATTCCGAATCAACACAACATCTGCCCGGAATCGCTGTAAATTGTGAGTGTTCATCAAAAAGACTCTAGCCCTAGAATCATGATTCGCGTATCACTGCTATGAGATCAAGTGGTCAGCACGACGAAACAAGGTCGGCGGCTTATCAAAAAGAAGGGGACCGCGCCAAAGCGGTCTGAGGCGAGAGTGGTGGTGTTATGAAGGCGATTGATTTCGTCGTCCGCGATGATGCGGGCGCATTGCAGCGTGGTGTGGTGCCTGTTGAGGGCGGCACGAACGTCACGCTGACGCGCGGGCAGGAAATTTCACTGAACTTGCGGCAGATCGACATGGTCGGGCAGCGGCGCGATGGCGATGACCTGATTATTGCTTTGGCGGACGGGCGCCAGATCACGCTTGAGAATTACTTTAATGACACTGGCGCGCCGAACCGGTTGTTCATCTCGGCGGATGGGTATCTGAACGAGGTGACCTTTGTTGAAACCACCGATGGCGAGTTGGTGGCGCAGTTCGGGCCGACCGAGCAATGGGGCAAGTGGAGCCCGTCTGACGATCTGATCTATCTTGGGCGGACGGAAGTTGCAGGCGCTGAAGCGGCGGCTGAAGACAATGTGTCCATGCTGGGTGCGCCTTTGTTGGGCGGTGCCGGGTTGCTGGGTGGCGGTGCCGCTGCGGCGGTGGCTGTTGCCGGGGGTGCCGTGATCGTCGGGGGTGGCGGAGGCGGCGATGATGATGGTGACGGCGGTGGCGATGATGCCTATGTCCCTGCCGATCCCACAATCGATGGCGCGGCTACGTCAACTGATATTGGCGGCGACGATACCTCAACGCACAGGTTTGCCGTATCCGGCACGGGCGAGCCGGGCGATGCCGTTGAGGTCACCGCAGGCGGGCAGGTCCAGACGACGACAATCGGGTCTGATGGCCGTTGGTCTGTCGAGTTTGCCGATGGCAGCTTTCCGGCGGACGGTGTGGTGGAAGCGTCAGCCGAGTTCACCCATGCAGGCGGCGGCACCACGACGCTTGCGGGTCCGACCTTTGTCATTGATACGACGCCGCCCGACGTGGCGATCACGCGCGGCGTGGAGTCGGTGGGTCACGTGGTCAACGGGGCAGAGTTGTCCGGGGGCGTTGTGCTGGAAGGCACGGGCGAGCCGGGTGCGACGCTGGACATCACTGTCGCTGGTGTGACGCGCACCGCCACAGTGGGCGACGACGGAACCTGGCAAGCCACATGGCAGCCGGGCACTCTGGCAGAGGGTGAATATTCCGAGGATATCAGCCTGGTCGCACGGGACGGCTTTGGCAATTCGACCACGTTGGATGACGCGCTGGTGGTGGACACAGTGGCCGAAGTCACGCTGGCCACTGCAATCGTGGAAACCGATGGGATCATCAACGCCGCCGAAGCATCGGACGGTGTGACCCTGACCGGCACGGCGCAGCCGGGATCGACGGTCGAGGCGCGCTTTGGCGGGGCGACGCGCAGTGCGACCGTGGACGCCGCGGGCGCGTGGGCTGCCACATTCGACGCATCGGACATTCCTGTAGGTGAAACAGATGTCGCGGTGAGCGCGGTTGCCACGGATGTGGCGGGCAACACGGCGACAGCGACCGGGACCGTTGCGGTTGATACGTTGGTGAACGCGTTGGGCTATACCTCGCGCGCGGGCGGCGATGGCACGGTGAATGCCAGCGAAGCGGCGACGGGTCTGGTTATCACGGGCGAGGTTGAGCCCGGCTCAGAGGTGGTGGTCGCGCTGGCTGGCGTGTCCACGGCAGCGGTGGTCGCAGCGGACGGGTCCTGGACCGCCAGCTTTGCCCCCGGCGCGCTGCCTTCGGGCACCTATGCGGCGGAGATGGTGGCCACGGCAACAGATGCTGCGGGCAACACCGGCAGTGTCAGTCAAACAGTCAATGTGGACACGCAGGCCAGCGTGCTGACACTGGATGGACCCGTTGAGACCGACGACATTATCAACGGGGCCGAGGCGCGCGACGGTGTTGTCTTGTCGGGCACGGCCGATCCTGGCGCGGTTGTGACGGTTGCGCTGCAGGGCGTCAGCCATCAGGCGGTTGCGGCATCGGATGGGGCCTGGCAGGCCTTTTTTGCGGCGAGCGAAATCCAGCAGGGCACCTATGAGGCGCAGATCAGCGCCACAACCACGGATGCTGCGGGCAACACGGCCATGGTGAGCGATACCGTTCAGGTCGACACGAGGGTCGACAACCTGTCAATCGCGGCTGATGTGATTGAAGGCGATAACGTCATCTCGGAAGCCGAGCGCGCGGATGGGGTTGTTGTCACAGGCACAACCGAGCCCGGCTCGACGGTGACGGTGAGCCTGGGCGGTGAACGCGTGCAGGCGATCGTGGACGCAAATGGCAACTGGCAGGCGCCCTTTGCCGCGTCCCAGATCCCGCAAGGGGAATACGTCACGGACGTGTCGGTCACGGCGACTGATCTTGCGGGCAACGTGGCGACGGTCAGCGATACAGTCCGCGTTGACACGCTGGTCAATGAGCTGACCATCGACGCGCCGATTGCGGGGGATGACATTGTCAACGGTGCCGAAGCCCGCGAGGGCATTACGCTGGGCGGGCAGGTCGAACCGGGATCAACTGTCATGGTTGATTTCAATGGCGCAGTTCTGGCCGCGACTGTGGATGCGGCAGGCACCTGGGCGCTGGATATCCCGCCTTCGGCTATTCCGGGCGGGGAATATGACGCTGCGATCACCGTCATGGCGACGGATGCGGTGGGCAACACCGCAACAATCAGCGACATGGTGCGCATAGATACTGAGGCGCCGGAAGGTCCGGTCATTGCCAGCTACACGCGCGATGTCGATGGCATCCGGGGGATTTCGACCGAATTGAGCGACGGCGACCTGAGCGTGGCGCAGGTCAATGCGGATGGGTCGGTCACGGATGTGGCCGCCACCCAGGTGGATATCGACGTGTTGGGCGAGACCAATTTCCAATTCCAGACGGATGTGCCGGACGGATCGCACCTGATCGTGTCATCGGCGGATGCGGCGGGCAACAGCGTGGGCACCTATGTGGTGCTGGACGATGAAAGTGCGAACTCGACCGTTGATCTGGGCAATGCTGCCTTGGGCAACTACCAGATCGAGGCCGTCGAGTTGCAATTCGCTGAAGAGGCCAATCTGAGCATCACCGAGGCGCAACTTTTGGCGCTGTCGGACAGCACCGATACGCTGACAATCCATGGTGGCAGCGACGATACGGTCACCATTGCGGGTGCTGCGCGCACGGGCAGCACGACCGTCGAGGGTCGGGCCTATGACGTCTATAGTCTGGGCACCGAGGGCACCGTCATTCTGGATGACGATATCGCAGTCAACACCGGCGTGGTGTAACGCGCTGAGGATTAACGACATTTCACTGGGCAAGAGCAACAAAAACAATATCGAGCATTCTCCAGAAAGATATGAGGCGCGGACCGGACCCCGCAACCGCGCCCACACCAAGACAACGACAAAGAACCCGGACCGGGACTGGACGATGGGGCAAGGTGGGATCAGGTTTGCGGCAGCATGTGCCGCGCTTTCGCTGACTGCGGGATGTATGGGGGATATGGGCGAATTGCCTTTTGTGTCCCGGACCGCCGCGGGGGCTCAGATCCCTGTAGCGCCTGCTTCGCAGGCAGCGCTGCGGGCGACACCCACCAAACACGATGCGACATTGAATGCCGAAAGCCCCGTGATCCAGGGGCTTTTGTCCCGGTCGTCTGTGTTGCCTGCGGGCAGTTCCTATGACCGGGTGGCAACGTCGGTGCTGGCTGCAAATGCGCGCGCGGCCGAGACTGAATTGCGGGCCGCGCGTCTGCGGGCGTCTGCGGCCTCGACCAATTGGTTGCCGACCGTGGGGCCGCGCGTGTCGCTAAATTCGCTGGGCGACATCATCACGCAGATCGTGGTGGATCAGGTGATCTTAGACAATGGCCGGAAGAAGGGCGAGCGCGCGTTTGCCAAGGCGGATGTCGAAGTGGCAG
Organism: Pseudomonadota bacterium; assembly: GCA_038525015.1. Taxonomy (GTDB): domain Bacteria; phylum Pseudomonadota; class Alphaproteobacteria; order Rhodobacterales; family Rhodobacteraceae; genus Tateyamaria. Next base: position 63,780 of record JBCBID010000007.1, on the reverse strand, counting down.
CGGTGGCACTGGCCGAGGACACGAATGACCGCGTGGCCACCGGGCTGGACTTGTATCTGAGTGCTGCCGAGGCGCGCGAGAGTGCTGCGGTGCATCGCGCGACCCTGCGCGAGATGGAGCATTTCGAGTACATCATGTCCGAGCGCGTGCGCGGCGGTGTGTCGGACATGTCGGACCTGAACGTCATCCGCCAGAAGCTGGCCGAGATCCGGGCCGCGATTGCTGCCAATGACGAGGCGGCGGCGACGGCGATTGCCGAGTTGAACGCCATGTCCATTCAGCCGTTGGATGATCTGCGCGGCTTGGGGCCGCTGGATGTGGGCGGTGCGGTGGCCCAGCCTCTGGCTGTGACGCGGGCTGAGGCCGAGAAAGAGCGCAGCGTTGCGCAGGCCCGGATTGACCGGGCCAACCAGTTGCCGGGCATCAATGCACAAGCCACGGTGGGCGAGAATAGTGGCGCAGGCATCACCGCGGGCGGCATGTCGCTGGGGCTGGGCACGGGCGCGCGGCTGCGTGCGATTGAAGCGGCGCGCGAGGCGGCGGGCCGTCAGGTGGCGCAGGCCAATGAAGATGCGAACCGGACCTTGCGGCGGCTGGAGGGGCAGGCCCAGGCCACCGCGCGGCAGGCAGGCGAAGCGCGTGCATTGACGGCGCAGGCCAAGGCCAATCTGGACCTGTTTCAGGATCAGTATCGCGCCGGGCAGCGGCAGGTGATGGATGTTGTGGGGGTCTATGAGACCTTTGCCCAGCGGCAGGTCGCCGAAGTGACGTTGAAGCATGAGGCCCTGCGGCTTCAGATCGAACTGGCCAGCGTGCAGGGCGTGCTGGCGGATGGAGAGCAGATTTGACCGAAAAGCGTCCCTTTACCCTGACCATCACGAATGGAAATCGCGCGCTCATCAAAGCAGCGCCGGTCAAGGACACGCCCAAGGCCGACAATGCCAACCGGGTGGAGGATCGTCTGGCTAACTGCGCCGATCTGGCGGTGGCCTATGCTGGGCTTTTGGGCGTCAGTTCGGCGCGGTCGGATATGACAGAGACACTTTCGCGCCAATCGCAGGAAGGTGCCAGCGCTAAGGTCGAGGCGTCGGCCATTGCGACCTGTTTGCGCGGAGCGGGGCTGCGGGCGCAGATGGTGTCGGTCAAGGTTTTGAGCCCCGCGCATTGGCCCGCGCTGGCCTATATGACCAGCGGGCAGGTGGTGCTTGTGGTAGGGCAGGATCGCGATGATCTGATCATTTACGACACGTCCTGCCCCGACAACCGCGCCCATGTGCCGCTGGCCGAGTTCACGCCGTTCTTTGCCGGGCTGTTGGTCAAGGCAGAGGCACCGCTGGCGCGGGTGGCCGAGAGGCACAAGACAGCTCAGATTGCGGATCATTGGTTCTGGGGCCAGTTTCCGCGCTTTCGCACCGCGCTGGCCGAGATCGCGCTGGGGTCTTTTGTGGCGAACCTGCTGGCGGTCGCCGTGGCGCTGTTTTCCTTGCAGGTCTACGACCGGGTGATCCCGCATCAGTCCGAGGCGACGCTGTGGGTGCTGGCGGCGGGGGCCTGTCTGGCGCTGCTGCTGGAAGCCTTTATCAAGATCGCGCGCGCGCGTCTGATGGACGGTGCGGGGCGGCAGATTGAGCTGTCGGTGCTGGAATTGCTGATGCAACGCGTGATGGGCATGCGCAGCGATCTGCGCGGGCAGTCGCCATCCATGACCTTTTCGGCGATGCGTGAGTTCGGGTCGGTGCGCGAGTTCTTTACCGCGTCAACGATCGGCACGATCGCCGATATTCCGTTTATTTTTGTCTTCCTGCTGCTGGTGGCGTCAATTGCCGGACCTGTGGTGTGGGTGCTGATCCTGGGCGGGGTGCTGATGGTGGTGCCCGGCTTTTTTCTACAACGCCGGATGCTGCGGCTCACACAAGAGACGCAGGGCGCGTCGGCCAAATCCTCGCGCTTGCTGCATGAGGCGATTTTTGAACGCGACACGGTGAAGACGCAACGCGCTGAAGACCGTGTGATGCGCCTATGGCAGGAGTTGACGACGCTAAGCGCCATGAAGTCGTCCGAGCAGCGGCGGCTGGCCTCGGCGCTCACCTTCTGGAGCCAGGGGATGCAGCAGATGACCTATGTGGCGGCCGTGATTGCGGGCACCTATCTGGTCTTTGCCGGGCAATTCACCGTCGGGTCGATCATTGCGGTGGGCATTCTGACCTCGCGCACGCTGGCGCCGCTGACGCAACTGGCGGCGACCATGGCGCGCTGGGGGAATGTGAAGGCTGCGCTTGATGGGTTGGATGCCATCGCCGAGGCGCCGCAAGACATGGAGGGCAGCCGCACCTATCTGCGCCGTGATGCGCTGAAAGGGCATTTTGAGCTGCGCGAGGTGCAGTTTCAGTACGATGAGGATGGTGCGCCAACGCTGGACATTCCGGCAGTGCAGATCATGCCCGGTCAGCGGGTGGCGGTGCTGGGATCGAACGGGGCTGGCAAATCCTCGCTTCTGAAGCTGATGTCGGGGGTCTACGCGCCCAACAAGGGCCGGGTGCTGATTGATGGCACGGATATGAGCCAGATCGCACCGCGCGACCTGCGGCGGCTGATTGGCTATCTGGGTCAGGACGTGCGGTTGTTTGCGGGCACGTTGCGGGACAATCTGAACCTGACCCTGCTTGAACGCGACGACGACCGGTTGTACGCGGCGCTCGATTTCGCAGGGCTTGGTCCGTTTGTGAGCGCGCATCACAAGGGGCTCGACCTTGACATTCTGGATGGCGGTCAGGGCCTGAGCATCGGGCAGCGCCAGTCGATTGGCTGGGCGCGGTTGTGGTTGCAGGATCCCGCGATCTGCCTGCTGGACGAGCCGACGGCTGCGTTGGACCAGACGCTTGAGGCAACTTTGGTTAGCCGGTTGGAGCGGTGGATGCAGGGCCGCACGGCTGTGATCGCCACCCACCGCGTGCCCATCCTGTCGCTGACCAATCGGACGCTCATTCTGCAGAATGGCCGCATGGCCGTGGACGGCCCCCGCGATGAGGTGCTGAGCCATATCGGCAGGTCCGTGCCGGTGAAGGGCAAGATTGCGTGAGCATCGCGGGCCCCAATTTCAGCGATCAACTTGAGCGTGATATGCGCGGCCCGTCGCTGGTGGTGTGGCTGAGCGCAGGGGCGGTTCTGGTTTTTGTCTTGTGGGCCGCCTTTGCCTGGGTGGACGAGATCGTGCGTGGATCGGGTGAGATGATCTCGTCCTCGCGCCCGCAGATCATTCAAAACCTTGAGGGCGGTATTCTGGCGGAACTGGCCGTGGTAGAGGGCGATATCGTTGAGCAGGGCGATGTTCTGGCGCGGCTGCAAGGAACGCAGTTTCAGAGCCAGGCGGATGACTTGCAGGCCCAGATCACGGCATTGGCCGTCCGGCAGTTGCGGCTTGAGGCCGAGTTGGCGGGCCAGTTCGATTTCGTGGTGCCGGGCGTGCTGGAACAGCAAATGCCTGGGTTGGTGGCTTCGGAACGGGCACTTTTGAACGCGCGTCAGACCGATTTTCTGAGCCGCCGGGAAGGCGCGCAGCGGGTGCTGGATCAGGCGGCGAAGGAGCGCGCGCTGCTTGAGGATTTGCTGGAGCGCAACATCGTGGCCTTGATCGAGGTGACGCGCGCGCGCAAGGCGCATGCGGATGCCCGCATCAAGTTGGATGAAATCCTGACCCAGGCCGAGTTGGAGCGGGCGCAGACCTATTCCGACACGCTGAGGGAGTTGGGCACGCTGCGCCAGACCTACAAGGCTGCGCAGGATCAGTTGAACCGAACCGTGCTGGTCAGCCCGATGCGGGGGATCGTGAACAATTTGAGTGTGACAACGATTGGGGGTGTGGTGCGACCCGGTGAGGAGATTTTGCAGATCATTCCGCTGGATGAGGAACTGTTCGTCGAAGCGCGCGTGGCGCCCAAGGACATCGCGGGCGTGCGGCCGGGACAAGAGGCGAGCGTCAAGCTAAGTGCTTATGATTATACGATCTATGGGGCGCTGAAAGGCGAGGTCAGGCTGATCTCGGCCGACACGTTCAAGGATGAGCGCGCACCGGACAGCGCGGCACATTACAAGGTGACAGTGCGCGTTGATATGTCCGCGCTGACGGAGCGGCAGCGGTCGATTTCCATTCGTCCGGGGATGCAGGCGGAGGTCGAGTTGCACACTGGGTCAAAGACCGTGATGCAGTATCTGATGAAGCCGCTTTACAAGTCTCGCGAGGCGTTTCGGGAGCCTTAGGGTCGGTGGGTGCTCTCTTGGCTGCGCCAAGTCGCCCACCCGCCGACCCTGCGGGTTTCGCTTCGGGCTCACCAAGACAAAGCCTTGTCTCGCATCCGCCCTCGCATGATCTTTGGCGTGACAGAGCGCCGTCCCCTTCCCAAGAAGAATAGCCGTATCCCCGCAAGGCGGGGCCCCTCGGCGATTCATCTTGGCAATGGGCCGTCCCTCCGTCTCTTGAAGATCAAGCGAGGGCGGCTCCGAGACAAAGATCAGTCAGAGGTGTCGAGCCAGATGGTCACTGGGCCATCATTGGTGAGGCTGACGGACATATCAGCGCCGAAACGGCCCGTTTCGGTGGGGACATTCAGATCGCGCAAGGCGTGGGCGAACTGAAGATAGAGGGTTTCGGCCTCATCGGGTTTGGCGGCACCGGAAAAGCCCGGGCGGTTGCCGCGCGACGTGTCGGCGGCGAGGGTGAACTGGCTCACGACCAGCGCGCTGCCCCCTGATTGCAGGATCGACAGGTTCATTTTGCCCGCCGCGTCCTTGAAGAGGCGCAGCTTGGACACTTTGGCGGCCAGGGCCTTGGCAGTGTCATAGGTGTCGCCCGGCATGGCGCAAACGAGGATCAGGAGGCCAGGGCCGCATTGGCCGACGATCTGGTCGTCGACCGCCACCGAGGCTTTGGTGACGCGCTGCAGAAGTGCCCTCATTCCTGCCAGTCCATCACGTCTGCGACGGTGGCCCGGTCGGTGCGGAAGCTGTTGGCGGGGTGGGTGGGGTCGGCATACCCAAAAGAGATGGCGCAGAGGATCTGGCGGTCTTTGGGAATGTCGAAATGGGCGCGGACAAAGGGGGCCTGGGCGGCGATGGCAGCCTGGGGGATCGATGCCACGCCAAGCGCCTGGGCGGCGAGGCAAAAGGCTGTGATAAAGCCGCCGGTGTCCATGGCACCGTAAGGGCCAAGTGCGGTTGGGCTGGTTATGATCGCCACGTGCGGCGCGCCGAAGAGGCGGTAGTTTTCCATCATCTGTTTGGCGGAGGCGGCGCGGTCACCCTTTTCGATCCCAACTGCGTCGTAGAGCTGGAAGCCGCAGGCGCGGCGACGGGTCCCGTAGATACCAGGATAGCCTTCGGGCCAGGGCATGTCGGGGGCAGGAGACGTTGTCATCGCGGCGGTATGGAGTGCGTCGCGGAAGCGATCTGTTTCGGTTCCGGCGGTGACGATCACCTGCCAAGGCTGGGCGTTGCACCAGCTTGGCACCTTCTGGGCGGCGGCGATGATCTGCTCTACATCCGCGCGCGGCACCGGGTCGGGCCGGAAGGCGCGGCAGGAAAAGCGCGCCGTCAGGATCGCGTCGAGTGTGTCGTAGGGGGTCATTGTTGAAGCGCCATCGCAAAGCCGATTGCGGCGGCGACGATCAGCGCCGCCATCACGGCGAGCGCGATCTTGCCCGCGGACCAGGGGCGTTCGCCCTGCACCTGCCCGGTGCGTCCGTTGACCACAAAGCGATAGGTTTCCCCGCGATATTTGTAGGCGGCCAGCCAGACGGGCAGCAGCACGTGCTTGAAGGTGATCGCACCCAGCCGGGTGTCGATGGAATGTATACGCTGCCTGTCGCCGCCGATGTCGAATTTCACGTCGCGCGCGATGATGCGGTCCATGCGCATGCGGGCTTCTTCAAAGCCCTCCTCGAGTTGAACGGCGTAGCCTTCGGCGCGAAAGCCTGCCAGAAACTCGGGCGTGTAGGGTTCCATTGCGCTGAGATCCCAGGGTTCCAGAGCGTCGGTGAATCGTTTGGGCAGGGATTTTGAGGCGAGCACAAGCACATCATCGAAAAAGCGTGCGACCTTGCCACGCGTGCGGCGCCAGCGCACTTTTGCCACCCGCACCTGCTGGCGCTTGCCATCGCGCATGACGGTTCGCGTTTCATAATAGACCGTGCCCCGCTCACCCGTGTAGGCGCTGCGAGTGTCGGCGTCGAATGTCCAATAGGGCACGTAGATGCCTTGCATCGCGCGGCCCTTGCGGGCGTAATCCTGCAACCCGTTTGGCGCAAACCAGAGACTGCCGAGCCAGTCGGTCATCGCCTTGCGTGCCTCGCCTTCGGTCAGTGCAAAGGGCAGGACGCCGCGGGGTTTGATGTGCCGGTGCGCACCAGTGTCGGTAACCACCGGCGTGGCGCAGAACGGGCATTCGGTGGCGTGAATGTCGGCGTCAAACTCGACTTGTGCGGCGCAGTTCGGGCATGTCGAGACGCGCGTTTCCTCGATCTCGGTCTCGGGCAGGTCGGCGGTGAGTGCTGCGCGGTAATCCAGTTCGGCCAGCGGCGTGAGGGCGCGCGGTGCGTGATTGTCCATCGGGGCGGTGTTGCCGCAATGATCACACACAAGTTGGCCCGCGCCGGGGTCGAAGCGGAAATCCGCGCCGCAATTGTCGCAGGGAAAGCGGTGGTCTGCGGCTGCGGCAGGGGCGCTCAGATCAGGCAGGTTGGTCATAGGATGTTGTGCATGGACTTTGGCGTGATCCGGCGCAACGCGCCATCGCCCAGTGCGGTATGCCGCCACAGGTGAAAGACCGCGTGCAGGGCAGACACCATAAGCAGGTAGAAATAGAGGTTGGGCAATGTGCCGCCGGGCCAAGTGCCGCGTAACAGGTGCCAGAGCGTGAGGGCGGCAATGGCACCAAGCGCCAGATACATCGCGCGGCTGAGCCAGGGATGGGCGGCGCGCAGGGGGCCGCGCAGCTTGGGCCCGGGCCCATTCATCACCCCGCTGATCAGGGCGGGTGCGCACATCACAAGTCCGCTGAGCGCAAAGCTCCAGCCCAGGAGGCCGATCGGCCCGCCTGCGATCAAGAGAACGAGGAAGACAAAGCTGAGCCAATGGGCTGTGATGGTGATCTTGCGGCGCATGAAGGCTCTTGGTTGGGCGGTGTCGACACTGGGTAGCCTAGAGGCGTTGCCGCGCCTTGGCTACCGGCAAAGCCCATGGCCCGAGCTATGTGTCCACGCGCGGAGACCTGTGGGTGGACGTGTGGCGCCGGGCGGCCTTAGGCAGTAATTTCGACACGCAGGGTTCAGAGGTTGCCCGTTTGTTAAGGCTGGGGGCCGGGCGAGGTGACGGCGTCAGACCCCGGGCGGGGGCGGTGGCGGCAGGATCGTGAAAAGCTGTGCCAGTTCGGTCACATCCTCGGCCTTCATCCAACCATCTTGCCCTGCGGTCCAGACATAACTTTCGCGGTTCAGCTCGCCCGAGGCGGCCATGCGGCCTAGTTGCGCCTTGGAAAAGGGGCCTTTGGTCTCGCCCTTCTCGGCGACATGCCAGACATGTTCGACGGGCGGTGGGGGTGGCGTTGCGGCACCGCCGCGCGTGGGTTGTGCGCCCCACGGACCGGATGTGGCCATGTGGCCCATTTGCAGACCCATTGCAGCCCCAAGCCCGGCCTGCATGGCGCCCGAAGCGTCGCTGCCCCCCTCGCGTCCGAGCGCTTCGGCGGCCTGGAACTGCATGTATTCGTTCAGATTGCCGATCACGCCCATGGAAGAGCGTTTGTCCATCACCGCCTCGACCGCGGGCGGCAGCGAGATGTTTTCGATGTAAAGTTCGGGAAGGGTCAGGCCGTATTCGGTGATCTGGGCGCTGATTTCATTCGCCACCAATTGGCCCAACTCGCGCGTGTTGGCCGCCATGTCCATGACCGGAATGCCCGATTTGGCGAGACTGCGCGACATTTCCTGCACGATGATGTTGCGGATCTGAAAGCTGATCTCATCCATGGTGAACTCACCATCTGTGCCCACGATTTCCACCAGAAAGCGGGCGGGGTCAGCGACCTTGACCGAATAGGTGCCGAACGCGCGCAAGCGCACGGGGCCGAATTCGGGGTCGCGGCAGATGATCGGGTTCTTGGTGCCCCATTTCAGATCGTTGAAGCGGGTGGTGTTAACGAAATACACCTCGGACTTGAACGGGCTTTTGAAGCCGTGATCCCAGTGCTGCAGCGTTGTCATGATGGGCATGTTGTTGGTCTCAAGCATGTAAAGACCGGGGGTGAAGACATCGGCCAGTTGCCCCTCGTGCACGAAGACTGCCGCCTGGCCTTCGCGCACGGTGAGCTTGGCGCCGTATTTGATCTCGTGGCCCTCGCGCTCGAACCGCCAGACCATGGTGTCGCGGCTGTCGTCGACCCAGTGGATGACGTCGATGAACTGGCCGGAGAGAAAGTCGAAGATGCTCATGTGGTTGGCTCCTTGTAGGGCGTCAGGACGGGCCTTGAACGGCCTCGGTCGCGAGGGTGCGGACGATGGGGCGCGCCTCGGCCAGCCCAATGCCGGGCGAGAGGCGGCTGTCATAAAGCATGCCCAGCAGATGCTCATCATGGTCGGTGAGCAGGGCAAACTCATCGTCGTCATTGAAGATCGAGGGGCGCGCGTCGGGGCTGTCATTGGCAAGGCCGAGGCCCTGGGCGAGTTCCTCGTGAATGCAGGACAGACGCAGCAGGTCAGGGTTTTCGGTGCGGATTACGGCAACGGCCGCGCTGTAGGTTGATCTGTTGGTTGCGCTGGCATAGGCGGCGACGGCGCAATAGGCGTTTTCGGGCAGGTCTCGCACGGGGGCGAGGTTGCCACGGTTCACGCCCTGCAATCGCGGGGCGCGGGCGTTCAATGTCTCGGCACGGTCGTCCTCGGAGACGAAAAAGACCAGAAAGTTGGCGGGTTCTGACACGGATATGGGATGCCCTGTGGCTTGCGCGAGCCTGCGCGCATAGCCAACCACATCATTGGTGTCGCTGGCACGCTGGCTGGGTGGGACCGAGGCCCCGAATTCCAACCCGATGCGAACGGGCACGGACCAGCGACGCAAGGCGCTGGCCGATCCGGGGCGCGCCCCAGGGGCCGTATATTCATTGAAAAAGACGATCTGCTCGAAATTGCGGGCCAGCATGTCGGCGGTAAAGGGCGTGTCTGGCCCGCCGCCATCCTGGCGCAACAGGCCCGAGGTCAACTGGCTTGACTGCACTTGGGTCAGGAACGCCCGCAATTCGGCGCTTTGCTGTGATGTGGCCTGTACCGGTGGCGGCGCAGGGGGGACAAGGCCCGCAGGCCGGGCACGCGGTGTCAGGACCGGTTCGACCGGCACCAACAAGTCGCAGGCCGCAAGTAGCCCGACAGCAGCTAGGCTGCCCCACATGCCCAACCTGCCTATGGACCGTGTCCCCAGCATCCGCCCGACGTCAGCCCGGCACGGCGGTGCCAGCATTGTCGCCGATCCCGTCCTTGCGCGCCTTAGCAGCGGCCAGCGTGTCGCGCAATTCGGTTTCCATCTTTTTGAGTTCTTCTTCGGCGGCGGCGCGTTTTGACTTACCCTCATCCGCGATCTGAAGGGACTCTTCGATGGTGCCGATCAGGTCGGCATTGGCCTGTTTGACCGCTTCGATGTCAAAAACGCCGCGTTCCATCTCGGTGCGGATCGCCTTGTTGCTTTCCCTTAGATTGGCGGCATTGGCGGTCAGCAACTCATTGGTCAGATCGTTGGCGTCGCGCACGGCTGCGGCGGCTTCGGCGCTGCGCTGGATGGTGACGGCCTGGGCCAGTTGGGTTTCCCACAGCGGTACGGTGTTTACGAGGGTCGAGTTGATCTTGGTCACCAGGCTTTTGTCGTTTTCCTGTACCAAGCGGATCGAGGGCAGCGACTGCATCGTCACCTGACGGGTCAGTTTCAGGTCGTGCACGCGGCGTTCCAGGTCGTCACGGGCAGCGCGGAGGTCACGCAATTCCTGCGCTTTCATCACTTGGTCATCTTCGGGGGCCGCGGTCACTTCGGCCTCCTTGGCAGGAATGGTGGTGGCGTCGAGTTCTTTGATCTTCTCTTCGCCCGCCGCGATGTAAAGCGCCAACTCGTCATAGAATTGCAGCGTCTTTTCATAGAGCAGATCGAGTGATTTGATATCCTTCAGCAACGTATGCTCGTGGGACAGGAGGTCATCGGTGATCTTGTCGATCTGACCCTGCACCGTTTCGAACTTGGCGGTAAATTTAGCAAAAGGCGCGGCGCGGCCCAGCAGTTTTTCCCAAAACGACCTTTCGCGTCGCACATCGAGTTCAGAGACCGAGAAGCCCCGAATGGTGGTCACAATGTTGCGCAAGCTGTCACCGGCGGGGCCCACATCCTTGTTGCGCACGTCTTGCAGCATCGACTGGCTGATTTCCTGCAATTCGGCCTGAGCGGCGGACCCGAAGGACACGATGGACTGCGTGTCTTCCATGTCGATCTCGTCCATACGGGCGCGAATCTCGGTCCCCAAGGGGGCATCGGCCTGCTCTAGCGGCACAATTGCATTCGCTGCGGCAGGTTCGGGCAGCACCACTGCGGTGATCTCTTCCACTTGGGCGAGGGCCGCTTCGGCCTTTTGACGGACTGTTTCAGACATGGGTGTCCCCCTTAGTTTTGGACGTCATCGGCGGGCGACACACGCACGCCTTCGCGCTGCAACCGATCGCGCAGCACGTCGATTTCGATGGTGAGGTCTGTGCGATCCTCGGTGAGCAATTTGCGCGTGCGCGCAGCGAAGTTTTCCTCAAGATCGTCAAGCAGCGCAGCATAGTCGGTGCGCGCCTGGGCATCGCGACTTCGGCCAAAGATATCGGCAAACTTGGCTGTCGCGTCACGCGCTCCGATCAGGTAGACGCCCAGATATTTGCGCGCCGCCGTCAGGTCGCGGGGATCTTCCTCGACCGTGCGAATGAGGTCGCGTACAGTGGCCTGAAACTGGTCGAGCCGCAATTCCATCTTGCGGTCGTCGGCCCGTTTCATGGCGTCGCGCATCTCTTGCAGCAGGTCTTCGGCACTGTCCACGACGCGGGCCACGCGGTCTTGTTGAAAGGTATCAACGCCTTCCAACCCTTTGGATTTCAACGGATCAATGCCAAAGGCAGCAAAGTGCAGGCCAAAAGCGGCAAGGCCGTAGAGCAAGGGCGCGATGATCCCCGGTTCGGACCGGTAGGCGGCAAGTGTGATGCCAAAGCCCATAAGGAAAGCCGCGATGATCTTGCGTGGCAGGGCCGGGCGGCGGGCGACCTTGCGCGCGTGGAATGCGGCTTCGGCCCTCAGCCCCTCGCGCAGCAAGAACGCCCCGCCAGTTAGAAAGGCCGCTGATACGAGCGCGGTGACCAACCCGGTGGCCCCATCGTTGAGGCCAAGAAACACCATCGGGACGGCAGGCAGAAACATAAGGTTCGCGCGGGCACCAACGGGGTCAACCTGCACCTTGTCAAAGGCGGGACGATTGCCCGTGGTCGGTTCATTCTGGGGATCGGGGCTGTATTTGCCGCCAAAGCGTTTTGCCATGCCGTCAGAGCCCCCCGAGCCATCCGGTGGTCACGCCGAACATCAGCGCAATCAGCACCGCAAATGCGATTTTTTGAAAAGCGGTCGGCTCCATCCCCGGTAAGTCCCTGTTGGCTCTCAGACATATAGCCCGTTTGCGGGTGCAGCACTAGGGGCGCGCACCCATGTCTGTCGCTTCGACAGGTGCGCCGCGCAAATGCCGCGCACAAGGGGAAATTTGGGGGGAATTTTGCGGGGGATGCGTCAGGGGTGACGCAAGGTCAGCGCGATTTGCGTGTCCGGCGGGGTTTGCCGCGGGGTTTTGCCGGAGGGTCGGTCGGCGCGGGATCAAGGCCAAGCTGGTCACGCAGGACACGGCGGCGCACCTCTTCGACGGCGCCCTGCTTCAACTCGCCCAGTTGGAACGGGCCATAGCTGATGCGGATCAGGCGGTTCACCTTTAGGTCAATACTCTCCATCGCGCGGCGGATTTCGCGGTTCTTGCCTTCGCGCAGACCAACGGTCAGCCAGGCATTGGCTCCTTGCTGGCGATCCAGCGTGACCTGCATGGGTTGAAAGCGTTCGCCCTCTACCGTGAGGCCCTGGCGCAGGGGCTCAAGCTGCGTGTCGGTGGGGCGGCCATTGACGCGCACACGGTAACGGCGCATCCAACCTGTGCTGGGCAGTTCGAGCTTGCGCTTGATGCCGCCATCATTGGTCAGCAGCAGCAGCCCTTCGGAATTGAGATCAAGCCGACCGACGCTCATCACCCGGGGCATATCCTCGGGCAGGGCGTCGAAAATGGTCTTGCGGCCCTGTTCGTCCCTGGTGGTCGTGACCAAGCCTCCAGGCTTGTGGTAAAGCCAAAGTCGTTCGGGATCAGGGGCTTGCAGGGGTTTGCCATCTACCGTGATTTTGTCGGCAACTGTCACGTTCAGTGCCGGGCTGTCGATGCGCGTGCCGTTCACGCTGACACGGCCGTCTGCGATGATCGCTTCGGCGCCGCGGCGGCTGGCGACGCCGGCGCGGGCGAGAACCTTGGCGATGCGGTCGCCTTTTGGAGTGTCCTGGGTCATGGGCAGGCCATAGCGGTGGGTTGCGCGGCAGGCAAGGCGATGGCAGGGAAGCGCATGGCATTTCGGTCGTTCATGGATCAGGCGCTGGAAGAGGCGCGCGCAGCAGGTGCGCGGGGCGAGGTTCCCGTGGGCGCGGTCGTGGTGTCCCCGCGGGGACAGGTGGTCGCGCGGGCTGGCAACAGGACGCGGGAGCTGCGCGATCCAACGGCCCATGCAGAGATGCTGGCGATCCGGGAGGCATGCATCAACGTCGGGTCAGAACGCCTTGTAAACCACGATCTTTATGTGACGTTGGAGCCCTGTGCGATGTGCGCGGCGGCCATTGCGGCGGCCCGGATCGGGCGGCTTTATTATGGCGCGTCGGATCCGAAATCCGGCGGGGTGGCGCAGGGCGCGCGGGTGTTTGCGCACCCCCAGTCGCATCACGCGCCCGAGGTCTATGACGGGATTGCTGCATCGGAAGCCGAGGTCATGCTCAAAGAGTTTTTTGCCGCGCGGCGGTCGCTTCTGCGGCGCTAAAGCCTGATCGGTTTCATCACCTCGGGCTCGATCACCTTGACGCCGGGCAGGCGGTCTTTCAGCACGTCCGCCGATTGTTCAAGCAATGGGAAAGTTTTGTAATGACAAGGGATTACGGTGCCAAAGTGAAAGTAGTGCCGGGCGGCATAGGCGGCCCCGGCCATGTCCATCGTGAAGTAGCCGCCCGCGGATAGGATGCCGATATCGGGTTTGTAGTAATCCCCCATCCATTGCATGTCGGCCATGATGTCGGTGTCGCCGGACAGGTAGATCGTCTTGCCCTCGCCCCGCAGCATAAAGCCGCATTCTTGGCCCATATAGGCGGCGCGCCCATCGACAACGATGGAGGACGAGTGCGAGGCCGGGACCAAGGTGGCCGAGACGTCGCCAAACGTGACCGTGCCACCGCGATTGTAAGCATGCCCTTCGACAGCACCCTGGCCGTAGAGATATTGCGTGAGTTCATAGGGCCCTGAGACTGGTAAGCCCTTGTCTTTGCTGAGTTCTGCGACATCCTGAGTGTGGTCGAAATGACCATGAGTGACGAGGATTTGTGTGGCGCCTGCGATAGCGTCTGGCACCTGATCTTCGGGCAGCATCGGGTTGTCATTGATCCATGGGTCGATCAGCAGGACCTGATCTCCGATTTCGATGCGGAAGCTGCCGTGGCCGAGCCAGATGATGTTCATATTGTCCTCCCATTTTCGGCCAGTGTAGCCCTGAATTGAGAGGGCGGGAGCCTCCGGCGGGGATTTTTTTGAAACAGAGAAGTTGGACCGATTCGTGCGTGCACCCCCCAAATGGGGGTTTGATCCTGGTCAACGCCACGCGCGATGACGTTGCGCGGCATGGGGTGCGATGTTTTGGTCCTATTGATTATGCGGCATAACCATTTGTGGTCTTGATCCGATGCGTTGATGTCGTAGGTCGCGGCCTATGGAGTTGTTGCGGCAGATCGACGGGTATTGCGAACGGGTGGGCCCCGAATACTGGGCCGAGCCGGTGAATGCGGTCACAAATGCGGCGTTTGCCATTGTAGCGCTTTGGATGTGGCAGCGCAGCGCGGGGGTGCCGCTGGCGCGCGTACTGTGTGTGGTTTTAGGCCTGATCGGGCTGGGCAGTTACCTGTTTCACACCCATGCGCAGGTCTGGGCGGCGATTGCGGATGTGGCGCCGATTGCCGGGTTCATTCTGCTTTATATCTTTGCGATCAATCGCGATGTCTGGGGGATGCGCACCCTTTGGGCGCTGGGGGCGACGGCGCTGTTTTTGCCCTATGCTGCTGCGACCATTCCACTGTTTCAATACGTGCCGGTGCTGGGTGTGTCGGCGGGATACATGCCTGTGCCTGCGTTGATCCTGATCTATGCCATATTGCTTTGGCCACGCGCGCCTGACCTGGGGCGTGGCTTTGTCATTGGCGCGGTCATACTGCTGGTGTCGCTGACCTTTCGGTCGGTGGATGAGACCTTTTGTGACCAGATCCCCTTGGGCACGCATTTCCTGTGGCACATTCTGAACGGGATCATGTTGGGTTGGATGATCGAGGTGTACCGGCGGTATGTGTGGTCGCATCAACGGGTCGCTTAGGTCTGATCCACCTGATGAACTTCGATGACGTTACCGTCGGGATCGTAAAAGAAGATTTGATGCCAGCCTGCGACCGCTTGATTGCCCCAATCGGCGTAGGGGATGCCTTGGGCGTCGAGATGCGCCTTGAAGGCGGCGAGATCATCTGTGCGGTAGGCGATGTGGCCGTGGCTGACAGGGTTGACCTGTTGGCCTGAGCGGAAGCCTGCGAGTGGGTCCCTTTGCGCCAGATGCGTCTGTATGGCGCCATCAGTGACAAAGGCCACTTCGCCCGCATAGCCCTTGTTCTTTTCCAGCGTGGGCAGGCCGTCGTTTTCCGTCGCGAGGCCAAGGACGTCGCGGTAGAACGCATCCATGCGTTCGACGTTGTCGGTCACGAGGTTCACGTGGTGCAATTTGAGTTTCATGGCCCCTCCAGTCGGTCAAATCTGTGGCAGATGGGACGGTGCGGCAAGGGGGAAGGCTTGAAGGTGGCAACCGGCTTCGCTATTGCCCGGTCTGACCAGACCATGAGGGGTTTCATGTCCATCGACCAAAGCACCGCCGCCCGCGTGGCGAAACTGGCCCGGATCAAGGTTGAAGACGACCAGCTTCCCAGCCTCGCATCCGAATTCAACACCATTCTTGGGTTCATTGAGCAATTGAACGAGGTGGATGTAGAGAATGTGGAGCCGATGACATCCGTGACCCCGCAGCGCCTGAAGCGTCGGGTGGACGAGGTGACCGACGGGGGCCAGCAGGACAAGGTGCTGGCGAATGCGCCAGATGCGCGCGAGGGGTTCTTTGCCGTGCCGAAGGTGGTTGAGTGATGGCTGAATTGAACAAGCTGGGGCTGGCCGAGGCCCGCGATGCTTTGCGTGCGGGGGACGTCACATCCGTTGAGTTGACCGAGGCGTGTCTGACCGAGATCGAAGGGGCGGGGGCGCTGAACGCCTTTGTCCACAACACGCCCGAGATTGCGCGCGACCAGGCCAAGGCGGCGGACGCGCGGATCAAGGCGGGTGATGCGCCGGATATGTGCGGGTTGCCGATTGGCATCAAGGATCTGTTCTGCACCAAGGGTGTGCCGAGCCAGGCGGGGAGCCGCATTCTGGAAGGGTTCCTGCCGAAATATGAAAGCACCGTGAGCGGCAACCTGCTTGAGGCGGGGGCGGTCATGCTGGGCAAGTTGAACATGGACGAGTTTGCCATGGGCTCGTCGAACGAGACATCGGTTTACGGCAATGCGGTGAACCCGTGGCGGCGCGGCAATGATGAGGCGGCCCTGACGCCGGGCGGGTCATCGGGGGGATCGGCCAGTGCCGTATCTGCTGATCTGTGTCTGGCGGCCACCGGCACCGATACGGGTGGGTCGATACGCCAGCCCGCGGCCTTTACCGGCATCACCGGCATCAAACCGACCTATGGGCGCTGTTCGCGTTGGGGGATTGTGGCCTTTGCCTCGTCCCTGGATCAGGCGGGGCCGATGACCAAGTCGGTGCGCGATGCAGCGATCATGTTGGAGACGATGTGCGGCCATGACCCGAAGGATTCGACATCCGCTGACCTGCCGGTGCCGCATTTCGAGGCGATGCTGACCGGTGACATCAAGGGCAAGAAAATCGGTATTCCAGCGGAGTATCGCATGGACGGGATGCCGGACGAGATTGAGACGCTTTGGGCGCAGGGCCGTGAGATGCTGGCCGATGCGGGGGCGGAGATTGTCGATATTTCTTTGCCGCACACAAAGTACGCGCTGCCCGCTTATTATGTGATTGCACCGGCGGAGGCGTCGTCGAACCTCGCCCGTTATGACGGGGTGCGTTATGGGCATCGCGCCAAGCTGGATCAGGGGGACGGCATCACAGAGATGTATGAAAAGACCCGGGCCGAAGGGTTTGGCGATGAGGTCAAGCGCCGGGTGATGATCGGGACCTATGTGCTGTCGGCGGGGTTTTATGACGCCTATTACAACCGCGCGCGCAAAGTGCGGACGCTGATCAAAAAAGACTTTGAGGATGTGTTTGCCCAAGGGATCGACGCGATCCTGACGCCCGCGACGCCGTCGGCGGCCTTTGGTCTGGGGGAGGCATCGGATGATCCGGTGCAGATGTATCTGAACGATGTGTTCACTGTGACGGTGAACATGGCGGGCCTGCCGGGCATTGCTGTCCCCGCGGGGACAGATGCGCAGGGGTTGCCCCTGGGCCTGCAATTGATCGGTCGGCCTTGGGAAGAGGGTGATTTGCTGAACACCGCTTACGCGCTGGAGGCACGGGCTGGCTTTGTGGCAAAACCTGCCAAATGGTGGTAGTTCGGGGCGATAAACCCAAGAAGGGGTGAGCAGATGATCGGTTTCCGCAGTTTTTTAGTGCTGAGTGCCATGGCGGGATTGGCTGCGTGTCAGCCGGCGATCCCGGACAGTGGCGCCGGGGTCGTTGACCCGGGCCGTGGTGTGGGATTCGACAATCCCAGCACGCTGGCGGCGCGACAGGCCCGGGATGCGCAACTTGCAGGGTCGGCTGTGCCTGCGGCCCCTGTGGTGGGGGCGCAGTCATTGCCCCCCTCTGGTCAGACTGCGACACCGCGGGCGGTCTCGAACCCTGCAGGTCTGGATGCGGAACTGGCGCAGATTGCGGCGGCCAATGATGCAGCAGCGGCAAACGCCAATTCTGGGCAGGCCGTGATCAACGCGAGCCCGTCCAATGCGGCCCCGGTGATCCTAAACAATCCCGGCATTTCGGATGAGAACAATTTTGATGCGGTGTCGTCACGTCAATCCATCGAAAGTGACGCAGCACGGCTTGAGGCAAATCGTCAGCAATATCAGGTTGTGCAACCCACTGCGCTGCCGACGCGCACCGGCAACGCACAGCCCAATGTGGTGCGTTACGCCTTGCAGACCCGCCATCCGAAAGGCACGCAGGTGCACCGCCGGTTCTCGGTCGCGTCGGCGTCGAAGTTTCAGCGCAACTGTGCCGAGTATAGCTCGGCGGATGAGGCGCAGATCGACTTTCTGGCGCGTGGTGGCCCCGAGCGGGACCGCCGCGGTCTGGACCCGGATGGCGATGGCTATGCGTGCGCCTGGGATCCGGCGCCCTTCCGTCGGGCGGCTGGCAACTGATCGTTCAGCAGCACCCGTCCCCAAATTGCGGTCCGCGGCGTGACGGGCTGATCCCCAGCCATGTGGTGCTGCACTACACCGCGATGGAGACGGCGGAGGCGGCGATTGAAAGGCTGTGCGACCCCGCCGCCGAGGTGTCGGCGCATTATGTGATCTGCAAGAGCGGGCGGGTCACCCAGCTCGTGCCCGAAGGACTGCGCGCGTGGCATGCCGGGGTGGGGGACTGGAATGGTCTGTCGGACATCAACTCGCGCTCCATCGGGATTGAGCTTGATAATGACGGGCAGGGGCCTTTCGCCTTCGCGCTGATGGACAGCCTCGAATGGCTGCTGCGGCGCATCCTGTCGGCGTGGGATATTCCGCCCGCCAATGTGATCGGCCATTCCGACATGGCGCCCGGGCGCAAGTTTGATCCCGGGCCCTGGTTCGACTGGGTCCGACTTGAGGCGCAGGGGCTTGCCGGGCGACGCGGTCACGATACGGGTCCCGGCGATCCTGACCTTGACCACTTTGCCAAGGTCGCGCGTTTGGCAGGCTACACGGCCGATGTTGACCCAGATATCCTTCTGGCCGCAGTCCGTCTCCGATACCGGTCGTTCAAGACAGGCCCAATTGAGCCCGAGGATTATACGCCAATCGGACACACGGCCCTTTGGACCTGAGTGCCTGGCTCCCTTGTCATCTTGCCAGATAGATTCCCGCCGGAGGCTCTCGCATCAGCAACCCGCGCGGACGCTTCCCATTGACGCGCCCCCGCCTCCACACGTATGCGCAGCGAGCGCGGAGGGGCGGATGGCCGCTTACGGGCATTGGCTGACGCCAATACCCTGAGAGGAAAGTCCGGACTCCAAGAAGCAGCGGTGCCGGGTAACACCCGGGCGGGGCAACCCGACGGAGAGCGCCACAGAAATCAAACCGCCTCGCATGCGGGGTAAGGGTGAAACGGTGGGGTAAGAGCCCACCGCCGGGCTGGCAACAGGCCGGGCATGGCAAGCCCCACCGGGAGCAATGCCAAATAGGGACCGAGCGGGCTGGCAACAGCCCGGGGCCGCTTCTGCCCCAGCAGGTCCGGGTTGGCAGCTAGAGGGGTGTCGGTAACGGCATCCTGAGAGGAATGGTCATCTCGGGGCGGGCAACCGCCCTAGACAGAATCCGGCTTACAGCCCCTCCGCGCACCTACCAGCTTCTGACCGTGGCGCGGACCACGTCGGCGAGCGGGATGGCGGCGGCCTTGTCGCCTGCGAGTTTGATCTGACCCAAAGCGCCCCAGAGCGCGCCAACAAGGAATTCGGCCCGCGCCTCGGCCTCGGCGATACCGTCCGCGTGCAGCGAGGCGAGGAATTGATCTTTCCAAAAGGCGCGGTAGGCCGTGACTTGCGCCCGGATCGCCGCATCCGTACGTTCAAGTTCGGTGACCGTGTTGACCATCAGGCAACCTGCATGGGCAATCGCATCGGGTGGTTCGGGCTGCGAGAAGCCTGCAAACACCATGTCAACGGCCGCACGGCCCGGCGTGGCAAAAACCTGCGCCAGATTGGCTTGGACATTGGCAAAGTACCGTTTCAGCACCGCCTCGAACAGTTGTTCCTTACTGCCGAAGGCGTTGGACAGACCCCGGATGCCAACGCCTGTTGCGTCTTCGAGCATTCGGGTTGTCGTGGCTTCGAACCCGTGGCGCCAAAAGGTCATCATGGCCGCGTCCAGAACGGCGTTTTCATCGAAGGAGCGAGGGCGTGCCATAATTTTACATCAAGCGTTGCAAAATGCAGCGCTTCTCCTTATCTGTCGTTTTGCATCGCATGATGCAGAACCAACACTAGAGGAGAATTTCAATGCCTACAATCAGAGTTACCGTGCCCGCAGGCGCGTGGAGCATAGAAGAAAAGGCCAAGATCGCCGAAACCCTGACGGGAGGTCTTGCCGGTGTGGCGGCAGACGCCGGGAAGGGCGACATCAAGGGCTATATCGACGTCCAGATCATGGAGGCGGCTTCGGGCGGCTATGCGATCGGGGGCGACGTTGTTGGGTGAGGAGATGGTGCCCGAATTGTGGGCGGTCGTTGGCTTGAGTGCGGTGTGGCTGCTGCTGGTCTTGAGCCAACAGCTTTACAATGACAAGGCCAAGGGCGCGGCTTGGGCGCTATCGAACCGGGAGGATCAGGAGCTGCCTGTTACGTCGCTGCGTCTGGCGCGGGCCTGCACCAATCATGTCGAGAATAGCGTGATGTTTGTGCCTGTTGCGCTGGTCTTGGTCATCGCGGGGCTGAACACGGGCGTGACTGCGGTGGCCGCGCTGATCTTTCTGGTGCTGCGGGCCGGGCACGCGCTGAGTTACGCGCTGGGCATCACCCATATTCGCAGCGGATTCTGGCTTGGCGGAATTGTGGCCACGGTCGTGACCGGATGGCCGCTGATCCGTGCGTTGGTTGGTTGAGTAAACGGGCTACGGCCGGGGCGCTGACCCCGGCCGTCTTTTGAGATGCGGGTTATTCTGCGGGTTGAAGGGCTGGTTCGCCTTTGTGCAGGCCAACCACCAGCAGCACGGTCGCACCGATCACCCAATAGTAAAGCGCGTCAATGCCAGTAAAGCCCAGCAGAGAGGGGGCCGCCAGGAAAACGAGGCCCACGGCGCCATCGACGGCGAGGTGTAGCCTGTATGGCAGAACCCGGATCAGACCCAGCTTGTGGTCGGTCAGAACCGTGAGGCCAAGCGCGGCCACACCGGTGACGACCGACAGCCAGAAGGCGAGCGGGTTGGAACCGCCCAGACCCAGCAGAGCGGGCATCATCATCAGGCCGATTGCGACGGGGTAGTCCAGATAGGCGTGCAGGTCTTTGGTGACGAAACGAAGAGACATTGTGTGATCCTTGGTTGGGGGTGAGCAGTGGGGTAAGTATTATGAACTGATCGGTTCCAAACCAAATCACGCTTGCTCACGGCTGCGTGTCACGGGCTTTGTGGGTATGAGCGGCTGTTGCGTATCAAGCGGGGTTGACTCGGGCACGGGCGCGGGTAAAAGCGCGGTTCAATACGAATTTCCCGTCAGCGAGCCATTTGGCTTTTCTGGCGATGCAGGAGACAGCAGATGGCCAAGCCAACCACGATCAAGATCCGCCTGAACTCGACCGCAGGCACTGGCCACTTCTATGTGACCAAGAAAAACGCGCGCACCATGACCGAGAAGATGGTGGTACGGAAATACGATCCCGTGGCGCGCAAGCACGTGGAATATAAGGAAGGCAAGATCAAGTAGGATCGCCCTGACCTTTGTTTATCCAAGGCCGCGCCCTCCGGGACGCGGCCTTTTTCTTTGTCTGGAGTTTTTGTCATGACCTTTGGCTTTGATCTGCACCGTCGGCAGGACGGGCTGGTGTATCGCTTTGAGCGGGATGCGCGCGGGGTCTATCGTCGGCAAGACAGGCCTGATCTGACAGTCGTTTGGGACGATAAGATGGGTTGGGTTGCACGCGCGCCGGACACGGGCCTGTTGGCTGGTCGGGTGTGGGATATGCCCATGCAGGCCCAAGGCGACAGCCCGCCGGAGGGTCGCTGGGTGTCATGCAAGGGAGCGCGCAGCTATGTCTATGATCTGTTGCATCTGCGACAGGTGCGCATACGATGAGGGTCCGGCCCACCACCAAGGCCGATCTGGCCGCTGTGGACGCTCTTTTGGCGCGGACATATCCGAAGCTGCTGAAGGCCGATTACCCGCCATCCGTGCTTGTCACGGCCCTGCCCATCATCAGCCGCGCCAGGCCGGAACTGTTGGGGTGTGGGACGTACTATATGGTGGAGGAAGACGGCAAAATTCTGGGGGCCGGAGGGTGGACACCGGATCAGAAGGATGCGCGCCTGGGCCATATCCGACATGTGGTGACCGATGATCGTACACTGCGCCGTGGGGTTGGGCGGCGGATCCTGACGCATTGCTTTGACGTGGCGCGCCGTGCAGGTGTGATGCGCATGGAGTGTTGGGCCACACGCACAGCCGTGCCGTTCTACGCCGCTGTCGGGTTCGAGGAGATCGGACCCATTGACGTACCTCTCGCGGGCGGCATCACCTTTCCGTCGGTGCGGATGATGCGCGATATCTGAGATCGCCCGGTTCGCTATTTTACGCAAGCGCAAAAGGCGCCCACCCGCCGACCCATTTGCGTCAAGGGCAGAGCCAACAAAAAAGGCCGGTCGTGAGGACCGGCCTTTCATTATCTATGCCTGCGCAGGTCATTCCTGCTGGCCCATGAACATGAGCAGGAATTGGAACATGTTCAGGAACGAGATGTAGAGGCTCAGCGCGCCGTCAGAGGCGGCTTTGTCCAGCCATTCCTGATCGCCATGCGATGCGTGGGCGATATACGTGTTCTTGATGTCCTGCGTGTAGAACGCGGTGAGGCCGGCAAAGATCAGAACGCCGAGGGCAGAGATTGCCATCATCATCGGACCGGATTGCAAGAACAGGTTAATGATCATCGCCACGATCAGGCCGATCACACCCATCATCAGGAATGTGCCCATGCCGGACAAGTCCCTCTTTGTGGTGTAGCCGTAGAGGCTAAGACCGGCAAAGGCGATCGCGGTGACCAGGAAGGTCTGTGTGATCGAGTACGGTGTGAACACCAAGAAGATCGAGCTCATCGACACGCCCATGACGGCGGCGAAGATGAAGAAACCCGTTTGCACGGCCGCAGCGGAACCACGACGCATCAGCGCGCCCCAGCCAAAGAGCAGGAAGGCAAGCGGTGCAAACATGATCACCCAACGCAGCGGCGTGGTATAAAGCAGCGCGCCCAAACCTGTCAGGTACTGACCTTCGCGTAGGGCGACGGTGGCGCCTGTCGGATCAGACGTAACAGCCAGACCGGCGATGGCCCAAGCGGCCAGCGCAGTGATCAGCATACCCACGGACATCGTGCCGTAGACTTTGTTCATGTGGGCCCGAAGACCCGCATCGATCTGGGCGGCGCGTGTACCGGCCGCGGACCGGATCGTATTCAACTCAGCCATTGTTGACCTCCAAATTGATACAAATTCCGATGGTCCCCCCATCGGTCGCGGATTTCCGCCCGCATTGCGTCAAATATCGGGTCAGTTCCCTAGTCTTTCAAGGGTTTTTAAGGGGTTTTCGGCGCTCCAAGTGCGACATTCCGACCGTTTCTGTCATAAATGTCGCACAGTCTGGGCGCTGACGGTGGATTGTCTCAGTCACGCCAGGTTGCGGGAACATCCCAGATCGGTTTGGAAGCCTCGCGCGCTGCGCGCTGCGCGGTCACTCCGATATCTTCGAGGGCGCGGGCATCCAGACGCGCAAGCGCACGGCGGGATTTCCAGACTGCAAAGAAGGTTCCGAAGGTGCCAAAGCGACGTGTTGCGGGTTTGATAGACCTGTGGCGGGTGGTGATATCTGTCAGGGCCATGGTGGCTCCTTTCTATGAAATGTGATGATTTGTCGTGATCGCATCAAAGCTCTTGATGTATATGGCAGGGCGTGACACATTCTCAAAACGAATGTTTATGATGGAAAGCATCAGAGAGGTTGATATGCGAAATTTGGATATCACGACGCTTCGATCATTTGTGGCGGTGGCCGAAAGCGGTGGCGTCACCCGCGCGGCGGGTTTTCTGCATCTCACCCAATCTGCCGTGTCGATGCAGCTGAAGCGGCTGGAAGAGTTGCTGGGTCTTGATCTGTTTGATCGGAGCGGGCGAACGATTGCGCTGACGGCTTCGGGAGAGCAGCTTTTGGTCTATGCCCGGCGCATGGTTGCTTTGAATGACGAGGTGATCACGCGATTGACGGACCAGGCCTATGAGGGCGAGATCACGCTGGGAGTACCACACGACATTATATATCCGGCGATCCCGCGCGTGTTGAAGCAGTTTCACGCGGCCTTTCCAAGGGTCAAGGTGCAGCTAGACAGCTCGTACACCCGGCGGCTTAAGGCGGAATACGCCAAAGGGGCGTGTGATGTCATTTTGACAACCGAAACGGGTATCGACGCGGGGGGCGAACAGCTTTGCACCAAGCCGTTGTGCTGGGTTGGTGCACCTGGCGGGTCGGCCTGGCGGCAGCGCCCGCTGAAATTGGCATTTGGACGGCAATGTACGTTTCGCCCACGGGTGGTTGAGCAGCTGGATGATGCGGGCATTCCGTGGGATGTGGTGGTTGAGACAGAGAGCGACCGGACAATCGAGGCAACCGTCAGTGCCGATCTGGCGGTGCATACGATGATCGAGGGAACCGAGCCGCCACATCTGGACAGGATCGAGCACGGTGGTGCGCTACCAGATTTGCCGAAGTACAGCGTCAACCTCTATGGCGCGAGCAGTGCGACGAACGAGGTACACGACGCGCTTGTAGGATTTCTGCGCCGCGCCTTCCAGTCGCCCGACGCTGTGTCTTTGCGCGCCGTAGCGAACCATTGATACTGCCATGTCGAACCGGAGCCATAAGCAAGAATTGGCCGACATGATTTCCGGAAAGGTCACTCCAAAGGGGCGTGGCTTCAACCGTTGCATCAATGACGCCGCTACAAGTTTAGGTAGATTTTAATCCTGTGATTTGACCGCCTAACGTGTTGATGCACACTGACAAACACTAGACTTGAGAGCATCTATCTGCCGGAAATGGACCCGTTTGGTTGGAACGAGCAGCCGCTTCTTTCACATTTTATGGTTGGATCAAACGCTACGTCTTCTCGTTCAACGGGTAGATTTCATTGAAAAGAGTGGGAAAGAGGACTACTATTCATCCGCAACGCCTGGATCTGCTGCATTGCGCGGTGCATTCGAGGCGGAGCACAGCAATAGGTTGGGATCGCCATGGCACATTTGGTCGACGTACACGTAGGCAAGCGTATTCGTCAGCGCAGGTGGCTTATCGGTATGACGCAACAAAAGCTGGCCGACATGGTCGGGATCAAATTTCAGCAGATCCAGAAATATGAAACGGGTGCGAACCGTGTAAGTGCATCGCGGCTTTGGGATATTGGCGAAGCAATGGGTGTGCCGGTCGCGTTCTTCTTTGAAGGGATCAAAGAAGATGCAAGCCACGCCCAGATGGCGGGCAATGTCCCGGCTGACATGCTGAGCGACAAGGAAGCGATGGAATTGGTGCGGACGTATTATGCGATCCCGGAAGCGCAGCGGCGCCGCTTGTTCGAATTGGCGCGCGTGCTGAGCGACGTGGCCTGATCCATTTCACCTGACAGTCAGGACTTGCGTGACGGGTGCCACTCTGGCACCCGAAGTGTATGACATATCCGATTTCAGACTTGGTTGATGTGGCCCATGCCATGGCGGATGCTGCGCGGGCGGCCATCTTGCCACATTTCCGTGCGCCTGACCTTGATGATGAAAACAAGGCGACGGACGGGTATGACCCAGTGACCGTCGCTGACCGTGCCGCCGAAACAGCGATGCGAGCCGTTTTGGCAGAACACCGCCCGGATGATGGCGTTCTGGGCGAAGAATTTGGTGCGCAAGCGGGCCGCACCGGGTTGACCTGGGTGCTTGATCCCATTGATGGGACCCGGGGGTTTGTCGCCGGGACGCCGACCTGGGGTGTCTTGATCGCAGCGAGTACCGAAGACGGGCCGATCTTGGGCATGATCGATCAGCCCTATATCAAAGAGCGTTTCTGGGGCGCGGCGGGGACTGCATGGCTTCGGGGACCAGCAGGTGAGCGTCGTTTGGCGACACGGGCACCGCGTGCACTGAGCGACGCGGTGTTGTTCACGACCTTCCCCGAAGTGGGAAGCAGATCAGAACGGGACGGGTTTGAGGCTGTAGCGCGCAAGGTGAAGCTGGTGCGATACGGCATGGATTGCTACGCATACGCGCTGCTTGCGGCGGGGCAGATCGATCTGGTGATCGAAGCGGGGCTGAACAGCTACGATATCCAAGCGCCCATTGGTGTGATTGAGGCCGCGGGGGGGTGTGTCACCGACTGGTCTGGTGCGCCTGTGCACGATGGCGGGCAGGTCATCGCTGCGGCGCACGCTGACGTTCACGGTGCGGCATTGGACATTCTGGGGGATTACCTGTGACCCACACGCTGATCCGCGGCGCTGCCCATATTGTGACGATGGACGATGAGCGCCGCATTCTGCGCGATGCGGATATTGCGCTGACCGATGGTCAGATCAGCGCCGTTGGGGTTGGGCTTGAGGCTGAGGGGGATGTCATTGAGGCCCGCGGCTGTGTGATCACGCCCGGGCTCGTCAACACGCATCATCATTTGTATCAGACCCTCACCCGTGCCGTGCCCGCAGCGCAGAACGCGCTGCTGTTTGGATGGCTGCAAACATTGTACCCGATCTGGGCGCGCTTCACGCCCGAACATATGTTTGTTTCAGCCCAGATCGGGTTGGCGGAACTTGCGTTGTCAGGCTGCACACTTTCGTCTGACCACTTGTATCTATATCCAAATGGTGTCCGGCTTGAGGATACGACTGAAGCCGCGCGCGAGGTTGGTCTGCGGTTTCATCCCACACGTGGCGCGATGAGCATTGGCGAGAGCGCCGGCGGGTTGCCGCCTGACGATCTGGTCGAAGCCGAAGGCGCGATCCTCGATGATATGGCGCGGGTGATTGATGCGCTTCACGATCCGTCTCCGGCATCAATGTGTCGGGTTGGCGTGGCCCCGTGCTCGCCCTTTTCCGTGAGCCGGGAATTGATGCGTGATGCGGCTCGTCTTGCGCGGGACAAGGGCGTCATGATGCATACGCATCTGGCGGAAAATGACGAAGACATTGCGTATTCCCTGTCGCAGTTCGGGTGCCGCCCCGGACAATATGCCGAGGACTTGGGCTGGGTAGGGTCGGACGTCTGGCACGCTCATTGCGTTAAATTGGATGCTGCGGAGATCGATCTGTTTGCAAGAACAGGTACGGGGGTGGCGCATTGCCCCTGTTCGAATTGTCGCCTTGGGTCCGGGATCGCACCTGTGCGGGCGATGCGGGACGCCGGAGTGCCCACAGGATTGGGAGTGGACGGATCTGCCAGCAACGACGCCGGCAACTTGGTCGCAGAGGCACGCCAGGCCATGCTGTTGCAGCGCGTGGCTCAAGGCGCGGATGCGATGAGTGCGATGGAGGCGCTTGAGATCGCGACGCGCGGCGGGGCCGACATTCTGGGGCGCGCGGAATGCGGCAGGCTTGAGGTCGGGTGTCGGGCGGATATCGCCATCTGGGATGTGAGCGGCATAGACGCCGCAGGCAGTTGGGACCCCGCGGCGTTGTTACTTGCGGGACCCACAACCGTTCGCGATCTTTTGGTTGAAGGGCGTCAGGTGGTGCGGGACGGGCAGATCACCACCATTGATCTGCAAACGGTCATCGCACGCCAGACTGCACTGGTGCGTGAGTTGAGCCAGGTGATCTGATGCGTTTTGTGATCGCGTTGGCCATGATCCTTGCTGCATCTGTGACTGCCGCTGATCCGGCTGTGTTGTCTGCGGTCAATGCCGAACGGGGTGCGCAGAACCGCGCTCCGCTGGTTTATGACGCCAAGCTGGAAGCGCAGGCGCAGGCGCATGCGCAGGACATGGCGGTGGCCGGGTTCTTTTCCCATACGGGATCGGACGGGTCAGATATCGGGCAGCGGCTTGCGCGTGCGGGCTATCGCTATTGCTTTGGGGCCGAGAATATTGCCGCCGGGCAGCGTTCATTGGCCGAAGTTATGGCAGGCTGGATGGCGTCGCCGGGACACCGGAGGAACATTCTGCACCGTCGCGCCGCAGCAGTTGGCGTGGCACGCGCCCCAGGCAATCTATGGGTGATGGTGCTGGCCGCGCCGTGTTAGGCGCGGCGCTGACCAGCCACCCACACATCAGCCACAGCACGGTCGTCACCCATCATGATGGTCGGGAATATGGCATCCCAGATGTCGTTGGCGCGGGCATGCCGTTGTTCAATGGCTGGTGTCGAGGTGAGGTCAAGAACGCACAGATCAGCGTCAAAGCCGGGTGCAATGCGCCCGATTTCATGATGACGATGCAGCACCCGCGCTGACCCGGCCGTGGCCAGCCACAAAAGCTGCGCAGCGTGAACGGCCGCCCCCCGAAGCTGCGCGATCTCGTAGGCGGCGGCCATCGACCGCAACATGGAAAAGGACGACCCGCCGCCCGTGTCCGTGGCAAGACCCACGCGTAGGCTGCGCCCGGACAGGCCCATCAGGTCGAAAAGCCCCGATCCGATGAAGGTGTTTGAGGTCGGGCAATGGACGAGCCCTGCGCCGACCTCGCGCAGACGGTCGATTTCGCGCGGCTCAAGGTGAATCGCGTGTCCGTAAAGGCCGCGCGCGCGCAACAGCCCGTGTTGTTCATAGGTATCCAGATAGTCGCGGGCATTCGGGTAAAGGTCTTGTACCCACGCAATCTCGTCCAATTGTTCGTTCAGATGCGTCTGCATCAATGCGTCAGGGTGTTCAGCCCAGAGCGCACCCAAGGCGGCGAGTTGATCGTCGG
Organism: Pseudomonadota bacterium; assembly: GCA_038525015.1. Lineage (GTDB taxonomy): Bacteria > Pseudomonadota > Alphaproteobacteria > Rhodobacterales > Rhodobacteraceae > Tateyamaria. The sequence goes on along the minus strand of JBCBID010000007.1, from coordinate 35,459 downwards.
TCGATGTGGGAGAAAAGCGCGGCGTTATGGCATAGCGGGCGCGGCCTGTGCCATGCCATTGCTCAAGCAGTGCCTTGCTGTCGTCATAGGCCGATTGCGCCGTGTCGCGCAGCCCGACGGGCGCATTGCGGTCCATGCACGTCTTGCCCGCGACCAAAGCCATGTTGCGGCTTGCGCCAGCGGCAAAGAACGCCTCTGCACTTTCGGGATGGATGGTGCAGAAGCTCGCCACCGAAGTGGTGCCGTGATCAAGGAGGAGGTCCAGATACCGTTCGGCTGTCGCTTGCGCATAGGCCGGGTCGGCAAACCGCATCTCTTCGGGAAAGGTATAGGTGTTCAGCCAGTCAATCAGGCGCTTGCCCCATGACGCGATGATTGCAGTTTGGGGATAATGCGCATGAGCGTCGATAAACCCAGGACAAATCAGATGCCCTTGGTACGCGTGCCGCGTCGCTTGTGCGCCCTTGGCACGTGCATCGTCGCCAAGAGCGGTGATTTTTCCGCCCTCGATCAGCACGGCACCATTTTCCTGAACGCGCACGGCATCGGCCCAATGCTCGGCAAATGGATCGCCATCAAAGGTCAGCACGTGACCGGTCAAAAGATGCGCTTGGCTCATCTGCGCGTTATGCCGGGTGGGGCTGACAGGCGCAAAGCGAAATCCGGCCCATTGTCACCTATAGGGGTGCGCCCTATGGTCTGCCCCATCGCGCAGCAAGGGAGACGTAAGCCATGTCAGATCAGACCGACGTGACCGATCCCGCCGCCGAAGAGAACGCCTATGCCCTTGAACGCAAGGACGTTTCTGCGATCCTCTATGCAGTTGATATCGAGGATCGGGATCAACTGACCAAGCTGATGGAGCCGTTGCACGCGGCAGACATTGCTGACCTACTGGAGCAGATCAACGCCTTTGATCGTTCGCGTCTGATCCGGCTTTATGATCGCGAGTTCGATGGGGATATCCTTACCGAACTCGATGAAGCGATCCGCGAAGAGGTGATTGGCGTTCTGAAGCCGGCGGTGTTGGCAGAGGCCGTGCGGGACCTTGACAGTGACGATGTAGTCGACCTGATCGAGGATTTGGGGGACGATCAGCAGGAACAGATTCTCGACGCGCTTGAAGACACCGACCGCGCATTGGTCGAGCAGTCGATGGCTTTCCCTGAATATTCCGCCGGGCGTCTTATGCAGCGCGAAGTGGTCATGGCGCCAGAGCACTGGACGGTGGGTGAGGCGATCGACCGGTTGCGCAGCGCGGACGAGAATGAGCTACCGGACCAGTTCTATCACATCGTTTTGGTCGATCCGCGCCTGCATCCGGTAGGAAATGTGACACTGGGCAAGCTAATGCGATCGCGCCGCGAGGTGCCACTGACCGATTTGCTGGAGGAGACATTTCAGGTCATTCCCGCCAATCAGGATGAAAGCGATGTGGCCTATGCCTTCAACCAGTATCACTTGATCTCGGCCCCGGTGGTGGACGATGAAGGGCGGCTTATTGGTCTGATCACCATTGATGATGCCATGGCCGTGCTGGATGAAGAACACGAGGAAGATATCCTGCGTCTGGCAGGGGTAGGTGAGGAATCGGCGCTTTCTGACTCTGTTCGCGAGACGACGAAGCGGCGCATCCCATGGCTGGCGGTGAACCTGATCACGTCGATCCTCGCCTCGCTCGTGATTGCACAGTTCGAGGCTGCGATTGCGCAGATCGTCGCACTGGCGGTGCTGATGCCCATCGTCGCCTCGATGGGGGGCAATGCGGGCACGCAATCGTTGACGGTGGCGACGCGGGCGCTTGCAACCAAAGACCTGACCGGCGCCAATGTCTGGCGCGTGATCCGGCGCGAGGTGCTGGTAGGGCTGATAAACGGAGCCGTCTTTGCCGTTGTGATGGGGATCGTGGGTATCATCTGGTTTGGGTCCCCAGCCCTGGGCTATGTGATTGCCGCCGCGATGGTGGTAAACATGGTGGTCGCTGGGCTGGCAGGCACGGGTATTCCAATTGTTCTGGACCGGATTGGTATCGACCCGGCGCTGGCGTCGGGGGCGTTTGTGACGACCGTTACGGATGTGGTTGGCTTCTTTGCCTTTCTGGGCCTTGCCGCGGCGGTTCTGCTTTGAGCATGGCCGAAGACAAAGCCGCGCTGCGCAAACGGGCATTTGGCGCACGCAAGGCGGCGTTTGATCTGGACCGCGGCGGGGCGTCTGGTTTTTTGTCCTCAGTGCTGGCGGGGTATCGCGGTGTTCCGTTGTCGGGCTATATGCCGATCCGGTCTGAAATTGACCCGTTGCCTGCCATGGCAGAGGCGGCGGCTTACGGACCGGTTGCCGTGCCCGTCATCCGTGACAAGGAACAGCCCTTGGTGTTTTCCCGCTGGACGCCGGATACTGTGATGATCAAAGGGCCATTTGGTGCGCTGGTGCCCGCTGTTGAAGACCTTGTTGTGCCCGAGATAGTGATTGTCCCGCTTGTGGCCTTTACCCGTGCGGGTGGCAGGTTGGGCTATGGCGGGGGGTTTTATGATCGCACGCTCGAAGGTTTGCGCGCCGGGCGTGCGACGCTTGCGATCGGGTTCGCCTATGGGGCGCAAGAGATGCACGATCTGCCGCTTGAGCCCACGGATCAGATGCTTGACATGATCATTACGGATGCCGAGGTGATTGAGGTCGCTTGATCCAAGGGGCGACCTGAGTTTTTTGACCCGCGCTTTTTGCGCACGTCTGGGCGGTCTGGTCGTGGACTTGCTGCCCGCGTTCTGACCACCTGCCGTTTGCTGCGCCACCCTTGCCCGTGACAACAGCAGACCGACAAGAGGATGCAGGGCCGGGCGCTGTCACCGATAAGAAAAAAAGTGCCGCCGTCTCATTCTCCGCAATGCGCTCTTGGCTCTTAACAGCTTTCCGCTTGCCCTTATGGCCTATGGGCGCATATGGGCAATTATGAAGTTGCTTTTTCTGGGTGATGTCATGGGTCGTGCAGGCCGCCAGGCGATCACCGATCACTTGCCTCGCTTGCGTTCAGACTGGGACCTCGATTTTGTCGTGGTAAATGGCGAAAACGCGACGTCGGGTATGGGCCTGTCAGGTGCGCATGCCAAGCTGTTGCTCGATGCAGGTGCGGATTGCGTCACGCTCGGGGATCACGCCTTTGACCAGAAGGATATGCTGGGTTTCATTGAACAAGAGGCCCGTATCATACGCCCCTTGAACTTCTCCAAGGCCGCACCGGGCAAGGGCGCGCGCTTGTTTCCCGCGCGGGGTGGGAAAAAGGTGTTGGTGGCGCAGGCGTTAGGTCAGGTCTTTATGAAACGGCCTTTCGACGATCCTTTCTCTGCCCTCGAAAGCGTCTTTCGCACCTACCCTCTGGGCGGTCAGGCTGATGCGACCATCGTGGATTTCCATTGCGAAGCGACATCTGAGAAGATGGCGATGGGGCATTGGTGTGATGGGCGGGCGAGCCTGATGGTGGGCACCCATACGCATGTGCCCACTGCCGACGGGATGATCTTGCAACAGGGTTGCGCTTATCTGACAGATGCCGGGATGTGTGGCAGCTACAATTCGGTTATCGGGATGCAGCGCGACGAGCCGCTGCGCCGGTTTATCACCGGGATGCCGAAGGAGCGGTTTTCGCCTGCACTTGGTCCTGCGACGCTCTCGGGCGTTTATGTCGAGACGCAGGCTGACGGGCGCGCTTCCCGGATCGAAATGGTTCGCCACGGCGGCCTTTTGCAAGCGAGCGGCCCGTGACCCCGCGCGCCGCTCTGGGTTTCACTGCTGTTCTCACCCTGTTGGGTGCGGGCTGGGGGCTCACCATGCCGCTCACCAAGATTGCAGTCAGCACGGGATACCAGCATTTTGGCTTGTTGTTCTGGCAGATGACCATCGGCGCAGGTGTGATGACGTTGATTGCGATCACGCGACGGCTGCACCTGCCATGGGGCAGGGCGCAGCTGCGCGTCTATATCATCATCGCGCTTATTGGGTCGGTGCTGCCCAACTCGGCCAGCTATCAGGCCGCGGTGTATTTGCCATCAGGCATCATGTCGATCCTGCTTAGCATGATTCCGATCTGGGCCTTTCCAATTGCCCTGATACTGGCGCTTGACCGGTTCGAATGGCGCCGCTTTGCGGGTTTGATTGTCGGCTTGGCCGCCGTCCTCCTGATTGTGCTGCCCAATGCCAATATGTCCGGCAACATCCCGATTTTTTGGGTCGGTGTCGGTCTGATATCAGGGCTGTTCTATGCGTTTGAAGGCAATTATGTCGCGCGCTGGGGGACAGCGGGGCTGGATGCGGTGCAGGTGCTGTGGGGCGCGTCGATCGTCGGCGCAGTGATTGCGTTGCCGCTTGCTCTGTTGAGCGGCCAGTGGATCGACCCGCGCCCACCCTATGGCACGGCCGATATTGCGCAGGTGATCAGCGCGACCATGCACGTTCTGGTCTATGCTGGCTATGTCTGGCTGGTGGGGCGCGCTGGCCCGGTTTTCGCGGTACAGGTCAGTTTTCTGGTGACACTCTTTGGGGTGTTCTGGGCGCGGCTTATTCTCGACGAAGCCTATGCCCCGACAGTGTGGGCGGCGCTGTGCCTGATGCTGCTTGGCATGTTTCTGGTCAAACCCCGGACCGGGCGGGTTGAAGACAGCGCGGCGTTGGGGGACAGTGCGCGCTGAGCGCGCATAAACAAGGGTCGTGCCCATGGGGCTGATTGAGCTTTCGCAGACCGGCAATGCGATCCTGACACTGGTTGTCGTGGGCGTGATGTTTGTTCTGTTCCTGCGCGAGGTCTTTCCGACCGAAGTGGTCGCCATTGGCGGCGTGGCCCTCATGCTGGCCTCTGGCGCATTGCCTTATGACAATGCGCTGACTGTCCTGTCGAACCCGGCGCCGTGGACTATTGCCGCGATGTTTATCATTATGGGTGCTCTGGTGCGTACGGGCGCGCTTGATGCATTCACGGGGGTCGCCGACAGGCAAGCCCGTACCAATCCGACGCTGGCCGTTGTCATGCTGATGGCTTTTGTGGTTTTCAGTTCTGCCATCGTGTCGAACACACCTGTGGTGGTGGTGATGATCCCGGTCATCATTCAATTGGCGAAAACGATGGGCCTTAGCCCGTCGAAAATGCTGATACCGCTTAGCTACGCAGCGATCCTTGGCGGCACGCTGACGCTCATCGGCACCTCGACCAACCTTTTGGTGGATGGGGTGGCACGCGCGCAGGGGATGGAACCTTTTACCATTTTCGAGGTCACGCCACTGGGTATCGTTCTGGTGATCTGGGGCATGATCTACCTGCGCTTTTTTGGGCCGATGTTGCTGCCGGACCGGGACAGTATGGCGGGCCTGCTGAGCGACCGCAGCCAGATGAAGTTTTTTACCGAGGCGGTCATCCCACCGGAGTCCAACCTGATCGGTCGCGAGGTGACCGGTGTGCAATTGTTCAAGCGCGACGGTGTGCGTTTGGTTGACGTGATCCGTGGCGACAGATCCCTGCGCCGCAACATGAAAGGGGTCGATCTGCAGGTCGGGGACCGAGTGGTCCTGCGCACCCAGATGACCGAGCTGCTCAGCCTGCAGCGCAACAAGGAACTCAAGCGGATTGATCAGGTCGGCGCTGTCGAAACCACAACGGTCGAGGTTCTGATCACGCCCGGATGCCGCATGGTTGGCAGGTCTTTGGGCGCCTTGCGTCTACGGCGTCGTTACGGCGTTTACCCCTTGGCGGTGCACCGGCGGAACCAGAATATCGGTCTGCAGCTTGACGAATTGGTGGTCAAGGTGGGCGATACCCTGCTGCTGGAAGGTGCGCCCGAAGATATCCAACGCCTGGCGACGGATATGGACATGGTCGATGTGTCGAAACCATCGCAACGTGAATACCGTCGCAGCCATGCGCCCATCGCCCTTGCCGCGCTTCTGGGCATTGTCATCCTTGCGGCCCTTGGCGTTGCGCCGATCCTGATGCTGTCGGTGCTGGCCGTCGCGGTGGTACTGATCACTCGGTGCATCGACGCCGACGAGGCGTTTTCCTTTGTTGATGGCCGTTTGCTGGCGCTGATTTTCTCCATGTTGGCCATCGGAGCGGCCCTTGAGGCAACAGGGGCCGTGGCCTTGATTGTGGATGCAATCGCACCCAGCCTGATGATCTTGCCTCCGTTCCTGATTGTGTGGGCGGTCTATTTGTTGACCTCGGTTTTGACAGAACTGGTGAGCAACAATGCGGTGGCGGTGGTTGTGACCCCTATCGCAATCGGTTTGGCGGCCGCGCTGGGCATTGACCCACGCCCGCTTGTCGTGGCGGTGATGGTCGCCGCCTCGGCGTCATTCGCGACGCCTATTGGCTACCAGACGAACATGCTGGTCTACGGGCCAGGGGGGTACAAGTTTACCGACTTCATGCGCGTGGGCATTCCGCTGAACCTGAGCGTGGGATTGCTTGCCTCACTGGTCATCCCGATGATCTGGCCACTCTGAGCGCAACAGACTGTTAACCACCAGGTGATATGCGACGCTGCACGCAATCCCAGCACGCCATGCCAGAACATCGCCGTCCACCGCATCTGATCACACCTGCCTACGAGGACAATGGGCTATTTCGCTCGCCGGTGCGGCGGGTGACGGTTGGACTTGTCCCGCAGATGCATCGCAACAATCGGCAGGACCTTGTTGTGCGCGGTTTTTTGCAAGACGGTGTGGCGATCCAGGTTTTGTTCGCTGGTCGCCGTACCAAACAGGCCCAAGGTCTTGAAGCAAGGTTGCGTGCGATGCTGTTTCAAGTGCGGTCCAAGGTGCCTGGCTGGCGATCCGAAGGGATTGATACGATCCAACTGCCTTTGCGGATCGAAGGGGTTTGGCGGTCGCGCTTTTCGCGCGATGTTTGGGGTTGCGAAACACGACATTTCCAACTGATCGCCGCACGTTGGGCGATGTTCGACGATGCAGGTTTGGCACATCTTTTTGGCGAGGCCCCGGTGCATCTGCACCCTGATCGCGCGGCACAGCCAGGCGCTGCATCAGGCGATCGTGCGTGACCGCCCGGCAACCCGGCCCGAGAAAATGCAGCCGCCAAGAAAGGTGCCTTCGAGCGCGTTGTAGCCGTGGTATCCGCCACCGCCAAAGCCAGCGACCTCTCCGGCTGCAAACAGTCCAGGCACCGGTTGACCGCTTGCATCGATCATCTGGCTCTCCAGAGTGGTATGCAGTCCGCCCAGCGTCTTACGGGTCAGAATGTGCAGCTTCACCGCAACAAGAGGACCGTTTGCAGGATCAAGGAACTTGTGCGGTTTGGCGGTGCGCAACAAACGGTCCCCCCGGTAGTTCCGCGCCGCGTGTATGGCTATCATCTGCGCGTCCTTGGAAAACGGATTGTCGATTTGCGCGTCGCGGGCTTCGATCTGGGTGCGCAGCTTGGCCTCGTCGATCAGATTGCCGCCTGCGACCTGATTCATGCCGCGTACAAGGGCGGGCAGGTCGTTTGCCACCACGAAATCTTCGCCGCGTTCCTTGAACGCTTCGACCGGGCCCGTGGCCCTCTTCCCACTCAGAACGCGCTGCTTGATAACCTCAGACCATTTCTTAGACGTAAGGTCGGGGTTTTGCTCCGACCCTGAGAGCGCGAACTCTTTCTTGATGACCTTTTGGGTCAGAACGAACCAACTATAGTCATAGCCCGTGGCGAGGATATCGCGCAGGGTCGACATGCTGTCGAATCCCGGTAGGGCGGGGGGCTTGAACCGATTGCCTTCCGCGTCGAACCACATGGATGACGGACCGGGCAGGATACGGATGCCATGGCTGGGCCAGATTGGATCCCAGTTTTTGACGCCTTCGGTGTAATGCCACATACGGTCACCGTTGATGACGCGGCCCCCCGCAGCCTCGGAAATGCCGATCATGCGACCATCGACATGGGCGGGCACGCCGGCCACCATGTCCTTGGGTGCAGGGCCAAGGCGGTCCGCTGGCCAGACCTGTCGCACCATATCGAAATTGCCGCCGATGCCGCCAGATGTGACGATGATCGATGGCGCGCGCAAAGCGAACTCGCCCACGGCATCGCGGTTGGTCTTTGCGCCGCGCTGGGCGTTGTCCTCTGCCAATATGGTGCCACTGACACCCTTGGCCGCGCCGTTTTCCATATCGATCCGGTCGACTTGGTGACGAAAGTTGAACTGGATCAGGCCAGTTTTCTCATGCTCTTCGCAGCGGCGCACGAAATGTTCGATGATCCCCGGCCCGGTCCCCCAGGTAATGTGAAAACGCGGAACCGAGTTGCCATGCCCATCCGCATAGCCGCCACCACGCTCGGCCCATCCGACAACTGGAAACCAGCGCAGGCCCATCGCGTGCAGCCAGGGCCGCATCTCGCCCGCGGCAAAGTCGATATAGGCCTTGGCCCATTCGCGGGGCATCGCGTCTTCGTTGCGGTCGAATTGCGCACTGCCCATCCAGTCGTTCAGGGCAAGGTCGCGGCTGTCGCGGATGCCCATGCGCCGCTGTTCGGGCGTATCGACCATGAACAGCCCACCCAACGACCAGAACGCTTGACCACCCATGAAATGGCGCGGTTCCTGATCTAGGATAAGGACCCGCTTACCGCGGTCTCCCAACTCGGCAGCCGCGGCCAGACCCGCAAGGCCTGACCCTACCACAATCGCGTCTGCCTGATCCATATGCGCTCTCCCTAGCGGCTGCGGAACCACACCACGAAAGGTGCAGCGACGACATACATAAGGATCCCATAGACACCTGACGGTAGGGCCATGGCACTAAACCCGTCTGTCTGGCCCGAGATCAACGCGGCAAGCGTAATGCCCAGCGTGGCGTTTTGGATACCCGTCTCGACAGAAATGGTTTTGGACTGATCCCAGGGTAGCGCTGCAAGCCGTGCAAGAACGAGCCCGATCAGCAACAGGACGACGTTCAAAACAACCAGGGCGGGGCCGAGCGTGCCCAGATTTCCAATGAAGATATTCCAGTTTGCGGCGAGGGCCGCGATGACGATGATGATGAACAGAAATGTGGCAAGCCTAGACAGAAACGGCTCGATACGGATTGCAAAACCCGAGGCATAGCGCCGGACCAGCACGCCGATCAACACCGGCAGCGTGACAATGACAAAGACCGAGACGGCAAGCCCGGCGACCGATACGTCAGGCGCTGCGTCCCCCATAAAGTGGACGACGGACCAGGCGGCAAGGATTGGTACGGTGAGGATGCTTAGCAAACTGATAACCGCGGTGAGCGAGACCGACAGCGCCACATCAGCTTGGGACAGGCGTGCGATCATGTTCGACGTCACACCGCCCGGGCAGAAGCTGAGTAGCATAAAACCGACCGCAATCACCGGTGGCAGGTCAAAGGCGCGGACGATCACATAGGTGACCACGGGCAACAACAGGACCTGCGAGACCGCGCCGATGGCGAAGGCTTTAGGAGTGCGCAGCACACGACCAAAATCCGCAAAGGTCAGGCCGATGCCAAGGCTCAGCATGATGATGGCCAGTGACAGTGGCAGTACCACGTTGACAAGTATATCCATGATCTCACTCCCTGACGTTCAGGTTAGCCTTGGGTCTCCGATCCACGCAATGCTGACGCGTGGTCAGAGTGGCCAGAACACGAGGATCGCGGGGATCGACACCGCAACCACGATCACTTCCAGCGGCAAGCCGATGCGCCAATAGTCCCCAAAGTGGTAGCCGCCGGGGCCGAGGATCAACGTGTTGTTTTTGTGGCCAATAGGTGTCAGGAACGCCGACGAAGCGGCCACGGCAACAGCCATCAGAAAGGGGTCGGGGGACACGTTTAGTGTCTGGGCCATCTGAATGCCAACTGGGGCAGCCACGATAGTGGTGGCCGTGTTGTTCAGAACGTCCGAGAGGCTCATCGTAACGACCATCAGCACGGTCAACACGGCCCAGGCGGGCAGGCCGTCAGTGAGCGTCACCAGCCATCCGGCAATCAGTTCGGTACCGCCCGAGGTTTCGAGCGCGGCCCCCAGCGGGATCATGGACCCGAGCAAGACAACGACGGGCCATTCGATGTGTGTATACAGTTCCGACAGGGGCACGATCTTGGACAGGACATAGGCGACAACCACAAGACCCAGCGCGATGGGCAGGTACAGAAGACCAACGCTGGCGGCGGCGACAGCGCCAGCGAACAATCCGATGGCGAGCCAGACCTTGTCGTCGGCTGTGACCGATAGGCCGCGTTCGGCCAGGGGAAGGCAGCCCAGCCATTGAGTGACGTCGGCGCCGGTGTTGCGCGGCACGAGAAGAAGCAGGATGTCGCCGGTGCGGATTTCTGTCTCGCGGATCTGTCGGGTGATGCGCACCCCTTCGCGAGACACACCAAGAAGAACAGTGTTCTGGCGCCAGGCCAGCCCCACAGACTTGGCCGTGCGCCCCACAAGGCGGCTGCTGTCAGTGACGACAACCTCAATGATTTCAACGCCTTCCCCAGCGGCTTTGAGCTTTTCTTCGCGGGCGGCATCGGCCACTGCAAGACTGGTGGCGCTTCGGAATTCATCCAGGGCTTCGGGCGTGGCTTCGATGATGATGGCGTCGCCTGCACGCAGTTCGGAGTTTTGGGCGCGGCCATAGCGCCGCTTGCCATCGCGCAGCAGCCCCACGATGGCGACATCGGCCTTGTCCGCGTCCTCTTCCAATTGGCCCAGGCGGGCGCCGATATGCTTGCTGTCTTCGGGCACGACAAGTTCGGCGATGTAGCTGCCGATGTCTTCCAGCTCGGCCCCGGCATCGGCGCGCGCGGGTATTAGCCGCCAGCCAACAAGCGCCACAAAGATCAATCCGGCGATGGCGGCGAGGCTTCCGACGGGGGCGAAGTCAAACATTTTGAAGGGCGCGCCCAGGCTGTCCTCGCGGATGGTGGCGATGATGATGTTTGGGGGCGTGCCAATCAGTGTGACCATACCGCCAAGAATGGTGGCAAAACTCAAAGGCATAAGGCTAAGCCCCGGAGAACGCCCCGCTTTTCGCGCGGTCTGGATATCCACGGGCATCAGAAGTGCAAGGGCGGCCACATTGTTCATGAAGGCCGAAAGGACACCACCGATGGCCCCCATCAGGGTGATGTGCGCGCCCAGGCTACGGCTGGCATCCACGAGGGTCCTCGTGATCAGGAACACCGCGCCGGAGCGGACCAGACCGGCAGAGACGACAAGCACTAGCGCTACCACCAGCGTGGCGGGGTGGCCGAAGCCCGAAAACGCGTCGTCACTTGGCACCACGCCCAAGACCACGCCGATCATCAGCGCGGAGAAGGCGACGATGTCATAACGAAAGCGACCCCAGAGCAGCAGGCCAAAGACGATGCCGAAGAGCGAGAAGAGGATGATCTGATCACTGGTCATGACGGGCACCCTAGGGAGCGGGGCCGGGGGGTGCCAGTGGTTTCTGCCAGTACACGGTTCGGGACCGTATTTACCTTGTTTTCATGGAGATTGACGCTGAAAGCAGGGTGTTACCGCCCCACGTGCACCATCCCTACACAACTGTGCGCGTCCAGCGGGCGATCGGCCGTGCGTTAACGCAGCATACGGTGATCCGAAGGACGCTGCGCGACGCGATTTTGAGATAAATGGGGGCTCTGCCCCCAAACCCCCGTCGTATTTTGGTCAGAAGAAGACAAAGTGGTTATGAGCTATAAATAATTGTTCGATAGGGGTGTGATGGTGCGATCTGTGGGCTGGGACCAGTCCACCTTTGGGCCTGCGGGGACGATGCCAAGTGGGTTGCGCAGCTCCGAAGGGGAGAAATAGCCCGCCTTGTAGATGTCGGGTTTGACCGTGTCGGCCACGCCGGGCAGTGCGTGGAGTGCGCGTGCGTAGTCCCAGAGCGCGGGGTAGTCGCTGAGTTTGGCGAGATTGCATTTGAAGGCGTAGTGGTAAGCGACGTCGAAGCGGGCCAAGGTGGGAAAGAGGCGCAGGTCGGCCTCGGTCAGCTTGTCGCCCGTCAATGTGTTGTGCCGGGCGAGGTGGGATTCCAGATCGTCCAGCGTGGCGAAGAGGGTGGTCACAGCGCTGTCATAGGCCTCTTGCGTACGCGCAAACCCGGCGCGGTAGACGCCGTTGTTGATCTTGGCGTGGATCAGGGTGTTCCAGCGGTCAATCTCGGCCTCGTGCTCTATCGGGCAGAGGCAGCGGGATGGATCGAGAGCCGTGCTGAACATGCGTACGATGTCGGCGCTTTCGTTCGAGACGATCTGTTTGCTTTGTTTGTCCCAGAGCACGGGCACCGTGATGCGGCCCGTGTAGGCGGGCGTCTGTTTGGCATAGATCTCGTGCACCGCCATCGCGCCGAGTTCGGTGTCGGCGTAGTCACCACTTGCGTCAAACACCCAACCCTGATCCGTGCGTCGGGGTTTGGCGATGCTGATCGAGATGGCGTCTTGGAGCCCGAGGACGGCGCGCAGCAGGAGTGTGCGATGAGCCCATGGGCAGTTCCAGGCCACGAACAGGTGATAGCGCCCGGGGGTGGGTGTGAAGGGGCCGTCAGGTGTGATCCAGTTGCGCAACGTACTTTTGGCACGTTCGTACGCGCCGTTTTTGGTGGTGCCGGGGCCGGGGTCCTCGACCTCGTAATTGCCGTTGATCATGACGCCCATTGCGCGCACCCTCCTGTTTGGCTTCAAACTAGCAGAGGGGGTGCGCTCTGCCACGCACGGGTGGGCTGCGCGGGCGCACAGGGTGGCCTTGAACCAGGCCAAGGGGATGGCCTATAGACGCGCGAAGCACGAGGACGTTCGAGACAGGAGGCGCGCATGGCCGGCCACTCAAAATGGGCAAACATCCAGCATCGCAAGGGGCGTCAGGACAAGCTGCGCGCCAAGTTGTTTTCGAAATTGTCCAAGGAAATCACGATTGCGGCCAAGATGGGCGACCCGGACCCCGACAAAAACCCGCGCCTGCGTCTGGCGGTGAAAGAGGCCAAGTCGCAGTCAATGCCAAAGGACAATATTGACCGCGCCATCAAGAAGTCCATCGCCGGCGAAGGCGAGGATTACGAAGAGATCCGGTACGAGGGATACGGGCCCAACGGTGTCGCGGTTATTGTCGAAGCCATGACCGACAACCGTAATCGCACGGCGTCGACCGTTCGGTCCACCTTTACCAAGAACGGGGGCAATCTGGGCGAGACGGGTAGCGTCGGCTTCATGTTCGACCGGAAGGGCGAAGTGACGTATCCCGCCGAGGTTGGCGATGCCGACACGGTGATGATGGCCGCAATCGAAGCCGGGGCCGAGGATGTAGAGAGCACCGAGGATGGACACGTGATCTGGTGTGCCGACACCGACCTGAACGACGTGTCGAACGCGCTTGAGACGGAGTTGGGTGAAAGCGAGAGCACAAAGCTGGTCTGGCGTCCGACCACGACGACCGAGATGGACCTCGACGGTATGCAAAAGCTGATGAAGCTGATCGATGCGTTGGAAGATGATGACGACGTGCAGAATGTCACTACAAATTTCGAGGCGAGCGACGAGGTGATGGCGCAACTTGACGCCTGAGCGTGTTGTCTGCGGGCCGCTGTAAGACGACGCAGATGCTGTTGGCTCAGCGCGCGTGTTGTGGTCAACCCATGCGGTCACGCATTCGCTGCGTCTGCTCGGTTTTGATATCCTGCATGGTGTTCGCTGTGCCATCCTGCATGTCGCGTTGACCTAGCGCGCTAAGGATGCGGCTTGGTCCCGGTCTCGAGTGATGTTGCCGGATGGATCACGGCAGCAAGCGTCTAGGTGCAGAGCAGGAATTGCTGCTAACGGCCTGCGCAGTGGTGAGTGGGCGAGGTCGATGTCCCCTTGACCGGGCCTAAATGGTGTATTTTCTTGGTGTGGATCAGATGAGTGCAGAGAGAAAAGCAGCAAACCTTTGGCTCAATGTGGGTCTGGCGATCCTGGTCGTTCTGGGGTTCACGGTCGAGGCGCGGTCACAGGCCTTGCCTCAGATGAAACTGTCGGACGATCTGGACCGCCCGGGCGAAGGCTACTGCATTGATGTCGTCGGCGTCGGGTCATCAGCGCGCACCGACCTGCCGCTTGTGGTGCACAATTGCCTGCCGGACTTGGCACGCGAGGACCGGCACGCGGTCTATGATGCTGGGCGCATCGTCTTTCCTGCCTTCGACATGTGCGTAACGGCCTTTGGTGTTGTGTCCCCCTTGGCGGGCGCTGCGGTGATCTTGCGGCCCTGCGGCGCGGAGGAACGATTCCTGCCTGCGGGCAGGTTGCAGCAGTTCGAGCGGACGCAAAGAGGTCAGTTGCAACTTGCACGCACAGATCTGTGCCTGAGCGCCGGGCTGGATGCCGCCCGCACGTTTGGCGCATCAGATCGGTGGCGGACACTGACGATGCAGCCATGCGATACCACGCCCGACGCCTTGTCCGTTTGGGATTGACGATACGCTATCAGGCAAGGACGGCAGCGACCCGGACAGGCAAGTCGGCCAAGAGCTCGGCCCGGCTTGCGCCAGACCGTGCCCGCACCGCCTGCGCCCGCATGACATCGCCCAATAGGATAGCGCGCGCTTCGGGGCTGGGACGTGCGGGCAAGGTCCCAGCCTCCACCTCCTCCTGAAAACGGGTGGCCAGAACATCGGTCAGGCCCTGCGCTTGCGCGTGCAACTTGATGCGCAAAGGCGGTGAATTTTCCGCCGCCATCGCCGCGCAACAGGCCAATAGGCACCCTGTTGGCGCGTCCGGTTGGGTGTTGCCCTCGGCAGACATGCGCAGAAACCCCTCAACCGCGGCCCTGATGTCGGATGCGGCCTGGAACGCCGCCATGGGTGCGGCTCCCGTAGTCGCGGCGTAGTGATCAAGGGATGCGGCGAACAGCGCCTCCTTGTCCCCAAAGGCGACATAGAGCGTGGGCCTTGATACGCCGGTGGCTTTCGTCAACTCGCCCAGCGACGCGCCTTCGTATCCCAGACGCCAAAACGTCCGTGTTGCGGCATCAAGAATATGCGCCTTGTCGATACTGGCCGGACGGCCGCGTGCACGTTTCTGAGTCTCTTCCGACATTTATTTTACCGATCCGAATTTAATTATGGACATTCGGGCTATTATGTTTACTTTACCGATCAGTAAAGCAAATAAGAAGACGATGCAATGCAACGCGATGGTCAGATCACCCTGAGAACCGAAGCGACCACCGGAATTGGTCGCGCAGCGGCGGCAATGTTTCGGAATCAGCAGGTCAAGGCACTGGCCGTCAGGCGACAGGATCCGGCCCGACTGTACACGCCACCCGATGATCTTGCGGCTGCCGGTTGGTATACGGGCCGCAGGCCTGCAGATATGCCACAAGATCGCATGGCCAGGGCGGCCCGCCGCGATGAGCCGTTCGGCACGCCGGGCATCCCCGGCAGACACTTCACGGAGATGAGCCAAGCCGTCGGCACCGCAGCTCCTGCGCACCGCTTTATCCAATCGCGCGAAAACACCTCTGCCTGGCCCGTTCCGACGTTGCGCGGTGGGTCCGCTCTGCACGGTGCCGAACGGGCCGTGAATGCCGCGCGGTCGCCCCTATGCGCATCCCGAGCCGCGCTTGTCGCCCCTTTTTCACCCAACTGAGAGACTGAAACCATGACCGATACAGCCCCCACCATCCTGCGCATCGACTCCTCGGGCCGCCAGGGCAAATCTTACTCCCGGCCGCTGGCCGACCGACTGGTTGCAGGGCTTGCGACGCAGATCCCCGGTGCCATGGTCGTCACTCGGGACCTGACGGCAACTGTCCCGCCCGTTGTAGACGAGGCCTGGTTTGACGCCGCCTACACCCCCAAAGACGACCGCGATGCCGCCGCAACGTCCGCCCTCGCCGCCTCGGATGAGATCGTGGACGAGTTCCTTGCTGCCGCCGCCATCGTGATCACAGTGCCGATTTACAACTTCTCGGTCTCGGCGCAGCTTAAGCTTTGGATTGATCAGGTCGCGCGCTTTGGCCGGACCTTCACCTATACCGAAAACGGCCCAAAACCGCTGGGCGCGGACCGTCCGACCTATTTGATCGTGGCTTCGGGCGGCACCCGGATTGACAGTGATATCGACTTCGCCACCGGCTACATGCGCCATGTGCTGGGCTTTATTGGTCTGACTGACGTGCATGTGATTGAAGCCGACCAACTGATGCAAGCGGCAGAGACCAAGATCCCCGCAGCAGAGGTCAGGATCGACAACTTGGTCAAAAGCTACGGTGCAGGCAAGCCACATGCGCTGATGCAAACCGCCGGGTGATGGCGTCAGCATCGGCGGTCTGACAAGGTCGCCGATGTGACCTGCCGGTTATATCACCCCCGCTGTCGCGTGTGTCGATGGTGAAGCGCCCCTCGATTGCGTCGCTGATTGTAACAGTATGGCGGAACAACCTGCGCCTCTCGACCGGCAATTCGGCTTTCTAAAGGGCAGATGGTGGCTCAAGCAGCGCGTCAAATCACGGCACCGTTCAAAGCGGGCCCAGGGTGAGTATCGGCCAAAGGCCCCCTGCATTCTGACCCCTAGGCCCGCCAAAGCGCATTCTGCTGCGCCTGCGAAACTGACCGCGCCACAGATCAGAATGCCACCCTGATATGTGGATGAAAGTGCCGCACCATATGGCAACCAGTCGGGTCGCTTGGGCTTAGCAGGCCCAGATTGTACGGGGCGTGGTGGATGCGGATGTCCGGCGTTCTTAGTGCCGTTTATCGGCGCAACATCCACAACCGCATAGGGCAGGTGGTTAGGCCATCGGACGCTGAGAGCACCGTGCCTACGGTGCTGATCAACCCGCCGAAGTGACCTGCGCATCTCCCCCAGAATGGCGCGCAGATACCGGCAGAGGGGGCCGTGCAGGTCGCGCGATGCAAGGCTAGCTCGGCATGACGCTCTAGCAAGAGCATTGCCACAGCTGCGACGGCGACTTGACCCTGCCTCAGTCTGACGGCCACGCAATCCACTGTAATGCAACGGTGGACTCCAACCTGCTAAAGTCTGTGCCAACCACCTTCGGCAGGGCCGAGCCAGGCCCGTCGGCCAACCGATGGGCGTGTCGGGTCGATACCCGGACCCCGCCGCGCATCTGCGCTATATTGGCGAGGCCCGCGGGTCCGAAATCCTTACCATCCACGTGATGGGCGCGCATGGCCCCGATATCCATGCGGATACGGTCGTTGGCGTCCAGGAAAGCCTCATGGCCAAGTTCGACCCGGAAGGCCGGGACAAGATTGCCGCGACTGGTATGGACGGTCCTTACCCTGAAGTTGTTCAGGATTTTATTCTCGCCCGGGCCTGACCAGCGTTGCGCCGCAAGGGGGCTGTCCGCCCCCTCGGCCTGTGGCCTCACCCCCGAGGATTTTTTCAAACAGAGAAGATGGAGCCCCGCGTCTAAGACTTCTCTGTTTCAAAAAAATCCTCCCCGAAGGGCCGATCTGCCAACTATGTCAGCCCCTTCCGTTTGACAGACCCCGTTCGTCCGGTCTCACATGCACAACAGACCAACGGGAGCGCAGACCATGATGAGGTCCTGCGCCGTCGTCACATTGGAAGTCGGCAAGCCCTCTGAAATCATGGCGGAAAATCTTGACGGCCCCCGCAGCGGCTAATTGCTGGTCGAGATCAAGACCTCGGGTCTCTGCCCCCCGGACGAGTTCACCCGCTCGGGCGCCGACCCCGAAGACACCTTTCCCGCGATACTTGGCCACGAAGGCGCAGGCGTCACAACCGGCATAAGTGCCGTCATCAACACCGCCACGGTCGAGATCGGTAGCACCGCCATGGTCTTTGGCCTGGGCGGCATCGGCCTCGACGTGATCCAGGGCCCATGTCTTGCCGGGGCAGAGCAGATCGTCGGCGTGGACCTCAACGAAAGCTAGGGTGAGATGGCCATACATTTCGACCTGACCAAGGACGGCACCGACTACACGTTTGACGCGACCGGCAACGTCGATGTCATGCGCCCACAAGGGCTGGGGCGAAAGCATCATCATTGGCGTCGCCCCCGCCAGCGCTGAAATCTCGACACGACCTTTGCAATTGTTCACTGCTTGCAGTTGGCGTGGCACCGCCTTTGGTGGGGGGCAAAGGGCGCACAAATGTGCCTATTATTGTCGACTGGTACATGGACGACAAAATCGAAATTGACCCGCCAATCACCCACAAACTGACGCTGGATCAGATCAACCACGGTTTCGACCTCATGAAAAAGGGCAAATCCATCCGCGCCGTCGCCAAGTTTTGACCGCACGCGACACCTGACCTCATCGAAGCACCTGACTGGCCCTCTTGCGGGGCGTTTTTGGTGATGAATGGCGGGGGTCGTGCGTTCCGCTTTGACCTTAACTCCAGAGTGTTCACTTGGATCGACACGGGTGACCTCACCGCCCTCAACAACGACCACGGCAGCACGTCCGACATTTGGCGCATCCGAACCGACGGCACAGACCTGCGGCAGATGACCACCGACGCACCCGTCAATCGGTTCCCGCACCCTTCGCCCGATGTGTCCCATGTGCTATACAGGCCTATTCCAAAGATGAGCGGGGCCATCCCCGGGGCGAGGATGTAGCACTCAAGCCGATACCGCAAGAAGGCGGCGCGGCCCAATTTTTCGGCGGGCAGGGGACGATCAACGTACCAAACTCGTCGGATGCGGGATCGCCTTTTGCCTATGTCCAGTGCGCTATGTCGGCCTGACTTGGCGTCATCTTCCACCAAATTGGCGTGATCTGCAGGTTTTCCGAAAGACCACCGCGGCATATCTTTTTATCAGAACGGACCCTTTCAGGAGCGCGCGATGAAACTCACGGTCAATGGCACGGAACACGAGGTAGATGTCGAAGACGACATGCCCCTGCTTTGGGTCCTGCGGGATGAGCTCAACATCAAGGGTGTGAAATACGGCTGTGGCGTGGCCCAATGCGGGGCTTGCACGGTGCATATCGACGGCGAAGCGGTCCGGTCTTGCCAAACCGCCGCTGCCGATGTCTGGGGCTCGGTCACAACGATCGAGGGGCTTGGCACGCCAGACGCCATGCACGCGGTCCAACAGGCCTGGGTCGAACACCAGGTCGCGCAATGTGGCTATTGCCAGTCCGGCCAGATGATGCAGGCCGCGGCGCTGCTAACCAGCAACCCGGCCCCCAGCAATGCGGAGATCGATGATGCCATGAACGGCAACCTCTGCCGCTGTGGCACCTACAACCGCATCCGGGCCGCTGTGAGAGCCGCCGCTACCAAGTTGCAGGAGGCATGAACATGGGCCGCATCGGAAAGATTGCCCGCCGCACGTTCCTCGTGGGCTCCGCTACCGTGGTCGGTGGCGTCGCCTTTGGCTATTACGCCTACAAACGCCCGCCTGCCAACCCGCTCCTGGCCAATCTGGGACAGGGCGAGGCGGCGCTCACGCCCTATGTCAAGATCGACGGCACCGGTATTACTCTGATTACGCCCCGCGCCGATAGCGGGCAGGGGGCTTATCACGTACAGGCGGCGCTGATCGCCGAGGAACTGGATGTGGACCTTGATCAGGTGCGTGTTGATCCGGGTATGCCTGATCCTGCCTACTACAACACCGCCCTCAGCGCCGAAGCGGCCCCCTTTCGGTCCACCGACGATGGCTTTGCCGCCAACTCGACGCGCGGGATCATGGACGCGATGATGAAGTTTATGGGCATGCAGATCACTGGCGGCTCCACCACCGTGCCCGACAGTTTCGAAAAGCTGCGCCTCGCCGGGGCCGTCGCGCGCGAAACGCTCAAGGCCGCAGCGGCCCAGCAGACGGGCGCGAATGTGGCGGATCTCGCGACCGAAAAAGGCGCGGTGATCCTTCCCGGCGGCGGCACGCTCGCCTATACCGACCTCGCTGCAACTGCCGCGACCATGGACCCGGTGAACGATATCACCCTGCGCGATCCCTCCACCTGGCGACTTGTCGGGAAAGAGATGGAGCGCGTGGATATCCTTGCTAAATCCACAGGCACCCAAGCCTATGGCATCGACTTCGAAATCGACGGCATGGTGCACGCCAGCGTGCGCACCAGTCCGCGCCGCGGTATGATGAACGGTTTCGATGCTGAAGCCGCGCGCGCCATGCGCGGCGTGATTGACATCGTACAGGTCAAGGACGGCGTTGCCGCCGTGGCCGACAACACGTGGCGCGCCATTCAGGCGGTGAACGCCATCGACGTCGATTGGGGCCCGGCCCCCTATCCGGCAGAACAAGCCGAGCATTGGCAAGCGTTGTCCAACAGTTTCAACGAAGACCAGCAAGACAGTCGGTTCCGCGATGATGGTGATGTTGATGTAGCGCTTGATCCGTCCTTTGAAATTATCGAAGCCGAGTACCGCGCACCCTATCTGGCGCACGCCCCGCTCGAACCCATCTCGGCCGTCGTGCAGGTCACGGATGACCGCGCCGATGTCTGGACCGGCACGCAAATCCCGCGTTTTGTTCAGACCAATGTGGCCAAGCTGACCGGTCTCGACACCGATCAGGTGTTCGTCCACGTGCTGATGATGGGGGGCAGCTTCGGCCACCGGCTCGAAGATCGCGTTGTCCGCGAAGCCACTGAAATCGCGATGCAAATGGAGGGCACACCGGTCAAGCTGACCTACAGCCGCGAGGAAGACACCATTCAGAACGACACCCGCCAGATCGCCATGGCGCGCGGGCGCGGTGCCGTCAAGGACGGCAAGGTCGACGCCTACGACCTCGGCATCGCCATGCCCTCGGTCATCGCCAGCCAGATGGGGCGTCAGGGTCTGCCCACCCCCGGCCCCGACCTGCAAATCGTGGCAGGGGCCTGGGAACAGCCCATGCAAATCCCGAACTATCGCGTGACAGGATACCGCGCCCCGGAACTCGCCCCCATCTCAAGCTGGCGCGCCGTGGGCGCGTCCACCAACGGCTTCTTCCATGACGTGTTCCTTGACGAGTTGATCCACGCCGCCGGGGCCGACCCGATGGAGGAACGCCTCCGCCTCTGCTGGCACGACCCGTCGCGCAAAACGCTCGAAGCCGTGGCCGAAATGTCCGACTGGGGAAGCCCGCTTGGCCCCAACAAAGGACGCGGTGTCGCCTTCTGCCTGTCCTTTGGCGTGCCCACAGCCGAGGTGGTCGAGGTCACAAACATCGACGGCGCCATCAAGATCGACAAGGTCTGGGTCGCCTCCGAAGTGGGCCGCGTGATCGACCCCATAAACTTCGAAAACATGGTCCAGGGTGGCATCGTCTGGGCGTTGGGCCACGCCATGAACTCGGAAATCACCTATGCCGACGGCATTGCCGAACAGCGCAACTACTACGATTTCGAAGGGATGCGCCTCTCCCAGACCCCTGAAATCATGGTCCGGGGTCTGGAAAACGGCGACACCGTGCGCGGTATGGGCGAACCCATGGTGCCCCCCGCCGCCGCAGCGTTGTCCAACGCCATCTTCGCCGCCACCGGCCAGCGCATCCGCGAGATGCCCATGAACCGGTACATCGACTTCGTGTGACCATCCGGGGGCAGGGCCCACTTGCCCCCACACGACCCGCCATGCCGTTTCTGTGTTCCTAACCCCCCACCCGGGCCGCTAGACTGCCCGGAAACAGGGGGCAGGGAGGCCCGCACATGACGCCACGCATGGTCTTTGACGGGATCTACACCCCCGTCGTGACCCCGTTCAACGCGGACCACACGCAAGACTTCGGAGCTTTGCGCGATGTGGTCGAACGCCTGATCAGCGCGGGCGTGCACGGCATCATTTCGGGCGGCTCCACGGGTGAAAACTACGCCATGACGGTGGACGAGCGCCTCGCTGTGGCCCACGAAACCATCAAGATCGTCGCCGGACGCGTCCCCGTCATCATGGGCACAGGCGCGATGCTCCCCGCCGACATGATGGCGCTGGCAATGGGCGGCAAGGACCGCGGCGCCGACGCGCTGCTCGTCGCCACGCCCCCCTACGCCGTGCCCACCGACCGCGAAAACGCGCTCAACGCGCTCTCCATCGACGCCGCCGCCGATCTGCCCATCATGCTCTACAACTACCCCGGTCGCATGGGCGTGAACATGGGCGAAGAATTCCTCGACCGCGTCGGCCGCTCCCGCAACTTCTGCGCCATCAAGGAAAGCTCGGGCGACATCAACCGCGTGCACCTCCTGGCCCGCGACTACCCGCACATCCAGATGTCCTGCGGCATGGACGACCAAGCGCTCGAATTCTTCGCCTGGGGCGCGCGCAGCTGGGTCTGCGGCGGCTCCAACTTCCTGCCCGACGAACACATCGCCCTCTGGCGCGCCTGCCGCATCGACGGGAACTTCGACAAGGGCCGCCGCATCATGTCCGCGATGATGCCGCTCATGCGCGTGCTCGAACAGGGCGGCAAATTCGTGCAATGTATCAAATACGGCGTCACTTTTCAGGGCATCGACACCGGGGCTATCCGCCCCCCGCTCAAGGCACTCAACAAGGATGACAAGCGCAGTCTGGAACAGGTGATCCGAGTGCTGAAAACCACCATCGCGCAGATCGAGGCGGAGGGATAAGCCATGCTGACAACCGAAGAATACAAATCCATCGCCGCGTCCCTCACCCCCGCCACCAGCGCCTTCATCGACGGCGGCTTTCGCCCCGCCGCATCGGGCCAGACGTTCCCCACGATGAACCCGGCAACGGGGGAAGAGATCGCGCAGGTTGCCGCCTGCGGTCCCGCAGACGTGGACGTCGCCGTCACCAAAGCGCGCGAAGCCTTCGACGATGGCCGCTGGTCGCGCCTGCACCCGTCCGACCGCAAAGACGTTCTGATCCGCCTCTGCAAATTGATGACCCGCAACGCCTGCGAACTGGCCGTTCTGGAAAGCATCGACAGCGGCAAGACGATCTACGATTGCGAAACCGTGGACATCCCCGAGGCAATCCATTGCATCAAGTGGCACGCCGAAGCCATTGACAAGATTTACGATTCCGTCGCACCCGCCTCGGACGACCATATCGCCATGGTCGTGCGCGAACCCGTCGGCGTCGTGGGCCTCGTCCTGCCGTGGAACTTTCCGCTCCTGATGATGGCGTGGAAGATCGGCCCGGCGCTGGCCTCCGGCTGCTCCGTTGTTCTGAAACCCGCCGAAGAAACCTCGCTCACCGCCCTCCGCATGGCGGAACTGGCAATGGAGGCGGGCGTGCCGCGCGGCGTCCTGAATGTCGTGCCCGGCCTTGGCCCGGACGTGGGGGAACCCATCGGGCGACACATGGATATCGACATGGTCAGCTTCACGGGCTCCACCGAAACGGGCATGAAGTTCCTCCGCTATGCCGCTGAATCCAATGCCAAAGAAGTCGTTCTGGAAATGGGCGGCAAGAACCCGTGCATTGTCATGGACGACGCCGAAAACCTCGACCGCGTGGCACAGCATATCGTCAACGGCGCCTTCTGGAACATGGGCGAAAACTGTTCGGCCATCTCGCGATTGATCGTCCACGCAGATGTGCGCGACGCCCTGCTGCAACGGATCGAAGTGCATATGCGCCACCTACCTGTGGGCGACCCCCTCGACCCCGAAACGCGCCAAGGTGCACTGGTCAGTGGTTCACATTTTGAAAAGGTCTGCGGATATGTGGAGAAAGCCGGGGGTATCCTTGTGGGTGGCTCGTTGGAAAAACCCTTCGTAACGCCAACGCTTGTCTCAACAACGCCCGATAACGCATTGGCAAAAGAGGAAATCTTTGGCCCCGTCCTCTCCGTAATCACCGTCCAGTCCTATGACGAAGCCATCTCCATCGCCAACGACACACCCTACGGCCTCTGCGCCTCTCTCTTCACCGCCAACGCCAAGCGCGCCATCCGTGGGGCGCGGATGCTGCGCGCAGGCACCGTGACGGTAAACAGCTATGGCGAGGGCGATATCGCCACGCCGTTCGGCGGTATGAAAATGTCAGGCTTTGGCGGGCGCGACAACGGCCTGCACGCCCATGACCAGTACACCCAACTTAAAACCATCTGGCTGGACCTTGCCGACGACGCGGACGAGGCAGTGGAGTGATCTTTCACGCACGGCGTCTGCCACGCCACCGTGGCCCCGCCGCATGGTCCGAGATTTTGGGACCCGGCCCCGACTTCCCGCGCCTCGACAGTGCGATCAACGCCGACGTGGCCGTGATCGGCGCGGGCTTTGCCGGATTGTCTGCCGCCCGCCGTGTCCTGCAGCACTGGCCGCAGGCGCGGGTGGTGGTGCTCGACGCATGGCGCGTTGCAGACGGGGCGGCGGGCCGCAACTCCGGATTTATGATCGACCTGCCACATGACCTTGCTTCGGAAGATTACGCAGGCGCTGGGGACGACCGGACCCTGATCATCCTCAATCGCAAGGCCATCGCCTTTGCCCGCGATGCGGTTGCGGACTATGATATTTCTCCCGATTTCTTCGACCCGGCGGGTAAGGTCAACGGCGCAGCAACAACAGCGGGCGAGGGTCATAATCGCAGCTATGCCACGCACTTACAGGGCATAGGTGAACCATCTGAATGGCTGGACGCCGCCGCGATGAAAGAGATGACGGGCTCCGACCACTACCGCTCGGGCCTTTACACGCCCGGCACCGTCATGTTGCAGCCCGCAGGCTATGTGCGTGGTCTCGCGGCGGGGCTCGCGACCAGCGCTGACATCTACGACCGCAGCCCGGTTCTGGCAATCCACCGCACGGGCAGCGACTGGCTTTTGAAAACGCCCAACGGGTCGGTGTCGACCGCAAATGTGATCCTCGCCGTGAACGGTCATCTCGAAAGCTTCGGTGTTGCCAAGGGGCGCTTGCTGCAACTGTTCTTGTTTGCGTCCATGACCGAGGAACTTGACCCAAAAACCGTCGGCGGCGCGCCGCGCTGGGGCGTCACGCCATCTGACCCGATGGGCACAACCATGCGCCGGATTGACACCGGACAGGGCGGGAACCGCATCGTCACGCGCAATTGCGCTGTCGTGCGCCCAGGTCTGCGCCCGACCAAAGGCGACATGGCCCGCGCTGCACGCGCGCACCAACGCGCCTTTGCGCAACGCTTTCCGCATCTCACGCACGCCCGGCAAGAGCATATCTGGGGCGGACATCTGTGCCTGACCCTGAACGGCGTGGCCTATGCGCGCCAGATCGAACCGGGCCTGTTCAGCGCCTGCGTACAGAACGGGCTAGGGACGGCGCGCGGCACGCTGACAGGCATCGCCGCAGCAGACCGATGCTGTGGACAACCCTCTGATATCGCAGATTATTTCGAGGCTGAAACCGCACCCAAACGCCTGCCCCCTCAGCCGTTCGCAAGCCTCGGCGCCAACGCGGTGCTGCGCTGGAAAGAATGGCGCGCGGGTGACGAATGACCCCGCATTGCCGCAGCTGTCCCCGCGGGGACAATCAGTGGCTTTGGTTCAACGCGTCAGCTGCCGGGATCTCCCGCTCCCGCCGTGCGATGTAGTCAAGCAGCGCCTCGTTCACGCCTTCATCCAGTTTCGGTTCTTCATAAGACGCAAGCAGGGTTCTGGCATGGTCCAGTGCCCGTTCCGTAATCTCCTTGGACCCTTCCGCCTGCCATTGCTCGATCGAATTGTTGTCGAACAAGTCCGGCATGAAAAACGCGGTCTGAAAGTTCTCCTGCGTGTGCGGATGACCCAGATAATGCCCGCCGGGACCCACATCCGGGACGGCAGCAAGAGCCGCATCGAAGTCATCCCACTTAACCCCATCGGCCATGCGGTAGGCTATCGCGCATTGCTCGGCATCCACGACGAACTTGGCGACCGAACAGTGCATCCCCGCCTCGTTCCAACCTGCCGAATGCCAGATATAGTTGGCCCCTGCGTGCATCACAGCCGACAGCGTCGTCGCACTTTCGTACCCGGCTTGCGCGTCAAAAGTCTTGGCCCCACCCAGCGTGTTCGACGTGCGCCAGGGAACACCATAGAATCGCGCCATCTGCCCGATCATGAAGTTCATCATCGAGATCTCAGGCGTCCCAGCCATCGGTGCGCCGGACTTCATCGACACGGTGGACAGGTAATGGCCATAGATCGCCGGACACCCGCGGCGGATGACCTGGGTATAGGCCAAGGCTGAGAGCGCTTCCGCGTTCAATTGCGCGACGGATGCGGCGACGGAAGCGGGCGTGTTAGCGCCGCCCAGCACGAAGGGCGAGCACAAAACCGGCTGGTTGCGGCGGCAGAATGCCCGCATCGCGCCGAGCATGGTTTCGTCCCAGACCAGCGGCGAATTGCCATTGCAGTTCCCCGTGGTAACGGGGTGGGTTTCCATGAAGTCCGCGCCAAAGAGAATGGCGCACATGTCCATGACATCTTCGGCGTTCTTGGGACTTGTGGTCATGCCCATGAACGTCTTGTCGGAATGTTTCATGGACGAATAGGTGATGCGCAAATGCCGTTGGCTGATCGGGTGATCATAGGGTTCAACGATGTGGTGCGCCGAGGAATGCAAGCTGGGCATCATGTGGCTCAGTTTGTGGAACATCGCGAGGTCATCCAGCGTCGGGTTGCGGCGCACGTCATCAAGATCGCGCAGATACGGCGCGCCGGTCATGGGCACAAAGATGCTGTTTCGCCCGCCGAGCGCCAGATTCTTTTGCGGGTCGCGGGCGTGGTAGGTGAAGTTCGAGGGGATGGTGGAGATCAAATCGCGGACAAGGCTACGGTCAAGGTAGACCGTCTCGTCCACGACCTTGGCCCCTGCGGCTTTCCAGTCGGCCAAAGCGATGTCATCGCGGAACATCACGCCCACGTTTTCGAGAATGTCCATGGAGGCCAAGTCGATCCGTTCGACCTGTGACCCGTTCATGATCTCACACCAGGGCAGGGTGTTTTTGAGGCCCGGTAGCATCGCCACGTTGGGCGCTGCGCGCAGGGCGCGGCGGGTGGCGCGTCCGCCGGACCGGGAGCGGAGTGCGGGCATCTGTGACCTCCGTTGAAACCTGGTCCGAGTGAACGAAACGAAGGTTCGCAACGTGGGTCAAAAGGCGAAGGGATTGGCCTGCAAGCGACGTTTTGGGGCTGTCCCCGCGGGGACAGCCTGTTCGCAGCGTTTACTGGATGTTCACCGCTTTGCAAAACCGATGCGGGATCAAGGGCTTTGCCAGCGACCGGTGCGTTTCTGGAATGTTAACCGGCCATTTGGCATACCATGCCGCGACACCAAGCGGCGCGGTGTCAGGCGGAGGTGAGGCCCAGCCCGGACAGGGCACGGAGGTGCCCGATGATGTCGCCCACACCGGTGCCGTGGCGCAGCGCGGCAAAGACAAAGGGGCGGGTCCCGCGCATCCGCTTTGCGTCCCTTTCCATCACATCGAGCGACGCGCCCACATGAGGTGCAAGGTCGGTCTTGTTGATGATCAGAAGGTCGGATTTGGTGATGGCGGGGCCGCCCTTGCGGGGGATTTCCTCGCCTGCGGCGGTGTCGATGACGTAAAGCGTGATGTCGGCCAGTTCGGGGGAAAAGGTGGCGGACAGGTTGTCGCCGCCGCTTTCGATCAGGATGGCTTCGACCTCGGGGTGGCGGGCCCGCATCTCGGCCACGGCTGCGAGGTTGATCGAGGCATCCTCGCGGATCGCCGTGTGCGGACAGCCCCCCGTTTCGACCCCGATGATCCGGTCTTGCGGCAGGATCTGGCGGCGCATCAGCTCTTCGGCATCTTCCTGGGTATAGATGTCGTTGGTGATCACCCCGATGGAATGCTGGTCTTTCAGCGCGGCAGCAAGTGCGGCAGTCAGCGTCGTCTTGCCCGCGCCCACGGGGCCGCCGATGCCGATGCGAAGGGGGCCATTCAACTGGGTCATGTGCGAAAAATCCTGGGTTGGAGGGTTTCGTGGCGCATGGCCGCGATGTCGGCGGCAAAGCTGGTGGAAGTGAGCGCGTCGAGCGGGGTGGTTTCCGCTTTGTTTGCTGTCGCTGCGATGGTGGGCGCAAGGGCAGCGAGTACTGTCTGCCCATCGGTCTGACCCAATGGGAGCGCGCGTTGGGACACAGAGACAAGGTTCGACGCAAAAGCGTGCAGGAAAAGCGGCAAGGTGTCGGGAAGCGGGATGGCCATGGCGCGCGCCGCAGCGCCGACCGCGACGGGGTAGGTGAGGCCGGTCAGGTCGAGGCCCCAGACGCTGCGGGCCGTGTCGCAAAACGCCGCGCCTTGCAGGTCGGTTTCCTTGAGCCGCTCGGCGCTGGCGGCAAAGGCGCGAGCGGTGGCGTCGACATGGGGCAAGTTGTCGGAGGTGTAGGCAGCGGCCAGCAGGATCGCGTCGGCCCGGGCTGATCCATGCGTGAGCAGCGTTTCCAGATAGTCTTGCAAAGTGGCAGCATCCGTGACCGTGCCGTCCGCGATGACCTGTTCAAGCCCATGCGAATAGGCGAAAGCGCCCACCGGGAAGGCGGGTGAGAGCCATTGCATGAGGGTGAGCGCCGCCGTCATGTATGGCTGTGCGTGTGGTCGTGGCCATGAGTGCGCCCGTGGCCGTATGCACCGCCTTCTGGCGTGAAGGGTTCGGTCACTTCGCGCGTCGTCGCACCGATCTTGGCCAACATGTCGGCCATGACGTGGTCGCGCTGGATCAGCAGGCGCGTATCCTCGATCTGACAGGGGGTGTGGCGGTTGCCGATATGCCAGGCGATGCGGTGCAGGCTGTCGCCGGTGACTTCGAGTAGAGGTTCGGGGGCGGCGTCGATGCGGATTTCGGCCTGATCGGTGGTGATGAGCGCGCCGCCGTGATCGAGCGAGGTCGTTTGCGGAAGGTCCACGAGCAGTTGGGTGCCCGAGGCCAGCGTCAGCACCTTGCGGCGCAAGAAGCGGTCTTCGTAGGTGAGCGAGACGTGGTCGCTCACCTGTCCGTGAGTGTGGCTTTGGTAGTGTTGGGCGGTCAGCATCTGGTGGCCCCGATGCTTACGACCAGTCCCCGTTGATCATGATCTGCCGCGCGGCGTCGCGACGTTTCAGTCCGCGCGCCTTGAGTTCGGCATCTGACAGAGCGTAGATCGCCTGCGTTTGTGCCATCGCGCCATGCGGTACGCTGATCGAACTGAGGAAGGCGGCGAACCGCTGAAGAAGGGTCATGGGACACCTGTTTTGTTTTTCCACCTTTGATGTGGGTATCGGAGTGTGTCGCGGGCAGGTCCGGCAATGCATAGCCGGATTTCGATGGGTGCATATCCAGCGGTTGCCGAAATGCGGTAAGGGCAGCGCCCGACCAAGGGTGGTGGAGTAGCGCCCGCCGTTTTGCCGCAGGCAAACCTTTGGTTTGAAGGGCGCGGTCGGGGGCTGCCCGGCGTGCCGCCGGGCGGATACTGCACATTCCGACGCGCATCAAAACAGAAAATACCGCTGCGCCATCGGCAGCACTTCGGCGGGTTGGCAAGTCAAGAGTTCGCCATCCGCCCGCACCTCATAGGTTTCGGGGTGCACCTCGACATGCGGGGTGGCATCGTTCAGCTTGAGGTCTTTTTTCCCGATGTTGCGGGTATTTTCGACCGCGATGGTGTCTTTGGCGAGGCCCAGGGAGGCGCCGATGCCGTCGGCCTGTGCTGCTGCCGAGACGAAAGTCACTGCGGAGCGTTCGACACTGCGCCCGTAGGCACCGAACATGGGCCGTGTATAGACCGGCTGCGGCGTCGGGATCGACGCGTTCGGGTCGCCCATCTGGGCACAGGCGATCGTGCCGCCGAGTAGCACCATTTCGGGCTTCACCCCGAAAAAGGCGGTGTTCCACAGGCACAGGTCGGCGCGCTTGCCGACTTCGATTGACCCAATCTCGTGACTGATCCCATGGGCGATGGCCGGGTTGATCGTGTATTTTGCAATATATCGCCGCACCCGCGCGTTGTCGTTGTCGCCGGTTTCTTCGGGCAGGGCTCCGCGCTGTTTCTTCATCTTGTCGGCGGTCTGCCAGGTGCGGATGATCACCTCGCCCACACGGCCCATGGCCTGGCTGTCAGAGGCGATGATCGAAAAGGCGCCCATGTCGTGCAGGATGTCTTCGGCGGCAATGGTCTCGCGCCGAATTCTAGACTCGGCAAAGGCGACGTCTTCGGGGATCGACTTGTCGAGGTGGTGACAGACCATGAGCATGTCCAGATGCTCTTCCAGAGTGTTCACGGTGAAGGGGCGTGTGGGATTGGTGGAAGAGGGCAGGACGTGCTCCTCCCCGCAGATCTTGATGATGTCGGGGGCGTGGCCGCCACCGGCCCCTTCGGTGTGGAAGGCGTGGATAGTGCGACCCTTCATGGCGGCGACGGTGTTTTCGACAAAGCCGCTCTCGTTCAGCGTATCGGTGTGGATCATCACCTGCACGTCCATGTCGTCAGCGACGGACAAGCAGCAATCAATGGCCCCCGGCGTCGTCCCCCAATCCTCGTGCAGTTTCATAGCGCAGGCACCCGCCTTGACCTGCTCCTCCAATGCGGCAGGCAGCGAGGCGTTGCCCTTGCCCGCAAAGGCCAGGTTCATCGGAAACGCATCCGCCGCTTGCAGCATCCGGCCCAGATGCCACGGCCCCGGTGTCACCGTCGTGGCCAGCGTGCCGTGCGCCGGCCCGGTGCCGCCGCCCAGCATGGTGGTGAGGCCGGAATGCAAAGCATCGTCGATCTGTTGTGGGCAGATGAAGTGGATATGGCTGTCAAAGCCGCCCGCCGTCAGGATCTTGCCCTCGCCCGCAATCGCCTCGGTCCCCGGCCCGATGATGATGTTCACACCCGGCTGCGTGTCGGGGTTTCCCGCCTTACCCACGGCGGCGATGCGGCCGTCCTTGAGGCCCACATCGGCCTTATAGATGCCCGTCCAGTCCACGATCAGCGCATTGGTGATGACCGTATCAACCGCCCCCTCGGCCCGCGTGACCTGAGACTGCCCCATCCCGTCCCGAATGACCTTGCCGCCGCCAAACTTGACCTCTTCCCCATAAAGCATGGCGTTGTCGCCACTGCCCCCGGTCGCGGCCTGACCGGCACCCTCGGCGGTCAGGTCACGCTCGACCTCGATGATCAGGTCGGTGTCAGCAAGGCGCACCTTGTCGCCCACAGTGGGGCCAAACATGGCGGCGTAGTCGCGGCGGGAGATGGATGTGGGCATGTCAGGTCTCCAAGTTCAATTCAGCAGGGTAAATCGCTCGGATTTCGCGGCTTTTTTGTCAAAGGTCAGCGTCGTCGTGCAGCCGGCCTTGGCGTTGATTTCGCCAATCAAATAATCAACAAACCCGGCATTGCCTGTTCTGTAGGCATCCAACGCTACGTGCACTGCTTGAGGTTCCGAAACCTCAACGTTGAATGAGGCCAATAAGCGTTCAACGATGTCGACCAGAACAGCCTTGGGCTGTTTCATCGGGTGCGCCAGAACCCAAAGCGTCTCTGCCACCACCACCGCGTTTGCAAAACATGTTTCTTTTCCGTCCAGAATGTGCGCACTGACCAAGGCCGTCTGATGCGGAGCGTCATCGTCCGAGATGCTTTCGTCGAGCAGCCAACGCAGAAGGATATTGGTGTCGATCCCAATCACGACCGCGTTCCTATGGCTCCACGGGCCGCTGATATGTAGGCTTCAAGGTCCTCAAGCGAGACCTTTTTGTCCAACTTTACGATGCCCCTCAGATCTTCAAAGGACTCCGTTTTTCTGCGGATCACAACTTCACCATCGGATGTCTCAATGAATTCGAGATGGTCACCGCTCTCTGCATTCAAACGCTTTCGCAGCTTTGCGGGCAATGTGACTTGCCCTTTGGATGTAATTTTTGCTTCGTACTTCATCTGAGCATCTCCTTACTTTTTCGAATGTAAGGATTTTCTCCAGCTATAGCAATCTGACCAACCCCGATCAAATTTTGCAGATCGCGTCATCGCACCTCGCATACTTCATCCATCGTCACCCGCGTTGCCCAACTGAAAACGGCCAGCACCTCGGCGCTGGCCTCCTCATCTGATATCAATGACACTGTCGCCATCACACCATCGCAAAGATGCGCGCCTGCCCGCCGGTGGCCCCGGCCACCTTGGGCGCACCCACCACCAGCGTGGCCCCAGCGGCAGGCACCTGATCCAGCGCCGCCAAACATTCGATGGCGTATTTGCTTTGCGGCAACCACGCGTAATGGGTCACGAAATCCGCGCTGGGGCCATGGTCAATTGACAACGTGTCGACAGCCAGTGACATGGCCCCCGTCTCCTCCAACACCATCTGCGCCGCTTCCACATGAATGCCGGGGAAGTGCATCACACCATCGCCATCCGCATTGCGGAACCCGTCACCGCCGGTCTTGCTGTCCCAACCCGAATACATGGCGACACAAGCCCCATCGGGAATGTCGCCATTTGCGGCAACCCAGGCCTTCAGATCATCCGGCGTCAGACGGTAATCGGCATCCTCAGCGGCCTTTGCAGCCACATCCACCACGCACAGCGGACAAACAAGATCGCCCACAGGCAACTCATCAATCGACATCCCGTCTGCGGCAAAGTGCAATGGTGCGTCCACATGCGTGCCCGCATGTTCGTTCACGGTCATGTTGAACAGGTTGAACCCGTGCTCTGCAAAGTTGAACGCCTGGTCGCGCGACAGC
This sequence comes from Pseudomonadota bacterium, assembly GCA_038525015.1. Taxonomy (GTDB): domain Bacteria; phylum Pseudomonadota; class Alphaproteobacteria; order Rhodobacterales; family Rhodobacteraceae; genus Tateyamaria. The sequence goes on along the minus strand of JBCBID010000007.1, from coordinate 2,896 downwards.
CCGGGCGCACCGCCCCAGGTCGGAAAAGTCTCGCTAAAGGTATGGGTCATGTCGATAACCCGGGAATGGCCCGCTGCCATCGCAGGGGTCGTGGCCGCAGGCAAAAGGGCCGCACCCGTTGCAGCAGCCGCACCCGAGGCAAAAAACGCGCGCCGCGACAGCATCCGCTCTTTCACAGTTTCAATCACAAAGGCATCACACATGGTTTGTTCTCCTTGAATGGTTTGCCCTGCTCAAAGGTCGCCCATCACCTGCTGGTTGAACCCATACACCTTTCTTGCCCCGCCAATGGGGATCAATTGCACATCGCGCGACTGTCCGGGTTCGAACCGCACAGCGGTGCCTGCCGCGATATCCAGCCGCATCCCGCGCGCCGCCGCGCGGTCGAACTCCAGCGCGCTGTTCGCCTCGCCAAAATGATAATGGCTGCCCACTTGCACGGGACGGTCCCCGGTATTGGCGACATGCAGCGTGATGGCGTGCGCACCGGTGTTTAGTTCGATATTGCCGTCTGCGGGGATGATTTCACCTGGGATCATGATCTTCTTCTCTTTTCAAATACGGACATCTCACCGGATGGGATTGTGCACCGTCACCAGTTTAGTGCCGTCGGGAAAGGTCGCCTCGACCTGAACATCGTGAATCATCTCGGGCACGCCCTCCATGCATTGGTCCCTCGTGATGACCTGCGCACCGGCCTCCATCATCTCGGCCACGCTGCGCCCATCGCGCGCGCCTTCGACCACGGCGTCGGTGATCAGGGCAATGGCTTCGGGGTGGTTCAGCTTGACGCCGCGCGCCAGCCTTTTGCGGGCCACCTCGGCGGCTATGGCGACCAGCAGCTTGTCTTTTTCACGGGGGGTCAGTTGCACGGGATTACAGTCTCCAGCAAATGGGCAGATGACCACCGGTCAGGTGGTCGAGAATGGGCAAAAGGGTTTTGCGCAGATGATAGCCGCTGGGGGCCAATGCACGCAGCACAAGGACCTCATCACGCAGCAGGCTTGCACCCGCGGTGTCAGGTAGCAGCGCGCGGAGCGGGCCCATGTGCGCCTCGGCATCCGGGGCCACATAGGTCAGGCTCACCATGGCCGCAGCGCCCCCACCAATGGCGGCTCGGGCCATCTGTGCCGTCATGTCGCCGTCCAGTGACCAGGCATCGAGCACCAGCGGCGCGCCTTGGCGGGTCACAGCAATGCGGTCTGCAAACCGGCCCCGCACAATCTCTTCCCCCATGGCAATGCGCCCCAAACACAGCGGCTCCACAATCAGGGCGCGCGCCGTGGCGGCGAGATCGCAGGACAGCCTGCGGGTCATGTGACAGCCGTCAAAGACCAGCGTTTCCTGCGGCAACCACCACAGGGTGGCGTCGTCCTCAACGCACAAGCGGGTCTCGACCAGCCCCACCTCACCGGGTTGGGCGCGGTAGGCGCGTTCGCAGGCCTGTGTGGTCACCGTCAAATGAGTGCCGCTGCCCGCCGTGGCAGCATAGTCAAACCGGTCGCCGCCCGTCACCCCGCCCGAGGTGTTCAGCAGCACCGCCGTCAGCCCGCGCGCGGAACGCGGAAACACCGCCTTCGCCGCCCCTTGTTGATAAAGCCCGTCGATAACAGACCGTCCATCCACCGCCTTTGTCGAGACGCGCACAGACCCAATGGCGCGCGGTTGCGCAGGGTGGGCGGCGGTCAGGGGCAGGTGGGCAGTCATTCAATTTCGCAGCAGATCAGGTCCCGCGATATGACCATTCTTGCGCGCGTTGGGCCAGCCTTTCGTTCCGTTGCACGAAATTTCGCCGAAAAAGCGCTTATTTTTCAGGCAGTCGGCGGAGCAGATAGGTGTCCATGATCCACCCATGCGCGGCCCGCGCCTCGGCCCGGGTCTCAACAATCTGCGCGGCCACGTCGCGAAGTTGCCCCTGCGCCAGCACCTGTTCCGGCATCCCCAAATAGGCGCCCCACCAGATGTAAAAAGCGGCACCATCCAGTGCCTGAAACGCGCAGGCCCCGTCCAGCATCACCACCAGCGTTTCGCACCCTTCGGGCCAGCCATGGTCGCGCAACTGCCGGCCGGTTGAAATGGTCACAGGCGCATTGAGCGTGTTCAAAGGGATCGCATGCGCGGCCGTTAACGCCTGCACGGATGTGATCCCGGCCACCACGCGGACCTTTGGGCGTGGCTCAAGCCGCGCTGCAATGCGCAACGTGCTGTCATAAAGCGACGGATCCCCCCAGACCAAAAGCGCCACCCGCTGCGCCTTCGGGTGCGCCGCCATTGTCGCAACCCAGATGCGCGCAATCTCGTCATGCCAGGCGTCGACCCGGTCCAGATAGGGCAACGCCTCATCCCGCACCGGCATGTCGAACAAAGCGACCGGCGCACCCTCTCGCACCTCCGCAATGATCTGCGTCCGCAAATCGGCCAGATCGTCCTTGCCCGCCTTGCGCGGCACGAGAAACAGATCGGCCTCGACCATGACCCGCCGCGCCTCACCCGTTAGATGATCCGGGTTGCCCGTGCCAATGCCGATCAGGAACAGCTGTTTCATGCCTCGGCCAAGGCCCCGTACAGGATCAACGCAGGCGCCTCACTCACTCCGCTCTCCAACCGGGCCGCCAACTCCGCGACTGTCATTCGGTGCAGCGCCTGCGCCTCGGTCGACACGCCCTCAGCCAGCAGGGCGGGGGTATCCCCCGGCAACCCCGCCTCCATCAGCATCGCGGCCAAGGCCGGAAACGTCCGCTGGCCCATGAACACGACCGTCGTGGCCTGCGGATCAGCCAAAGCGGCCAAGTTCAAATCCTCGGGCAGCGCCCCCCGCACATCATGCCCTGTAATAAACTGCACCCGGCGACTGACCGCGCGACGGGTGCAGTTTATTACAGGGCATGATGTGCGG
>JBCBID010000006.1:0-175265 GCA_038525015.1 Pseudomonadota bacterium | reverse complement strand
GGTGATCCACGTTGTTCGTGCCCCAATAGGCGGCGAACTTGCGGAACAGGTAGGCCTGTTCGTTGTTGTGCTTGGCCGATCCCAGCCAGTACACGCTGTCCGGGCCGCTTTCGTCCCGGATGTTCATCATGCCGCCGCCGATCTCGTCGATGGCCTGCTCCCAGGACACGCGCTTCCATTCCCCGTTTTCTTTCTTCATCGGGTACTTCAGGCGGCGCTCACCATGGGCGTGCTCGCGCACCGCGGCCCCTTTGGCGCAATGCGCACCCAGGTTGAACGGGCTGTCCCAGCCGGGCTCCTGTCCTGTCCAGACACCGTCCTGCACCTCGGCCACGACCGTACAGCCGACCGAGCAGTGCGTGCACACCGTTTTCTTCAAATCCACTTTGCCCGCTGCCGCTGTGGCAGCGTTTCCTTGGGTGACGGTTCCGCCCGTGGCGGCAATGGCCGACAGGCCCCCGATCACCAGTCCCGATCCGCGCAAAAACGCGCGCCGGTCCACTGAAGCGTTGGCTGCTTCAGTCAGGATACTTGTCCGCTGGGGGCGTCTCGCAACCCCGTTGGTCTTTTTCCTAAGCATATTGCTTCTCCCTTGCTCGCTGCCCCCTTGCCGGGGTCGCTCGCTTGGCTTCTTCTTTGGATCTCAGCAGTCGGGCGTCACGCAACCAGTCGCTGATAACCTGCCCCGTCCGGGCTTATTCCCGGGCGCGGCGTTCCTCCCGCCGGTGCTAGAACCGCGCGCTTTCAAGGTACGCACGCGTATGCGCGGTATCCTGCATCTTTTCCGAGGTCAGGTCCGGCTCTGCGGCCGCCTGCGCCTGACCACCGGCTGCAACGGCCACCGCGGCTGCGGGGGCGGCTGTGCCTGCCAGCTTCAGAAAGTCGCGGCGCGATGCACCGTCCTCTTTCTTGCTCATGCGATCGTCTCCTCTCGCTGCTTCAGGCGGGTTGCCCCACCCCTTTTGACGCGTCACTCCGCGCCGCTCATCCGGAAGGCTTCCGCCTCCACGGCCATGAAAATCTTCCCAACCGTCCCCACGGGCGCATAGAAAACAGACGTCTTCGCCTCTTCCAGATCGGTAAAGAAGTGGCCCGCCCAGGGGCCGATATGCTTGTTGAAGAACTGCTTTTGCTCGGTGACGTCCGCAGGCGTGCCAAAGCGGCCCACGATCATGGCGGCCATCATCTCCATCAGGCTGGCAATGCTGTCTTCGGGCTCGAACACGCTTTCGGAGCGCTGCATTCCCTTGGCAGCCATGTCCTGTCGCAGGATCGCCAGGGGCTTTTCGTTCAGAAACCCGGTCAGATAGTAGCTGGCAAAGGGCAGGAGTTCGCCCCGCCCCAACCCGATGAACAGCTTGTTGAACTCTGACTCCGCCGCCTTGGGCTTGGTCACGCGTGCCAGCTTCGATAGCGTGCCGATGGCCTGGCCCAACTCTGTCTCATCACCCGATAAACCCGCAGTCTGCGCCAAGAGCATCTCATCCGGTGGGCCAGCCAGCAGGGCCCCGAGGAAGTTATAAAGATCGGCACGGGCGCGATCCATGTCTGCAATTTGGATGTCTTCGGCGGCTGTCACGGTCTTGTCTTCCATTATGCTTGATCAAACGCGAACCGCATCCGACGCTGCGGCATGGCTGGCGGTTCGGGGTCAGGTTCGGGCAACGGGGCGGGTTCGGCGGCTGCAATCAGCGGCGCCTCTTCCTCGTCTTCGGACTCTTCGGCGGGCACCTCTTCGGCCTCATCCTCTTCATCCTCGAGGAACGCGGTGACCATACCTTTGCCCACCTGATACGCAGTCTGCATGTTCTCTATGACAGTGGCAGCGTCGGTATAGTCCTCACCGTAATCCACCAGCCCATCCAGATTGGCGAGCATCGGGTTCAGCCGCCACAAGCGGCGCAGCGCGCGGGTTTTCAACCGTTGTGGCACCTCCGCCTTCAAAAACGCCTGCACGGCCTCGGGGCTGTCCAGGGCTTCCGGCTCCGGCAGGTCCAGCTCCGCCAAAATCTCATCGTCGGGCCGTTCTCTCAGCTTGGCAGCCTCAGCCTCCGCAGCACGCGCCTCCTGCGCCTGCGCTTCAGCCTCGACCCCGGCACGGCGGCGAGACCAGAAATCGCGGTTTTTATGTATCGGTGCGCTCAATGCACCCGCCTCCGCTGCCGCGCGGGGGACGCATAAATATCCGCTGAAGATTTAATACGCGGATCACCAATGCCGTCCTGTGTCAGATCCACACGTTTTTTGTCGCGCTTGCGTTTGACGAACACTTCGTCCTCGTGAAAGTCGGTGACAAAGTCCCGCACCCACGCCATCAGCCCCGCGGGCATCGGCACCTTCTCGACAATCTCTTCGCCGCTGTCGGTGTAATCCTGCGCCTCATAGGGCGACGCAGTGACCAACACGACCTCAAGCGGTTGATCGCCAAGGCTTTCGCGCATCACAACGTAGATTGAAGGCACCTCCGCTGACAGCCCGTGTAGATACGCCTCCGTCTCAGCCCCGTGCAAATCAAGCGGCAAGGTGGCGGCATGGTACTCAACCGCCTCACCCTCGCGGCGAAGCTCTTGCCAATTGGCAGGGCCAGCGCCGGGCAACACGGCCACAGCTTTCCAAGAATAAGAGGCCCAGCGGGTCACACCGGGCAAACGCCGCAAAACGACGCCCAACGGCATGGTTTGATACTGGTCGGGGTTTCGGATCACCCTATGTCCTCCCTGACGCTTATCAAACTGCCAAAAATTTCATCCTCAAAGCGGCTAATTGGAGTTTTCACGCTCTAGGCTCACCCAAAGGCACTTTGGCCAGCCTGCCTGCAGGCGCTGGGTGCAAAGGGACGAATTGTCCATCACGACTGTTTCACTCGGGAATGCCACGGCATACCGAAATGCGAATCATCAACGACGAATCGCGCCTGTCTGCAGCCCTGCCTTGACCAGAAAACGGTTTGTGAAGTGCAACGAATCATGTCTAGGCTGACACAAATACACGGGCGAATAGGGGCGCAAGGGCGTCCCTGATTTGGGGAGGCGAACGTGGACAAGTCACTGATAACATGCGATTGTTTGGGGACCCAAACCATCGATGCCGAAGGGCTATCACAGGCCACGGGTCTGGATGTTCGCGCGCCATGTTCTGCCCTGTGCACCACCCAATTGGCACAGGCCGAAGCGGCCCTTTCGGATCCTGATGCTGTTTTTTGCTGCACCCAGGAAGCCCGGGTGTTCGAGGAGTTGGCAGAGGAGCTAGACCGCCCCGCCCCCCCCACGCTGGACCTGCGCGACCGGGCCGGATGGAGTGATGATGCCACTCCAAAACTGCCCAAAATGTCCGCATTGATTGCCGACGCCATGCTGCCTGCAGAGCCCGAAAAGACGCGCGATGTTGTCAGTGAAGGGCTGTGCCTGATCCTTGGCCCGGCCGCTGTGGCATTGGACGCCGCGGACAAGCTCAAGGACCATCTGGGCGTCACCGTTTTACTGACTGACGCTGATCATGTTCCCGACACCCGTGCCTATGACGTGGTGGTGGGCAAGCTGCGGCGTGCATCAGGGGCCTTTGCCCAATTCGACATTGTCATTGACGCCCTGCAACAGATTGAACCCGGCGGACGCGGGGCCTTTACCCTGGCCAACCCGCAAGACGGCGCACGCTCACAATGCGATATTCTGTTGGATCTGCGCGGCGACACACCCCTGTTCCCTGCCCATGAAAAGCGTGACGGCTACCTGCGCGCGGACCCCGGCCATGCGCCCAGCGTTGCGGCGGCTATCCTCGCCGCGTCGCACCTGACCGGCACGTTTGAAAAGACACTTTATGTCAAGACCTCCCCCCTGCTCTGCGCCCATTCGCGGGCCGAACAAACCGGCTGTACCAACTGCCTCGACCTCTGCCCCACTGGGGCCATCACCTCTGCCGGGGACCACGTCACCATCGACCCGATGATCTGTGCGGGCTGTGGCGCATGCTCTGCCGCCTGCCCCTCCGGCGCTATCACCTACGACGCACCGCCCGTGGACCTGACCATGCGCCGGGTGCAGACCATGGCCAAGGCATATCTCGACGCAGGCGGCACAGCACCGCGCCTTCTGGTCCACGACAGCTTTGGTGCCGAGATGATCCGCCTGTCTGCCCGCCACGGGCGCGGATTGCCGGCCGACGTGATCCCGCTTGAGATGTCCGCCATCGGTGCCTTTGGCCATGCCGAAGCCGTCGCCGCCCTCGCTGCAGGGTTCGCTAGTGTCACTTTGCTGCCCGGCCCAACCGCCGATATCCCTGCATTGGAGACACAGATCGCTCTTACCAGCGCCATCGCAGGCAAAGACAAAGCCACACTGCTTGATGCGTCCGACCCTGACGCCATGAGCGACGCGCTTTATGACATGGCGGCGCCTGCCCCCGTCGAAACACCTGTCCGGCCCTTGGGCACACGCCGTCAAATCGCACGACAAGCCGCCAAGGCGCTACACCCGGACACCGATCACATCCCCCTGCCCGACGGGTCCCCATACGGCGCGGTGCTGGTCGATACGGACGCCTGTACGCTCTGCCTGTCCTGCGTCTCCCTCTGCCCCTCCGGCGCGCTCGGCGACAACTCGGACAAACCTCAACTGCGGTTCCAAGAGGATGCGTGCCTGCAATGCGGCCTTTGCGCAAATGTCTGCCCTGAGGACGCGATCAGCTATGAACCGCGCCTGAACCTTACAGACGCGGCGCTGAACCAAACCATTTTGAACGAGGAAGAACCCTTTCCCTGCATTGAATGCGGTGCCCTATTCGGCTCCAAGTCTGCCATCGACCGGATTACCGAAAAGCTGAAAGATCACGCCATGTTCTCGGGTGACAAGCTGCGGATGATCCAGATGTGCGACAATTGCCGCGTGACGGCCCAGTTCCATGCAGACGACAACCCGTTTCAGAGCGGTGAACGACCCCGAGTGCGCACCACCGACGACTACCTGTCAAAACGACGCGATCACTGATGGATCAACGGATCGCCCAGATCGGCCGGGGCAAGTGCTGCCACATAGGCCAAGATCGCCTCCAGGTCATCGAGCGTCAGTTCGATGGGCGCGATGGGCGATGGCCGGTCAATCGGAAACGGGTCTGTCACACCTTGCAGCTGCGTGAAAGCGGCATGCGGTTTGAGAACATAGAAACCCGCGAACCGCGATTGCCAGTCCTCAAACCCGCGCATCACAAAAAAGCTGGGGGTGGAGCCAATGCCGAAGCCGCCCCTGCCCCTCTCGGTCACATGACAGCGCCCGCATTTGGCCCAGGAAGCCTCTTGCCCCGCAATTGCATCGCCATCCATCTCCACCTTCGCCACCACCGCCTTTTGCGCTTTCGGTTTGGTAAAGATCGGATCTCCATCCGGCGCGAAACTCTGGATCGTGCGGCTGCCAACCTGCGACGTCAGCCAGTCGGCAAACCGCTGCGCGCCCTTGCCGTCGCCGCGCAGATCCATGTGCCACGTCTGACCCAGACCGGAAAACAACGCACGCCCTTCAGGTCCCAACACCAACTCCGCCGCGCCGGGATCTTCCACAACGTCGACCCTAACTTGGGTCTTCAGCGAAAAGCGCGGGGCGATGTGTTTGATCAGGCCGCTTTCGATCAGCGCAGGCGGGGCGTAGAACACCACTCGCTTGTCATCGGCCATTGCCAAACCCGGCAACAAAGCCAAGATCACCACAAGGAAACGCATGGCGGCAGCGTAAAACGCGCTCGTGCGATCCGTCAACGATAGGGAGGGATCACCCCGTGAGCGACGATTTCAACATGTCCATGCGCAAGTTCCTGAAGCAGGTCGGCGTGACCTCGCAGCAGGCCATTGAGGACGCAATGCGTGACGCGCATTCCAACGGCAAGACCTATGCGGTCAAGGCGTTGATCACCATCGAAGAGCTCGACATGACCCACGAGGTCAAGGGCACCATCACCGGACAGGGCTAAGGCGTGAGCACAGGCAGGGAACGGGTTCTGGAAGTCCTCAAGCGGATCGAGGCGCCGGGCGGCGACATCGTGTCCACAGGCGTGATGCGGGCATTGAACGTGGATGGTGGCACCGTCCGCTTCGTGATGGAGATCAACCCGGCGCAGGCTGCAGCCTATGAGAGCGCAAAGGCGCAAGCCGAAGCCGCCATTGGCGCATTGGATGGCATCGACCAGGTGTCGATTGTGCTGACTGGTCACACAGACAAAGCGCCCCCGGATCTGAAACCCCAGAGGCCCGCAGAACCCAAAGGCCCTAAGAAGGTGCCCGGCATCGACCGCATCCTCGCAATTGCGTCGGGCAAGGGCGGCGTGGGCAAATCTACGGTCTCGGCCAACCTCGCCTGCGCGCTGGCGCAACAGGGGCGGCGCGTGGGACTGTTAGATGCGGATGTATATGGGCCATCTCAACCTCGGATGCTTGGCGTGTCGGGGCGCCCTGCCTCACCTGACGGCAAGACCATCTTGCCCATGCGCAACCATGGTGTGACGATGATGTCCATCGGTCTGATGATGAATGACGATCAGGCGGTTGTATGGCGTGGGCCGATGCTGATGGGCGCGCTTCAACAGATGATGACACAGGTGCAATGGGGGGCGCTTGACGTGCTGATCGTCGACTTGCCGCCCGGCACGGGGGACGTACAGATGACACTGGCGCAAAAATTCACGGTCGACGGTGCCATCATTGTCTCTACTCCGCAGGATGTGGCCCTTTTGGATGCGCGCAAGGGTGTGGACATGTTCAATCAATTGCAGGTGCCCATCGTCGGCATGATCGAGAATATGAGCACGCATATCTGTTCAAATTGCGGGCACGAAGAACACGTGTTTGGTCATGGTGGCGTCAAAACCGAGGCTGAAAAGCTTGGCGTTCCCCTGTTGGCCGGAGTGCCTTTGGATTTGCAGATCCGCCTTGCGGCTGATGGCGGGGCACCCATTGCGGTGAGCCAACCCGAGAGCGCACAGGCCCGCGCGTTTCAGGACGTGGCTGCCGAGCTGGTGAAAGAAGGCGTCGCATGAGCGACGTCGCCGAGGTGACCTTCCCCCCGCTCATGTGGGGCGAAGAAGCGCCGGACAGCGCCTTCGACCATGCGGTGATGCGCGCGACGCTTGGCTGCGATGCGGGGCTCATTTCCTACAAATTGGGTGCAACGGATATGGAAGCGGCGCTGGTGTTTGCACCCGAAGTGCCCCTGTCCAAAGCAGTGTCGATGCTACCCCTGTGCGGCGTCGGCTTTCAGAACGCATTGGGTGCGCTGGCCCCGCCCGAGGTTGCGGTGCATCTGGACTGGTGGGGTGGCATCTTTGTGAACGGGGCGCGCTGCGGTGGGTTTCGGGCGATGGCGTCGGGGTCCGACCCCAAGGCTTTGCTCGATTGGCTGGTGGTCGGTTTCACACTGCCCCTTGTTCCACCAACCGAGGACATGGGACTTAACCCGGACCAAACCGCCCTTTTCGCCGAAGGATGTGCGGAGGTTGCGCCGCCCACCCTTCTCGAAGCCTGGGCCCGGCATACGCTGAATTGGTTGAATCGCTGGGAGGGTGAAGGGACAGCATCCCTACATTCCGAATGGCGCGGTCTGGCCCACGGTCTGGGCGAAAATGTCGAAAACCAGTCTCTGACAGGGACGTTTTTAGGGGTCGACGAAGACTTTGGTATGCTTCTGCGCGACGACAAAACGACCCACCTGATCCCGCTCACATCCATTCTGGAGACACAGACATGAAACTCGCCCGTGCGATCCATTTTGATGAAAGCGACATGAACGTCTTTGCCTCCCCTGCACGCACAGGCGAATGGTGCATATCCGGCGGGTTCGAGTTTTCCAACTGGGGCCAAGGGGACCTGACCGGCAAGGCGCGGCAGGCGTTTGCCAATGGCTGGCTAGGGTTGGAGACGGGCGGTCGCGTGACCTTTGTGGCCGTCACACAGCTGGAACCGGCGGAGTTGGAGACACTCACCGAGTTGCTGGTGCAGCACTTTGTGACCTACTATGGCGCGCCATCTGCCAAGGCAGCGCGCCCTGTCGCCGCCGAAGAATTGGCCCAGATGGTTGCACTGTGCGAAGATCATGACCCTAACACGCTGCTGACCGTGGCCCGGGAATTGACAGACGCCGGTGTGCGCGAAGCCTACCGCACGATCCAACCACAGGATGCGGGCCTTGATCAGTTTGCGGTCCATGGCGACGCGGATCACGGTCATTGACCCTTTGGATTTCGTGTTGGCTTTATGATCATGACCCGGGGGGGTCACGCCCACACCCCATGACACTTTCAGTTGGAAGAAACTGAAATAACTCGGTTTAGAACCTAGTTCGCGTTGAACACGAACAGCGCCTCATCTTCAATTGTGTACCCATCGATCAACCTTTGCGCACGCGCGGACGTCAGCCATATTTCCAGTTTTTCGACCAAGTCGGTTTTGACATGGCGATGGCGTGCGGGGTTCACTGGCAGAAAAGCATATTGGTTGAACAGCGTCGGGTCACCCGCAAAGAGCAGCGCAAGATCACCCTTGTTTCCGAAATTGAGCCAACTCGCTCGGTCGGACAGAATATAGGCGTTCAGGCCAGAGGCGGTGTTCAAAGCGGCCCCCATCCCGGCGCCAACGGCGCGGTACCAATCGCCTAAGCTATCAGGGGCAACAGCCGCATCAGTCCACAGGCTCAACTCTTTCTTGTGTGTTCCGCTGTCATCACCGCGACTGACAAAGATCGCGTCGGATCCCGCAATCCTCTGCAACGCATCGGTGGCTGTTTCAGCATCCGCAATGCGTGCAGGGTCATCTACAGGGCCAACGAGAACAAAGTCGTTATACATAATCTCGCGTCTGTGAGTGCCGTAGCCGTCCGCCACAAAAGCGTCTTCGGCCGCGCGCGAATGCACCAGGATTGCGTCAACGTCTCCTGCTTTACCAAGCTTGAGCGCTTGACCGGTGCCGACAACCAGCAATTGTACATCAAGGTTAAGGTCCTTGGCGATCTCGGGCAGCAACACATCTGCCAAGCCCGAATTGTGAAAGGATGTCGTGACCGCCATCCGAATTTGGTCAGCGGCCTGGGCGACCCCGGCGCTTAGGACCGCTGCAAGGATTGGTAGCAAGGCCTTTCTCATTCCACGATATCTCCGTTCAGGAAGGCACGCGCCTGGGGCGTAGCCGGCGCATCAAAAAAAGTTGAAGCAGGCCCGTTCTCATGCACCTTGCCTCCGAGCATAAACACAATCTGATCAGCAACCCTCCGGGCTTGCCCCATATCATGTGTAGAGAGGATCAGGTGTGTCCCGTCGGCTTTGGCCTGTAGCAGGATTGCCTCAATCTCGCGGGTGGCGCGACCGTCAAGGGAGGCGGTGGGCTCGTCTAGAAAAACGAGAGCAGGGTCGGTTATCAAAGCGCGGGCAATGGCTAGTTTTTGCTGCTCTCCGCCTGACAAGATCATGGCGCGCCGCCCGAGATGGGCCGAAAGACCAACCTTTTCTGCCCACAGATGTGCAGATTGTCTGGCCGTTTTCCGATCTACGTGACGCAAATACAGGGGATAGGCGAGATTTTCTTCCACGGTGCGCCGCAGGACGACGGGCTGTTGAAAAACAAACGCTTGATGATGCCGTGCTTGCTCCGTTTTGCACGCCCACGTGATCGACCCATTGGTCAAACGCGCGGTGCCATGCATCAAGCGGAGCAGCGTTGTCTTGCCTGATCCGTTTGGGCCCATCACCACGCACAGCCCGTTGCCATCCAGCGAAAGGTCAATGGGGCCAACCAGCCGCTTGCCACGGCGTGACGTTTCTGCGCTGGCGAGTGTGAGTGGGAACAGCTCCGCTACCATCGGCTGTCCCTCTCGGTCTGACCAATCCAGTGGATCAAGAGGTTCACACCAAGCGCCAGAGCGATCAGGATAAAGCCAAGCGCCAGAGCCAGTGCAAACTCGCCTTTGCCGGTCTCGAGCGCGATGGCAGTGGTGAGCACGCGCGTCGCGTTGTCGATGTTTCCGCCAACGATCATGATTGCGCCGACCTCGCCGATTCCGCGCCCGAAACCGGCCAGTGCCGCCGTCAGAAGGGCGCGCCGTGCATCCCACAAAAGCGTACGTACCTTCTGCATCTGCGTGACATTCATTGAGATCAGGAGATCGTGGTATTCTGCCCAAAGCTCACGTAACGATTGATGTGCGATAGAGGCGACGAGGGGCACGATAATGATCACTTGGGCAATGATCATGGCCGTCGGTGTAAACAGCAGACCAAGCGCGCCAAAAGGCCCGGAGCGCGACAAAAGGATGTAGACGACCAATCCCACCACAACCGGCGGCAGTCCCATGAGCGCGTTTAACAACGCGATCGTCGCACGACGCCAGCGAAACCGGCGCACAGCCAAAAGTGCAGCCAAAGGCAAGCCGATCAGACAGGCGATAATCAGCGCCGTGAGCGTGACACGGAGCGAGCGCAGCGCAATCTCTGCAAGCTCTGCATCAAATGTGGCCACCAACCACAAGGCGTGGCGCAGCCCCTCCCACAGATCGACGATGGTCGACCCTCCCGTTATCTGTTTTTTCCTGAATCTGACCGGTTTTGAGCGGGGATACCAGCCCCGAAGAAACCGATTGTCACACTGTCTTAGGCGCGCTTTGTGCCGGTGATCTGGTTGGACAGATTGTCCCGTACCGAACGCTACACCACATATTTTTGCGAAACGCCGCCCGCTGCGCTAGCGTCACCTCATGAATTCCGTTCGTTTCCGTCTGCTGATCCTGGCCTTGGCGCCCATGGTTGTGCTGATGCCTCTGCTGCTGTTTTTGGGCATGACGCGTTGGACGGCTGATTATGATGAAGTCTTGATTGCGAATGTGGAAAGCGACCTGCGGATCGCGGAGCAATACCTTTCGCGACTGATGGTCGAAACCGGCGACGAGTTGCAAGCCGTTGCGGGATCGGTCGAGTTCGCCACAACCCCAATCGAGGCGTTTGAGGCCTTTCTTGAGACCAAGCGGATCGCGTTGGAACTCGACTTTCTTTATTATCTCCCCCGCGCCGATGCTCCTAGCACGTGGCCGGTCATTCAGAGCGCCGCAAGGGGTCAGGGTGGGACGGAAATCGACATTTTTTCTGGCGAGGCCTTGCATGCCATCGCGCCTGATCTTGCAACCCGCGCCAGACTTCCACTGATCGAAACAGAAGCGGCAGTACCGACGGATAGAACGGTTGAGGATCGGGGAATGGTCATTCACTCCGCAGTGCCTACGCGGGCGCCAGGGCGCGACGGTGTGCTGGTGGGAGGGATACTGCTGAATCGAAATCTGGGATTCATCGATACGATCAACGCTCTAGTTTACCAGGACGCTATCGCCGGCGGTGCGCGCCAAGGAACGGCGACGCTTTTTCTGGAAGACGTTCGTGTGTCCACCAATGTACGCTTGTTTGAGGATGTACGCGCTTTAGGCACGCGCGTATCGGCAGCGGTGCGCGGCAAGGTGCTGGGCGAGGGACGCACCTGGCTTGATCGGGCATTTGTGGTGAACGATTGGTATATCTCGGGCTATCTGCCGCTGACCGACAGTTTCGGCGATTATGTCGGGATGCTTTACGTTGGCTTCTTGGAAGAGCCCTTTACCACCGCCAAGCGTAACGCATTTCTGGTGATCCTGGCGGCGTTTGTTGCAGTTCTTTTGCTGTCCGCTCCCGTATTTCTACGTCTGGCCAAGGGCATTTTCGCGCCGCTCGAACGCATGACCCACACTATGTCCTTGGTAAAGCGTGGTAACTTATCGGCGCGCAACGGGATAGGAAGCGGTACAGATGAAATTGGGCAAGTGGCTGGTCACCTTGATGACTTGCTTGATCAAGTCCAAGAACGCGACCGTACGCTGCGGTCTTGGAATGAGGAACTGAATGTTCGGGTCGATCAACGTACGGCAGAACTTCAAAGCGCCAATGAAAAACTGGAAGAAACATTCCGCCAGCTTGTCATGAGCGAAAAGCTGGCTTCGATTGGCGAGATTACCGCGGGGGTCGCCCATGAAATCAACAATCCTGTCGCGGTCATTCAGGGAAACATGGACGTAATCCGCGACAGCTTGGGGGACGCAACAGGGAAAATCGAAACGGAGTTGAGCCTTGTTGATCGGCAGATTGGGCGGATTCAGGCAATCGTGGGAAAGCTCTTGCAGTTCGCCCGTCCCGGCGAATTTGCAGACATTGAACAAGCAATGCCGCTAGGACCGGTGATCACGGACTGCCTGGTCCTTGTCAATCATTTGATTTCTCAGTCGGACATTCGGGTTGAAACTCAGTTGGACTCGATCAGTGAAGTGCGCATTGATCCCGGTGAGTTACAGCAAGTGTTAATCAACCTGATCATAAATGCCGTGCAGGCGATGGGGATCTCGGGGACATTGAGCCTCAGCACCGAAGAGGTGTTTCGCGACGAGGTCGCGGGCGTATGCATTTCTGTGTGCGATACGGGCCCCGGCATTGCGCCCGATAGCCTGGACACCGTGTTTGCGCCTTTTTATTCGACCAAACAGGCCGAGGGGACGGGACTGGGGTTGTCGATATCACAGACCTTGATCCAAAGAGCCGGCGGACTGATCCAGGCGCGCAATCGCGATCAGGGTGGGGCCTGTTTCGAGATATGGTTGCCAGCGGTCGCGACAAGCGCGTTGGTGCATGCGGATGGTGTATAACCGTCGCCAAATGTCCAGCTCCACGCGCGCTACTTACAACCGCACCGACTGTGGCGCATATCAAGCCGTCTGAAACGACGAAAGCCCAGTAGGCCAAAGGCTTAGCGAGATTTGGAAAGCGATTTGGTGCGCTCCCTAGGAGGGAACTCGAACACTCTCCTCGAAGCTCTGGAGGATGTGGAAGCGCAGTTGAAGCCCTATCAGTCTAACCTTCCGGGGATGGAACCATGAACCATCTCTCGCAAACATTCGCTGGTGCAACTGCTGCAAATCTCGCGACAACTTCCAAGCAAAAAGCACGCAAGAAGCTCCCACCATTTTCATTGCGTCTGAGCAAGGAGGAACGGCAGAAGCTGGAGCAGGCTGCTGCAGGTTTGCCGATTGGATCATTCATCAAGGCTAAGGTGTTTGATGGTGAGTGCAAACCACGCCGCACGCGGGGACAGGCTCCTGTCAAAGATCATGCCGCTTTGGCACGCGCTCTTGGTTTGCTCGGCAATCTCCGGCTGGCAAGCAACCTTAATCAACTCGCCAAGGCCGTGAATATGGGAGCACTCCCCGTCTCTCCCGAAGTGGAAGAGGAACTGATGGCAACCTGCGCTGCGGTGCTGGCAATCCGTTCGGAGCTGATGAGAGCGCTTGGTTACAAACCAGAGGAAGGTGAATGATCCTCAAAGGTGCTCAGCGAAGCGGCGGCCTTAAACTGGCGGCGCATCTGATGAACATCCATGACAATGATCATGTGGAAGTTCACGAGCTGCGGGGCTTTACGGCAGAAACCTTGCACGGCGCATTTCGGGAAGCGGACGCCATCTCCAAAGGAACCAGGTGCCAGCAATATCTGTTCTCACTCAGTCTCAACCCGCCCGAGACAGAACGGGTCACAACAGCTGATATTCTGGATGCCGTTGAGCGCGCAGAACAGCAGCTCGGCTTGAGTGATCAGGCACGGGCAATTGTCTTTCATGAAAAGAACGGACGGCGGCATGCCCATGTGGTGTGGTCCCGCATTGATGTGATGGAGATGAAGGCCATCTGCCTGCCCTTCTACAAACAACGGCTCAAAGGTTTGTCAAAAGAGCTGTTTCTTGAACATGGCTGGCGGTTGCCGGACGGATTTCGGGATAAACAGAACCGAGACCCAAGAAACTTCAATCTCTCGGAATGGCAGCAGGCCAAACGCATCGGCAAAGATCCACGCCTGATCAAAATGGTCTTTCAGGAGGCGTGGCAGGTCTCGGACAACCGCGCTGCATTTGCTGCTGCACTGGAGGAGAAAGGCTACTTTCTTGCAAAGGGTGATCAGCGCGGCTTTGTTGCCTTGGATGTTCATGGGGAAGTCTATGCCGTTGCGAAATGGACGGGCCAGCGCACCAGGCAGGTGAAAGAAAAGCTAGGTGATCCCCAAAAACTGCGATCCGTCCACGAGACTAAGGCGCATATCGCCAAGACTATGCAGCCCGCGCTGGATCAATGGCAGGCCGAGCTCAAAGCCAGAAAACAAAAGCTACGCCAGCGCCACGATCAGGAACACAGAAAGCTGATTGAGCGGCAACGTGTGGAGCGCCAGCGCTTGAAAGAGAAACTGGAGCAACGCCAGATCGCTGAAGTCAAACAGAGACAAGAGCGCTTTCGTGTTGGGCTCAAAGGTCTATGGGATCGTCTGCGCGGTGAGCATTCAAAGATCAAAAAAGAGAATGAAACGGAAGCTTGGGATGCACACCTGCGGGATCAGGAACGGACTGATCAGCTTGTCTTTCAGCATTTGGATGAGCGGAAAAACCTGAAACGTCATCAGCAACATGAGATGGATGCCATCAAAGAGCAGGCACAGGCACTTACCATGGATCGTGAGAAATTCAGGGACTTGCGCGGCAAGTCATCGGACAGGACACGAGACGGGCCGATTTTTGAGCGGTAGTTCCCGCCCTAGCTCAGGATATCTTCCCAGTTTCTGCCACCATAGAACAGACGCAGGATAATGACCTCGGCATCCGTTACAGCAAAGGCTATCGTGACCCGTCTTTCGAAGCCAACGATGCGCAAGCCTTTGCGAATATCATCTCTCTTGTGTCCGCGCTCAGATGCCACGGAAAAACCTCTGCAGTAATCTTCGAGGCGTTCGATGTAGTTGAGTGCCGTGTTGGGGTGTGCGGCTTCGGCAATCCAATCATAGAGCCCGATCAGATCTTCCTGCGCCTCCGGTGCAAAAACGACGGTCCTTGTTTTCACGCGCTGCCTTTGCTGCCGGCAGCATGGCGGGCACGAACGGCATCAAAGGCGTCTTCAACCGCGATACCGCGCCCCGGATCAGCCATCATGGCATCATAGGACGGTGCGACTTCTTCCATGAGCCAGCGTTCAACGGCCTGATCCCGTTCCTGAAGCGCCCTGATCCCCGCCCTGACAACTTCGCTTGCCGATGCAAACGCCCCGGACGCGACAAGGCTATCAATGTAGGTCGTATGCTCTTGTGGCAGGCTGACGGTACGTTTTGAGACGTTGGACATAGTTAAGCTCCTGATTTCTTAACAGCATAACACAAAGTATGATTTTTTCATACCACTTTCAGAACAAGGAAAACTGACGGCTTTCGATCAGATACTTCTGCCACTTCTTTGATTTGGCTTCGTGGTTCAACCATGCGGTGACTTGTTCGATCAGCGTTCCCTCACTTTCCTCGACCGCGCCAACAAGATGAAAGCAAGACCGGTAACCTGTCTCTGTGATGGGTAGCGGTGCGCCCTCCGGATTGATGGTGCGCACTTCCAGATAAGCGATGGTACCGCCGTAAGCCCTGGGCATATAGGTCAGCTCAATCCCGATGCCGTCCCATGTGAATGTGTGTATCTCGGTGCTCATCTTAGTGGCTCCAGAATACGTGGACTTGCTCAAAGCCCGTCTGGAGGGTGAAGACGTCACAGATTTCCATGTCCCGCGCCATGCGCTCATAGTCGATGTAGAAACGCAGGCGCTCGGGGACTTGATCTGTCTCTTCAGTCAGTTCCTCAGCAAAGTCTGCTAGAGAACGGTACTCACCTGCATAAGCATCTTGGATGGCCTTGCGCGCCTCATCCAGATCACCGAAATACCCGACCAGCTTGCCGCCAATCTCCCCATGCTCCCCGATGAACGCCGCCAGCTCTGCGACCTCATCAATACCCATATACTCGGAGACGCCTGCCCCCCCCGAAGCCTTCATAGTCATGGATAGCCCACTCTTCCGCATCTTCCATTGGTGAGGCTGCCAGCATCTCGCGGATGTCGGCATAGATGTCATAGGCATCCTGCTGCGCATTGATCCAGCATCCGTGCAGATGTCCGTTATTGTAGGCTGCCAGACAGGCAACATAGATTTGTATATCTCCTTGTGGTTTCTTCATTTTCTCATCCTTCCGTAAGGCTTGGGGTTGCTCCTGCAACCCTTGCCTCGTGGCGAACAGTGGGTGTGCAAGCGGAAGGGAAAATCGGCGAAAGATTCTGTCGTTGTTGGGGGCAACCTTCAGGGGGAGCCGACAAAGATCATAATCTGTTCGATCTGTTTTGCCTGAAGTGCGCTGAGGGCGAAGCCCTAAGCCGACTCTATGCGTGAGAGATGGAAGCCGGATGCCAGAGACGATGGGCTCGTTTCACGACAGCCCAGTCCGAAGGATGCGAAGAGAGAATGCCAGGAGCTAAATCTCTGCTTCACTCGGTTTTACACGTTCAATAGTGTTTAGAATGATTTTGCGAATAGCATCAAAGTTAAGTCTGAAAAACTCTCGCTGATTATTTACCCTGTAAGGCGACAATTGGGCATGCACCTCGGTTTCGAGCGCCTCGGGTGCATCATGGGACCAAGACGCTACAACAACAAAGGCCAGTGGAACGCCAGTCGCCGAAGACAACTGTTTGGCTCTCTCGACAGCCGTTCCAGCAGTCCAACCGACCTTGTAAACCTCTTCGTCCATCAGCGTGCATCTGAGCACATAAAGTTCTCCATTTCCTTCCGGCACAATGTCCTCGTCGGAGATCGTATTTTCCGCCTCTGAGTAAAGCTTCTCGACTCTTGCTTTTGCAACGGCAAGGCTGTCCTTTACGAAGACAGTGCTGCTCCTAGCGCTCTCATTACGCCAAGGGTTCGAACGATTAACCCAAGTCTTACCTGTGACTGGATTGCCTTCTCGATCTTTACCAGTTTGCCCGAACTTTAATCGCCTCCAGTGACCCTCAGTTTCTGTAGAGTAGACTGGCATTCGAACCCGGCGAACGACCGACGGCGAGTCATCATCTTCGATGTAAACAGCCTCTACCGCGACATACTCCGCTTTGATTCCTTTTCCGCCCTTACCCTTGAGTCCATGTTGCTTCCCGTGACCCCTTGCGAGGCTCTTCGAAACGGTAACACGAGTTTCAAAATAACGGGGTAACTGAAAGAAACCCTCAGCAAGACTCCAAAGGATGTCCGCCTCACTGATGCGGTTCAATGCCCTCTCAATAATTTCCTCCTTCTTTGAGGAAGTTAGAGCCATAAGAACCTCTGGATCGTCAGAGAACACAGCGAAGGAATTCTCAGTTTCAATAAATACACCGCGCTCAATATGCTTCTTTGTCTTCAGGTCGAACTCGCCGGCAGTTAACGTTCGAACAGCAAGTTCAGTCCCCTCAAGTCTCAACGGCGCACCTGTTGACGACCCAGAGCGCTTAATGCTGTCGTTCAGAAAAGCTCTTTTCCAGGGCGCGATGTCTTCAATATCTACTTTTGGGGCCTCGTTGGTTCTTAGCTCCCATTCCTCTTTCGTCAGTTTTTCACCCGCAACAAGAAACCAGTGAACCGAGTCACCTCGCCGTATCATGCTGAAGCCAGACAACAGGTATTCTCGGCCTTTTGCGTCAAAAAAGGAGAGCTCTTCGATGGCTCCGTTGTTGGAAAAGTGAAAAGATTCAGCCTCTGGCAAGTTGAGAAGATCAGAAGCGTCGAACCCATCACTATCGGCTGACGTAAGAAAGTCAAAAAAATCAGAGGCATGAAACAAGTGATTAGTTTCAGGAGTAAGCTCGGTGAAAGGGGCAACCGTGCCCTTCATAAGTTTGATATTCAGGAATGACTCAAAGTAGTTAAAACTTACCGGTAGGTTTCCTGTGCCAGATGAGGCGAAACGGTGAGTATACTCTGCTGCCATCTGACGTGTGGTTTGGTCGACTGGAAATCCGACACCAGTCGTGTATAGTGACCGCAGTATAACGTTGTACTTTTCAGCTACCTTTCTCGAATCAGCATTCAGTTTCCGCCGTTCTCTACGCGTCATGTTCTTAAGAAAGAAGGGCTTGCCTGACTCGTCCAACAGGTGCCGATGATCCAACTGCGCGATTTTGGGAATTTTTTTGAGTTCGCTCATGCGAATGGATCGATTACTCATAAGCTCTCCTTAATCGATCCGAAGTCAAACCTAGCTTTGGCTTCTTGTAAGGCTCAATGGAAAAAATGTTGGGTAATCTTTGCAACGTTAGACATTTTTTTGATCTGTGGCCCGATGATGTTGCTTCCATCATTCTTCTGGCCAGTCTTCAGGTATCAAAGCGTCGTTGCCACGCCATTCTTCGACTATTGCGGCCTCAAACCAGTCATTCCTCAGGTGGGCGTGATCAAGCACAATCAGCTGAAATGGTTGGGATATCTCCTGACAAGCATCATGCATCAATTGGAAGAGCGACAGAACTGCTTGCCTGTCATCATCCACTTCAATCTCATCAAGAGAACCATCTTTTACATCTGGTGGATAGTAAGCCTGTGTAGGCTGGTCGAGCACTAAGAATGCAGGTACTGGTCGATTGCGCTTTCGTAGCCACCAATGCAGCGCCAAATGGGCTAGAACGTGATACCCGACCCAGTTTTCACCACTACCCATCCTGTTAAGCGGAATCGGACCATCTTCCGTATTGGCCACTACTGTCAGCTTCCTTGGGTCTAGCCTTAAAGAACTACCCTGGTATTCCAAGCTCAACGCGTCAGAGTATTCAGTCATTTTTTGGCCAATGAGATCAAGAAAAGTGGCCAGTCTGGATTCCGTTTCCTCTGATCGCAGCTTGGACTGAACAACTTCGATAAGCGACTTTACGCGGTCAAGCTCCGCTTCATCAAAACCTTGATCTTCTTCTGGGGTCACGGTTTCTATGAAGTTCGTCAAGCGCCCAACATATCGCGCTCTTGCAACCAGCTGTTCTTGAGCAGCTCGGACTTGTTCATCTGAAGCTACTGCATTTCGCCACTCTTTTGAGACCTCCCGAAGATCGACAGTGAGTGCTTGTATTTTTTCTTGCAGTGCGGCGATATGCGAAAGCAGATGTGGGCTCTCCTTATGAACAGCTGAAAGCTGTTTCTCAACGTCTTCAAGTGCTGAATTGATTTCCGCAAGTTCAGGGGTCGGATTCTCTTGCGTGCCGCACACAAAGGGCAGATTGACCGGTCACGTAAAGTGTCCTTGTAGATGCCTATACTACTAAGCCTCGACCTCTGCTCGGAAACTTCCTTGCTGTATTCAGTTTGGTCAGACAAAAACGCCTCGGTGGCAATCCGATCCTTCGACAACTCATCAATTCTATTCCAGATTGCACGCCTTTCATCTTCCAACTGTTTGATGGTCTCGCCAAAATCCTGGTAATCGACCGCTTCCTCAACGTCCGTTTTCGCTACTTGCGAAAAGAAATCGAAAACGGTGTCATCAACGGCTTGATAGTCTTGCGGTATCAAGCCAACACGCTTCCCGTCATTCACCAACCGTGTAATACGAGACCTGCTTACCTCGATTGCGTTTATCTGCTTATTTTTCTGAACCTCTAACAGCCGCAGTTGCCTGCGAAGCTCATCCAGTTCGGCTAGGTGGCGAAAGTGCTCTTCGTCAACGGCTCCGAGGAAGTACGGCAACGTGTCACGGAGTGCTAACGCCCGAAAAGTATCGTTCATCCTGTTGAACAGTTGATCTTTTCGCGCAATGACGCCTTGTGGTTGGAAACACATGAACAGGGCGTGTGAAATGTTTGCGCTTAGTGGGTCTCTAGTCCCTGTATCTGGACGATGCTCGTTCTCCACAATCCCGCTATATTGGGTGACGAAGCTCTTGAGGCTGGCTTCGGTTGTATTTTTTGAGATTTCCTCGAGAGTCGGTATTTCATCAACTTTACCCCTCTTGAAGTACACCTTGGCACCAGTCGAAGCGCCGGTTCCAGGGTTGTCTCGAGCGATAAAAACTTCGTCCCCAGCATTGTCTAGAAGTATACCAAACCAAGCAACCTTCTTCCGTATTACGCCCTCGGCTACGTTGTAACTGCCCCTACCAAGACAGTAATCGATGATGTCAATGATAGCTGACTTGCCAGTTTTGGACTTTCCAGTGATGATGTTTAGCCCATTCGACGCAAAATTTATTGAGCGTGTCTCTCCTGAATGGCTGTAAATTACGATCTTTTGAATAACGAAGCTCACGGCCTAACCCCCCAGGCTGATAGAACGGAAGCTTCAGAGCCTGACTTTGCAAACCACTTTGCCAAGAACCTAGATGAGTCAATGGCTTCGTTTACATCTACACTAAGCTCTTCCATAAATTTTGGGGTGAAGTGTCCCTTTTTGTTGCCAGGCACGAGTCCTTTGCCTCCGCTAAACTCGAGTACCTGTTGATAAACTGCAAATTTCAGTCCGTCGCGCATCAGCGGAAGCAAAGCTCGAGTGCGCCGAGGTAGATCGACCAAGACATCTTCGTTGCCTTGGATCCACTCATAGAGCGACGTCACAGTACGGTTCGGGAAACGGTGCCGTGTTTGACGATGTAACGAGAGCGGCGCAAACAGATATACTAAGGTTATTGGGCAAGCTTCGTGCTTTGCTCTTGAGTATTCCCGGACAAAATCAGACATCAGCGATGATAGGAAAGCTGGGTTGAAGGAGTATGCTTCTTCGCGAGGACGATCTCGCCAGGCTCTAGACATCTTCTACCTCCAAGGTTTTGGAGACACGTAAGCTGAAGTTGGGGTGCCAACGCACTTTCTCTTGGTCCGCTAGCCCATGATACGAGCCTGCGGTAATCCATTTCTCTACGATGTTTCGAAGTGGTGTCGATTCTTGGGTTGCCCACAAAAAAAGACTTCGCCCAACTTTGACACAAGAAACTTCATCGTCGGCATCACATAATAGTAGCTCTGCGTCTGCTTTTCTACGCCATGAATCTTGAAGCTTCTCATCATAGTGGGACAGTTCATCTTCGAGAATGAGGCTTTCACGACTCCAGCGAGACCTCTGTGCATATGCTCGATAGAAGTCAGATGCCGCTGCACGCACAATGCTGTCGGTGACTTTGATTGCCCTCATTTGTTGAACAAATGTCCGATCTTCATCGTCTTCACTGTATTCCTTGATGTCCAGCTCGGATGGGTCGTCAATTGGCAACGCATCATCGGTAAGTGTCTTTCCAATCTCATGCGCTTTAAGAATTATATGCTGCACAGGGATGCCGTTTTCATGTTCACCCATCAAATGCTTGCAGACTCTGCTGAGCCACCAACCCTCCAAGTATTGTGCGGCAAGCTCTGCTTTTCCTGGCGCAAGTAAGTTAAGCTCGGCAGCAACGTCAGAGGCGACATCAGTTAAGTTTGGATGCTTGTCGATGACAAATACTCGCGACAGAAGAAGCTTTGCTTCATTCGGAGCCATGTTCAAAAAACATGTCCGCGCCTTCTCGGTTGCTTCTGAAGTAGACTCCGCAGCAGCATTCTTTAGCAGCTCGTACGCTTCTTTTATGTTTTCTTGGGACTTACCTTCGCGCAAATTGTCCATTGCTGAGCCGGAAGGACAAACTGCAGTGGTAATCAACATGTATGTCGTTTTGCTCAGTTCGAAGATGCCGTGTTCCGCACCTTCCATCCAGATGAGAAGCGTTTTCCAAAC
This sequence comes from Pseudomonadota bacterium, assembly GCA_038525015.1. Taxonomy (GTDB): domain Bacteria; phylum Pseudomonadota; class Alphaproteobacteria; order Rhodobacterales; family Rhodobacteraceae; genus Tateyamaria. The sequence continues at coordinate 153,668 of JBCBID010000006.1, read as the reverse complement.
GTCTTCGCTCTTATCACTGAGCGATTTTGGTTTGACGTGATGCTTTGCTTGAATCAAGCAGTCTGCATGATTGTCTGTTTCGAAAGCGATATCGTCGAACTTCTCAATCGAAATCACGGCATCAGGATTGCTTCGGGTCAGTGAAAGGCCATGGAGCAAAGCAAGCCTACATTGGAACAAATACCCCGACATAGAACCGCTAGCGCTGTACTTCGATAAATCTGTCACCTTCACTCCTACTTAAGAGAAGCTTATCACATTGAATTTTCAATTCAAAGTGGAGTGGATGCAAGGCTTTTTCCCCTCAGTTAGCAGTGAATGAAAGGGCTTGCTTTGTCAGACGTAGAACAGTTGCCGTTCACAGCGTAGCGCAGGTCAGTCGGGCGGTGTGATTGTGCATGGTTCGGCGTCGGTGGAGAGGCAATTCTCCAAGTCCGACGAGCTGGGTTTCAGGGGCGGCGATAGGCCCCTGGGAGTGATCCATTTTCGGTAAGATGGCGGCATCCAATCCGCGCAGGGTTGGTCAGGGATGCAAGGGGTGTGACACGCCCCTGCTCGATGGGATGGTTCCAAGGAAAGGGTAGCGCGAAAGCTCCCTTCCTGGTCTCCATGAAATGGTCAGGATTTCACAAGGGCAGGAACGCCCTTTGATCGATGGGTGCAGGGAGAGCGAAGTCTCCCGCGAGTGGTTGATCGGCGATACGATCTCTTGGCGGTGTAGTGGGGTCGATCCCCCGTAACAGCCAAAGGCTAGAGGGATGCTAACGGGAGAGCGCAGCGTCTCCCTTGCCAAGATGCGGGGTACTACCCCGCACATCTTGCGGTCTGCGCTAAGTTATGAACGTGCGCACATCTCGCGGTCGTCACTAATGCTTACACGAAAGGCTTGGTCTAATGCTGGCGCGGTAGATTTTGCAACCCGAAGGTGTCATCATGTCTGGATCATAGGCAGCAATTTTGTCACAAAAACCATGATGTGAGAGTATTAAGATGTCTACCTGTTTATACTATCCACATTACACACCAAGCCAACTACACCTTAGAAGCGCGCTCTTATTCTACGACAACCTTAGGACTATCGTCCCACTCGAGGACCAATACCACGTAAGCCAGCGAGATCACATTGCCGAAATAACTGAAATTGCAAGAAATGACGATAAGAAATCAAATACTGTGACAATCGGTATGTTATTCCCCGACGATGCTTATTTTGGTTGGTGGAATAGCGCAACAGAACGAGATCTGCTGGATCTACAAATCAATAGCAAAGAAAATCACTCTGAGTTAAATGCCCGATTGAGGGCAGTTTCATTAATTGATCACCCACACCAATACTACAATTATCGGGTCGCAGACGTAGATCGAGATGGTCAACTTGCATTGATGGAGACCGTAGTATCGTACGGCTGGCGATTAATAGCCGCACAAAAAATGCCTGAAGAGGCTATCCAGTACTTGACGGATCGGCGCGTTGCTATTGCCCTTCCAGAGTACGCTGAGACTTCTTCCGGTCGCCTCATCGAGATGAATCCCGTGCTTATGCGGGAGGATGTAGCGGACTACATCGTTGCAAGGCTTGCTAGAGACTTGGGCGCACGTCACGATTGCCTCACTTTGGGGATAGAAAGGAAAACGCTCGCACAGCACCTGATTACTGGTAACCCGACCCCTAGACAGATTCGAGCAACGTTTATGAAGTTCGCACTACCCTGTGTCATACCTGAGCAAGTAGACCATCTCAGAATCGGAGATTATTGGGAAATTAGGTCTGAATACAAGGATTTGCGCGATGACCTGAACACATTGATCAATGTACTAGTCGCCCCTAGAAATTTAGAAGAACTATCTGATACCCAAGAATTTTTTTCCGAAACAGAAGATCTCGTGAACAAGGTGTTACAAAGGGTTGAGAGACAGAAAAAGACGTTGTCGCGTCAAAAAGCTGTTTCAGTTGCGAGTTACAGCCTTGGAGTGGGAACGACCTTAGTGAGTTCCCTAATAGATGCAAGCTACGGTGCGTTTGCAAGCGTTGCGACGATTTTTGGCGCCCCTGTTGTCGAAAAAATAGTAAATCAACAACTAGACACGCTCGTAAAGGATGACAGAAGTGGTTTTGTAAGAAACACAGCAATGATGTCTGCAGAGATTTTAGCGCGTGCGAATTACAAGCCTAGGGAATTGCCTCCATATATGATATAGCTAAGAGGCCGACAAGATGCTGCCCTTACGACGCCCAAAAGTTACTCCTCGGTGTTGGGGAGTCGGATACCTTTTCTCCATTTTTGCCTTTGCGTCTTTTTATTTCTTTTTTGATATTGCACTAGTACAATCAAATACAGTCAATGATCGCGTTTACCGCGATGCCATTCGAGACATAGAGACTGGATTGTGCGAACTGATGACGCGATACCTTCAGGACGTCGACGTGGAGTGCTACGCTTTTTCAGTTGAAGCAGTCTCTTCCGGGAGTATTCCTGCTGAGTTTATCCTCAGATCGACAGAGGAAAACATCGATCTGGATTTTGTAGCTAAGTATTCAGCGAAGCTGGAGACCCCGAGCCTTGTTGACCTAGGAGACAATGAGCTTAGCTTGATCCTCCGAGATAGAACCTATCAGCCCAATGGCATAAGACTATACGATATTTCACAGGATGCTAGTGCGGCGTCGGTGGGCTCTGAAGGTCTTGAGGGTGTGTCGAGGTACTTGGACCGTCTGGTTTGGTCTCGTTTTCCCACCGCGACGACTTCGGTCGGACGAACGCCCACGTTGCCTATGCCTTGGGAGTTACCGGTAAGCGACGAAAGCGGTCAGAAGAATGAGACTGAGCGCGCGTCACTTGTCAAAAAGGTCTCTACGGCCTCAGGCGTCATGGCCGGTGAATTTTCAGGAAGTATTACTGCCAGAAGCAGTTTTATTCGTACTCTGTACTTCAGTAGCGTCACGGCGACGACTTTAGGTTACGGAGACATTGTCCCAGTTTCCTCGACCGGGCGTTTGCTGGTTGTACTTCAGACCATCACGAGCGTAGTTCTCATCGGTGTCTTTCTAAACTCCCTGTCAAACACTCGCCCTGAGTTGCCGGGTTACTTGGGTTAATGGCGTACTCTACAGCGCTATCCCGTAGGTTCTCAGCTGCGGAAGAACTCGAGGGTTTACGGCTCGTTTGCGTGGTCGAAGTGGCTTCTATTGGAAGCGAGGCCCGCCTCATGACAGGTGCGCCCTCTTGATAGCTCGGCTCAGGGACCAGGGAGCAATATCAAAAGTTTGAGCGACCTGCCGGATGGTTGAGCCACTGCGAATGCTGGCGATGGCCTCGTCGATTTCCTGCATGGACAGCTTAGGCGGACGACCAATGCGCTTGCCCCGTGCGCGAGCCGCCGCGAGGCCTTCCTTTGTTCGTTGCGACAGCACGCGGCGTTCAAACTCTGCGAAAGCGGAAATCACCGTGTACATCAACATCCCGCCGGGTGTGTTAGTGTCGATCTGGAGGTTCATGATCTCAAGATGGATGCCGCGCGCTTTTAGTTTGTCGACCTCCAGCAGGGCATCGACTACGGATCGAAACGCCCGGTCCAAGTCCCACACAACAAGAGCGTCATCAGGACCCAGGCGGCTGATAACATCGCTATAGACAGGGCGCTTTGTCGTGCTGGCTGAAGCGCACTCAATGAACAGCTCATCGCAAACTGACCGGAGACCATCAATCTGACGATCCGGGCTTTGTTCCTGGGTGGAGATGCGCAGATATCCAAGTTTCTTCATGCTATTGTATTCCTCACGGTTCGGGCTCAACCAAAACGACCCTTTCCGTGCGTTGATCCGGACTCTTTCTGTTTCCGCAGTCAGCAGACAAAAACACCAAGTTTTTCCGGATGTTGTTCCATTGTAGCAGATCACAACTATCGGTACAAATTTATTCAACAAAACCGGTGGGTTATGTTGAGAACGTGTATAGATGGAACAAGTGTGCTGCACGCCGTCAGGGCATCAATTCTCATGCTTGCGGTGGCAAACATCGCAGAGGCAGATGACCTGAATGCCGGTGCCGTCGTGAACAAGATGACGCCCGAGGATCAGTACACTTTTGTTGCCGGGATCGTCGAAGGATTGGCACATGCACGTTTCGCGTCCGATGGGCACACAGATGGGCGAAGCTGTATCTACAAATGGTTCTACACCGAGGATAAGACACCCGAGAACATCCAAGCGGCATTCGCTCGGTTTCCAGAGCACCTTCCGGGTGCGGTTGTTGCAGCGATGATTACGAGGAGGTGTGGAACATGATGCACAGCCCCGTCGAAGATTTTATTATCGCCGCTCAAATTGATGCGCACTACGCCGAATTGGCTGAGGAATGGGAGACCATGAGACGTGTCGATGAACGCGTTGCCAAGACCGTTGAAGAAAAAGAGCGTGTGAAGGACGACTCGAAGCAGGTCATTACAGCACTGATCGTCGCGGGAGTAAGTCCGGCCCAAGTTCGCGAAATGGAGAGACGGCTCGACTACCATCAGGAAGCAGTCTTTGAAGCCCTTAAGGAAAACAGTGAAGCGCTGGAGCAATCAGAACAGCGTATCGAAGATATGCTGGGCGATGCGTATGTGCTCGAGGATGGACGTCGGGTGTTCAAGAGTGAAGACGGCGTTCGTGTGTTCGATGAGCATGGTCAACTCTTATCAGCCGAAGCAATTGATGCCGACCTAATCGAAGACTGGCGTCCGACACATGAAGTGTTTTCAACAGAAAGACAGCGGTTTGTTGAATTAAACGAGCAACGACAAGAACTCATCATCTACCAAAACCGTCTTGATCAGGCTCAGGAACAGATGGCGAGTGGCAACATGACCGAAAGCGACTTCGATGACCTGAACCAGTTGCTTGGAGATGCGCCGCAAGCCGTTCGTGAGCATCTTCCGTCAGATGATCCGAGCGCTCTTTCTGAGTTATCTGTTGATAGCGCACGCCCTGATGCTGCAGGTGGCTTCGTTCCAGATCTCACAGCAACGAAACTCTTTAACTGAACATCTATTTTGCAGCGCATGTCCCTGCCGAAGTGAATGCAAAGAAGTTGCTTCGGTCAAAACGGCTTGCTCAACTCACGGCTGCAATACTAACGGAACAATAAATCCTTCACACGTTGCGGATCTGCCGGTTACGCTCTTGTCACTTAGTTTGAGATTTTTTGTGCAGAGCCAGAGATGTGTTCAAAAGAAGTTGTTTCAGTTGACCCACTGAATCAGGCGAGCAGATTGGCACTCATAAGGCAGTCAATCCTCGAGATTTTTGTTGGAGGAGGTGCAGACAGGTACACGATTTTCCGTCTTCTGAATCGTGTTGCCTTCGCGCTGAGTAAACCCCTCGTGTTCATGTTGCTGAAACGCGACGATGACATCTACTGGATTGATACGATAACGCCAACCGATCCGATAAACAGATTGATCTTCCGCGTGTTCATCGCGACCTATCTGATCGGTGGCAATCAGATGAATGACACAACTAAAGAAATTGATTGGCTGAAGAGCACTCCTAAACTGGACCGATCACTCATCCAGCTTTTCGGGACTGATTACTATCTGGTCGCGTGTCGAGTGGTTGATCGCGAAGAGGTTCCCCGCCACGAGGACAGGGACGTGACGTTCGAGGCCGTCAGTATTGATCAGAAAAAGAAAACAGCGGATATCCACAAACTTTTGTGTGCAGTTTTTGCCCCTCTTCCAGAGCATATCACCCGGCTGCGTCCACAGATCGATTTTGAAGAGCATCTCGCTGCTCTGTTTAGTGGATCTACAAGTGAGCCCGCCGAACGTGATCACATCTACTTCAAGGGTGGAAGGCCTGCCCTCGCGCGACAGCTTTGCGTCGATGATGTCCGTATGAGAAGACAGGTCAGTGTACTTGATCACTTTGATCGTGACCTGCACCGCGAAATCAAGAGGCTGTCGCAGTCGCCTTTGTTAGGTGGGCCAGACGGATTGCGTCCCAACCTGGTCGTTTTTCGCAAGAGCTTCTCTCGTGATCGGGATGCGGGCATTCGCTATGAGCATTACCATTATGACCCGGACCCGTTCATTGAGCAGGATGATCTGGAAGCTGCTTTCAGACGAATTCTTAACCGCAAGGTGCGACTTGTTCAGTCCAAAAAGTACCGGTTTGGCGGCAATGATGACCCTACCGAGCTATGGTTTCGCCGCGAGCTCAGGCAGTTTCAGCAACGCGGGACGCTGAACGGCAGTGAGAGCCTCAAAGTACTGGCTACACCTATTTCGCCTCACCTGCGGTTGATGGTGGACTTTGTGCTGTTTTCCGGCAGTTCATTACAATATCCCGACCCATTCGCCACGGGTCAGATTGGCTGGGTTCATCCGGACGCGCCCGAGAGTGTTCGCGAAATTGAGCTCAAGCGCCTCGCACTACTCCATTACCTCATGCTGGCTGGTGCGCCGGACGAGGTGCGCAAGCCAAACGTCCTGATATTGCCGATCCGTATATCGGGCGCTGTCTGCATGGCCGTCGCATGCATCGTAGATGCCGCAGCTATCGACGATCAATATGAAGAGCCCTTCGGCACGGCAATGGTCGATGCCAACGAGTTCCAGTACAGAACGTTTCTTTATCACAGTCTGATCAGGGAACTCGAAAACCGCTTACGCCGCCGCATGAAGGAGAGCTACCTTCGTGCCATCGGTGAGCTGATCTCAGATCAGATTCTTCGCGATTACCGTCGCGGGCAGACCAACGAAGAAGACCATACCGCTCCGAAGCTCCGCGACATTAGCGACGATGGACTTAAGCACATCAACTGTTTGCTTAAAACGCTGAACCGATTTTGCCCCTACGACACCATCGAAGTCCACCGGGACGAACCTGCAACTCGTGAAGGTGAGGTGGTTGGAAAGTTCACCTATGATGGACACCGGACGCTGTTTTTTTTACACACGAGACGGAATCCGTGCTTTGACAGGGCGCGTCTGCACCGCTTCCTGTCAACAGAGCATGTACAGCGTCGCATCCAGGAAACGGCAAATGCCAGGATTGGAGAGTGGCGCAGTTATAGAACCAGATGAGGCACCGTCAAAAAATGGCCGTTGCGCCCAAAAACAGAAGAAAGACGACCCGCGCGAGGAACGTCGAGTCAAAGGCTGTGTCACCAACACCTGACGACAGCATAAAGAACGCACAATCTGATGTTGGCGATCTGCCCTCCGAACCATTTGATCTGGGTCCTGGAGAGGGGTTTTCTGATGATGGTCAAGTTGAGGACCTGCCCAGACATGGCACAGCCTCCAACGTTGTGGAGTCCGTGCCAACTGGCATAGGCATACAAAAACTTGACGAAAAACATCAGGATTTGTTACCTTCTTCTGATTTGAAAGAAGAATTTGCCCGTACAGTTTCGTTTGCCAGCGAGAAAGAACTGAGAGAATTTGAAATATTGCTCGAATTGTTGACCATGAATAAAGAAGAACGCCGCAAGCGAGTAGAAACAGCTCTCAGTCCTGAAAACTCAAAAGTTCGCTTGAGAGATGACGAACAATTCAAGCGATTTGCTAGTGAAAACTCTTGGTCTACCAGGAAAAGGCGGGAGGTAGTGAACAGCAAAGATGTCTTCGCTTTCATTGAAGAAGTATATTTTGACCCATGGATTAGCGAACGAGGCATGTGTTTAGATGACATAAAAGCTGACCCAAGCCTTTACACTAGGGTCAATGATGTGTCGCAAGCTAACAAAAAGGCAGGCCGCCATCTGCCGACCGGAATCCCTGATAGCCTACCGTTGCCCCGCGAAAGATCTACAGGCGACCCCGTCGTTGACCTCATTCTATCTGATTACAGACTGCTAAACAGCATGATGTCGAAGGCCAGTAAGGATAAAAGTTACTGCTTATCAATGCCTTAGGATCAAATACTCAAGATTAAGCATTTTATAGCTTTTTAATTCACTTAAACTGCTTCATAGTTGTTTCATCGGCCGATTCTTTAACTTCAACCGATGGAGAGAACGACCATGAGCAATAAACAGTCTTCCTGGAATGCCGGTGCGAGCCATGCAAGTCAGGGGCTAGGCCCCATGTCGACCCGTGGCATGCACCACGAGAACGCAGCGGCTTATAACGCTGCCTACAACAAGAACAAGTAACCTTGCGTCTGGCGGCGCGGCACGTTCGCGCCGCCCCCTCATGTGGAGACTATCGATGAGCTATTCTGAATACTCACGCCCGCATCCACGTTGCTTCAATTGTCCGCGAAAACATGGGTTGTTATATGCAACGTATTACAAGACCTGCCGCGGTGATTTATGGGGCAGACCGCAGTGCCAACACCAGTATGGTAGCTACCGAAGCACGGCGTGGAAATAAAAGAAATTGAGTGATCCAGCAGGATCACTCGATCATAAGACCCTACCGTTTGGCCTGAAATCCGGAAGCTCGAATTCAAGCCAAACGGCACCCAAAACTTAAAAAAACCTCTTTGGCAGCTGGCTTTTGCCAGGGAAATTCCTGCGGCCAGTTCGCCGCGCAAGTGATTAACCCAACCAAGTAAGGAGCAAACTATGATGGGTTCTCCCAAATCACATTCTCCACAACCCAGCGAAACGCGCGCGCCGCGACAACGCTCAAACACCAGCGGTGGCTTTATGCGCAAAATGTCAGGCGCTGCGATTGGATTTCTTGCTTTCTCGGCAGGTGTCAGCGTTCCCGTTATCGGCGTCATTGCGTTTTTTGCTGTCGACGGCATGAGCGACCATACGCTATCGAAGAGTTCAGGGCAGTCTATCTCAACGATTTCTGAGGCTACTGCCGCCGACGAGCGTTCTGTCATCGCTCAACAGGAAACTTCAGACCTGCGGGTGCGTCTGGCCGAGCAAACAATGACGCAAACCTCCGCTTATCTGGCTGGTGATCAGTTTTTGTGCCTGGGAGAGTCGCTGCTTGGCGGACTTCTTTCTCTCTCGGCAAACCCCCAAGAGCGGTCTGCGGGCATGGCGCTCCAACAGAGCTGTGCCTCAAGAACCAAGCGTGGTGGAGATATTCTGCGGGGGCAAGTCGAGAAAAGCCTGCGCGTTTACACCGGACACTGATCCAGTGCTGGAGGGGTGATGAAACATAAACGCGAATATAACTTGCAGGATGTCGTCCGCAGCCTTGATGAGGCAAAAAGCAGGTCTGAGAACCGCCATTTGCGCCGCCAGATGGATGCACAAGACTTTGACAGCATGGCGCTTGGGCACGGAAGACTGGCCAATCTCGATGACATCGAAACCAAAGGCCTTTTGAGCGGAACAGGTGTCCCTATCGGATTTTTCACAGATAAGAACGGCGATGAGCACGCCTTAAAACATCCGCGCGGGTCTTCCGGACTCATATATGGCGCTCCAGGACTTGGAAAGGACTCAACCCTGATTGCCCATATATTGGGAGAAAGTGATGATTGATCGCAGCCTTTTCATTTTTGACCCAGCTGGTGAATCTGAGTCTATGGCTGGCGCATACCGCGCGAAACTGCAGGGCAAAAACGCAACGCGGATAAATCCCTGGGAGTTCGGATCAGCTTGCGTGAACCCGATCATCCCGCTTGCTGAGATGATCGAAAGCGGAGAGGATTTAGGGCTTTATCCCAATGAACTCGCAAACAGCTTTATTCCACAGGCAAAGAGCGAAAACACAAATGCCTGGGTCCAGCGAGGCGCGTCTGTATTGGTCTCGGCGCTGTTGCGCCACGGTGTCATCCTGCATGGAAAACGCTGCACGCCCGGATGGGTCTATGATCAGATCGCGGGCGGTCGAGGGACACTCGAGACCGTGTTCCGACATATGTTTCATTCTGAAGATCCGGTTTCTATGCAAAACGCGATGCGGCTTGAAAAGCTGATGAAAGATAGCCCGCGCGAGTTGGCCATCATCGTCGATGAAGCCACAAATCACATGTTGATTTATCAGGAGGGATCGCCGCCGCGACGTGCAACAAACTATAGCGATATCTCTCCTGCGGAGTTGAAGGCTGACCCCATGACGGTGTTCTTTCAGGTGCCAGGGGACCAGATGGCGGCAGCCAAGCAATATGTCGCCACAATCATCAATTGCTTTATTGAAGGTGTCGCAATGGCAAATGGGCCTGAACACCGCACCCGGACGCTTTTTTTGCTTAATGAATTTACGCAGATGGGAAAAATAGCGTGCATTTTCAAAGCCTTACACTTTTACCGTAAGTTTGGCGTCCAGTTGCTGTTGGTCGCCCATAGCCGCGCAGCGGTTGAAGGAATTTACGGCGAAGAAGGTCGGCGCGATTTCGAAGAGAATTGCGAGTTCATGCAAATCCTGGGGACCGATGATCCGGGCTTGATAAAGTCGCTCTCAACGTGGTCAGGAATTACCACGGTTGAAACACATGATTACAGTATCAGTGGGGGACCGACGCCATCGGTCAATCATCAGATCAGGCGGTCTACCCGCCCGGTTCTTCAAGCCGAAAACATCAGAAGCCTCGCGCCCGACGAACAGCTCATAAAGTATCAGAACATGCCGCTTCTTCTAGCCAAACGGCGGTTCTGGAAAGACGATCCTAAATTGTCTCGAGTCTTCGATGATCCGGCGGATATTCCGGGGATCGTCAAATGATCTTTGGCGTGCCTAGTCTTCAGCAGCGGCCACCTCTTCGCGTTTTTTTTGCTCATGCTTGCGATAGCGTTCAAGCGCTTTGGTGCGCATGTTACGCGTTTGCTCCAACCGACGGATCAGGGTGCAGAGAAACTCATGTTCGTCCCATAGCGCTTCGACATCAACCGGGCGGTCGTCATAGATGTATGCATTGGCCGGGAAGAGCTTTGAGACCATCGGCTCGCACCAGTTATCGCGAATATCACGGTGCCTGTACCCCGTGCGATAGAGCTCTGCCAGAAAGTCATCAATTCGGAACATCGCGCGGGTACCGGACAGGTAATACATCTGGGTGGTTCCGTCAGAGACCTCAAAAGACTTCATCCGTCCGTGCGGCTCCTTATCGACGCTTTGCCAGTGGTAGTACGACTCATAAATCATTGTGCCTTCAACGCGTTCATTATCGTTGCAAGGCGTAGGTGTGCCCTTGATTGAGTACTTGATCTCATCACAGGTTTTGATCGGGATATCTTCTCTTAACATTCTGGAATCATAGCAAAACAGCAACGTGCAGCGCAAATTGGGAGGTCGGCATGGACCGCGAACCAACACAAAGCCAAGACAAGAACCCGGCACGCGTTAAGCCCGCATTTGATCGCGCTGCAGAGCCAGAACTCGCCCGTCAGGCGGACATTGATCTGAAGGCCGAACGGATCAGGAGCATTGCTTCGTTTGGCCTTGACCGACACGTGGATTTTGCTCGCGAACGGCATGGCGGTACTACTTACACGAAGGATGATATCGAAAGGTTGAGCAAACCTGAGTTCACGCCTCCGGGGTTTACCCAACCAGTGCGTGTGCCGGGAACACCAAAAACCATGGCAGATATCAATAAACTGGCGCGTGCGGACGCTCAGGCTCATGTGGCAAAGCGCGAAGCAATCATTCTGAAAATAGCCGAACGAATGAAGGAACAGGGCTCCGCGCTAGGCCACGGCAAAATTACACAGACACGACGTGGGCCAGCAGTCTCTGTTGCCAAACTTGATAAACCGGTGAACCTGAACGTCGCTGGACATGCATTCAGACGTGCCACTGGTTCGCGGGACTGATTGGTCAGGCTGAAACCGCGCACAATTTTTCGTTGATTTTTCAACGTCTCATGTGATATGTTCACTTAATGTTCTTTTTTCTTAGAGCCGAAAAAGGCTCAGAAAAAGAACGAAACAAATCCGAATCATTAACCCCCAACCAAGGAGACGAAAGGAGTCTTTTCCATGGACAATACCACTATGCCCGGTTCCGGGCGCAACCAGCCGCTTGCCACCTATCGCGATGGCAGGCTCAAAGCCACGTTGTGGCAGAATGAGGGTAAGGATGGCAGCCCTTACTATACCGTAAATCTCGCCAAGATATATGAAGACCGCAATGGCAAGGTGCAGGAGACGAGTTCGTTCTCTGACAATGAAATCCTGCGGATTAATGAACTGGGTAAAGAAGCCCGCCTTCATGCGCTGCATTTGAAGCGTGAGCAGGCGCACGAGCGGACCCAGCAGCAATCCCATGATCCCGGACACTCCCGTGGCGGTGGCGGTACGCCGGATCGATTTCCAGGGCGCTCTGGTCCTGACATGGGGCGCTAGTGTTCATCCCCATTAAATATAGCGGGCGCTGCGCGGGGCAGCCAGCGCCCATTTTTTTCGAAAGGTGTTCTTATGAGCGAAAACAAAGATGGAGAAAAAACTAGTAATGCACTGACGCTTGAAGAAGAACTTCTGGCTGAGTTTGGTGAGAATGTTGAAGCCTATGACTTCAATGAGAAAGAGGCCACAGACTTCCTGTTGGCCTTTTGGAACATCATCTCAACCTGCGCCCGTCTTGGGTTTGAAGTCGGTCCTTATGATGCGGCAGATGGGGATAACACAGACGAAAAACTCGCTGATCTAAGGATGGATGTGGTATCTTTATTTCACCCCATAGCTACAGCGCATGAAACAATTGCACCCCGTTCATCCCAAGACACGAAGGAGCAGCCATGCACGCAGCAACCCCCAAAATAACAGAAGAAAAGTACGCGCTCTTATACTGCCGCGTTTCCGGCACCAAGCAGGCCAAGCAAGGCCATGGGCTTGAGAGCCAGGAAACCCGGTGCCGGGAATATGCCGAGGCAAAAGGCTATCAGGTTGAGGCAGTCTTCCCCGATGATGCGTCTGGCGGCGGTGACTTTATGAACCGCCCCGGAATGGTGGCGCTGCTCAGCTATCTCGATGCTCAGAAGGGCAAGCCGTATGTCATCATCTTCGATGATCTGAAACGGTTTGCCCGTGATACCGAATTCCACATCAAGCTCAGAAAAGCCTTTGCCTCACGCAGTGCTGAGGTCGAATGCCTGAACTTCCGCTTCGAAAACTCTCCCGAAGGCAAGTTTATTGAGACTATCATCGCCGCTCAGGGTGAGCTGGAACGCGAACAGAATGGACGCCAGACCCTCCAGAAGATGAAAGCCCGGCTGCAACGCGGCTATTGGGTATTCCGCGAACCGACTGGCTACAAATACCAAAAATCAGGCGAGCATGGAAAACTGCTGGTGCGGGATGAACCCGCTGCCTCCGTTATCGAAGAAGCACTCACCGGGTTTGCTCAGGGCCGTTTTAGCATACAGGCAGAAGTCCAGCGGTTTTTAGAAGATGATCCGCGCTATCCTGCCAGACACGTTCATCCACAGCGCGTTACCGATTTGCTCACGCGCCCAATCTATGCCGGACTGATCGAGCATGAGGATTGGGATGTCTCCCTGCGCAAAGGCCACCACAAGGGCCTGATCAGCGCAGAAACCTTCAAACGCATTCAGGAACGCCGAGCGGGTGTAAAGAAGCTGCCCATGCGCACTGATATCAACCGTGACTTTGTGTTGCGCGGGGCGGTTTGCTGTGGTGATTGCGGTGTGCCCTACCGCTCAGCGTGGTCTCGGGGAAAGCGCAAAAAATATGCCTACTATGTTTGCCAGACCAAAAGCTGTGAGAGCTATGGAAAATCGATCCCGCGGGACAAGCTGGAGGGTGAGTTCGAAGACCTGCTTCAGCATATCACGCCGACAGAAACAGCCTTCTCTCTTGCAAGGAAGATGTTCAGAAAAGCCTGGAACCAGCAGCTAGAAAAATCTCAGGAGATGAAGGCCCATATCAAGAAGGAAATCGTAGCTACCACGCGCAAATCCGAAGCCATCCTCGACAAGATCGTCGCGACCACAAATGAGCGCATCGCAGCCAGTCTTGAAAAGCGCTTTAGTGAGCTGGAACTGACCAAAGTGGCACTTGAAGAAAAGCTCGCAAATCAGGGTAAGCCAGTGCGCCCCTTTGAGGAAGCACTCGAACACACCTTGCTGTTTCTCGCAAGCCCTTGGGATGCATGGAAAAAAGGGTCATTTGAGCTGCGCCGGACTATCCTAAAACTGGTCCTGACAAGCCCTCTTCACTACTACCGAAACAAGGGACCTCGAACACCGGAAATAGCGTTTCCGTTCAACATGTTAAACGTCGATTCGAGAAAGGATTTTGAAATGGTGCCCAGAAGAGGACTCGAACCTCCACGTCCATACGGACACTAGCACCTGAAGCTAGCGCGTCTACCAATTCCGCCATCTGGGCACGGGTTGGTGGAGCGTCGTTTAAGGCTGGGGGCGAAAGGTGTCAATCCGATTCTGACTGCCGCCATTGGTGTGCGACCAGACCAGTGTGACATCGTATTTCGATGGATTGTCGGATAACCCAAGCGCTGCTCCAAATTGGCGTCTTGCCTGAGCGCCGACCGGGGGATAGATCAATTCATGAACCTGTGCGCAAGGAGCAAAGCATGTCCAAGCTGGTGACGATCTACGGCGGTTCCGGTTTTGTGGGCCGGTACATCGCGCGACGCATGGCCAAAGCAGGCTGGCGTGTGCGCGTTGCAGTGCGTCGTCCAAACGAGGCTATTTTCGTAAAACCCTATGGCGTGGTCGGCCAAGTAGAACCGGTGCTGTGCAACATTCGTGATGACGCATCGGTGGCCCAGGTGATGACGGGCGCTGACGCGGTGGTGAATTGCGTGGGCATACTTGCAAAGCAAGGCAAAAACACCTTCGAAGCGGTCCAGGCTGAAGGGGCTGCTCGCGTCGCGCGCATCGCCGCAACGCATGGGATCAGCAAAATGGTGCATGTATCCGCCATCGGTTCGAATACCGACAGCGAAAGCGACTATGCGCGGACCAAGGCCCTGGGCGAGGCCGCTGTAAAGGAACACATGGCCAATGCCGTGATCCTGCGCCCGTCAATTGTCTTTGGGCCCGAAGATCAGTTCTTTAATCGCTTCGCCTCAATGTCGCGGCTGGGGCCGATCTTGCCCGTTGTTGGAGCCGAAACAAGGTTCCAACCAGTCTATGTCGATGACGTTGCCAAAGCGGCGGAGACGGCCCTGACCACGGATGTTGAGGGGGGCGTATACGAATTGGGCGGACCGGACATACGCACTTTCCGCCAGCTTATGTCGACAATGCTCGACGTGATCCGGCGGCGGCGCGCGGTTGTGAATATCCCCTTCTGGATGGCGTCGATCATGGGGTTTGGCTTTGACATGTTGAACGCCCTGACCCTCGGCCTCGTGCCTGCGCAGATCACGCGCGATCAGGTGCGCAACTTGCGCAACGACAATGTTGTTGCTGACGGGGCCAAGGGGTTCGCTGATTTGGGCATTGAGCCTGTCGCGATGAGTTCGGTCTTGCCGGAATATCTGTGGCGTTTCCGCCCGTCGGGTCAGTACGACGCGATCAAGGAAAGCGCGAAAAACCTGCGCGCTTAGCTATAGGCCCAAATCAGCAAGCCTATCCCAAGGATCACACGGTAGATCACATAGGGGGTAAAGCTGACACTGCGCAGCAGGCGCATCATTAAAACAAGTGCAGCCAGTGCGGCCAGAAAAGCGAAAGCGGCGGCAATCGTAGCGTCGCGCAGGACTGCCCAGTCGGCTTGGCTGACAACGTCCACGCTCAGCACCGCGCCCGACGCGATAATGACCGGGATCGACATCAGCATTGACAGCTTCGCGGCCCCTTGTCTTTCGTAGCCAAGCGCGCGCGCTGCGGTGATCGTGATGCCGGACCGCGACGTGCCAGGGATGAGGGCAAGGCATTGGGCAAGACCCATAAGCCAGGCATGTCGGAGGCTCCAGCGATCTGCGGTGCGGTCGACCTTGCCGCGGGCGTCAGCCAGATACAGAACCACACCAAAAATCAACATGGTCCATCCGATCACCGCGGCGCTGCGCATTGCGACATCCAATCCGGTGGCTTTGATGACAATGCCGAAGATCAGAGCGGGGATCGTTGCGATGACGAGGCATAGCGCCAAAAACGCGCCCTGGGTGTCGACTTTGCGCTGTGCCAAGCGCGTTAGACCAATGGCGGCAATCCGCACATCGGCCCAGAAATACAAAACAACTGCAAAAAGCGTGCCAACATGCACTGCCACGTCAATAGCCAACCCTTGATCTGGTGTGCCCGTGAGCGTGGGCAACAAAATGAGGTGTCCAGAAGAGGATACCGGCAGAAATTCAGTGATACCCTGGATGACAGCCACTAGCAGAAGTTGAAAAAGAGTCATCCCGCATCCGATCTTGTAATACAAATATCCTACAAACCTTTGATTCTGAACGTAAAGCATGAATATAGAGCCGAATCGGTCCTAATTTCTTGCAATTTTGTAAATCGACCGTGCGGGCGCTTTCCAATTTCTTAAAAAAGGACAGCATTGCTGACTTTTAATTGACTGCGTAATGTCATAAACGGCCCGAACTGATGTTTGGAGGGCGCGCTTTGGCGGAACAACCGATGCTGAAATTCGTGAAGATCGAACGTGACATGCCTGAGAAGCGTGAAGCGGATGCGCGGCGCGAGGATTTTCGGGAGATTTACGCGGAGTATGCCGACGCCAAGGCCAAGGAGCAGGCGTCGCGCTGTTCGCAATGTGGTGTGCCCTATTGTCAATCGCACTGCCCTTTGCACAACAATATCCCCGACTGGCTGCGTTTGACCGCAGAGGGGCGCCTGCGTGAAGCATATGAGGTCAGTCAGGCGACAAACACCTTTCCAGAAATCTGTGGGCGGATTTGTCCGCAGGACCGTTTGTGCGAAGGCAATTGCGTGATTGAGCAATCCGGGCACGGCACTGTGACAATCGGATCGGTCGAGAAGTACATCACCGATACCGCATGGGAAGAAGGCTGGGTTGCCCCCATTTCACCCGCTGTGGAACGAACCGAATCCGTGGGTATTGTTGGCGCAGGGCCCGGTGGTCTAGCCGCCGCAGATGTGCTGCGCCGGGCGGGCGTTCAGGTCACCGTTTATGACCGCTATGACCGGGCGGGCGGGTTGCTGACCTATGGCATCCCCGGCTTCAAGCTAGAGAAAGACGTGGTCATGCGCCGCAATGAACAGCTTGTTGCGGGTGGCGTGAATTTTGAGTTGAATTGTGACGTAGACGCCGACATTTTTGCGTCAATTCGGGCCGAGCATGACGCCGTGATCATCGCGACTGGGGTCTATAAAAGTCGTGATCTTTCAATGGCAAACGGTGAAGCGGGCGGGATCGAGAAGGCCATTGACTTCCTGACCGCTTCGAACCGCAAGAGCTTTGGGGACGAGGTGGCAGAGTTCGACAATGGCAGGCTGAATGCCGAAGGAAAACGCGTCGTGGTCATCGGGGGCGGCGATACTGCGATGGATTGCGTACGCACGTCGATCCGCCAGGGCGCAATATCGGTCAAGTGCCTCTATCGTCGGGACCGCGCTAACATGCCGGGCAGCCAACGCGAAGTGCAAAACGCCGAGGAAGAAGGTGTGGTGTTCGAATGGTTGAGCGCGCCCAAAGGCTTCACCACAAAGGGTGATCACGTAGCGGGTGTGATGGTACAGAAGATGCGGCTTGGTGCGCCGGATGCGACGGGGCGTCAGGCGCCTGAAGTGATTGAGGGTGCGGACTATGTCGAGGAGGCGGATCTTGTGATCAAGGCGCTTGGATTTGAACCCGAGGCGTTGCCTAAGCTTTGGGATGTGGACGGTCTGGAAGTCACACGTTGGGGCACTGTAAAGGCCGAATTTACAACAGGAAAAACGGTGTTGGACGGCATCTATGCCGTGGGTGATATCGTGCGGGGCGCGAGCCTTGTTGTCTGGGCGATCCGGGATGGGCGCGACTGTGCCGAGGCGATCCTGGCACAGTTCAATGCGACCGATCAGGTGATCGCCGCTGAGTAAACCACATAGTTTGGCGCTTAAAACGCACATTTTCGAACGCTCTGAAAGTGCGCATTTTCGGGAACAGATCGGGAAAGTGCATATTTTCGGCTTCAAACTGCGATGTTTTGAAATCGGGCCGTTTTGAACAACATTCGAAGAGAGCAGGACAGCATTGCTGACCCGTCTGATCAAAAAGGTTAAGAACCTGTGAACACGAACGATGCCAGAGACACAGCGACCGGAGGCTGCTTGTGCGGAGCGGTTCGCTTTGTCGCGTGCAATGTTCCGACCTCATTTGGCATTTGCCACTGCACGTCCTGCCGCCGTTGGACGGGATCGGCCCTGTGCGAGGTCAGTGTACAAACCGAGGACCTGACCTGGACCGGCACCGAGCATATCGCGACACGTGCGTCGAGTGGCTGGGCCGAGCGGGCTTGGTGTCGCGTATGCGGGACGAACCTGTATTTTCGCCAAACGAAACAGGACAAGTGGTTTGGTGCGACGGACCTTCCGCTGGGCCTGTTTGATGACCCGGATGGGTTTACCCTGACCCACGAAATTTTTGTGGACCATGCCCCCAATGGGCTGCGGTTCGAAGACACGGGCCAGAAGCGGCTGACGCGCGATGAGGTGGTCGCCCTGAACCCGATGGTAGGCACCACATGAGAGGGCTTGCGATCATTGCGGCCGTGATGTGCGCCGGTGCCGTTCACGTGCACGCGCAGGATGATCCGCTGGTATTTACGCCGCCAGCAGGATGCGTTGGTGATCTGACAATTCAGGGACGCAGTTGTGAAGTGACGCATATCTACAATTGCGCTGCGGACACTGCCGGCGAGCGGTGGAGCATCACATTTGATGCCTTTGGCCCTCGCTATATCGGCAAGGTTGATCGCGAGACGCAGTGGCTGGAAAGCTATGATCTGTTTCCGACCAAACGCTATGTGCTGGTGCAGCCCGCCGATGACCCGGCGAGCCTGACCGAATTGATGGAAACGGGTGTCGATTCCTTTGACTTCCAACAGCGTGGCCCAGACGAGGTTCAACGCTTTGTCGGGTTTGATCGGATCGTGTCGGACAGCGTGGTGATTGATGGCGAGACGCTGTTGCAGACCGAGTTTTCCGTGCGCCGTGAAAGCACGAAAGACGGTGATTTCACCGTGACAGGGACGGAGTATATCATCCCGCGGCTGCGCCATTTCCTGTCTGGCAGCTACCGGATCGACCGTGACGGGACGACCACCGAGTTGGAACTGACCCCAATCGACTTCATCTATTCTGGCGAACCCGGATTTTTCGCCACGACCCCGCTTTATGAATGCGAGCCAACGCTGGCGCGTTACGCAAGCCCGACGAAAGGAACCGACAAATGACCAAATATGATGCCGATTGGGCCCGCCGCGAGGAAGCCAAGCGCACGTTTATGGCCGAAAACGGTCTCTATTCCGAGGCCGAAGAGCATTCATCTTGCGGTGTGGGTTTGGTGGTGTCGGTCGATGGATCGAAAAGCCGGGCGGTGGTTGAAAACGGGATCAAGGCGCTGAAGGCCATTTGGCACCGCGGTGCAGTGGATGCCGATGGCAAGACCGGTGACGGGGCGGGCATTCACGTGCAAATCCCGGTCGAGTTTTTCTATGATCAGGTGGAGCGTACGGGTCATACGCCCGCGCGGGACCAGTTGCTGGCGGTGGGCCAGGTGTTTCTGCCGCGCACCGACTTTGGCGCGCAAGAAACCTGCCGGACCATCGTGGAAACCGAAGTGCTGCGCATGGGCTATTACATTTATGGCTGGCGCCATGTTCCGGTGAATATTGATGTGCTGGGCGAAAAGGCAAATGCGACCCGCCCCGAAATCGAACAGATTTTGATTTCGAACTTCAAGGGTGTGGATGAAGAGACGTTTGAGCGGGAACTTTATGTCATTCGGCGCCGGATCGAAAAGGCGGCGGCGGCAGCACAAGTGCCGCAATTGTATATCGCGTCGCTGTCGTGCCGGTCGATCATCTACAAGGGCATGATGTTGGCCGAGCAGGTGGCCGAGTTTTACCCGGACCTGCTGGACGATCGGTTCGAATCTGCCTTTGCGATCTATCACCAGCGGTATTCCACCAACACGTTCCCGCAATGGTGGCTGGCGCAGCCGTTCCGCATGCTGGCCCATAATGGCGAGATCAACACGCTGAAAGGCAATCTGAACTGGATGAAGAGCCACGAGATCCGCATGGCGTCGAGCACGTTTGGGGATATGGCCGACGACATCAAGCCCATCGTGGCGAACGGGTCGAGTGACAGTGCAGCATTGGATGCGGTGTTTGAGGTGTTGGTGCGGGCCGGTCGGAATGCACCTATGGCCAAGACCATGCTGGTGCCTGAATCGTGGTCCAAGCAGGCGGTGGAGTTGCCGCAGGCGTGGCGCGATATGTATTCCTATTGCAATTCGGTGATGGAACCCTGGGACGGACCGGCGGCATTGGCGATGACCGATGGGCGCTGGGTCTGTGCGGGTCTGGATCGCAACGGTCTGCGCCCGATGCGCTATGTCGTGACCCGCGACGGGATGGTGATTGCCGGATCAGAGACGGGCATGGTGCCGTTGGACGAGACCAATGTGGTTGAAAAAGGCGCGTTGGGCCCCGGTCAGTTGTTGGCCATTGATATGCAGGAAGGCCAGCTGTTTCACGACACCGATATCAAGGATCAGCTGGCAGCGAGCCAGCCCTTTGGCGCGTGGGTTGGCAAGATTACCGATCTGGAGAGTGAACTGTCGGGTGTGACCGAGAAGGCGCTGTTTGATGGCGAGGCGCTGCGGCGTCGGCAGATCGCGGCGGGTTATTCGATTGAGGAATTGGAGAGCATTCTGGCGCCGATGGCCGAGGATGGAAAAGAAGCGCTGGCGTCGATGGGAGATGACACACCGTCGGCAGTGCTGTCCAAGCGGTATCGCCCGCTGTCGCATTTCTTCCGCCAGAACTTTAGCCAGGTGACGAACCCGCCGATTGACTCGCTGCGCGAGTACCGCGTGATGAGCCTGAAGACGCGCTTCGGGAATTTGAAGAACGTGCTGGATGAAAGCAGCGCGCAGACCGAGATCATCACGCTGGACAGCCCGTTTGTAGGCAATGCGCAGTGGGACAAGCTGGTCAGTTACTTCAAAGCTGATCTGGTCGAGATTGACTGTACGTTTGAACCGGGTCAGGGCGCTTTGAACGCCGCTTTGGCCCGTGTCAGAGCCGAAGCCGAGGATGCCGTGCGGTCGGGGGCGGGGCATATTGTGCTGACCGACCAGCATTCGGATGCGGGCAAGGTGGCGATGCCGATGATCCTGGCGACCAGTGCTGTGCATTCACATTTGACGCGCAACGGGCTGCGCACCTTTTGTTCGCTGAACGTGCGGAGTGCGGAGTGTATCGACCCGCATTATTTTGCGGTCCTTATCGGCTGTGGTGCGACGGTTGTGAACGCTTATCTGGCCGAGGATTCCCTGGCGGATCGGATTGATCGGGGGCTGCTGGATGGGACACTGACCGAGGCCGTGGCACGTTATCGCAATGCGATTGATCAGGGCCTGCTGAAGATCATGGCGAAGATGGGGATTTCGGTTGTGTCTTCGTATCGCGGGGGGTTGAACTTTGAGGCTGTGGGGCTGTCTCGGGCCATGGTGGCGGAGTATTTCCCCGGCATGACAAGCCGCATTTCGGGCATTGGTGTGACCGGTATTCAGGCCAAGGCCGAAGAGGTCCATGGCCAGGGCTGGACCGGCACGAATGTGCTGCCCATCGGTGGGTTTTACAAGGCGCGGAAGACGGGCGAGACCCATGCGTGGGAAGCGACCAGCATGCATATGATGCAAATGGCCTGTAATAGAGCCTCATTTGAGCTGTGGAAGCAATACAGTGCCAAGATGCGGTCGCAGCCGCCCATTCACTTGCGCGACCTGATGGACATCAAGCCATTGGGCAAGCCGGTGCCGATTGAGGAGGTGGAGAGCATCACCTCGATCCGAAAGCGATTTGTGACGCCGGGGATGTCTCTGGGTGCGCTGAGCCCTGAGGCGCACAAGACGCTGAATGTGGCGATGAACCGGATCGGCGCGAAGTCGGACTCTGGGGAGGGCGGCGAAGACCCGGCGCACTTCCACCCCGAAGCCAATGGCGACAATCCGTCGGCCAAGATCAAGCAGGTGGCGTCGGGCCGTTTTGGCGTAACAGCGGAATATCTGAACCAGTGCGAGGAACTGGAGATCAAGGTGGCGCAGGGGGCCAAGCCCGGTGAGGGTGGTCAGTTGCCCGGCATGAAGGTCACAGACCTGATCGCGCGGCTGCGACATTCGACCAAGGGTGTGACCCTAATCTCGCCGCCACCGCACCATGACATCTACTCGATCGAGGATCTGGCGCAGCTGATCTATGACCTCAAGCAGATTAACCCGCGCTGCAAGGTGACGGTGAAGCTGGTGGCGTCGAGCGGCGTGGGGACCATTGCCGCCGGTGTGGCCAAGGCGAAGGCGGATGTGATCCTGGTCTCGGGCCACAATGGCGGCACGGGTGCGTCGCCTGCGACATCGATCAAATATGCGGGCCTGCCGTGGGAGATGGGTCTGACCGAGGCGCATCAGGTTCTGTCCATGAACAACCTGCGCGACCGGGTGACCTTGCGGACCGATGGCGGTTTGCGCACGGGCCGGGACATTGTCATGGCGGCCATGCTAGGGGCCGAGGAATACGGGATTGGCACCGCTGCGCTGATCGCGATGGGCTGTATCATGGTGCGTCAGTGCCAGTCGAACACGTGCCCGGTGGGCGTGTGCACCCAGGACGAAAGCCTGCGCGCGAAGTTTACCGGCAATGCGGACAAGGTGGTGAACCTGATCACCTTCTACGCGCAGGAAGTGCGCGAGTTGCTGGCGCAGATCGGGGCGCGGTCGCTGGACGAGGTGATCGGCCGGGCGGACCTGTTGGCGCAGGTCAGCCGTGGATCAGCCCATCTGGATGATCTGGACCTGAACCCGATGCTGATCACCGTCGATGGCGCTGCCGACATTGTCTACAACCGCGACAAGGAGCGGAATGCGGTGCCCGACACTCTGGATGCGCAGATTGTACGGGATGCCGCACGGTTCCTTGAGGAAGGCGAGAAGATGCAGCTTTCCTATGCGATCCAGAACACGCACCGGACCGTCGGTACGCGCACATCAAGCCACATCGTGCGGAAGTTCGGAATGCGCAACAATCTGCAGCCGGACCACCTGACGGTGAAGCTGAAGGGGTCGGCCGGGCAATCGCTGGGCGCTTTTGCAGCGCCGGGGCTGAAGCTGGAAGTGTCGGGCGACGCCAACGACTATGTGGGCAAGGGCCTGTCGGGGGGCACCGTTGTGGTGCGACCACCGATGTCTTCGCCGATCCTGGCAGCAGACAACACGATCATTGGCAACACAGTGCTGTATGGCGCGACGGACGGCTATCTGTTCGCAGCAGGCCGTGCAGGCGAGCGGTTTGCCGTGCGAAATTCGGGGGCGCAGGTCGTCATTGAGGGCTGTGGGTCAAACGGGTGTGAGTACATGACCGGCGGCGTCGCCGTGATTTTGGGGGACATCGGCGCCAATTTTGGCGCGGGCATGACGGGGGGCATGGCCTATCTGTACGACCCGGACGGCAAGGCAGAGGCGTTGATGAACATGGAGACGCTTGTGATCTGCCCGGTGACCGTGGACCACTGGAAATCGCAATTGGAGGGACTGCTGGAACGGCATCTGGAAGAGACCGGTAGCGTCAAGACGGCGGACATCCTGCAACATTGGGAGACGGAGCAGCACAATTTCCTTCAGGTCTGTCCGAAAGAGATGCTGGACAAGCTGGCACATCCCATCAGCTTGGAAGAAGCGGCTATTCCGGCGGAATAGGGTCTAATCCTTGGGCTGGGCGACCATTCTGGTTGCCTGGTCCTTGCTCCCGACATGGGTGTTTTCAGCAAGGATGTCGGCCACACGGCTGGGCATTGTGCCAAGTTTGTGCGCGATCACGTGGTCCGCATCCCCGGACCATTTCAGGACCCAGACCAGCGCCGCATCGGTGGCGTTCAGGACGCGATATTCATGGGCGATTGCGCCGGGCCGGACGCCGTTTGTCGTTTCAATCATCTCCTGTCTCCGGACAAGAGCCCCCAAGTCTGTACCCTACCAAATTTCATCGCACCAAGTGAGCAATTAACACTTTGTTTTTGATTATAGTTTTCTGATTAACTGGTGAATTTAAGGTTGAGACTGGTCCTGACGATCTCGCGCCATAGCTTGGGAGTATGCGTTGGCTTGTCGTGATGTTCTGGTGTCTTGGGTCTGCTGTCTGTGCCGAGCGGATGCAGATGTTGGCGATCGGCGACAGCGTGATGGCCTGGCACAAGTGGACCGGGCGCGACATTCCATCGGTTATGGGCGATTTGCTGGACGCGCAGGTACAGAATGATGCTGTTGCCGCGTCGCGGTTTTCCAACGCGTCCGCTTTGGGCCGCGCCGCGGGGTTTGATGTACGCGCACAGTTTCGCACGGGCGCGTGGGACATCATTTTGATCAATGGCGGCGCCAATGATTTCCTGAATGATTGCAATTGCCGCGCATGTGAGTCGGTGCTGGATGGCCTGATCTCTGCCGATCTGGCGGGAGAGGTGCCTGATTTCCTGACCCGTTTGCGCCAGACCGGCGCGCAAGTGATCTGGATGGGCTATTACGCCAGTGCCCGGTCGGGGCAATTCACGGGATGTCGTCCCTATTTGGTCGAGTATGATGCGCGGATTGAACGGTTTGCCGCGCAGATAGACGGCCTGCAATTTGTGGACAGTGAGGATGTGATTGACCCTGACGACCGGTCGCTGTTCGCCTTTGACGGCATCCACCCTTCGGCATCGGGAGCGCGTCGTATCGGCACCTATCTGGCGCAAAGTCTCGCGCGCTAGTTTTCATGTGCTGCGTGGCACCCTATAGCTTGCGCCATGGCAAAAACGAGCAGTAAGCGCAGGTCGAAGAGCAAGGTAAAGCCCCGGTTTCAACCGGGCCGCTGGCTGTTTCGCTGGGCGCTGCGTTTGGGGAGCGTCGTGTTTTTGCTGGCCGTGGCGGTGACGCTGCTGTGGTCGCTGATGAACCCGCCAACCACTTGGTACATGCTTCAGGAAAGTCGCCGCCTGGGTGGTTTGGAGCACGAATGGGTGGCCCTGGATGATGTGGCGCCGATCATGGCGCGTGCGGCTGTGGCGGCGGAAGATGCGAATTTCTGCCTGCATTGGGGGCTGGATGTTGTCGCTATTCGCAAGGCCATCGACGAGGGCGGCAGCCGAGGGGCATCGACGATCAGCCAGCAGACGGTCAAGAATGTGTATCTGTGGCATGGTCGGTCCTGGGCGCGCAAAGTGATGGAAGCGGCGATGACGCCGCTGGTCGAAGCGCTTTGGTCCAAGCGGCGCATCCTTGAGGTGTATCTGAACGTGGCCGAGTTCGACGAGGGTGTCTTTGGCATCAAGGCGGCGTCGCGACACTATTTTGATGTAGGGCCTGAAGCGTTGTCGAACGTGCAGGCGGCCCGGCTGGCCGCGATCCTGCCCGACCCCAAGGGACGTTCGGCCCGCACGCCGTCTGCGTTTGTACGCAAGCGGGCGTCGCAGATCCTGGGCGGGGCGGCCACGATCCGCGCGGATGGGCGTGCGGCGTGTTTCGAGAGTTGAAAATCATGTCTGGCGCGTGCATGGATGCCGGACGTTTGACCATATCGGATTGACCATGGCCCGCTTGTTCCACGTTCCTTTGTCCCCGTTCTGCCGCAAGGTGCGTTTGAGCCTGGCCGAAAAGAAGATCGAGGTGGAGCTGGTCGAGGAGCGCTATTGGGAAGCGGACCCGGATTTCCTGCGCCGCAATCCGGCGGCCAAGGTGCCTGTGCTGCGGTTGGACGGTGTGATGATGAGCGAAAGTGCAGCCATCTGCGAATATATAGAGGACACCCGGCCCGAGCCGGCGTTGATGCCATCGGATCCGGCGGCCAAGCTGGAGGTTCGTCGCCTCGTGGGTTGGTTCGACGACAAGTTTCACAACGAGGTGACGTCGAAGCTGCTTTATGAGCGGGTCAATAAGAAGGTGATGGGCCAAGGCTTTCCCGACAGTCGGAACGTGAAGGACGGGGCGAAGGCGATCAAGTACCATTTGGATTACATGACGTGGTTGCTGGATCACCGCAGGTGGTTGGCGGGCGATGTGATGACGTTGGCCGATTTTGCGGCGGCGGCGCATTTGTCCGCGTTAGACTATATTTCGGACGTGGATTGGAACCGATCCGAGGTGGTCAAGGACTGGTATGCCAAGATCAAGTCGCGCCCGGCGTTTCGCAGCATTCTGGCCGATCAGGTGCCGGGTTTCCCGCCGCCACGGCATTACAATGATTTGGATTTCTGAGCCTTTGGCCGAGCTGGGGGCTGTCTGCCCCCAGACCCCCGAGGATTTTTTGGAAACAGAGAAATCATGGACCTGAAAGACCGGGTCATACGCCAGGCCCTGGAAGAGGGCTTTGTGTCGGCGCGTGTGTGCAGGCCGGATGCGGTCCCTGACGTTGCCGGGCGGTTGGCGGCTTTCATAGAGGCGGGGCGGCACGGGCAGATGGGCTGGATGGCCGAGCGGATGCATTGGCGGGGCGATCCGGCGGCGCTGTGGTCCGAGGCGCGGTCCGTGATCATGCTGGCCGAAAGCTACGCGCCGGAGCATGATCCGCTTGCCGTTCTGGAGCGGCCCGAGCTGGGCGCTGTGTCGGTGTATGCGCAGGGGCGCGATTACCATGACATTGTCAAGAAGCGGCTAAAACGGCTGGCCCGCTGGTTGATCGATCAGGCGGGGGGTGCGGTGAAGGTGTTTGTCGATACGGCCCCGGTGCCAGAGAAGGCTTTGGGGCAGGCTTCGGGACTGGGGTGGCAGGGCAAACACACCAATCTGGTGAGCCGTGATTGGGGCAATTGGGCTTTTTTAGGCTCTGTTTTTACCACATTGGACTTAGAGCCGGATACGCCGGAAGTGGACCATTGCGGATCGTGTCGGGCGTGTCTGGATGTGTGCCCCACCGACGCGTTTCCTGCGCCGTATCAACTGGATGCGCGGCGCTGCATTTCGTATTTGACCATTGAGCATAAGGGCCCCGTGGATGAGGAGTTGCGCCCGGGCCTGGGCAACCGCATCTATGGCTGTGACGATTGTTTGGCTGTGTGTCCGTGGAACAAATTCGCAGTGGCTGCGCGCGACATGCGGTATCTGGGGGCCGTCGGCGCGCCCCCTTTGGCTGAATTGGCGGGCCTGGATGATGCCGGTTTTCGGGCGCGGTTTTCGGGCTCGCCCATCAAGCGGATCGGCCGGGACCGTTTTGTCCGCAATGTGGCCTATGCCATCGGCAATTCGAGGCGGCCTGCCTTGGGTCCGGCGGTGCAGGCGCTGGTCGATGACCCGGACCCGGCGGTGGCCGATGCAGCGCGCTGGGCCGTGACGCAATTGAGCGCGACGGGGCGCGAACGGGCACGGTAAGCCCGCAATAAAGGCAGGGAACAGCATGGCGATTTTGTTGGGGGTGGACACGGGCGGCACCTATACCGACGCGGTGTTGATGCAGGACGAAGACCGGATTTTGGCACGCGCCAAGGCGCTGACCACGCGTCATGACCTGGCGTTGGGTGTCGGAGCCGCGGTGCGGGCTGTGCTGGGTGAGAGCGGGGTGAACCCGGCTGAGATTGGTATGGCGTCGCTGTCCACAACCCTTGCTACCAATGCGTTGGTCGAGGGGCAGGGGGGCCGCGTGGCGCTGATCTATATCGGGTTTCGCGAAAAGGATCTGGGTGCGCAAGGGTTGGCTGAGACGCTGGGCGATGATCCCGTTTGTGTGCTGGCGGGGGGGCACACCCATGACGGCAGCGAAGCGGCGGCGTTGAACGAGGCGGTGCTTCTTGATTTTCTAGAGGCGCATAGGACGGATGTGAGCGGCTTTGCGGTTGCGGCGCAATTTGCCACGCGCAATCCGGCCCATGAATTGCGTGCAATGCAGATGGTGCAGGATGTGACGGGGCGGCCCGTGTCGGCGTCACACCAATTGTCGGCCAAACTGGGTGGGCCCAAGCGCGCGCTGACGGCGGTTTTGAATGCGCGTTTGATCGGGATGATTGATGCACTGATCGGGCGGGCCGAGGCGGAACTGCGCGCGATCGGCATCACGGCACCGATGATGGTGGTGCGGGGGGATGGCGCGCTTATGTCATCGGCCCAGGCGCGCGCCCGCCCCATCGAGACGATCCTGAGCGGGCCGGCCGCCTCTATTGTCGGGGCGAGGTGGTTGACCGGTGCGGATCATGCGCTGGTCAGTGATATCGGCGGGACGACGACGGATGTGGCGGTGTTGCGTGATGGGCGACCGGTGATTGATGCGAGCGGCGCGCGCGTGGGACCACACCGGACCATGGTTGAGGCGGTTGCAATGCGCACGACCGGTTTGGGCGGGGACAGCGAGGTACATTTCATTGCCGAGGGATTGGTGGGCGGGGTGACCCTTGGGCCACGCCGTTTGTTGCCCGTTTCTTTGCTCGCGGATGAGGCACCTGACGTGGTTTTTCCCGTATTAGAGACACAAATGCGCAGCGCGAGGCCGGGCGATCATGATGGGCGATTTGTCCGCGCTGTCGCTGGGGTACAGGCAGACGGTTTGGCGCCACGAGACGCGGAATTGCTGGCCCGGCTTGGCGACGGTGTGCAGAGCCTTGGCGCGGTGTTGCGCACGCGTATGGAGCAGGGGGCGCTCAAGCGCCTTGTTGCGCGTGGCCTGGTCCAGGTGGCGGGATTGACCCCATCAGATGCTGCTCATGTCTTGGGGAAGGTGAGCGAATGGAACACGGACGCCGCGCGCATGGCCTGTGCCCTGTTTGGGCGGCGTCGGACAGGCGCGGGGGAGCGGTTGGCGGACACACCCGAACAGATGGCGCACATGGTGGTGGACCAATTGACCCATCAGACCAGCGTTGCGCTGCTGCAGGCGGGATTGGCCGAAGATGGGCTTGATGAAGCGCTGGCCACGCATGTGCTGATGCAGCGCGGCCTGGCAGGCGCGTCGGGATTGGTGCGCGTTTCGACCGGTTTGGCGATCCCCGTCGTGGGGCTGGGCGCATCCGCGCGCAGCTACTACCCGGCGGTCGGAGCCCGATTGGGTTGTGAGATGCAGTTGCCGGGCGAGGGCGGCGTGGCCAATGCGATTGGCGCGGTTGTAGGGCGCGTCACAGTGCGGCGCAGCGGCACCGTCACCTCGCCGGGCGATGGACGGTTTCGGGTCCATCTGCCGTCTGGACCAGAGGACTTTACGGAAAGCGGGCCTGCTTTGGCCAAGTTAGAGATTGCTTTAAGTGTTGAGGCGCGCGATGCTGTACGGGCGGCGGGCGCATTCGATATTGAATTGCATGTCATCCGCGACATTCGAACAGCGCAGGCCGAGGCGCGGGAGGTGTTTGTCGAGGCGACTTTGACCGCCGAGGCCACGGGACGCCCCCGGATCGCGGTACATTGAAAAAGGCAGGCCCAGGCGCCCGCCTTTTCCCAATTTATTCTAGGCCGTTAGACCGGGGGGCGGCCCCGGACTGCGCGAGCCACCATGGCCACCACAAAGAGGATCAGGAACACCACAAACAGGATTTGTGCGATCCCTGCGGATGCTCCGGCAATCCCGCCAAAGCCCATAAGTGCGGCGATCAGGGCGATCACCAGGAAGGTCAGTGCCCAACCAAGCATTTGTTCGTCCTTTCTATCATTTGCTGTCTCGAAGAAAGAACGTGCCGGGCTGGGGATGGTTCCAAATTTATTCGGCGGCCCGTTTGGGCAGAACCCAGCCTGCGCGCGGGAAGTGGCAGGTGTAGCCGTTCGGGAACCGTTCGAGGTAGTCCTGGTGCTCTGGCTCGGCTTCCCAGAAATCACCTACGGGCTCGACTTCGGTGACGACCGTGCCCGGCCAGATGCCTGAGGCTTCGACATCGGCGATCGTATCGAGGGCCACCTGTTTCTGGGCGTCATCCACATAGTAGATGGCCGACCGGTAGCTGAGCCCGACATCATTGCCCTGGCGGTTAAGGGTGGTGGGGTCGTGGATCTGAAAGAAGAATTCCAGGATGTCGCGATAGGTGATCACCGCGGGATCAAAGATGATTTCGATCCCTTCGGCATGGGTGCCGTGATTGCGGTAGGTCGCGTTGGGCACGTCGCCGCCAGTGTAGCCCACCCGCGTTGCCTTGACCCCCGGTTTTTTGCGGATCAGGTCCTGCATGCCCCAGAAACAACCGCCCGCCAGAACTGCGCGTCCTTCACTCATGCTATGTCCTCCACCTGGTTGAGATAGTCACCATAGCCTTCGGCCTCCATGTCGTCACGGTGTACGAAGCGCAGTGACGCGGAATTGATGCAGTAGCGCAGGCCGCCGCGGTCGCGCGGGCCGTCGGGGAACACGTGCCCCAGATGACTGTCGCCGTGCTTGCTGCGCACTTCGGTGCGGATCATGCCATGGCTTGCGTCGTGGTGTTCGGTGACGTTGTCGATGGGCTTGGTGAACGAAGGCCAGCCGCAGCCGCTTTCATACTTGTCCGAGGACGCAAAGAGCGGCTCGCCCGAGACGATGTCGACATAGATACCCGGTTCTTTGTTTTGCAGCAGTTTGCCGGTACCGGGCCGTTCGGTCCCGCTTTCCTGGGTGACGTAGTATTCTTCGGCAGAGAGCGTGGCAATCACGTCGGGGTCTTTGGTGTATTGTGTCATGGTGTGCCTGTCCGATCAGTGTTTCCTCATATTTGGGGCGGCTTGGGCGAATTGAAAGAGGATGACGCGGCAGGCGCGTGCGCTAAGTCACAGGTGAGCAAGGGGGAGTGACGACATGCGTGCAATTGTGGTTTGGCTGTTTGTCTGGTTTGCCCAGGTCGCCTATGCCGATGTTCGAGAGATGCGGTTTCCGTCGATCGAGGGTGGCATTCTTGAGATGTCTGCTTGGGCCGGGCAACCGGTGCTGGTTGTCAACACCGCGTCCCAATGCGCCTTTACCGACCAATACGAGGCGTTGCAGGCACTTTATGACACGTACAGGGACGATGGGCTGGTGGTGCTGGCCGTACCATCGGACACGTTCCGGCAAGAGCTGGACAGCGCAGCAGAGGTGCGGGAGTTCTGCGAGATCGCCTTTGGCCTGGATATGCCGATGACGGATATCCTGCCGCTCAAGGGCGATGAGGCGCACCCGTTCTACAAGACGATGCGGGATGAGATCGGTTTTGTCCCGAGGTGGAACTTCAACAAGGTGCTGATCGGCGCGGATGGTGCTGTTTTGGGCACGTGGGGTGCACGGACGGCACCCATGTCGCAAGAAATCACCAATGCGATCGAGGCGGCGCTAGCCGACGCGCGGTCCTAGAAAGACTGGCTGAAGTTGATGCCGACGCGCACGCCGCTGTCCTGATCGGCGGTGTCCAGATCAAACGACTGGTGCGCAATGATGCCCTGAAGCGTTCCGCCCCACAGGTCTGTGCGGGCCCCGACTGATACAATCGTGCCGTTTTCCCGGCTTGTGCTAAGGCTGTGATCGGGGTTCGAGGCGTCGTTGATCGTGAATTTGCCGATGTGCCAATCCAGCGCCCACCGGTCAAATACGTGCTGGCCCCGCAAGCTGGTTGAGCGGCTTTCTGATCCGATGGCGGCACCCATCACCACCCCTTCGTTGCGATAGGCGTAGACATCGTTGTTATAGGCCGTGTTGGGCCCGCAAAAGCCGGAATCGGTGAAGTTCACCGTGGTGTCGACATGTTCGAGGGTTATTGTGCTGTCTGCATTGAACAGGCGCGACTTGTTTTCGAGGCCCGCCAAGAAGAAGAAGCAGGACGGCAAGCCACCTGCTTCGTCCTCGCCCACGGCCTGGCCGTAGATGCGATTGCTGAATGTTTCTGATCCGAAGCGATAGGATGCGCCGACCCCGGCGATTTGATTGGCGGGGGCGCTGTCGCCCTCGTTGGAGTTTCCGACCAGCAGGTCAAGGAACGTGTCTAACCCATCGGGTTGCCCGGTTCCGCCATATTGGGCAACACGCACAAATTCGATTTCGAGACCTGAAACAGGTTCGAGCCCCAGCCGCATGCCGAGGATCAGCGCGTTGTCCGGCTGGTTGGGATCGTCGGTTTGGCCAAGAAAGACCTCGCCGTTCCAAGGGCCGATCCAACGCAGCACAGGCACATCCGAGGTGCGCGCCTCTTCCTTGCGGATGTAGACGGCAGGGAAGGCCGGTGCGTTGCGTGATAAAATCAGGGAGGTGTATTGGGAGGGCGACCAATGCCGTTCGAACTGACCGATGCCCAATTGCCAATTGTCATTGCCAAACCGGTAGCCGATGTCGCCAAAGATCAGAAGGCCGTCGACGGCATCGTTTTCAAAGGTCTCACCCACTGTCACATCAAACCTGAACCGCCCGGCACGCGTGCTTGCCGAGGCTGCGATACTGTCAAAGGCCAGAATGCCATATTGTTCGCTGCGCCCCAGAAAATCATCCGAGATCGCACCGAAACTGAGCGTGTAGGTTGTCTCTGCCTGAGCCTGACTGATAAATGCGAGTGTCCCGATCAGTCCGGCCAAGAGCACGGGTGTCTTGATAAAGGTGGCTTTCGTCACTGTATGTCCCTCGCACTGTTTTTACAGATGCGTACTGCGTCATGGGCTTTTTCGCCAACATGACAGGTGTGAGCCAACCGTTCTACGACTTTATTCAGCCGGGTAGGTGATTTCGGTCTCAATGTCGCTGTCTTGCCGCGGTGTCGCGAACCCTTCGACCCAGCGTCTGGCCGTGGACCTTGCCAGTTCTTCATCGCTCGCCGCCAGCGCCTGTCGCAAAGAGCGCATGGCCGAGGCGACTTCAATTTCGCTCAGGCCGTCTTCGATGGTGAAGAATATCTTTTGGTGTCCGGTGCCCACGCGGGTTCCGCTCAGGGTCAGTTCTTCGGTCATTTTCTCGCCGGGGCGCAGGCCGGTGAACTCGATTTCGATGTCACCGTCGGGTTTTTGCGCGTCCCGCACGGTTAAGCCGGCCCTTTCGATGACCTGTCGGGCCAGTTGTTCGACCTTGATAGGCTTGCCCATATCCAGAACGAACACTTCCCCGCCCGACGCCATAGAACCGGCGCGCAGGACCAGATGCACAGCTTCCTGTACGGTCATGAAGTATCGCGCCACTTCGGGATGTGTGACCGTAAGCGGACCACCGCGGCGCAATTGCTCTTGGAACAGCGGCACCACCGAGCCGGACGACCCCAGGACGTTGCCAAAGCGCACGATTGAAAATTTCAGGCCTTTGGGCGATGCAACACGTTTCGCGATGTCCTGGACCGCCAGTTCGGCCAGACGCTTTGATGCACCCATGATGTTGGCGGGGCGCACCGCTTTGTCGGAGGAAATGAACATGAACCGTTCGACACCGGCAGCAGCGGCTTCGGTCACCATGGTTTGCGTGCCAAGCGTGTTGTTGGCCAAGCCCGCCAGCGGATTGGATTCCACAAGTGGGACATGTTTGTAGGCGGCCGCGTGCAAGACGACCTGGATGTCATGCGTACAGAGCAGGCTGCGCACTTGTCGCGCGTCGGTGACTGACCCCAGCACCGGCACAATCTGGATATCGCTGCCTTCGACAAGCTGTGTGAGTTCCTGGTTTATCTGGTACAGGGCAAGCTCGCCCGACTCATAGAGCACAATTTTTTCTGGGCGGTACTCAAGCACCTGGCGGCTGAGTTCCGACCCAATTGACCCGCCGGCACCCGAGATCAGAATACGGCGCCCGGTATAGGCTTCATCGCCTTCTGTGCGCGCGGTTTTGACCTCGTCCCGACCCAGGAAATTTCGGGGGTTAAGAGGTGTCAGCTTGTCGACAAGCGCCTCTTCTCCGATCAGTTGCGAGAACGAGGGCAGGGATTGCACTTCGAGCCCCATTTTTTGCAGGCGGCGCGCAATCTGTACCTGTTTGGGCCTGCTTTGTGATGGAATGGCCAGCAGCACGCGGTCGATCTTTTTCTTGGCAACGATTTCGGCGATCCTTACGGGGCTGTAGACCGGGAGGCGCAGGATATTGACGCCTTGGAGGGCCTGGTTGTCATCGACAAAGGCAATCGGTTCGATGTTCTCGTGATTGCGCAGGGCAGATACAAGCTGCATGCCGGTGGTGCCAGCACCATAGATCAGCACGCGGCATCGGTTGGATCCGCGCCTGTAGATGGCCAATACGATCTGCAGCAAGATAGCGCGCGTCATGATCGAGAAGACGAAGAACGATATGCCGAAAGTGATATGTGTCGACAATGGCAGGGAAATGCTCGCGACAGTGGTAAGAACGATCGACACGGTGGCGAGCAGGATGGAGAAAACGCCGGTGCGCCCGATGGACCCAGCCTCGTATGCGTTGAGTGTGGTTGAGCAGATACCGAGCCAGAGCGAGAGACCCGTAGCGGCAATAAGCAGATAGGGAAGCACCGGAAGATAGACTTCGAACGCGTACCAGGCCGCGGTGATTGACAGGCTGAGCCCGAACGCAAAGAGCAAGGCCGCGGGCACCAGCATGGTGTCAATGGCCAAAAACACATTGCGTTTCTGCTTTTGCGTCAACGACTTAATGAGGTCCAACATGCGTCCCTGAACCTTGCCCAACTTATCCTGTCCTCGTCCCTTTGACCCCGATATCAACTTGCAAGACGATTTCGCAGCCCCAGAACGGAACTTTCATATTCCAGCGAAAAAATGCCTAAAAATCTATTAAAGATCAGCGTCCCAATGTAATTTCTCGCATAGGTAGTTTGATTCTGTAAGTGCTCCAGGGGCGATTACTTGCGGCGAAAGAGGTTACCAATGGTCTGAAAAACCAAGTCAAAGTCATAGCAGGTGCTTTGGTTGCGTTGGTAGATAAGGTCAAGTCGTGCCTTGCGGGGCACACATATCCGACAATAGACGTCTTCCGTTTCTGTGGGACTTTTGCAACGCGCGAGCAGTCGGTCTTCGTGTTTGTGAAAGCGGATGGTGGCCAGACCCGTCACGCCGGGGCGTGATTTGAGCACGTCGGCATAGAGATCGGGGAAGCGACCGACATATTCCGGCAGCGGCGGGCGCGGCCCGACAAAGGACAAGTCACCGCGCAAGATGTTCCAGAGTTGCGGGAATTCATCCAACCGTTTGGCGCGCAGTTTCGCCCCCAGCGGCGTGATGCGCGTCTTTTTGTGGCCACCCGAGACGCCCTGATCCTCGCCCACAACTGTCATGGTGCGGAATTTCCACAAGCCGAAAGGTTCGGTCGGGGACTTCATGCGCGTGGCAACGTAGAACAGAGGACGCCCCTGTTTCAGCCAGATCAGACAGGCCAGGTACACGATGACCGGCCCCAATATGACGACCAGCAGGCTGGCAAAGAACAGATCGAAGATGCGCTTGCGCCAGGTCATGCGGCGTGGCCCCGGCGCCAGTCGGCGACGATACCTGCGGCGGTGCTGTCCGAGGGATCAAACGTCGTGAACTGTGCAAGCCTGTCCGTTAACAGATCAACGCTTGCGATCGTCTGGGGTACTGCTGGTCGAGGCGACCAAGTCAGAGCGGCGGCATCAAGCAGATGGCCCATCTGGATGGTGCCGGGGGCGGCCACGTTCAGAACAGGGGGGAGCGCATCGACATGTGCGAGATCGTGAAGCACTTGGGCCAGACGACCGGGCCCGATATAGCTGCGCGCGGGCGTGGTCCCATCTGCAAGTTGATCAAGCTTGAAGCCAGGGTGCCACCCGCCGAGAATAGCGTCTGCCCCCGCGACGTTGCCTAGCCGCAGTGACACGCTGCGCGACGTATGGGCCGCCGCCATCGTTTCCATTGCGCATTTCGACATCGCATAGGCGGTGAGCGGAGCGGTTGGGCCATCTTCCGACAACTGACCCGCCAACGCGCCATAGACCGCAGCCGATGAAAACAGAAACACTCGCGCCTTTTGCGCGGCATCCAGTGTTTTCCGGGCGAGCGTCACGTTCCGTTCCATGGGTATTCCGCTGTCATGGGTCGCACCTGCAAAGCAAAATATGACATCTGCCCCGTCAAGAACAGCGTCCAACACCTGGGGGTTGTCAATATCCGCGTCGGTGCGTGTCATCCAGTCTGCGGGGCCGGGCCACCGGGGGCGAAGCAGCCTTGCCAGTCGTCCACCTGCGCCAAGCATCACGAAACGCATAGACTAGCCGAACCTGATCTGTTTGGCCGCGGGCACCAGCGCGTTGATCTGGCGAATGTGTTCTGGCAGGCACACGGTTTCGAAATCATAGGTGTCAACGACATGTTGCCGTGCAGCAGGGCCGAGATGCGCGTGGTCACGCGGGTTTTCCAACACGTCAACCACTTGGGCGGCGATCGCCTTGGGGTCGAAATAGTCGACCAGAAGCCCCGTTTTCCCATGTTCAATGGCTTCGCGAACCGGGGCCACATCACTTGCGACTATCGTGGCCTCCATCGACATGCTTTCCAACAGGGACCAGGACAGCACAAATGGCATCGACAGGTACAGATGACACGAACTGATCTGGATGATCGACTGGTAGCTTTCAAAGGGCACCTGGCCGAGAAAATGTAGCCTGTCCCAATCGATGAGGTGCCCGACCTCTTTCTCCATCTGGCCGCGCAGGCCGCCGGGGTGGGTGTTCTTGCCCCCGTAGGAGGCGTCATTGCCTCCGATCACCAGAATACGGGCATTGGGGCGTGCCTTTTGAATATGCGGAACGGCGCGCATGAACTGATGGTAGCCGCGCGTGGTTTCCAGGTTGCGCGACATATAGGTCACCACTTCGTCCTTGCGGGTGAGCGGGCGACCGATCCGTCCGAGGGTAACGTGCGCCTCCGGGTCAGGCCTTAACGTGTCGGTGCGTATTCCGTCGTGGCAGACATAGATCTTGTCATGGAACGGCTTTGGGAAGCGATCGCGCTGCCAATAGGTCGGACTGTGACCCAGATCGACGACATTGATATTGACCTGCGGCACCACGTTGCGCGCGCTTAACAGGTAGGGCGTGTGGTCATTGGATGGGCTTTCGGGGTCAAAGTTCACAGGGCCCCCGTGGGTCAGATAGTAGTATTCAAACAGCCCGATCATGGGTGTGTCTGGCAGCACCTCGCGAAAGAATGTCATCTCACCCCAACCGATGTGACCAATGACAATGTCCGGCACGAAACCGGCTTCGACGATTTTCTTGAGTGCCTGCACCGCCCCGAAGCCGCTGCCAACCGCTGCCTCCCATGCCTTGGACAGCCCATAGGCGTCGTCCTTGGCGACATGGTGGGGTGTGTATGTCACGGTGCGGACACCCGCAAATTGCGGTGCCTTTTTCCGCTGGGTCAGAAAGACGATGTCGTGTTCATTCTGGGCGGCCAGCCATTGGATCAACTCGCGGTATTGCCCGGGCATGTTTTGGTGAACAAAGAGGAAATTCATGCGCCGCTCGTCCCTTTTGATCTTGAATACATGTGTCGGGGTCTGACGGCAATTACGGCTGTGTGGGCCACATGGACCCGGTTCCGCGCTTTTCCTGGCCGGGGCTGAGGCCGAAGGTTCCACGATAGCTTTTCGAGAAATGCGACAGGGATCGAAAGCCGCAAGCGACACAAATGTCGGTGACACTGAGGCTGGTTTGGCGCAACAAGCCGCGCGCCTTTTCGAGACGCAGTTGCAGGTAATGCCGCTTGGGTGACATGCGCAAATGCTTGGCAAAGAGCCGTTCAAGCTGCCGGGTGCTGAGTTCGATCAGTTGGGCGATCTCGTCCGGGCGCAGCGGGTCTTCGAGGTTGTTTTCCATGATTTGCAGCGCCATACCCAGTTTGCCGTGGGCCATGTCGGGCCGCGCGCGGCGTGACAGGCGCTGTCCATGGCTGGCCGCCCGCGGGTCGGTATAGACCATCTGATCCGCAACCCATGTGGCCAGATCAATGCCGTAATCCGCTTTGATCCGGTCCAGCATCATGTCCATGGAGGCCGCCCCACCCGCTGTGGTGAACACCCGCCCATCCGTGGAATAGAGACTGTTTTCGATGATCACATCAGGCAGAACTTCGATCAGTGCGTCGCGATATTCCCAGTGGGTTGTCACTGTTTTGCCCGACAGCAATCCTGCAAGGGCCAACGTGTAGGTGCCCGATGACAGCGCGCCAAAGTCCATGCCTTTGCGGGTTTCGCGTCGCAACCAGTTGAGAATGGGCTTGGTGCTGCCCTCGGCCGCACGGTTGCCTGCGCAGACCACCAGCGTTTCATCGCGGGATAGCTCTGGCAGGGCTGCGTCGACCGCCGTGGTAATGCCATTGTAAGCGGCCACCGGGTCGCCCGTCTCACCGATCACGCGCCAGGTGTAAAAGACCTGACCAGACGGGTGCAGGTTGGCAAGGCTGAGCGCTTCGAGTGCGCAGGCAAAGCCCAGTTGGGAATATCCGGGGACAAGAAGAAAGGCGTAGCGCCGTGGCTGTGGTGCCTCAGGCGGCAAGGGCCACATCCAGGAGCGCGCGGACGCGGCGCGCGTAGGGCTCGTTCACGAGGCGCGTGACCTCTTCGCCGTTCTTCACCACCAGCAGGGTCGAGCGGCGTTCAACCTTGAGCCGCTGGGTCATTTGTGAGGGGCCGAACGTGTCCCAATCGACATCAAGAAAGGTGAGGTTGGTGTAGGCAGGGTTTTCTGCCAGAGCGTCGGCAATCAGGTCCGCCTTGATCTGGCAGGTGAGTGACCACGACGCGCGGAAGTTCAGCACGATGGTTTGACCCGTTCCACGCAACTCGCGCCAGACCGAAGGTGTGAAGGTTTGCGCCGGATAGGCAATCCCGACGCCTGGTATGGTCAGGGCACTTGCAAACAAGAGGAACGTGCGGCGGTGCATCAAAGTGCGCTCCGGAAAAAACGAGAAATGTGCTGCCACAATATTGCGGGCTTTGGCGTGCGCAAGGGCGTGCGTGTCAGGTTTTGACCTGCCGTGACAATTGAACGGCAAGAATGCCCACGGTGATGATCGCCACGCCTATGAGGTCCAGGGTGCCCAACCGTTCGCCCAGCAGAGCGGCGGCAATGGCAACGCCGAAGAACGGATTGAGAAAGTGGAAGGTCGCGGCCTTGGTCGCCCCGATGCGGGCCACGAGGGCGAACCAGATCCATGTTGCGGCAAGGCCGGGGACCAAGACCGTATAGGTGAAAGCGGCGTAGAGCGCGGGCGTAAGTGTGACCTCAATCGTCTCTGTAAAGGCAGAAATGATCCCCAAAACGATGGCCCCCACAAACATCTGCAGGCCTACCACCATCATCAGGTTCCCGCCCGACGACATGGTGCGCATCGACAGGGTGGCGATGGTCAGTGCGATGGCGGCGATCACACACAGGGCCACGCCGTAGACATCCACGCCCGCATCCAGCCGTGCGGACATGATCAGCACAACACCCATGATCCCGAGTGCCAGTCCGATGATCCCCAGTGGCGGCAGCGTGTCGCGGAATACAACCCAGCCGGCAAAGGCGACCATGAGCGGCATGGTCGAGGCAATGATTGAGGCCAGTGACGCCTCGACCGTCTG
This sequence comes from Pseudomonadota bacterium, assembly GCA_038525015.1. Taxonomy (GTDB): domain Bacteria; phylum Pseudomonadota; class Alphaproteobacteria; order Rhodobacterales; family Rhodobacteraceae; genus Tateyamaria. Next base: position 114,191 of record JBCBID010000006.1, on the reverse strand, counting down.
CATGGCGTAGAAGTTGAGCCCAAGATAGATCGCGTTCTGGCACAGGCCGAAGATGAGTGTGGCCCGCCACTGGTCCCGGGTCAGGTTCCATGTCTGGCCCAGCATCCGCGCTACGGCGACGCCGATGATGCCGGCAATGAAGAAGCGCAGCGACGACGCGGCCAGCGGGGGCGCGTGGGTCACGATGATCCGAGCAGAGGTAAAGGCAGACGACCAGATGAGGGCAAAGGTGAGGCCCATCAGAAGTGCGCGGATGTCCATGGCCGTCCCTTTCGTCTTGGGGCGGACGTTCGGGGAAATCGAGCGGGGATGCAAGGCGCTGATCACGACCCTGTTGGGTGTATGTGATCGCGGATTGTCCCATGTAGGCTTGCAAGCAAAGGAGCCTTGCCATGACATTGACCCGCCGCGCCTTTGGGGGCCTTACCTTGTCCGGGGCATTGATGCCTCGTGCAGCACTTGCACAAGAGATCAGCCCGTTGGATGCGATGCGCGCGCCCCTGTCGGCGCCTACATCCGAGTTCGAGGCGGCGATGGCCTGGATCGAAGGGCGTGGGTCACCTGACATGGCGGCGGCGTTAATCACGGGTCTTCGCTTTTCCCGGTCGCGCGGACCGCGTATCGCGCAGGCACTTACAGCGGTCACCGGCGAGGATCACTTTACTGACTGGTTTCAGTGGATGCTGTGGCAGGAACAGAATCCGCAAATCAAACCGCACGCCGACTTCCCAACCTTCAAACGCGAGGTGATGTTGCGGATCGACGACAACTTTGACCTGTTCCTTCGACCCGAGCACATTCAGCCGGATCAGATGCGAATTCGTCTGGAAGAAATCACCTGGGGTGGTGTGGTCAAGGACGGTATTCCGTCGCTTGATAATCCCGAACTGATCACGCCCGCCGATGCGGATTATCTACGCGGCGATGATCTGGTGTTTGGCGTCTCTATCAACGGGGATGTCCGAGCATATCCGCTGCGGATCATGGGCTGGCACGAGATGTTCAACGAAGTGATTGGCAATGTGCCGGTGGCTCTTGCCTATTGCACGCTGTGCGGGTCGGGTATCTTGTTTGAAACCGATGGTTTGGGCCGGTCAGAACCTTTGGTCTTTGGATCGTCCGGCTTTCTTTACCGGTCCAACAAGCTGATGTTTGACCGGGAGACGCATTCGTTGTGGAACCAATGGACCGGCAAGCCCGTAGTAGGCCCGCTGGTCAACAGTGGACTTGAACTAAAGCAGCGGCCCGTCGTGATCACCACATGGGACAGTTGGAAAGCTTCCAATCCTGGGACAAAGGTGCTGAGCCTAAATACCGGGTTCCGTCGCGATTACGGCTCGGGTGTGGTTTATAATGACTACTTTGCCTCGCCGGACCTCATGTTCCCCGCGCAGGTGGATCAACAACAGCTTGCCCAAAAGGACTATATCTTTGCCGTGCGCCAGTTCGGGGCAGCGCGTGCATGGCCGTTGGAGGCGTTTGATGGCCGCCCCATCATCAACGACGCAATTGCGGACAAGCCGCTGTTGTTGATTGGCGATGTAGATAAACGCAGCGTGCGCGCCTATGAGCGCGGCGCACGGACATTCACCCAAACAGGAAGCAAAATCGCCGATGAGTCTGGCGCAGAATGGCGTGTGACCGAGGACGCGTTGATTGGCCCTGGGGGCGCGACAATGCCGCGCGTGGCGGGGCATATTTCATACTGGTTTGCCTGGGACAATTATCTTGGCGATGCAGCCACCGTCTTTGAGGGCTGAACGAAAAAGGGCCGCCCGAAGGCGACCCTGAAGTCTGTCGAATGTGTTCGACTTAGCCGTTCACGCTGTCTTTCAGCGCTTTGGCGATGGTCATTTTCACGACCTTGTCCGCGTCTTTCTTGAATTGCTCGCCGGTGGCGGGGTTGCGCACCATACGCTCTGGGCGCTCGCGGCAATAGATTTTGCCAACGCCCGGCAGAGTGACCGCGCCACCGCCTGAAACTTCGTCGGTAATCAGGCCGCAGATTGCGTCCAGCGCGCCGCTTGCCGACTTTTTGTCTGTATCCATCTTCTCGGCCAGCGCGGCGACGAGTTGGGTTTTTGTCATTGGTTTTGCCATTTCATGGTCTCCTTCGTCTGCCCGACAACTTGGGCCCCTATCCCGCAATATAACGGAATGTTGTGCGAACACACAACGAATAGTGGCTCATGGCAAGCCAAAATAAGGCGTTTTTCGCTGTTTTTCGCCGTCAGAGGCCCCTCAAAGGAAGGCTGTTTCCTCAAACGAGCGTAATTTCCGGCTATGGATGCGTTCCAGCGGCATGGTGCGCAATTGCTCCATGGCGTGGATTCCGATCATCAAATGGCGTGCGACTTGCTCTTTGTAGAAGTTGGACGCCATGCCGGGCAGTTTCAATTCACCATGCAGCGGCTTGTCGGAGACGCAAAGTAGCGTGCCATAGGGCACCCGGAAGCGGTAGCCATTGGCGGCGATGGTGGCGCTTTCCATATCCAGCGCAATGGCGCGGGATTGGGACAGGCGCTGTACCGGCCCGTGCTGATCGCGCAGTTCCCAGTTGCGGTCGTCATAGCTGGCGACAGTGCCCGTGCGCATGATCCGCTTCAGTTCGTACCCTTCCAGCTTGGTGGTTTGCGCCACGGCCTGTTCCAGCGCGATCTGGATCTCAGCAAGCGCCGGGATCGGCACCCAGGGCGGCAAGTCGGTGTCCAGCACGTTGTCTTCGCGCAGGTAGGCGTGGGCGAGGACGAAATCCCCCAACGCCTGGCTGTTGCGCAGACCGGCACAGTGCCCGACCATAAGCCACGCGTGCGGGCGCAGGACCGCGATGTGGTCGGTTGCCGTTTTCGCGTTCGAGGGGCCAACGCCAATATTGACCAGGGTGATCCCCGACCCATCGGCCCGTTTGAGGTGGTAGGTGGGCATTTGCGGCATCTTCGGACTGGCCGCGAGCGGTTGGTCGCCTTTGGTGATCTCGGCGTTGCCGGTCGATACAAAGGAGGTGTAGCCGCTGTTGGCATCGTCCAGTTGTGTCCGCGCGTAGGCCTCGAATTCAGAGACATAGAACTGGTAGTTGGTGAACAGTACGTGGTTCTGAAAATGGTGCGCGTCCGTGGCCGTGTAATGTGTGAGACGTGCCAGGGAATAGTCGATCCGCTGGGCCGTGAACGGGGCAAGCGGGCCGATGCCGTCGGGGGCGTCATAGGTGCCATTGACGATGTCATCGTTGGTGTTGCTCAGGTCCGGCACATCGAACACGTCCCGCAGCGTGAACGCGGCGGCGCCCTGCTGCGGCACGGTAATGTCCGGGTCATTGGCCACGGCAAAATGCACCGGCATGGGCGTGTTGGAGTACCCGATCTCGACCGGTTGGTCGTGATTGGCGATCAGCAGGCCGATCTGTTGGGTCAGGTAATTGGCGAAAAGATCGGGGCGCGTGACCGTGGTGGCATAGGTACCAGGATCCGACACGTGACCAAAGCTGAGCCGTGTGTCGACACGTGCATAGGTCGACGTCGTGAACCGAATTCCCGGGTAATAGGCTCTGATCCGACCCTCTGGTGCGCCCTGTTCCATCGCGTGCTGAAACTGACCACTGAGGAACTGTACCGCGTCGTCATATAGCTCTTTGAGGCGGGCAACGGCGGCCTTGGCATCGTGAAATTCGGTGTGACCGTGATTGGCCTGTTCAAGTGTTTTCATGGTGTTGGCTCGAGGACTGGAATGAAATCAAACGTGCGGACATCGACCAGTCCCAGATCTGAGATGCGCAGTTCAGGAATAACGACAAGCGCCAGCAGCGAATGCTGCATATAGGCGTTGTTAAGGGTGCAGCCGCACGCCACCATAGCCTGAACCATTTCGTCCGCCTTGGCCGCGACGGTGTGGGCGGCCCTGTCAGACATAAGGCCCGCAATGGGCAGTTCGACCAGCGCCAGTTCCGTGCCATCGCGAAAGACCGTTATGCCCCCGCCCACCTCGGCCAGCCGGTTGGCAGCCAAGGCCATCTGGTCCCGGTCGGTGCCCACCACAATCATGTGATGGCTGTCATGCGCCACGGTCGACGCCATGGCCATGTTGCCTTGATAATTGAACCCAGAGACCAACGCGTTGGTCACGCCGCCCGTGGCGCGGTGGCGTTCGACCAGCGCGATCTGGCAGGTGTCGCCATGGCTTTCGACCTTGCCGTCACTCACGGGCATGTCGCGCTTCAGGGCTTTGGTCGGTGCCTGGTTCTCGACCACTCCGATGACGTTGGCAGTCACCGAATTGCGCCCTGCGGGCGCTGCAATTTCAAAGTCGGTTGCAGTCTTTGGTGCACCCATATTGACCGTCTGTCGCGCCTTGGCAGGCCAATCAAGATGGGGGCACTCAACGGTCAGCTTGCCTTTGACAGAGACTGTTTTGCCCCGTGCGACCACCTGGTCGATTGGCAAGGTTCTGAGGTCCGACGTCAGGATCACATCCGCCCTGCGCCCCGGTGCCAGTGATCCGATCTCGCGCTCCAGTCCGAAATGGGTGGCCGTGTTGATCGTCGCCATTTGCAGCGCCACCAGTGGATCGCACCCGCAATCGATGGCATGTCGCACAACACGGTTCATATGGCCGTCATTCACCAGCGTGCCGGAATGGCAATCGTCCGTGCACAGGATCATATTGCGGGGGTCGAGGCCCTTTTCAGTGATCGCGGTGATCTGCGTTTCGACGTCGTACCATGCGCTTCCCAGACGGATCATCGAGCGCATGCCCTGCCGCATCCGCGCAATGGCGTCGGCCTCGCACGTGCCCTCGTGATCGTCAGCGGGGCCACCGGCCACGTAGGCTGCAAAATCAGAGCCTAAATTGGGTGATGCGTAGTGCCCGCCGACAGTTTTGCCGGCCCTTTGGGTTGCGGCGACCTCGGCCAGCATCTGTGGATCGGCGGCGGCCATGCCGGGAAAGTTCATCATTTCACCCAGACCGATGATGCCGGGCCACGACATCGCTTGGGCCACATCCTCGGCGCTGATTTCATAGCCCGTCGTTTCCATTCCCGGCGCGGATGGCGCGCAGGAGGGCATTTGGGTCCAGATGTTGACGGGCTGCATCAACGCCTCGTCATGCATCAGTCGCACGCCTTCCAAACCCAACACATTGGCAATCTCGTGCGGGTCGGTGAACATGGTAGTGGTGCCGTGCGGTATGACGGCAGCGGCAAATTCGGCCGGAGTGAGCATTCCGCTTTCTATGTGCATGTGCCCGTCACACAAGCCCGGGATCATATAGCGCCCCTGTGCCTCTATGATCTCGGTTTGGGGTCCGATCTGTGCGCTGGCATCTGGCACGACACAAGCGATGCGCCCATGCTTGATCGCGATGTCGTGGTCCGGCAGCGCCTCGCGCGTGTGCACGTTGACCCAGATACCGCCGCGAATAACGGTGTCGGCGGGCGCGCGGCCCGCGGCCACTTGCACCAGCTCTGCTGCAACGTCGGGCCAGGATGGAAAGGGGGCGGAAGAAAGGTCGTGTTCCATGACCCAATATTTCACCGGGCCCATGAGGCTGCAAGTGCAATTCCGTCGGCAGTGCAGGGAACCGCCGCCGGTGCTGTACGTTTTGCGCATATGGCAATGCAGACACAAGTTCCAGACGGTCTGATCTGGTACCCTGACGACCAACCCGGCATCGTGCGCAAGCGCGCGGGGCGTGGGTTCAGCTATGTCGCGCCGGACGGCACCCGCATAGACAATCAAGACGAACGCAAGCGGATCGAGGCCCTCGCCGTGCCGCCTGCCTATGAAAAGGTGTGGATCAGTCCGCGCACCAACGGCCATTTGCAGGCGACAGGCTATGACGCCCGCACCCGAAAGCAATACCGCTATCACCCGGATTTCAGTGCGTTCCGGGCGCGTCACGAGTTCGACGATCTTGCCACGTTTGGTGCTTTGCTGCCGCGCATCCGCCGCCGGGTCCACAACGCCCTGACCGAAGCGCAGGGGGACGAGGCGTTTGCGGTGGCTGCCGCACTTAGGTTGATTGACCGCGCGTCCCTGCGCGTGGGTACGCCAGACTATGCGGAAGACAACAAGACATATGGCGCCACCACACTGCGCGGCCGACATCTGCGGATCAAAGATGGCGTGCTGCACCTTTGCTACAGCGGAAAGGGCGGGCAGCGCGTACGCAAGCGGCTGAGCGATCGCACGCTGCAACGGGCGCTTGAGAAGATGCAAGACCTGCCTGGCGGTGCCTTGATGCAGTTTCGGGATGCGCGGGGTCACTTGTCACAACTTGGGCCGGAACATGTAAACAGGTGGCTGGAAGAGGTCACCGGTCGCCCCGAACTGACGGCAAAGACGTTTCGAACCTGGAACGGATCGGTGGCTGCGCTGTCCGCCGCGCTGGCAAGCGATACCCCCGTGACCATCAAGGCGATGGCGTCCGCCGCGGCAAAGACACTTCATAACACCGCTTCGATTGCCCGAAACAGCTATATCCACCCGGCCGTCATCGACCTTGCGGGCCAGCAGCAATTGCCGGAGGTGCCCGAGGATCCGACAGGTTTGCGGCAGGCCGAGCGCGCTTTGATGGCGCTGCTTGCTTGACCATCACTTGACCGCGTCGTTTTCGGAATAGCTTTTTGAGTTGATCGACGACCCATGCGCCGTGCACGCTCCCGCTCAACAAGGGGGAGAACAGCATGAGCCTTGCACAGATTCGACCAAATATGGACCATTGGCAGGAGCGCGTTGACCTCGCGGCGGCCTTTCGATGGACGGTGCGTTTGAACATGCACGAAGCAGTGGCCAACCACTTCTCGCTTGCCATCAACGAGGATGGCACGAAATTCCTGATGAACCCCAACCAGATGCACTTTTCGCGGATCAAGGCTTCGGACCTGATCGTGGTGGACGCAAACGACCCGGACAGTATGGACGGGCCGGATGCTCCGGACCCGACCGCCTGGGGGCTTCACGGCGGGATGCACCGGTTTTGCCCGCAAGCGCGCTGCGCGATGCATGTGCATTCACCCTATGCCACCGCGCTTGCGGCCCTGGCCGACAGCCGTTTGCCCCCAGTCGATCAGAACGGTGCAATGTTCTTTGACCGGGTGGTGGTCGACGATGCCTATGGTGGTCTCGCCTTTGAAGAGGAAGGCGCGCGCTGCGCCAAGCTGTTCGACGACCCGAAGAAAAAGGTGATGGTGATGGGCAATCACGGCATCATGGTAATCGGGCAGACCGTGGCTGAGACATTCAACCGGATGTTCTATTTCGAACGCGCCTGCCAGACCTATATGTTGGCGCTGCAGACGGGCAAACCGCTGCGCGTGATCCCCGATGACATAGCGGCCAAGACCGCACAGGAGATCGAGGACTATCCCGAACAGGACGAACGCCACCTGACCGAACTTAAGGCCATTCTGGACGAGGAAGGGTCAAACTATGCCAGCTGACACCGAGGCGCGAGAAGCGGGCAGGTGGAACCATCGCCCCCCGACCCCCATTGCGCAGAACCCCTTGTTCGTTTGGCCGCCGCAGCCCCGCGCGATCTTTCGCTGGTATGCGGCGTTCTGGTTGGAAATCTCGACGACCACCTTGTGTGTTGTGCTTGCCCTTGTCGGGTATTTCGCGATTTTGCCTGCATTAGAGACGATGCAGACATTTCAACCCGGTTGGATGATCCGTGTCTGGCTTGCTAATTTGGTGCCGCAATGCCTGATCGCAGGCGCCTTGCATTACTGGCTGATCACCCGCAAGGGCCAGGGCAACAAGACCAAGTTTGATCCGCGTGACCAGAACCGGAGCAACGGGTCCTTTACCTTTAACAATCAGGTGCTGGACAACATGTTCTGGCACATCGCCAGCGGGATCACGTTGTGGAGCCTCGCGCAGATCGGTGTATTTTGGATGATGGCGAATGGCTATGCGCCGTCGGTCCTGTTTCCGGACAATCCGATCTGGTTTATCGCGTTTTTTGTGCTGCTGCCGATCTGGTCGAGCTTTCACTTCTATTGGGTGCACCGCGCGTTGCATTGGCCGCCACTTTATAGGCTGGCGCACAGCCTGCATCATCGAAATGTGAATATCGGACCTTGGTCCGGGATCGCCATGCACCCGGTCGAGCATTTTCTGTTCTACACCAATTTTGCAATCCACCTGGTGGTGCCCAGCCATCCCTTGCATGTGATGTTCCATGGATATGTGCAGTCCACACACCCCGTGTTCAGCCATTCCGGCTTTGAACAACTTGTGGTGAACGAGACGCCGCAGATGCGGATGGGTGTCTATTTTCATCAACTGCATCACCGGTACTTCGAATGCAATTACGGCACGGTCGAAATGCCCTGGGACCGCTGGTTTGGCAGCTATCACGACGGCACGGGCCGCGCGACCGATGAAGCACGGGCGCGGCGAAAGCAGATGTATACCTAGGCCCGCTCAGGCTGCGCGATGTGCGACCAGCGTGATCGCCTCGAATGACCCCAGAACCTGATAGATGGGCCGTGCATGTTCCGGCAAAAGACGATCGGGTATGTCGGCCAGAACACTGGCTGCCAGACGCTCGGGGTCGCGGCGTATGCGCCCGATATAGAGACTTTCCAGCGCACATCCTGCGGCGACCAGTGCCTCATGCCCAGGTAGGACAATCTGCACGTAGTCGGTTGTGCTTCCGGTGTCGCTCCAGACGGCGGCATAGCCATTGACAAGGTGGCGCGCGGGCACGAGTACCGCTTCCTGTCCAAAGATGTATTCGACCTCGGACCCTTTCAGCACCAGGCGCTGTTCGGGTGCGACGATGATATCACGCTGCAACCCGAAATGCGGGGCCCTGAGCCGAACCGGCGCGAAACTGCCCCGCGCCGGAACGCAATGCCTGACACTGTGAAGAACTGGCACGATCTCTCCGTTTGGGCTCAAGACAGTGTCACCACGGACCAACTTGCCCACCGGGCGATATCCGTTTGGCGTTGCAATCGGCGTGTCCGGGTGCAGCGAAGGCATTGGACCCAATGGCAGGATCTGGTCGCTGACCGCACCAAACAAGACGTCCTTGGCCAAGGTGCCGGCATCGCGGCGCAACATCATGTCCTGGATGTCGGTTGTCAGAAACGGGCGGGGCATGTGGACGGGGCGGGTGATGTATCCGTGACACTCGGGCCGTTCCAGCGCCAATCGACCCCAGCCCGCCGGTGCATCCCAGGCATAGGTCACGCGCAGGGTGATCGCGCGCTGATCGTTCGACCAACGGATTGCCGCATGTGTGATGTCGGTATTGTGGCGGTGCCGCAACGCGATCCCACCACCGGGAATAGCCTCAAAGCTTAACTGACGCGGCCAGGGGACAGTCTGTGACACGCCCATGAGGTCCAGCGGATGATCCTGTTCCGACAACGCGGTTTCGAACATCAGCGTCCCACGTTTTAACATCGGACCCAGTTGATCGCCCTGCATGCGGCTGCAGAGGCCCGAAGCCAAAAAATGCCCGCTGTCGTGGTCGACCACGCCAAACCATGTCATCTGCGCACCGCCAAGCGAGCGCGTGCCCTGCAGTCAACGTGCAAAAGAAGTGAAACCAATGTCAAAACCATACCTGCCCAGCCCGAAACTTTGGCAAAGATGGTGCAGTGATGCGGTTGATCCGTTTTTTTACGACGCACGATTTGACGTGTGTTTGCCGCTATACGCGACCGAACTGCATTTGCCCTGCCTCGGGTCAATTCTTGAGCCAACCCTAGCACAGCCATGTGCATCCTGTTAACTGACGGGCAAGTGGAACACGGGCGTGGCGCGTCCTTTTGGCCACATTTTCGCTGAGGGTATGACCATGCATCCAGTTGATCCTGCTGCTTTAACTGCCGCACTTGTGCGCTGCCCCTCGGTGACACCCGAAGATGCGGGTGCGCTTGATGTGCTGCACGCGTTGCTCTCTACGGCGGGGTTCGATTGTGTTTGGGCCAATCGCGGTGGCATCCGCAATCTGTTCGCGCGGTTTGGCCCAAAGGGCCATCCCCGCACCTTTGGCTTTAACGGTCACACTGATGTGGTACCCATAGGCACTCCCGATGATTGGAGCACGCCGCCATTTGGGGCCGACATACGCGATGGCGTTATGTATGGGCGGGGCACGACAGATATGAAATCCGGCGTTGCCGCTTTTGCCGCTGCGGCGGTCGATTTCGTCCCTAACATGGGACAAGAGGGCGCCATCATCCTGGCAATCACGGGAGACGAAGAAGGCGACGCAACCGACGGAACCCGTGCTTTGCTGGACCATATGGAGACTGAGGGCGAGGCGATGGCAGTCTGCCTTGTCGGCGAGCCCACTTGCCCCGAGACCATGGGCGAAATGATGAAGATCGGGCGCCGTGGCTCACTCACGGCCTGGCTCACGGTCACCGGGGTGCAGGGTCACGCGGCCTATCCGCACCGCGCCAACAATCCCTTGCCTCCGCTGGTGCGATTGCTGGATCAGCTTGCCAGCCATGAACTGGATCAGGGGACGGATCACTTTGATCCATCCACGCTCGCCATTGTGACGGTCGACACCGGGAACCCAGCAACCAATGTCATCCCCGCACAAGCGCGCGCGGCGGTCAACATTCGGTTCAATGATCTGCATTCGGGTGACAGCCTGTCCGCATGGCTCCGGGCCCAAGCAGACGCGGTGGCCACGGCTTGGGGTGTCGATATCAACGTCGTGATCAAAGTCTCTGGCGAGAGTTTTCTGACCCCGCCCGGACCTTTTTCTGACATCGTGTCTCAGGCTGTAGAGGCCGAAACCGGCCTGAAGCCGGTGCTCAGCACCTCGGGCGGCACCTCGGACGCGCGATTTGTCAAAGCCCATTGCCCTGTGGTTGAATTCGGTTTGGTGGGCCAGTCCATGCATCAGGTCGATGAGCACGTGAAAGTCACCCATATCCATCAATTGAAAGCCATCTACGGACGTATTCTGCAGGATTACTTCGCATGAAATGGAACATCGAACAGACGCGTGATCTGACCACCTGCCATGCTTTGCGCCGTACTGTATTTATTGATGAACAGGGTGTGAGCGCGGCAGAGGAAGTTGACGGTCGCGATGGCGATGCGCTGCACGTTCTGGCCTATATTGAGGGCGAGCCCATGGGCTGCGCACGCATTATCATCGATGGATCAACTGCCAAGATCGGGCGCGTCTGCGTGCTGAAAGAGGCACGGGGCACCGGCTTGGGGGCTGCTATAATCGATGCGTGTTTGCGTGTGGCAAAGGATCAAGCGGGCGTCACCACCGCGAAATTGGGTGCCCAGACCCACGCGTTGGCGTTTTATGAGCGATTGGGCTTCACAGCCTACGGGCCGATCTATGACGATGCCGGTATTCCTCACAAGGATATGGAGCGGCCCTTGTGAGGCCCATACTGGTGGTCATGTTGAAAGTCCCGCGTCCCGGCCGCGTCAAGACACGCCTTGGGCGAGACATCGGTATGATCGCGGCCGCGTGGTGGTTCCGACATCAGGTCAGTGCCTTGTTGCGTCGGATCGAGGACCCGCGCTGGCGCGTGGTGCTGGCTGTTGCACCAGATCATGACGGGCTGACCAGCCGGGTGTGGCCGCATCGGTTTGACCGCTGGCCGCAAGGAGGCGGGCATCTGGGCGAACGTATTGTCCGCATGATGCGGCGCGCCGGGGGTCCTGTCTGTGTGATCGGCGCTGACATACCAGGGATCGACAGACCACATATCGCCAAGGCATTTTCGGCGCTTCGGCCCAGCGAGGTGGTCTTTGGCCCCGCACCGGATGGGGGGTACTGGCTGATCGGGGTCAAAACAGGCTCTAATCTGGCACCATCGGCACTTGATGGCGTGCGCTGGTCAACCGAACATGCCCTGGCCGACAGCCGCGCTGCCTTGGGGTGCGGCCGCGTCGCTTTGGTAGACACGCTGGCGGATGTAGACACAATCGACGATTTGCCATGACGGCACCAGAGCGCCGTGCTACCTCGATCGCATGAGCCGTATTCCCACAAAAACTGAAGTTCTGGATTGGATTTCTGCCAATCCGACACTGACCGCCAAACGCGAGATCGCCAAAGCGTTTGGCATCAAAGGTGCCGCGCGCATCGACCTTAAGCGTCTGCTCAAGGAGTTAGAGGCCGACGGGCATCTCGAAAAGCGCAAGAAGACCTATCAGGATCCCGACCGCTTGCCGCCTGTGAGTGTTTTGCAGGTTGTTGAAGCCGATGGGGACGGTGATTTGTTCGCACGCCCGATGGAGTGGCTGGGCGAAGGGGTCGAGCCCAAAATCCTGGTGCTGCCTCGCGCCTCCGATCCGGCACTTGGACCTGGGGACCGCATTCTGGCGCGTCTCACGCTGGTGAAAGATGACGATCATAACTACGAAGCACGCCTGATCCGCAGGATCGGAACCAACCCGCGGCGCATCCTCGGCGTGTTCCGTGCGGGTGCCGAGGGTGGGCGGATTGTACCAGTGGACAAGGGCAGCGACAAAGAATGGTCGGTGCCCGGCGGCGCCACACATGGGGCCAAGGATGGTGAACTGGTCGAGGCTGAACAATCCGGCCCGAAGGGTCGGATCGGGCTGCCGCGTGCGCGCATTGTAGATCGTTTGGGCGACCCGTCGGCCCCCAAAGCGGTGTCGCTGATCGCGATCCACGAACACGGTATTCCCGATGCCTTTCCCGATGATGTCATCGCGGAAGCCGACGCAAAGAAACCCGCAGGTCTGGACGGGCGCGAAGACCTGCGTGATCTGCCGCTTGTCACCATTGACCCATCTGATGCGCGCGATCACGATGATGCGTGCTATGCCCATCCCGATGACGACCCCAAGAACAAAGGCGGGCATATCATCTGGGTGGCGATTGCTGATGTCGCGGCTTATGTCACGCCCGGCTCTGCCCTGGATCGCGAGGCGAAGAAACGGGGTAACTCGACCTATTTCCCGGATCGGGTTGTGCCAATGCTGCCTGACCGATTGTCGGGTGATTTGTGTTCCCTGCATGAAGGGGTACCGCGTGCCTGCATCGCCGTACGGATGCAGATTGATGCGCAGGGTGAAAAGATCGGGCACAGCTTCTACCGCGGACTGATGCGATCACCCGCCTCGCTGCACTACGAGGAGGTGCAGGCCGCCATTGATGGGACGCCTGGTGAGCGTACTTTGCCCTTGTTAGAGCCTGTTTTGAAACCGCTCTACACAGCTTATGCGGCTTTGGTAGAGGCGCGAAATCGACGTCAGCCGTTGGAACTGGACCTGCCAGAACGGCAAATCATACTGGACGACGATGGCACTGTCCGATCTGTCGCGTTCAAGGACCGGCTGGATGCCCATCGTCTGATCGAAGAGTTTATGGTGCTTGCCAATGTGGCCGCCGCCGAAACGCTCATTGCGAAAAAGTCCCCTCTCCTGTTCCGGGTGCACGAGGAACCCTCGCCGGACAAGCTGGACAACCTGCGGGAAACGGCACAGGCGGCCGGTCTCAACCTGGCTAAGGGTCAGGTTTTGAAAACCGCGCATCTGAACCGATTGCTCGCACAGGCCAAAGACACCGAAGATGCTGAGTTGATCAACATCTCGACCCTGCGGTCGATGACCCAGGCCTATTACAGTCCGCAGAATTTTGGGCATTTTGGGTTGGCGCTGCGCAGCTATGCACATTTTACCTCGCCCATACGGCGCTACGCCGATCTGATCGTGCACCGGGCGCTGATCTCGGCTCATGGCTGGGGCAAGGACGGTCTGACGCCTGAAGACACTGAACATCTGGACAAGACCGGCACCCATATTTCCGACACCGAACGCCGTTCGATGGTCGCAGAGCGGGACACGACCGACCGATATCTCGCCGCTTATCTCAGCGAGCGGGTGGGAGATGAACTTGAGGGCCGCGTGGCCGGGATCGCCAAATTCGGTATCTTTGTAAAGCTGGACGACAGCGGTGCGGATGGGCTGGTGCCGATGCGATCCATAGGTGCAGAGTATTTTCATTTCGACCGCGAGGCGAACACGCTGATGGGGTCCGATACCGGCATGGTCATCAGCCTGGGCCAGCGTGCGACCGTGCGCTTGGCCGAAGCCGTGCCGGTGACGGGCGGCATCGCTCTGGAGTTGCTGGCGCTTGATGGTCAGTCGCTGCCGCGCGGGCGGCAAAGCCCGGCAGGTCGCAGTCCGCGCCGCAAACCAGCCAAGGCCAAGCGCCGCTCGGACAAGACCAAGCGCAAAGTCAGCCGCAAGCGGCGCTAGCCCAACGCGGCCTCGACCCGGCGCATGTAATCGACCAGCATCACGTCCTGACCGACACGACGTGACAACGCGGTACCACCGGGTGTGGAGGCCATAGCGCCCAACATGGCCGCCACACTGGCATCGGCGGCGCTGGGCTGTGATCCAAACAGAAAGGGGCCATGCCAAAGCCGGTCGGTGATGGCCCGTAGATCCGGTTCGATTCGCTCTAGCCGTTCGCCTGCCGTCAGGCGACCCAGCCCTTGGGTATCCATGCCGCGCAGCAACATGCGACGAATGCTGCGGGTGATAAATGTGCGCAGAAAGGTTGGGATGGCCGCGAAATATGTGTCTCTAACAAGGGGCCAAACGGCCTTGTCTCCCCATCGGTCCATGACCACGTGGAAGTACATGTGCTCTTCGGCCATGCGGATGAACGCGCGCGATGTCGCACGGTCCAGATCGCTCAGCCCGTCGTCAAACCGCGCCCCTCGCGCTTCGAGCCAGGCGCGTATATTGTCGCTGTCACCAATGATTTCATCATCGACCCACAGCGCGGGTAGCTTGCCTTTGGGCCAGTTGCGGGGGTCCGCCGTATCCTTGCGTTGCCACGGCAAGCCCGACAGGTTCAGAAGGTACAGCGCCTTGACGCAAAACGGGCTTCCGCTTGGTTGTCCAAAGGCGGGAGGGTAAGTCACAAGGGTCAGCATCTTTCTCTCCTGTTCATAAAATCTGACGCTGAGATAGCGGGCTGTGCTGTCAGAAACTGGCAGGACATGTGATAAGACATAGGCATGACCCGAACACACCGCCTTTTCCAACTCATGCAGACGCTGCGCCGCCTGACGCCGCCGATCACGGCGCAGTCGCTTGCGCACGAAATGGACGTGTCGCTGCGTACAATTTACCGTGACATCGACGAATTGCGAAGCCTCGGCGCCGTCATAGATGGCGAAGCGGGTTTTGGCTTTACCCTGATCGAAGATGCGTCGCTGCCTCCGCTTGGATTTGAAGACGATGAACTGGAAGCGCTGGTTCTGGGGCTGCGCGACGTGGCCGTCATCGCCGATCCTGCGTTGGCCAAGGCCGCCACCTCGGCCTTGGCCAAGATTCAGGCTCGGGTGCCACCCAAGCAGGCGCATCGGTTGAAACACGCCGTTCTGGACGCGCGCCGCTACTGGCGCCCGGATCCGCCGCGCATCAATGTCGGCACCTTGCGACAAGCTGCCTGGGATGAGGTGAGCGTGCACTTTGCCTATCAGGATGCCAAAGGAGACCAAACCGAGCGGACGGTGAAACCGCTGGGCATTGTGTATATGGAAAACACAAACGTGCTTCTGGCCTGGTGCCACCTGCGCGAGGACTTTCGCATTTTCCGTCTGGACCGCATGGACGATCTGCGCGTCACAGATCAGAGTTTTCGCCCGCACCGCGTGTCGCTGTTGCGTGATCACCTTGCGCGCATTCGGGCAGAAGTACACGAAGTGGCAAAGGACCGCGCCCATTTCGACTGATGCCTTTGCCCGTTGCTCAGTTTCCGTTACACTAACCTCAAACGCGACATAAGCGATCAAGAGGCATTATATGCGGTGGGCAGTCACCCTTTGCGCGATGGGCAGCGCATTTTTCTTTGCGGAAATGGCAGTTTCGCAGGGCGTTTCGTCTTCGATCAGGCCCGAGCCGCGCCCTGTGATTGAAACGGTCAGCCGCGGGCAAGCCTTGCCAGCTCTTACTGTGGCGGCGCAGATTGTGCTGCGACCGCAATTGCGCCCCGCGGCATTGACACGAGAGGTGAGACCCGCCGTTGCGCCATCGCCAAAGGACCCGGCATTTCAGCGTTGGATCAGCCAGTTCAGGGGCCGCGCCCTTGGCCAAGGGATCAGCGCTAGCACGTTTGACCGGGCGTTTGATGGTGTGCGCTATGACCCGGACGTGATCAAGCGCGATCAGAACCAGTCTGAATTTACCAAGACGATCTGGGATTATCTCGACAGCGCCGCCTCTGACAGCCGCGTTCGGAACGGCCGGGAGGCGCTGCGGGCGCACGCAGATACGTTGAATGCAATCGAAGCCCGCTATGGTGTCGCGCGGGAAGTTGTCGTTGCAGTGTGGGGGCTGGAGAGCAATTATGGCAGTTTTCGCGGCACCAGTGACGTTGTTCAAAGCCTGGCCACACTGGCCTTTGACGGACGGCGCGGCGCATTTTTTGAAGCGCAGTTGATCGCAGCCCTGCAGATACTCCAAAGCGGAGACACCAGCCCGCGCAACATGACCGGGTCTTGGGCCGGTGCCATGGGGCATACGCAGTTTATTCCGACGTCTTATCTGGACTACGCGGTGGACTTTACCGGCGATGGTAGACGCGACATCTGGTCTGATGACCCGACGGATGCACTCGCGTCGACCGCAGCGTACCTATCCCGGTTTGGCTGGATCAAGGGGCAGCCATGGGGCGTCGAGGTGACGCTGCCGGACAATTTTGACTATGCTTCTGCCAATCGGAAGGTGATGCGTGCACCGTCACAATGGGCTCAAGCAGGCGTTCTGGGTGTGGATGGCAAACCGGTGCCAGATTATGGCGAGGCGTCTATCTTGTTGCCTGCCGGCGGGGATGGCGTGGCGCTGATGATCTTCAAGAATTTCGAGGTGATCGAAAGGTACAATGCCGCAGATGCCTATGTGATCGGGGTGGGGCATCTGAGCGACCGGGTCGGAGGTGGAGCGCCATTCCAAGCCGATTGGCCCCGTGGTGACCGGGCGCTGACTTTTTCCGAACGCAAGGACATGCAGCGCCGCCTAACGGCTGCGGGGTTTGATACGCAAGGTGTGGATGGTCGCATTGGTCCCAAAACCTTGGACGCGGTGCGGCGGTTTCAGCAATCACAGGGTCTGAAGGCGGACGGATATGCGTCTTTGAGCCTGCTCAAACGGTTGCGTTGATTCAAAGGACGCCTGCGGCGGCGCGATCTTTTTTTGAGATGAGGGGCTCTGCCCCTCACACTCCCCGGAGTATTTTGGGCCAGAAGAAGGGATTAACCGGGGCTTAGTCCGCGTAGGCGTTCGCTGCGACGGCGGAGCAGTTCAACTGTTGTCAGGAGCGCGATTGAAATCACCACCAGGATTGTCGCGACGGCCAGGATGGTGGGGCTGATCTGTTCGCGCAGGCCGATGAACATCTGCCACGGCAGGGTTTTCTGACTGGCGGAGCCGACGAACAGGACCACCACGACTTCGTCGAAGCTGGTGATAAAGGCGAAAAGGCCCCCAGAGATGACGCCGGGTAGGATCAGGGGCATCTGTACCCGAAAGAAGGTGGTGACCGGTCCGGCGCCCATATTGGCGGCGGCGCGTGTTAACGACCGGTCAAAGCCAACCAGCGTTGCCGTTACTGTGATGATTACGAACGGGATACCAAGGACGGCATGGGCCAGAACGACTTTGACATACCCCACAAATCCTTTGTCCAGGCCCAACGTACCTTCCATCCAGTTGCCGAGTTGGGCGTAGAAGAAAAACATGCCTGTGGCCGAGATGATCAGCGGCACGATCATGGGTGAGATCAGGATGGCCATGATCGTGCCCTTGAAAGGGACATGGCTTTGGCTGAGCCCGATGGCAGCAAGCGTGCCCAGGCTGACCGAAATGATGGTGGCCAGCGGCGCGATGATCAGCGAGTTTTTCAGCGCCAGCTGCCATTGCGGGTTGGTGAAGAAATCTCGGTAATGTTTGAGCGAATACCCTTCAGGGTCGAGCCGCAGCATTTCGGGTGTGAAGGTAAAGAAGTCCTGCGCGTTGAAGCTGAGCGGCATGATCACGACGATAGGGGCCACCAGGAAAAAGAAGATCAGCCCACAGATCACCCGGAAGCTGTAGTACCAGATGCGCTGACCCAGCGTGGCGTATCGAGGAAGGCCCATGATCGTTACCCCAGCTTCACGTTGTCGATGCCCACGATCTTGTCATAGGCCCAATAGAGGATCAGCACTGCCGCCAGTAGGATGGTGCCAAGGGCTGCGGCCAGCCCCCAGTTGAGCGATGACGAGATGTGGTAGGCGATCCGGTTCGAGATGAAGACGCCTTTGGTGCCGCCCACAATCTCGGGCGTGATGTAATAGCCGATGGCTAGGATGAAGACGAGGATGGACCCCGCGCCGATCCCCGGCACCGATTGCGGGAAGTAGACGCGCCAGAAGGCGGTCCAGTTGGTCGCCCCGAGTGATTTTGCCGCGCGCAGGTAACTGGGCGGAATGGTCTGCATCACTGAATACATCGGCAGGATCATGAACGGCAGCAGGATATGCGTCATGGCGACGATGGTGCCGAACTGGTTGTTGATCATGATGAGCCGCCCGTCATCAGCAACCAAGCCGATCCAGACGAGGACATCATTGATCACCCCCTGTTGCTGTAACATCACTTTCCAGGCGGAGGTTCGCACCAGCAGCGATGTCCAGAAGGGCAAGAGCACAAGGATCAGAAGCACGTTGGCCTTGCGCATGGGCAGGTTCGCCAAGAGCCACGCGATAGGATAGCCAAGCGCGATGCAGGAAAAGGTGATCAGCAGCGACATCCAGATTGTGCGCCCAAACAGCGTGATCAGGATCTGCTCGTTCTCTGGTTTCATCTGCACCCCATTGGGGGTCTTTTCCAGATCGACGGCGTTCAGGAAGTAGCCGGGCGTATAGCGTGGCGAATACAGCTGAATGGTTTGCCAGATTTCGGGATTTGCCCAGTCTTCGTCGGCTTCGGCAAAGGCGGCTTGCAGATCAACAGCCGGTGTCGCTTTTGCGGCGTCCGCAGCGGCTTGCAATGACGTGGCACCCGACTGGCTGTCATAGGTCTGCAAATCTGTATAAAGCGCGGTGAACAGGAAGTCCTCAAGGTCGCGAGGCCCGATCTCGTCGCCTTCAGCCGCGAAATACGTCGCCCAGCGGTCCCAACTGCGCGCGGTCAGGGGCAGTATCTCGCGATGCGCGTCGACCATCTGCACCCAATGCGCAGGGTCCTCCCATGCGGGGTCCGCACCCGTGATGGCGTCAGTGTAGGTGTCGGTGTCAAAGCGGCCCACGCGGCGACCAGTCTTGCGAAACATGGATGACGCGCCCGTCATCTCGTAGTTCAGACGCGTACCAAGACGGGTATGCAGCTTCTGCTCTTCAGCGATGAACAGGTCGATATAGAGCAGGGTAAAGGCGTCATCGGGGGGCATGCCTTCGCCGTCCCAGCTTTGCAACAGCGGGACGGTTTCGGGCAGCGTGTTCACAACGATGTCGTTCTCGACAGACCGGAACAACATTGAGGCGATGGGAATGATGAAGGTGATCAGAACAAAGATCAGCAGAGGCGCGATGAGGGCCAGCGCGCGCAACTTCTGGCGCCGCAGAGCACGGGCAAGGCTGCGTTTGAGCGGTGTGCCATCGGCGGCCATCATCGTCTCGGCCATGTATCAGGCCCCCTTTGCGACGACGATCATGGATGTCGCTGTGCGGTGGCGGATGTTCATAACCTCTTGGTAGTCGGGGTCGTTATAGGCGGCCAACGCGGCCTCGTATGTCGGGAATTCAAAGACGACGTGGCGGGAAAACTCGGGCCCCTCCATCGACTGTGCATCGCCGCCGCGAACCAGTGGGACCGCGCCATGGGCCACCAGGATCGGCGTGTCCTTTTCGACGTATTCTTTGTACGCCTCTGGGTCGTTCACGGTGATATGGCCGATGATGTAGCCTTTGGGCATATTTGTTCCCTTTGGTGGTGCAAGGCGGGGAACCCCCCCGCCTTACTATTGGTTTGTAGCAAGGCGGACGTGTCGTCCGCCAAGCATAAGCTTATTGGGCCAGCCACGCCTGGAATTTGGCGTCGATGTCGTCGCGGTAATCCGCCCAGAACTCGTAGTTATAAAGGAACGTGTTCTGCGCGTTGTCCGGATCGGTTGGCATATGGGGTGCCATGTCGATGCCGAGGGTCGCGTGCTGACCCACCAGCGGTGCGGACGATGCGCGGGCCGGGCCGTACGAGATATACTTGGCCTGATCCGCCAGACGCTGCGTGTCTGTCGCGAACTTGATGAAGTCGCGTGCACGCGCTTCCCGCTCGGGGCTCAGACCCGTTGGGATGATCCAACCATCCAGGTCGAACACCTGCGCGTCCCAGAGCATGCCGATGGGCTGGTCCTGCTCTTCGATGGCGGCAAACAGACGACCGTTATAGGTCGAGCCCATGATCACTTCGCCGTCAGCCAGCAGTTGCGGCGTGTCGGCACCCGCAGACCACCAGATCACGTCGTCCTTGATCGTGGCCAGCTTGTCCAGCGCCTGTTGCTGACCTTCATCGGTTGCCAGAACGTCATAAACGTCGTCCTTGGCCACACCGTCGCAAAGCAGCGCCCACTCCATGTTGTTGATCGGGCGCTTTTCCAGCGAACGCTTGCCTGGGTAAGCTTCGGTGTCGAACACGGCGCAAACGCTTGTGGGTGGCGTGTCGCCTACCAGGTCGGTGCGGTAACCGAATGTTGTCGAATACACGATCTGCGGAATGAAGCAGTCGCTGACCAGCAGGTCACCAAAGTCATCCGACGCGGATGTGCCATCGGGGGCGGCTGCCAGATCTTCGTCGGGGTCAATTTCGAGCGCAAGGCCTTCGTCGCAAAGACGGATTGCGTCGGCTGCCACCACGTCAACAACGTCCCATGTGACGCTGCCCGCTTCGTTCATCGCGCGCAGTTTCGCCACAGCTTCGGCCGAGCTTTCGTCCCACACGGCGGTCACGCCGGGGTGCATTTCCAGATACGGCGCCACATAGGCATTTTGCTGGCTGGCCTGGTATGCGCCGCCCCAGCTAACCAATGTCATGTCGTCGGCCATGTCGTCAGCAAATGCGGTGCCCGAGGCGACCGTCAAAGCCGTCGTGGCAAGTAGGGTCTTGGTGAGTTTCATGAACTTACTCCCGTAGTTTGCGCCCGTTTCATGTGTGCGAAGGCCGGACCACGGGCGCAGCCCAGGCCTTCTTCCTCATGCTCAGGCGTCAAGCGCCCGGCAATCTTGCGGCAACCACCCGATGTCGATCTGCGTGCCTGGTGTCAGGCGCACCTGATCCGGGGCGTTGCGTGTCTTGATAACGAAATCATCATTGCCCGCTACCCGCAGGCGCGTCCGGAAAATGTCGCCCATATAGATGAACTCCAGCACTTCGGCCTTCAGCGTATGTGCATCTGGGCTGAGGCGATCCTTGTTCATCTCGACCCGCTCAGGCCGAATGGAAACGCGAGTGCGCTGGCCCACTTCGGTCACGTTGACGGGCTTGGCGTCGATGATTTCGCCGTCGTCGAGTGTCACCTCGCACTGGTCTCCGGCGATCTTGCTGACGGTGCCCATCAGCGTGTTGTTTTCACCAATGAACTGGGCAACGAAGCTATTTTCGGGCTCTTCATAAAGCTGATCCGGCGGCGCCAACTGCTGAATTCGGCCATCGTCAAACACCGCGACGCGGTCTGACATGGTGAGCGCTTCGGTCTGGTCATGGGTCACGTAAACGGTTGTGATGCCCAGATCGTGGGCCAATCGCGTGATTTCGAATTGCAGCGTTTCGCGCAACTGCTTGTCCAGCGCGCCAAGCGGTTCGTCCATCAGCACCAGTTCGGGCTCAAAAACCAGCGCACGGGCCAGTGCGATACGCTGTTGCTGGCCACCGGACAATTGCGCGGGGCGGCGGCCCGCAAAGTCCTGCATCTGCACCATGCCGAGGGCGCGCATGATCTTTTCCTCGCGCTCGGATTTACCGATTTTTCGCACTTCCAACGGAAAGCCCAGGTTTTCAGCCACTGTCATATGCGGAAACAGCGCGTAGTTCTGAAACACCATCCCTATACCGCGCTTGTGTGGCGGGATGTTGTTGATGGGTCGGCCGCCCAGCTTGATCTCACCATGTGTGGCTGTCTCAAACCCGGCCAGCATCATCAGGCAGGTTGTCTTTCCCGACCCGGACGGCCCCAGCATTGTGAGAAATTCGCCCTTGGGCATCGACAGGTTCAGGTCTTTGACGACGAGAATTTCGCCATCATAACTTTTCTGCACGCGTTCGAATTCGACGAACGCCTGGTCGGTCGCAGTGTCGGCCAATCTTGGCTCCCCGTTGGTTTGGCGATCTGATGCCGCCGCTTGGCGCAGACTAAACCGGGGTGGCCCAGGCATTGCAACCAACTATGACGCAAAAGGCGGCTTGTTTGCGCAATCCAGTCGGATTCACTGCATCATTGTGCGTTTTCGGGTCATGTGCCTTCGGCGCTGGTTCTGCGCGTTCCCAGATTCGCGCCAGCCCGCTTACGCCGCTGGCGTGAGCATGTCGCCGTCTCTTAACTGTGTGTGGCATTCATCCAGCGCGATCCGTGCGCGGCGCCCAAGTTCCGCAATCTCGTCCGGCGAGATGACCAGCGGCGGTGAGATTACCATGCGGTCATAGACATGGCGCATCACCAGATTGTTGGCAAAACAGCGTTCGCGACACATGAACCCCGCGGTCCCTGCGTCCATGGCAAATTTGGCGCGGCTGCCTTTATGCGGTGTCAAGGCAAGCGACCCCATCATGCCCGTGATCGTCGTCTCTCCCACGAGCGGATGATCTGCCAACCCATGCCACATCTCGTGCAGGGCAGGCATGGCGACATTGCGGACGTGATCCAGCACGTTTTCTTCTTCGAGAATGCGGAGATTTTCCAGCGCGACGGCGGCGGCAACTGGATGGCCAGAATACGTATAGCCGTGGTTGAACTCGCCCGAGCCGATCACCTCGGCCACCTCGTCGCACACGACCGAACCGCCAATGGGCTGGTAGCCCGAGGACAGACCCTTGGCGATGGTCATGATATGCGGCCTGATGCCCAGCGTTTGCGACCCGAACCAGTTACCCGTCCGGCCAAAACCACAGATGACTTCGTCTGCGATCATCAGGATGTCGTACTTGTCGCAGATGCGCTGAATTTCGGGCCAGTATGTGTCAGGTGGCACGATCACGCCGCCTGCCCCCTGGATGGGTTCGGCGATAAACGCAGCTACTCTGTCTTCGCCCTGTTCAAGAATTGCAATCTCAAGTTGTTTCGCGCGCGAAACACCAAACTCCTCTGGCGTCAAGTCTCCGCCTTCGGCCCACCAGTTGGGTTGGTCGATATGGACAATGCCGGGAATGGGCAGCCCGCCCTGTTCGTGCATGGCGGACATGCCGCCCAAACTGCCCGATCCAACGGAAGAGCCGTGATATGCGTTCTTGCGGCTGATCACGATCTGCTTGTCCGGCTTGCCCTTGATCGCCCAATAGGTGCGGACCATGCGCAGGTTGGTGTCGTTCGCTTCGGACCCTGACCCGGCAAAGAACACATGGTTCAGATCACCGGGCGCAAGTTCTGCAATTTTTTGGGCCAGGGCGATGGCCGGCACGTGGGTCGTTTGAAAAAACGTGTTGTAGTAGGGCAGCGCCCGCATCTGGCGCGCCGCGACATCGGCTAATTCGGTACGGCCATAGCCAATGTTTACGCACCATAGACCGGCCATGCCGTCCAGAATTTCGTTCCCTTCACTGTCATGCAGATACACCCCTTTGGCACGCGTGATCACCCGCGCGCCCTTGACAGCCAACGCGCCCCCGGCGGTAAACGGGTGCATGTGGTGAGCCGCATCCAGCGCTTGCAGGTCTGACGTGGGCAGGTGGTTGGTGATCGCAGGCATGGCACCCCCGGAGATGGAACAACGTGCTGACAATATGGGCAAAGGCACCGCCGTCAATCCGCCAAATGCAATCCTGCTGGACGCATCGTGCAAAACTTGGTTTCATGTCTGCTGACCCGGGCTCACCGGGCGTGTTACGGGGAGTACATGATGAAGACGACACTGCTGTGCACCGCTGCGGCGTTTGCCCTGACCGGGGCGGCGATTGCGGATGAGGTGCGTGTTTACAACTGGTCCGACTATATCGATGAAGATCTGCTGGCCAAGTTCGAGGAAGAGACCGGACTTGAGCTGATCTACGACGTGTTTGACAGCAACGAAGTGCTGGAAACCAAGATGCTGGCGGGATCATCCGGCTATGATGTGGTGGTGCCCTCGGGAACCTTCCTGCAGCGCCAAATTTCAGCTGGCGCGTTCCAGAAGCTGGATACGTCAAAACTGCCCAATGCCGAGAATCTCTGGGACGTGGTCGAGGCGCGCACGGCGCAATACGATCCCGACAATGCCTACTCTATCAACTACATGTGGGGCACCACAGGGCTGGGCGTGAACGTGGGCAAGGTGCAGGAAATCCTGGGCGAGGATGCACCCATCGGATCGCTTGATCTGGTGTTCAAGCCCGAGAACATGGAGAAGTTGCAGGCCTGCGGTGTGCATTTCCTGGATGCCCCAACCGAGATGATCCCAGCCGCTCTCCAATACATCGGCGAGGACCCGGACAGCCACGATCCTGATGTTTTGGCCAAGGCCGAACCGATCCTTATGGGCGTGCGACCTTACGTGCAGAAATTCCACAATTCAGAATATATCAACGCGCTTGCGAATGGCGACATCTGTGTGGCGTTTGGTTGGTCGGGTGACATCCTGCAGGCCCGCGACCGCGCGGTTGAGGCCGACAACGGCGTGGAAGTAGCCTATAACGCACCGTCTGAAGGCGCGTTGATGTGGTTCGACCAGATGGCAATTCCGGCGGATGCGCCTAACCCCGAGGGCGCACACCTGTTCCTGAACTTCATCATGGATGCGCAGAACATGGCGCAGGCGTCGAACTATGTGTACTACGCTAACGGCAATGCGGCCTCGCAAGAGTTCCTGGTCGAGGACGTGATTGGCGATCCGGCGATCTACCCGGACGAAGCGACGTTGGAAAACCTGTATACAACAACGCCTTATCCGGCGCGTGTCCAACGTACGGTCACGCGGATGTGGACCAAGATTAAGTCAGGCACCTAAAGCCTGATTCTGGGCGCGGGGACCCCCTCGCGCCCATACTTTTTTGAACGGATTCCCCTTTGGCAGAGACTGTTTTCGCCCCCTGGGACGACCCAAGTGAAAAGCCGTTGATCCGGTTTCGCAGTGTGACCAAGCGCTTTGGCGACTTCACCGCAATTGACGATCTGACCCTCGACATTTTTGAACGTGAGTTCTTTGCTCTGCTGGGCCCGTCGGGCTGCGGCAAGACGACGATGATGCGGATGCTGGCAGGCTTCGAAAACCCGACTGATGGGTTAATCGAATTGGCCGGGCAGAACATTGCGGGGGTGCCCGCGAACAAGCGCGCGGTTAACATGATGTTTCAGTCCTATGCCTTGTTTCCGCATCTCAGCGTCTGGGACAACATCGCTTTTGGTCTGCGGCGCGAAAGCAGAGACAAAGCGGCGATTGCAACGCGTGTCGATGAGATGTTGAAACTGACCCGGCTGGAAAAGTTTGCCAAACGCAAGCCCCACCAGATCTCTGGTGGTCAGCGCCAGCGTGTTGCCTTGGCGCGGTCGCTGGCGAAGGCGCCGAAATTATTGTTGCTGGATGAGCCGCTTGGCGCGCTGGATGCCAAGCTGCGCGAGGCGACGCAGTTCGAGTTGATGGACATCCAAGAGAAGACAGGCACCACATTTGTCATCGTCACCCACGATCAGGAAGAGGCGATGACAGTGGCATCCCGCGTCGCCGTTATGGACGAAGGCCGGATCATGCAGGTCGCCACGCCGGAACGCATCTATGAGGCGCCGGACAGTGTCTATGTTGCGGATTTTATCGGTGATGTGAACATTCTGCACGGGACTGCCAAGCCTGCGGGCGAGGGTACCTATTCTGTGACATGGGCCGCGCAAACTGCGCCTATCACGGCCGTGAGTTCGCAGCCTTTTTCGGAGGGGCAAAGCTGCCATCTGGCGATACGACCTGAAAAGGTGTCCATCCATAAGGACAGGCCCGAGGCGGACAACGCCGTGCAGGGAAAGGTGCTGGACATCGCGTATCTGGGCAATTTGTCGACTTATCACGTGGCGTTGCCGACAGGAGAGGTCATCAAGGCGCAGGTCGCCAATACGCGCCGGATCTCTCGCAGGGAATTCACGTGGGAAGACCCGGTATGGGTGAGTTGGACCAAAACCGCTGGGGTGCTGTTGGCGAAATGAGGCGCGCGGTCCTCATAACGGTGCCCTATGCCTGGTTGCTGGCGCTGTTCCTGATCCCGTTTGCCGTCGTCTTCAAGATTTCGCTGTCCGACATTGCGCTGGCTATTCCGCCTTATACTCCGACGGCAAGGGATGGGATCTGGCCCATGCTGTCGCAACTGGATTTTGAGAATTTCGTTTTTCTTACCGACGACGATCTGTATTGGAAGGCATACCTGAGTTCGCTACAGATCGCGTCGATTTCCACTTTTTTCACGCTGCTTGTCGGTTATCCGATGGCCTATGCCATGGCGCGAGCGCCTGAACAGTGGCGGCCCACGCTGCTTATGCTGGTGATCCTGCCATTTTGGACGTCCTTTCTGATCCGGGTCTATGCGTGGGTGGGAATATTGTCGGGCGAGGGGTTCTTGAACCAATTCCTGATGTGGACGGGTATTGTCAGTGACCCGCTGACCATTCTGAATACCAACACGGCCGTCTATATTGGAATCGTCTATACCTATTTGCCATTCATGATCCTGCCGATCTATTCGGCACTTGACCGGCTGGACGGGTCGCTGATCGAAGCGGCCGAAGACCTGGGCTGTTCCCGAATCAAAGCGTTCTGGCTGGTGACCATCCCGTTGTCGCGCAACGGCATCATCGCGGGCTGTTTTCTGGTCTTCATCCCGGCGTTGGGCGAGTTTGTGATCCCATCGCTCTTGGGTGGGTCTGGCACGCTGATGATCGGTAAGGTGCTGTTTGAGGAGTTCTTTTCGAACCGCGATTGGCCTGTGGCGTCGGCGGTCGCTGTGATCCTGCTGCTGATCCTGATCATCCCGATTGTTCTGTTCCAGCGCAATGAACAGAAACAGGTCGAGGCTGAAGGATGAACCGGCTGTCATCCTTTAACGTGGTGTCACTCACGCTGGGTTTCGTGTTTCTGTATGTGCCCATGCTGATCCTCGTGATCTACAGTTTCAACGAGTCTAAATTGGTGACTGTTTGGGCAGGCTTTTCGACCAGATGGTATGGCGAGCTTTTGACCAACGAGGCCTTTCTCGATGCGGCGTGGGTGACGTCGCAGGTCGCGATACTGTCCTCAACCATCGCGACCATCCTTGGCACGATGGCGGCCTATGTCCTTGTGCGCGGAGGCCGCTTTTTCGGGCGCACCCTGTTTTCGGGCATGATCTATGCCCCGCTGGTGATGCCGGAGGTGATCACTGGCTTGTCACTATTGTTGCTGTTCATCGGTATCGGGCTGGACCGAGGTGTGTTGACTATCGTGCTGGCTCACACGACATTTTCGATGTGCTTTGTATCGGTGGTTGTATCGTCACGATTGGTCAGTTTTGATCGGTCGCTGGAAGAGGCTGCTTTGGACCTTGGGGCGACGCCGCTGGATGCATTTCGGCTGGTGACGTTGCCGATTATCGCGCCTGCCGTCATCTCCGGGTGGCTGTTGGCGTTCACGCTGAGCCTTGATGATCTTGTAATAGCCTCTTTTACCTCTGGCCCGTCGGCAACCACCCTTCCGATGAAAATCTGGTCTTCGGTCCGGTTGGGTGTCAGCCCCGAGATCAACGCGCTGAGTACGATCCTGATTGGGTTGGTCACAATCGGCGTAATTGCCGCTTCACTGGCGTCAAAACAAGCGGCGCTGCGTGCGAAGCGCGATGAGCAGGCGGCCGCGCGCGCCGCATGAAGCGGATCTTTCCCAAGTACGCCTATGGCTCTGGCCCAAGGCAGGGGTGTTGGTGGGACGAAACGGCAGTCCAACCTCGGTGTCCCGTTCTTGCAGGGGATACCAAATGCGACGTCGCTATTGTTGGCGGTGGGTTCACGGGCGTGTCCGCCGCGCTTTATCTGGCGCGCCGCGGCTCAGATGTTGTCGTTGTAGATGCCCATTCGATTGGCTGGGGTGCGTCGGGGCGCAATGGCGGTTTTTGCTGTGTTGGCGGTGGCATGCGTTCGGACGCAAGCTTGGACAAGAGATATGGCATCACAGAACGCCGTGCTTGGCGCCGAACCGAGCGAGCGGCGGTTGATCGTGTCGATACACTGATTAGAGAGCTTGGGCTGGATGTCGATCGACACTCGAACGGAGAGACCTGTCTTGCGCATCGGTCGCGCGCATTCGCGGGCTTTGATGCAGAGGCCCGGGCCATCGAGGAAAATTATGGTGTTTCGCCCGAGGTTCTACCCGCTTCGCGTATGGCAGCCGCAGGGTTAAGCGGGCCGTTTTATGGCGCGCTCACACTCCCAATTGGCTTCGGGTTGAACCCGCGCAAGTTTCTGAATGGTATGATAGAGGCGTGTCGTACCTCTGGTGTGAGGTTCTTTGATAATAGCCCCGCGGTTCAGATTGCACCAGGCCGGGTGCAGACGCCCAAAGGTGATATCAAAGCGGATAAGATCATTGTGGCGACAAATGGATATTCGAGCGAGGATATCCCGGAATGGCTTGCAGCCCGATACATGCCTGCGCAATCCACAGTGATTGTAACCCGACCGCTTGAGAACGACGACCTTGCGGCGCAGGGCTGGACGAGCGGCCAGATGGCGTACGATACCCGCCGCCTTTTGCATTATTTTCGTCTGTTGCCAGATCGCAGGTTTCTGTTCGGGATGCGGGGTGGCTTGAGGTCAGGTGTTGCGGCAGAGAGGGCGGCGCGCGCTGCCGTTGAAAGGGATTTTCGCGCCATGTTTCGCGCCTGGTCGGAGGTAGAAGTCACGCATGCGTGGTCGGGTCTGGTTTGCTTATCGCGGGACTTCGTGCCCTTTGTCGGCGCGGTCCCGGACATGCCGGGCGTGTTTGCTGGCTTTGCCTATCACGGAAACGGGGTTGCAATGGGAACCCATGCTGGCGCTGTTCTGGCTGACCTTGTTTCGGGTGAACGCCCGGATAATTATCCCAGTGTGATGTCGCAGCCCGCAGGTCGATTTCCGCTAGGATCAGTGCGGCGCTTGCTTATGCCCGCGATTTACAGTGCGTTCCGGCTTAGAGATGCTTTGCCCTAACCTGGTTCGCGCAAGCCGGTGACATCCAGCGCGCTTACAAGGTACCCACTGTCCAAGACCAGAAGCGTTGTGCCGTTCTCAACCCGGGCTTCGGTGACGCGGTTGTAGGCAAGCGCTGGCTCTGTCAGCAACACCTCACCATTTGCCGCGCTTTCGATCCGAAATTCGTACTCGGCAAAGGGTAATGTCGCGCCGCTGTTGTCTAGACCATCCCAATCATAGGGACTGGCGCTCACTGGTAGAGCGCGTCTGGCGACTTCGGTTCCCTGCGCGTTTGTTACGATCAAGGTGACTTCGTCTGCCGCTATGGGTGGGTTGGGTGCGATGGTGATCGGCGCGCCCTCGAACCTAACCGGACCCTGAACCAACGCCTCCATGCCGATCCAGTTGGCCGCGCTTGCCATGTCATTGGCCCCGAGCGCAACCAGCATCTCCTGCATCAGGTCGTTCGTCATCACTTGCTGTTCAACCATCGAAAACTGAGCCAGTTGCGCCGCGTATTCAGATGAGTCGATCGGCTCCAGCGGGTCTTGGTATTCAGCTTGGGCTGTCAGCATTTGCAAAAAGACCTCGAAATCGGAACTGAGGACGCTGGATGTCGCGGCGGTTCCGACCCCGCTGTTTGTTTGAGATCCGGCGGTGGTGACTTGGGTGATGTCCATATTAGAGCCTCATATCGATGCCGGTCGGCAATCTATTCGAAAGTGTGTTGATCTGTGATTTTGCGGAGTGCAGAACAAGTGTCTCCTCAATCCGAGGCAGGTCACCAGTGTCATCCGCGGCAGGATCGCGTTGGTCGGCACCCTGCCGATGTTGTTCGAACGCAAAGGACACATCCTCGAACCCGAGATCGCTCAGGGACTGTCCTAGATCGTCGATGTTGCGACGCATAAGTTCAAGCGTGTCGCCGCGTTCCGCACTCACTGTAATCGTGATGCCAGTCTCTTGCGTGGTCATCACCAACCGCACGCGCCCCAACTCGATGGGGTTAAGCGCAATCTCCACCGGTTTGTCGGGTGCGCGTTGAAACACCTGTGCGATTGCCTGCGACAGATGTTGCGGGATTTCTGCGCGCTGCACCATGGGTGCACCATGCGCCAGAGGGCTTGTTCCATTGGGGCGCACATCCCAAGCGAACTCCTCCAAACCTTGTACAGATTCAGGTGCCGTCGACAGAGCCGTGCTTGTCTGCGCCTTCATCAGCTGCGCGGCGATTGTTGTATGCGCCAAGGCTTGCGGCATCGGCTTGGTCTGTGCGACAGGCGAGATCTCAGTTGTTTTTGCGTGCAGCATACCCTCGGATGACTTGCTTTCGGGCAGCGTCTCTTGTGAGTGTTTGGCGGCTTTTGCGGCTGACAGTGTCGGATGACCTGGATCCGGTCGAAGCGAACCGGCGCTATCCGGGGCTTGCCCACGCATTGGCTGCCCGTCAGACGCGCTGCCTGCAACGGCGGCCTGCGTTGGTGTGCCACTTTCGCCCTGTACCTTGCCTGATGCGGAAGCGTCGGAAGGCCGGGCGAATTGCTCGGTTGATCGCAGTGCTTTTGTTTTTTGGGGATGGGCCGGCGATTGGGTGTTCCCTTTCCATATCGCGGAAACCTGTTTGACTGTTTCACCCGTGGTGTGAAGCTTTAGCCCCTGGCCTGCGCTATCCACCGGAGCGCCTTGGTGGCCTGTCGTTGTATGGTGGGCTGGCCGTTGTGCGGCGCTCTCTTGACCCGGAGTTGCAGTGGGGCGTTCAATCTGGCCCAGCGAGGGGCTTGCAACACCGGTATTGCTGCGGGACGAGGTTGCACGGTCGGCATGGGGCTTGTGGGAAAGAACCTGCTCCATCGCAGTGATCGGAGAGGTGTTGGCCGACGTTCTCCGTCCTTCGGAAACACCTTGATTATTCAACTCAGCGGCAATGTCTGGGTCTGCGGCCATGCTGTCGGCATGTTCTATCGGCTCGACAGACGTGACGTCAGGCCTTTCTACTGCTTCATGGTTTGGCGCCGTTATTTGTCGCGCTGGGTCGTGGCTTTCATCCTCTCCTCGGCGCGTCCCAGGTTCGGTCGTTTCGGCAGCAATATCTTGGTCCTTACCCACCTCGTCGCCATACACGATGCCTTCGAAAGGTTCGTGATCGGGCACCTTATCTTTGGTGTGGACAGCCTTGGATGCAGCATCGACTGGGGTGCCATGGCCAACAGAATGAACAAGTTGCACGCAATTCTCCGGGATTCTTCCGCGTTTCGCGCAACATGGACCGGCGATGGTTACTGGTTCTTTACTGCTCTGTCGCAAAGATCGTGAAAGTCCATCGAATTCTAAGGAATCGCCATGATCGTAAACTCAGTCATGTCCCAATCGCCACCACAACCCGACGCGCGCGGCGCTGCCTTGCGGGCAGCCGCCGAAAAGCTTGAAGCGGCGTTTCTTGCAGAAATGCTGAAATCTGCTGGCCTTGGTGAAAGCCGAAGTGCCTTTGGAGGGGGCGCAGGCGAAGATCAATTTTCGTCTTTCCTTGTGCAAGCGCAGGCGGAAAAAATGGTCCAAGCCGGTGGTATCGGTTTGGCAGAAACATTGTTTGAGTCTTTGAAGGAGCGCCAGGATGGCAGATGATGAAGTAGGTCGGATTTGTGATGAACTGAATGATCTTCTTGAGGCTGAACGGACGGTGTTGCTGGAAGGCAAGCTACAGCAGGTTGATCGTCTTTTTGACCGAAAGACAAAGCTTGTCGACGCGCTGGAGCGAGCGGATGCGACCAATCTGCCGAACGTAGGTCTGCTACGCGACAAGCTTGAGCGGAACCAGGCTTTGCTGAAGTCGGCTGCGGATGGCGTGCGTTCCGTTGCGCGGCGCATGGCCGCGATCAGACGCGTGCGAGAAGCTCTTGAAACTTATGACGCCAATGGCCGCCGCGAAACGGTTGAGCTGAAACCCACTGGCACGCTTGAGAAGCGTGCCTGATCACAGTTGAATTGAATTATATCCTTTATCCTTGAGCGCTTTAGGGAAGCGTTAGGTATATCGCTTCAAAGGTGGCGGCGCACTTGACAACAGGTGGCGCATGGCCTCGCAACAGAGGCGTGCATTTGTCAGAACGGCAGTTTGGCCGTCTCCTTTTAGGGGGCGGGACGTAACCCCAGGCGTAAAGCGCCACGACGAAAGGAAATGCACATGTCGAGCATTCTAACAAACAACAGCGCAATGGTCGCGTTGCAAACCCTGAAGGGTATCAACAAAGACCTGGCGATGACGCAGAACGAGATTTCGACCGGTAAGACGGTCTCATCCGCCAAAGACAATTCGTCCATTTGGGCGATTTCCAAAGTCATGGAATCAGATGTGGCTGGCTTTAGCGCGATTTCAGATTCTCTGAGTGTCGGCGAGTCAACGGTTGCAGTTGCTTCTGCGGGTGCAGAGCAAATCGTGAACGTATTGGAGGAAATGAAACAGCTGGCGGTCTCGGGCAACAGCGAAACGGCCGACTTTACCAAGATCGAAGCAGATATGCTTGAGAAAGAAGCGCAAATTCTGTCGATTATTGGCGCATCGCAGTTCAATGGTGTGAACCTACTGGCGACGGATGCTGACGGCAATGGCGGAAGCCAGCTTACCATTCTTTCGTCTCTGGACCGTGTTGGTTCGGCTGCGCCGGTTGCATCGACGATTGACGTCGACACGGTAGATTTCGAAGCCAATCTCGACATCGCGGGTCGAACAAATATCACGGATCAGGCGACGGCTGCGACCGCCTTGGGTGAAATGGAAGCCTTCTTGCAAACGGCGATCAATGGTGCTGCTGAACTCGGTGCCTCTGCGAAGCGGATCGAAGATCAGAACGTGTTCGTTGGTAAGCTCACCGATGCGATGAAGTCCGGTATCGGCGCACTTGTCGATGCGGATATGGAGGAAGCCTCTGCCCGCTTGCAGGCTCTGCAGACTCAGCAGCAGTTGGGTGTGCAATCGCTTTCGATCGCCAACCAGGCACCGCAGACGATCCTGTCGTTGTTCCGGTAAAAAAACAGCTGGAGGAGGCCCGCAAAGGCGCCTCCTCCAATCCTCTTATTGAGCAGGTGAAACCTTGAACGCGATGTCCCAAGCCCTGAAGGGCTACGCAGAACACGCAGTGTCCACCAAAACGGACCGTCGGTCCGAGTACGAGGTGATTGCAAAAGTCACCCAACGGCTTCGGGATAGCGCGGTGGATGCCAAGCTAAACTATCCCGCTTTTGTCGAGGCGCTTCATATCAACCAACGTCTCTGGACGGCTCTTGTGGTTGATATAGCGGATGAAAAAAACCCACTGCCTGACGAGTTGAAGGCAAGGATCATCTACCTGGGTGAGTTCACGCGGCACCAAACAAGCCGCATCTTGCGCGACAAAGCATCGATCTTGCCGCTTCTTGAAGTCAACATGGCGGTCATGCGTGGTCTCAAACAGGAAAGGCGAGCGATATGAGCGGTCTGATCCTCAAATTGAGCCCTAAGGAGAGGGTGCTGATCAACGGCGCCGTTATCGAGAACGGGGATCGCAGGAGCCGGTTGGCTATCGTGACGCCTGACGCGAAAATCTTGCGTCTGCGCGATGCCATACACCCGGAAGATGCCAAAACGCCGGTGCGTCGCGTTTGTTATGCTGTCCAACTCGTGTTGTCCGGTGATACGGACAAGGATGAAGCGAGACACCCTTTGTTGCGCAGCATTGAAGAACTGAGTCAGGTCTTCGTGGATGCGGACAGTCGCAAACACCTTGATCAAGCATCGCACGCTCTCGTGCACAACGACCACTATCGCTGTCTAAAGGCGTTAAGAGCTTTGCTTCCACGAGAAGAACGGCTTTTGGCGGCTGGATGCTAGAGATGTTTCAGCCGGTTCTTATCTCATCCGGGCTTGCAGGTTGGCAATTCCTTCAACGTACATACGATGAGCAGCTTTCGACGTTTGGCGACTCTGCGCAACTCAAGCGAGATACTGACCACTTTACAGATAAGATCGGATCGATCACGACCGCTGAAGAACTGGTCGCGGATCGACAGCTGTTGACTGTCGCTCTTGGCGCATTCGGACTGTCGGACGACATTAACAACACATTCTTTATCACCAAGATGTTAGGTGATGGTACGACGGCCCAAGATGCCCTCGCAAATCGCTTTACTGACACGCGTTATCGCGACTTTTCCGAGGCATTTGGCCTTGGTCCCGGTGAACAAAGGGGCGCATCAAAGGCCGGTTTCGTCGAAGATATCGTTTCAAGATTTCAGGCAAACAGCTTTGAAATTGCGACAGGCAATCAAGACGAGTCTATGCGTATTGCGCTTTATGCAGAGCGAAACCTGGCCGATGTGGTCCAGGGCACTGGCTCTGAAGCATCAAAGTGGTTCAGCATCATGGGGCAGCCACCGCTCAGAACTCTTTTCGAGACAGCGCTTGGCTTGCCACAAGCCTTTGGGCAGATTGACATCGATCAACAATTAACGGTGTTTCAAGAGAGATCGGAAAGGGTCTTGGCGATCTCGGATCCTGCCGAGTTTGCCGATCCCGAGGCGCTTGATCGATTGATCACCACCTATCTTGCGCGTTCACAATTGGATCAGGGCGGTGCAAGTGTGTCGGGAGCGTCAATTGCTTTGACGCTCTTGTCGTGATAGCGCTATCGCACCTTCGTGGCAGCTGCGCCTATGTCGTTGAGAATATGTTCTGCTTTCCCCCCTGAGTTTTGGCCCCTGGCGTCAGGCTGATTTATGCTGATCTCCGATCAAAAAAAGATCGGCGGTGCGGACCCCCGCATCGCGTGGCGATCAAGGAGAGAACACGCTCAAGGTAGCCACCTAAAGCATTTCGAACAGGCTAGAGGCTTACTGTTGCGTGAGCGCGCGGACTGAAGCCATCGTCAGGTTAGCCGCTATTCGACAACATGAACATCGGCCAGAGAGCGCAGTTTAACGTCGCGTGGCTGGGCGGATCCCCTATGCCGATCAGGTCTGTGCACCTTAGTGCCGGCAAGGTTTCGCTCCTTGATACAATCACTCGTAAACAGCTCTGTGGTCTCTGCAAGACGAAGGCTTCTACCCGTAAGCCAATCTAAACCGCGTCACCCGACCTGCCTCGCTTGAGCTAAGCAAGGGCTTCGCTCAGCAGGCCTTGACCGCCACATATCAACAGAAAAAAACAGGAACGGATTCTACACCTGAACGGCCCGGTTCAGGGGGCTGGGTCACGCCGTTTGCGGTAAAGTTCGAGCCAATATCTATCGCCCGAGAAAAGACGAAGCCGCACCCGCTCAGTAGGGGCAATGAGTATTTTAGTCCAAGCTTGAGCCTATCAGAGCATTCGGGGGGTCGCTCATCCTAAACCTTCAAGGAAAATAACTGAGTTTACGCAAGTGACCGCTGCCTCGTCCTACAGTTTGTGAGCGCGTGGCTCCGTACGATTGCCACCACGACGGAGGGCAAGTTTGAGTTGATCAAAGCTATGGATGCAGTCTTGGTCATGGACAACCGAGATCGCCTTGTCCAAATGGGGCGCAGCCTGCACGGCGGCATCTATCTCCACGTCGGTGCCTTGTGCATACAGCCCCGCGTTGATCATCATTTGATTTTGTGCGTAGACGCTCAGCAGCTTGCGCGCTTGCATGATAAGGTCGTTCTCGGTGTCCGTCGCTGCGGATGGAAGGCTACGAGATACTGATCTGAGCACGTCCACCGCAGGAAACCGCCCGCGCTCTGCGATTGTACGATCCAAAACAACGTGACCGTCAAGGACGCCGCGTAGAATGTCTGCGATTGGTTCTTCCATGTCCGAGCCGGCGACCAGGACGCTGAAAATGGCGGTGATATCACCTTGATCTGGACCGCCGGGCCCAGCGCGCTCACAAAGCGATGTAATCAAATGAGAGGTCGTGGCTGGATACCCCCTAAGGACGGGCGCTTGACCCGCCGCTGCCGCCACCTCGCGATGCGCTTCGGCGAAACGTGTGATCGAATCCGCCAAAAAGAGTACCGATGCGCCTTGGTCACGAAAATGCTCTGCCACCGCCATTGCAGTCCATGCACAGCGCCGCCGCAGCAGAGGCGATTGGTCAGATGTCGCTGCGACCACAACAGATCGTGCCAGGCCGTCCGCCCCCAGAATGTCCTCTACAAATTGCCGAACTTCGCGCCCTCGTTCGCCGATCATCGCGATTACTACGACATCTGCCGACATGCGCTTGGCCAATTGACCCATCAGGCTTGACTTACCGACGCCTGATCCGGCGAAAAGACCAATGCGCTGCCCTTTTACGATTGGCAGCATCGTGTCAAATACCACGTGGCCGGTATTCATACGTGCGCCATACGACCTTCTGCTGGTTGCCGCCGGAGGTGACATGTTTAAGGCGCGGGGGAATAGGCCGCGACCTAGAGGTTGACCGTCAAGCGGTTTCCCATCTGCGTCTATGATCCGCCCAAGCCATGCGTCGCATGGAGCAATCAAGTTTTGCATTTCCAAGTTGACGCGATCACCGAGCGCGACGCCCTCGGGCTGGCCGTCTGGCAATATAGTGGCATGTTCTTGAGATAGTTGAACAATCTCTGCTGTCAGCGGATTTCCGGATTGGCGCGCCACCACGACTCGGTCACCAATCTTTGCGGTTCCATTCAACCCGGAAACGGTCAGCGTGTTCCCCTGCGTCGCCGATATACGGCCGATCTGTCGAAGCACGTGTATTTCGGAAAGCTGGCTTTGCAGCATGTGTAATCGCATGGCCTGACGCATTGAAGCCTCCTGATCTCTGCAAACATTTTCTTAGGGAATCAGGGTTAAGCGTTGATTGAAATCGAACGAGGGAGAAACCCCGATGTTTCAGAACCTAGCCGTCTTCGAAACGGCACATGCGATGGCGATGCATGCCGGACAACGTCAGGCCGTCATTTCTCAGAATGTCGCAAACGCAGATACGCCCGGATATGCGGCCCGCGACATCCCAGCGTTTACCGATGTTTATGCTCCCGCGGCTGGTAACGCATTTTCGCAGCGGGCGACCCGTGGCGCGCATTTGCATGGCGCTATGATGGCGAATTTCCCGGCGACGATACAGGAAGACAAGTCCTTTGCCGCGCCGGACGGCAATTCAGTTTCGTTGGAAACCGAGATGTTGCGCGCGACCGACGCAAAACGCCAGCACGACCGGTCACTCGCGATCTACCGCTCGGCGCTCACCATCCTCCGATCCAGCCTTGGACGCCAGTAGGGGGATGAACGATGAGTGAGTTTGCAAAATCACTTTCGGTTTCAGCGAGTGGACTGAAGGCGCAAGCGTCTCGGTTGCGCCATCTGTCCGAGAATATTTCCAACGCCGACACACCTGGGTATCGCCGCAAAACGGTTCCATTTCGCACGGAATTTGATGGAGGCCAGGGCGTCTCACGTGTGGAAACAGGCCGAATGTCACTCGATGATCGTCCACTGGTGCAGGTCTATGATCCGGGTCATCCCATGGCGGATGACACTGGCCATTACCAAGGGTCGAATGTCGATTTGTTGATCGAACTAGCCGACGCGCGTGAGGCGCAACGAAGCTACGAAGCCAACTTGAAAATGTTCGAACAGACGCGGCAGATGTCGTCGAGTCTGATGCAATTGTTGCGGCGCTGAATGCGCCCAGTTTGAAGGAGATCCAGAATGGAAACTGCCGCACTTTCAGCCGTCCAGAACTATGCCGCGCTGCGTCCAGCGACCCAACCCAGCCCGAATGAAGGGGGCAGTGTGTTCGGCAAGGTTGCAATGGACTTTGCCCAGACACTTGCCCAAGGCGAGCAGGTCGCCAAAGACGCTATGGCGGGCCAAGCTGATCCGCACACTCTCGTCCAGGCGCTTGCTCAAACCGAGCTTGCT
The DNA here is from genome assembly GCA_038525015.1 of Pseudomonadota bacterium. GTDB lineage: Bacteria > Pseudomonadota > Alphaproteobacteria > Rhodobacterales > Rhodobacteraceae > Tateyamaria. The sequence goes on along the minus strand of JBCBID010000006.1, from coordinate 75,991 downwards.
GTCGAAACTGCCGTGACAGTGCGTAACAAAGTGGTCGAAGCCTATCAGGAAATCCTGAGGATGCCTGTCTGATATGCTCAACGAAGTAATTTTCTTTGACACCTTGCGGCAAGGCCTTTGGATCGCGGTTTTGGTTTCGATGCCGATTCTGACCGTCGCTTTGGTCGCAGGTGTCTCCATTGGCTTGGTTCAGGCGTTGACTTCGATCCAGGAGATGACGCTGACTTTTGTTCCCAAGCTCGCAGCCATTGTTCTCGTCTTCTGGCTCTCCATGGGGTTCATGACGCAGACACTGGTGTCGTTTTTCCAGGGCCGCATTGTGCCGCTGATTATCGGAGGCTGATATGGACAATACGGGATACATTACGCTGACCCGTCAGTCCGGGCTGATGCGCGAAATGCAGATCGTCGCCAACAATATCGCAAACAGTGCGACGACCGGATACCGTCAAGAGGGCTTGGTGTTTTCTGAGTATGTGCAAAGCATGCAAGGGGGGCCTTCGCTGTCGATGGGGCATGGCAATGTTCGCCAGACTTCGTTTGTTCAGGGGACATTGACCCAGACGGGTGGGACATACGACTTTGCGATCGAAGGTGACGGGTTCTTTTTGATCCAGACCCCAGATGGCGAGCGTCTGACGCGCGCCGGGAGCTTTGCGCCCAATGCCGTCGGTGATTTGGTCACGCTTGACGGCTATGCAGTGCTAGACGCGGGCGGCGCCCCCGTCTTTATCCCGCCTGGCGCGCGCTCTCTGTCGGTCTCACCTGATGGTTCGATCAGTGCAGATGGGGCGTTTGTTGGCCAGATCGGCTTGGTCGCGCCAACTGATCCCTCATCTTTGACACGGGCAGGTGGCGTCATGTTTCGCGCAGAAGGTGGATTTGAGCAATCTCAAACCGCCCGGATGGTTCAGGGTTTCGTTGAGACCTCAAACGTGGACGCGATTGGGCAATTGGCTCGGATGATCGAGGTGCAGCGCGCTTACGAGATGGGTCAGAGTTTTCTCGACTCCGAAGATGAACGTGTCCGTCGCGCGATGGATGCGATGTTGAAATCTAACTAAGGGGGCGCTCATGCGGGCTCTGAAAATCGCGGCCACGGGTATGTTGGCTCAGCAAATGCGGGTTGAAACAATCTCCAACAACCTAGCGAACATGAGTACGACCGGGTACAATGCGCGGCGCGCAGAATTTGCAGATCTGCATTATCAACAGATGACGCGACCGGGAGCCATAAACGCTTCGGACGGAACTGTGTTGCCAACTGGTGTGCAATTGGGGCTGGGCGTTCGGCCAGCCGCAGTGTCGGTACATCTGTCTCAAGGCTCTCTTGCCGCGACGGGTGGTGATCTCGACGTTGCAATCGATGGCAACGGTTATCTTGAAGTGACACTTCCTTCGGGCCAGACGGCCTATACGCGCGACGGTGCATTGAAGAGAACCGGCGAGGGACTGATTGTAACTTCGGATGGGTATGCTGTGTCGCCAGAGATCGTCATACCCGAAGATGCACGCAGCATCTCGATCAACGGAGACGGTGAGGTTTACGCCTATTTCCAGGATACGCCTGCGGGTCAGTTGATCGGTCAATTCAATCTGACGGGGTTTACAAACTCCAAAGGCCTTGAAGCGCTTGGGAGCAATTTGTTTGTTGAAACCGATGCGTCTGGCCCCCCGATTGTGACCACCCCGGGACTGGATGGTATGGGCACTTTGCGACAGGGCTACCTTGAAGAAAGTTCCGTTGATGCCGTGCGCGAGATTACAGATCTGATCGCCGCACAACGTGGTTACGAGATGAACTCCAAAGTGATTTCTGCGGCCGATCAGATGATGGGCGCGATGACACAGGTGCGGTGATGCGCAGCATTCTCACATTCCTGCTGATGACGACGATGGGGCTGGCCGACACTGTGATGCCAACGCGAACTTTGCGTCCCGGTACATTGATCGCTGCATCGGATGTGATACTGCGCGACGGCGTTTCGCCCGGAATGTTTGATCGCGTCTCTGATGTGATCGGGCAGGAAGCAAAGATTGCTCTCTATGCAGGACGGCCCATCCCATTCGAGGCGATTGGTGCGCCAGCAATAGTGAACCGTAACCAAATCGTACCGCTTTTTTTCAACGCTGGCGGCCTGTCCATCGAAACCGAAGGTCGCGCGCTTGAGCGCGGCGGGGTCGGGGACCGCGTGCGTGTGATGAACCTTGGTTCTCGCGCCACGTTGTTCGGGTTCGTGCAGGAAGACGGCTCAGTCAAGGTGACGAGATAAACATGACAACATCAGTGAATATGGCGCGAAGTATCGCAGTTTTTGCGATTTGTGGTTTGTGCGTCGCGTGCGGGCGGAGCGATCATCTGGGCAAACCGCCGAGTTTTTCAAACCCTCTGGCGACGCCAGAACACTCGGCGATGGTATCTGCCAATTTGCCTTTGGCAATTGAAGAGGTTGGCCCCACTGATCGCGCGTCTCTTTGGAGTGGCCAGCGCTCATCGCTGCTGGGGGACCGCAGGGCTATCCAACGCGGGGATATTATGACCGTGGTGATCGAAATCGATGAAAGTGCTGAAATATCGAATGAAACCGACCGTTCTCGTAGCGGTTCGGAGAGTCTCAAAGTGCCGCAACTTGGCGGCCTGCCCCAAAGGCTCGATGAGAAGTTGCCGGAAGGCGCTTCGGCGTCCGACCTGGTTTCGATCACTTCAAGTTCTGGATCAAGTGGGGATGGGTCCGTGAAGCGAGAAGAAAAGTTGACCTTGCGTGTCGCGGCAACGGTCGTGGACGTGCTGCCGAACGGTATTTTGTCGATTTCGGGTTCTCAGGAGTTGCGGGTCAATTTCGAGCTGCGCGAACTGCTCGTCTCCGGCTTTGTGCGACCTGAAGACATCTCTCGAAAAAACGAGATCACTTATGACAAAATCGCGCAAGCCAGGGTCTCTTACGGTGGGCGTGGCCAAATCACGGATGTGCAGCAACCCAGGATCGGTCAGCAGGTGCTAGACGCGGTTCTACCGTTTTAGGAGCCTATGGTGAAGAAACTCCTCCCCCTAATCATGCTTTTGGTGGGCGCCGGTGCTGGTGTTGGCGCAGGCGTTTTTTTGCGACCGCCTCCCGATCTTGCCTTGGCTGCTGACGCTGAGGAGATTGATGCGGCAACGAAAACAGCTGCAAAACACATAAAGGACGATATGGCTGACCGCGAATATGTGAAGATGAACAACCAATTCGTTGTACCGGTCGTCAACGGAAACTTTGTTCAGGCTTTGGTTGTCATGTCGCTCAGTCTCGAAGTCCCCGCGGGACAGAAAGACGCGATCTATTCGCGTGAACCAAAACTGCGCGACTCGTTTTTGCAAGTCTTGTTTGATCACGCCAACGTCGGTGGCTTCGACGGTGCGTTTACAAACGCCAACAATCTGGCCGTGCTACGGAATGCCCTGCGAGAGGCTGCGCAAAAGGACATGGGGGATCAAATCTCTGACGTTCTGATTATTGATATTGCCCGTCAGGATTACTGAAGGCCGAACGCGTCAGTGCAGTCTCGATGGTATGGTCCAACGCCCGTTTCTCCCTATTTCTTTTGGTGGTGATAATGTGCTTCTCAAAAAGCGCATCTGCTACCGCCTTTTCACCATTTGCCTGTTGATGGCGCGCCATCATTGTTTCTTTCTGTGCAAGCACTTGCGCCAGTTCGATGTTCAGACACCGCCGCGCTCGCGCCAACCATTGCAGCCAGAGTATGTCACCGCCAATGGCGCGCAGTTCGGACTGAGACGAAGGTTGAGCATAGGTCTCGTGGGCCATATTCTGAAGCCGCTCTAGCTCCGAGCGCAAAGCAGACTCGCGTGTCAGCAACTTGGCCATTGACTGTTCGCTTTGGCGGAACTTCAAATCGTTTAATTGTTTGATCTGGGACATATCCATGGTCACATCCTATCGCGCGCAAGTGTTCGCATCTTGTCAGAAAAGCGTATAGCCGCAGCGACCGCCGCATAATGATCAGGATGTATTTCGTCACCAATATCGGTGACAGCATGTAATGCACGCGCTGTGGATGGATCGCTATGTATCGGAACCGCGTTTTGGTTTGCGATCTCTCGTATACGCGAGGCAATTTCGTCCACGCCCTTAGCCACGCAAATGGGCGCTGTGCCTGCTTGCCGAGACCATCTCAAAGCGACTGCATAATGTGTCGGGTTGACAATGATAACGTCTGCCTGCGGAACATCTGCCATCATCTGTTGCGTAGATATCGCCTGCGCGCGCGCGCGACGTTCCTGTTTTAGATGCGGATCGCCTTCGGAGTTTTTAGTTTCATCCATGATCTCCTTGCGCGACATCCGGTTCTTCCTGATGTGCTCGTGATGCTGCCAGACTGCGTCGACTCCACCGAGAAGCGTGGAAACGATCACCACTACGAACATGAACGCAACGCACATTTCGGCCAACAAGGCGACCACAATCCCGGGGGACGCATGCATGATGCCGATCATATCAGGCAGTCGTGCGGCGAGGAAAAGTGCGAGACAGGCTGAGTATAGAACCAGCTTCACAAAACTCTTCCCGAACTCGAAGAAGCCACCACGTCCAAACTTCTGTTTTGCATTCTGTAACAATGAGATACGCGAGAGCTTTGGTTGCAGCTTTGAAGGTGCCACGACGAATGCACGCTGTGCCAAGACAGCGGCCAGAACAGAGAGAGCGGGCACAAGAAATATCGGAGCCAGTGCAAACGCCGCGGATCGAATTATCCCTCCAATGACCGCTGTTGGCCCACCGTTGAACAGGACACTTGCGATGTCTGCGGACTGGTCCAACAGGATCATCATGCTCTCTCCGAAGGACGAAACGCTCTGTGATCCGACGGCAACCAGACTCAGTGTCAAACCCGCATAGCCTGCTGCGGTGTACAGATCGACGGATTTGGCAATTTCGCCTTTTTTTCGCGCTTCAAGGAGCTTTTGCGGCGTCGGATCGAATGACTTGTCGCTCTCTTCGTCCTGACCGCTCATCGCCGGGCCTCGAACGGGGCGCCCATAAATTGGTCAAGCGCTGCCAGCCAGACAGAGAGCATGATCGGGGCTGCGAGGAACAACAAGAACAAACCGCCCAGAGTGATGACCGGCGCACCGACAAAGGCAACCATGAGTTGCGGCATGGCTTTATTGATGACCCCCAGAGCCAGGTTGTAGAGGATCGACATCAACACAAACGGCGCAGCCAAAAGAAAGGCCAGTTCAAAGGCATATGCAACTTGTGACAGACCCCAGTTTGCCACATCGGAACCCGGAGATAAAAAGCCAATCGGAAGCAAGACGTAAGAGTGTATAAGCAGTTGCGCCGCCTTTACATGCAGTCCCGCCATCACTGCGAGTGCGATGGCCCCGACCGTCAATACATACCCCATCGCGGGCAGCGGCTCGATCGCGGCACCGCCAAGAATTTGAGAAAGTGACGTGGACTGTGCAGCGATTGCGCCAGCGGTTTGCAGGGCCAGTATGAACAACCTGATTCCAAGACCGATCACTAAGCCCGCGAGTGTTTCCGTGCCCCCCAATCGCGCAAGGGCGCCAAACGAAAATGCCGGAACTGACCCTGCAACGGCCGGCGCAATGACCAAGGTAAAGGCCAAAGCGATGGTTAGTTTGATCCGCATGGGAACAGATTGCTCGCCAAACCCCGGCAAAAAAGCAACGGTTGCGCCCACGCGAAGAAATACGATGAAGGCGAGCCAAAGCTGTGTTTGAAGAAGTGATATCGCCTCGGCTGCCGCCATTATGCTGCGACCACACCGATCAAGGCCGGTCTGGCATCAACGCCGATTTCCTCGAAAGAAAGCACCGGGTTGTTGATGCCTTTTGCACGCATCAGTGTTTTCAGAAAGCGACGGCGTCGTGTATTGGTCACGACGGCGGGATAGATGCCTTGGTCGCCCGCGTCTTGCAGCTTTTCCGAGACGTTGTCTGCTAGTCGATTGAACAGGTCAGGTGGTAGCGCGATATCGAGCCCGCGCTCTGCATCCACTTGGTAGCTCGAAAAAGTCTCTTCCCATTCTGGCGCGAGTTGCAAAAGCGGAAGTGTTCCGTCATCGCGCCGGATCCCAGATACAATTTGAAATCCAAGTCGCTGCCGCACATGCTCACAAATCGCCTCTGGTTGAGCGTTAACCGCGCGCGCCTCGGCAATAGCTTCCAAAATCAACGATAAGTTGCGGATCGAGACCTGTTCGTCGAGCAATAGGCGAAGCACCGCGTGCAGAACATCCATCGGAACTTTGTCGGGGATCAGCGCATCCAACATTTTGCGATTGGCTTCCGCTCTGACCGGATCGGATACCGCTTTCATCTCATCCAGAAGTCGGCGCAGGGATTTCAGTGTCAAAAGCCTGCTGAAATTGCGTTTGACCACCTCCAAAAGGTGAGTTGCAAGGATTTCTGTAGGCGTAACCAGTGTGATACCCGCAAGTGCCGCAACGTCTTGATCTTGCGTATCAATCCATCGGGCTGGAGCACCATAGACAGGCTCTGTTGTGTCTTCGCCATTTGGCAATTGAGTTGGCGCATCAGGTGCAAGCGCTAAGATTTGAGATGGGTGGATTGAACCGCGTCCCTGCTCCACCCCTTGAATACGCAGGACATATGTACCGCTCTTCAGCCCGGCGCTATCCGTCAATCGGATTTCTGGCAGGATCAGACCGAATATCGTGGCGATGTGAACCCGCATATTCGCAATACGTGCGTCCAAACCAGTGCCGGAATCCAACACCATGCTGACGAGGTCCGGTGCGAACTCAACATGAATATCGTCCAATTCCAGAACGTCGCCCATGGATTTTGCTGATGTCGCGTCTGCAACCTCTTCGATTTCGGGCGCGATAGTCTCCGCTGCGACCGCTTTTCGTCTAATCATATAAGTTGCGACGGAAAGCGCGACTGCTCCGGCCATGAAGGGCAAAACTGGCAAACCTGGAACCAAGCCAAGAAGCGCCATGAGCACGGCTACTGTCGCCAGTGCAGCTGGATGGCGCCCCAGTTGCCCGAAAACTGCAAGGTCCGTTGCACCTTTGGCGCCGCCGCGGGCAAGCAAAAGCGCAGAGGCAATCGAAATCACCACCGCTGGAATTTGGGAGACGAGACCGTCTCCGACGGTAAGAATCGCATAGGTCTCAAATGCGCTTCCCAGTGCCATGCCATGAACTGCGACACCCATGACAAGACCCGCGACCAGGTTTAGAAGCGTGATCAGCAAGCCTGCGATAGCGTCTCCCTTTACAAACTTGGACGCGCCATCCAGCGAACCAAAGAATGTTGTTTCTGCCTGTTCCAGCTCTCGTCGCGCTTTTGCTTCCTTATGATCAATTGCGCCGGCTGACATATCGCTGTCAATTGCCAGTTGCTTGCCCGGCATTCCGTCGAGAGCGAAGCGTGCACCAACTTCGGCCATACGTGTCGCGCCCTTGGTGATGACCATGAAGTTGACGATCAGCAATACACAAAACACCACAAGTCCAAGAAAAACGCTGCCACCCATAATGAACTGGGCAAAGCCTTCAATCACGTCTCCAGCCGCATGTGTACCGGTATGTCCCTGACCGATAATCAGTTTCGTCGACGAGACATTCAGCGAAAGCCTTAGCATCAAGGACGCAAGCAGGATCGTAGGAAAAGCAGAAAAGTCGAGAGGGCGTTCGATAAACAGGGTTATTGTAAAAATAAGGATTGCTAGAGCAAATGACGCAGCAAGTCCGACGTCTAGAACCCATGCTGGCATCGGTAAGATCATCATAACAATGATCGCCATCAACGCGACAGCCAGCAACACCGTCGGGTTGAAAATTGTAGCTGTGGATAGCTTCATCAACTTAACGGATCAGATGACAATTGAGGTTTGAGGGCATATGGAAATATTTTTGAAAAGCGTATCTGGTTCTTTGCAACCAAGTGGAAAACGATATTCAACGAGCGGGTGCATCCAAGCTACGCCAGGCGCAAACTTGCGTCGACTGCGGTTGGGTAACCCCGTCGAAAAGCGCACTAGTAGCCAAACGTATGGCCACGCTTGTTCAGGCATCACGATCTATTCCCATCACTTCTGCGACGACTAAGCCTAGTCGCGAATTTGTTTAAATTTGGTAATCAAGTACTTTGGAAAATCAGTTTTAATCGCCTGATGAACCCACTTCGAGCGATAATAATTCCTGGATCGCGTTGCGCGCGCGCGCGCTTTCCGCCAGAGTATCCTGCGTACGCTCCAGCATACCGGCTATCTCATCCGAAGTGTTCATTTCTGATTTGGAAATTGAGACAATAGCTCCAAGAACCGGGTCTGACACCCGAAGAAGTTGCCTCCAGTCATCCGACAGCCAGGCAACTCTTATCCTTGCATCCTCGTTATCAAGTGTTTCGTACAGAGCATGTGCTTCTCGGTACTCACCCATGCGCGCTTTGGCATCAGCACGCAAACGGTCGGCCTCTTCGTTTTTGAGCTCTCCCAAAAATGCCAAAGCCTCACTTGGCCTGCCTAGCCCCAAAGAAATCTTGGCGCGCAACACACGGTTTTCTGCCGTGACAGGGAAGCCTTCATGCATAGATATCATCATTTCGGCTTCAGTATGAAATCCGAGTTCTGCCAGGCGCGCTATCAGCTTGATCTTGGCCTGCAAAGACACATCCATTGGTTGAGTTTGCATTGATTCAAAGGTGTGTTTGACGAAGATTGCATCGTCCGCATCCGCTGCCAATATTGTCATCAGGGATGATCGTACGTTCTTTTCGCTATTTGCATCCTGAGTTGGTCGCGTTTGTTCCAAGGCTTCAAAGGCAGCTGAGAATTGGCCAGACTTTGCCAGTGCCAAGACATGTGTGCGGCGTAGCTCTTGCCCCAATGGATCATTGCGCATCTCGGTCGCGTAGGCTTCTACAAGAGTGGCGATGTCTTGAGCAATATCGACATTTGCGTCAAGGCTCGTGTCTACATATCGGATTAGAGCTTCCGCTGATTGCTGCTCATTTGATGAGATAACTTCCTTTAGTCGGCCTTGAGCTTCGTGTATGCCTCCTTGTTCCAATTCGATGTTTGCCATGACCAATTGCGCGGCTGCCGGCAACGGCTCTGGCGCGCGTTCCAACCCACGCAACGCTGTCATCGCAGCGTCTTGATCGCCATAAGCCAACAGCCTTTCGCTTAAGGTCGGCGCAAGAAATCGTCTCAAATGCAGTGGTAGGCTACTCAGGGCTCTCAGCGCCGCATCGCTGTTGACATTGTCAGAGGATTCGATCGCCTCAGTCGACAAGATTGCCCAGAGTGCAACCTCTGAGTCACAATCTGCAAAGTGCGCGAGGTAGCTACTCGAACCTGCTGATCCGTACTCCATCACGCGCGCCATATCTTTCAGGGCACGATGCCGGGTCATCAACTCAGGCGCTATGGAAAGTGTTTCAAGCGCCTCGGCCCCAAATCCGAAATAAAGGTAGCGGCGGACAAGCTCTAACACTGCATCGTTGTTGGCCGTATCTCGTTCGGAAAACAAACTACGCCTTAAGTTTCCGATTGATGTTGCAAATGCGGTTTGTCCGCCCCAATCCTGTATGCCCACTTCATCTCGGTCCAAGCACTCCATGCCTTGAGTTGTTGACGAGGATGGCAAGCCAGTGGTCGCACCGGGCAAGTCGCTGCTACTTGATATTCGGATATTACTACCAGCCAAGCTTTGAATGGGAGCGCTTTGGGGGCCGTCGAGAGACGTGTCAAAAACGCTCGTATCAATTTGAGGTGTGGGGTCGGGTTCGATACTCTCGATAGGTCTACGGGTCGAACGAAGTATCCCGGTGGTCGCGGCCAAGCCGACACGCTCGGCAAGTTTTTTTTGAGCAATCTGAAGGCCTTCTAGTTCTGTAGCCGCGGATGTCTCTGGGCGTAGTAGGTTTGAGGTAGGGTCTTCGAGCGAATCTGTTAGATCGGGTGCTGGCGACGCGATGTCAGGCAGTGTTTCTTCGACAACGGGTTGTTGATCCAGTTCAATCAAGTCGACTGGTGTGCCACCTGAAAATCTGAGCGGGGCCGAGCCAACGAATTGCAAGAAGGTTTCTTCGAAACGGGGGGGCGGTTCTTGGCGTAGTTGACCGGTTTTTCTTACATCGATGACGATCATGCGGTCACCGGATCGAAACACGTTCGCTTGGCATTCGCAGGCAAAGTTGATTTTTATGGAGCTTGAGTTTGCCTCAATAGCACCGACAATACTTCTATCGATCCTTTCGAAGACTCTTGAGATATCGAACCCGCCAGAATGCCCGATCATGGTGATGCGCGCGTCAGATGCCTGTTGCTCGATCGCCCACTCTGCGCCGGCAGGGACATCTAGCACCAGTCTGGTGAAGCTGGGGTGAGCTCCGGATCGCACAGCAATCTCGGCTGCATTTGCCTGCCCGCCAAACAATATCAACAGGAGAGTGAATAGTCGTAGCGCCGTCATGCCGCGTTCTGTTTGACTGATTTCAGCGCCTCTTCCAAATCAGAGAACGAGGGGCGACAGTGAGACGGTGTGTTTTGGCGGCCAACTTCAATGCAGATATTGGTCGCGTGATTATGCAAATTGGCGACCAAAACTTCGCGTATGAGTTGATAGAAATGTCCTTCTTCTTCCACGACTGCTTTGACCTTGGCTGCAAACGGGCCGACGAGACCATAGGCCAGAAAGACGCCCAGAAATGTACCGACGAGCGCCCCGCCAATAAGTTTCCCTAGAATTTCTGGTGGCTGGTCGATGGATGCCATGGTCTTGATCACGCCCAAAACGGCAGCGACGATACCCAATGCAGGTAGCCCATCAGCTACGGTCTGAAGCGCATGGCTAGAATGAAGAGCATGATGCATGTTCGTTTCCATGCGTTTTTCAAGCACCTCTTCAACTTGGTGGGGATCGTCATAGTTCATCGAAGCTGACCGCATGGTGTCGCAGATCAAAGCTGTCGCTTCGCGATCAGCAACTATTTTGGGGTAACGGGAGAATATTGGCGAGTTCTCTGGTTCCTCAATATGCTCTTCGATGGCGACAGGATTTTGTCGAGCCAAGCGAATAAGTTCAAACAAGAGACACAATAGATCCTTATAGTCCTCGTGTAGCCACTTCGGACCTTTAAAGACCTTACCCAGGTCTTTGAGTGTGTGTTTGATCTCAGCCAATGAGTTACTGATAAGAAAAGCGCCTACCGCAGCGCCAATGATCATCGTCATTTCAAACGGTAGGGATTTCAAGATAATCCCCATCTTGCCGCCTGCCGCTAAATATCCGCCAAAAACCATCACAAAGATGGTCACAATGCCGATGATGCCGATCACGTTGCGATTCCCTCAATCCATGTGCGCAGAGCATGGCAGATAGCGGTTAACAAAGCCTCACGCGGCTCAGTCTTTGGGCGCTCGCGCGTTCCGACCTGCCAAAATTGCGCTAATTGAATAAGCGGCCTGGGGGTCGAGGCCTGCCATGATCTTCGCAGCTGCATCAGGTCGCATACGTCCAAGGAAGCCAGCCGCAAATGCAGGTTCCATCGCCTCGAATAAAGCAGAAGCTTCTTTTGGTTTCATGCTTTCATAAACCGTTGTCAAATTGGTTAAATCGTCTTCAGCCGCGGTCTGTGCAATTGAGAGGGTATCGCGCAGGCGCTGTTCTGCATTCTCCAATGCTAGCAGTCGTCTCTGGACTTCATGCTGTGCCACATCGAGTGCCTTTTGGCGTGCGGCCAAAGCATCCTCACGTTGCAACACCTGCTCTTCGCGGCTGCGAAGCGCATCCAACAGCGGTCTGATGTCGGTATCGTCCGAAGCATTTTGTTCGGGATCGGCAGGCTGAGCGCCCAGCGGAAGCACCAGTCCCTCAGTTAGGTCGACGTCAGCCAATGCACTACTGGCACCGAGCGCAACGCGGAGTACCGAAGAGGCCAATAGCAATCCCGCCAAAAGTGCGAGAGATCCACGGTTCGAAAGCTTGTGCTTAGTCCGTTTCATCATCGCCCACCTCCACCTGAGCGCCGCATGAACATCGGTTCGCTGGGCTCTGGGGCCTTCGCCTCATCAACGTGGGGCGTTGGGTTCTGCCGGTATGATGGTTGCTCAGGTACGTCGTGAAACGACGCCATTTGCAATTCAAGCTTTCGCGCAACCTCGGTCGCGCGCTGCGTGATGTCATTCAGCGTCTCTGCCGAATCAGAAGCTGTTTTCTGCGCTGCCTCAAGGGTTTTGCCCAAGTCATCGACTTGCGAAGACAGCACCGCCACCGCGCCTCCGACGCCCTTTTCGAGGTTGTTGAAGCGGTTAAGCCTGCGCCCCAACACAAAGCAATAGAAACCTGCGCCCAAGGCGCCAGCGGCGAGAAATATATCGGCTACGAGTTCCATGCATACACCATCAGCTTACAACAAATTCCATGATAAGCAGGTCATTTACCCTGCCAGGTCCAGTGACAATCTGTACCCGCCTCAACATCTGCGCACGCAGTCGCGTCAATGCCGCGGGGCTTTCGATGTCACGGGTTTCGAGAGCACGCAGGTACCCATTGAGCACATCGACGACCCGCGGAAGAAGCGTCTCCACATCGGATGCGTAAGCAGATGGCACCTCCAGTTGTGCACGAAACCTCAAATGCCTACCCTGCGAATTGGGTGCTAGCGAGATCACCATGGGTTCAACAGCTACGAAAGCAACATCCGGCAACTCACCAGGCTTGGTATCCTTGGTCGGCGCGGTACTTGGCGATTCGGGTGCCAGCACCAAACCAGAAAACGCGGCATAAAATCCGCCTCCACCTCCCAGTAGGAGCGCTAAAACACCCAATATCAAAGGCATTTTGGAAGGTTTCCTACCCTCCTCGACGGTCTCTATGGCTGCGTCTGTCATTTGCATCCTGCTCAAAAGGTCGCAGCAAGATTTGTCACAGATCAACTAACCGATTGTTAAGGCTGTTCGGTCATTGCTGTCACGAAGTCGGGCAGAACGCGCGACATGACGGAGACAATTGTGCAGCAATTACTGAATGTCTGGATGGGTCTGGATACCAAGCGGCAGGTTACTGTCGTCGCGGCAACGCTGGCAATATTCCTTGCGATTCTAGGAATGTCGCGGATTGCGACCGCGCCGACCATGACCCTGCTCTATGCTGGATTGGAGAATGGGGCCGCGGGTGAGGTTGTGCGTGCGCTTGAGCAACGTGGTGTCCCCTTCGAGGTGCGAGGCGGGTCTATTTTTGTCGACGCACAAGATCGCGATCAACTAAGACTGACCCTTGCGAGCGAAGGGCTGCCCGCAAATAGCAGCCGCGGGTACGAGTTGCTTGATACGCTTTCGGGTTTTGGCACGACATCGCAAATGTTCGATGCTACGTATTGGCGCGCAAAAGAAGGTGAGTTGGCACGCACCATCATATCGAGCCCATATGTGGCCAGCGCACGCGTGCACATCGCCTCGACCGGGTCCAACCCGTTCCAGCGCAGCGTGACCCCTACCGCATCGGTGTCCATCAATCCACACGGTGGTCAGTTCTCCGCTCAGCAAGCCAAGGCGATTCGATACCTGGTTGCATCCGCGGTCGCAGGGCTCGCCGCCGAAGATGTTGCAGTCATAGACGCGAATGGCGCCTTACTCGATCCTGGTGATGATATAGCGCCCGCTGCGGGCGCTGACGGTAAAGCCCAAGAGTTGAAAGAACGGGTGGAGCGTTTGCTCGAAGCACGTGTTGGCCCGGGCAATGTCGTGGTCGAAGTCAGTGTTGATACCGTGACCGAGACCGAAGAGATCCGCGAGCGCCGTTTCGACCCTCAAGAGCGTGTTGTGATCAGCACTGACACAGAAGAACGCACAAGCACTGCAAGTGAGGCCGGAAGTGCTGATGTTACGGTCGCTTCGAACCTTCCCGACGGAGAAGGCGCCGGCGGGGACAGTGCGTCATCGCAAGATTCTGAAACGCGGGAGCGCGTCAACTACGAGGTGTCCGAAACCGAACGGGCAGTTGTGAAGGCAGCGGGTGCGATACGGCGGATCACTGTGGCCGTATTGGTGAACGAGCCAGTTGCGGCGGATGGACAGCAAGGTACGCGCCAGCCTGAAGAACTGGATGCGCTGCGCGAACTGGTGTCGTCAGCTGTTGGATATGATGACGAACGAGGGGACGTGATCACAATCAAAGCAATGGAACTTCAGGCCGTCAGCCCGCAAGGAACGGCTGCAGAAGCATCAATGTTTGACCAATTTCATATTGACGTGATGTCAGCGATCCAGATGGCGGTTTTGGCTGTCGTTAGCCTTATACTGGGTCTCTTTGTCGTTCGGCCGGTTCTCTCTCGCACACCAATGGACACAAGTAATGTTCCGTCTCTGCCGCCTTTGGCATCAAATGAACCTCCCCAGCTTGGAAGCCGACCTGTTGCACTTGGTCAGTCAACCACCGAGCTGGATTTGGAGCAGGCCCCCGAGATGTTCGCTGATCCTCCTGCTCTGGACTACGAAGGGTCCGGTGCGGGGCCGGAGCAACTGCCGACAGATGCAGTGGATCGATTGCGCACGATGATAGGAGAGCGACAGGACGAGACGGTAGAAATCCTGAGAAGTTGGCTTGAAGAGGAGCGCGCATGATGACCGCAAGTCACTTGTTTCAGGATTTTGGAGAGCAGAAAAAAAGGCGTGACGTTTCGGAGAGCCTTAGAGTAGAGGACGTTGAAGACCAAAAACTCGAAGCGTTTGAGAAGGGATATCAGGCGGGTTGGGATGATGCCGTCTCGGCTCAAACCGAAACACTCTCGTTTGTGTCCAGCGGTCTGGCGAACAGTTTGCAGAACGCGTCGTTTGAGTATCACGAACTGCGCGCAACCTTGAACGCATCGGTCGAAGCAATCTTCAACAAGATCATCAACACTGTCTTGCCGCAGATCGCACAGGCCAGCCTGGGTACGCATGTGCGCGAGAAGGTAATCGAGCTTTCGCGTGACAGTCTTGATCGCCACATCGAGATAGCAGTGTCACCAGAGAGTGAAACCGCAGTACGCGCAGCTTTGGACGACGATGTGCCGAAGCCCTTTGTGATCGTGACGGATGATCTCCTGGCAGCAACACAGGTGGTGCTGCGGCTTGAAAACCAAGAGGCTGAGGTGCACGTTGATCGAGCCTTGGCGGAGATTTCAGCGGCGGTGGCATCATATTTCGAAACCCACGCGTATGAGGCAAAAGATGACTGACACCCCCTCGATTCAAGCGCTTGCTTCGGATTCGCAGAATCCATTCACCGCGGTCCCAATCGAAATCACCGTTTCGGTCGGCCGCGCCCGCCCGTTGGTGCGTGATCTTGTTATGCTGGGCGCAAACGCAGTGTTGACCTTGGACAAACGTGTCGATGATCCGGTTGATCTTTTTGTCGGCGACAAACTGATAGCGCGCGGCACGCTGGAAGAGGCCGAAGGCAGCGAAGATGGCCAGTTGGTCGTCCGCCTGACGGAAATATTCGATCTTGGCTCTGGTCTCTGATCATATGTTGGCGCGGGCGACTTGTGTCTGCTTGCTTGTGGTTGTGCCGACTGCATTGGGCGCTCAAGATATCGCGATTTCGCTTGGCGATGAAAATTCGCTGAGCGCGCGGACCCTTCAACTAATTGCGTTGATTACAGTCCTGAGCCTCGCGCCCGGGTTGGCAATTATGGTCACATGTTTTCCATTCCTTGTAACCGTTCTGTCGATCTTACGGCAGGCGATTGGGCTGCAACAGTCACCTCCGAACATGCTTATCGTCAGCCTGGCTCTCTTTTTGACATATTTCATCATGGAACCTGTTTTCTTAGACGCTTGGAGCAAAGGTCTGCGTCCATTGGTCGATGAGCAGATTGACCCTGAGACAGCGTTTGTGCGCACGCTTGAACCATTTCGAGGATTCATGGCCGCACGATTGGACGCAGACACCTTTGCCGCAATGGCGGACCTGCGACCTGATACCTCCGGTATCGTGCTTGAACCCGATGCGCCTTTGTCTGTCTTGGTGCCTAGTTTTTTGCTGTCAGAAATCTCGCGTGCCTTTCAGATCGGGTTTCTCATTTTTTTGCCATTCCTTATCATTGATCTTGTCGCAGCAGCGGTCCTGATGAGCATGGGAATGATGATGGTTCCGCCGGCAATTGTATCCTTACCTTTCAAGCTCGCTTTTTTTGTGATCGCTGATGGTTGGAGCCTGATCGCAGGTAGTCTCGTCCGAAGCTACTTTTGAGTAGGCACATTTGTTGGATAAAGCCTTCAACCTAGCGGTTTCTGTTATACACCTGCCGTGTGAAATGGTTGGCTGCGATGCGAGTCATGTCCGGCAGCCTCAAAGTAGTGGGTTTTGAACTCCCCTGTTTTTAGGACGGTCATGGGCTTAGGGGCTTCAGCGCAAATTTTTTTTCGCGGTTGATCTTTGACTTATCCCTCAAAGCTGTATGACGACGCGAGGGACTGCATAGTCTGCGGTGAGCTCAATGCACACAACCCGCGCTTCAGCGTTCATCTTGGAATTCCGGTGGTCGAGAAGTTTGCCTTCGAGCGTCGGGAAGAAACTCTCGCGCAGCTATTGCCAGGCAGGTGATTTGTGCGGCAAATCTACCTAGAGGAAGGTCGTAATAGCGATCGCCAGCCGATCCCGTTGACACGTGTATACTGGTTCCGGTGCAACACAGACCTAACGTCGCTCACGTGCGGGATCCCGGGTCGCGACTAATAATGACGCTCTCCGATACGCGCCGCGTCACAGCCTTATTCCTGGCGTCAGCAACGAGTTGGGCTCGGTGATCGTTCGCATGGTCCAGTCAACAATCCAGTGCTGGTCGGCAGCCAGAATGACGCCTCATAAAGAAACCTTTCAATGTCGAAACGTCAATGATGGAGGCGACCAGCAGCACATTGGCATAGAAGTTCAAGCCGACCAGTTCACCGACTAGCAGAGCGCGAGGATTAAGTTGCGTTGTGACAACAACTTAACTGGGCTGGCGTCTCTCAAGCTTGTAGTATTCATCAGTCGCTTAATGCGTTCGGGGCAGACAGGTACACTGTCTTCGTTCAATTCGGCGTAAACAAGGAGCGCGCCACGGGTTTAATTTGATGCCCTGTCGACCATCAAAACCTGTTGTTGCCCGCCCCTCATCTTCGACCTGCTGACCGCTGGGCAGCGAATGCGATAGACATAGAAACAGCTATGAGACACGCCAATGAAGTTTAAAATCATCAGCACTTAGTTTGATTTGTGGCGATGAGTTTGCCGATCTTCGCGATGTAGCATCGCTTCGTACAAATCAACCCGCAGCTTTTGGTGGCGGGCTCGTTCTCGGCAGATTTGTTTGACTTTAGAGAGAAGCAGCCTCAGCTCGTCCAATCCCGCGCTTTTTGGATCGTCATCACGTTTATCCGTAGCTGCCTGCTAGACCCAGTCATTGATCGCGGTAGCGCTGGCCTTACTTGCCCACGCCAATGCAAATCTTCGCCCACTAAATTCTGTCGCGTATAGGCTCCTCGCTCTCCACACGAAAACGCTCTTCTTCATCGGCAAAAAGTGACAATCAAATCGGAGGTAACCCAACACCGATTGGAGCGGCTATCCGCAAAAGCTAGTCTGGTTTCTACGGGCGCACACGCAGCTTTCGCTGATGTGCAAATTCTACCTAACGATGAACTCTGCATGTAGGGCCCCAGCTGCCTTAATACTTTTAAGGATGTCGATCATATCGCGGGGCGACACGCCCAAGGCGTTAAGACCGGTGATAACCTCCGACAAAGAGGTACCCTCGGGCACTTCGGCAAGGCCAGGGCCATCATCCTCCTGCAAGTCGACTGTCGTTCGGGGGACAACAACTGTTTCGCCGTCTGCGAACGGATTAGGTTGGATCGCAAGTGGTTGCTCTTGAATGCGTAGGGTGAGATTGCCCTGAGAGACCGCCACCCGCGAAATTCTAACGTCATTGCCCATGACAATTGTTCCTGAACGCTGGTCGACGACCACGCGAGCTTTGCGTTCTGGCTCCACGGCGATGTTCTCAATACGGCCGAGCGCGTGGGCCACAGACCGTGCTCGCGTCTGGGGGATATTGAGAGACACGGTGCCCGAGTCGAGCATGGTTGCGACGGATCGGCCGAAGACTCCATTTATCGCGTCCTCAATCCGCGCGGCGGTCGTGAAATCTGGATCACGCAATGCAAGCCGCATGTCGGTCAGGGTGTTGAGATCAAAGTCAATTTCACGCTCGATGCGCGCACCGGATGGGATGACGCCAGATGTTGGCACACCTTGAGTCACACGCGCGCCATCCCCTTCAGCAACCGCACCTCCGGCGATGATTGTGCCTTGTGCTACGGCATAGATTTCGCCGTCTGCTGCATTCATAGGCGTCATTACCAAAGTGCCACCCAAAAGACTTTTTGCATCACCAATAGCGGAGACGGTGGTGTCAATCTGGCTGCCACTGCGGGCGAACGGTGGGAGCGTCGCGGTCACGATGACGGCGGCAACATTCTTTGGGCGAAACTGTTCGCCCGTCACGTTCACACCAAGACGCTCAAGAATATTGGTCATGATGTCTTCGGTGAAAGGTGCATTTCGCAAACCATCGCCAGTACCATCGAGCCCTACCACAAGACCATAGCCGACGAGATCATTGCCGCGGACACCATCAAAATCGACGAGATCTTTGATCCTGACCGGGTTCGCGAATAGCGTATTCCCAACCAGAACCGCGATTATGCAGAGAGTAGCGCGTATCATCTTATGAAATTGACCAGAGACAGGTCGGACATACGAGATGTGATGGTGTAAAGGCTTTGTAGTTGGAATTGGACTGCCTCCAATTGAGTTGCAGTATCGTAAGGATCGGCTTGCAACAGTGCTCCTTTAGCAAATTCTAGTGACACATTGCGTGCTGCATTGCGCGTGGCAATGGTATCAAGACGCGCTTCGGCAGCGCCTAGGTTGGCTTGTGTTGCGGTAAGGTGCGTTTTTGCCTGGAGCAGATCGATGCCTGCCGTCGTCAGCAACTCCTGCTGAGAGCTTGTAGGCAATCCGAAGCTGGCGTCAGCCGCCAGAGCTGCAAGCGCGGTGCTTTTCAGTAGATCTCGAAAAACGGCGTCGTCGGCTTTCAGGTCAATTGGTATCTGTTCGTCCTCGGAGACCTGGAACGGCGCTAGCGATATGTCCGAGCCGGTATAGGAAGACGCGCGGAACCCGGTTGGGTCGTCGAACCAGGTATCGACCGCCGCTTTGATATCCTCTGGTGACAGTGCACCAGCCACGGCAGCACGCAAGTCAGTCAGAATGTCATCCGCAGGCGCCAATGCTCCACGGTCAGTCGCCACACCGGCAAAAAGCGATCTACCGGCACTGCTTGTGTTGAGCGCAGAAACCAGGTTTTCGAATTCACTTGTGGCCTCTAGCGACAATTGATCGAGCACCGGACCGATCGCACTCGATGATATACTCAATAGCGCAGTGCTCAGACTGCTTGCACTTGTGTCCAAACGGTCAAGCGCGGATTGCGCTGCAGATGCATATTGGGCCGCTTCGGTACCCGTGATCTTGTAAGCCGATAGCGTTCGAAGATCGCCTTCGATATCGGTCAGATAACTCACATTTCCGGCCAAGACGGACCTTGTGTCAGACACTCGACCACTCGCCAATTCTTCGGTCAAGAGCGATATATCAGCTTTGATAACTGCTCCACGTTGTTGCAGCATAAAAGTCTGAGCAAGGTCCCCTAAACCATAGGTGTTCATCGTTATAACCTCATCAATGTATCGAACATCTCGTCAACCGTCGTGATCACCCGTGCATTCGCCGCATAGGCCTGTTCCAGGATGATGAGGTTCTGGATTTCAACGTCTGTATCCACGCCGCCTGCGAGTTCGAGTTGGGTCAATTCGTTGAACTGCGCCAAAGCGAAGGACAATTGCCTGTCTGCGCGCAGTCGATCCGACCCAACTTGAGAAGAGAAGCTCGCGACGACATCTTTTAGATCGAGGGCTGAGGCACCGAATTCACCCGATGATTGGGTCCGCTGGGCCGTTAGAGTTTCTGTCAGGGCATTGAGCAGAGTGGCATCGCCCGTCTCGCCCGGAGCTGCAGCACCCAGACCATCGCGCATGCGCCAGACGTCACCACCTTGATCTGGGTCGACTAGGGCGTTCATGGATAGACGTGTTGCCAACCCCACCTCTGCCGTCGCATCCAGTGGCGCACCAGCATCCGTGAACAATCCCGCGTCACCGGCAGCCAGCGTCGGGTCGACGGTGTCATCCTGAAAGCGTTCGATCAGGTCGCGCGCGATGGCGTCAACCTGTGCTTGCGCACGAGGTGCGATTTCATCTCGGATTTCAAATTGAGCGCTCAGTGTTCCACCGCGCAAACGCCCGTTTGTAGAAGACGTGTTGATCGAGACCCCGTTTAAGGTGAGCCCTGACAACGTGCCATCGTCAATTGATGCGTATGATGTGACGCTATTGACGGGATCAAAGCCCACATCCACCGCTTGACCTTCGAGCAGGATCGCCCCGCCGGTAGAATAGAGCGCAACGGCACCGTGATCTCTGGGGATGGTGCGAAGGGGCACCATTTCACTTATTTCATCTATTAGCTGCTGCCGTTGATCCAGCAAAGACGCAGTATCGTTCCCGCTTGAGTTCTGCGAAATGATGCGCGCATTGAGTGTCTCTACCCCTTTGAGGGCATCATTCAATTGGGTCACTTGTTCGGCGATAGCGCGATCCGCACGGGTCCGGCTTTCTTGAATACCGTCGGCGACCGAGTTGATTGACCGTGCCAAATCTTTTGCGGCAAACGCGACCGATGTTAGTCGTTCTGACGCATCGGGCCGGCTGCTGGCTGTGATCAGGCTTTGTTCAAAGTCAGCGACGCGGGCTGCAAGCGATCCTGTACTGTCAGGCGTGCCAATCAAATCCTCGATCTGTGTGAGCGCACGCGTTGTCTCGGACCGATAGCCGGCTTCGGCTCCTGCAAGACGTCGATCATTGATGATTTGCTGATCCGCGTGCCGGACAACGCCATTTACCCGCACACCACCGCCCGCGCCAGTGACGTCGGGCGAAATGGACAAGGTACGACGGACATAGCCGGGCGAATTGGCGTTGGCGATATTGCTCGACACAATTTCCGATCCCCGGCCGGTGGCTCTAAGCCCGGACATTGCAGAGGACAGTGCGCTGGTCAGTGACATATCGTCAACTCCTGCTTTCGCTAAGGCGAAGTGGCCCTATTAGCGTTTGATGTTCGTGGTTTCCTGCAGCATCTCATCAACGGTCTGGATAACCTTTGCGTTCGATGAGTAGGCGCGTTGGGTCTGAATCATGGCAGTCAGTTCGCCTGCCACATCGACCGAAGATTCCTCTCGTGCGTAAGACACGATATCGCCGGTCGGCCCGTCACTTGCATTCCAGAGAAAGAAGCTGCCACTTTCGGGAGAAGGCAAATAGGTTTGTTGGTCAAGAGCAACCATGCCGTTTGGATTGGGCAGATCGACCAATGGGATCTGATAGACCGTACGACTGATGCCAGTATCAAAAAAGGCAGTCACAAAGCCGTTCGCATCCACTTCAACATTGGTCATATTGCCAACCGGTGAGCCGTCCTTGGAAATCGAAACTGGCGCAAAACTGTCCGAAAGCTGCGTCAGACCATCGCTTTCGCCGACCTGTCCAATGTTGATTTCAAGCGGGCCGCCATCTGCCATCACGATGATTGAACCCGTCGCTGGGTCATAGGTGCCACCGCTTGTCGTCGCTACAGAGGCCAGCGTACCACCAGCGGTACGGCTGTCGTCGAATGTGAGCACATATTCACCAACCACCGCGCCATCCAATGCGGAATCAGTCAATTGCATGGTCCATTCGTTAGAGGTGCCCGTGGCGGGAACGGTGGGAATGAAGCTTACATTGATGTTCTCAGATGTGCCCAAATTATCGAAGTACTCGACAGACAGATATTGAGTGTCACCAGCTGATCCTGCCTCAGTATCTGTTGCCGGCAGGTTCACACCCAGCGTCAATTGTGTTGTCGGCTCTCCGGAGAATTGGTTGACGTTGATTTGAACAGGTTGAAGCCCGTCGGATGTGTCACGCGGAAACGGGGGTACGGATCCATCCGGCTGTGCGGGCCATCCAAGCAAAACCAGACCTGAATCTGAGCGTAGGAACCCTTCGGCGTCTGTGCGGAAGGACCCTGTCGTGGTCAAATACATCTGGGTGTTGCCGTTGCCCAAGCTCACTTCGCTGCTTTGTGCAACGGGAAGCATGCCGCGCCCTCGGACAGCCAGATCGGTCGCATTTGAGGTCGAAACCAGTGATCCACGTTGGTCAATGAGCCGTTCTGTTGACGCGCGCACGCCACCGGCAGAATAGCTGCCACCGTTCGAAGAAATAACCAGGGACTGAAAGTCTGTTTGGACGCGTTTGTAGCCATATGTTGACGAATTCGCGATGTTGTCGGAAATAGATGCAAGCCGCGTCGCGTTGGCCTGAAGCCCTGCAACACCTGCATTTAGCGAGGAAGAAATCGTCATGGACACGCCTTTCTGCTGTACCAACTGAAGTTGAACAACTGATAGGCACGTCGCCTTAACGCAGCGCTAACAGATAAAATCTGAGGTATTCCAATTGTTCAGTCGCGGAGAAAGATGACCTCGATACGGTCATTGCGGACGGCCATCGGATTTTTTACGGCGGGTTCTCGGTCTG
Organism: Pseudomonadota bacterium; assembly: GCA_038525015.1. Lineage (GTDB taxonomy): Bacteria > Pseudomonadota > Alphaproteobacteria > Rhodobacterales > Rhodobacteraceae > Tateyamaria. Next base: position 53,252 of record JBCBID010000006.1, on the reverse strand, counting down.
CGTGCCCGGTGACGCGTACAATCCGTTCGTCTGCGGTACCGGTCTGCTCAAGCAACCTGCGCATAACGTCACTCCGGGACGTAGACATGCGCCAAGTGGAACTTTCGGCAATCACGATGGGCTGAGATTGCACGTGACCCTCAACTGCGATCGGGTTCTGGACGGTGCGCGCCGATTCTGAAATCAGACTCGCGATGTTCCGCAACAAGGGTGTCGGCGTGTCTGTGTCACCCTCAAAAAGTGGCATGTCTTGGCGGGAGAATATCTCGATCACCAATCCTTCATCTGTCAGGCGGGTCACAACATGTCGCAGATCATTGTCAATGACTTTGCTTTCACCCCCTTTGCCAAGCAGCTTTTCTTCGAGTGACTCAAACACTTCATTCTGGGCAGCGGTCAGGTCGCCATCGTCGAGAGATCCGGTTTCACCACGGGCTTGTTTGGCCTCTGTCGGGCGTTGTGCCGTGGCACCGGTGCCATTCTGTGGCAAGGTCAACTCGGAAAAGACACTGTCGCCCCCAAAAGCACCGTCGCCACCACCGGAAATGCGATTGATCGGGATGGTTGGTGAGAAATAATCGGCAATACCCTTGCGCTGTTGTTCGGTGGTCGCGTTAAGCAGCCACATCAGCATGAAGAATGCCATCATGGCTGTCACGAAATCTGCGTAGGCGACCTTCCACGCGCCGCCATGATGGCCGCCGTCGCCAGACACCTTTTTCTTCTTGATGATGATCGGCCGTACATTGGCTTGCACGCTCATAACCCACACCTCACTTTTCACCCAAGGCTTGGATTATCACGTGGCGTGTTACGGCGGGTTTAACACTTAGAATTGTCAGCAACTTGCAGAGCCATGGCTTGCGCTGGGCAACTTGGAGGGCGCCGATTGGCAAGGCCATCTCGGTGCATGACAGTGGCTATTGATGGTTGCGCTTGCCAATTGGTAAGGCCGATGGGTTCGCCATGCCAAGCGGGTCCGTTCTGGCGCTGTCGCAACCGTTCGCTGTAATCGGTTGTCGTTAGCCGATCAGATTGGGGGGGGCGTGACAACACTGCTGTTCGGGTCGGTTTCGGGGTGCGCTGGTTTGGTCCCTTTCGTCTGACGCACAATACGGATGTGCACCGCCGACATGGTTTCGCGACAGAAGCGGTTAATGCCATGAAAACAGAGGGATGTTCTGATCATCGTCCGCGCACTATGCATATACCCCCTGTGCACTGCCACGGCGCAGCATTCCAAACCTCGTGTTTAAAGACCCGTGAGGTGCAAAAGATTGATGATGGGGTAACGCGGCGGATCGCTGGGCGCAGGGCGTATACAAGGCGGACGGGTCGTCCGCCCGGTTCAGGCCTTGTTGGGCATCATGGGGTCGCTCAGGTGGTCCTCGCCCCGGGCGCGGGCCAGTTCAATCTGTTTCTGGCGCTCACGAAAGCGGGCCTTGTCCTCTGCGCTGGTTTCATGCACGCAGTGATGGCAGCTGACACCAGCCTCGTATTCCGGGCGCCTCATATCCGCGGGCAGGATCGGACGCCGACAAGCATGGCACAATTGGTGCGGCCCGACCTCAAGCCCGTGGCCCACGCTGACCCGCCCGTCAAAGACAAAGCACTCGCCCTGCCAGGTGCTGCGCGCGGCAGGCACCTCTTCGAGATACTTCAGGATACCGCCCTTAAGGTGGAACACATCCTCAACCCCCTGACCCAGCAGGTAGTTGGTCGACTTCTCGCACCGGATGCCGCCTGTGCAGAACATCGCCACCTTCTTGCCCGCGAAGCGCTGCTTGTTCTTCTCCCACCACGCCGGAAACTCGCCAAAGCTGCGCGTCTCGGGGTCAATGGCACCGTCAAAGGTGCCGATGGCCACTTCGTAATCGTTGCGGGTGTCGATCACGGCGACATCTTCGCGCCCGATCAGATCGTTCCAGTCGGCGGGGTCGACATAGTGGCCGACACGCGCTGCCGGATCGACGTCCGGTTGGCCCATGGTGACAATCTCGCGCTTCAGCCGCACCTTCATCTTGCCGAAGGGGGCCGTGTCGCTGGTGCTTTCCTTCCATTCCAGACCGTCACACCCGGGCAGCGCGCGGATATGGTCCAGCACCGCATCAATGCCTGCGCGCGGGCCGGCGATGGTGCCGTTGATCCCTTCGCGCGCCAGCAGAAGCGTGCCCTTCACACCTTGCCCACAGCATAGCGCTGCCAGCGGCCCTTTGATCGCGGCAGGATCGTCAAAGCGGGTAAAGTGGTAAAGGGCGGCGATGGTATACATGCGCGCGAGATAGGCGATGGGTGCGCCCTTGCGCAAGGGGGCGCAGGGGTGTCACAACGCAACCACGCCGTGCAGGAGACCCAAGCCATGACCCGCGCCCTGATCGTGATCGACGTCCAGAACGACTTTTGCCCCGGCGGTGCGCTGGCCGTGCCCGAGGGAGATCTTATCGTTCCAGGCATCAACGCCCTGATGGATGAATTTGACGCCGTGGTCCTGACACAAGACTGGCACCCGGCGGGTCATTCCTCCTTTGCGTCGTCGCACGAGAGCAAGGCACCTTACGACATGATCGACATGCCGTATGGCCCGCAAGTCCTATGGCCGGAACACTGCATTCAAGGCACGGATGGCGCGTTGTTCCACGCAGATCTAAACACGGACCGCGCCGACATGATCGTGCGCAAAGGCTATCGGCCTGCCATCGACAGCTATTCGGCGCTTTTCGAAAATGACCACCAGACGCCCACCGGGCTCGAAGGCTACCTGCGGACGCGTGGAATCAAGGACCTGACAATCGTCGGACTGGCCACGGATTTCTGCGTGAACTTCTCGGCCGTTGATGCGGCCAAGCTGGGATTCACCGTGAATGTTCGGACTGATCTGTGCCGCGCCATTGACCTGGACGGGTCGCTCGCGGCGGCAATCAAAGGCATGGAAGAGGCAGGCGTCACACTGACCTAACTTGCCCCCACCCGCTCAGGTGGGGCACAAAGGTCCAAGCCGTCCAAGGAAGCGTACATATGGTCGACATCGCCACCCGTGTCTGGAACCACAAATGGAAGATCGACCCGATTGTGCGGTCGCTCATCGACACGGATTTCTACAAGCTGCTCATGTGCCAGTCGGTGTTTCGCAACAAGCCCGACACGCAGGTTACGTTTTCGCTGATCAATCGCTCCAAACATGTGCCCTTGGCCAAGCTCATCGACGAAGGTGAGTTGCGCGAGCAGCTTGACCACATCCGGTCCCTGTCCCTGCGCCGGGGCGAAAGCACGTGGATGCGCGGCAACACGTTTTATGGCAAGCGGCAGATGTTCACACCCGAATTCATGGACTGGTTCGAGGCACTGCGCCTGCCCGCCTATCATCTGGAACGGCGCGACGATCAGTACGAGCTGACCTTTGAGGGGTCCTGGCCCGAGGTCATGCTGTGGGAAATCCCAGCTTTGGCGGTGCTAATGGAACTTCGGGGCCGCGCTGTGCTGAATGAGATGGGTAAGTTCGAATTGCAGGTTCTCTATGCCCGCGCGATGACCAAGCTTTGGGAGAAGATCGAGAAGCTGAAAGGACATGACGGTCTGCGCGTGGCCGATTTCGGCACGCGGCGGCGGCATTCCTTTCTGTGGCAGGACTGGTGCGTACAAGCCATGGGCGAGGGCTTGGGGGATCAATTTGCAGGGACGTCAAATTGTCTGATAGCAAAGAACCGTGACCTTGAGGCGATTGGCACCAACGCACATGAGTTACCTATGGTTTATTCAGCCTTGGCCGCGGATGATACAGCGCTGGCACGCGCGCCCTATGACGTTTTGCAGGATTGGCACGAAGAGCACGACGGTAACCTGCGGATCATCCTGCCCGACACCTATGGTACCCAAGGGTTTCTTGATCGCGCGCCCGACTGGTTGGCTGGATGGACTGGCATCCGCATTGACAGCGGCGATCCGGCCATCGGTGCCGAGGTGGCGATCAAGTGGTGGCAAGACCGCGGCGAAGACCCGCGCGACAAGCTGGTCATCTTCTCGGACGGCTTGGATGCGGGCAAGATCATCGAGTTGCACCAACAGTTCGCGGGCCGCGTGAAAGTGTCCTTCGGGTGGGGCACGATGCTGACCAACGACTTCAAGGGGCTGACACAAGACGACCGCCTGGCCCCGTTTTCGCTGGTCTGCAAGGCAGTGTCGGCAAACGGACAGCCCACGGTAAAGCTTTCGGACAATCCGCGAAAGGCGATGGGGCCAGAGGCAGAGATTGCCCGCTACAAAAGGGTGTTTGGGGTCGGCGCGCAGGCAGAGATGGAGGTTGTGGTCTAGGCTTACGCCCGGTCTGCAAACACTACGCGTCCGTACGGGTCCAAAAAATTGCGGCCCACGCATTGTTTCCGCAATCGTTTCGAATTCGGAACAGATCGGCAGTCGTGGACCAACGGGTGCAATCCTTAATAAACCCTAAAAATTGCCGCCTAACCTATTGAAAATATTACATCCATATTCTGTCCCCGCGGGGACAAACCTGTTCTTTCATCTCCCACAGACCCCTCAAAAATGTCCCAAATTCGCGAACAATGGCCCTAATCTTGCCTAGATTGCCTGTCATCTTGTGAACAATAACAGGCAAATACTTATCGAGCAGACACATGAAACACCCCCAATTCTTCCTTGTTTTGGCCGCTCTCTCGGGCCTCGCCGCGTGCGGTGGGGCAAATCAATACGTCTCGCGCAGTGACACTGGTCCTTTGGGGTTCACACCGATTGCGCCGGACTATGACAACGCGACCTCGCAGCGGGCGATGATCGACCTTTTGTCGCTTGGCTGATCAGTCGCTGGGGTCGACACGCCTACGTAGGGCCTTGACCTCTCCCCTTACTTTCTTGGACTTGAGCCTGCGCCTTTTCGACCCAAGCGTGGGGCGCGTCGCGATCCGCCGTTTGGGCTTGACCAGTGCCTTGCGGATCAAATCCACCAACCGCTGCCGCGCAATATCACGGTTCCGGGCCTGGCTGCGGGTCTCGTCACACTGAATGATCAGCGCGCCTTCCGTCGTCCAGCGGCGCCCCGCCAGCCGCCTAAGCCGTGCCTTGACGGGACCGGGCAGGGCGGGAGAGCGTTCGGCTTCAAATCGCAGTTCAACGGCCGTCGCCACCTTGTTGACGTTCTGTCCTCCGGGGCCCGACGCGCGCACAAATTGCTCGCTCAGTTCCCAGTCCTGAATGGTGATATCGTCGTTAATGCGCAGCATGACCCTTGATACTGATGGAACACGGTCCCACGCCAGTACGTTCCTCTTCCAATCGCAATGAAATTTCGGAGGATGAACATGTTGACGACCAACAGTATCACGCAAGTGAAGACATCGCGTCCCGACCTCTACGCGTTTCGTGTCACCAAGATGGTCACGCAGGAGGACATGGAGGCGATGGCCGAGGTGATGAATGACGCTTTCGACCGGCACGAGGACAAGATCGATATGCTGCTGATCTTTGACCGTTACGATGGCGCGGAAAGCGGTGCCACCTGGGGTTGGGAGGCGCTCAAGAGCCGGTTCAAGTCCGTTACGAATATCCGCCGCTACGTGGTGGTCGGCGCACCGGACAGCGCCGAGGACTTGATTGAAACGATGGCTAAAATCATGCCGATCGAGGCTGAGACACACGATACAGAAGTGGCTGCATGGCGGTCGCTGGACGCCGAAGCCATCGCAGCCTGATTTGGAAGACGACAACGAAAAAGGGCCGCTGGATCAGCGGCCCTTCTCGAAATGTTTCGGAGGTTGTGCCGGTTAGATCAACCGACCAACTTGGCGGTCTGCACCGCGAAGGTTTGCCTCAGCAGGCGACCCCCCAAGCTGTTCCGACACCTCTCTCCAATACCTTTCTCGACACTGGATCACCTCCTTTCGATTTGTTGAACTCATTCGAATGGTGGCACAGCCTGTCGGAAAGTCAACGCATTTCCGCAGGTGCGCGGGCTCCAGCGGTCAACCAGCGAAACGGTGCCAAAGCAATCAAAGCCAATGTCAGCTTGACCATCCAGTCCGCTACGGCAAGCGACACCCAAAGCGGCGCCGCGGGCCCCACGCCCAGCAGCGGCAGAACCTCGCCTGCCCAGGACACGTCATTGCCTGGCTCAAGCCAGCTTAGGCTCGCCGAAAAGGCGATGGTAAAAAAGATCGCCGTGTCGACCGAACTCCCGATGATGGTCGAGGCCAGCGGCGCCTTCCACCAGACCCCGCCCCGCAGTGCCGAGAAGATGCCGACGTCCAGCAATTGAGCCGTCAGGAAGGCTAGACCCGAGCCGATGGCGATGCGGAAGGTCACCGCCGGATAGGTGAAACCGTCGCCTTCAAGCATGATCTGAGTGCCCACGAGCGAACAGAACACGCCGACGATAAAGCCCACGAACACAACCGTGCGGGCGGGACCAGCGCCATAGACGCGGTTCATGATATCGGTCACGAGGAAGGCCAGCGGGTAGGTGAAGGCCCCCCATGTCAGCCAGTTTCCGAACAGAAATTGAACAAGGATGTTCGAGGCCACGACGATGGTGGCCATGGCAAGAATGCCGGGAAGGTGCGCGCGTGTCATATCAGGTGCCCGTTTTTGCAAGGTTGCGGCGACTTGGCCCGGCAGTGTACCGGACGCGCGCCTCTTAGTCGCAGGTGGCGCCGCCCGCAAGCGTTTCCGTAAGGGCGTATTCGACAAGCTCGCTTCTTTGTACGGACAGGAAATTGTCGTCGGACACCATGGTCAGGCAGATGGCCCCGCTTTCTGATTGCCAGACGGCAAGACCTTCAAGATTGCCGAAATCTCCCAACCGCGTTGTGAGAAGCGGTGTCAGCCCCGCTTGGGGGTTGCCCGGATCAAGCCGCGCGATATGGCTGCGAAACCCCACCGCGTCAAAGAACCGGAACAGAATGTATAGATATCCGTCTGGACCCATATCCGCCCCAACAGGGGCAAATCTGTTGCGAGGACGCAGATATGCGAGCGTTGACCATCGCCCTGATAGCAACCTGAGTAAGGGAATACGGTTGTCGCCTGCGCTCGGACGCTCGGGAATGGCAATCAATGTACCGTCGTCCAGACCGGCGAGCGCTTCGAACCCTCCATTGCTTGGGTAGGTCCGATAGCCAGGCGCTCGTGGTAATACCCTGCCGTTAGAGCGCCCGAGCTCGGCAGGCCCCTCAAAGCTAAAAAACAATTGTCCATTGGCCCAGGCCAGTCCTTCGGTATCTCGATCTGTCCAGGGGATGGGCACGGGCTGTGCCGTGACTGTTTGTGCTGCGCGGTCGATGTTGAAGGAAAAAGCACGCCCACGATCAGAGAGGACGATGGCTTCGTCGCCGGATCGCATCTCGATGGCGGACAGGCCGCCAAACCCATCAAGGTCGGACCGGAGCGCAATCTTCCCAGCAAATGTCAGCGGGTCAGACAAAGCGACGGTCGCGGAAAGGATCAGCGCGAGGCCAAAACGCCAGAGCATTGTTGCGGCAAATCTCCGACCCGCAACTCGCGGCGGGGTCTTGGTTTCGGGGCGTTTGGATCTGGTGGCGGCGGGTTCAGGATGTTGTTAACCCATTGCTGTGCATCAGCGCAGCCATCACCTGCCGGCGGAGCAGCTTGATCAACGCATCCACGCGCCCCGCGGGGACAGTTCAGGCGGACGTGGAAATGGTAGTGATGGCCCCACCAAGGCCGGACCTTGCGCAGCCAGGTGCGATCGCCTTTTTCATCTTTGCACATCTGCACCTTGGCGCCCGGAAAGACAAAAATGCGGGCGGTCCTGGGGTCACTGGCCGCGGCTTTGATGATCTCGTGATGGGCGCGTGTCCAACTGGAGTTGATATACGCCCCATTCGCTCGGCGCGTGCTGATCGAACTGATATTTTCGCGTTCGACGACCGAAAGGCTCAGGTTGCGGGCGGGAAGCATCCAGATATCGGCATCCAGCCCGATCTGGTGACTGCGATGGCCAGTCAGCATTGGGCCGCCCCGTGGTTGACTCATATCGCCCACGTAAATGCCGGACCATCCCGGCTGTTGTGCTGCCGCGCGGCTCAGGTCCTGCACGTAGTCTACAAGTTCGGGATGCCCCCAGTTGCGGTTGCGTGACAGGCGCATCGCCTGCCATGTAGGACCGGTTTCCGCGAGTTGTTCGCCCCCAGCCAGACAACCGCGCGCGTAGCCGCCAAGGGGTGCCGCGGATTGATCAGAGGCAAAGCGTTTGGCCCCGAACTGCCCTTTGGCAATGTGTTGCAGCGTGGCCGGGTCCACGTCCGGGGTGGGCGCGCCCGAGATATCGGTGCCCGCGCCGCTGGTGCAAGCGCACATCAGAAGGGCGGCGATCAGGGTAATGGAACGTCGGATTTTGACCATTGGGCGTGGTCTCCTTCGGGGTGCACGTAACGCAACAGAAACAGTCCGAGGATGAACAGGACGATGACGGGAATGTAGCCCAATTGGGCGCTGCCTGTCAGGGTCGAAAAGAGCGCAATCGTCATTGGCGCCAAAAATGCCGTGGCTTTGCCGGAAAGGGCGAACAGGCCAAAGGCCTCGGTCGGGCGTTCGGGATGGGTGTGGCGCACCATCATAGACCGGGACGCGGCATAGATCGCGCCACCTGCGCCGCCGATAGCGGCCCCGCAGATGTAGAAGACGATATCGGGAATGGCGGACCCTTCGGGCAGGGCGATCACGCTGAAGATGCTGTCGCGGTTCATGCCGACAATGATCAGCGTGACACCGATCAGGATATAGCAGCATGTTTTGATGACCGGTTTCGGGCCAAGGCGGCTGTCAAAGATACCGCCGATCTGTGTTGCAATGGCCGCCGTGATGGCCCCGACAATGCCGAACACGCCGATTTGGATGATGCTCCATCCCAGGATCAGCGTGGCATAGACCCCGCCCGCGGAATAAAGCGCGTTCAGCGCGTCGCGGTAGAACATGGAGGATACGAGAAAGTTCAGCAGAGACCGCCGCTTTAGCGCGCCTGACAGCGAGCGCTTGAGGTCGGTCATCGCCTCGCGGACGCCGCCGGTACGGTTGGCCTTGCGCGGCTCGCGGACCCAAAGAAAAAAGGGCACCATGAACACGGCAAACCAGATCGCGATGAACGGGCCGACCGACCGGGTGCCTTCGCGGGCGGCAGCATCAAGTCCGAACAGCGGATCAAGGCCAATGAGCGTCTTGCCGCTTTCATTCTCTGCCAAGAGCAGAAGCATGACAAACAGCGATACCACCCCGCCCCAATAGCCCAGGGCTGCCCCGTTGCCCGAGATTTTCCCCACTTCCTCCTTGTCCCCAAGCGAGGGCAGGATGGCGTTGACGAAGATCAGCATGAACTCGGAGGCGATCAACCCGATGTTGAAGGCGATAAGGATGATGAACAGCGTTGAAGCATCGGGGAACGCCCACCATAGTGCGCCGGTCATCGCGATGTAGATCGCCGCAAACATCCAAATCCAAGGCATGCGCCGCCCGGTGCTGTCGGCATAGGCGCCGATCAGCGGCGCGGTGAAGGCGATGAACAAACCCGCAATCGTCGATCCCCAGAACCACAAGGCCTGGCTGGACGCACGCGCCTGATCCGGATCACTGGTCTGGGTTTCGAAGTAGCCAAGTGATACGGCTGCAAAATAAGGCCCAAAGATAAAGGTCAGCCCAAGGGTGTAGAAAGGCTGGGTGGCCCAATCAAAGGCCATCCATCCCCAGATGCGTTTTTTCAGGCTGATCTCTGCCACGCCCCGTCCCCCGTTATTGGACACGTCTTTTTGTTGACGCGACCAAAGCAGGCCGGGGGCGTTGTGGCAAGGTAAGGTTTTACGCCACGGACTTTAGCTTGGGTGCGTGCGCGTCCTGCATGGGCGGCCAGGGGCGCTGGGCTTCGGCCTTGATCCAGGCGGCAATCCAGTCGGGCACGGGCGGCGACACGGCATCCTGTCCCATCGCGGCCAGCACTTTGGAGGGCGGCACGATCCCGCTCTTGTCGGTCACGGCAGAGCGGTAAAGCACGTGGCTCGCGCACTCGCCATCTGGCTTCCACATGGACTGTTCCAGATAGGTGAACTTGTCGTCCCAGCAGACCGCGCGGCTGCGCATCTCAAATTTTTGAAACGTATGCAGGCGGCGGCGATAGCGGACGGAGGACCCCGCCATGGTCAGGCCCCAGCGGTTTTCCTTGAGCACTTCGATCAGCCCGGCGCGCTGGCCAAGGCCCAGGCGGCCCAGATCATAAAGGGTGAGCGCGCGTCCGTTGTTCAATTCTAGAAATCCATCAAGATCCCAGGGCCACACACGGTGCTGGGTCACGTGCAGATCGGTCAGGCCCAAGGGGGCTTGCTTGCGGGCTTTCACCATCTCTTTGGCAAGTCGAACAAATGGAAACATGGGCTTACTCCTTGCCTTGGTAATTGCGGCAGCGCAGCGAAAGTTCAATGGGGCAGGGCCCGTGACCTTGCGCCACATGTCGGTTCGTCCTAGGTCTGCGGGAACTTGAAAAGGAGCCTGCCCATGCTGGTGATCTACCAACTGCTCGACCTGATCCTGAGCGTCATCTACGTGATCATGATCGTCCACATCATCATGAGCTGGCTGATCAATTTCAATGTGCTGAACATGCACCAGCAACTGGTCGGGTCGATCTGGACCGGGCTAAACAAGCTGCTTGAGCCGATCTACCGGCCCATCCGGCGCTATATGCCCGACACGCATCCGCTGGATTTGGCGCCGCTGGTGGCCTTTGTCATCGTGATTGCACTGCGCAGCATCATCTTGCCCGCGATCTTCTTCTGATTTCCGGCTCTCAAAACTCTTGTTCACGGCCCGTTAAAATGTGAGTCTGTAGGAAACGAGCAGACCATATAAAATTGACAGGGTTTTCGGGCATGAGCGGCGCTGCCACGCTGTTGCGGGATGTATTTGGGTTCGACGGCTTCCGCCCCGGGCAGGAAGAGATTGTCGCGGCTGTGTCGGCGGGTGAAAACGCCCTTGCCATTATGCCCACGGGCGGCGGTAAGTCCCTGTGTTTTCAATTGCCTGCGTTGATGCGCGATGGGGTGACGGTGGTCATCTCTCCGCTCATCGCCCTGATGCGTGACCAGGTACGCGCCCTGCAAGAGGCGGGGGTGCAAGCCGGAGCGCTGACCTCTGGCAATACTCCGGAAGAAACTGACGCGGTGTGGGAGGCGCTGGAGCGGCGGGAGTTGAAGCTGCTCTATATCGCGCCCGAGCGGTTGGCCGCAGGGTCGTCCATTGGGATGCTGCGCCGCATCGGCGTCAGCATGATCGCTGTGGACGAGGCGCATTGCGTCAGCCAATGGGGCCACGATTTCCGCCCCGATTACCTGCGCATTGGCGAATTGCGGCGGGCTTTGGACGTGCCTCTGGCGGCCTTTACGGCCACGGCGGATGCGGAAACGCAGATCGAGATTGTTCAGAAGCTGTTTGACGGGGTGCAGCCGCGCACTTTCTTGCGTGGCTTTGACAGGCCCAACATTCATCTCGCCTTTGCGGCCAAGAACGGACCGCGTCAGCAGATCCTGAGCTTTGCAGCGGCACGCAAGGGGCAGTCGGGCATCGTCTATTGCGGCACGCGGGCCAAGACCGAGACGCTGGCACAGGCTCTGCGCGAAGCCGGGCACGCCGCGATCCACTATCACGGTGGGATGGAGGCGGAGGACCGGCGCATCGCTGAAAGGCGGTTTCAGCAGGAAGATGGGCTGATCGTTGCCGCCACGGTCGCTTTTGGAATGGGCGTGGACAAGCCTGATATCCGTTGGGTTGCGCACGCCGATCTGCCGAAATCCATCGAAGCCTATTACCAGGAAATCGGCCGCGCGGGTCGCGACGGTGCCCCCGCCGAGACGCTGACTCTGTTCGGCCCCGATGATATCAAGCTGCGCCGGTCCCAAATCGACGAGGGACTCGCCCCGCCCGAACGCCGCATGGCCGATCACGCACGCCTGAACGCTTTGCTGGGACTGGCCGAAGCGCTGGAGTGCCGCCGCAAGACCTTGCTGGGCTATTTCGGGGAAGACGCACCAAGATGTGGCAAGTGCGATCTATGCGATCAACCGGCTGAGGTGTTTGACGGCACCACAGCGGTGCGCAAGGCTTTGTCGGCTATGTTGCGGACCGATGAGTGGTTTGGTGCGGGGCACCTGATCGACATCCTGTTGGGGGTTCAGACGGATAAAATACGCCAACGCGGGCATGACAGCCTGCCGACCTATGGCGTTGGCAAGGAGTATTCCAAGCCGCAATGGCAGGCCGTGTTCCGGCAGATGATGGGGCACGATCTGGTGCGGCCTGATCCCGACCGCTATGGCGCGCTGCGGATGACCGACGCGGCGCTTCCGATCCTGCGGGATGAGGCCAAGATCACCTTGCGCCGCGATACGATCAAGGCCGCCGCCGCGCGCCGCCCAGCGGTCAAGGCGATGGTGTCGGAAGACGACGCTCCGCTTTTGTCCGCGCTTAAGGCGAAGCGACGGGCCCTGGCCGAGGCTGCGAAAGTGCCTGCCTATGTGATCTTCCCCGACCGTACTTTGATTGAGATGGCAGAACGCCGACCTTCAAACCTGGATCAAATGGCGCAGGTGAGCGGCGTAGGGGCAAAGAAACTAGAGAAGTTCGGGTCTGCGTTTCTCGAAGTCATCAACGGAGAGGCGGAGGCTTTGCATCCATCGCGTCGCAAGCTGGCGGGGCACACGGCAGGTACAATCTATGACCAATTGCTGGCCGTGCAGGCACAGCTTGCACGAGGCGAAGATGGCACGCAGAAACCGCTGAGCTGTTCGGCCTCGCAACTGGCAAAGGTGGCACAATTGCGCGCTGACGACGATACGGGGCTTGAGCGGTTGCTGGGCGACCGCAAGGCAGAGCGTTTCGGGACTGCTTTTCTGGACGTGCTACGGGCGGCATCCTAGATAAGTCCAAACACTTGGGGGTAGGCAGATGTTGGTGGTGATTTCTCCGGCCAAACGGCTGGATTGGGCAGAGCGCGACGTGGTGACGACAGCGCCGGCCATGCAGGACGATGCGGTGCGGTTGGTGCGGACAGCGCGCAATCTGACGTTGGGCAAGCTGAAGGCTTTGATGGACCTAAGCGATGACCTGGCACGTCTGAACCGCGACCGGTTTCGAGCATTTGAGGACAGGCCTGCCGACAACATCACGCGCCCCGCGATGCTCGCCTTTGCCGGAGATACCTATCAAGGGTTGGATGCCGAAACGCTCTCTGCGGGTGACACGGCTTATGCACAAGAGCATTTGCGCATTCTGTCAGGGCTTTATGGCCTGTTGCGCCCGCTCGACGCGATCCAACCCTACCGGCTGGAAATGGGTAGCCGTCTGAAAACCCGGCGTGGCGCGTCGCTTTACGATTACTGGCGCACTGATCTGGCCAAGGCGCTGAATGCGCAGGCCGAAGAGACGGGCAGCGACGTCTTGGTGAATTGTGCAAGCCAGGAGTATTTCGGGGCTGTGCCGGAAACGGCGCTGAAGCTGCGGCTGGTTACTCCGGCGTTCATGGAGGATAAGGGCAGTGGCCCGAAAATCGTCAGCTTCTTTGCCAAGCGCGCGCGGGGCGCGATGGCGCGGTACATCATTCAGAACCGGGTGACAGACCTTGATGGCGTAAAGAGCTTCGCGGCCGACGGCTATGTTTACCAACCGCATCTGTCGACTGCTGACAAACCGGTCTTTGTGCGACCCTATCCGAGCACCTAGAGGGTTTCGACGTCACGCAACGCCGGGGCCTGGGTTTGAGGGGTCATATCGCGCCACAAGCAAGTTAGGCCGGCGCCATGCCTCATCTCTTAGGCAGCACCTTCTGTGGGCAGATCGTCAAAGGGTGGCAGGGCATCCTCCGGGCAGTGGTCGCGCAACATGCCGTGGATTTCGGGCTTGCGCAGCGGTTTGGTCAAGTAGTGATCCAAGCCTGCTTCCAAAATACCTTTGTCATCGCCATCCATGGCATGAGCGGTCAGCGCGACAATAGGAACATGTCTGCCTGTATCTGCCTCCAGGATGCGAATTTTTTCGGTCGCTTCCTTCCCGTCCATTTTCGGCATCGAAATGTCCATAAAGATCAGGTCTGGCGACAGGGTCTCGAATATCTCGACCGCCTCAAGGCCGTTGCTCGCAAAGTGCAGATCGATGTTGGCGTCTTTGACCATTTTGCCAAAGACAAGCTGATTGGTCTTGTTATCCTCGGCGGCCAGAACCACCATGCGGCGTTTGCTTGATGCCATCGGTGCGGCGCCGGTCGTACCGATCACCGGCCCCACACTTTCAAGCCGTGCAAACAGGTCTGCGCGTGGCACCGGTTTCTGCAGAATGGCGTGAAGATGCTTGGCGCCAGGGTCATTGGTGGCAAAGCTTGGGTTTGAACTGAGCAGGAGGATCGGCGTCTCGATCCCTTGGGCACGAACCGCGTCGGCCAGTTCCAGCCCGTCCATTTCGGGCATATTGTGATCGGTCAGGATGAGGTCGATGTTGTCGAGCTTGCGCAGCGCCTCGGCGCCCGAGCGGCAACACACAACGCCCAGGCCCAGTTGCTCAAGCTGGCGTTGGAGGATCATACGGTTCGCCTCGATGTCATCCACCACCATGACGCGACGCAAGCCCTCCGGAACGGGCGGATGCTCGGGCAGCTTTGCCTCGCTCAGCTTCAGCGGGATACGGAAGCCAAAGACCGAGCCAATTCCCTCCTCGCTGCTAACCCAGACGTCACCTTCCATCAGCGTGACCAGCCGTTGCGAGATCGCGAGGCCCAAGCCGGTTCCATCAAACTGGCGATTGCGCTCATTTTCGACCTGATTGAACTCACCAAAGATATGATCAACCTTGTCATCGGGAATGCCGATGCCCGTATCTTCGATTACAATCGTAACGTCGGCGTGACCCTCTTCTAAGTCGGGCACGCCCGTCACGCGGACAAGCACGTGCCCTTCGCTCGTGAACTTGACTGCATTGCCCATCAGGTTGGTCAGCACCTGTCGAATGCGTCCGGGATCGCCCACATACATCGTGGGCAGGAACAGATCGTAGTCCAGCAGCAGCGTTAGCCCCTTGTCGCGCGCCGAGGGCTGCAGCAGCATGATGATCTCGTGAATGCTACGTTCCAGATCGAAGGGTTCTAGATGCAGTTGCAGCTTTTTCGCTTCGATTTTGGAGTAGTCAAGCACGTCGTTGATGATCACCAACAACGCCTCACCCGAATTCTTGATCGTATCTACGTAAAGCTGCTGTTCCTCACTTAACCCGGTGTCGCCGAGCAATTCCGCCATACCCACAACGCCATTCATGGGCGTTCTGATTTCGTGGCTCATATTGGCAAGGAATGCAGATTTGGCGCGACTTGCTGCCTCCGCCTCGGCCCGTGCAGCTTTCAGTTGCTCTTGATAGCGCACAGATTCGGTGATGTTGAGACCAAGCGAGACAATATCGCCACCCTGGCCGCGCCGGTCGACCAGTTTTACGTACTCATCATTCCATAGCCGGATCGTAACCGGGTCCGGTTGCGGCTGCATCCACCGGTCCAGCATCATCTGGCGCCAATCCTGGTCGGGCATCCCTTCGGTGTTGACGATCCCCTCATCCGTGAGGACTTGCAGGATGGTGACGTAGTTGACACCGGGACGGATGATATCGATCCCGTCGAAGATCACCAAATAGCTTTCGTTGGCGGCGATCATTTGGTTGTCAGAGTTGAAAAAGGCGAACCCGTCGGTGATCGTCTGAACCGAATGCCACAACCGGCGTTCCGCAATCTCTACTTTTTGGTTGGCCTGACCCAATTCATTTTTGACCCGCTCATTCTCGGTCTTGACGGTTGCGACCTCGGCGCGGGTTTCGACAATCTCGCCCTGCAGTGCGGCGGCGTGTTTGCCCAGCTTGCGATTGGCGGCGGACAGTTCCGCCTCTTTCAGCTCCAGCAAACGCTCAGCCGCAAGGCGACCGCGTCGCTCTTCTGCCAGTTTGTTTGCCAGACTCATCTCAGCCCTCCGCCGCGAAAACTTAGCTCTGGTATTTCACGCGGATGGTGAAGAACGGCTTAATCCCAGCGGCGAAACCGTTGCGCCGGCCAACGCCGCCGTGTCAGGCTGAGTGCAAAGTCGCCAATCGAAATGTGGGAGGTGCGCTATGCGCCGGGTTGTGATCGGATTATGTGCGGTGTTCTGGGCTCTGGCCGCGTGGGGCCAGGGTGCTTTGCCCGATCATCGCTATGTCGTGACCCGTGACATGGACTTTGTTGGCCTGGACCGGACAGCGCTTTTCGACACCACGTTCGAAGCTTGCATACGCGCCTGTAGCGCAGATGACGGCTGCATCGGCTTTACCTACAATGACCGATCAAACGCTTGTTTCCCTAAATCCGACATAAGCGATCGCACACCGTATGAAGGCGCCCGCTCTGCCATCCGAATTGCCACACCGGTCGATCTGAAAGCCGTCGCTGCGGATCGAGCCGCGGTACTGGACCTGCCGCAGAGTGATCTAGACGCAGCCCGCGCTTTGGCCACAGAGATCGGGCTGAGCTTTCCCTTATCGGGGCAAGCAGAGGATGATCTGCTTGCCGCCTCTCGTGCAGCCTGGCAGCGCGGTGACCGGGCCGCTGCTCTACGATGGGCAGGGGCTGCGGTGGCCCTGGTCGATGCGCCCGACCTCTGGACACGCTATGCCTATATCGCCCTGCGCCAGACACAAGAGGTGTCGGCCAGCCAGCGCCTTCGCGCGCGAGAGATTGCGGTGCCCGCCGCTCTGAATGGCTATCTACGCGCGGGCAGTGCCGGCTCTCAGGTCAGCGCATTGCAAACACTGGCTGACGCGCTGGAACGCAACGGGCGCGGGCGCGACATGATCGGCGTGCTCCGCCTCGCACAACGTGTACAACCGCGCGACGACATCGCCACGGCGCTGGATGACGCCATCGGCAAATACGGCTTTCGCATTATCGAGCACCAAGTCGATAGCGACACCGATGCCCCCCGCATCTGTGCCACGTTCTCGGAACCGCTGGCCGGTGGCATCGACTTTGACCCGTTTGTGCGTACCGTAACACTGGGTCTTGTCGTGTTAGCCGACGGGCGCGACCTGTGCATCGACGGGGTGCGGCACGGTGAACGCTATGGTATCACTTTCAGGTCTGGGTTGCCCGCCGAGAGTGGTGAAGTGCTGTCCGATGACGTGTCTCTCACCCTCTATGTCCGTGACCGGTCCCCAGTCGTTCGCTTTCCTGGGCGCGGCTACGTTCTTGCGCGCGGGGCAGGGGCCAGCATCCCCGTCGAAACGGTGAACGTGAACACGGTGGACCTGACCTTGCGCCGCGTGAGCGATCGCAATCTGGTGGCCTCTTTGCGCCGCGACTTCTTTGGCCGTCCGCTGTCGCAATGGCAGATGCAAGAGTTCACGTCTGACATTGCGCAGGAGATCTGGCGCGGCATCGGTGAGGTGCAGAACGACCTAAATACCGAAATGCGGACACGCTTGCCGCTCGACGCGGCGCTCGCGGGTCAAGCACCGGGCGTTTATGTCCTTTCGGCGCGCGAGACGGGTCGCGATCCGTCCGATGTGGCCGCGGCCACACAATGGTTCGTGTTGTCCGATCTGGGGCTTAGCACCTGGCAGGGCGATGATGGGCTGACCGCGTCGGTTCGGGCACTCAGCACAACTGACGCGGTGGAAGGAGCACAGGTACGCCTGATCTCTCAGGCCAATGCGGTGCTGGGAGAGACCCAGACTGATGCCGATGGCTTTGCGCGCTTTGATGCAGGGCTGACGCGTGGGCGTGGTGCAGCGCGTCCTGCGGTTGTGCAGGTCGAAACGGCGGATGACTTCATTTTTCTGCCGCTTACCGACCCGGCCTTTGATTTATCTGACAGGGGTGTCGACGGCCGACCACCAGCCCCTCCAATCGACCTTTTTGTGACCACAGATCGGGGTGCCTATCGCCCGGGCGCGACCATTCATGTCACGGCCCTCGCCCGTGACAACCGGGCTCACGCCATCCCTGATCTGCCGTTGACGGTCATCCTTAGCCGCCCTGACGGGGTCGAATACAGCCGCACAGTCAGTACCAGCGCGCACGCAGGTGGTCACGTGGTGACCTTGCCCCTTGGCGCGACCGTACCGCGGGGCACCTGGCGGATCGAGGTCAAGGGCGACCTGGACGCCCCCGCGCTTGCCACCCAAACCGTACTGGTCGAAGACTTTGTTCCCGACCGCATCGACGTGACATTGACCGCTCAGGAAGGCCCCTTTGACCTGAGCGCGCCCGCGTCCTTGGAGGTGGAGGCGCAATACCTCTTTGGCGCGCCGGGCGCGAACCTCACGGTCGAAGCGGATATCCAGGTGCAGCGCCGCACGGGCATGGAGGCATATCCCGAGTTCGTGTTCGGGCGACACGACAGTGCGTTTGCCTCGCAACGGCGCTACGTCCAAGGTGGTCGGACCGACGCCGCGGGCCAGACCAAACTGTCGATGCCCTGGCCGGACCTACAGGCCGAAAACACGCTGCTGGAAGCCGTCGCAACCGTGCGCGTATCGGACAGCGGCGGCCGCCCGGTCGAGCGCCGTCTGACCCGACCCATTCTGCCCGAAGGTCCGGTGATCGGCATCAAGCCGACCTTCGACGATGTGCTGCCCGAAGGGGCGACTGCGTCATTCGAAGTGATTTCCGTAGGCGCGTCCTCCGAGTTGCCGGTCAAGTGGACGGTGAACCGGATCGAAACGCGCTATCAATGGTATCAGCTTTTCGGCAACTGGAACTGGGAACCAATCACGCGTCGGGTGCGGGTCGCGCAGGGCATCACCAAGCTGGGAAATGCACCCACCCAAATCGACACCCCGACAGAGTGGGGGGACTATGAACTGATCGTCGAAGCCACTGCCGGGTCCCATACCGTAAGCTCTGTCGCCTTTGCCGCGGGGTGGTATGGCGCGGCCGATAGCAGCGCCACACCTGACCGATTGTCTCTCTCCCTAGATGCGGATCGCTACATGGTGGGCGACATAGCTCAGTTGCGTATTGTCGCGCCGCACGAGGGCACAGCGCTTATCTCGGTCCTATCCGGCAATGTTATCTCGCGCCAAGCGATCCCAGTCACAATGGGTGAAAATGTGATCCCCCTGATGGTAACTGACGAATGGGGCACGGGGGCCTATGTC
Source organism: Pseudomonadota bacterium (assembly GCA_038525015.1). GTDB lineage: Bacteria > Pseudomonadota > Alphaproteobacteria > Rhodobacterales > Rhodobacteraceae > Tateyamaria. The sequence goes on along the minus strand of JBCBID010000006.1, from coordinate 34,085 downwards.
ACAGCTTCAATCCTGCGCGCCGGTGTCGCCACCGATCCCGGACCCGCGCGGGTTCTGGGCTTGGCCCATGCCGCTGTTGATCCCGAGGACAAGGCGCTGACCGTTTCGATCAATGCCCCCATAGAGGTGAGTGGGCAGCCCGGCTCGACCGAGGTGGCGGTGCAGGTGGACGGCCTCAATGGTGCCGCAGGTTTCGTCACGCTGGCGGCGGTTGATGTGGGCATCCTGAACCTCACCGGTTTCGCACCCCCTAACGTCCAGGGCCATTATTTCGGGCAACGTCGTCTGGGTGTTGAACTTCGCGACGTTTACGGTCGCTTGATTGATGGCCAAAGCGGCGCGCTTGGCACAATACGGTCAGGTGGAGATGCGGGTGCATCCTTGCAACGCCAAAGTCCACCGCCGACCGAGGCGGTGATGGCCACATTTTCTGGCCCTGTCCCCGTGGGGACAGATGGCAGCGCCCGCGTCATCATCCCTCGTCCAAACTTCAACGGAACAATCCGGCTCATGGCTATAGCCTGGTCCGAAGACGGCGTCGGCCAGGCTACCGAGGACATGGTCGCCCGCGATCCTGTCGTCATCTCAGCCGCTCTCCCACGCTTCCTTTCCCCCGGCGACCAAACCCGCCTGCAACTGGAATTCGTGAACACCACGGGTGCGTCCGGTACCATGCCGCTGCAGGTCAACGCCACTGGTGTTTCTGTTGGAACGGCCCCTGCCGCTATTGATCTGGTCGATACCGGAACAGTCAGGTTGTCACTCCCGCTGTCGGCTGACGCTGTCGGAGATCACGGTATCGACATCGCCTTGACCACACCTGACGGCACAGTCCTGCGAAAGTCACTCACCCTTGGCGTTCGCAGCAATGACGCCAACGTCGCCACCACCCGGCGCCTGTCCCTTGCAGCAGGAGAGATGTTGACCTTTGACGACAACGTCTTTGCCAATCTGCGGCCCGGCAGCGCCCGTGCCACTCTGGCTGCTGGTCCGCTGGCACGCTTTGATGTGCCGGGACTGATCAGCCAGCTTGATCGCTACCCCTATGGCTGTACGGAACAGTTAACCTCCGCTGCCCTGCCGCTGCTTTACTTGCCCCGGACAGCGCACGCCGCGGGGCTTGAGGATGTTGATACGCGGATATCGACAGCGATCAGTCGTATCCTGACACGGCAGGCCAGCAACGGCGCCTTCGGGCTTTGGCAGGCGCAATCGGGTGATTTCTGGCTTGATGCCTATGTGACCGACTTCCTGTTGCGCGCGCAGGTCCAGGGCCATAGCGTCCCTGACAGTGCCCTGCGCCTCGCTCTCGACAACCTGCGCAATCGGATCAACTACGCCCCTGATTTCGAGCAAGGCGGCGAAGACATTGCATATGCACTTCTGGTCCTTGCCCGCGCTGGGTCAGCCTCAATCGGTGACCTGCGTTACTACGCAGATACCAAGGCCGAGGCCTTCGCCACCCCGCTTGCCCTTGCGCAACTGGGGGCAGCCCTGGCCAGCTATGGCGAACAAAGGCGCGCCGACCGGCTCTTTAGCCTCGCGCAGGATCTGGCGTTACAAAATACCCAAAACGGTGCCGTCTGGCGTTCCGACTACGGCACACCACTGCGTGATGTGGCGGGCCTGCTGCACCTGGCGGTTGAAGCAGGCAGCACCCGCGTAAACCAATCACAACTTGCGACATTGATCACGACGGCGCGGGGTGGCTATTCCACTCAAGAAGCCGCACAGGTCCTGATGGCAGCGCAGGCGCTGCGATCCGGCACAGGTTTGCAAGCGGCGCTATCAGTGGATGATGAACCCGCCTCTGGCCCGGTGGTGCAGACGCGGGTGGCGGGCGATATGCCCTCGATCATTCGCAATATCTCGGGCCAGCCGCAGGACGTGACCCTTACCACATATGGCGTTCCACTGACCCCGCCCGAGGCTGGCGGCTATGGCTATAGCATCACCCGTGCTGCTTATGACCTGCAGGGGGCGCCCATCAATGGCCCCTGGACCATCGGTGAGCGCCGCGTGATCGTCCTGACCGTCACCCCGTTTGAAACCGTGGGCGCGCGCTTGATGATCGACGACCCACTGCCCGCGGGCATCGAAATCGACAATCCAACCCTGATCCGGTCTGGCGATGTTTCTGGGCTCGACTGGCTGGACACTGCTCAAACGCAGCACGCTGAATTCCGCGCCGACCGCTTTCTTGCAGCGGTCGATCATCGTGGCGATGCTGCGTTCCGTCTCGCTTATATCGCGCGGGCGGTCAGCCCGGGCGAGTTCCATCATCCTGCCGCGCTGGTCGAAGACATGTACCGGGCCGAGTATCGCGCTGTTACCGGCACCGGGCGTATACAGGTCGAAGAATGAGACGACCTCACCGCGCTCTTCTCGCGCTCGCTGCGCTGATGCTGGCGGCGGCCAGCCTGCACGACGCTTGGGACGTGTGGGTCGACCGGACGGTCCTGCCCACAACGCTGGCCGAAACATCGGTCGAGATGCGCGACCGCGATGGCCAGGTCATGCGCGTCTTTGCGGTCGAAGACGGGCGCATCCGGCTTGCTGTGCCGCGAGGCGGTGTTGACCTGCGGCTGATAGACATGTTGATCGCCTACGAAGATAAGCGCTTCTACCGCCACAACGGCGTGGACAACCGCGCGATGCTGCGCGCGGTGGGTCAGGCGCTTTGGTCGGGCCGCGTGGTATCGGGCGGTTCTACGCTGACCATGCAGGTCGCACGATTGCTGGAGAACTCCGGCACCGGGTCCGTCAGCGGAAAGCTGCGGCAGATGCGGGTAGCCTGGGCGCTGGAACGACGGTTGAGCAAGGACGACATCTTGCACCTGTACTTACAACACGCCCCTTATGGAGGCCGGATCGAAGGCGTGCGCAGCGCCACCTTCATATGGTTCGGCAAGGAGCCACGGCGCCTCACAGAAGCCGAAGTGGCCTTGCTTGTCGCATTGCCACAAGCCCCTGAAGCCCGCCGCCCGGATCGGTACGCAGAAGCGGCGACACTGGCCCGCGACCGTGTGCTCGCCCGCGTCGGCGCCGATCCCACGCATACACCTGTGCCTACCAACGCGCGTGCCCTCCCGCGCCACGCCCCACACCAAGCAGACGCCCTGCGCGCGCATGATCTGAATGCGCAATATTTTGACACGACGCTCTCGCTTCCGCTACAACTTCAGATCGAAACTCTTGCCGGGCTTTATGCTAGAAACACCCCGCCGGGGGTGTCCCTTGCGGTCATGGTCGTGGATCACCAAAGCGGTGATATCCTTGCACGCGTTGGTGCGCCGCAGTATTCCGACGCTGGCGGCACCCTGGGCTTCATCGACATGACCCGCGCCAAGCGTAGCCCCGGCTCTACGCTCAAGCCGCTGATCTATGCACTGGCCTTCGACCGTGCCTTGGCCCATCCGGAAACGGTATTCGCTGACAGGCCCACGCGGTTCGGCAATTATGCACCGCAAAACTTCGATGGTATATTCCGCGGTGATGTGACGGCGCGGCAGGCGCTCACTCTGTCGCTTAACATTCCACCCGTGGCCCTGACCGAAGCGCTTGGCCCCAAACGCCTGATGGCTGCGCTACGTGCCCTTGGGGCCAAACCGACACTGCCGGGTGGACAAGCGGGCCTCGCGGTGGCGCTGGGCGGTGTGGGCCTAAGTCTCGAAGACCTCGTGGCCGTGTACGGGCATCTCGCACGGGCCGACACGTCGCTGATCGCGCCCCGCGCTGCATGGCAGGTGGGGGATATTCTACGAGGTATTGCCCCGCCGCCAGGCGCACCCGCTGGCCTCGCTTACAAAACCGGGACGTCCTATGGCCACCGTGATGCTTGGGCCATTGGCTACGATGGGCAGCACGTGATCGGTGTTTGGATGGGGCGGCCCGACGGCACCCCAGTGCCGGGCGCGTTTGGTGGTGATCATGCGGCCCCGATCCTGTTCGAAGCCTTCGGGCGGTTGAAGCCTCGGCTTACACCAGCATCGCCCCCGCCGCCCGATACGCTGCTTCTCGCGACCGCCGATCTGCCACATAACTTGCAAAGGTTTGGAAGCGTGGTCGCAATGCCAGGCCCCAAATTAATTTTCCCGCCCGATGGATCAAAGCTTGTCCATGCAGAGGCCGTTTTGAAGGTGGCAGGAGGCAGCCTGCCGCTGACTGTGTTGGTAAACGGTGCCGTTGTGGCCACAAAAGTGCGCGATCGACAGATTGACATCGGTGCACTCGCCACAGGCTTTTCAGATATCGCGGTGATCGACGCAGCGGGCCAATCGACGCGCGCATCGGTTGAGTTGCTTCCCTAACGCCGCCCTTCGCGCAACCATGCGCCAATGATAAAACCAGAGGCAAGCAACAGCACCAGCCACGGCGGCAACAGCCCCATCTGTCGCACGTCTTGTGTCTCGTAAGCCCCGCGCGGCGTGATCCCGATCCATCCACGCCCCGATGCGGGTCGCCCTTCGCGCACTGATCGAATACGCGGAGTGCCGTCCTCTAGACGCAGAACACCGCCGCGGGTAGCTTCAACACGAGCTGCCAGAACGTCGCGGGTCGCTATCGTCGCCTCAAATTCTTTGGGGGCGGCGGGACCAAGCCCGATCACAGTTTCTGCTTCGCCGTTCTGCAAGCGATATAGACCAATCTCCGGCCCTACGAAATCGCTGACAAAGCGCCCCGGTCCGGCCTCGGTCATCTCCAACTCGACCACGACGCCTGACGGATCGGTAATGGTCACGGGGGCCACCTCGTCTGATAAGGTGCGCCGTTCGATACGCATGGACTGGCCAGTGGCGATGGCGGTCAGCGCCTCTTCCTCCAACTCCGGCTCTTTCATCATCCAATGCGCCAGTCGTCGCAGCAATTCCAACTGTGGTCCGCCACCTTCATAGCCGCGGTTCCAGAGCCAAGCGTGGTCTGAGGCCAACAGAGCCACGCGCCCTTCCTCGACCCGGTCCAGGATCAGCAGCGGGCGCTCATCCACGCCTTGCATCACCACGCTGCCGCGCTCGGCTTCGACCTCGATCTGGCGCAGCCATCGTCCCCAGTCGCCCGCTGCGGGCAGGCCGGTAGTGACAGGGTGCTTTTGCCCAAGTTCCGACACTTCGGGGCGATAGGCTTCTTCCACAACGCGGGCTGACGGGCGGGCTGGCATCACTTCGCCGAGGGGTGAGCGATACAGGCTGTCGGCGCTTGCAAAATCCGGACCCGCGGCCACAAGCACTGCGCCGCCATCGCGGATATAGCGCGCCACATTGTCCAGATAAAGCGCGGGAAGGATACCGCGCCGCTTGTAGCGATCAAAAATGATCAGGTCGAAGTCATCAATCTTCTCAAGAAACAACTCGCGTGTCGGGAAGGCGATCAAAGACAACTCGCCCACGGGCACGCCATCCTGTTTTTCTGGCGGGCGTAAGATGGTGAAATGCACCAGATCGACGGAACTGTCAGACTTGAGCAGGTTGCGCCAAGTCCGGCCTCCGGCATGAGGTTCACCTGAGACCAGCAAAACGCGCAACCGGTCCCGCACCCCGTTGATCTGGACCAGCGCCGTGTTGTTGCGGTCGGTTAGCTCGCCCTCGGCCTCGGGCACGGTGAACTGAATCACATTGCGCCCCCCGTGAGGCAGGCTGATCGGAAGTTCGATGTCTTCGCCTACGCGCACGTTGAAGCGTTGCGGAGCGGCGCCATCGACAGAGATGTCGAGCGGTGCCAAATCTGTCCCCGCGGGGACAGCGCCCATATCCTCGATGCGCAGGGTCAGCGTCACCGGCTCACCGATGATGGCAAAGGCGGGTGCGTTTTTGACCAGCAGGCGACGGTCCCAATCCGTCTCGCGCCCTGCCAGTAGCAAGTGGAAGGGCGCTGGCAAATCAAGCGGCAGGTCGGCATCATGTACCTGCCCGTCGCTTAGCGCGATCAGGCCTGCAACACGCGCGCGCGGCTCTTCGGCCAACGCGTCGGACAGGGCGGTCATCAGCCGCGTGCCCGCATCCTCTTCGCCGTCGGGAACGGTGATGCGACGCACTTCGGTGTCCTCGCGAGTGGACAGGGCGGCTTCGATACTATCTGCGGCAAGGGCCGTCTGCTCGGGACGATCCCGCAGCCGCTGGCTAGCACTCTCATCCTCGGCCAGGATCACGATATCGGTCAGCGGCGCGCGGTCTTCCTGTTGCAGCGACGGCCCGGCCAACGCCGCCAGTACCACGAGCGCCGCCATTCCGCGCAACGCCCAGCCATTCAGGCCACGGATTAGGGCCAATACGACACCCGCAACAGCGAAAGCAGCCACGACGGCAAGTAAGGGCCAAGGCAATAGCGGATCAAAGAGCACCGTGCCAGTCATTGGCCCAGCCGATCCAGCAGCGCGGGGACATGGACCTGATCGCTCTTATAATTACCTGTCAGCACGTGCATCACCAGGTTTACGCCAAAGCGGTACGCCAGCTCGCGCTGCCGTTCCCCGCCAAACCCGCGGCCCACGGGCAAAAGCGCCTGACCGCTGGGTGTCACGGCCCAGGCTGCGGCCCAGTCATTGCCACCAATGACGACCGGCGTTACGCCATCATTGAGATTGCGAAAGGGCATGCCCTCGACCTGCTCTGCGCCGGGCGGTGCGGCTTCGACCCAAACCTCGCCATTTAGATGCCGACCGGGAAAATCCTGCAAAAGGTAAAAGGTGCGGGTCAGCACGTGGTCGCGCGGCACGGGCTCCAGTGCCGGGATGTCAAGCGGGGCAGCCAGATCCCGCAATTTGCGCGCGTTCGGCGTAGAGGAGCCAAAGCCCGATATGTCCCCGTCTCGCGTGTCAAACAGGATCAGCCCACCCGAGCGCAGATAGTCATTCAGCTTCGCGTAAGCCTCCTGGCTAGGGCGCGGCTGATCGGGGGTGATGGGCCAGTACAGAATGGGGAAGAACGCCAGTTCGTCCATCTCAAGGTCAACGGCAAAGGGGGCCGCAGGCTCGACCGAAGTGCGGAAGAACAGCGTGTCGGACAGGCCGCGCAGCCCGGCCTCAGCGATCTCATCCACTTCCGCGTTGCCAGTGATGACATGGGCCAGAACGACCTCAGCGGCGGCGGCGACCTCGTCGGACGGGTCCTCTTGTGCCTTTGCGCCTGGGGCGGCGACCATCGACAGGGCCAGGGCGGCGACCAGGGCGCCTGCAGTGGCGCGCACGCGACCCGTCAGTCGACCGGACAGGGCGAGCGAAGCCAGAACATCCGCAAGAAGTAAGCCAATCGCCGCGGCCAGCAAAAGCCCACCCAGTGGTCGTTCAGGGGCCGTAACCAGCCCCGACACGGGCACATCAGCGGGCCAGGCGGCGGGGATTAATGTCGCCTCAGCCGTCAGCACATTGCGCGCCAGCGCGCGGTCGCCCGAAGTATAGACACCCGGCAGCAGGGTCGGCCCCGTGGGGTCAGTGACCAAAGCGGGCCCCGCCACGCCGGGCATCGCCCCTGCGTCCCGAAGGCTGCCAAATCCATCCATCACAATCTCCGGTGTCCAGATCGTGCCGTCCAAATCACCTGCCTCGGGGCTGGAACTTGTGGCTGATATAGCCAGCCGTTCAAGCATTTCGACAAAAAGGCCCGACAGCGGCAGCGACGACCATTCGGCATTTGCGGTCACGTGGAACAGAACGATCTGCCCCTGACCTTCGCGCTTGCGGGTGACCAGTGGCGTGCCGTCGCTCAACTCTGCAATCACACGCTCGGCAAGCGTCGGGTCAGGCTGGGCCATGACCTGGGCCGTGATTGCGACATCCTCGGGCACAGTCAGCCCGAAAAAGGGCGAGTTTTCACGAAATGGCGCCAGTGTCTTGGGCGATCCCCAGCTCATCGCGCCCCCCACAGACCGGCCCCCGGCGCGCAGGCGTACGGGCATCAGCGGGTCTTCGTCGCTACGGCTGATGTCGCTCGCCGCGACGCGCGGTCCGGCAAAGCGCAAGAGCAAGCCGCCTTGGTTGACCCAGTCCAGGATGGCCTCCACCTCTCCATCGGCGAGCGTCGCCACATCGGCCAGCACGATCACATCCGGGTTCGCGGGCAGCACATCGGTCAGTGACCCCCGCAAAAGGTCCGCATTGGGCGCCAGAGCGCGCTCAAGGTAGTGCAGCGGCGACAGCAACTCCAAACCCTCGCGTCCTTCACGGCCAGCGATCAGCGCAATCTCGCGTCGGCGCAGGCTGTCATCGACCAGAGTGACTGCCCCGGCGGACCTCGCATTGGCGACCTCGAACCGGGTGACGCGTGCGCGCAACTCGGCGGGCAGCGACAGGGAGGTGGTGGCTGTCGTTGCTCCGGTATCAAAGACGGCGTTGGCGCTGGCCAGAATGGTCGCGTTGCCCGCCGGATCACGGCCCTGCGCCAGAATGGTAGCTCCACGCTCTGGCCCGCCCTCCGCGCGCAGGGCCGTCACCTCGATCACACCATCGATATAAGCCGCTGGGGTTAGGGCGACGATGTCCGAGGCGCTTTGCACCACACGGACCGCGCCACGCGATTGCAGGACAGCCAACAATTCTTCTCGGGCGGGATAGTCCAGCGCATCGCTGTACCACACCGTGTCAAAGCCGCCCTCGGGCAGGATATCGGCCAAGGCGACGGCATCGTTCGGTTGCCAGGGCGATGGGGTCAGGCCGGGAAGCGTCGCGGCCACGGTGTTGGCGGCGCGGAACACGGGCTGCTCCGGGTCGGCCAGGTCCAGAAGCGCGACTTCGCGACCATTAGCGCCTGCGCGGCGCAATTCGGTATCCAGTGCCTCGATCAATCGGGTCCATTGCGCGGCTCCGGCCCATGTGCCATCGATTGCAATCATAAGCGGCCCATCGCCTGCCGTCCCATCATCCTCGGGATTCAGAACGGGCCCCGCCAGCCCGATGATCATTGTCGCAACGGCCAACATGCGGATCAACAGCAACCACCAAGGCGTGCGGTCCGACACACTTTCGTCGTCCTGCAGGCCCAACAACAAGGCAACACCGGGAAAGCGCTGGCGGATTGGCGCAGGTGGGATGGCCCGCAAGATCAGCCAGAGGATGGGGAGCGCGACAAGCGCCACCAGAAGCCACGGCGCCGCAAAGCCGATGGGACCCAGCACCATCATGTACGTGCCCGCCCGCCGTCCAACGCGCGCCACAGCCACAATAGGCCCGATTGCGCGGGGGTGGCGGTATGATGCAGCCCGTATTGCCAGCCCGCCACTGAACATAGATGCTGCAACTCGGCCTTGCGGGCGGCCAGCCTGTCAAGATAGCGGTCCTTCAGCTCCGACGCCTTCAATGTCTCATGCTCCAATGTGCCGCCAACGCTCTCAAAGATGGTGCGCCCACGGAAAGGAAAGGCTTCCTCGGCAGGGTCAAGCAGATGCAGCAACACACCTCGCACGCCGCGGTCGGCGGCTTTCGTCAGTGCGGTTTTGACGTCGTCAATATTGCCCATGAAATCCGAAACGAACACGGCGCGTGCATGGGGGATCATCGCACGATGCTCGGGCGGCTCATAGTCAGAGTCTGCATCTTCGGTGAACATCTCGGCCAGCCGCAGAATTTGCGCATTGCCCCGTCGCGGTGGCAACCGCGTGCCGGTCAGGCCGACACGCTCCCCGCCCCGGATCAGAAGGATGGCACAGGCCAACCCTAGCACCCGCGCGCGCTCGGCCTTCGCTGGCAAATCATCGGTCGAGGCAAAACGCATCGAGGCCCCCTGATCGACCCACAGCATGACGGATTGGGCAATCTGCCATTCTCGTTCGCGCACGAACTGCACGTCGCCCATCGCACTACGGCGGTGATCAATCATCCTGCGACTGTCACCGATCTGCGCAGGCCGATATTGCCAGAAATCGTCGCCCATCCCGGCGCGCCTGCGCCCATGCTCGCCCAGCAGAACAGCCCCCGCCAACTGCTCCGCCCGCGCAAGAAGCGCTGGCAAGCGGGCAGCTTGCGTTTCGGCCTTTTCGCGCAGGGCGAGTGGGGTGATCACGCGGCGGCGTCCTTGCGGCTCAGACCGGCGGCGGTCTCTTCAATCAGGTCGGACAGGCTGTCACCCCGGGCGCGGGCGGCAAAGTTCAGCGCCATGCGGTGGATCAGAACGGGCCGGGCCATGTCAATCACATCCTCAGCAGATGGGGCCAGACGACCCTGCAACAAAGCGCGGGCGCGCACGGCCAGCATCAGGGCTTGAGCAGCGCGCGGGCCTGGACCCCATGCAACCGTTTCCTTGACCAGGTCGGATACATCAGCCTCCCCCGGACGGAAGGCACGCACCAAGTCCAAAATCATCTCGACCACGCTCTCGCCCACCGGCATCCGACGCAGCAAGCTTTGCGCTGCCAGCAACTCCTCGCCTGTGAATACCGCCGTCGATTGCGCATCCTCTGTCCCCGTGGTGGCCAGCAAGATATCCCGCTCGGTCCCCCGGTCGGGATAAAGCACGTCGATCTGTACCAGGAACCGGTCCAACTGCGCCTCGGGCAAGGGATAGGTCCCTTCCTGCTCAATCGGGTTCTGAGTGGCCAACACGTGAAACGGCACACCCAGCGGGCGATCCTGCCCCGCTACGGTCACCGTCTTCTCCTGCATGGCTTGCAACAGCGCCGACTGGGTCCGGGGCGAGGCACGGTTGATCTCGTCCGCCATCAATAGCTGACAAAAGATCGGCCCTGGCACGAAACGGAACTCGCGATGTCCGTCTTCGGCCGTGTCCAAAACCTCCGACCCCAAAATATCGGCAGGCATCAAATCCGGCGTGAATTGAATGCGGTTGCCATCCAGCCCCATGACCGTACTCAACGTCTCGACCAGCCGCGTCTTGCCCAGACCGGGCAGGCCAATCAGCAGCCCATGCCCGCCGCACAAAAGCGCCGTCAGGGTCAGGTCAACAACACGCTCCTGCCCAATGAACCGCTTGGTGATCGAGGCTTTGGCCTCAGCCAATTTGCCACCCAAGCTCTCGATTTCGGCAACAAGGTCCTCTGCGTCGGTCATGACATCTCTTCTCTTCAGGATATATGGTCGTTGATAGCAACCTATTGCCTCAGTGGAGAATGGCAAAAGATATGAGCGGACAAAAAACCGTGACACCCGATGCAGAAAGCCTTGTGGCGTCAATCACTGCTGCAAAAACACGCGGTTTGCCGCCTGTGCATCTGTGGAACCCGCCCTTTTGCGGGGACCTCGACATGCGGATCGCGCGGGACGGGACATGGTTTTACCAGGGCACGCCGATCGGGCGGCCTGGATTGGTCAAACTGTTCTCGTCGATCCTCAAGCGGGAAGAGGATAAGTATTTCCTCGTCACACCCGTCGAAAAGGTCGGCATCACGGTCGATGACGCGCCATTCGTTGCCATCGATTTTGACGCGGCGGGCGAAGGCACCGATCAAACGCTGACCTTCGTGACCCATGTGGATGACGTGGCAGTCGCGGGACCAGACCACCCCATCCGGGTCGAACGGGATGCGGACACTGGCGAGCCGTCGCCCTACATCCTAATCCGCGCGGACCTTGAGGCGCTGATCGACCGCAAGAGTTTCTACAGATTGGTGGATCTGGGTAGCCACCATGAGGGCTGGTTCGGAGTGTGGTCGTCAGGCCAGTTTTTCAAGATCATCCCGTCCGATGACTTGCCCTGACACCGGGATTGAAGACAATTACGACGCACGGCTAAGCGCGAGAAGTGCCCGAGGCCCGGTGTGTTAAAACGCTCGGGGTCGGTCGCGGCCTGCGACCCTTGCGGGTTCTCAACGCGCCGCTGTGCAGGTTACCGCACGGCGTGACGGCTACTTTCCTCAGTCAATCTCTCTGCTGAGCAAAGACAGCATGTCCGAATGCAGATGGTCGCTGCGCACAATGGTCCCGTGACAGGGCACGACCATCTTGGGCGTTTTTGCTTTCAGTTTGGTTTTGACCCACCCCAGATATGTTGCCCTGTCTTTGATCCCATATGTTGGAAAAGTGCCCAACATTTCGATGTGCGAGCTGATATTGTCTGACTTCCCCGAAGGCCCCTTGAAAGCGTCGCACACGATCCAAGCGTGGTCTTCGGACATATCCGACGTCAGCCAGACTTCGCCCGTCTTCAATCCATCTGGCAGAGCAAGCTTCGAATCGTCTGGCAATTGTGATGTCAAACGATCCAACCCGTCAAAGGAAAGACCCGTCTGCTTTTCAAGACGTGGACGCGCCTTGTCTGAACAGATCAAGGCCGCATCGGGAAAGGCCTGCGCATATTCTTTCAGGCCTTTGTTGTGGTAGTGGTTTGGCGCGAGCAGGAACGACACCTCGCCAAGTGCCTTCAGGCTTATAGATGCAGCCTCCGCCAGGCCAAGAACCGGACTATAGAGACACAGCGTAGTGTCGCGCAGTCTGAGCGCTGTGCATCGCAAGGTGCCAGCTGTTGCCGACCAAAGGGCCGATTGCCTGGGGATCGGTGCAAATGTCGAAAGCGTTTTGGTCATGAGGCTTGTGTCGGCTTTCGCGCGGTGAACCACCAAACGACCAGGGCTGCGACAACCAATTCCAACCAAGCCAGGGGTAACGCCAAAGCCAGCATTCCCAGAGTGGCGAGGTTCATATTGTAAAGCCCCAGCCACAGGATGACAAAGACCGCCAGCCAAACGCCGGTTCCATATATCACTGCCCACCACGCTGATGCGCCGAAGGCCCTGAGGGCCATCCAGGGTATAAGCGTCGCTGTGACAACCAAAATGGTGTCCCAAACACCCCAGATCAGAAACACCGGCAGGTTCATTGGCGCAATGTCCGGTAGGTTCGGGAACGCTTCGCGCATCATCGGCATGACAAAGGTGAAATATCGAAACACTTCTGACGCGTTGATCCACAAGAGGTTGACCAAAAGCGCCGCGACGAAGGGTGGCACACGCCACGTCGCTTCGGTGGTCTGAAGGGTCGCACTCATTTCAGGCCTCGCTTCAAGAGGTGCAGAAAATTCTGCACTGGCCGACGCAGGCTGTCGGCCTCGGTCACGCTGCGCGACAACGTCCAGAGGCCGTTGGTGAATATGACCATCAGATCGGCCATTTCAGCTGCCATGTCTGGCGCAGTCTGGGGCGCGCTGCGTCGGAGGGTGCGCTCAAACCCGTTTCTCAGTCGGTCATTGTGGCGGAGCACTTGTGCCACCACATCTTTATCAACCGGGGCCACTTCGGTTGCCGAATTGGCGACGAAACATCCCGGTCCAGGCAAAGTTTCGGCTTCACCCCAGGCGATCTGTCGTTCGAAATATGTTTCCACGTTGGTCAGATCCGCGTTTGGGGCCTCAACGATTTCGAAGGCCGGCGTGACGACGGTTTGCTGGTATCGGTCGAAACAAGCCAGAAAGAGCGCTTTTTTGCCGCCGAATGCGGTGTAAATCCCGTGGCGGCTGACGCCAGTAGCCCTTACCAGATCATCCATGGACGAGGCATGAAACCCATGTGTCCAGAAGTGCCTTAGAGCGCGGTCTGCCAACTGGTCTGCGGAAAAGGAGGTTTGGCGCGGCATAGATATCTTGTAGCAGAACGATCATTCTGAATCAAGTAATGCGTGGCACCCCGCGCCGTTAGGCCCGCTTACTCTCTATCGCTGGTCGCGACAAGGACGCATTGGTGTCCGAGGTCGCGTCCAACTTTCTGAGGTTCAGTTTTGGTCGGTCAACGACGTGATGCGCTCTCGCTGTACCGCTCTGGCCAGTGCTTTCGCGCGCTTCAGCGGTTGCTGAACTCACGTGTTCGCCGCGTCCCACGCATTCAAAACCCGTTTCGGTGCCATATCGCGCCATGTGCTGCGCAAGCGAGCCTCCGCCCAGGCGGGGTCGATGTTGCCTGCAGCGACCAGAATGAAGTTGTGTTTGGCGTAATGCGGGTGGAGGACGAACGTGTCAGGGTCGGCCTGCATCAACATTTCGCGTTCTTCGATGCTGCCCTTGAAGAGTGCAGCATCCACATAGGGCGACCACCACGTCCACATTTTTCCGTGGGCTTTCAGATTTTCGTTGCCCCAGCTTGTCGAGATTTCGACGTGTGGCAGGTCGAGCGAGAGGCCGAGGGTTTTGAGCTGGTCCCAGGTGTGGATCATGGGACCGGTGGGATCTCTTGCAGGTCCGGGGCGACAAAGGCCGTGTGGGCAGCGTCCGAAAACAGCCTGTCCTTGCGGTAATGCGTCAGCATGATCTGGCTGTCGAGCAGGCGGTCGTCCTGTACGAGGAAGCTGTCAAAAGAGGTGGCTGTCTTTGCCTTGTCCATGAAGTAGGCGATGGCCATCAACCAGGCGCGGGTAAGTGTTTCGTGGTACTCGTCCGACGGTACGCCGTTGCGCTTCAGAAACGTGCGGAGGGCAGTACGCAGGCTAGGCATGGCTGCGTCAACGGTGCTTTCGCAAAGGTAGACATAAGCGAGCCGTAGGTGGGCGCGGTGAGTGAAGTCGGCGGGGGCGATGTGCCCCGCTTCAAAGGCGTTGCGGAAGTCGAGATCATCTTGCGATGGCATCATCGTCATTTTTGCTCTCCGTGTTCTAGTGCGCCTCTGCCCAGTTTTGGCCTTGTCCTGCATCCACTGTCAGTTTGACGTCCAGATGCACAACCGGGTCATTGGCGCTTTCCATCACGTCGCGGGCGACGCCAATCAAATCATCCACTGCGGCGTCGTCCACTTCGAACAGTAATTCATCATGCACCTGCAACAACATGGCAGCAGGAATGTCCTTGATCGCATCTGGCATGCGGATCATGGCACGGCGGATGACGTCTGCTGCCGTGCCCTGGATCGGGGCGTTGATGGCCGCACGGGCGGCAAAGCCTGCGCGCGGGCCTTTGTCGGCGATGTTGGGCGTGTGGATTTTGCGGCCGAACAGTGTCTGAACGTAGCCGTGTTCTTTCGCAAACGCCTTGGTGTTGTCCATGTAGGTGCGGATGCCGGGGAAGCGCTCGAAATAGCGGTCGATGAAGCCCTGTGCTTCGGCCCGCGGGATGCGCAGGTTGCGGGCAAGGCCGAAGCCCGAGATGCCGTAGATGACGCCGAAGTTGATCGCCTTGGCCTGGCGGCGGATTTCGGGGGTCATCTCGTCCAATGGCACGTCGAACATTTCACTGGCCGTAAGTGCATGGATGTCGATGCCGTCCTTGAAGGCCTGTTTCAGCTCCGGGATGTCGGCGATATGGGCGAGGATGCGCAACTCGATTTGCGAATAGTCGAGTGCAACGAGCGTCTTGCCCGGTTCCGAAACGAAGGCTTCGCGAATCCGGCGCCCCTCTTCCGTACGGATAGGTATGTTCTGTAGGTTCGGATCGGTAGAGGCGAGACGGCCGGTGGAGGCCCCAGCTATGGAGTAGGAAGTGTGTACGCGGCCCGTGTCAGGGTTGATGTGATCCTGTAGCGCGTCGGTATAGGTGGATTTGAGTTTCGAAAGCTGCCGCCAATCAAGGACGCGGGCGGGAAGCTCGTGCATCGTGGCAAGGTCTTCGAGCACGTCAGCACCCGTGGCATAGGCCCCTGTCTTGCCTTTCTTTCCGCCTTCGATCCCCATCTCATCGAACAGAATTTCGCCAAGTTGTTTGGGGGAACCCACGTTGAACTTGCGGCCTGCGAGTTCGTAGATTTCATCTTCAAGTCCTGCCATCTTCTGGGCAAAGGCGTTCGACATGCGGGACAGCGTATCGCGGTCGACCTTGATGCCGGAACGCTCCATCCCCGCCAGCACATGCACCATCGGCCGCTCTAGCGTTTCATAGACGCGCGTGACTTGCGTGCGGTGCAGTTGAGGTTTCAGCAGTTGCCACAGGCGCAGCGTGATATCAGCGTCTTCGGCGGCATATCTCACCGCGTCTTCCAGCGGCACCTGATCGAAGGTTTTAGCCGATTTGCCGGACCCCAAGAGCGGCTTGATCGGGATCGGCGTGTGCCCCAGATAGCGTTCCGACAGCGTGTCCATGCCGTGGTTGTGCAGCCCACCGTGCAGCGCGTAGGACAACAGCATCGTGTCATCGATGGGGGCCACATGAATGCCCAGACGCGCAAAGATCTTGGCGTCGTATTTCATGTTCTGGCCGATTTTGACGATGCTGTCGTCTTCGAGCACTGGTTTCAGCATCTCAAGCGCTTTATCCAGCGGCATCTGCCCTTCGGCCAGATTGTCGGAGCCAAAGAGGTCATCGCCCCCCTGCTTGTGCGTCAGCGGGATATAGCAGGCATGGCCTGGGTTTACGGCGAGCGAGATGCCCACCAGATCGGCGACCATTTCGTTAAGCCCGGTGGTTTCCGTGTCCACCGCAACCCAGCCGCGTTCATAGATCAGGTCGATCCAAGCTTGCAGTTGGTCGGCGTTTTCGACGTGTTCATAGGTGGCGTCCTCGAAACTCGGCGCTTCGGGGGCTCCCTGTGCTTCGGGCGCGCTGGGTTCCTTGATCTCGGGTGCTTCGACCCCAAGCTGGTCGGCGATGCGACGGGTCAGCGTGCGGAATTCCATCTCAGCCAAGAATGGCATGAGCTTGTCGGGGTTTGCGTCCTGCACCTCCAGGTCGTCGAGCGTGAAATCGAGGGGCGTGTTCTCGTCCAGCCTTACAAGGTCGCGCGATAGGCGGATCTGGTCGGCGTGGTCGATCAGCGTCTGGCGGCGCTTGGGCTGCTTGATCTCTTCGGCGCGGTCCAGCAGCGCGTCCAGATTGCCGTATTCATTAATCAGCAGAGCGGCCGTTTTGACTCCGATACCCGGCGCACCGGGCACGTTGTCGACACTGTCACCCGCCAGCGCCTGTACGTCGACCACCCGGTCGGGATAGACGCCAAATTTCTCGTGTACGCCGTCGCGGTCGATGCGGCTGTTTTTCATAGCATCCAGCATCTCGACCCCATCACCTACAAGCTGCATCAGATCCTTGTCGGAACTTATGATGGTGCAGCGGCCCCCGGCGGCGCGGGCCTGCACGGCGAGGGTGGCGATGATGTCGTCAGCCTCGTACCCTTCCTTTTCCTTGCAGGCGATATTGAAGGCCTCGGTCGCTTGACGGGTCAGCGGGATCTGCGGGCGCAGGTCCTCGGGCATCGCCTCGCGATTGGCCTTGTATTGGTCGTACATGTCGTTGCGAAAGGTGTGGCTGCCCTTATCAAAGATCACCGCGACATGGGTGGGCGCATCGGGGCCATGGTTCCCCTCGACGTACTTGAAAAGCATGTTGCAAAAGCCCGACACCGCCCCGATGGGCAGCCCGTCGGACTTGCGGGTCAAAGGCGGCAGCGCGTGATAGGCGCGGAAGATAAAGGCCGAGCCATCGATCAGATGCAGGTGACATCCCTTGCCAAACGCCATGTGAACCGCCCCCTTCGTGTTACCGTGCCCAAGTGGTGTGCCACGAATCCCGAAAGGGGGGAAAGCACAAACCTTTGTTAATCCTGTTTTGCCAAAACGAAGTCATGACAGCGATGAATCGTTTGGGCGACGTGACAGATGTTTTGGGCCAGCAATCTGGGGCAACCGGGATTGCGGCACGGATCGAGCTGTTGCGCGCCGTCGATATGATCCGCTCACATTGCGCGCGGGCGACGCTGTATTGCGCGGCGGGGCTGCTATTTGACGGGGATGAGGATCACAAAAAATGTCTCGAAGGGATCGAGCGCGCGATGCCTGGTGCTCATTCTGGTGTGCGCCTGCTGGCAGGGTCGCAAGGCGAGCGTGGCATTGATGCAGACGCATTGGCCTGGCTGCGCCGCACTGTGGCGGATTTGCCCGGAAGCGTAGAGACTATGCGTCGCTTCGTGGCGACCGTGACGGATGTGGTACGCCACTTTGAACTTCGTACGATGAAGACAGAGCAATTGCGTGCTTTGACCCGTTTCGCGGCAGGCGAGTTCAATGAGGACTTCGCCAAATTGGTCAACCGGCTGAGCGCTGATCTTCATTCCGACCGAGTTGCGCGGCGCGACATTGCGACACAAACGGGTCAGCAGGCCCGCATCGCGCTGCATGAAATCAGTGAGATTTCCCAGAACGTGGGTTTGATCGCGATCAATGCCTCGATCGAGGCGGCGCATGTAGGCGAGCAGGGGCGCGGCTTTGCCATCATCGCGACCGAGATCAGAGACCTGTCGGAGAAAATCGAGCAGGCAAATACCCGTGTGCAAACCCAGATGGACGCGCTGATCCGGCAGGTGATCGATGACTAGGGTTTAGCCCATGTGTGAATGGGTTGTGAACTTGTCATCTGCTGTGCACGGCCCTTGCGATAAGGTCGGGTTCGCGCAATCGGTAATCTCTGTTTCGGCGCCGGAGGCTTTCAGAGCTGCCTGTCCGCGCGCCAAGCTCTGGACCGGTGAAGCCAGAGCCGTGAGGTGCGTGTGGGCTGTGACACAGGTTTTGAATCAGGCGTATTTTATGCCGCCGCACCGGTGAGAAGCGCGTTGGATCAGGCTGTGTCTGCCTTGTCCTTGTAAACGTAGCGCGTATCGCAATACGGGCACTCGACCCAGCCGATGTCTTCTGGAATGTACAGCCAGACACGGGGATGCCCCAATGCTCCTTCACCCCCGTCGCAGGCCACGCGGCGGGTGTGGACCAGCTTGGTTTCGGGGGCGTCGATGGTCATGTGTCCTGATCCTTGGCTCGGGGATATGCGCCCGCGTTTATGGGCCAAGGCGGAAGGGCAGACAAGGGGCTACGCGTCGTGGTCGATCCTGACCTGATAGCATTTGTTCAGGGCGGATCGTACGTGAGCATAGGCTCCGTTTGGATCAGCGAAGATGGCGGCCATCCGATCCCTGAACCTGTGCGACAGAGTGACAGTGCCATAGACGATGCGGTCATCCGCTGCATAGCCCTTGACCAGAGAGTTGGGTGAGGTCGTCAGGATATCGGGCACGTCCGCCCCGCAACCCCGGGTGAAGTCGACAGCGCACAGAAGGATGGGCCAATCTCAGCATACGGATGAAAGCCCATGAAAGGTTTGTAGACAACACCAACACTCCGGCCCCCTTGGCAGCATGGCACAGACAATGACGGCGCGGGTTGCCATCGCCATCCGACACATGGCGTTCAAGCGGATTGCTCAAGGTGTCAGGTGCGCCGTCGCGATAGGCCAACACGATATCTGTGGGCAGAGCGGTGAACCGGATCATGAGCGGTCAATCCGCGCTTGGTAACAATTGTTGCGGGACGAACGAACGTGGATGAAGGCCACACCGGGATCGTCGAAAAGATCATTCGCGGCGGCGATCATATCTTTGGGCGGTACGATCTGCCCGGTGCCGTAGATGATCCGTTCGTCGGCAGAGTACCCCTTGATCAGGTAGTCGGGCGAGGTGGTCATCGCTTGCGGCAGTGCGCCGTCGTCCTGATGTCTGATGCAGGGATCGGCGCAGACAAACAGCGGTCCGACCTCGGCATAAGGATGCAGGGTGGCAAAGGGACGATGGGCGACGATCAAATATGCCGCGCCTTTGGGGATCAGGCACAGGCAATGGCGGCACCGATTGCCGTTGCCGTCCGAGACAGCGGGTTCGGGCGGCTGTCCGTTGGCGTCTGGGGCACCCCCGCGCCAAGCGGTGACAATGTCAGTGGGCAGAGCTGTGAAGGTGGGCATGCGTGTATCCTTTCCACCTATGCTCTATACCGGCGCGTTTCCGACCATCGACCCGAATGCTGCGATTTCGTATATGTCAGCTCGGGCTGTAAAACGGTGTTTGCAATGTGAAGGCGTGTTCGGTCGGGCCTGAGCAGCGCAGGTGTTGCAACCTGCTCCATCCGTCTTCCAACGCCACGCGCGTACCTTTTCTCGACCACCACATCACCAGTGTCGGTCCCTGGGACCGGTCCACCCAGTCACGAAGCATCTTCATGTCCTTACGGTGTAAGGTGTCTTGATACGCAAAGCGGTGCATCGCGCGCACATCGCGCCAGCCCGCCATGGTCAGGATGTGGACATTGTCCTCGGTCCGCTCTGTTTGCAGGCGCAGTAAATCGTCCATGTCGCAATAGCTGCCGTCAGGCATCCGGGCGCCATGTGTGTGCCAATAAAGGCTCTCATCAGCCTTGGCGTTGTCAAAGATCAGCGGCAACTGACCGAAGAAATATTGTGCATTCGGATGGCGGGCGGTGAACGGTCCAAGCGGTCGTACCATGTTCAGATGCACCAACATGTGTTCGTTCATCGCGCAGCCCCCCCGGTCAAAGCCTATCGGGTGGCGCGTCGCGTTCAAGCGTTCTTTCCAATGGCGGGGCCGCGCGGTAGAACCCTCGCGACACACCGGAAGGACCCCAAGATGGCACCACCCAAACCCGTTGTTCTTTGCATCTTGGACGGCTGGGGCCTGCGCGAGGAGGACGAGGGGAACGCCCCGAAACAAGCGCACACCCCCACCGTGGACAGGATCATCCAGACTTGCAGCCATGCGAAGTTGATCACCCATGGCCCCGATGTGGGACTGCCGCGTGGGCAGATGGGCAATTCCGAAGTAGGTCATACCAATATCGGGGCGGGCCGCGTGGTGGCGATGGACCTGGGGCAGATTGACCTGGCGATCGAGGACGGCAGCTTTTTCCGCAACCCGCGTCTGGTCGACTGGATCAACGCGATCAAGGAAGCTGGCGGACGGGCGCATCTGATGGGCGTGATTTCGGACGGTGGTGTACATGGCCACCTCAGTCACATGATTGCCGCAGCCAAAGCATGTACCGACGCGGGTCTGTCCGTTGTCATTCACGCCATCACCGACGGGCGAGATGTGGCGCCGAAATCAGCGTTGACCTATCTCGAGCAGTTGCATGATGGCTTGCCCGCGGGTGCGCGTGTTGTGACCGTGATCGGGCGTTATTTTGCGATGGATCGCGACAACCGCTGGGACCGGGTCGAGAGTGCTTTTGCCGCTATGGTGCGGGCCCAAGGGCGCGTGGTGGAAACAGCACAGGCGGCCATCGAGACTGCCTATGACGAGGGCAAGACCGATGAATTTATTCCCGCAGCCGTCATGGACGGCTACAAGGGAGCCAAGGATGGCGACGGTCTCTTTTGCCTGAATTTCCGGGCGGACCGCGCGCGCGAAATCATGGCAGCGATGGGCGATCCGGGCTTTGACGCCTTTGACCCGGCGGGGCGACCCAACTGGTCAGGGATCATGGGAATGGCGGACTATTCGCAAGATCACAAAGCCTATATGACGACGGTTTATCCCAAGCCCGAGATCGTGAACACATTGGGCGCCTGGGTGGCCCGGGCGGGGTTGCGCCAGTTCCGGCTCGCCGAAACCGAGAAATATCCGCATGTGACGTTCTTTCTGAACGGGGGCGAGGAGCAGCCCGAGCAGGGCGAGGATCGGGCGATGCCCAAGTCGCCCTCTGTCGCCACTTATGATTTGCAGCCCGAGATGTCGTCGGTTGAAGTGACCGACAAACTCGTCGCGGCGATCAAGGACGACTATGACCTGATTGTCGTCAATTATGCCAACCCGGACATGGTGGGCCACACCGGCGATCTGGACGCTGCAATCGCCGCGTGCGAGGCGGTGGATAGGGGCCTGAGCCATGTCTTGCCCGCGCTTGAACAGGCGGGCGGGGCGATGATCCTGACTGCGGATCACGGCAATTGCGAAACCATGATCGACCCTGACACCGGCGCGCCGCACACGGCGCACACCACCAATCTGGTTCCGGTTGCTCTGATCGGGGCGCAGGGCACGTTGAAAAGTGGGCGACTGGCTGATCTGGCACCCACGATACTGCATCTGATGGGGTTGGAGCAGCCCGTTGAAATGACGGGCGAAAACCTGATCGAATGAGACGGATCGCAGCCCTTTTCCTGTGTGTGTTTGCGCTGCCTGCCTTGGCGCTGGATGACGCCGATCTGCTGGCGCGTGAGGCTGGTTTGCAGCTTGAGGCGGCATCGGCCCGGCTTGCCGAGGCCGACAGTGCGCGCGACCGTGTAAGGGCACTCACCGACACGGTACAGGCCTATGAGGCAGGGCTGTCAGCGATGCGGTCGGGCTTGCGCCGGGCCGCCATCCGAGAGGCCCAGCTGCGCGCGCAGCTGCAATCCCGCAATGCCGAAATCGGCCAGCTTGTGGCGGTTCTGCAAACTCTTACACCCGGGCACGCGCCCACCGCGTTTTTGCATCCAGACGGCCCAAATGGCACTGCCCGCGCTGCTATGTTGTTGGCTGAGTTGACCCCGGCCCTGAACCAGCGCGCCGCGCAGCTGCGCCAAGACCTGAGCGATGTCGAAAGCCTGAGGCTGCTGCAGGAGCAGGCGGCGCAGCAGCTTCAAACGGGCCTGTCCGAAGTGCAGATGGCCCGGTCGCGCCTGAACCAGGCGATGGCAGAACGAACAGACCTGCCGCAGCGCTTTACCGAGGACCCGGTACGGACCGCGATCCTGATCGCCTCGGCAGAAACTTTAGACGCGTTTTCAAGTGGATTGACCGGAATTGCCGAAGGTGATGTGGGGTGGTCGCCGCCCAGTATCGACGCTCTGATCGGGTCTTTGCCGATGCCGGCCCGAGGGGTCATATTGCGCCAGGCAGGCGAGCCGGATGCCGCTGGCATCACGCGGCCCGGCATCTTGCTTGCGACCCGACCGGGCACGCTTGTGACATCGCCCACGGCCGCCACGTTGCGCTATGTCGGCCCGCTGTTGGATTTCGGTGCGGTCACGATCCTTGAGCCACGTCCCGGCACGCTGATCATCCTTGCCGGGATGGCGGTGAGCTATGGTGACAGCGGGCAGATCATTGCCGCTGACACGCCTTTGGGCCTGATGGGCGGGCTGCCTGCGTCCGATGCGCCTTCAACAGGTGGTGAAGGGGGTGGTGCTGAACGCTCGGAAACGCTCTATATAGAGGTAAGAGAGAATAATGTGCCAATGGACCCGCTTGAATGGTTCAGCACCGAACAGGATGGATAAGCAAGAATGAAGAAATTCGTGATGGCCGCGTTGGGCGGAACGGTGGCGGGTGTTGTCGCCACGACGCAGATCGCGGGGCCGCTTCTGGCGCAGGAAAAAGCTTCGAATGCAACGGTTTACGAGCAGTTGGACCTGTTCGGCGATATCTTTGAGCGGATCCGCAGCCAGTATGTGGAAGAGGTTGAACCCGGAGAGTTGATCGAGGCTGCGATTGACGGGATGCTGACCTCGCTTGATCCGCATTCGAGCTATCTGTCGCCAGATGACGCAGCGCAGATGCAAGTGCAGACCCGTGGTGAGTTTGGGGGTCTGGGCATCGAAGTGACGCAGGAAGAAGGGTTTATCAAAGTGGTGTCGCCCATCGACTCGACCCCCGCTGCCGAGGCCGGGATCGAAGCGGGAGACTTCATCACACATGTCGATGGCGAGTCGATGCTGGGCCTGACATTGGACGAGGCGGTGGACCGGATGCGCGGACCGGTCGGGTCCGAGATCATTGTGACCGTGGTGCGCGAAGGCGAGGTTGAACCATTCGACGTGTCCATCATCCGCGACACGATTGAACTTCAAGCGGTGCGCAGCCGGACCCAGGGCGAGACGGTTGTTTTGCGGGTGACGACGTTCAATGACAAGACCACGCCCAACCTGATGACCAAGCTGGAAGAAGAGGTTGAAACCTTGGGTGGTATGGATGCTGTGAACGGCTTTGTGCTGGATTTACGCAACAATCCCGGGGGGTTACTGACCCAGGCCATCCGCGTGTCAGACGCGTTTCTGGAAGAGGGCGAGATCGTCTCGACCCGTGGGCGCGACCCCGCGGACGGTGATCGGTTCAACGCAACGCCGGGTGATTTGGCGCAGGGCAAGCCCATTGTGGTGCTGATCAACGGCGGATCGGCCTCGGCTTCGGAGATCGTTGCGGGTGCCCTTCAGGATCACCGCAGGGCCATCGTTGTCGGCACGAAGAGCTTTGGCAAAGGGTCGGTTCAGACGGTGATGCCACTGCGCGGGGACGGCGCGATGCGCTTGACCACGGCGCGCTATTACACGCCGTCGGGCCGGTCGATTCAGGCGCTGGGCGTGAGCCCGGACATCGTTGTGGAACAGCCGCGTCGCCGCCCTGCGGAAGAGGAAGAAGAGGGTGCCGCCAGCGCCATCGGGCCGCGGTCCGAAGGGGACCTGCGGGGCAGCCTGGACAATGATTCGCTGAGCGAGGATCAGATCAAGCAGATCGAAGCCGACCGTTCCAAGGCCGAGGCCGCCGCCGAGTTGCGCGAGGAGGATTATCAACTGGCCTATGCCATCGACATCCTGAAAGGGCTAAACGCGCTGGGCCCGACCGAGTAACAGACCCGCATAGATGCGAGATGAACGGAGCGCGCGGTGGGGTTAATCCACCGCGCGCTTTCGCATTTAGGGCAAACTGCGTATTTTGTGCTCGAAACTGCAGATTTTGGATCCGGTGAAACAGGCTGATTTTGGCCTGATTTCGGCAGGTTTCGGAGCGATTTTGCTGAACTGCACATTTTGAGGCGGAAAGTGCATATTTTGAGGCCGCGGGTCGCGCTCGATTTTGGTTACGTTTCGTTAAGGACTGCGCATCCGTTAACGAAGGTTTCGGATGGGTTAAATTTGGCAAGGATGGGGGGGTCAAACCCCGCCCTACGGGTTGACCTCGTGCGGGGTCAGTTTGGACCAATCGAAGGTGACGCCGGTGCCGGGAACATCCGGTGCGACGGCGAGGTGATTTTCGATCACCAGAGAGCGCGTGGTGTAACGGTCAATCGGGAAACTGTGGACTTCGAGCCAACCACCGTGGGCTTGGCTTGAGACCAGCGAGACATGCAATTCCTGCATCCCGTGGCTACAGATCGGGACGCCCGCATCCGCGGCCATGTGCGCCACCTGCAACCAGCCGGTGATGCCAAGGCAGTTCGAGGCGTCTGGCTGGATGAAATCCACATGTGGCAGCGCACGACGAAACTCGTGCATCGTGTGCAGGTTTTCGCCCTGGGCGGTGGCCATGCCTGTGGCGTCGCGGATGGCGGCGTAGTCTTCGAACATCTCCGGCTCGATGGGTTCTTCGAACCAGGTGATGTTCTGGTCTTTGACCGCTTGGGCAAGGCTGATGGCCTGATCCGTGGCCATGGAATAGTTGGCGTCGATCATGAAGGTGATGTCGGGGCCGATGAGGTCGCGGACAGCTTTGATACGCTCCACATCTTCCGCCTCTGTCGGTTGGCCGATCTTGATTTTGACGGCGTTGTGGCCGCGCGCCAGATAACTGCGGATGCTGTCCAGCAGCTTGGGCAGGTCAAAGCCAAGGTCGATGCCGCCCGCATAGGCCCTGCACCGGTCCGAAGCCCCGCCCGCTGCCTGGACCAGAGACTGACCCGCGCCCTTCAGCCGCGCGTCCCAGAGGGCGATGTCGACGGCGGAAATGGCGAAGCTGAGGACCCCGCCGCGTCCCACATAGTGCAGATGTGCGTCCATGGCTTGGGTGAGCGCTTCGACATTGTCCGCATCCTGCCCGATCAGGAAGGGCGCGAGGTCGTGGGTGATCATGGCGGCGGTGGCGTGCCCGCCGCGCCCGCCATTGTAGGTGTAGCCAGTGCCGATGCGCCCGTCATCCAGCGTGACGGTGGCGGTGATCAAGTGGAAATGGCTGTGGTCGCCATGTTTGGCGTCCACGAGCACCTCGTCGAGCGGCACGGCGAACAGGCGTGCCTGAACCCTTGTGATCCTAGCCATTGAGGTGCTTGGTTTCGGGCACAGAGGTCAGCACCAGCCCGTTGTCCAGATGGCTGATCAGGTTGTCCACGACCAGCGCGCCCATCGCGGCCCGCGTTTCATGCGTGGCACTGCCCACATGGGGCAAAAGGACGACGTTTGGCATGGATTTGAGCGCGTCGGGTATCTTTGGCTCTTCCTCGAACACATCGAGCGCGGCATAGCCGAGTTTGCCAGATTGCAGGGCTGCGACCATGGCCGCCTCGTCAATGACGGACCCGCGCGAGACATTGATGAGCGTGCCGTCGGGGCCAAGCGCTTCGATCACGTCGGCATTGACGATATGGTGCGTCGAGGGGCCACCAGGGGTGATGCAGATGATGACCTCGACCGCCTTGGCCATGCCGACAAGGGTGTCGTGGTAGGTGTAGGGCACGTCCTTTTCGCTGCGGGTGTGGTAGTGGATTTCGGCGTCGAATGCCTTGAGCTTGTCGGCGATGGCCTGACCGATGCGGCCGAGGCCCAGGATGCCTACGCGCCGGTTGTCGGCACTGCGCGACAAGGGCGCGTTGCCGCCCGTTTCCCAATTGCCGGAGCGGGCGTGCGCCTCGTCAGCCAGAAAATTGCGGAAGCTGGTGAGCATGAGCATGATGGTTGTGCTGGCGACTTCGGCGTTCAGCACGTCGGGCGTGTGGGTGACGATGATGCCCCGTTCGACGCAGGCATCGGTGTCGATGGCGTCGTAGCCCACGCCGTAGCTGGCGGCCATTTGCACGTTTGGACATTTGGCGAGGATGTCGGCGGGCACGCCATCATGGCCGTTGGTTACGATATGGGTAATGGCGTCCGCCGGATAGTCGCCGCTGGCCTGATAGATGGTGAAGCGTTCCGCCAGACGGTCGCGCATGGTTTCGGTAATGCCACCGATTTGAAGGAGATCAGGCATCTTGTTTCACCTCCTGGCGCTGCGACCCGAGCCCTTCGATATGCAGTTCCATCACGTCGCCGACTTTGAGGAAGGTCGGGGGCTTCATGCCAAGGCCCACGCCGGGCGGGGTGCCGGTGGTGATGACGTCGCCGGGGTGCAGGGTCATCAACTGGCTGAGATGTTCGATGATTTCGGCCACCGTAAAGATCATGGTGGACGTGTTGCCGGTCTGCATCCGCTTGCCGTTTACGTCAAGCGACATGGTAAGGTTTTGCGGGTCTGGCACCTCATCGCGGGTGACAAGATACGGTCCCGTAGGTCCGAATGTGTCGCAGGATTTGCCCTTGGTCCATTGACCGGTCAGCTGGCTTTGGAAGTGGCGCTCAGACACGTCGTTGACCACGCAGTAGCCCGCCACGTGATTGAGCGCGTCGTCTTTGCTGACATATTTGGCGGCGGTGCCGATGACGACACCTAGTTCGACTTCCCAATCGGTTTTCTCGGACCCGCGGGGCATGACCACATCGTCATTTGGGCCGACGATGGCCGAGTTGGCCTTGAAAAACAGGATCGGGTGTTTGGGGATGTCTGCGCCGGTTTCGGCGGCGTGGTCGGAGTAGTTGAGACCGATGCACAGGAACTTGCCGATGTTGCCGACGCAGGCGCCGATGCGCGGGGTGCCGTCAACTGCGGGGAGCGTCGCGGGATCAAGGCTGCGGAGCTTGTCGAGCGTTGCGTCGTCGAGCGTGGCGCCGGTGATGTCATCCACGTGACCGCTGAGGTCGCGGAGCGTGTCACCGTCCATCAGTCCGGGCTTTTCATGACCTACGTTGCCGTATCTTACGAGTTTCATGTTTTGGTCCTTGGTGGTTGTCGCGCCGCAGGCGCGCTTATGATGGTCGCGCCGCAGGCGCGCTTGTGAGGGTTGCGCCCGAGGCGCGCTAGTGGTTGTCGCGCGGCATGTGTTTGCGCGAGATGTCTTGGTATTGGGTGGCACCGCGCAGGGTCATGCCTTCGTCGAAGCGGCCCACATAGTCGCGGAAAATCTCTTGCCAAGGGCTTTGGCTTGTGGGGACGGGGTAGCCGCCCGCGGCCATGATCGCCTCTGCACGGGCCTGCAGCGTGGCGTCGTCCACCAGCATGTCGGCGGTGCATTTCTTCAGGTCGATGCGGACGCGGTCGCCGTTTTCCAGCAGGGCGAGGCCACCGCCATCTGCGGCCTCGGGCGAGGCGTTGAGGATCGACGGGCTGCCGGATGTACCGGATTGGCGGCCGTCACCGACGCAGGGCAGGGCCTGGATGCCTTTTTTGAGCAGGTAGGAGGGCGCGCGCATGTTCACGACTTCGGCGCCGCCGGGATACCCCTTGGGCCCTGCGCCGCGCATGAAGAGAATGCAGTGTTCGTCTATATTCTCTGACGGGTCATCGATGCGGTGGTGGAAATCCTCGGGGCCATCGAACACCACGGCGCGGCCCTCGAACGCTTCGGGGCTATCGGGGTTGGACAGGTAGCGGTCGCGGAATTCGTCGGAAATGACAGAGGTTTTCATGATCGCGCTGTCAAAGAGGTTGCCCTTGAGGTTGATGAACCCGGCCTGCGCTTTCAGCGGGTCAGACACCGGCTTGATCACCTTGGTGTC
The DNA here is from genome assembly GCA_038525015.1 of Pseudomonadota bacterium. Taxonomy (GTDB): domain Bacteria; phylum Pseudomonadota; class Alphaproteobacteria; order Rhodobacterales; family Rhodobacteraceae; genus Tateyamaria. Next base: position 5,901 of record JBCBID010000006.1, on the reverse strand, counting down.
CGCGCTGCGCATATCGGCGCAGTTTTCGCGCATGGTCTTGCCGTTGGCGGTGATGACATCGGGGTGGGGCAGCAGGTCGGCGGCGATCAACTCGCCGATGACTGCGGGGACGCCGCCCGCGTGCTGGTAGTCTTCGCCCAGATACTCACCGGCGGGCTGGAGGTTCACCAGCAGCGGGATGTTGTGGCCGAGCGCCTGCCAATCGTCATTGTTGAGCGGCACGCCGAGGTGCTTGGCAATGCCATTGAGGTGGATGGGCGCGTTGGTCGATCCGCCGATGGCGGAGTTGATCACGATGGTGTTCTCGAATGCCTGCCGCGTCATGATGCCCGACGGGCGCAGGTCTTCCCACACCATGTCGACGATGCGCTTGCCGGTCTCGTAGCTGATCTGGCTGCGTTCGCGGTAGGGCGCCGGGATCGCAGCGGAGCCGGGCAATTGCATGCCGAGCGCTTCGGCGAGGCTGTTCATCGTGGTGGCCGTGCCCATCGTGTTGCAATAGCCGACCGAGGGGGCAGAGGAGGCGACCAGTTCCATGAACCCTTCGTCGTCAATCTCGCCCCGCGCCATCATCTCGCGGGCTTGCCAGACGATGGAGCCGGAGCCGGTGCGCTGCCCCCGGAACCAGCCGTTGAGCATAGGGCCGACCGACAAAGCCACAGCTGGGATGTTGACGGTGGCGGCGGCCATGAGCAGGGCGGGTGTCGTCTTGTCACAACCGATGGTCAATACGACCCCGTCCAGGGGATAGCCGAAGAGCGTTTCGACAAGGCTGAGATAGGCGAGGTTGCGGTCCAGCATCGCCGTCGGGCGTTTGCCGGTTTCCTGGATGGGATGGACGGGGATTTCGATGCAGGTGCCGCCCGCGGCCACGATGCCATCGCGCACGCGCTTGGCGAGTTCAATGTGGTGACGGTTGCAGGGCGAAAGGTCACTGCCGGTCTGCGCAATGCCGATGATGGGCTTGCCGGATTGCAGTTCTGCGCGCGTAAGCCCGTAGTTCAGGTAGCGTTCCAGATAAAGCGCGGTCATTTCCGGGTTGTCCGGGTTCATGAACCACTTGCGAGACCGCAGGTCGTCAATACTGATGCGTTTGGTCATTGTCCTGACCAGCCTCCGTCGATGATGTGGGGGTGTCCGGTGGTAAAGCCGCTGTCGTCACTGGCGAGATAGACGACGAGGGCCGCTATTTCTTCGGCCTTGGCGACGCGGCCCATGGGCTGACGCGCGACGAATTGTTTGAGCGCCTCCTCGTAGCTGCCGACCTGTTCGCCAAGCGCTTTGACGCGGTCGTGCCAACTGGGGCTTTCGACGGTTCCTGGGCAGATGCAATTGCAGCGGATGCCTTTGGTCACGTAGTCAACGGCCACGGATTTGGTAAGGCCGATCACGGCGGCCTTGGTCGTGCCGTAGATAAAGCGGTTGGGGGCGCCGATGATGGACGAAGCGGCGGAGGACATGTTGATGATCGACCCGCCGCCACGCTCGACCATGCCTGGCAGGGCGGCCTTGATCGTGCGGAACATCGACCGGACGTTGAGATCGAAGGCGAAGGTCCATTCGTCTTCGGTGGCATCCTCGACCGAGCCATGGTGCACGAAGCCTGCGCAGTTGAACAGGACATCCGGTGCCGCATGGGCGATGCCCTTGGTGATGCTGTCGGGGTCCATGGCGTCGAGCGCAAAAGTCTCGATCCCCTCGGGCATGTCGGCCAGCAGGTCGGTGTTGAGGTCGGTGGCAAAGACCGTGGCCCCTTCGGCCGCCATGGCCACGGCGCTGGCACGCCCAATACCCTGGCCCGCTGCGGTCACAAGCGCGCGCTTTCCGTCAAGACGGCCCATCTACTCCCCCCGTATCGGATCAGGTGTTGCGCAGACGGCAGGTCTGCGATTTGCTGTTAGCGTAGGACAAGGTGCGGGCGTTGACCAGACGTCACGAAAATTTCGAAAGGAAAGTCATGGCGTTCGAGAATGTGGCCCTGTTGGGTACGGGGTTGATGGGCTTTCCCATGGCGCGGAACCTGGCGCAGGCTGGCGTGCCGGTGACGGTTTGGAACCGGACGCAGGCCAAGGCAGAGCCGTTGGCTGATGAGGGTGCTGCGGTCGCGGCGAGTACCAGCGCCGCGGTGACCGGTGCGGATGTGATCATCACCATGATGAGTGACGGGCCCACGGTGTTGGCTGTGATTGAAGAGGTGGCGCGCAGCCTGTCGCGCGGGGCGCTTTGGATCGACATGTCATCGACCAAGCCGGTCGAGGCGCGTGCAGCCCGCGCACGGTTGGCTGAGCAAGGTGTTGGGTTTCTGGATGCGCCTGTGTCGGGTGGCACCAAGGGGGCCGAGGCTGCATCACTTGCAATTATGGTGGGTGGCGAGGCTGCGGATTTCGAGCGCGCGCACTCAATATTTGAGGCAATGGGGCGTCCAGTTCACGTGGGACCGACCGGAACCGGCCAATTGTCGAAACTCTGCAATCAGGCGATTGTTGCGGTCACGATCGGGGCTGTGGCTGAGGCAATGCTATTGGCCGAACAGGGAGGAGCCGATCCGGCGGCGCTGCGCGCTGCACTTAAGGGCGGGTTTGCTGACAGCACCATTCTGCAACAGCATGGCGAGCGAATGACGACCGGGAATTTTGTGCCCGGGGGTTTGTCGAAGTTTCAGTTGAAGGATTTGGACAACGTGCTGGTCGAGTCTGCGGGTCTTGGTCTTGCGTTGCCAATGGTCGAAGGTGTCCGCGCGCGGTTCGCCCATTTTGTTGAGAACATGGACGGCGCGGACAAGGATCACTCTGGGCTCTATCTCGAACTCAGAGCACAGAACGGAATGGATACATGAAACGCGTCCTGATCCTTGGCGGTGGCGGCATGGTGGGTCAGAAGCTGGCGCGCCGGTTGGAGATGCAGGGCCTGCCCGGATTTGGCGATTTTCGCGTGACGCTGCATGATCTGGGCTATGCGCCGGATGCTGTGGGTGATGACAAGCGTGTTGGCGATCTGTCGGTGCTGGCTGAAGGCGCGGCGCTGGCGGCGGAGCGGTTTGACCTGATTTTCTACCTCGCGTCGATTGTATCGGGCGAGGCAGAGACGAATTTCGATCTGGGCTGGCAGACGAACCTGACACCACTTTGGGCGTTTCTTGAGGCGCTGCGGGCGCAGCACAGGGCCAGCGCTGGCGCATATGTGCCGCGGGTGGTCTTTACCTCGTCCATCGCGGTCTTTGGGGGGCCTTACCCGGACAAGATCGGGGACGAGTTCCTGACCTCGCCGCAAACCAGCTATGGCGCGCAGAAGGCGGCTTGTGAGTTGATGATCCAGGACTATTCGCGCAAGGGGTTCATCGACGGGATTTCTTTGCGGCTGCCGACGATCTGCGTGCGGCCGGGCAAGGCGAACCTGGCGGCGTCCTCGTTTTTCTCTGGCATCATTCGTGAGCCGCTGAACGGGCAGGAGGCGGTGTTGCCTGTGGAGGACACGGTGCGGCACTGGCATGCCTCACCCCGGTCGGCGGCGGGGTTTTTGACCCATGCCGCGGTGCTGGACACGGCCCGGTTGGGGGGGCGGCGGGCGCTGAACCTGCCGGGGCTGAGTTGCACGGTGGCCGAACAGATCGAAGCGCTGCGCGAGGTGGCGGGCAACAACGTGGTGGCGTTGATCAAGCCGCAGCGGGATGCGGCGGTGGCCAAGATTGTCGAGGGCTGGCCGCGGAATTTTGCGCCCGAGCGGGCGCTGGCGTTGGGGTTCGAGGCGGAAAAGAGTTTTCGCGAGATTATTGACGTCTATGTCGAGGAGGAGATGGAGAGGCGTTGACCATCATGGTCAGCGTTTGGTCGCGATCGCAGTCGCGAAAGCCTGATAGCCATAGAGGGTGCCGGCTTCGGCTCTGCGATGATATTCAGCCTTGAGTGCATCAGCCAATTCGGCACCGATCTCTCCGCGTTTGACCATGTTCTGGGTGGTCATGTCGACCCAGGGCAGCATCTGAACGGCGTCGGTCACAACACGGCTCTGGACGTGAAAATGGAACAGATCAAGGCCGGCATCGTCGATCAGGCTGCGCAGCTTGCCCACCAGAAACGGGTCGGTCACAAACTCTTGGACAAAGGCCCGGGCGCACGCGTCGAGCGGATCGTTGGGACACGTGCTGAGCGTCGCCTTGGAGAAGTCGGCGTCGCAGACCACAAGCGTCCCGCCCGGTTTCAGCACGCGCACGGCTTCGGCGATCAGTGTATCCGGTGCGGTCACGTGGGTGAGCACCGTGTGCATGATGGCAACATCAACTGACGCGTCAGCATCTGGCAGATCAGAGCCGTCAGCCACCTCAAAGGACAGGTTGGCATGGTCCGCGCCGCGCCTTCTGGCTTCGGCGACGAAGCCTTCGGATGGCTCATAGCCAACCACACGGGCGGGCATGGCGCGCGCCGCGATCCGTCGGGTCACCGCCCCGGCCCCGGCCCCTATTTCGACAATCAGGCTTTGCGCGGGCAGGTCCAGCCTGCCCAGGTAGTCGGCGACTATTTTCTCCATGGTTGCGTCCGATTGACGGACATCCATGGAGTCGGCAAACAGCTTGATAAACTCTGGGCCAGCGGCATCCACGTTCTGAAAGGGATCGGGCATCAAAATCTCCGCTAAATCGAATTAAGACGTCAATGCAGTGACGTTAAAGCGATTTTGGGGACTATGCCAATTCCGCCGGTTCGTTCGCGATTAAGTGCCGGTCCAGGTGGTCGTGAATCTTCTGCCGGGTCAGGGCCTCGTCCCCGGCCATGGCGGCGTCGAGGATTTGCTGGTGGTGCCTGATGTTGTTCGAGATGAAGTCGAAATTGCGGTCCTCGACCATCAATTGCTGGCGGAAGCGGCAGTAGACCTGGAAATGGGCATCGATCAGGGTTTGTGAGCCGCAGGCCGAGATCAGGGTTTCGTGAAACTGCGCCTCGGCCCCGAACCACAGATCGACAAAGGGGGAGCGGTCGGCGGCGGTGTTCAGGCGCATCTCAAGGTGGCTGAGCTGGTGGTGGGCGGCGGTCAGGCGCGCCTCCCAGGCGACACCGCCGCGGCGGATGGACATCACGGTGCCCTCGGCTTCGAGAAGCACGCGCAGATGGGTCAGTTCGTGAATCACCTGGCGCGATCTTTCGGGCACACGAAAGCCGCGCTGTTCCTGAAACTCGACCAGCCCAAGCGTCGAAAGCCGGAACAACACCTCGCGAATCGTGCTGGCGGAACAGCCGAACTCTTTGCGCAAATGCTCGGCGCGCACCTTCTGACCATGATCAAAACCGTTTGTCATCAAGCGGTAACGCAGGGTGTCGAAGATGTCGGTGTCGTAGGGCATGAGGCGTCTTTGAGCGTCGCGAAATCACGGATTGCATAAACTACGAAATCTCGAAATTCCATAAAAATCTCAAAAATTAGCGTAATTTCATTTTTTTGTTGTCTGACTGGTCCAACTGCGTTTAGCTTTCCCTTACGACACACGGACGCGGGCACAGAACCCGCGGTGCGCATACATAATGTCAGGGAGGATGACATGACATTTATCACGAAGGCGGCTTCGGTCGCTGCTGTTGCTGCGTTTGCTGCCACAACGGCGCTGACCGCGTCTGCGGACACCACCAAGCTGAGAATTCAAACGCATTATGCACCGGAGACCGTCTCGGGCCAGTTGGCGGCGCAGTACATCGAAGACATTCAGACCATGTCGAATGGCGAGATTGAGGTCGAGATGTTCTACTCGTCCTCGGTCGTGAAGTCGGTCGAGACGTTTGATGCCGCAGCCACGGGTATTCTGGACTGCGATATGACCGGTGGTGGCTACCAGACGGGCAAAAATTCGGCCTTCCAGTTTGTGGGCGACATCATGGGCGGCTACGAGACCCCCTATCAGCAGCTGAGCTGGCT
>JBCBID010000005.1:0-184069 GCA_038525015.1 Pseudomonadota bacterium | reverse complement strand
CGAAGGCGGAGGCCAAGGTTTGATCCCTGTTCCACGTGCGGGAACTTCTATGGACGCTATCCCAGGCAAAGACTGTCTCGGGCGTTGCCAATCCACTTTCAAGTGCGATCAATGTGTGCGGGATCTTGGAGGTGGATGCGGGCGAAAACCGCTGCTGGGCACGCGCAGGATTGCTGATCCACCGCTGTCCATCTGACAGGCGCTTCACGATGATCGTGGAGGTCTCGACCCGGTTTTCCGTGGATTGGACGATATGCCCGACGTCAATCGTATCCGCGGAAAGCTTTGAACCGATAACGGTCGTAAACATCGCGAACGCTGCCAAAAACCACATGATTGACAGCACAACCACGTTCTTCGACGTGTCGTCGCAAGCCCTTTTGATCATCTTTGACGGGCAGTCCATGTGAATGCGCAACAAGAGTTCCAGGTGCTACTGTCCGGAGACCCACCAATCGTGCATCTCACGGAACATCTTGGTAAGGGCCATCGCTCGATCCGTCGCAGAATACTCAACTTTTGGGGGCACTTCCGGATAGACCTTTCTGGACACCAATCCGTCAGCCTCCAAGGCGCGCAACTGGCTGGTGAGCATCGTTTGCGTCACCCCGTCGATGGACCGTTTAAGCTCGCTGAACCGCTTGGTTCCATGGAAGATCAGGATTTGGAGAATAATGAGCTTCCATTTGCCACCGATCAGTTTCGCAATGTCGGGCATTGGGCAAAGTTCAGCGTTTACAGAGGCTTCCGCTGATTTCTGTCCCTTGTTTTTGTCCAGTGGCATGTCGCATGCCCTCCAATAGTACTGTTTTTGATACTACGTCAGAAAAATCTGCCTTCTTGCACGATCATACCGGCTGCGTATCTTCGCGACAAGAAACGATGCAGCCCCAGGAATGACAGATCCGGCGGCGCCGTACGCAATCTGGAGGATCGAAATGAAGCCTGAGAATGTCGTCACCCGGGAGGAATGGCTGATCGCACGCCAAGCGCTTTTGGAGCGCGAAAAGGCGCACACCCGGCAGAAGGATGAACTGACGCGGGCACGCCAGGCGCTGCCATGGGTCAGGGTGGAACAAGACTACGTGTTCGAAACATCCAAGGGACAAAAGAACCTGGTTGAACTCTTCGAGGGACGGTCTCAGCTCATCACCTATCATTTCATGTTCGGACCGAACTGGGAGAACCCTTGCAAGAGCTGTTCATTCTGGGCCGACAGCTACCACGGTCTTGGTCCGCATCTCGCCGCGCAGGACATCACGTTGATTGCAGTGTCATCTGCGCCTTTGGACCGTCTGCTGCCGTTCAAGGAACGCATGGGGTGGGATTTCGAGTGGGTCTCGTCAGATGGCAGCACCTTCAATTTCGACTACGACGTCGCGTTCGGATCGGAGAGACCGGACAATCTGCCAAAATCCTACAATTTCGGAACCATGCAAGACCCGCATTTGGACGAGATGCACGGTACCTCGGTCTTTGCGAAGGGCGACGATGATTGCGTTTACCACACCTATTCAGCGTACGGTCGCGGGCTTGATGCGACAAATGCGGCCTATGCCTATATTGACCTGACCCCCAAAGCGCGCGATGCCGAGCTATCAAGTGGGAACCCAATGGGCTGGCTTGAGTACCGTGACACCTATTGATCCTGCCCGTAAGTAGGCGCGCCGGGGCGGCATGCTTTACTTGGCGATCACGATGCTGTCCTGGGCCTGGCTTTTGAGCGGGGCAGGCACTGGCATGAACATATCGGCCATGACAAGCTGGGCGTTTCCACCCGGCGATAAGACCGTGGCGATGCCGATAAGCTGGACTATCGGTTATTCAGTGCTGATGTTGGCCATGTGGTCGACCATGATGTGGGCGATGATGTTGCCTGCGCTGTTTCTCGACGCTCAGCGTGATTGGCTGTCGGGGCCTCTTTCGACGGCATTTGTTGTTCAATTTACGTGGTGGCTTGGATGGTGTTCGCCGTCGCCGCCACAGCTTTGCAGTGGCTTGCGGAGTCGCAGGGATGGCTCGGCGGGATGCGCATTTGGTCGATTGATCGCGGGTTCTCCGCTGTCCCGGATGGCATCGCGTTCTTTCTCAACTGGCAAGATTGGGCACTTGAACGTGGGCGTCTGCGCGCGCGGGTGAAGCGTGCTTTGACGGAACCGGCTATGCTCTCGGTTGCCTGGTCGCAACCAGTCCTGTGATGCTGCTGCTTTTCTTTGGTACTGTGATAGACCTGGTCTGGATCGTTGGCCTGACTCTTTGGGCAATTGCCCAAAAGCGCTGGTCTCAGTCCAGATGGCACGCCGCCACAAGCGCATTGATGTGTGGTCTCATCTCCACTTCAATCTGGAGCGCATGACATGCTGAGACACGTGGTTCTTGCGACGGTTGGTTACACTCTGATCGTTTTCCCCTTGGCGATGATTTGGCACGTCGGTTTGTTTGAAGAGGCGTATCACGCCTTCGGCTATTTCGATGGAGAGCCGAATATTCCATTGGGTCTGGTGACGATCCTGTCGCAGGGCATTCTTCTGTCGATCATGTATCCGATGTTTGCCGCCCACACGCCGAGCTTTTCGCAGGCAGCGCGCTTTTGCGTGCTGGTCGGTGCATTCTTTTGGACATCGCATGTCTTGGCGCTGGTGGCGAAACAGAACGTGCCCGATGCCATGCGGTTTGTGGTGATGGAAAGCCTGTATCTGGGCCTTCAGTTCGGTGCATTTGCCATTGTTCTGGGTTTTGTGTTTCGCGACGCTGATTGAGATGCGAGGTGGGTCAACCGGTTCGGTAGACCTGATGGACCACACCGTTTTCAAGCGCTTCGCAGTGATGAAGGCGCAAGCTGCGCGAGGTTTTAGTGGGTTCAAAAAGCCTTTTCCCAGACCCAAGAATTACCGGAAAGACCCACAGTCGGTAGGTATCGATCAAGTCTGCCGCATGCAGTGTCTGGATCAGTTGTTGCGACCCGTGCACCTGCAACAGGGGGCCGTCCGTCGATTTCAGCGCCGATACCTCCTGCACGACATCGCCGGACACTACCTGAGCGTTCTGCCAGTGCAACGCATCGGCAGATGACGTCACAACATGCTTTCGCGCGGTGTTGAGCATGTCGCCGACATCCGATTTCGGCGCGTTGGGCCAATGTCCGGCAAACAGGTTATAGGTCTTTCGACCAAACAGAATGTCATAGGGCTGCGCCATAGCGTTCTGCATGACGTGGGGCATCGTTTCGTCCCAGTAGGGCGCGGCCCAGCCGCCCAGTGCAAAACCATCTGACGGGTCTTCTTCCGGCGCACTGGGGGACTGCATGATCCCGTCGACCGATACAAAGGTCAGGATCGCAAGCTGGCGCATCTCATCCGCCCGCGTCACTCAGGTCTGCAATCAAGGCCCCCAACTTGTCAAAGGCCTGGTTCCAGCCGCCCGCACCGGCAGTACCTTCTTCGACGCCGACATGGACCAAAACCATACGTGTTTGGTCGCCCTCTGCGCTGAGTTTCACGATGACCTCCGTTACATCGGGAAAGTCGTCGGGCATGCCCATGTTCTGTGGGGGAATGATGGTTCCGTGCTCGTCACACATGCTCTCGGTATAGACCAGTCGCGTGGGTTCCTGGACTTCCTTGTAAACACCGGTGAACCATATCGACATGGACCGCTCGGGGCTCTGCATCGTCATGCAGATTTTGCGCGTCCCGCCGACCCGCACGTCCATGTCCGTCGTAGGCACTGACATGCCATCGGGCCCGTACCATTGCTTGAACAGTTCAGGGTCTGTCCACATTTGCCAGACCGCCTCTATCGGTCCATCGAAAAGGCGTTCGACCCGCACCCATTGTCGTTCGTCACTCATGGTCTTTACCCTTCATGTCTTTCAGCAGTTGGCTCATCGCGTCAAAGCGGTTGTCCCAGATGTGCAGGTATTGATCGGTCCAGTGGGCAACCGCCTTGAGCGGTTCGGTGTTGAGCGTACAGGGTCGGTACTGGGCCTTTCGACCACGCTCGATCAGGCCCGCATCTTCGAGAACACGGATGTGTTTCGACACGGCGGGCAATGTCATATCGAATGGTTCGGCAATCTCATTGACGGTTGCTTGTCCAGTCGCCAGGCGCGCAAGGATGGCGCGGCGGGTTGGGTTGGCCAATGCGGCTAAGGCTGCGTCAAGGCGATCACTGTCATTCATGTTTTTATATTATACCAATCACTTAATTAAGCAACTAGTATAATACTGGCGCACATCTGTTTTTCGGCTTGGCAGCAAGGCATGAAGCTGGATCCAATGCCGGGAGTTGCTTCGCGGAATGCGGTACTAAATAGCACTAAGTAAGATTTTTATGATTTCGTTCAACTACTTACGAGTACTTTTACCTCCACCTCATGCGCGATCAAGCGCCGCTGAAGACATCGTAGGAGACGACGAAATGAATCAATTGGCAACTCCGGGCACCGCCAACAACATCGGTGATATCCTCCTGGCAAACCCCGAAAGGTTCGGCCCAATCCTCACCTTTGCGCAGCATATGATGCGCGGATCTGGTGCATTGGACAAGGCGGACCGCGAACTGCTGGTCGCATACGTGTCCGCTCTGAACGCCTGTTCCTACTGTCATGGCGTTCATGCTGCGACGGCTGAAAAGTTTGGTGTGAAGGCAGAGTTGCTCGAGACCCTGTTGGCAGATGGAACGCTTTACGCACTGGACGCGAGGCTCCGCCCGATATTCGCGTTCGCGCACAAACTGATGCTGGAGCCTGCGCAGATGACAATCGTGGATCGACAGGTCATCCTTCAAACCGGCTTCGACCAAGCCGTAATCGGAGACGTCATCGCCATCGCCGCACTCTTCAGCTTTTTCAATCGGTAGGTGGAAGGTCATGAGATCAAAGGGTCCTCTGACATTTTTGCGCGCGATGCAGAGATGCTGGCTTTGTTCAGCTATGTGCCCCCGCCCAATGACCCATATCCGGCAATGAAAACAGGAGGCTCAGATGCCGACTGACATACGAACCGCTTTGATCGTGGGCGGCAGTCGCGGTGTGGGCCGCGAAGACGACCGTACACCTTGCGTCTCATGTGGCGGAGGTCCTGTTGCAACCTGATCAATGGCCCGGGCATACCTATGCAATCACGGGCCATGGGCCATCCGAGATGACTTGAGGGATTTGCTTGGCGCTTTCACACAACTTGAATGCCGTGCCTGAGGTTTGGAACGTCTGAATATACGTACTGTCGTGCAAAATGTGCTTTGTACGCAGCAGAAGTAGACTCAAACGGTAGGCGACTGCCACAGATCTGATGTTGCGAGGCCACCGAGCGCTTCAAAGAGCCCATAGTTTCAATGCTGCATCTTGAACAGCTTTCTACGAAGCGAACATTGCTGACATTGGGACTTATTGGGCTGCCAATACCGGGCGCGCCACGGCTTCAGGCCTTTTTTGCCCTCGGACCATCACTCTGCCCGCAAGGCGGCTTTATGCACATAAACTATCGTAGCAAAGAGGGTACTGTCTGGAAGGTCTTTCCTAGGCTACGCGTACCCTAAACAAGAAGCCGTAATTTTATTGCACTGGTCTCTTGTGCAAATGACTATTTAGGCTTGCCTTATCACCAGTCGCTTTGAGGGCTGCGTTTTGCTGTTCTGGGGGTGCATCCATTAGACTGATGCTTAGATGCTGGAAAAGTGGTTGAGATATTTACCAAAGTCTGAGCAATAAAGCGCTGAGCGAGCATCCCGCTAGCAGGGTAAACCAAAATGTGGGAAGCAACCTTATGTCCTGGAACGATGAACGCGTCGAATTGCTGAAGAAACTCTGGGGGGAAGGTCGCTCCGCCAGTAAGATAGCAAAGGAGTTAGGCGGCGTAACGCGCAATGCAGTTATTGGTAAGGTGCACCGTCTAGGTCTGTCCAATCGTCTTGCTGGGTCCACATCTTCCAGAGACAAAAATGCCGTCAAGCCGTCGGAGAAAAAGCTGGCACACAAAGCGGTCCAGAAAGTTATTGTAGCAACAGTTGTTCGAGGTAAATCCACTATCCCGGTAGGGCAGCCACTGCCGCCGCAACCTTCGGCAAACGAGATCAGTAAGGAAACCCTCGCTTCGCACCGAGAGATGATGAAATCTGCGCTTCAGTTAGACCTGATGGAGCTCACAGAGCGCACTTGCAAATGGCCGATTGGCGATCCAGCTACGGACGTATTTTCTTTCTGCGGTCTGCCTGTTGAACCTGGCAAGCCATACTGTAAGTCTTGTGCCGAAGTTGCTTACCAAAAATCGACAGGACACCGTGACCGCAAGCGCTAAAATACTTACCGAAGCGGTCAACCAGCAGTCTCGCATTGCCAATTCGCCAGGCGTATCGGAGTGGTTTCAAGCGACACCTTCATTGGCAACGAAATGCCCATACATACGACAGTCTTAAACGGCTTTCTTGGTGCTGGAAAAACCACGCTGCTGCAAAACCTTTTGGTGCAAGCACGCAAGACGCCGAACGTCACAATCGGCGTGATTGTCAATGAGATGAGCATCCTTGATGTGGACGGCGCAGTTTTGGATACAAGCGAGGTGATTTCGCGTAAGAGCCCGTATTTTGCGTCCATTCCTGGCGAGAGCGTCAGCAGCAAAGACGGGCTTATGAAGTTTGCAAGTGCGGTCGATAAGGTGCTGGCAGATGGCGCGGTCACACACTTGTTGATCGAAACATCCGGTAGCTCGCACCCCTGGCCGCTTTTGGAGGCCATCCGGGGTATGACTGACTTGCGCTTGCATGGCTTCCTGTCCGTGGTTGATACAGTTGTTTTGGCTCAGGACCATGATCTTGGTCGTTCAATCCACCTGCAGGCCAGCAGGTATTTGCAGGACGGAAAACGGGGTGTTGCGAACCTATTGGCGGAACAGGTGATGTTTGCGAACCGTGTTCTTATGAGCAAATCAGACAAAGTATCGCGCGATGTGGTGAACCAAGTTGCTCAGTCCATTCATCCTTTGAATCCCCAGGCCGATGTTTTGGCGATGCAATGGGGAAACGTAAGCCTCGAAAAAGTCCTAGCGATGCCGCTCTATGATTTCGAGCGGGTGAAACGGTTGGGCAAAGAGCTAATGCAATGGGAAACCGAGCACGGCGATGCGTCGATATCACGGCCCGACACCTATGCGTTAGGCAATCGCGTGCTTCGCGACCCGCGCCCCTTCCATCCTCAGCGGCTTTGGGACGTTTACAATAAGTACCTTGGGATCGGCATTTACCGCAGCAAAGGATTTTTCTGGCTGCCGACGCGAGACAATCTAGTGCTGCTCTGGAACCAGACCGGGGGAAGCGTTGGTTTGGAGATTGTGAGCTACTGGAAGATCACTGCGTTGCAAGATGACAGTCTGAACCTGTTTGACTGGGAACAGGCGGCAATGCGGGAAAAGCTGCGCGAAGCGCATCCCGACTTCGGGGATCGCCGGTGCCAGCTTACCGTAATTGGTGACGAACTGCAGCTTGATGATTTTGTCGCGGCTTTGCAGACGTGTTTTTGCAATGACGAAGAAATTGAAGCTTGGAAAAATGGCGAGGACTTCGACGACCCATGGCCCAAAAGCGTGGCGACACTCAAAGCCCAATAGTGGGTGTTCTCATCCGTCTTCAGCCAGTTCTTTCGCAGCCATTTCAAACCAAGCCACCGTCCGTTCATGATGCGCAGCCCCCCATCTTTCGATGAACCTTTGGGTGTTAAAATCCTTATCATCTGACAAGGCTGCAAGACGTTCTTGAACATAGTTTGGCGTCAACGGGATGCCGCATTTGACAGTGATGCAGTGCTTCCAAGCGTCGTAGGTATCTGGGATAAAGGACATATTAGCCTCACTTTTGGATTGAATGACGCCTCAGCAGAAGGTGTTTCAGTGCAGTCAGCAGGGGAATTTCGACCAGCATTCCCAAGACAATGACCGCAAGCAGGAGCGGCTGGTTGGGGATTGCGACTGTCACTAAGGCAAGCATCAAAGGTGCATTGCGTGCAGCCAGAGTCATCGAAAGCAACGCAAATTGCGGATAGTTCAGACGAGCCAATCGCGCGATGCCAAACCCAACAAAAAAGATGATGCTAAAAAACATGAGCACCGCGACTACAACCAACGCAACGGCATCGATGTGGCTGGCGACCCCCCCAATACTTGACGCGAAAATCTGTAAAATGAGAGCCGCAAGCACCAGTGGCAATAGGTGCGTGGTCCATGCACAGACCCGCTCCATTCTTGGTGCGGGCAAGAGTTTTTCTAACCCAATCCGAAGCGTTTGCGCGATCACAAACGGCAGAAGAAACCACTGGACCAACAGTTCAGCAACGGCACCAACGTCCACCAAACTGGTCGTCGGTGTGAAAAGCCAGAGCCAAAGCGGAAACAACAAAAGCTGTGTGACAAGGTTGATCGGAATAAGTGCTGCCCCAAGCTCGGTATCCCCTTGCGCCATACGTGTGAAGGCCAAGAACCAATCTGTGCAGGGTGCCAGAAAGTAGATCATGAGCCCGATGAAAAGCAGTGGCTCGTCGGCAAGAACAAGATTCGCAATGGCAAAGCCGACGATAGGAACAACCAGAAAATTTGCCCCCCACGCGATAGCAAGGAACCTCAGATTTCCGAAAGCTTTGAAGACACCGCTGAGACGAAGTTCAAAGAAGAGCAAGCCGATCATGGCAAGAAGTGTAAAGTCGATGCTCTGCGACATTGCCTCTTGGGACGGCGGCAAAACAAACCAAGCACTGATCCTGCCACAATCGCAGTAGCAAGCGAAGCGGCTGTCCCAAAGGGCTGAGCATCAGTGTGGATTTGATCCGACGCTTCAGGTTGCGCACCGGCACTCATAACAAGATATCCTTATTGCGGCGCTTCAACACAGGCATTTGTCGTCATCGCAACATGTCAAATCATCAAGAAGCATGTTGTTGTCGTAGTAGATTTCAAGCGGAGAGGTATCCACGCCCATCCGCCCTGCAATGGCCCTTGCAACAACGGCAAATCGTTGGCGAAATTTGTAAATGAAGCAAAAGAGATGCCCCTGATGCGACACCTCGGGGCCCACAAGGAACAGACCGGGCAAAGCGGTGGATTCGTCTTGCGCGGTCAGCATAGGCACACCATCGGCATCATACTCAAACCAGTCCGAGACAAGCGCGGTTCCAGACCCAAAGCCGGTTGCCAGTACAGGGGCACCTTTTGATAGCCAAGAGCGCCCGTCGCTGGACAAGATGTGAATACCGTTGTCCTCCTGCTCTAGTGCAATGACATCTGCATCAGGGAGCAAAGTGATCGAAAGACACTTGCGATAGGTTTCAAGTCTTTGTTGCGTGTATGGCGACAAACTGCGGCTTGGGTCTTTGTCGCCATCAAGCCATGGTGCACCCCGGTCCAGAACAATCACGTCCTTGGCCTTTTGGGCCAAAGCGATGGCCGCATCGATGCCGCTTTCATACCCGCCAATCACATAGACTTCGTCTTCGGTGATGTCGCTCCAGTTCTCTATTGTTCCGTAATGACGGCCCAATTCTGCTCCTGGCACTCCATCGTCAGAGGGCGCATCGAAATGGCCACAGGCCCATATCACGAAATCCGCTGTATAAGCGCCACGACTGGTTTCAATCGCAAATCCTTCGTCGCAGGGCGCGATGGAATGGACATCAATATTGCACTGCACATTCACACCAAATGCGTCGGCGGCATGTTCGAGATATTGCGCGTAAGCCCTGCCAGTCGGGTGTTCACTTCCTAAAGACCACCCCGGCGAACTGTCATAGCTGATCGCGTTTAGATCAGTGATGCCGAAGACGTTGCTGGGAAAAGATGGCGTCAAAAGTCTGGTCTCACTGGGCCAGTTCAGAAAGCTTTGGCCAATCTTACCGCGCTCTAACACCCAGACGTCGGGTATCGCCAGATCACGCAAAACTCGCGCCACCCCAAGGCCAGCAGGACCGGCTCCGACAATGACCACACGCATATGCTGTGGGAAAGCCACCTCGCTTTCAACGATCATTTAGCGTGGTCATCCTTCTTCTTGAGAAGCACTTCAGGGATGCTTTCCAGCATCTTTTGTGACGGTTGGCTGGGATGTTGCATCCGGGCGAAGGAAATTTTTGCGGCGTGCAGGGCCGCATCACATGGAAGCGACTGTGCAACTACAGTGTACACGCTGCGATCTTTCACATGTTATATTGTAACTATGAGGTCAAGCCCTGTGTTTAGCTGCTTGCACCTGATTTCGGGCACACCGTCGTTACGCTTGGCAAACCACGCACCCAGAACGTGTTGCATTTTCCGCAGATTTTCGCCAATCATCAAAGGCCCAGTTACTTCTTTCGCGGAGCAGCCCGGTTAAGTCCAACCGTCGCACCCCGTCTAATGCAAGTAACCTAATGAAAAATACACCGCATTCAGAACCGCTACGTCTCGCAGACTTGCCCTGTGATTCATTTGAAGAAGCACTGCTTCCTATTATTCGCCGCTTGGTCCGAACACTTCAGACGAACGATGCTGCTGGGTACTGCCGTGCCAACGATCGTGCAGTTGAGCAGTGGGGCGATCCGATGGGTTTGAGCATCGCACACCTTCTGCGAAAGTTGGTTTCGGAACTTGCAAAATGCCGAGGGTCACCGCTTGAGTGCTTTTATCCAAAAGATCGCGCGGAGTTGCACTATATCAGTCATGATGAATACAATTTGCTTACCATGTTGTATCACATGCGCCGCAATGAGACGGCCTATGTTCATTATCTTACCGAGGAATTAACCCATGGAAAAGTGGGCTCGAAAGCTGTTAAGGCGGGTTGGACCTTCGCCAAGAGATACAGTGCAGGCGCCATTTCTTCAGAAAATCATGGTTCTTCGAACGCAAAGCTAAGGGTGGTGAGACAGTAAACGCCTGCTGTACTCCGCCAAGGAACGGCTTTGCTTTAGCGTATCTTTACAGGTGCCGACAAATCGGGGTTTGCGAACCACCGCGAAATAACCTTAAATGTCAGGCTTTTTGCGAGCCATCTTCCGACATCTGGGCGGCCTTCTGCTTTAGGAGCGCCGTAACTCTGATTTCCATAAATTTGAGGGGCGAAAACGCGCCATCTTCAGGCATTGCACCATCCAAGGCCACTAAAAGCCAAACGCACCCGGGTGGCTCTTTTTCGCCCCACGCTCGCTAATCGGTGCGATCTCAAAACATCAGGAATATCCTTAGCAAAGTGTTTGTTGCGTACCCTTCAGACGAACTCCGGCGTTCCAATGGCGACAACGGCGCCAGTTTGAGGCAATGTTTCCGGCACGGTGACCGGCACATCTTTAATGGACTGAATTTTAATGGACTGAATAAGGCCGCAACAACTGACCAAGCTACGTGCGAAGCACAGATTTGGCGACATTTGGTCCCTCATCTTCGGCCCGCGCGTCGTCGGCTTGACAGGTGGTCAAACTCTCGGCCCAGTTCTCGGTGTCATAGTCGATACCAATGCCTAATCCCCACCAATTGTTCAGCACCTCGTGCGGGCAAGACCGGCCGACCTTATAAGGATGACTATGAATTTATTCGCTGGCAAAGGTTATACCGTCAAAGGCGTACCCAACCATCAATGGGGCAGAGACAACAGAAAACCCGAAAAGGAATAGGCCTCTTTCCCCGGGGTCGAAACCAAGAGATTGTTCAACTTTGGTGGGCCGCTATTTTCCCAAGAGCTCACCCAACCGCTTGGTCTGCAAGGGCTAGGTCTCAAGATCAGCCCCTTCGCATAAGATAGTTGCTGAGCTTCCTGCCGGCTTGGACCTGCGCACGTCTCGCAAGCTTGCTAAGGAGTACCGTTCTTCGGATCTGATCAAGCCGTCGGATGCAGAAGGTGCTGGGTCTCAACAATTGAAACCTGATCTGCGCGCGGCCCGTATTGCATTCACGACTTCTAAAGTTGCCCTGGCAACGACTGGACTAACATTTGATCCAAATGCGCTATCAGAAAGGCGCTCGCAACGAACGCTCCTGTCAGTTTAGCGCCGCTGTGCAAAAGGTTCATGATGGTGTCCCAGCGTTTCGATGAAACGGAGCGCTTGGCCAATGACGGTGACCTGGCAGATTGAGGGATCAACCATTGGACGCTCTTGTGAAACGCGAAAATAGCCACCGAGCCAATTGACTTGTATCTCGATGAAATTTGCGTGAAGACACAGCAGCAAGACTGTGCGAGCCAATTCATCATTGCCCCAACACATAGGCCGCAAGACGTGCTGTCAGCCACATCATTCCACACCCTGTTCCCCGGCATTCTAATCTCCTGCCTGATCGCCCTAGCGGCACAATTTATTTCAGAGCACTACGGAGCTCCGGCGATGTTGATGGCACTACTATTTGGGATGGCATTGAATTTTTTGTCTGAGGAAGGACGGTGCAAGGATGGAATCGCATTCTCGGCGCGCACGATCTTGCGACTCGGCGTGGCTCTTTTGGGCGTTCGGATCAGCTTCGGAATGGCCGTCGACCTAGGATGGACCGTTTTGGGACTAGTTATCGGAAGCGTCGTTTCAACAATATTGTTCGGTCTGCTGATCGCCCGCTTTTTCAACCATGGTCCGCGGTTCGCATTTTTGTCGGCTGGTGCTGTGGCCATATGCGGCGCCTCTGCGGCACTGGCAATTTCTGCCATCTTGCCGAAAGATTCGCGGAGCGAAGAACGTTTGGTTTTCACAGTTGTTGGCGTGACGGTACTGTCAACAATAGCGATGATTCTGTTTCCGATTGTCGCAGAGGTTCTGAAGTTTGAGGGAGCAGTCGCGGGTATATTCATTGGTGCTACAATTCATGACGTTGCTCAGGTTGTGGGTGCGGGCTTTTCCGTCTCAAACGAAGCTGGCGAGATAGCCACGGTCGTCAAGCTCATTCGAGTTGCCATGCTTGCGCCCGTTATCTTGATCGCTTCAATCGTTATCAAACGATACGCCGCTTCTTTTTCTTCCACAGAAAGCCCCCCAATTTTGCCGGGTTTTATCGTTGGTTTCATGATTCTCGTCGCGATGAACTCACTAGGGTTTGTGCCGACAGTCGTTGCAACTTATGCAGCCGAGCTAGCCAGCTGGGCGCTGTTAACGGCAATAGCTGCGGTTGGCCTCAAAACATCTCTTAGGGAAGCCATCGAAGTGGGAGGATCCGCGATCGCGCTACTTTTCATCGAGACCGCATTTCTAACGGGGATAGTGGCCGCTGGTTTGGTTTGGGTCCTTTAGGCCAAGCGCATGATCTGTATCGTTGAGTGCATGATCGCGCAAACGCCGAAAAAGCCTACTTCCTACTTCTATCTTTTTTGATTTGTCACCACTGAGAGGCTCGTCTTCTCGTCGTTCCTGTTTTTTCGCTGCTGTCGCTGAGCGTAGAGTGCGGTTATTCATTCCATGTGCAAAACGGTGGGTTCTGTCCGCTCTGCTGACGTTCCTTGTCCTCGCACAGAGTCAAGGCGAAGCCGTCGTGCACCGCCAGGCCGACGCCCGGGCTAGCGATTTTGTTGGCGTGCGTACCTAACTCGAAGGGAAGATGGACTTGGCTGCCATCCAGGACGCCGTTCAAAGGTCAGATCTCCATCCCACGGTCTGAAAGTGCACGTATGGCCGTCGCACTCTTGGAAGAACGGTAGGGTTGCTCTGCTTTGCCGCTCACGTTTCAACTGTGGAACCGAAACACCCTCGTCACATCGTCCGGAGAATAGTATCTCCCCGACAGCAGAACTGCCGGAGACCCACAAGATGACGCCCGAAGAGATCGAAAAGCTGCCCTATCGCAAGAATGTGGGTGTAATGGTGATCAATGCTGACGGGCTGGTCTGGGTCGGGCAGCGCACGGACCGGTATCAGGACGCCTGGCAGATGCCGCAGGGCGGAGTGGACAAGGGCGAGGACGCCCGGGACGCGGCCTTGCGGGAGTTGGAGGAGGAAACCTCGATCCCTGCAAGCCGGGTTGAAGTTGTCGCCGAGACCAATGATTGGCTACCCTACGAGTTGCCGCACGACTTGATCCCCAAACTGTGGAAGGGCAAGTATCGGGGTCAGAAGCAGAAGTGGTTTCTGATGCGCTTTGCTGGACCGGACGACATCATTGATCTAGAAACCGCGGAGCCTGAATTTTCCGCCTGGAAGTGGGTCGCCCCTATGGATTTGCCGGGGGCCATCGTGCCCTTCAAGCGCGATGTCTATGAGCGTGTTCTGGCAGAGTTTGCGGCACATCTGGAGCGCTGATATTGAATAACAGGGGCGGTGTGCCCCACGTGTTTCATGGGTGAGCGGGCCCTTTCCCGTTCCTTGGCGAGGGTGGGTCGCGGAATGCGATTTTTGAGTATCCTGTTGGCGGTGTTGCCGTGGCCTGCCTTTGCCTTGTCCTGCCTGCCATATGGCGTGACCAATGCCTATCAGGAGGCGGCCGCGGCGGACGAGGGGTATATCCCAGTACTGGGCACGTTGGACTTTGACCGTGGCCTGCTGCCCGCGCGGGACCTGTCGGGCCAAAGCAATGTGCCGCCCGTCACCTTGATCCCCGCCACATTCAGGGGCGAGGCGCTAACGGTGCGCGGTCTTGCGCAGCCCTTTGAGACGGATGTGGTGCTTGAGGTGCAGTGTTCCGGCCCTTGGTGTCCGCAGCCAGTACCGGGCGAGATGCTGGGATTTCTGCGCAAGACCCGCCACAGCTATGTGCTGCACACTAATGCCTGCGGCGGCTTTTTGTTTGTCCAGCCCACGAAGGCTCAGGTCGCGCAGGTCAAGGACTGTCTTGCCGGACGGACATGTGTTGCGGCGACGCAGCCCTAAGGGTCAAAGATCGGAACATGGGGCGCAAGGCCTCGGTCGTAGCCAAAGGTGAGGCGCGGGTCGTCAGCCACTTCGACTTTCTGACTGATAGGCACAAAGCCCGAGCGGCGGTAGAACCCCAGCGCCTGCGGGCTGTCGAGCGTACAGGTGAAGACGTGAAACCGCTTAATCGGTTCGGACCACGCGGCTGCAACGGCTGCGTTCATGAGGAACCGTCCCGCGCCCGTACCAATCAGGTCGGGGATAAGGCCGAAATAGACCAATTCACATTCCCCATCGGCGCGAAAATCAAGTTCCAGCAGCGCGCCGTCAATGCCGTCCTTTTGCAGTGTGTAGACATGCACCTTGGAGTTCGACAGGACGCTTTCGATGTCGGCATCCGGCAGTTTCATGCGCCCGAACCAAAGCCAGTCGGCCCCCACGGATGTGTAAAGCGCGCGGTAGCGTGGCACGGTTGGCTTCTGGATGCGGGCGAGCCGCCAGCCCGTTGGAGCGGGCACATCGCGCGCATCGGGGCGGCTGCGCATTTCAAGATGAGTGACCACCGTTGCCACCTTGCCCCTGGGCACCGCGTGGTATCCGTCTGTTAGCATAGCTTCATTGTTCCTAGAAATATGCAAATCCGACCGCGACGTACAGGTGCCGCCTGATCAGAGTAGCCCGGCGCTTGCAAATTGCTGCTTCATGTCAATCTGCGGACGGGGGCCAATGTGGCTGATCACTTCGGCGGCGCAGAGGTTGCCCATGCGGCCACATGTGGCCAGATCGCGGTTGGTCGCGAGGCCATAAATGAACCCTGCGGCAAACTGATCGCCTGCGCCGGTCGCATCCACGGGCGTGATGGTTTCGACTGGGATGTCGTGGCGGGTGCCCTGACCGATAATCGTAACACCGTCGCCGGATTTGGTGCAGACCAGCAGGTCGATCATATCGGCGGTCTTTTTCAGGGCCGCTTCGAGGTCGTCAGTTTCAAAGAGCGATTTGATCTCGTGTTCGTTGCCTATGACGTAATCAAGCTCGTTCTCGATCATGTCGAGAAAGTCGGGGCGGTGCCGGTCCACGCAAAACGGGTCGGAAATAGCGATGCCGGCCTTTCCGCCAGCGCCGCGGGTCAGGCGCGAGGCTTGGCGGAATGCTTCCTTCCCTTTGTCCTTGTCGAAAAGGTACCCTTCAAGAAACATGAACTGTGCGCCCGCGGCCACGTCGTCGGGTACGTCGTCCGGGCCGAGTTCGGTGGAAATACCAAGATAGGTGTTCATAGACCGCTCCCCGTCAGGAGAGACGAAAATCATGGAGCGGGAGGTGGGCAATTCGCCATCGGGGACGGGGGCATTGACGAAGTCGGTGCCGCTTTCGGCCATGGACTTTGCGTAGAAACGCCCAAGCGCGTCATCATGCACGCGCCCGATGAAGGCAGTGGGCAGGCCGAGCGCGCCGACGCCCGCGATGGTGTTGGCCACCGCGCCGCCGGGGGTTTGCAACCGGTCTGTCATGGAGGCGTAGAGCACCTCGCCCCGGTCCTGTTCGATCAGCTGCATGATCCCCTTTTCGATGCCCATGAGATCGAGAAAGCTGTCGTCGGCATGGGTGATCACATCGACAACGGCGTTGCCGATGCCGGCGAGCGTGTATTTGGTCATTGGGTTTTGTCCTCAAACGGGCAGAGATCGCGGATGATGCAGGTGGGGCAGAGCGGCTTGCGCGCCTTGCAGTGGTAGCGTCCGTGCAGAATCATCCAATGATGGGCGTGCAGCTGGAAATCAGCTGGGATGTTGTCTTCGATGGCGCGTTCGACCGCGTCCACGGTTTTGCCCGGCGCGATACCAGTGCGGTTGCCAAGGCGGAAGATGTGGGTGTCGACGGCCTGGGCCGGGTGGCTCCACCACATGTTCAGGACCACATTGGCCGTCTTGCGCCCGACGCCCGGCAGCGATTGCAGGGCGGCGCGGCTGTTCGGAACCTCGCCGCCGTACTCGTCCACCAGGATTTGGCTGAGCTTCATGACGTTCTTGGCCTTTTGGCGATAGAGGCCGATGGTTTTGATGTGCGCGGTCAGGCCGTCAATTCCGAGGTTGAGCATTTTCTGCGGGGTGTCGGTGATCTGAAAAAGCGCCTTTGTTGCCTTGTTCACGCCCGCATCCGTCGCCTGCGCCGACAGCGCCACGGCTACAACGAGGGTATAGACATTCACATGGTCCAACTCGCCCTTGGGTGCTGGGTCAGCGTCGTGAAAGCGGGTAAATATCTGACGGATGGTATGATAGTCGAGTTGTTTGGCCATGGCGCGGGGTTATGGGGGAACTTGGGCACGCGGGCAAGGGTTGGACTGGTGCGGCGCGGCATTTGAGCAGGGCGATCTGGAATGAAGACAATTATTGGGCGGATCACATCGCGCCTGAAATGGGTCAAGCTGATTTTTCTGCGGTATTACCGCGACATGGGGCTGCGCGTGCTGCTCTATGCGCTGCTTTCGGTGGTGGCAACGCTGGTGAGTCCTTTGGCCAATACGTGGCTGGGCGAGAGCTTCAAGGCCGAGATCGACTTTCAGGCGGTGATGTCGGTGCTAACGATCCTCGCCTCGTCGATGCTGGCGGTGTCCACGTTCTCGCTCAACATCATGGTGTCGGCACATCGGGCCGCGGCAGAGAGTGCGACCCCGCGCGTACACCGCATCCTGCTGGAGGACACGACAACCCAATCGGTGCTGGCCGCGTTTATTGGGGCCTTTGTCTATTCGCTTGGGTCCATCGTGCTTTACCGGCTTGGTTTCTACGCGCCGGACGCGGCATTTTTCGTCATGTTGGTCACCGTGGCCGTGGTGGTTTTGGTTGTGGTGTCGCTGTTGCGCTGGATCCAGCACCTGACGACACTGGGCAGTGTCGAGGACAGTCTGGGCGCTGCGCGTGGCCGCGCACGGGCGTCGCTGATGGCGCTGGCCCGCAACCCGCACCACGGCGCGTCGCAACTGTCGCAGGATACGGTGCTGCCGCAGGTGTTGACGCCGCTGCCTGCGCCCCGCACGGGATTTTTGCAATTGATCGACATGACGTCGCTGGAAGAGTGCTTGCCGCACGCGTCGGTCATCTATTTGAAAGTGCGGCCCGGATCGCACGTGCTGGAAGGCGAAACGCTGGGCCATGTATCGGGCAGCGTGGCGCGCGAGGTGCTGGAGCGGATCGCAGAGCAGTTCACTTTTGGCGCGCGCCGCACCCATGAACAAGATGCAGAGTTCGGCCTGACCGTGCTGTCCGAGATCGCGTCGAAAGCGCTGTCGCCGGGGGTGAATGACCCGGGGACGGCGATTGAGGCGCTTCTGGATCTTAAGGAAGTTCTTTGGGACTACGCACGGGCCACAACGGACGAAGATGCGTCATCTTCGCCGCGGGTCTTTGTGGCGTTTCCCAAGACCGATGAGTTTGTCGAGGCAGCCTTTGCCGCGCTTGCGCGGGACGGGGCGGGGACAATCGAGGTGATGCTGAGCCTGCGCCAGGCCCTGGCCGCGTTGGCGGGGTGTGGCGACGACGAGATGGCGGATGCGGTCCGGGAGTTCGCCAAGCGCGCGCTGCTTCATGCCGAGGAGGCGGGTCTGCCCGAGCGCAGTTTGGAGCGGTTGCGCGCGGTGGAGGTGGGATAGCCTGTGGAGCAGTTGGCAGTCGTGCCGGCTTGGCTCAGGCTGTTGGGGTTGTTAGCGCGTGTTGGTTTTGATCGAGCCAGTGGCAGATTTGAGCCCAATTGCGACCGCTGCTTTAGCATTGATGAATTACGGCTTCGGTCTTACCGTTCGCTCACATGAAGTTTTTCCTTATCCATGGAGCGCCTGCTACTGGCAAATTGACGGTGGCGCGGGAACTCGCTTCGCTGACTGGTTTGCCGCTCGTGGATAATCATGCAGCAATCGACATGGCCCGGATGGTGTTTGGTTTCGCTCAGCCCGGGTTTTGGGACCTGGTGCATGATTTGCGAGTGACCACGTTGCACGGAGCATCAAGAGCGCATGTCTCGGGCCTGATCACGACTGCTGCCTACAGCCACCCGGAGGACGCACTTTTACTGCGAGACTATGACCATGCGCTTGAAGAACATGGCGGTGTGATTGAGCCAATTCATCTGTTCTGTGCGGAAGATACGTTGATGGAGCGTGTGTCAGGATCCGAGCGAGCGAAAAAAGGAAAGATTTCTTCGCCCGAGGGACTTAGGTGTTATCTGGATCGAAACAACTTTGTGGCGATTCCCCGGAGCAACTGCCTGAGCCTCTCAACTGAGAATACGACGCCCTTGGAAGTCGCTGCCGCCATCGCAAAGCACTTTCAGATACCAGTAGTGTCTGGGGAGTAAGCGATACCATCATGGCAATGTCTCATTCGACGCAGTTGAACGAATGGTAGCTATGAGCCCAGTTTATTCGCTCGTCCGAGGGCGGCCAATGTCAGCTCTCAATGCCGGTTAGTCCATATGCATCAGCTGGGCGCGCAATCGTTGTCCGTCATATCTCTTTCTTGTTATGGTTAGTAAATGACTGATTGGGAGCGCTCAGCAACCGCATGGATTGAAGTGCAAGGCGCGCATGGAGATTTTAGCCGCCGCCGAGTCCTTGATGCGCCGATGCTGGCGCGAGTACGTGCCTTCAAACCAGAACGTCTCCTCGATCTGGGCTGTGGTGAAGGACGTTTCTGCCGCCTTCTCTCCGAAGAGGTCGACACCCTTGTCGGTCTGGACCCTTCTCCGACATTGCTGGCCAGAGCATCGGAACTAGGTGGGGCACAGTTTGTGCTCGGCCATGCTGAGAAAATGCCATTCCAATCTGGCTCTTTCGACATGGTTGTCAGCTACCTTAGCATTCTGGACATCGAAGGCATCGAGGCGGCGCTCGACGAGATTGTCCGGATTCTCCGTCCTGGTGGTCGATTGCTGTTTGCCAACCTGACAGGGTTTGCCACAGCGGCCGACATCAAAGGCAGCGGATGGCGTGTTTTGCCAGACGGCGGGCGAGAAATAGTTGTGCGCCGCTATCTCGAGCCACATTCCTTGGTCGTTCGTTGGAAAGATATCGCAGTAATCAACTGGCATCGCCCGCTCTCGTTTTACATGACACAACTCTTGGAACGCGACATGACACTGAAATACTTCGACGAACCGGCGGTGCTGCAACCAGTAGATT
The DNA here is from genome assembly GCA_038525015.1 of Pseudomonadota bacterium. GTDB lineage: Bacteria > Pseudomonadota > Alphaproteobacteria > Rhodobacterales > Rhodobacteraceae > Tateyamaria. The sequence continues at coordinate 164,120 of JBCBID010000005.1, read as the reverse complement.
CAAAAGAAGCGGCTTATAATAATGCGCCATACCAATTGATCATGGAGTGGCAGGCACCTGCTTAGGTACTTCAAAAAGCCGCCGTTGGCGCAGCCGCAGCGAAAGCTCACTTTGTCCCGCATTACGCCGTGGCGACATCTTCTCCCTCCACTGTGGAGGAGGAAGCGATGCTTGAGTTGTCCGCGTCTCCGTTGTCACTGGGATAATGTGAAAGAAGGAGCTGGCCGCTGTGTCGCGTTGAAACGCCTGACGCCGCATTCCCGCAGGAAACGGGTCGCGATTGGTCTTCGCTTCGCCTAGCTTCCACCTCATGGAACATAACGCACAAACCACCGCCGAGACGGGCTATCATTACGGCGTCATGCGCCGGGCCATTGACCTGATTGACGGATCCAAGGAGCCGTTGAGCCTGGATGCGCTTGCCGCGGAGATGGGGATGAGCCCGGCGCATTTTCAGCGGGTTTTTTCGCGCTGGGTGGGCGTGTCGCCCAAGCGGTACCAGCAATATCTGGCGCTGGGTCATGCCAAGGCGTTGCTGAATGAGCGGTTCACCACGCTTGAGACGGCGCACGCGACAGGGCTGAGCGGGTCGGGGCGGTTGCATGATCTGTTCTTGAGGTGGGAATCCATGTCTCCGGGGGATTACGCCAAGGGCGGCGCGGGCCTGACGATCTTGTGGGGGTGGTTCGACAGTCCCTTTGGGCCGGCGCTGGTGATGGGCACTGACAAGGGGATTTGTGGCTTGGGCTTTGCCGCCGAGATGGGCGAGAACTGGGCGATGCACGACCTGGTCCGGCGCTGGCCCAAGGCCGACTTTGTCGAGGACCCGATGCGGTTGCGGCCCTGGGTACTGGCGGCCTTTGGGGCCGAGGATGCAGAGTTGAAAGAGGCGCCGCTCTACCTGATCGGTGCACCGTTTCAGATCAAGGTGTGGGAGGCGCTCTTGCAGATCCCGTCGGGCCACGTGACCACCTATTCTCAGATCGCGGACAGCATTGGCAATCCGCGGGCCGTGCGCGCCGTCGGCACCGCAGTGGGGCGCAACCCGGTGAGTTGGTTGATCCCGTGTCATCGCGCTTTGCGCAAGTCCGGCGGTCTGGGCGGCTATCATTGGGGGTTGCCGGTGAAGCGGGCGCTTTTGGCCTATGAATCAGCGCGGGCCGAGGCCTGAGCGCGCTGTTCACAATCGTGCGCGGGATGCCGCTTATGGCATTTTCCCCCTATTTCTTGGAACACAGCGACCTTATCTTGCGTCCATATAAGGGGGCGTGCCCGAACACGGCCCCGCTTTGGAAGGCAGTAGGATAACAGATATGCTTAAATCCCCCACATTCATCGCTATTGGTGCCATTGCGGCGCTGAGCGCCTGTACGGACCCCGCAGCCCTTGGCACGGTTGGACCGAGCGGCGAGCCCATCAACCAGAAGCGCAACACCGGGGCGGCTATTGGGGCTGCATCTGGGGCGTTGGTCGGCGGCTTGGCCGGTGACACGGGCACCGCGGTTGCGGGCGCCGTTGTGGGCGGTCTGATTGGTGGGGCCATCGGCTACGACCTGGACCAGCAAGAGGCTGAGTTGCGCCGAGAGTTGGCGAGTGGCGTGACCATCACCAACACCGGCGACCGGTTGATCGTGTCCTTCCCCGAGGCGATCCTGTTTGCTGTGAACAGCTTTACGGTGCGTCCGGGGCTGAGTTCGGACATGGCGGCTCTCGCACGCAGCCTGGAGCGGTACCCGGCCTCGACCGTGCAGATCATCGGCCACACGGACAGTGATGGCGATGCGGCGTTCAACCAGCAACTTTCAGAGCGGCGGGCCAATGCCGTGGCCGATGTGCTGCTGGCGCAGGGCGTGCCGTTCAACCGGGTGCAGACCTTTGGCCGGGGCGAGAGCCAGCCGATTGCCACGAACGCCACCGCTGCGGGTAAGCAGCAGAACCGTCGGGTTGAGATCGTGATCCTGCCCAACGCCTCCTAGGCGCGAAATTCATCAAACGCATAGCTGAGGCCTCGGAACATCACCGGGGCCTCTTGCGTTTGGGGGTGACCGCGCCATTCTGGGCGCAGTTCGAGGACCAAGGACCCCATTATGACGACACCGACCCTGCTGGGCATGTCCGGCGCGTTGCGCGCCAGTTCGACCAATTCCAAGCTGCTGCGCGAAGCGGCGCGGCTCTTTGGGGGGTGTAGCTATGTCGAGGGTGACCTGCGGTTGCCGCTATATGATGGGGATCTGGAGGCGTCCAAGGGGGTGCCGGAAGAGGTCGAGGCGCTGGCGCGGCAGATCGGCGCGGCCGATGCGGTCATCATATCAACGCCGGAATACAACAAGGGTCCATCTGGCGTGTTAAAGAACGCACTGGACTGGGTGAGCCGGGTGAAGGGCAATCCCTGGGCAGGCAAACCGCTGGCGGTGATGTCGGCAGCGTCGGGCCGCGCCGGGGGCGAGCGGGCGCAGATGGTGCTGCGCGGCTTCATGGTGCCATTTCGGCCGCGGATTTTGCAGGGGCCCGAGATACATCTCGCGGATGCGTCCAATCAATTCGACGCGGAGGGGCGGCTGACGGGGGAGATATATGTGCGCGAGTTGACCCAGTTGATGGAGACCTTGAAGGCCGAGATTGGCCGTTAAGCACGCGTGCTGACTTCGATCAGGTTGCCATCAGGGTCGCGGATATAGAGCGACAGGATCGGGAATTGCGCGCCGGAGCGGAGTACAGGGCCGTCTTCGATCTGCGTGCCTGTGGCTTGGAAATGGGCCTGCCATGTGTCGAGGGGGACCTCGGTGAGAAAGCAGAGATCGGCGCTGCCCCTGGTGGGATCGGCGGCCTTGGGGTCGAAGGTCTTGTCCGCTTGGTGCAGGTTGATCTTGTGCGTGCCGAAGGCAAGCGCATGGCGGGTTGAACCGTCTGCCACCCGGAAAGGTCTGTGGGTCATGCCCAGCACGGTCGTGTAAAAGGCGAGGGTGGCGTCGATATCGTCGACCGTGAGGACGAGGTGATCGAGTGCGCTGAGTTTTGGTTGTTCCATTTGCTGTGCTGTCCCATGGTGCGGCCTATGGACCATGACCCCGACAGCGTTACTCGTCAAAGCGATGTAATGGACCCAAGCCGCGCCTGCGCGATGCAGGTGGTGCTGGGCGATGCGCCTGTGTTGCAGGCGGGTGATCCGCTGCCGCCCTTTTTCCATCAGCTGTATTTCTGGGCACCTGAGCCGTCCGGCCGGTTGGGGCGCGACGGACACCCGAAGGTGGGTGGCGTGATCCCCGATATGGGTCTGCCGCGCCGGATGTGGGCTGGGGGCCGGTTGGTGTTTCATGGGCCTGTGCGGTTGGGAGCCGCGGCGGAGCGGGTGACAGTTTGCGAGAACGCTGTGCGCAAGGATGGACGGACGGGGCCGCTTGGCTTTGTCACCTTGCGCCATGAGGTGTGGCAGCGCGGGGCGCTTTGTCTGACCGAGTGGCAGGATCTGGTGTATCTGGAGGACCCGGATCTGAACGCGCCACGGTCTGTCCGACCGAAGGCGCCGAGGGATGAGGAACAGTCGGTGAACAGATCATTCGATGCAACGCTACTTTTTCGCTATTCGGCGCTCACGTTCAATGGGCATCGTATCCATTACGACCAACCTTATGCGCGCGCCGTTGAGGGTTATGACGGGTTAGTGGTGCATGGGCCGCTTTTGGCTCAGCATTTGATGCTAATGGCAGAGGCAGCGTTGGGACCGTTGGAGCGTTTTCGGTTTCGCGCGACGTCGCCGTTGATGCATCAGGAGGTTGGCACATTTTGCCGGAAGGGCAGAGCGCTGTGGGTGCGGGGGCCGGATGGGCGGATGTGTATGGAGGCGGAGGCGTGAGGCGAGCGGCCACGCGCTCAAGAAAACCAAACGCGAGTTCACGCGCGGCCCCAATGGGTGGGACGGCGCGGTCTGAAGGTGCTGGTCAGCCGGGCGCTTTGAATGAAGCGGTACGCCCATGTTTTTCTGCGATGACTTTAGAATGAAGTCGCAACTTCGAACCCCTGCGGAATGGTGTCTCTACCTTCAAGGATCAGGTCGGCCATGGTGTGTGCAACCTTGGGCGCCATACCGAAGCCGATCTTGAAGCCTCCGTTTGCGATGTAGTGGCCGGGTCGGTCGGGCCAGGGGCCGAGCATGGGCGCGCGGCTGCGGGCGCGGGGGCGGAGGCCTGCCCATTTTGCAACGACCTTGGCATCCTTGAGCGCGGGAACGGCGGTGCGCGCGCGGGTGAGGATGTCGTCGAGCTGTGCATCGGTGCCGGTGGGGTTGTCATAGTCCCGTTCGGTCGTGGACCCGATGGCGGTAGTGCCGTCAGCGTGCGGGATGATGTGCAACGTGTCGGCAAAGAGTTGGGGGGCATCCGGTGCCGCGAAGTCGAGCAGGGCGGCTTGGCCCTTGATGCCTGTACCGATCATGCGGGTGTGGCTTGCGTTCAGCGTTTCGAGACCTGCGACGCCGGTGGCGTTGATAACTGTACTTGTCTCGGGGGCGTCTTCGGCAATCGTGACGCCTTTGGTTTTCAGCGCTGCGGCGAGGGCATGGCATGCTTGTCGCGGGTGGATGCGTGCGCTCAGCGTGTCGAAGATTTCCATACCCATGGTGCTGTTTGCCGCCCAGTCGGGATTTGTGATGGGGCGGACAATCCAGGTGGCGACCTCGCCCCAAAGGCCCTTGGCCGTCGCGGCCCGCTGTTCTGCGAGGGCGAGGGCCGCGTCGTCGGCGATGGGCTGGCAGCGGCCCGTGCGTGCGTAGCCGGGGGACGTGCCGCCTTCTGCTTCGACGTCGGCCCAAAAGCGTTCTGCCATCAAGAGACTTTCAAGCTGGAACTGTTTTTTTGGGTTCCAATTTTCCGGGACATGCGGGGCAAGCGCGCCCACGATGCCGCCCGAGGCTCCGGCGGCAACGCCGTTGGGGTCAATCACCTGCACCCGCGCGCCGCGTCGGGTCAGAACCCAGGCGATAGACAAGCCAAAGATGCCTGCGCCGCGGACGGTGATGTCTGCCGTTGCCATTGCTCATGCCTTTCGCCAAGGTCGCGCCGGTATCCTTTACAGGGGCGGGGAATGCAGGACCAGCGGGCGGATTTGGAATGGCGCGGGGGCGGTGTGCCGGTGTCCAGGCGCTATGATGATCCGTATTTTTCGCTTGAGGATGGGTTGGCGGAGACGCGGCATGTATTTCTGGAGGGCAACGACTTGCCTGCGCGGTTCGTGGATGGGTTTCATGTGGCCGAACTGGGGTTTGGCACGGGCTTGAACTTTCTCACGGCATGGGCGGCATGGCGCGCGGCGGGGGCGCCGGGGCGGCTGCGTTTCACCAGCTTTGAGGCGTTTCCGATAGATGTGGCCGAGATGGAGCGAGCGCTTGCGGCCTTTCCCGAGGTAGCAGACCTGTCGGCGCAATTGGTGGCTGCTGGTGGTGGATCGGTTGAGTTCGACGACGCGATGCTGACCGTGATTGAGGGTGATGCCCGTGCGACGCTGCCCGTTTGGGACGGTAAAGCGGATGCGTGGTTTCTGGACGGGTTTTCGCCTGCGAAGAACCCGGAATTGTGGGGGGCGGAGTTGATGGCCGAAGTAGCGCGCCACACTGTCCCCGCGGGGACAGTTGCCACCTACACCGCCGCCGGGTTTGTGCGGCGTGGGTTGGAGGAGGCGGGGTTCACCGTGACCCGCGCGCCGGGCTTCGGGCGCAAGCGGCATATGACGCGGGGCGTTTTGGGGTGAGCCAAGGCAACAACACGCGCTTGGGTATCGCGCTGATGATCGCCGTGTCGGTCGTGTTTGCGAGCCAGGATGGCATCTCGCGCCACCTGGCGGCGGAATACAACGTCTTTATGGTCGTGATGATCCGGTACTGGTTCTTTGCCGCCTTTGTCATCACCATCGCGGCCCGCAAGGCGGGAGGCCTGCGCGCGGCGGCACAGACCCGGCAACCTGTGGTGCAGGGGCTGCGAGGGTTGCTGTTGGCGGCTGAGATTTGCGTGATGGTCACCGCCTTTACCGTGCTGGGGCTGGTGGAGAGCCATGCCGTTTTTGCCGCCTATCCGTTGCTGGTGGCGGCCTTGTCGGGCCCGATATTGGGCGAGCATGTGGGTTGGCGGCGCTGGGCGGCGATTGGTGTGGGATTTGTGGGTGTGCTGTTCATTCTGAAGCCCGGTCTGGGCGTGTTTGATCCGGCGGCGGTGATCCCACTGGCATCGGCCATCATGTTTGCGGTTTACGGCCTGCTCACGCGGTATGTGGCGCGGGAGGACAGCACGGCGACCAGCTTTTTCTGGACGGGGACCAGCGGGGCGGTGGCCATGACCTGTGTGGGTGTGTGGTTTTGGGAGCCGATGAGCGGGCCGGATTGGGCGTGGATGGGCGCGCTGTGCCTGACCGGTGCCCTGGGGCACTGGTTGCTGATCCGCACCTACGAGGTCGCGGAGGCGAGCGCGGTGCAGCCCTTTGCCTATTTCCAGATGGTGTTTGCCGCACTTGTCGGCATCACCGTCTTTGGCGAGGTACTGGAGATGAATGTGATCGTGGGTGCCGCCATCATCGTTGCTGCGGGCCTATTCACTCTGTGGCGGGAGCGGCAACAGGGTTGAGCCGGTGAGTTCCTCCGAAAACGGGACGGGCAGCGGGTCCTTGCCCAGGCGCGCGCGATAGATGGGTAGGCTTTCGGCGACGCGCATGACGTAGTTGCGGGTTTCCCGGAAGGGGATGTGTTCGATCCAGTCGATGACGTCGAAATCATCGCTTCCGCGTCGCGGGTCGCCGTAGGTGTCCATCCAACGGATTGGGCGCGAGGGCCCGGCGTTGTAGCCTGCGGACATCAGGACCACATTGCCGTCAAAGCGGCGGGCAAGCTGGCTGAGATAGGTGGCGCCAAGGCGCGCGTTGTAGACCGGATCGGAGGTGAGCCGGTCGGTGCTGTGTTCGGCGCGCAGGCCGAGGGAGACGGCGACCTCGCGTCCGGTGGCGGGCATGATCTGCATCAGGCCGCGCGCGCCCACGCCGGACCTTACAACCGGGTCAAACTCGCTTTCGCGGCGGGCAATGGCCAGTGACATTTCGGCGGCAATGGGCAAGTCAGCCTCGGCGATCGGATGCAGGGGGTAATAGGGCGCGTGCAGCGTGAGGCCGCGCCGCGCCACCCGTTTGCCGATCATCACGCCCAGGTGGGGTTGGCCTGCATCAATCGCGGCTTGGCCCAATTGGCCGGCCTCAGACCGGTCGATATGTTCGGCGAGATGGGTCCAGAACTGTTCGGCGAGGCCAATCTCATCCGACGCTTGCAGCAGAAGGCCCGCTTCGAAAAGGTCGCGACGCGCAAGATCACTGTATTGCCATGGCTCGAACGGCTCGGCGCCGTCGAGATCAGGGTCGATGGGCAGGCCGCCCCGTTCTGCGGCAAGAAGACCATAGAAAGACGTTTGGTATTGTGCGCCATCGGCATAGGCGGCTTGAGCTTCATCGGTGTTACCCATCGCCTCGTGTGCGCGGCCCATCCAGTAGCCTGCGCGCCCACGCGAGATGGGGGAGCGGGTGGCATCGCGATGATTGGTGAAATGGCCGAGGGCGAGTTCGGCATCGCCCATCAGGCGCAGGGCGATGTAACCTGCGATCCATTCAAGATCGGCATAAGCGGACCCTTCGGTCAGGAAATGCCGCGCGGCCATCTGGTATGCGGAATTGGCATCGCCATCCCGCATCTCGTCGCGTGCGAGCGCGCGGCGGCGGTTGGCCCAGGCCTCCGGGCGGCCCAGCGTCTCTGCCGAACTGGATTGCTCAAGCAATAGGGCCTTGGCGTCATCCCAACGGCCCTTGCGGATACGCCATTCAAAGCGGGCATGGGCGAGGCCCGGGTCATTTTGCAGGCTTTTGGGGACCGCTTCGATCAGGCTGTCGACATTGCCTGCCAGTTGGCGTAGGCCGATGCGGGCTTGCGCGAGAGCAGTCCAGTCCTTGCCCACAAGGGCGAACATGCGGCGGGCGCTTGAGCGGTCGTCAGACCACAAAAGCGCGTCGAGGCGCGCGGTGTGATGCGGTTTCAGAAGCTCGCCATGGACAGCTTGGTAGCGCGCCTGCGTTGTCGCGGTCATGGGCAGGGTGCGCCACGCAAGAACGATATTGGCCTCGGCCTCGCCGCTTCGGTCGGCGCGGGCAAGGGCGGCGGCATGGGCCAGGATGCCTTCGGGAGATTGAGCGGGCAGGTCTTCGAAAAAGGAGAGCACCACCTGATCAGGCGCGCGCATGATAGCGGTTTCCGAGCGACGGCGCAGCAGCGCCTCGCCGGGCCAATCGGGGCGACGGTCGAGGAAATCCGTTACTTGGGCGTAGGTGCCGCGGCCCGCGCGCAGGCGTTGCCATTCAATGATGTCGGCGGCCACATCACCATCCCGGGCAGCGATCTGTGCAGCGATTTCCCAGTTGCCATTGCGCAATGCGTCCATGGCCCAGCCAAGCGGGCGGGGGCGTTCGGCCAAAGCGGCCACAACGCCTGCAAAAAGCAGAACAAAGGCAAGTGCAATCCGGCTGATCTCTTGCAATTCCTGTCCTCGCATGGCTAGAGCCTGTCAGCATATGGTCGGGCGATGACAGTTCAACTCACGTTCCGGGCATTTCTATGTCAAATTTCAGGCCCTCTGCCTGCCACACGTAAAAAGGAGCTTCGAGATGTTCAAAGGGTCGCTGCCTGCCCTCATCACGCCGTTTCGCAACGGCGCTTTGGATCTGGACACGCTCAAGAAGCTGGTTGAGTGGCATATTGGGGAAGGATCACATGGCTTGGTGCCTGTTGGCACAACCGGCGAAAGCCCGACGCTGACCCACGAGGAGCATGAGCGGGTGATCGAGACGGTCGTAAAAGCCGCCGCAGGCCGCATCCCGGTGATTGCCGGTGCCGGGTCCAACAACACGGTCGAAGCCATTCGATTTGTCGAGTACGCCGCCAAGATCGGCGCGGATGCGGCACTGGTCGTGACACCCTATTACAATAAGCCGACACAGCGCGGGCTGATCGCGCATTTTACAGCGCTGCATGATTGTGCCGATATTCCGATTGTTATCTATAATATCCCGCCGCGGTCGGTGATCGACATGAGCCCTGAGACGATGGGCGAGCTGGCCAAACTTCCGCGTATTGTCGGGGTGAAGGATGCCACCGGCGATTTGGCGCGGGTGTCGCATCAGCGCATGACTTGCGGGCCGGATTTCGTGCAGCTGTCGGGCGAGGATGCGACGGCGCATGGGTTCAATGCCCAGGGCGGCGTGGGCTGTATTTCGGTGACCGCCAACGTGGCACCAAAGCTGTCGAGCTTGTTGCAGGAGGCGTGCATGGCGGGTGACTACGCCACCGCGCTTGAGGTGCAGGACAAACTGATGCCGCTGCACAAGGCGATCTTTACTGAGCCCGGGCTGGTCGGCGTGAAATACGCGATGTCGCGGCTGGACCTGTGTTCGGATGAGGTGCGGTTGCCATTGACCGGGTTGTCGGACGAGACGAAGGCGCTGGTGGATGCAGCGCTGGAGCACGCCGGGTTGGTTTGACGTGTGGTGGGCAGATTGCCCACCCTACATTCCGAACGTCTGTAGGGTGGGCAATCTGCCCACCGGAACCTATCGTTTGCCGTAGTAGAGACCGACAACGTGCTCAGCCTCTGCAAAGAAGAGCCAGCGTGAGGCGAGTGCACCCGCGATATGGCTGATCACGGCGAGTACAGCGATCCCGTGTGAGAACGGCAGGGCCAGCAGAAGAACAGGCACAACGACCATCAGCACGAAGGAGATGGTCCGCAGCTTCACGCTATGTTTCCGGCCGACGACATAGGCGAACTCTTTGAGCAGGTAGTTTGTCCCAGTATGCGGCGGCTCGAAGGCGCGTACGTTGCCGATGGTGCCGAGGCCGGTGGCGGTGGCCATAGAGGTGCCAGAGCTATTGAACGCGCCATCGCCCTGCATCCAGAGCACAACCTGGATGACCCCCGAGACAGCGATAAGTGCCATCGCCCATCTGACTTGGCCCGCCAGCAGCGCACCGCCTGCGAGGCTGAAGCTGAGGAACATGACGGGTGTGAGGGGCGAATTCCAGCGCGGGATGGTCTTGAGCTGGGTGTAGATCATCGACGTGGTGAAGACGGTGAGCAGCGAAAAGATCGCGCCGATCAGGCCAAGAAATACCCAGCGCTGGCCCAAGAAGACGAGGCCTGCGCCGTAGAGTGCCATCACGACCAGAGCAATGACCGCGCAGACGCCCTCGCGGCTGAGCCAGGAAGAGCGCCATTGGGTGAATGCCTTGAGCGCGCGTTCGGGGTGTCCGAGGTGGAAGGTAGACGACACCAGCCCGCCCACGGCGCAGATATAGGCGATGGCGAAGAACGCAAAGGCTGACCAACCGGTGACGGACGGGTAGCCGAGACCGAGAAAGGTCAACAGGCCGAAGCCGATGCCCGAAAAGACGGTGAAGAAGATAACCGATGGTGCAGGGTGCATCAGAGTTTCTCCAACGTCTTGTCGAGCCATCCGAGAAAGCCCTTGGCCTCTTGTGCGACGGGTTCGAGGTAGGGGGCCAGGATGTCAATGTCGCCCGAGGCGTCGCTGAGTGTGTCCTTGGGCCGAGGCGGCAGGTATTTGTTGACGGGCTTGGTGCCCTGTTCTGGCATCAGGTCCATGCCGCCACGCTCGGCGGTGAGCTTTGAGACGTTGCTGTCGGGGTCCGCGAAGTCACCAAAGTGCCGCGCGCCTGCCGGGCAGGTGCGGACGCAGGCGGGCACGCGGTCTTCCTCGGGCAGGTTGTCGTTGTAGATGCGATCGACGCAAAGGGTGCATTTCTTCATCACCTTTTCGACCGCGTCCATTTCGCGCGCGCCGTAGGGGCAAGCCCAGGCGCAGAGACCGCAGCCGATGCAGTCGCTCTCGTTGACCAATACGATGCCGTCCTCCGCGCGTTTGTAGCTGGCCCCGGTGGGGCAGACGGTGACGCAAGGCGCGTCTTCGCAGTGCAGGCAGGATTTGGGGAAATGGATGAGTTGCGCTTCGCCTTGTTGCGGCTGCACTTCGTAACTGTGCACGCGGTTGAGGAAGGTGCCAGATGGGTTAGCGCCATACGCATCCGTGTCAGATAAGGGCGCGCCGTAATTTTCGGTGTTCCAGCCTTTGCAAGAGATCACGCAAGCGTGGCAACCGACGCAGGTATCTAGGTCGATGACGAGGCCAAGCTTGCGTTCGGTGGATGTGGGCAGAGTTGTCATACGGTTGTCCTCACTGAGAGGGCAGGACCGGGGCGCTGCACCAGACCCCGAAGTTTACCTGGCAAGATGAAGGGGGGGCTCTCATGTATCATGCCGATGGGCTCGGATTTGGAGGCATCCCAGTTGGAGATGAAGTAGATGAAAGTGCCGATAGCGATGGCGATGAAGGCCGCAATGGCAAGGAGTGTGCGCTGGATGGGGGTCATTTGCCGACCTTCCAGATAAGCTGTTTGGGTCCGTTGCCAACGGGTGACTTGATAGGCCTCATGGCGGGCTGAGATTCTTCCGGAGCGTCGGCTTTTTCGATGCGGACCTTGAGGTCGAACCACGCGGCCTGCCCGGTGATTGGGTCGGAATTGGCCCATCTCAGGCCGTCGCCTTTGGGGGGCAACAGCTCGTGAATGAGGTGGTTCAGCAGGAAACCCCTGGTCGCTTCGGGGGCGTTCTCGTCGAGCGCCCAGGCGCCCTTTCGCTTCCCAATGGCGTTCCAGGTCCAGACCGTGTTTTGGTTAAGCGCCGCCATTTCGAGGACCGGCACCGTGATTTCGCCGTGGGGCGATGTGACCTTGGCCCAGTCACCATCGGCCAGGTTGTTCTCGCGCATCAGCTTTGTCGGCAGATAGAGAGGGTTGTGGCCGTGGAGTTGGCGCAGCCATGCGTTTTGCGACCCCCAAGAGTGATACATGGCCATGGGGCGTTGGGTGAGCGCGGTGATGGGGTAGGCCTCACCGTGGTTTTCAGGCGAAGGATCGTACCATATTGGCAGTGGGTCCATTGTCGTCTTTATCCGCTCGCGCAGATGGTCTGGCGGTTGGCGGTCGCCATGGCCCTCGGCCGCCAGTTGGAAGCGCCGCATGGGTTCGACATAGAGCGTAAAAAGGTAGGGTTGTGGGCTGTCGAAGAGGCCCATTCCGACAGCCCAGTCCTGATACGCGCTGTTCCAGGGCTTGTAGTAGAGCGCCTCGTCAGGGATGTGACCGACCCAGAAGCCGCCATTGGCGATGTAGCTGTCGAGTTGCCCGTGGTTGACGCCGCCGCGTCCGTTGACAAGGCCGTTTTCGCCCATGCGCCAACCGGCAAGTGGGCCGATGCCAGGCTTGCGTTCGTGGTTGGTGATATAGTCGCCGTAATCGGCGTATTTCTGGCTGCCGTTTTCGTTGATGAAGCCGGGCAGGCCAAGTTTCGCGCCCAGTTCGCAAAGCACCGATTGAAACCCGCGCACATCTCGATCGGGTTCGATGACCGGCCAGCGGATGGCGTCGGCAGCGGCGTCCGCTTCACAAATGGGCCGGTCGAGCAGAGAGATGCAGTCGTGCCGTTCAAGGTATGTGGTGTCAGGCAGGATCAGGTCGGCATAGGCGACCATTTCTGAACTATACGCATCCGAATAGATGATACGGGGGATAACATAGTCGCCGTTTTCATCCTTGTCGGTGAGCATGTCGATCACGCCACGGGTGTTCATGGACGAGTTCCATGACATGTTCGCCATGTACATGAAGAGCGTGTCGATCTTGTACGGATCACCCGCATAGGCGTTCGAGATCACCATGTGCATGAGCCCATGGGCCGACATGGGGTTTTCCCACGAAAACGCCTTGTCGATGCGGGCGGGTGTGCCGTCGTCTTGCAGGGCGAGGTCGTCAGGACCGTGGACAAAGCCAAGGTGTGGCCCGTCAAGGGGCGTGTCGCAGGCAACTTTGCAATGCGGTTTGGGGTGAGCCGCTGCCGGTTTGGGGTAGGGGGGTTTGAAGCGGAAACCGCCAGGAACTTCGACCGTCCCTAGCAGTATTTGCAGCACGTGTAGGGCGCGGCAGGTCTGGAACCCGTTCGCATGGGCGCTGATGCCGCGCATGGCGTGGAAAGAAACAGGCCGACCCTGCATGGTTTTATGCGTTTCGCCCCGAAAATCCGTCCATTCCTGGTCGAGTTCAAACGCTTCATCGAAGGCGACCCTCGCAATCTCAGCTGCAAGCGTACGGATGCGTTTGGCAGAGATGCCAACGCGGTCTGCCACGGCCTCGGGCGTGTAGTCGTCGCTGAGATACCGTTCCGCCATGTGCTGCATGACCGTGCGGTGGCTAAAGCCGCCGTGGCGGTAGGTGGCAGAGAGGTTTGGTTTGACGCCCTTTTGGTCGAAAGGTGTCAGCTTGCCAGTTGCCCGATCTATCACCAGTTCCTTGCCATTATCATCGCGCAGGATCAGGCCATATTCGGGGGACTTTTCATCGCCGTTGATCAGGCAGGGTGCGTTTGTGTATTGCGCGAGGTAATTGACGTCGATCTTGCCCGCTTTCATCAGGCAATGGACGAGGCTGAGGATGAACAACCCGTCTGTGCCGGGCGTGATGCCGACCCAGTCGTCGGCCACGGCATTGTAGCCAGTGCGGATTGGGTTCACGCCGATGACGCGTGCGCCGCGCGCCTTGATTTTACCGATCCCCATCTTGATCGGGTTGCTGTCGTGATCTTCGGCCACGCCGAACAACATGAACAGCTTGGTGTGGTCCCAGTCCGGTTGCCCAAACTCCCAGAACGCGCCGCCCATCGTGTAAATACCGGCGGCGGCCATGTTGACGGAACAAAAGCCGCCATGGGCCGCGTAGTTGGGAGTGCCGAAGTTTTGCGCCCAGAAGCTGGTGAAGGATTGCGATTGATCGCGACCGGTGAAGAAGGCGAGTTTCGATGGGTCATCCTTGCGGATGGGGGCGAGCCAATCGGTGGCGATTTGTAGCGCCTCGTCCCATTCGATTTCTTCGAACTCACCCGATCCGCGTTCGCCCACACGTTTGAGCGGCTTGCGCAGGCGCGAGGGGGCGTTGACTTGCATGATGCCTGCCGAACCCTTGGCGCAGAGCACGCCCTGATTCACCGGATGGTCGCGGTTGCCTTCGATATAGGCGACTTTGCCATCCTTCATATGCACATTAATCCCGCAGCGGCAGGCGCACATGTAGCAGGTGGTTTTGCGCACTTCGTCCGAGACTTTTGGCGAGAGGTCGAGATCCGGTTGGTCCTTTGGCATCAGGTGTCTCCTTGGATCAGCTTGAGCGCGTCAGTCACGATCTGGCGTTCTTCGTCGGCTTTGACCACGTGGACGGGAATATCTCCGAACAATTTGAGGTGGTCCATGATACGGACCCGAATGGGTTCTGAATTTTCGCCGATGCCGCCGGTAAAGGCGACTGCGTCAAGACCGCCCATGGCGACGATGGCAGAACCCGCGTGGCGGGCGGCCCAGTAGCAGAAGTGGTCGACGGCCAGTTTGGCCGCATCGGTGTCGGCGGCGAGCAACAGGCGCATGTCATTGCTGCCGCCGAGGCCCTTGAGCCCGCTTTCGTGGTTGAGCATGTGGGCCGCTTCGGTGGCACCGTAGATTTCAGCGAGGCGCAGCACGGCCATACCGTCGATGGCACCGGAGCGGGTGCCCATGGTGAGGCCATCGAGCGGGGAATAGCCCATAGATGTGGCGACAGACGTGCCGTTGTGGATTGCACACAGCGACGCGCCCGAGCCGAGGTGGAAGGCGAGCAGCCGTTCTGGGAGTGCATCGCCGAACTGCGTGACGATCCAGGCATAGCTGAGGCCGTGGAAGCCGTAGCGGCGGATGCCCATGCTGCGTGGTTCACGGGGAAGGGCGTAGGTGGTCGCGACCTCGGGCTGGTTCGCGTGGAAGGCCGTGCCGAAGCTCGCATATTGCGGCAGGCCGGGGGCAAGCGTTTGCAACGCACGAATGCCTGCGAGGTTGTTGGGGTTGTGCAGGGGGGCAAGCGGCGTGGCCGCTTCGATGCCCGCGATCACGCTGTCATCGACGGCGCATGGGTCCACGAGGGACGTGCCGCCATGCACAACGCGGTGGGCGGCGGCTGTGAGCCTGTCGGGTGTGATCCCTTGGCGCGCGAGGCTGTCCAAGATGGTTGTCAGGGCCGCGTCGTGGTCTGGGGCGCTCACATTTTGGTCGTCGTCGCCCAGCGTCAGATGCGCCAACGCGCCGCCAATGCCGCTGACTTGTCCTGCCATCACTTGGGTCAGGTCGGGCTGGAACAGCGCCACCTTGATCGAGGACGAGCCTGCGTTGACGACCAGGATCATGCGGCAGCCATGATGGCACCGAGGGCCACGGAAGACAGGCGGGCCGCAGGCGGGTCCGCGCGGGAGGTCAACAGGATCGGAACCTTGGCGCCCATGACGATGCCGCCCGCACAGCCCCCGGCAAGGTAGACGAAGGATTTGAAGAGGCCATTGCCGGACACTATGTCTGGCACGATGATGGCGTCCGCCTGGCCCGCGACCGGATCGTCCGTCATCTTTTTGGTCGCGACGGATTTGGGCGACATGATGAGGTCAAAGGCGAGGGGGCCGGAGAAATCGGCATCTTTGATGTTCTCCACGGCCCAATCGCGTAGCTCGCGTCCTTCCATCGACGATGGCACGCTTTCAATGGGCGATTCCGTGGCGGACAGGAACGCCACTTTGGGGCGGGCATTGCCCAGCTTGTGCAGCAATTTGACGACCTCCGCGGTCGCATCCTTGCGGGTGTCGAGGTTGGGTGTCACGTTCACCGCCGCGTCCGAGATCGTGATCGACCCGCTGCCGTCAGGTGTAGTGATGTGGAAGATGTGGACAAAGCGCTTGCCTGTGCGCAAGCCTGCGTCGCGAGATACAGCAGCGCGCATGAACGCATCCGTATGGAGCTGGCCTTTCATCAGAACGTCCGCGCGACCTTCTCCGCAGGCCAAAGCGGCGGCCATGCCAGAGGCGGCTTCGCCTTCAGCTTCGATCAATTCGAAGTCCGAGATGTCCCAGTTCAGCTTCTCGGCCTCAGCCTCAATCATGTGACGTTCGCCCGTAAAGACCGGGATCATCATGTTGGCCTCCGTCGCTTCCTTGGCCGCCAGCATCGGCAACGGTGCACCGGCGCGGGCAATCGCCACGCGGGGGCTGGCCGCCTGTTGCGCCATATCGATGATGTGCGCGGGCGCAATGGCTGTGGCGTCAGACAGGAAGGATTGGGACACGAATTGCCTTTCAAAAACGCAAAAGAGGGGACGGGCGTGTGCCCATCCCCTCAATGGTTAACAGATCACGCAGCGGTTTGCGGAACCATATCGTTCTTGGAGATGCCAGCAACCGACACGGGTTTTTTCATTGCGTCGCGGCGGAAGGGTTCGCCCAGTTCCTGGTTCAGCATCACCTCGATCAGTGTGGTCTTGCCGTTTTTCATCTGGTCCTCGATCGCCTTGTTCAGCGCGGCGGTCAGGTCATCCATGTTGTAGACCGCAACACCTTCAAGACCGCAGGCCTTGGCGATACCCGCATAAGAGACTTCCTCGTCCAACTCTGTGCCGACGAAATTGTCGTCGAACCAGAGCGTTGAGTTTCGCTTTTCCGCACCCCACTGATAGTTGCGGAACACGATCTGGGTGACCGGCGGCCAGTCGCCGCGACCGATGGCGGTGAGTTCGTTGACTGCGATGCCGAAGGCGCCGTCGCCTGCAAATCCGACAACGGGGACATCGGGCTGGCCAATCTTGGCACCCACGATGGCGGGCAGGCCGTAGCCGCAGGGGCCGAACAGGCCGGGGGCAAGGTATTTGCGGCCCTCGTCAAAATCCGGGTAGGCGTTGCCGATGGCGCAGTTGTTACCGATATCGGACGATATGATCGCCTCGCGCGGCAGAGCGGCTTGGATTGCGCGCCATGCCATGCGGGGGGACATCCAGTCGGGTTTGGCGTCGCGGGCACGTTGGTTCCAGCTGGTGCCGGGATCGTCATCCTCGTGATCCATCGACGCAAGCTGTTGTTTCCAGGCCGATTTTGTCTGCGCGATCTTGTTCTTACGCTCTTCACGACCTGCATCACCGGCGTCATCAGCAAGGTTTTCAAGGATGCCTTGCGCCACTTTGGCTGCGTCCCCGACGATGCCGACGCTGACCTTTTTCGTCAGGCCGATGCGGTTGGGGTTGATGTCGACCTGAATGATTTTCGCGTCTGTGGGCCAATAGTTGATGCCGTAGCCGGGCAGGGTCGAAAACGGGTTGAGGCGGGTGCCGAGGCACAGCACCACGTCGGCGCCGTTGATCAGTTCCATCCCTGCCTTTGAGCCGTTGTAGCCCAAGGGGCCAGCGAACAGTGGGTGCGAGCCAGGGAAGGCGTCGTTGTGTTGGTAGCCGACGCAGACCGGAGCCGTCAGACGTTCGGCCAGGTCCATCGAGGCCTGAATGCCGCCGTGTGACAGGACGACGCCTGCGCCGTTCAGGATGACGGGGTTTTTCGCTTCGGACAGCATCTTGGCTGCGTCCGCGATGGAGTTCTGACCACCGGGAGAGACTTCGAATTCGATAGGATCCACGATTTCGGTGTCGATCACCTGGGTCCAGAAGTCGCGGGGGATGTTCAGTTGTGCAGGACCCGACAGACGTTTGGCCTGACTGATCACACGGGTCAGCACCTCGATCACGCGGGAGGGGTCGCGCACCTCTTCCTGATAGGCGACCATGTCCTCGAACAGCTTCATCTGCTCGACTTCTTGAAAGCCGCCTTGCCCAATCGTTTTGTTGGCGGCCTGTGGGGTTACCAAAAGTAAAGGTGTGTGGTTCCAATATGCCGTCTTGACCGCCGTGACAAAGTTGGTGATGCCGGGGCCGTTCTGCGCAATCATCATCGACACCTTGCCGGTGGCGCGGGTAAACCCGTCGGACATAAAGCCAGCCGACCCTTCATGGGCGCAGTCCCAAAACTTGATGCCCGCGGCCGGAAACAGGTCAGAAATTGGCATCATGGCCGAGCCGATGATGCCAAAGGCGTGCTCAATCCCGTGACGCTGGAGGCATTTCACAAAGGCTTCTTCGGTGGTCATTTTCATGGGGCGGTCTCCGATAGGGGGCGGGGGCGTCGAATCGCCCCGGATGAGTTGGGTATGACGTTAATGGCAAGCATGTCCCCGGGTTAGGGCCAGTTGAGATGTCCATTTAGGTCCAGGCTAGGAATGAAGGTGGTCGGCGATAAGGCCAATACCATCCTGGATACGGTCGACATGGATTGAGGAATAGCCAAGGCGGTAGAACCCGTGCGGCTGGTCATCCCCCGAAAAGAACGCGTGGCCAGGCTCGATCAGAACGCCAACCTGTTGCAATTGATATGAAAGCGCCTGGGTATCGACCCCTTGGGGCGCGCGCATCCAGTAGGACGACCCGCCAAACGCACCTTGGCCCGCGATGTCGAGGCTGTAGGTGTCAATCGCCCCCTGCATGGCATCGCGGCGCTGGTGCAGGGCCGCGCTCATCTTCCGGATCTGGGCATCATAGTGCCCCATCGACAGGAAGTAGGCGGCAGTGCGCTGGATATGCCCCGGAGGATGCCGCAGGACGGAGGTGCGCAAGGCGCGCGCCTCGCGCACGAAGGGCTCTGAGCCGACCAGATACCCCAGCCGCAAGCCCGGAAAGAGAGATTTGGAGAAGCTGCCCACGTAGATCACACGCCCGTCCGTATCCATGGATTTCAGCGCGGGGGAGGGTGGGTTGAGAAAGGACATCTCGAATTCGTAGTCATCCTCGACAATCAAGGCATCCAGTTCGCGGGCGCGGTCGAGCAGGGCCTGCCTGCGGGCCATGGGCATGGTCGAGGTCGTGGGGCATTGATGGCTAGGGGTCGAAAAGATCACATCGGTATCGGGCGGAATACCATCGGGGGGCAGGCCGTCGCGGTCGACGCGCACAGGCGCCAAGTGGCAGCGGGATTGTGTGAGAATCTCGCGCAGTGCAGGATAGCAGGGGTCTTCAAACGCGGCGGTGCGGCGTTGCGTGAGCAGGATCTGAGCGGCCAGCCAGAGTGCGTTCTGAGCGCCCAGAGTGATCAGGATCTGGTCTGCATTGGCCGAGATACCCCGGCGCGGGAGCGTGTTTCTTTGAATGAACTCAATAAGCTGGGGATCATCCTGATCAAAGTAATCCGAGGTCAGCGCGGCAAAGTCCCGTTGACCGAGCGCCTGAAGCGCGCACTGGCGCCAGTTGGCGTGGTCGAACAGTTGCGGATCGGTCTGGCCGTAGATGAAGGGGTATTTGAAACGGGCCCAGTCCTGCGGTTTGGCGAGGGTTGTTCCACCAGAAAAGCGCTGCCCGATGGCGCGGGTCCAGTCGACGGCATCCCCGGTTGCCGGCTGCGGTTGGTAACTGGGTGGAACGGGTGCATTGGCCGACACGTAGTAGCCCGACCGACCGCGCGCTGTGAGGTAGTCGGAGGCCACGAGTTCGGTGTAGGCGAGTGTGACTGTGATGCGGCTGATGCCGAGATGGGCGGCGAGTTTTCGGGTGGAGGGAAGCTTCTCTCCGCACCCGAACCGACCCGACAGGATCCCGTGGGCGATCATCTGCTGCACCTGACTTTGCAGGGTGCCCTGATGGCCGGGCTGTAGAAAGAAGGTTTCGACGGGGAGCGCCATGGCGACAGAGTAAACTGGACTTAATTGATAATCAATCTGGCATTATTGCGCGGCGAAAACCAGTTCCTCCGCATTCTTTATGTCATAGCTTTGCAGAAAAATCAATCTAAAACGAGACAAAAAATCTCAATTGGTGAGACGCGATGCGGCGCACGCTGCGTTAATCTCGCGATGCGAGACGCGTGTGATCCGCCAAACCCGCCCTTTTGGGGCGAAACCGCACATTTTGATCCCAAACCTGCGCATTTTGACCGTGCCTATTTGGCTTCGAAACGGGCCAGATCGCGGAAACCGCGTATTTTGGGGTGAAAAGTGCATGTTTTTCCAATGGGCTTGGGGTTCGCGCAGGAAAATTGGTTAATCCGCGCGGATTGGCCGCATCATTTCTTGCCCGTTCGGGCAAGGAGGCGGCATCATCCGTGCATGACCAAGCATTTGTCCTTTTGGTTGGGCGTCTTTGCCGCTGCTTTGCTGACGGTGCCGATTGCCGCGAGCATCATGGGCGCGGCAGAGCAAGAGCTGCGCCGCATCGCGGTGACCGTCTTTGTTGTGGTTGCTGCGTTGGTGGTGGTGCTGGTGATCGCGCTGTTCTTCCGCGACTGGATTTTGCGCCGGCTTTTTGGCCGGGCCGAAGCGACGTTGGACGAGGTGAGTGCATCCTTGATCGCGGGCGTGTCGGCCGCGACGGCGGGAGACCGTGCGGCGGCCACGCAACATGCGCAGGATGTCGTGCAGCGCGGAATGGGTTGGTATGCCTGGACCGGCTTTTACCGGTGGGTGATCGCGACGGCGGTTGCGCTGCTGCTTGCCTTTGGTGCGTTTATGGGCACCGTGCTGTTGTTCGAGCAGAACCGGAAGCTGGGCGAGCAGACAGAGGTGCTGCGGGTGCAGAGTGAGCGGCTGGCAGAGCAGACAGGGTTTATGGCGGCGCAGACGGAGTTGATGCAGGCCCAGACCGAGCGACTGCGCGAGCAGACCGAGGCGGCGGCCATGCAAAACGAGATTATGGCGCTGAACCTGGTTAATGAGATCCGCAACCAGATGCTGGCGACAATCGAGACCAAGCCGCTGCGGGATTGGTTGCGCAAAGACCCCAAGGCCGGCTGGGAGGAACCGCTATTCACGTTTGAGGATGAACAACAAAGCTGCGCACTTGGGTTCAATTTGGATTATGAGCTGTCATCAGCTCCCAGCGCTGCGACTTTGGGGGCTATACTCGCGCTTGCGAAAAGCCCGGCACTTGGCGAGAGCGTTATCGAGGCACTCCAGCTACTGGTTGAGGACACGCATGGCGGCGTGGTTTTGGGCGCACTTTATGTTTTGGAGGATGTGGCTCAGAGTTTTCGACACCCCTATGTCTGGGTGGAGAATGTCATTGTTCGCCATGGTGTCGGCCTGCATCACTTCCAATCGCAGATCACATTTACATCTTCCTATTTGAACAGTGTGTCTTGCACAGATTGCGAACTGCATGCGGGAGGTTCGTATGTTGCCATCAGTACAATGTCCCCTCAAACTGCTGCTGGTAGTGTGCTTGTGAATATGGACCCGAAACAGGCACCCCATGTTGGGCTCAGCGTTATGCTGAAATCAGACGTTCCGGGTGAGGGTTGGTTCGCGAATCCGATTGACCTCGGGCCGTACTTTTTCGAGTTTGAAAGCGGTTGGGGGTTAAGCGGCAACGCGAATTCCGAGACCTGCAATCTGCTCACGTTTGTGGACCGTTTGAACCCGCTGTTGCAAAAGCCAGAAACCAAATAAGGCGGGGGATACCCCCGCCTTACGATTGATGCGTTGCGCCAAGTGAGGCGCATCCTGATGCGCCTTAGCCAAACACCCGTGTCAGTGCGCCGTCGACGGCACCGCAGATCTGGTCGATGTCGTCCTTGGTTGCGATCAGCGCGGGCGAGAAGCAGAGTGTGTTGTTCTTGCCGGGTAGCGAGCGGTTGGTGGCACCGATGATGATGGCCTGGGCCATACAGTCTTTGACCACGGCCTGCACCTTGGCCTCGTCTGCGGGGTCTTTGGTCTCGCGGTCCTTGACCAATTCGGCGCCGAGGAAGAGACCCTTGCCCCGGACGTCGCCGATGACGGCGTGCTTGTCCTTCAGCTCGGCCAGCTTGTCCAACATGTAGTCGCCCATGGTGGTCGTGTTTTCGAGCAGGTTCTCATCTTCGATGATGCGCATGTTTTCAAGGGCTGCGGCGGGACCTGCCGTGCAGCCGCCAAAGGTCGAGATATCGCGGAAGTAGTTGAGGTGGTCCGAGGTGTCGTCCTTGAACATGTCGAAGACTTCGTTGGTCGTCGCAAGGCACGAGATGGCGGCGTAGCCGGAGGCGACCCCCTTGGCCATCGTCACCATGTCGGGTTTGACGCCGTAGTGCTGGTAGCCGAACCATGTGCCGGTGCGGCCCACGCCACAGACGACTTCATCAATGTGCAGCAGGATGTCGTATTTTTTGCAGATCTCCTGCACCCGCTCCCAATAGCCTTCGGGCGGGACGATCACGCCGCCGCCGGCTGTGACGGGTTCGAGGCAGAGGGCACCGACGGTGTCGGGGCCTTCAGCTAAGATGACCTCTTCGATCTGGTTTGCGGCCCATGTCCCGTAATTGGCGTCGGGTGCGCCGTCCTGTTCGTGCTTGCGGTATTCGAGGCAGTGGGGGACGCGGACGAAGCCGGGGGTATAGGGGCCGTATTGCGCGTTGCGCTCGTCCTGGCCACCTGCCGACAGGCACGCAATGGTGGTGCCGTGGTAGTCGCGGTCGCGGTAGAGGATCTTGTGCTTTTTGCCGCCATAGCGCTTGTGCGCGATCTGGCGGACCATTTTGAAGGCTTTCTCGTTCGCCTCTGACCCGGAATTGGCGTAGTAGATGCGGTCAAGGCCCGGCATTTTTGTCAGCAGTTTTTCGGCGAAGAGTGCGCCGGGGATGGACCCGACGGTGCCGCCGAAGAAGTTCATCTTCACGATGGCGTCGCGCACGGCGTCGCCCATCGTTTCGCGGCCATAGCCAACATTGACCGTCCACACCCCGCCCGAGACGGCGTCGATATGTTCGATACCTTTCTGGTCCCAGACGCGAAGGCCCTTGCCCTCGATAATGATCTTGGGGTCCGCGCCGGTGAAAAACGGCTGGTGTTGGATCAGGTGGTGCCACACATTTGCGCGGTCGGCTTCGATCACGCGGCTCATGTCGTTTTCGTTGAACGTACCGTCCATGGGTTGACCCTTTCGAAAAGTGGGGGTGGCCAAGGAAAAAAGGCCAAAAGCGCTTGCTGACATGCACAATCGCTGAGAATCTGGTCAGGGCAGTAGGGCCAGTTTTCACCTTCAAGTAAAGCCAGTTGGGCGGGGGCTGCTGGGCAGGTGACGCAGCGCGGTGGCGAAAAGCCCTTGTTTTCATGGCTCTGAGCGGAATTCAGGAATCTGAAAGTCGCATTTTATCCGCACAAAATTATGACAGATGCCCCGATTTTCCGTTGATCCGAGCAAGATTATCGGCTCGGATCACGCCAGCGCCGCGGGGCCCCGCGTGCGACCAGAGGCGGACCACCGCCCGAAACGATCCAGACGCAGGGCTCACCTGCGTGAAAACACGGGAGTTAAGACATGACATTCAAGACAAAGCTGATGGGTGCTGTGGCAGCCACCGCGATGCTGGCAGGTGCACAAAGCGCCGTGGCGGCGGGCCACGGGGGCGAGATCACCGTTGCCTACTTCCTCGAATGGCCGATGCCGTTCCAGTTCGCCAAAGAGACCGGCATGTACGAAGAAGCCATGGGCGGCACCAAGATCAACTGGGTGAGCTTTGACACCGGCACTGCGATGTCGGCGGCTATGGCATCGGGTGACGTTCAGATTTCGGTCAGCCAGGGTGTTCCGCCCTTCGTGGTTGCCGCCTCCGCTGGTCAGGACATCCAGATCGTCGATGTGGCCGTGAGCTATTCCGAGAATGACAACTGCGTTGTGGCCTCCGGTCTGGAGATCGACAAGGAGTCTGCGGCTGAACTGGCGGGCAAGAAGGTTGCTGTGCCTCTGGGCACCGCGGCGCATTACGGGTTCCTGAGCCAGATGAACCACTTTGGTGTGGACCTTGCGTCGCTTGATGTTGTGGACATGGCACCCGCCGAGGGCGCTGCGGCCCTGGCCCAAGGGTCGGTCGACATGGCGTGCGGCTGGGGTGGTGCGCTGCGCCGCATGAAGGAAAGCGGCAACGTGCTGCTGACCGGTGCGGAGAAGGAAGAGCTGGGCATTCTGGTCTTTGACGCCACAACTGCGCCTGCCAACTTCATCGCCGAGGAAGGCGAGTTGCTGAGCCAGTTCCTGGCCGTGACAGCCGAAGCCAACGCGATGTGGGCCGATGAGGCCAACCACGCGGAAATGCTGCCCGTCATCGCGAAAGACGCCGGTATGGACGAAGACGCGACAGCGGCCACGCTGGCGACGTTCAAGTTCCCAACGGTTGAAGAGCAGTTGAGCGAAGCCTGGCTGGGCGGTACGGCCCCAACCTTTATGAAAGGTGTGGCGGACGTTTTCGTGAATGCAGGTTCGATCGACAGCGCGCTTGACAGCTATGAAGGCACTGTGAACACGGCCCCTCTGGCTGCGATCAACTAAGACGTTCTGATGGGGCTCGTGCGTATGATGCGTGCGGGCCCTTTCATTTGAGACCGAGGCGGGGCGAACCCTGCCCTACCGGGTGCTGCGGCACCTCAGCGACAGGTGGGAACCGATGTCCGGACTTTCAATTCAAAGTATTTCGATGCGCTTCGATCTGCCCAATGGCGGGCACGTACAGGCGCTGCAAGATGTTTCGCTGGACCTGAAAGCGGGAGAGTTGCTGAGTGTGTTGGGCCCGTCGGGCTGCGGCAAGACCACGCTGTTGAACATCGTAGCGGGCTTTCTTGCGCCGACCGACGGCAAGATGATCCTGAATGGCCACGAGATCAACGGACCCGATGCCGAGCGCGGCATGGTGTTTCAGCAGGGCGCGCTGTTCGAGTGGATGAGCGTGCGTGAGAATGTCGGATTTGGTCCGTCTATGAAGGGCATGCCAAAGGCCGGCAAGGCAGAGATCGTGGATCATCTGTTGGATGTCGTGGGGCTGCAGGACTTCAAGGAAAAGGCGGTCTATGAACTGTCTGGCGGGATGCAGCAACGTGTGGCTTTGGCCCGGTGTCTGGCCAATGACCCTGATGTGATCCTGATGGACGAACCGCTGGGCGCGCTGGATGCGCTGACCCGTGAGAAGATGCAGTCGCTTGTTCTGAAGCTGTGGAAAGAGACGGGCAAGACGATCATTCTGATCACCCACTCGGTGGAAGAGGCGCTGCTTTTGGGCGAGCGTTTGCTGGTCATGGCCCCGCGTCCGGGCCGCATACACAAGGAATACCGACTGCCCTTTGCCGAGATGGGCGTGGGTCAGGACCTGCGTGAGGTCAAGAAGCACCCCGAATTCGGCGAGCGCCGCGAAGAGATCCTGGGCATGATCTGGGACATGGAAGAGGAGATTATGGGCCGGACGGAGGAAAGCGCATGATCCCCTTTCTGATATATGTCGTCATCTTTGTTGTCGCGTTCTTTGTCGTCAAAACCATTGCCCAACGCACTGCCATTGCGGATTACGGTTCGCTCAAGACCGTGACCTTTGGTGACGAGAGTGCGGTGACGCCCAACCGGGCCGCGTCGGTGATTTCGATCCTGACGATTTTCCTGCTGTGGGGCATGTTTACCGGGTCGTCTCTGCTGCCGAAGTTTCTACATGCGCCGGGGCCTTTTACGGGGACCGGGACATTTGAATATACGGCCTCGAACGGGTCCGAGACCGACAGCGCCACAGTGACGGTGCTGGTGCATCCCATCGACGAAGAGGCCGAAGCCCCCGAAGTGGCGCCCGGTGAGGGGTGGGCAAAAGATGACAGCGTTGCAATCGGGGTCTGGCGGTCGGGCCTGTTGCGGGTGGATCGCAATGATGAAATTGGCCGCGGCGAAGGGGCGGCTGTGACTGAAATCAACGGCACCGCTGTGCAGCCCGGCGACAGTGTCGATGTCGGCTTTGGTACCGTGACCATTTCGGACAAGGGCACGCCAAATATCGTCCCGGCCAAAGGCTGGCAGATGGAGCCGATCTGGCTACCGTCCCCGGAAGCTGTGGTGAGCCGTGTTGCCGAGATTGCAAGCGCTGGGTTCCGAGGCTCTACCCTGTGGGAGCATCTGGGGTATTCGCTGTTCCGGGTGGTCGTGGGCTTCTTCTTTGGCGCTTTGGTGGGTATCCCGCTGGGCTATGCCATGGGCCTGTCGAACTGGTTTCGGGGTTGGTTTGACCCCATCGTGGAATTCATGCGCCCGGTGCCGCCGCTGGCGCTGATCCCGCTGGTGATCATCTGGGCGGGCATTGGCGAGACCGGCAAGATCATCCTGTTGTTCCTGGCTGCCCTTTGGATCATGGCGATTGCAGCGCGGTCCGGGGTGTCGGGTGTGAAGATATCCAAGGTGCATGCGGCCTATTCCCTGGGTGCGAGTAAGGCGCAGATCATGCGCCACGTGATTGTGCCAAACTCGCTGCCCGAGATATTCACCGGGGCGCGGGTTGCGATGGGGGTCTGTTGGGGCACGGTTGTGGCCGCGGAGCTGGTTGCGGCTGAACAGGGCGCTGGCATGATGATCATGGTGGCGTCGAAGTTTCAGAACACCGACATCGTGATCATGGGCATCATCCTGATCGGCATTATCGGGTTTGGCATCGACATGCTGATGCGCTGGGCCGAGCGGCTGTTGGTGCCGTGGAAGGGCAAGGGCTGAGCCCACGACGATAGGCAAAGAGCGGCGCCCGCGTGGCGCCGTTTTCTATTTCGAAGCGATCTGTGATTGTGCGTCGTTGAGGGACCAGTCGTAGGCATAGCTGTCGATCTGGTTGCGGGCCTCAAGCGCAGCGCGCAAGGCGGGGTCGGCGTGGCCCTTGAGATAGGCGAGCACGGCAGCCTCGGTGCCCCCGAAATCCTCGCGGAACCAGCCGAAGATTTTGGAGATTGTGACGGTGCCGTCATCTGCGATGGAGACGCCGCGCGGGTCGTGGATATAGGCATGTTCGGCGGCATCCAGCCGGGCCTCAAGCGTGTCGGCGCGCCAGGCGGTGGCAGCGAGGTTGGGGCATCCTGTGGCGGCGCAGTTCAGGGCGTAGTGAATACGGGCGTCTGCGAACACGGGCCGGACGATGCCGTGTTCGATGTCGTTGAGGCTGAGGGCCGCGCCGTTCACCCGAAGGTCGGCATCAGCCCAGGGGCCCAGCCCCAGCAGCCCATCGCCGATGTCGCGGATGCTGTCGACAGGGTAGTGGGTGAGGATCAAGCGGATCGTCTGGGCGTTGTAGAGGTTGATCCAGTAGGCCAGTTGCTGGTTTCGGTCGAGTTGGGCGGGATCGACGCGCTGCATCTGCGTCAGAAAGCGGTCGAGCGTCGCCTTGTCGCTGTCGGACACCTGCGCGTAGCGGAGGCGCGTCATGCCAGCGTCGGTCATATGGTGGTAGCGGGCGAGAAAGGCGTCGTAGGGGGCGTAGTCCGGTGCCGTCCCGGGGGTGGTGGCGATGCGCTGCCAGGTGCCGGACATCAACTCAGCCTTGGGCGCGAACAGGCGTTCAAAGGGCATGCAGGCCGAGAGTGACAGAAAGACGAACAGGGCTGTGAGCAGTCGCGGCATGGCGGCACCTTTGGGCGTTGGGGTGCCATTTGATGTTATGTTGATTGGCGGGGATACCAGAGCGCTCTCGGGATCGTGCGCAGGCGCGAGGGGGTTGTGTCGTGCCCGTGGGGGCCGGCGCGCGCCGTCTGCTAAGCTGTGACTGGCGGTGTGTGTTGCAGAATGCTCTCCAGCACGAGCGATGCGGCGTGCGACGGTCTGTCCTGCGCGTGTTTGAAACAGTAGACCCAGGGGCTTGGCGGGCGCAGATCGAACGGTTCAACCAGCAGATTGCGCTTGAGATAGGCGCCTGCAAGCTCAAGGGGCAGGGCGATCAACCCGCCGTCATGTGCAGCCATTTCCAGCGCGATATTTGAGGAATTGACCCGGTCGCTTCCGCTAAGTTCCAGGGCTTCCACGGGAAGGTCAAAACAGGCGGCGATGACGCTCCAATATTCCTGGCGTCCCGAGACGATCAGTTTTGGGGCAGTGAGAAATGCGGCCTTTGAATCGATGGTCTTGGCCAGGTGCGGAGAACAGAGCAGCGCCACGGATTCGTGAAACAGCACGTTGGCACCGGAGGGATGATCGGCGGCGCGACGCATGTAAATTGTCAGATCGCAATCTGGGACGTCTTCCTCCCAAACGGTGCCGTGAACGATCAACTGGATGTCGGGATTCGCGCGACTGAAGGCGCTGATGCGCGGTGCGATCCAGTTTTCTGCAAGGCTGATGGGCGCGGCGATGCGAACTGTCTTGTGCTTGGAGTTGATCTGAACGGTTTCGGTGGCCGTGTCGATCATGCGCAGCGCCTGCCGCAGGGTGGGCAGGTAGGCGGCACCGGTTTCCGTCAATGCCAGGCTGCGCGGGTAGCGAATAAAGAGATCGACACCCAAGAGCCGTTCGAGAGAGCGGATATGCGTACTGACGGCAGCCTGGGTGCAGCCCAGTTCGGTGGCGGCCCGGGTGAAACTGAGGTGCCGGGCCGCGGCCTCGAAAGATCGAATGAAGTTCAACGGCGGGGGCTTTTTGGTCATTCGGTGGTGCCGCTCCGGGACTGCGGTTATTTCTGATCATTTTTCCGAAATGACCGCTAAATTCTTATGGGTAGAGTTTGGAAATGTCGAGTGTCTCGGGGCATAGAGGGACCTAGGCTGGGGGCAAGGGAACTGGCGTTGCTTGGAGGAGCGCAGATGCTTGATAGCGCAGAGATCGTTCAGCGTGTCGAGGCGTTCACGCTGGGGCTGGCGGCGACGGACATTCCGGCGCCGGTTCTGGATCAGGCGGCCCTGCTGCTTTTGGACACGTTGGGGGTGATGATCGGGGCGCATCCGATGGAGGCGGGGGTGATTGCGCGCCAGTCAGCACTACAGCTTTATGGTGCGGGTGATCCGGCGGAAGCTGCACCGCTTGTTCTGGATGGGCGTCGGGTGAGCCGGGCCGGAAGCGCCTTTGCGGCGGCCACGCAAACCGACAATCTGGATGCGCATGACGGGTACAACCCGACAAAGGGGCATATCGGTGTGGCGGCGGTGCCCGCGCTTTATGCGCTGACCCATGATGTTGCGGACCTTGGTGGGATCGAGGCGCTTGCCGCTCTTGTCGTGTGCTATGAGGTTGCGGGCCGTGCTGGCATTGCGCTGCATCAAAGCGTCAGTGATTACCACACGTCGGGGGCCTGGAATGCCTTGGGCGTTGTGGCGATGGCTGCCCGGCTGCGGGGTATGAGTGGCGCGCAGTTGCGCCACGGGTTCGGGATTGCCGAGTATCATGGGCCACGCAGCCAGATGATGCGCGAGATTGCGACCCCGACGATGTTGCATGATGGGTCAGGCATGGGTGCGCTGATCGGGATTTCGGCGGCGCAGATGGCAGCGCTTGGCTTTACGGGTGCGCCCGCATTGACCATTGAGGCCCCCGAGATCGCCGGGTGCTGGACCGATCTGGGCACGTTTTGGCATGTGGAGCATCAATATATCAAACCATACCCAATCTGCCGGTGGGCCCATGCGGCAATCGACGCGGTGCAGGCGCTGTGCGCTGCCCATGATCTGGTGGCAGGAAACATTGCCCGCATTGAAGTGCACAGTTTTCGCAATGCGGCGGCCCTGTTCCCCGGGGTGCCCACAACCACGTCGGAGGCACAATATTCCCTGCCCTTTGCCGTTGCGACCATGGCGGTGCATGGGCGGATCGAACTGGAGCATATTTCGGGGGCGGGCTTGCGGGACCCTGTTGTCGCAGATTTGACGAGGCGGACGACCGTAATTGAAACGACGCAGCACGAGCGCCGCTATCCCGAGGGGCGCTGGGCGGATGTGACGCTGCATTTGACAGACGGGCGCGTTCTGACATCAGAAGACACGCATGCGCGGGGTGGGCCAGAACACCCGATGGGGCGGGATGACATTGAGCGGAAGTTCTTTGCCTTTGCCGCCCCTGTGATCGGGCAGACCCGTGCCGGGGCCCTGCGCGAGGCGGTGTTGGCGCTGCCGGGTGGCGCGGCATTTCGCACTGTCACTGACCTGTTGTCCGAGGCGCCGTAAGTGCCCCTGAATGTCGTTCTGCATACCGATGATCCGGCCCCTGCACTGGCGCTTGCGCGGCAGCGGCACCCGGATGTGACATTCACCGGCTGTGACAGCTATGCGGCTTTGGCCGACACCATCACCCGCGTGCGGGCCAAGGTTGTCTATTCCGTACGCTTTGCGGGAACGCGCGGGTATCCGCGTGAGGCTGTTCTGGAAAGCGACACGGTCGACTGGGTGTCGGTGGGGGGATCAGGGACGGACCATCTGGCCCGGTGGGACACGGCCCGCGTGACCGTCACCAATGCGGCCGGGGTCGCGGCGGACATGATGGCGGAATACACGCTGGGCGCGCTGCTGCATTTCAATCTGGACCTGCCGGGCTTTCGCGCGGCGCAGTCCGAACGCCGTTGGATCGCCGGGCACGTTACGCCAATTGAGGGTCAGACGCTGTTGATTGTTGGCCTGGGCCAAACCGGTCAGGCCATCGCCCGTAAGGCCAAGGGGTTGGGGATGCGCACCATAGGCGTGCGCGCGCGGCCGGATGAGACGCCGTATGTTGACGCTGTTCACCCGACCATAGCGCTTGAAGGTCTTTTGCCAGAGGCGGATGCGGTGGCGGTTTGCGTGCCCCTGCTGGACAGCACGCGCGGGCTGTTGGGAACAGGTCAGATTGCGGCTATGAAGCCGGGCGCGGTGTTGGTTGACGTGTCGCGTGGGGGCGTAGTTGATCAAGCCGCTCTGGCGGTTGCGCTGGCGCGCGGTGCGCTGAAAGGGGCGGCCCTGGATGTGTTTGAAACCGAGCCTTTGGCCGACAGCAGCCCCTTTTGGAACATGGACAATGTCATTGTCACACCGCATTGCAGTTCCGTCTATGATGGCTGGACGCTGAAATCGGTGGACCTGTTCTGTGACAACCTGAAGCGGTACCGCGCGGGCGAGGTGTTGCAAAACCAAGTCGACCCGGTGCGCGGGTATTGAGATTGGAAGCGCCGGATGCGGCGCTGCAAGATCACCGCTTGAGCAGGTCGAACAGCCGCCCGGCTGGGAAGCTGGGTGCGGTGAGGTCGAGCGCCTTGCACAGCGCAAATGCCATGGCCTGGTTCGATGTCACTACGGGCTTGCCGGTCTGCGCTTCGATCTGTGCGACCACCTCGACGGAGCGCATATCGGTGCAGGACAGCACAATCGCCTCGGCGTTGGGATCGTCGCTGCGCAGGGCAAGCGCGCAGACTTCGTCAGGCGACAATTCCCCCTGGCCATAATTGCCAAGGGCGCGGCCGATATCGGCACGCGAGACGGTGTCGACGTCTGCGGTGCGGAGAAAGTCGATGGCGTGATCGTTCACGTCGCCCAGATAGGGGGACGCAAAGGCCACCCTGGTCGCGCCTAGCGCCTTGATCGCTGAGACCAGCGCCCCTGCCGCTGTGATGCTGAGTGCGCCGGACATTTGCGAGATTTGGCGCGCGAGGGCGGTGTCAAAGGCGGGGCCGTGCGTCAGCGTCGCTGAGGTGCAGCCGTAGAGGATCGCGGCGGGCCGCACGCCCGAGATCAGGCGCAGTGTTTCAGAGATATCGGAGGCCCCCAGCCCAGCCATCTGTTCGGAGCCAGGGAGTGCGTCCACGTCATAGCCGCCCATCCGTTCAAAATGCATGGTGGTGCCAGGCGGGCACAAAAGCTGCATGTCGGGTTCGAGGTTGCAATTGGTAAAGGGGACAAGAACGCCCACTTTGGGGCCGGATCGGTGATCTGTCATGACAGGCTTTCCAGGATATTTGCGACGGCGTTCATGTGGGTGTCACTGCCGATGGTCGCGCGCAGGCAGTCGGCAAGGCCGTAGCCCCCCATACCGCGCAGGAGGTAGCCGGCATTTGTCAAAGCCGCGTTTGCGTGCTGGGTGGCTGCATCGTCCGCAAAGCGGATCAGGACGAAATTCGTGTGGCTGGTTGGGACGTGCAGGCCGATCGCGCGCAGACGATTGGCAAAGCGGTCGCGGGTTGCGGCGGTCTGTCTGACGGTGGTTTGCATATAGGTTTGATCGGCCAAAGCGGCGGTGGCCATGGCTTGGGACGCGCCGGGAATGTTGTTGGGGTTCAGAAGTTTGCGCATCTGATCACCAATCTGGCAGGGGAAGGCGCCCCAGCCCACCCGTGCGCCTGCCAGCCCGTAGGCCTTGGACAGGGTCCGTGTCACACAGGTGCTGTTTTGGGTGACCAGATCGAAGATCGCGGCGTGGTCCTGATCATCAAACTCGGCATAGGCCTGATCGACGACAAGCAGCACGTCTTGCGGCAAAGCGTTGCGCAGTCGAATGATGTCGGCATTCGGGAGGCGTGTTCCGGTGGGGTTGCCGGGATTGCACAGGAACACGATCCGCGTCTGCGGCGTGACTGCCGCAAGCAGGCAGTCCACGTCGACGCGCAGGTCCGGTTCGGCAGCCTGGCGGTAGGTGGCCCCGGCTTGCTGACAGGCGGTCGCGACGAACAAGTATCCGTATTGCGTGCCCAGAACGTCATCGCCGGGACCGGCAAAGGCCCGGATCAGGGTGCCGATCAGCTCCATGGACCCGGCACCGCACAGGATATGGCGAGGATCGACCGGATGCGTGGCGGCGATGGCTGCGCGCAGGCTGTGCCAGTCGGGATCGGGATAGAGTGCGCCCTGGGCCAGCGCGGTTTGTGCGGCGGCAATGGCCTTTGGGCTTGGCGGGTGCGCGCTTTCGTTCTGCGCGAGGGAGATGGCCTGCGCATCCCCGAGATCGGCCAGCGCGTAACTGGCCATAGAGCGCACCGTGGGGACGGGTGTGATCATGGCTGCCATCCGTATATGTCGCGTGCGGCGTCGGGCGAGACCAGGCCAGAGGCGACATCCGAACATATCGCTGCGGGATCGCGCGTGGTTGGATCGCCAAAACCACCGCCACCGGGTGTGTAAAAGATCAACCGTTCGCCGGGTGCGACGCGCAGTTCGCATTTGCCGGGGATGTCGTCGGCACGGCCCGATACCCGGATGCGCCCCGGCGCGCCGGGTTGCCCGCCCGCACGACCAAGTGCGGGGTTGCGGATACGTTCGACCGACAGAAAGACGAGAAAGGGTTCATCGATGGCCGACGTCATTTCGATCCGTTGACCAAGCCCACCCCGGAACCGGCCTGCACCGCCGCTATCGGTGCGCAATTCCCGGCGCCAGATCGTGACCGGTGCGGCAGCTTCGGTCATTTCCACCTGACTGCCAAACACGCCAGAGGGATAGGCAGTGGCGGAGAGCCCATCCAGCGTGGGCCGCGCCCCGGTGCCGCCGTTGTGTACCAGTTCGATGGCAAATTCGGTTCCGCCGGACAGCGTCGCATCGGCCGTGTGGCGCATCGGCAGGTCGAACATGCTTGATGCGCCTTCGGCAGGCACCCGGTCTGGCACCGCCTGATGCAGGCAGCCAAAGACCAGATCAGGGGTCATTTGCCCCAGCGTGTGCCGCATCGCGACCGGGGCCGGGCGCTGTGCATTGAGAATGCAATCCGTTGGCCCGGTTACCACAAACGGCTCAAGCGAGCCTGCGTTGTTTGGAATGTCGGGCCCGATGATGCAGCGCAGGGCAAAGACGGTATAGGCGGCTGCATAGTTGAGGGGGACGTTGATCCCTTTGTGCGACGGGCCGGAGGTGCCGTCAAAGTCGACACATAGCCGGGTCTCCTCGACCGTTAGAGTGGCTTTCAAAGTCAGGGTGTCGTCGTAGCCATCTGCGATCAGAGTGTTTTCGTAGACACCGTTTGGAATGTCGGTAAGGGCCTCTAGCGTGCCGCGTCGCGAGGTGTCGATGATGTAGTCCGACAGCAGGGTCAGGTCCGACAGGCCGAAGCTTTGCATCAGATCGACCACCCCGCGCGCGCCCGCTTCGCAGCAGGCGATGAGGGCATAAATGTCGCCTTCGTTGGCGATGGGTTCGCGCGAATTGGCCTTGACGATATCGAGCAGCAGGGCGTTGACTCGCCCGCCCTCGACCAGCTTGCAGGGCGGGATACACAGCCCTTCGTCGAAGACATCGGACCCTTCGGGCCCCATGCCCTGGCCGCCAAGGTCCACAAGATGAGAGGTGCAGGCCGTGTAGCCCACCACCCGATCCTGCACGAAGACGGGCATCATCAGCAGAAAGTCGTTCAGATGGCCGGAGGCCAGCCAAGGATCGTTTGTTAAGTAGATGTCGCCGGGGGCCATGTCCTGCACCGCAAAGCGGGCGCGCAGATGTTGTACCGCTTCGGCCATGGTGTTGATATGGCCGGGTGTGCCGGTCACGGCCTGTGCCAGCATGCGCCCCTGAAGGTCGAAGACCCCGGCAGAGATATCGCCGCATTCGCGCACAATGGGCGAAAAGGCCGCGCGAATAAGCGTTTGGCCCTGTTCCTCGACCAGCGCCAGGAGGCGGTTCCACATGACTTGCAACTTGGCTTTTGACGGATCGGTCATGACGCGTCCTTTCGGGTCAGAATGAGATTTGCGGCGGCGTCCACGCGCAGATGAAAGTCGGCTCCGACAAAGGTGGTTGTCTGCGGCTCTGTCACCAGTGCGGGTCCAGACAGCTGGTCGCCCGGTGCGAGCGCCGACCGTTCGATCACGGCGGCATTGATCAGGGCGCTGGTGACATCGCAGAAAATCATGGCATGGGACTGGGCCGTGATGTCATGCGGTGTGGGCGTTGTCGTCAAGGGCTGGACGCCCACCTCGGGTGTGGACATCCGCAAGGCCCAGTTCAGAACTTCGATCTGCATACCGGGCACGGGGCGCGAAAACTGCTGGGCATAGGCATGTTCGAAGGTGTTGGTAAGCGCGGCGATGTCGGTGGCATGCAATGCACGATCGGGAAGGGGAATTTCGATCTCGTGCCCCTGTCCGCGATAGCGCATGAAGGCGGATGCCGTCGACAGGATATCACCGGCGGGCGCGCCCTGGCGGACCACATGTGTTGCGGTGTCGCGCATCTGGGCAAAAAGCGTGTTGATGGCGATCAGGTCGATCTTGGACAGCAGGGTGTACTTGCTGCGCACGATTTCGAAGGACACAGGCGCAAAGAGGAACCCGGCGGCGGAGCCGACACCGGGGTTAGGCGGGACCACGATCTGCGGCACGTTCGCGCTGCGCGCAACGCGGCAGGCGTGAAGCGGGCCGTTGCCACCGAATGCAATCATGGTGCGCGTGCCCAGGTCCTTGCCGCTTTCGACGGCATGGGCGCGCCCGGCGCTGGCCATGCTTTCGTCGACGATACCACTGATGCCGTCGGCAGACTGATCCGGGGTCAGCGCCAATGGGGTGCCGATATCGCGGGCGATGGCCGCCCTGGCGCGGTCCGTGTCGATCTGGAACTGACCCTCGGCAAAGCGTTCGGGGCGGATATAGCCCAGAGCCACGTCAGCGTCGGTCACCGTAGGCGCCAAGCCGCCGCGACCAAAGGCGACGGGCCCGGGTTCTGAGCCCGCGCTTTGTGGCCCGACGGTGAGGCGCCCCAGACGATCTACGGCAGCGATGGAGCCGCCGCCGGCCCCGATTTCGATCATTTCGATCACCGGGATGCGCACCGGCATGCCCGACCCTTTGACAAAGCGCGCCGCGCGCCCAATCTCGAATTGGCGCGAGGTCTGGGGTGTCGCATTGTCGATCAGGCAAAGCTTGGCCGTGGTGCCGCCCATGTCAAATGAGAGCACCTGATCCAGACCCAGTTCCCGCGCCACGCGGGCCGCAAGGATCGCACCCCCGGCAGGGCCGGATTCCACCAGGCGGATCGGGAAGCGCGCCGCTGTATCGAGGGTTGTCATGCCCCCGGCGGCGGTCATCATCAAGATCGGACATCTGAGGCCCTCGGCGCTGAAAGACGCCTGAAACTGCGCCAGGTAGCCCGCCATCAAGGGCTGGATATAGGCGTTGGCAACGGTGGTGCAGAGCCTGTCGAACTCGCGCGCCTCGGGGCTGATTTCGCTGCTTATGGACACCACCAGATCGGGCAATGCGGTCTGCAAGAGATCGCGCAGGCGGTGCTCGTGCGTGGGATTGGCATAGGCGTGCATCAGACAGATTGCCACTGCGTCTGCGCGGGTCTCTGTGATCTGTTGCGCGAGCGCGGGCACCGCCCCTTCGTCCAGCGGAATGCGCACCTCGCCCGCCGCTGACATGCGTTCGGGCACCGTGAAGCTGCGATCACGGGGCACCAGCAGATCGGGTTTGGTCAGGTTGATATCATATTGGCTGTAGCGCCGTTCGTAGGCGATTTCGAGGATATCGCGGAACCCTTCGGTTGTGATCGTGGCCACCCGTGCGCCGCGCCGTTCGAGCAAGGCATTTGTCGCCAGCGTTGTGCCGTGGATGAAGCGCGACACCTGATCGAGCGTCGCGTCGATCTTGGCCAGGGCCCGCTGCGTTCCGGTGAGCGCGCCAAGTGCGGGATTGGCGTGGGTGGTCAGCGATTTCGCCGAGGCGAGTACAGTGCCGGACAGATCGCTGACAACCGTATCGGTGAAGGTCCCGCCGACATCGGTTGCAAGGCGTAACTGGGGTGTGGGCATAGAAGGGTTCCGCAAAAGGCAGGGACAGACAAGAGACCAGAAGTGTCAGCCCGTACAGGGCACACAATCACAGCCCTTGGCGCGGCGCAGGCAACTCCAGCGCGCCGAAAATGGACCCGCGATATACATGCCTGGTGTCATAGTCGCCTTTCGGATGTTCTGACTACGTTGCAAAGACCCTGGCGTGTCAAGCATTCAAATGCCCCAACAATCTGATAGCGTGAGACCCTAAAAAAGTTACAGGTGTCGCTGGGGCTTCTTTCGTAGATGTTACGGCGATTGGTCTCATGCCGTGTTTCAGAAAGGGTCGTTCATGCGCACACATGCCCAAGCCGTTGTCATCGGAGGAGGTGTCGTCGGGTGCTCAATTCTTTATCATTTGGCCAAGCTGGGCTGGACGGAAACCGTTTTGCTGGAACGGGACGAGTTGACATCGGGATCGACCTGGCATGCGGCGGCCAATATTCACGGGCTGCACGATGTGACCAACATCTCGCGTCTGCAGCACTACACCATGATGCTTTACAAGGAGCTTGAGGCCGAAACCGGGCAATCCTGCGGGGTGTTTCAGCCCGGTTCACTTTACCTTGCACAGACCGAGGATCGCGAGGCGCAGCTGCGCCTGCAGGAAGCCAAGGCGCGACGCTATGGGATGAATTTTCACGAGGTCAGCCGCGCGGATGCAGAGCGCCTGCATCCGTTGGTCAATTATGACGGTGTGCGCTGCATCATGTATGAACCTGATGGCGGTAATGTGGACCCGTCCGGTGTCACGCATGCCTATGCGATCGGCGCCCGGAAGATGGGCGCAGAGGTGCAGCGGTTCACGCCCGTGACGGGCACTGAGGCGCAGCCCGATGGAAGCTGGATCGTGCGGACGACCAAGGGCGATATCCGCACGCCCTGGGTGATCAACGCAGCGGGATTGTGGGGGCGCGAAGTGGCGGCGCTGGCCGGGCTTGAGCTGCCATTGATCCCAACCGAGCATCAGTATTTCGTCACCGAGACCATCGCGGAGATCGCTGGACTGGACCGACGGTTACCGTCGGTGGCCGACCGGGATGGCGAATATTACCTGCGGCAGGAAGGCAAGGGCCTGCTGGTGGGTGCGTATGAAAAAGACATGCGGTTCTGGGCGGAAAACGGCACGCCGCTTGATTTTGCCCATGACCTGTTCGCAGATGACCTTGAACGGATCGAGGACAATATGCTGCGCGCGATTGACCGCGTACCAGCCGTGGGCGAGGCCGGAATCAAACGCGTCATCAATGGCCCGATGATCTGGTCGCCCGACAGTTCTGCGCTGTTTGGACCGGTGCCGGAAATGACCGGTTATTTCTGTTGCAACGGCATCATCCCCGGCTTTTCGCAAAATGGCGGACTGGGCAAGTTGGCGGCCGAGTGGATGGTTGAGGGTGAGCCGTCGCTTGACCTGTTTGGCTGGGACCTCGCGCGGTTCGGCGCCTGGGCCGGCAAGGCCTTTACCAAGGCGCGGGTCGAGGACCAGTATGCCCATCGGTTCAAGATCCACTTCCCCGGCGAAGAGCGCGCGGCGGGCCGCCCTGTCCGCAGCCGTCCGGTGCATGCGCTACAGACCGAGATGGGGGCCAAATTTGGCCTGAACTACGGTTGGGAGCATCCGCTTTATTTTGACGCAGATACCCCCGACAGTGCCGGGTTCGCGCGCCAGCCATGGTGGGACAGTGTCGGGCGCGAGGTGCAGATGCTGCGTGACAAGGCGGGCATTATCGATATCTCGAACTTTGCCATCTACCGGGTGGCGGGCACAGGTGCCGAAGACTGGCTGAACGCGCTTTTTGCAAATCGGATGCCAACGAAAGTGGGCCGCTCTTGTCTGACCCCGCTTATCGGGAAACTGGGCGGGATCGCGGGTGATTTCACCGTGACGCGACTGGATACGCAGGAGTTCTGGGTGCTGGGCTCTGGTATGGCAGAGCGCTTTCACCAAAGGTTCTTTCGCGCGTTGCCGCTGCCCGAGGGCACCACGTTCGAGAGCCTTACCGACGCGTGGTGCGGCTTCAACGTGGCGGGGCCGCGCGCGCGTGATTTGCTGTCTGCGCTTACGGATGCGGACTTGTCAAACGAGGCCTTCCCGTTCTTTCGGTCGGCGCGGATCAAGGTTGCGGGTGTTGACTGCGTGGCGATCCGGGTGTCGTTCACCGGAGATCTGGGCTGGGAAGTTCATTGCGCGGAGGCTGATCAGGTAACGCTTTATACCGCGCTGCTTGAGGCGGGCCGCATGCTGGGTGCCGGGCCGGTGGGTGGACGCGCGTTGATGTCGCTGCGCGTTGAAAAGGGCTACGGCTCGTGGGGGCGGGAGTATTCGCCGGAATGGTGGCCGCAGGAATCGGGTCTGGCGGGTTTGATCAGGACCGACAAGGCGTTCCTGAACAAAGATGCGTATCTTGCGTTGGCAGACCGGCCCGCACGAGAAACGCTTGAGATGTTCGAGATTGACACAGACATGGCAGATGCCGCCGGTGGCGAGCCCATCTTTTTGCCGGATGGCACACCGGTGGGGCAGGTCACGTCGGGTGCCTATGGCTACTCGGTCGCCAAGTCGCTTGCCCTTGGATATGTCAAGGCGGGGGCGGTTCAGCCGGGTGATACAGTGCATATTTCGGTGCTTGGCCGCCCCCACACCGCCCGAATGCTTGCCCAACCGCCCTTTGATCCCGAAGGGCTGTGCCTGAGGGGGCGGACACGGTCGATGGAGCCGGCACAATGACCCTGATCCCGTCGAATCTGCATCAGCAGATTCGGAACAGGTTTGCCCATATTGATGCCTGTCCGTTCGAGGGGCCGCGGGTGTTCTTTGAGAATGCCGGGGGGGCGTTGACGCTGAAGTCGGTCATCGAGACGTCGGCGGCTTATGCCGGGTATCCCGACAATCAGGGGCGTGCGAACGGTGCCTCCCGGGCACTTGGCGCGGCGATTGCAAAGGGCAAAGAGGACGCGCGCCTGTTCTTTAACGCGCAGGACGGTCAGATTTTTGTGGGCGAAAGCGGAACGGAAGTGTTGTTTCGCCTTGTGCGGACCGCGGCTCTGGCGGCTGAGCCGGGCGGCACGATGCTTGGATCGACGCTGGAGCATCCGGCGTCGCGCAGTGCCATGGCGCGCTGGTCGGATGTGACGACGCGACCACACCATCTGGCTGTGCACGACAATGCCTCTGGCACCGTGACGCCGGAGGCGTACCGTCCGTATCTCACGCCCGATCTGCGGGTCGCGACCATCGTTCAGACATCGCCCGTGACAGGCATGTCCGTTGATGTCACCGCCATCGCGGCCGACATCCGCGCGGTGGCGCCTGATTGTTTCATCATTGTCGACGGCATCCAGCACGCCAGCCACGGGCATATCGACATTGCGGCGTACGGGATCGATGGCTTTGCCATCTCGCCCTACAAGGTATTTTCGAGCCACGGCTATGGTATCGGTTGGGCCTCGGACCGGCTGACCGCTGCGACCAAGGAGCAGATCGTGGGCGGGCTTGCGGAGAATTGGGAACTGGGCACGCGGGATGCGGGGGCCTATGCCACTTTTTCCGATGTGGTTGGCTATCTGGAGTGGCTGGGGGGCTCTGTTTCATTGGCAGACAGCCCGCGCGCCCGGATTGAGGCCGCCGCCGCCGCAATCCACGCCCAAGAGCGGCTGCTATGCGAGGCGATCCTGGATGGCACGGGCAATCACCGAGGGCTGAGGGACATCCCGGGTCTTGACATCATCGGCGGGTTTGACAGCGCGGGCCGTGAAGGGGTGATCAGTCTGACGCTGGACGCAATGCCCGCGGGCGATCTGGTGGATTTCCTGAACAAGGCCGGGGTTCGGACCCATATTCGCAACGATGATCACTATTGCGGGAACGTACTGCGCCCACTAGGGATCGATGCTTGTGTCCGCGTCTCGTTCAGCCACTATAACTCGCTGGCTGAAGTGTCCCAGTTTCTGGAGGCTATCAACGAGGCGGCAGAGAGTTGAGGTGGTGTCAGACGCTCAAGCCAGTGTTTTGCGCCGAAGCTCGCTGCAAAGCAACGCGTCGAGAGGGCAGGTCGGAACGAGGGCAGATCGGGACCCTCGCGACGGTGTGTAACAGACGCTTTTTCAAAGCTTCTGGGCGTGGCGGCAGCTTGGATGGGCTGCGGTGGCCCTGAAACACTCAGACCAAGTTGCTGTGGTCGTGCAAGAGCGTCGCAGTAGAGCCGATGCGCGTAACTCAGCGCTTGTGGACCACTCAAGCGGGTTGAGTTGACCATGAATTTCGAGAGGGGGGATGGTGGAGCATAGCGGGATCGAACCGCTGACCTCCTGCATGCCATGCAGGCGCTCTCCCAGCTGAGCTAATGCCCCATCCTTGGTGGCCCTTGCAGGCCATGCGCCGCTGATTAGGCGCTTTGTCAGGCGGGATCAAGTTAAAAAGACCCCGCCGGATAGGCGTGTTTACGACTCGTCTTCTTCGGCGGCGACATCGGCCAGTTCGTCAAGCGATACGTTGTCTTCGTCGTCGTCATCGTCATCCAACAGATCGTCGTCCAGCTCGACGTCAACGTCGTCATCGTCCAGCACTTGATCCTCTTCGTCCGCTACGGCCTTGGCCTTGCTCTTGGCGGTTGCGGCGTCCTCGGCGTCGGCGGCAATCATGCGGGTCTTGGAGCTGTCAACCTCGACCACGTCGCCCGTATAGGGGCTGACGATGGGATTGCGGTTCATGTCGTAGAACCGTTTGCCGGTTGTCGGACACAGCCGTTTCGTGCCCCATTCTTCCTTTGGCATATGTGATCCTCTTGTCTGCGCGTGGCCCGTGAAATCTGCGGTGAAGGCGAGAACGGGCGTGCCTCGTGTTGCGGCGATTCTGGGCAAGTGCCATAAGGTCAGGACGGAGTCAAAGCCTTATGGTCAGATGGCTGGAGATGGGATGGCACGGCGGGTTCTTCAAGGGCAGCCCGACATTGAGTTGACGCTGCGCCGGTCGGCGCGGGCGCGTCGTATTACGTTGCGCATTTCATCGCTGGATGGGCGGGTGACGCTGACCTTGCCCAAACACGTGGCAGAGCGCGAAGCGCTGGAGTTTGCACGTCAGAAAGAGCCTTGGATTCGCAAGCATCTGGCGGCACGGATCGTGCAGGTCACCGTTCACGCGGGCGGTACGCTGCCGGTTGAGGGGCGGATGCGCAAGCTGGTCGCAGAGAGCGGGCGCTTGGTGCGCCTGACCGACGACGCGTTGATGGTGCCCGGCAGTCCTGATGCGATGCCCCGCCGGGTGCAGGCTTTCCTGAAAACCCGGGCGCGGGATGTGCTTGCCGCGGCCTGTGACGACTATGCAACGCGCCTGGGTCGCCCCTATTCCGGGCTAAGCCTGCGGGACACGCGGTCGCGTTGGGGGTCCTGCTCGTCTGTGGGGCGGTTGATGTTCTCGTGGCGTCTGATCATGGCACCCCCCGAAGTGCTGCGCTATGTGGCAGCGCATGAGGTGGCGCATCTGGCGCAGATGAACCATTCCCCCGCATTCTGGGGTGAGGTTGAGCGTATCCACGGACCCTATGACGCCGAGCGCCGCTGGCTTCGGAGCGAAGGCACTGCGCTGCACCGATATCGTTTTGGTGATTGACCAAAGCCGCACTTGTGATCACAAAGCGCTATGAGCCAGGTTCCACGGACCCGAGATACCGCCTCTGCCGCGCATGATCGCGTATACCGTCGGCTGCGCACGCGGATCATGCACGGCGACATCCCACCGGGGCAGGCGCTGACGCTGCGTGGCATCGGCAAGCAATATGACGTGTCGATGACCCCGGCGCGAGAGGCGGTGCGCCGTCTGGTGGCTGAGGGGGCGTTGACGTTATCGCAGTCTGGGCGGGTGTCGACCCCGGAACTGTCGAATGAACGGATCGAGGAATTGGCCGCCTTGCGCGCGCTGATCGAGGTTGAATTGGCAACCCGGGCCTTGCCGCGCGCGCACCTGGCCTTGATCGAAAGGCTGCAAACCATCAACAGCGCTGTGGCAGAGGCGGTCGCCCACCGCGACGCGGTCAGCTATATTCGCATAAACCTTGAATTCCACCGCACGCTTTACCTGCGTGCTCAGGCACCAGCGATGCTGGCGATGGCGGAAACGGTGTGGCTTCAGCTTGGCCCGACGATGCGTGCGCTCTACGGTCGTTTACGCCGAACGGAGCCGCCCCAATATCACCGCCTGATCATTGCTGCATTGCGTGCGGGTGACGAGCCAAGCCTGCGTCTGGCGGTGCGGTCGGATGTGACCCAAGGGCTAAGGATGCTCGCAAGCTGACGCTGCACCTTGCGCAGCGTCCATCAGCGACAGCTTGCACGCCAAAAGCGCGCAGGCTGCGCCCCTTGGATTGTGCGATATGATCCGTTGGCCGCACGTGTATTTGTCTTGATGGCAGGCACGCCACGTTGCCTTGGCGGTGACACGAGGCCACGACGGAGACCTGGGGCAAGGATTGGGGTCGACGTGGCGGGAATGGTCTGACGCGCGCGCCGACTGATCAGGCCGCCAGGCCGCTGCTGCCCAACCCAAGAAATTTCTTGCGCCGGTCCGCAATCAAGACGTCCCGCTCCTTGTCCTCAAGCTCGTCCAGCATGGCCGTCAGGGCGCTGCCGACGGATGCGATTGTTTCATCGTTGTGGCGATGCGCGCCGCCGATCTTTTCGGGTATGATACGATCGATGACACCCAGTTGTTTCAGGTCCTGCGCGGTCAACCGCAACGCCTCTGCGGCCTCGCGCATCTTTTCGGCGTCTTTCCAGAGGATAGAGGCGCAGCCTTCGGGGCTGATCACCGAGTAAACCGAGTGTTCAAGCATCGCAACGCGGTTGGCGGTGGCAAAGGCAACCGCGCCGCCCGAGCCCCCCTCGCCGATCACGACAGACACAAGCGGGACGCCGAGTTGCAGGCATTTTTCGGTTGAGCGGGCAATGGCTTCGGACTGGCCGCGTTCTTCGGCCCCTTTCCCGGGATAGGCGCCGGGTGTGTCGACAAGCGTGATGACGGGCAGGCCGAAGCGGTCGGCCATATCCATAAGCCGGATCGCCTTGCGATACCCTTCGGGCCTGGCCATGCCGAAATTGCGTTCGATGCGCGACTTGGTGTCATTGCCCTTTTCGTGGCCGATCACGACGACCGGTCGGTCGTCAAACCGGCCAAGCCCCCCCATCACCGCGTGATCATCGGCAAAGTTTCTGTCACCGGCCAAGGGCGTGTATTCAGAAAACAGCGCATTGATATAGTCGATACAATGGGGGCGGTCGGGATGACGGGCCACCTGGCATTTTCGCCACGGGGTCAAGTCGGCGTAAAGGTCTTTGAGCAATTGCGCAGCCTTTGCGTCCAGGCCCGCAGCCTCGTCAGTGACATCCATGTCTTCGTTCTGGCGGGCGAGCGCGCGCAGTTCTTCTGCCTTGCCCTCGATTTCGGCCAA
This sequence comes from Pseudomonadota bacterium, assembly GCA_038525015.1. Lineage (GTDB taxonomy): Bacteria > Pseudomonadota > Alphaproteobacteria > Rhodobacterales > Rhodobacteraceae > Tateyamaria. The sequence goes on along the minus strand of JBCBID010000005.1, from coordinate 120,215 downwards.
GGGTTTTTCAAATTCCAGATATTGCGTCACGCCTGCGTCCCCGATGCGATTTGCCGCTATATGGCTGCAGGATGCAGTATTTGCAATCTTAGGGAAAGAGAACCGGATAGAGCGAGGCGATCAGAAGTGCTGCCATGATCCAGTTGAAGGCGGCCAGTCGCGCGGGGTTGGTCAGGAGCCGGGCCATTTGTTGGCCCAGCAGCGTCCAGGAACTGACGGCGGGCAGGTTGATCGCGCCAAAGACCACGCCGACGATCACAATCGCCCCGAACGTGGTGTCTGGGGTGTAGACCGTGACCGCCGTGAGCGCCATGGTCCACGCCTTTGGGTTGACCCATTGAAAGGCGGCGGCTTGTAAGAATGTCAGGGGTGTGCCCGCCTTGTCGTCATCGCTGATCGGTGCGGCGGTGGCAATCTTGGCCGCAAGGTATAGCAGATAACTGACCGAGGCCACTTTGAGCACTGTGTGGCTGATCGGATAGGCGTCGAAGACCTGTACAAGCCCCGCACCGACCAGCAACACCATGAACACGAACCCAAGGCCCACGCCAAGCATATGCGGGATGGTACGGCGGAAGCCGAAATTTGCGCCTGACGCCATCAGCATCAGGTTGTTGGGCCCCGGCGTTATGGAACTGACGAGGGCAAAGGCCGCAAGCGCGGTTAACAGGTCGTAACTCATACGCAATGATTGAAGGTTGTCAGGCCGTGTAAGATTGCAAAATAAGAGGCCATATGGCTATCTCTGCAATAAATGGCGAAGCTGGATTACATAAACGAACGAATATTGCAGGAACTTGCGCGCGATGGCCGCATCAGCAATATCGAATTGGCCGAGCGTGCCGGGCTGTCACCGTCGGCATGTCTGCGCCGCGTGCAGGAACTGGAACGGTCGGGCATCATCACCGGCTATCGCGCCGTTCTGGACAGGACACGGCTGGGGACCGGGTTTGTTGCCTATATCGGGGTTGGGCTGAACAACCATTCGAAGGCCAGTCAGGAAGCGTTTGAACGTGCGATTTCCCGTGCGCCGGAAGTGCGGGAGTGTCACAATATCACCGGTACAATCGAATACCTGTTACGCGTCGAATGCGCGGACCTGCAAAGCTACAAGGCGTTTCATACAGATATGTTGGGGGCACTGCCGCAGGTCAACGGGCTGACATCTTATGTGGTTATGGGTTCGCCAAAGGATGAGCGTGCCTAGCACCCTGCGCCCGCTGCGGTGTGGCGTGCTTTTCCTCCGTATCGGCAGCGGGCACCGGACCGCCGCTATCAACCACCTGACTATACTAGCACGCCCGCGTTTCTCCTCGGGCTCAGGACATGCGCCTTTGTTACAGAAGCGCTGAAGCCGGACAGTTTGGGCCTGTGCGACATACGGCAAAGTCCGTGCTTATTGCGTTGCCTCGCGCGCGATCGCCTCAAAGATGGTGTCCAACTCGCTGGCAAGCCTGGCCAGTTCCGGGCCGGCCTCATCCATGTAGGGGGTAAAGACAGTAGAGGGCAGCTTGTAACTGAGCGTGGCGGTGCCATCGGCGTTTTCGGTGACATAGACGCGCACCGGGGCCTCAATCATCGCAGCGGTCGACAGATTCAAGATATTGACCGCGTAGACGTTGTTGAACAGCCCGATGACGCGATTGCCGGGGATCGTGATGCCACGTGCTTTGGCCGCTCCGGTGGGACCCGCCTGCGTGACGACACCCATCTTGTTCGCCTTGGCTGCTGCCCTCACATCGGCGATCAACTGGTCGTAGCTTTTGGTCGTGGGCGTCACGGACCAGCCGTCGCGTGGCGTCAGGTCGGCCTGCGCCGCGAGCGCTGTCAAAATCAGGGCGAGGACGGCGAGGATTGTGCGCATGGGGCGTCTCCGGCGAATGAACAGGGGAAGGGAAGCACGTGGGCAAGGAGTTGCCCAATCACGTCTGTGTGCGTGGTCTCGGGCGTCGCTGCCATGTATCGGTTGCGCCATGATCCGGTTTTTGATCCTGCTATGTGTTGCTCTGGCCGCCTGTTCGGCCCCCGAACCCGAGGTGGCTGTCGCGCCTGCTGTCCCGCTTTATCCCAACGAGACCCCGCAGTTGCGGATGCAGATCGAAACGGCAGCGGCCGAGAATGATATCCCTGTGGCGTTGGTGCAGCGTGTGGTTATTCGCGAAAGCACGCATCGGCCTGCGGCGCGCAATGGGCCGTATTATGGGTTGATGCAGATTTTGCCTGCTACCGCCCGGAGCATGGGCTTTAGGGGTGAGCCTGCTGAATTGCTGGATGCAGAGACCAACCTCAAATACGCGACGCGCTATCTGCGCGGGGCGTGGCTGGTGTCGGGCGGCGACATGGACGCCGCTGTGATGTGGTATGCGCGCGGCTATTATTTCGAGGCCAAGCGTCTGGGGCTGATCGAAGAAACCGGTGTGGACGGCAAGAAGGTCTGGCCGGAGTGAAGATGTCGGGTGACGTGCTTTGGGCTGCGCCAAAGACACCCCACCCCCCATCCCGTATCTGCGCTCAGCTCCCCGCGATCATTTCGAATTGTGAGACGATCACTTCGGCCTGTTTGATCGAAGCAATGTCCACAAGGCGCCCCTTGTAAACCGTGGCACCCTCGCCCTTTGCCTTTGCCGCCTCCATGGCGGCGAGGATTTCGCGGGCTTCGGTCACTGCCTCTTGCGACGGGGTGAAGACGTCATTTGCGAGGGCCACCTGTTTGGGGTGGATGGCCCATTTGCCGACCATGCCCAGCGTGGCAGAGCGCAGGGCCTGGGCACGAAAGCCTTCATCATCCGAGAAGTCACCGAAAGGACCGTCGACCGGCAGCACACCATGGGTGCGGCAGGCAGCGACGATGGCTGTTTGGGCCCAGTGCCAGGGGTCGGACCAGTGTTTTTCGCCCCCGCGGAGCATGTAGTAGTTTTCTTGCGTGCCACCGATGCCGGTGGTTGCCATGCCCATGGACGCCGCGAAATCGGCGGCACCCAGGCTTATCGCGGCCAGACGCGGCGAGGCGGCGGCGATCTCTTCCACATGAGCGATGCCGGCGGCTGATTCTATGATCACTTCGAATGTGATCGGTTTTGTGCGCCCCTTCGCAGTCTCGATGGCCGTCACCAATGCGTCAACGGCATAGATGTCGGCAGCGTTTCCGACTTTGGGGATCATGATCTGGTCAAGCCGATCGTCGGCCTGTTCCAGAAGGTCCACCACGTCACGATACCAATAGGGGGTATCGAGCCCGTTGATACGCACGCTGAGTGTCTTGGCCCCCCAATCGACGTTTCCTATGGCCTGAATGATGTTTGCGCGCGCACTGTCTTTGTCGCTGGGCGCTACGCTGTCTTCGAGGTCCAGATTGATCACGTCCGCGGCAGAGGCCGCCATCTTTTCGAAGAGCGCGGGCCGCGAGCCGGGGCCGAACAATTGGCACCGGTTTGGGCGGGCAGGGGGTGTGGGCTGAAGGCGGAAAGACATCGTGTGACCTTTGGTAAGATAATTACGTTTTGAGCTGTTTGGCTGGTATTAAATTGCGCACTTGCCCGCAAGCGGATTTTGCACGTGCAGCATGAACGATGCCCGTCAGGTGTCGGCCGCGCGTTTGCGCAAGAATTTCTTGCAACTGCGAAATACGCGCAAGAATCTTCGGCTTATCTGCGTTCAGAGGTCTGTTTCACGATGTGATTGTGTCGCGGATGGCTAGGATGTGTCGAGACCAGTGAGGGAATGCCAGCAATGATTCAGACACCGTATCTTTTGTTTCTGGGCGATGCGCCGGACCAGCTGGCCGCGAAAGTGGCCCAAGGGATCAAGGACTGGCGCCCAGAGAATGCCGTTGGACAGATCCGGCTGGACGGCTGCGGCGCCGATATGGGCCTGACGGATATGAGCCTGGAAGAGGGGCTGGCCGCCGGGGCCAAAACGCTTGTTATTGGTGTCGCGAACCGGGGCGGTGTGATCTCTGACAAGTGGAAGGAGGTGTTGGTGCAGGCGTTGCAACTGGGCTATGATCTGGCGGCGGGCCTGCACAACCTGTTGCGGGACGAGGACGAACTCCAGGCAGCAGCCAAGGTGAACGGCCGGACCCTGCACGATGTTCGGGTTCCGTCGGTGGCATATCCTATTGCGAATGGCCAGAAGCGCAAAGGCAAGCGGGTGCTTGCGATTGGAACCGACTGTTCCTGCGGCAAGATGTACACCGCCATGTCGATGGATGCTGAGATGCGTGCACGAGGCATGAAGTCGGATTTTCGGGCAACGGGGCAGACCGGCATTTTGATCACGGGCAAAGGTGTCCCGCTTGATGCGGTGATTGCGGATTTCATGGCCGGTGCGGTGGAGTATCTGACGCCCGACAATGATGCCGATCACTGGGACCATATCGAAGGGCAGGGCAGCCTGTTCCATGTGTCTTATTCCGGCGTGACCCTGGCGCTGATCCATGGTGGCCAACCCGATGCGCTGGTGCTGTGCCACGAGCCCACCCGCACGCATATGCGCGGCTTGCCGCATTATGGCTTGCCATCGCTTGAGACGTTGCGCGATACCGCGTTGCCGCTGGCGCGGGTGGCGAACCCCGATTGCTTTGTGGCCGGGGTGTCGGTGAACACCAAAGCGCTGGGTGAGAGTGACGCACATGCCTGCCTGGCCGAGATCGAGGCACGCCTGGGCTTGCCTGCGACGGACCCGTTCCGGTTTGGGGCGGGAAAGCTGGTGGATGCGCTGACGCCCTGACCGCCGGCGTCTTGGTTGATCGGCCCTTCGGGGAGGATTTTTTGGAAACAGAGAAGGGGGTGAGCGATGCGCGTTGAAGTGACACAGGATGTGTTTCAGTTGGCGCAGGTGTTTACCATTTCGCGCGGCTCGCGCACCCAGGCGCAGGTGCTGACAGTCCGCGTGACTGACGGCGCTCATTCAGGCTGGGGGGAAGGTGTGCCCTACGCCCGTTATAATGAGACCTTGGCGTCCGTAAGGGCACAGATCGAAGGATTGCCGGGCGATTTCAGCCGTGCTGCACTTTACGATCTGTTGCCGGCCGGGGCTGCGCGCAACGCGGTGGATTGTGCGCTTTGGGATCTGGAGGCCAAGCGCGCCGGCAAGCGGGTTTGGGAACTCGCCGGGTTGGCGGCACCGGGGCCGGAGATCACCGCCTATACGCTGTCCCTGGATGCGCCGGACGCGATGCGGGCGCAGGCGGCGCAGAATGCTCATCGCCCGCTGCTCAAGATCAAACTGGGCACGCCAGATGATATGCCGCGCCTGGAAGCGGTGCGCGCCGGTGCGCCCGATGCGGCCATCATCGTCGATGCGAACGAAGGGTGGTCGGCCGAGGTTTATGCCGATCTGGCGCCGCATCTGGTGCGGTTGGGGGTGCAATTGGTGGAACAGCCATTGCCCGCCGGTGATGATGATGCGCTGTTGGGGATGGCGCGCCCAGTACCGGTTTGTGCCGACGAAAGCTGCCATGACAGTGCAAGCCTGCGGGGTCTGAAGGGCAAGTACGACATGATCAATATCAAGATCGATAAAACCGGTGGCCTGACCGAAGCGTTGGCGCTGCGCGAGGCCTCGCGCGCCGACGGTTATGGCGTGATGGTGGGGTGTATGGTGGGGTCATCTTTGGCCATGGCACCGGCAACTCTTGTGGCGCAGGGGGCTGCGGTGGTGGATCTGGATGGCCCATTGCTGTTGGCCGAAGACCGGGAGGTGCCGTTGCTTTTTGATGAGGCGGGTGTCCATCCGCCCAGTGCCGCGCTGTGGGGATGAGCCACACCGCGATCATCTATGATTGTGAGTTTGCCACAGCGCCTGGCGCGCCCCAGCGGTTCTGGTGTGGGCCCGAAGACCCCGATCCGATTGTGTTTCAAATCGGGGCGGTGCGGCTGTCGCTGGATGCACCTTTTGACACATTGGACAGGTTCGAAGCGTTGATCCTGCCGCTGGCGCGGTCCGGTGCGCCGATGGCGCTGCACCCGCTCAACGCCAGGCTGACCGGGGTGACAGGCGCCCGGCTTGCGCGTGACGGCGTGACGTTGTCCGAGGCGCTGGAGAAGCTCCGGCAGTTTGCGGGACCGGACCGCATGTGGGCGTGGGGCAAGGATGAGTTCAACATGGTGGCGATCAGCTGCTATGTGGCGGGGATCGCGCCACCCATCCCCATCACGCAATTCGGAAACGTGCCGGACTTGTTTCTGGTGGCAGGTATGCCGCTGGACGTCATCCACAGGCTGCGCAGCAACACCATGCTAGAACATTTTGGCCTTAGCCTGCCCGACGCACGCGGTCACGACGCGCTCGGAGATGCGCGCATGGTGGCCGAGGCACTGCGTCATTTGATGCAGGACGGCGCGCTTGACCCTATGCGGCTCTGCGCCCCCTTGTACGGGCCCGAGACCTGACGTATCGCCATAGTTAAACGACCGCTGCAAGGAGCCAACCCCATGTCACGCACCGTCTTTGTCAACGGAGAGTACCTGCCTGAAACCGAGGCTAAGGTATCGATTTTCGACCGGGGGTTTCTGATGGCAGATGGCGTCTATGAGGTGACATCCGTTCTGGATGGCAAGCTGATTGATTTTGACGGCCACGCCGTGCGCTTGCAGCGATCTCTGGACGAACTGGAGATGCAATCGCCGATCTCCAAAGACGATCTGTTGGACGTGCACCGGGAATTGGTGCGTGTGAACGGGATCGAAGAGGGGATGATCTATCTTCAGATCACGCGCGGCGCGCCGGATGATCGGGACTTTGTGTTCCCCGATCCCGACACGACACCGCCGACCATTGTGCTGTTCACACAAAACAAGCCCGGTTTGGCCAACAATCCAGCAGCCCAAAAGGGGATGAAGGTCATCAGCATCGATGACATCCGTTGGGGGCGGCGTGACATCAAGACGGTGCAACTACTTTACCCGTCGATGGGCAAGATGATGGCCAAGAAGGCCGGAGCCGATGACGCCTGGATGATACAGGACGGGTTCGTGACCGAAGGCACCTCGAACAACGCCTATATCGTGAAGGGCAACAAGATCATCACACGGCAATTGTCGAATGACATCTTGCACGGCATCACACGCAATGCGGTGCTGCGCTTCGCGCGCGAAGCGCAGATGGAAGTGGAAGAGCGGAATTTCACCATTGAGGAAGCGCGTGAGGCCGACGAGGCCTTTGTCACCTCTGCTTCGACCTTTGTGATGCCGGTGGTTGAAATTGACGGACATGCGCTCGGTGACGGGGTGCCCGGGCGCGTGGCCCCGCGGCTGCGCGAAATCTACCTTGACGAGAGCCGCAAGGCGGCAATCTAAGTCAGCGAATTTACTGCGGCTTTTCGATTACCCCTTGAAAATCAGGCCTTTTATCCCCATTTCAGTATGTGAACAATATTAACATCGAGGGATAAATTAAATGAATGAAGAACTCATCTTAGGTCTGTTGAGCGAAAATCTGATCCTGCTTCTGGGCGCATTTTTCCTGCTGCTCTGTCTGTTTCTGGGCGTTCGGATCGTGCCACAGGCGGAAAAATATGTGGTTGAGCGGTTTGGTCGTCTGCACGCGGTTCTTGGGCCGGGCATCAATTTCATTGTGCCGTTTCTGGACGTGGTGCGCCACAAGGTGTCAGTGCTTGAGCGTCAATTGCCAAATGCCAATCAGGACGCCATTACGTCGGATAACGTGCTGGTGCAGGTCGAGACGAGCATCTTTTATCGCGTGACCGAGCCGGAGCGCACCGTATACCGCATCCGCGATGTGGACGGTGCTGTGCAGACCACTGTTGCAGGGATCGTGCGGGCAGAGATCGGCAAAATGGAACTTGACGAGGTGCAGTCGAACCGGTCGCAACTGATCGACCAGATCAAGCATCTGGTCGAAGAGGCGGTGAACGACTGGGGCATCGAAGTGACGCGCGCCGAAATCCTTGACGTGAACCTGGACAAGGCCACGCGCGATGCGATGTTGCAGCAATTGAATGCTGAACGCGCCCGCCGGGCGGCCGTGACCGAAGCCGAGGGGCATAAGCGCGCGACCGAGTTGAACGCCGATGCAGAGCTTTATGCGGCTGAACAGGCAGCCAAGGCGCGCCGGGTCGAGGCAGAGGCCGAAGCCTATGCCACACAGGTTGTTGCCGAGGCCATCGCCACCCATGGAATCGAGGCGGCGCAATATCAGGTGGCTCTGAAACAGGTTGATGCCGTATCGACTATCGCGTCGGGTGACGGACAACAAACGATTGTCCTGCCGGCCAGCGCCATGGACGCATTTGGTGAGGCCTTTGGCATGTTGAAAGGGAGGATGTCCTCATGAGTGACCTTTGGACAATCTGGTGGATCTGGATCGTGGCGGCGCTGATCTTTGCCTTTATCGAGGTTTTTGTGCCCGCCTTTGTCTTTCTCGGAATGGCCGTTGGTGCGGTCGTTGTTGGTGTGGCCCTCGGGTTTGGCGCGCTGGGCTGGATCGGAGCCGGGGTGCCCATGCTGCTGATGCTTTTCGCGGTGGCATCCGTCACCGCAGCGCTTGGCCTGCGCAGTGTGCTGGGCGTGCGTCGCGGACAGGTCAAGATCTGGGATCGCGATATCAATGAATAAGCCGCTGAGGCGGAGATGGTCTCCGCCTTGCGATTTACGCCCCGTTTCCTGCGTTTTTGAGGGCTTCGTCCCCATTGTGGATCAGCCGGGTGGTCCACGGGATCGGGTTGCGCAGGGCGAAATGCGCCATGCAGGCCCCTTCGGCTTCGGCCAGCAACGCCTTGATCCGGTCGCGCGGTTCGGGGCTTTCGATCAAAACATGGGTTTCGACCAGTTCAGTCTTGCCATCGGTTGTGTGCCCCAGGTCCCGCATATGCCCGAGATTGGTGGCAAAACGTACCCGCTGTTCCAGCTTGAGTGACGTGATCTCGATCTTGCGGGCCGTGTAGATATCGGTCAGGTGCGTCATCAGGCAGAACCCGATCCCGGCGCAGAAGTAAGCCAGGGGTGGTGGGGCCTGATCCTCGCCCACGGGGGGCTGTTCGTCGCAATAGAGGGTCAGCGGCGAAAAGCCGGGGATATTGACCGAAACGCTGCCGGTCTTGTGCTGCTTGGTCCCCGCCTCGGCCACCAGGTTCACTTCGAACTGCAAAGGGTCCGGCGCTTTGGCCCGTTTGAACGGGTCGGGCGTAAAGGCGGTGGGGGCGGGTGCCTGTGTTGCCAGCGCGCCGACACGGTACGTCACGGCTTGTCTCCGACATTCTCGGCAAATGCGGTGTCAAAGGCATCCTTCTGGGCATCGCTGGCCTCGGTCTGATAATTGGCTTTCCACTCGGCCATGGTCATGCCGTAAAAGGTTTCGCGCGCGTCATCCTTGGACAATTCGATGCCCTTTTCGGCCGCGGCTTCCTGATACCACCGCGACAGGCAGTTCCGGCAAAAGCCCGCAAGGTTCATCATGTCGATGTTTTGCACGTCGGTGCGATCCTGCATCAGGTGCTGGCGCAGGCGGCGGAAGGCGGCGGCTTCCAGTTCGATACGGGTTTGATCATCCATGTGGGTGGTCCTTTTTGTGTTGGGGTCGAACCGGGGCGCTGCCCCGGACCCCGTCGTATTTTCAGTCAGAAGAAACGCAGGTCAAAGGTTGGCGCTTTGCCGCGCCGCTTCAAGATGCGGGGCGAGAAGAGCCGCCCAGCGGTGCTGGCCTTCGGGGTGAGCAATGAGGTCTTGGCGGATTTCGAGGATCACGTTGGGTCGACCCGGAATATGGGCGTGCCTGCTCATGGAGTCGCCGGGAAAGAACCCCGCATAGGGTGCGTTGTCGCCTATGGGCGAGCCGAGCACGGACCCGAGGCTGGCAATCAACGGGTCGGCAATGCGCCGATCCTGCGCCGAAAGCACGCCAATGTCCCACGGTCGGGGCGGACGGCCAACCAATTGCGGGGTGAAGCTGTGGATTGCCAGGAACGTAATGTCGCGCGTCGCGGTCACGCGCGCAATGGCGTCGTGATAGGGTGCATAAAGCGTGTCGATGCGGCGCTGCCGCTCTGCCTCGGGTAGGATGCGATTGCCGGGAATGATGGTGCCGTCGTAAAGCTGCGGGATCAGCGTGGGGTCGTCCGCGCCTCTGTTCGGGTCTATCACCAGCCGCGAGAAGTTTGCGGCGATCACGGGCGCATCAAGCTTTTGCCCGAGCGCGCGCGCCACACCAAGCGCACCGATGTCGACCGCGATATGTCTGGCCATCTCGGTTTCGGGAAGGCCGAGCGTGCCGCCGTTTACATGTGCTGGCACGGTGTTGGTGGCATGGTCGCACGTGATCACCCACGCCCCTGTGCGCGTCTCACCTTCTTCAAAAAATGGAAGATATGTCATCAGATCGTCAGCCATACATGTCGCAGGTGTAGGCCAGTTGCCACGCGATGTGAATTGGGCAATAAGAGCGCCGTTAGCGGTATCAGAAAAGGGCAAGATCATGCGACGCCTGCGCAACGTGAAAATCGTGGCCACTCTTGGTCCGGCTTCGGACACATACGACACGATCCGGGCGCTGCATGAGGCCGGAGCCGACGTGTTCCGGCTGAATATGTCCCACGGCAGCCACGAAGAGATCGCGGAACGCCACAAGATCATTCGCAAGATCGAAGAAGATACCGACTCGGCCATTGCCATTCTGGCAGACCTGCAAGGACCGAAATTGCGCGTTGGTGTCTTTGCCGGTGACAGCGAAATGCTGGACGAGGGCGCCAAGTTCCGCCTCGACCTTGATGAGAAAGAGGGAGACAGCAGCCGCGTATGCTTGCCGCATCCCGAGATTTTTGCGGCCCTGGAACCGGGCAAGACACTTCTTGTCAACGATGGCAAGATCCGCCTGAAGGTCGAAGACTGCGGCCCCGATTTTGCCGATTGCGTCGTCATTGCGGGCGGCGTGATCTCAAATCGCAAGGGTGTGAATGTGCCCGATGTTGAACTGCCCTTGGCGGCGCTCTCCGAGAAAGACAAGGCCGACCTGAAATTCGTGGCGGAATTGGGTGTCGACTGGATCGCGCTGAGCTTTGTGCAGCGCGCGGCGGACGTGGAAGAGGCCAAGGCGCTGATCAAGGGGCGGGCGGCTGTTCTGTCCAAGATCGAGAAGCCGAATGCGGTCGAGCGTTTTGACCACATCCTGCAAGTGAGCGACGGTATCATGGTGGCGCGCGGGGATCTGGGCGTGGAATTGCCGGTGCAAAACGTGCCCCCCATCCAAAAGCGTCTTGTGCGGGCCTGTCGCCATGCCGGCAAGCCAGTGATCGTCGCGACCCAGATGCTGGAAAGCATGATTGAAAGTCCGATGCCCACGCGGGCGGAGGTGAGCGATGTGGCCACCGCGATCTACGAGGGCGCGGACGCCGTCATGCTAAGCGCCGAAAGTGCGGCTGGCAGCTATCCGATCGAAGCCGTGACCACCATGGACCGGGTTGCGGCCGAGGTGGAACAGGACCCGACCTATACCCAGATCATCGAAGCAAGCCGCAGTGCCAGCCGCGCCTCGGTCGCGGACGGGATCGTGGCTGCCGCCCGCGAGATCGCGGAGACGACGGACATCAAGGCAATCTGCTGCTTCACCCAAAGCGGAACCACAGCTCTGCTGGTGGCCCGCGAACGGCCGCGTGTGCCGATCCTGGCCTTGACGCCGCTGGCGCGCACCGCGCGTCGCATGGCGTTGAGCTGGGGATGCAATTGTTACATCACGCCCACGATGGACCGGTTCAAACAGGCCGTCGTCGGGGCGGCACGCGCTGCGCGCGATGGCGGCTTTGCCAGTTCCGAGGATCAGATCGTGGTGACAGCGGGCGTGCCGTTCAATGTGCCGGGCACAACAAACATCCTGCGCGTGGCACCGTGCGATGAGCGTTTGATTTATTCGACCGATCCAGAGTAGCCTGACCTTACTAAGAGGTTAAGGTCACAGCTATGAACCCTGATTTGTTGCTGGTTCTCGGCATCCTGATTGCGGGCTTTTCAATCCCATCTGTCTTGTCGGCGATCTCGGACCAGCGTGCACCCCGCGCGTCTGCCATCACCATCCTTATCGCGGGCGGGCTTATTTTCCTTGCGATGCAGACCAAGCCGGGCGGCTACACGCTCCAAGAAATACCCGACGTTTTCGTAAGCGTGATTGGTAGTCTGATCTAGGCCGCGCCGGGCCAGCCGGGTCATGGCCAAAGCCTCTTGCCATGCGCCAAATCTGCGCTTATACGCCCATTTCGTTCCGCGCGTCCGGCCAAAGTGGCATGCCGAGTCGCGCATATACCGCACTCAAAGGATGGAGACGGAAATGCCCAAGATGAAGACGAAGTCGAGCGCCAAGAAGCGCTTTAAGGTGACCGCCACCGGCAAGGTGATGGCAGGTCAGGCCGGCAAACGCCACGGCATGATCAAACGCACTCGTAAATTCATTCGTGACGCCCGTGGCACCACGACCCTGTCCGCCCCCGACGCGAAAATCGTCAAGGGCTTCATGCCCTACGACCGCTAAGAAGGAGACCGGATATGTCCCGCACCAAAGGTGGAACCGTCACCCACGCCCGTCACAAGAAGGTCATCAAGGCCGCCAAAGGCTATTATGGCCGCCGCAAGAGCACCTTCAAGGTCGCGCGCCAGGCCGTCGACAAGGCCAACCAATATGCGACCCGCGACCGTCACAACCGCAAGCGCAACTTCCGCGCCCTGTGGATCCAGCGCATCAACGCAGCCGTGCGCGCCCATGACGAAGCGCTGACCTACAGCCGCTTCATCAACGGCCTGAACCTGGCCGGCATCGAGGTGGACCGCAAGGTTCTGGCTGATCTCGCGGTGAACGAGCCCGAAGCCTTCGCCGCCATCGTGGACCAGGCCAAGGCGCAACTGGCGTAAGCACGCTCCCAAAGGATCAGATAGGAAGCCCCGTTTCGGTGAGAGACGGGGTTTTTTTCGTGGAGTGTCGGCCAGGCCGCGCGCAACCCCGGGCGGGCGTTCGCGCGTAGAGCGGTTTGGTTTATGGTTGGTGTTTGCCTGCGCGCCGGTTCTGAGCATCAACTGTGTCATGCGTCCTCCCGCGCGAGGCCGGCGCTGTCCGCGCGCATTGCCGGGAGGGGAATGTCTGCTGCCAGCCCAACCCCTCCAAATGCTGCGGCCTTCATGAAGGTTCGCTTCGACGGATACGCCAAGATGACGGTTGCGCTTTACCGTTTAGTAGCTGAAGTTCCCCGACATGGTGCCTGACGCAGACATACCCTTCGCACAGCTGCCGACCCCCGCGCGTCGGCACGTGTATCTGTTTCAAGGGCACCAATTTCTAGACCGTTTTGCCATGGGCGTGGTCGTTGCCGTGACGGCTCTCGCCCTTCAGGGACGCGGCTTGGGTGTCGGTGAGATTGGCGCGCTCTTTGCCGTCTACGCCGCCGTCGCCATGATCGCTGAACTGCCTTTTGGCGGGCTGGCCGACGGGGTGGGGCGCAAGCCGGTCTTTCTGATCGCAACGGTGGCGAGCCTGATGGCCTCTGTTGTGTTCATTATATCCGACGCGTTCTGGCCGCTTGCTGTGTCGTTCGGACTGGTTGGCCTGGGGCGTGCATTGCGGTCGGGAACGCTGGATGCCTGGTACGTAGAAGAGTTGCATGCGCGCGCGCCAGGTGTTGAACTCCAGCCCCTGCTCGCGCGTGCGCAGACGGCAAATTTCATAGGTCTCGGATTTGGCGCGATTGTGGGTGGCTTCCTTCCCGGCCTGGTCGCAGCGAATGACCCGTCCGACCCACTGGTCGGCCGCACACTTTATGACGTTTCATATGCTGCGGGAATTTTGCTGACGCTCGGGGTCTTTGTGTACACGGTCCTTTTGATCCGGGAACCGGCGCGCCCGATGAATGGCGCAGTCGTTCTGCGTGAGATACGCGCCGTCCCAAGCACGATCAGCGACGGTGCCCGGCTCGCGATTTCGCACCGCGCGCTTCTTTTGCTGCTCGCGATCCTGACACTGACGCTCTTCGCCACGAACCCGGTTGAGGTCCTCTGGCCCACCGTGGTGCAGACGATGCTCGATCCCGAACGCGCTGCCGCCATTGTGGGGCTTTTGACTGCCGGATATTTTTTGGCAATTGCAGCGGGCGCCAGTCTCGCCGGACGGGTCGGCCGCCTCTTTGGACGCCACCATGCGATGACGCTCGCGGCGGTTCTGGCAGCGCTCATCGTTTGTCAGATCGCACTGGCGCTGCAGGCGTCGCTCACTGGGTTCATCGTGGTATTCCTCATTTTTTCCGTAATACTCGGGCTCTTAGAATCTCCGGCCGCAAGCATCCTGCACGCCTATGCGCCGGACAATCGCCGCTCTACGATCCTTTCGGTCCAGTCGCTCCTTAAACAGCTGGGTGCGATGGTGGGCCTCTTGGTCCTCGGCTCGGTCGGCGAGACGGAAGGTGTGGATATCGCTTGGATCGCCGGGGCATTTGGTCTTGCCGCCGCCGCAGGTCTTGCGATCGTGTTGGCTCGGCAAATGAGGGGCTAGCAACCGTCGCGCGCTGCGTGTCGCTTGAAGTCCAACGCGTGGGCCGCAAGACCGGGGTGTCCAGCGCGCTACGGCTCTAAGGGTAACAGAGGGGTCTATCGAAGATGCACAGCCACGCCGAATGGGCACTCGGCTCTCTGAAAACCCCATTCAGACGCCTCTGCCAATGCAACGACCGGGCGCTAGCATCCTCGTGGTGGCGCGAAGCAAAGATGAACAAAGGGTAAATTTTGCCCCGTAACCTCTTGATATTTATGACCCGAACTTTTGTCCCCGCGGGGACAAACCGGGCGCTCCTACCAACAGTTGCGCTACGCGCTCCAGTCCGATAGATCGCCCGAGACACCTGCCCTAGGACACACCCATGGACGACCTGCGCGACAAATACATCGACCTAATCGCCGACGCCGCGGATGAAACGGCCCTCGAAAACATCCGCATCGCCGCCGTGGGCAAGAAAGGCGAGGTCGCGCTCAAGATGCGCGAGCTGGGCAAGATGACGCCCGACGAACGCCAAGTGGCGGGTCCGGCCCTGAACGCCCTGAAGGACGAGATCAACAGCGCTCTCTCCGCCAAGAAGGCCGCGCTCGCCGACGCGGCGCTGGACGAGCGGCTGAAATCCGAATGGCTTGACGTCACCCTGCCCGCGCGCGCCGAGCGTCGCGGCACCATCCACCCGATCAGTCAGGTCACCGAAGAGGTGACCGCCATCTTCGCCGAGATGGGATTTGCCGTCGCCGAAGGGCCACGCATTGACACCGACTGGTACAATTTCGACGCGCTGAACATCCCCGGCCACCACCCCGCGCGGGCCGAGATGGACACGTTCTATATGCACCGCGCAGAAGGTGACAATCGCCCGCCCCACGTGCTGCGCACCCATACGTCGCCTGTGCAAATCAGGTCGATGGAGGCCACCGGCGCGCCCACCCGCATCATCTGCCCCGGCGGTGTGTACCGTGCCGATTATGACCAGACCCATACGCCCATGTTCCACCAGGTCGAGGGGCTTGCCATCGACCGCGACATCTCGATGGCGAACTTGAAATGGGTGCTGGAAGAGTTCGTGAAATCCTATTTCGAAGTGGACGGCGTCGACCTGCGCTTCCGCGCCTCGCACTTCCCCTTCACCGAACCTTCCGCGGAAGTCGATATCCGCTGTTCCTGGGAAGGCGGCACGCTCAAGGTGGGCGAGGGCGATGATTGGCTCGAAATCCTCGGCTCCGGCATGGTGCACCCCAAGGTGCTTGAAGCGGGTGGGATTGATCCCGCCGAATGGCAGGGCTTTGCCTTCGGCATGGGGATCGACCGCATTGCGATGCTGAAATACGGGGTGCCAGACCTGCGCGCCTTCTTTGACAGCGACCTGCGCTGGCTGCGGCACTACGGGTTTGCCGCCCTTGATGTGCCGACGCTGCATGGTGGTTTGAGCCGCTAGCGCCACGGCGAGGGAGGGCAGCACATGGACCCCGCGTTTCCTGACCAGCTGCAGACGTTCCTTGGCGACCTCACTCAGTCCGTGCATGCCCGCGCGGATTGGGGCAGACCGGCCAGCTATATCCCGGAACTTGCCAACATCCCGGTGGATCAATTTGCGATCTCCGTGGCGTTGCCGACGGGCGAGCTGATCTCGTCCGGGGATCACCGCACCCCTTTTTCGATCCAAAGCGTGTCCAAAGTGTTCACACTGGCCTGCGTGCTGTGCCGCATCGGTGACCAGCTTTGGACCCGGGTGGGCCGTGAACCCTCTGGCACATCCTTTGATTCCATTGTCCTGCTGGAGCGTGAAAAGGGCCGTCCGCGCAATCCGTTCATCAACGCAGGCGCGCTGGTGACCACGGATGCGCTGCTCGAAGGGCGCATGCCCAAAGATGCGCTGGCTGAGGTGTTGCACTTTCTGCGGACCGCCGCCGAAGATGACGACATCCATGTCGACAAAGCCGTGGCCGCCTCGGAAAAGGCGACAGGGCACCGCAACACGGCCATGGCGCATTACCTTGCGTCGCATGACAACCTGCGCAACGCGCCCGATCTGACATTGGGCACCTATTTCCACCAATGCGCCATTGCGATGACCACGGACCAACTGGCGCTGGCAGGCCGTGTGCTGGCCCGCTTTGCCAAAGCGCCCGCGCTGCTGACCTCGCAACGGGCGCGGCGGATCAATGCGCTGATGATGACCTGCGGGCATTATGACGGCTCGGGCGATTTCGCCTTTCGCGTGGGCCTGCCGGGTAAAAGTGGCGTGGGCGGTGGCATTCTGATCGTCGCGCCGGGCAAGGCGTCGATTGCGGTCTGGTCACCCGGGCTGAACAGCTATGGGAACTCGAAGGTGGGGACCGAAGCCGCCGATGCGCTGGCGCTGTTCACAGGTTGGTCGGTCTTCAAGGGCTAAACCGCATTGTCCCCGCGGGGCAAGATGCTACCCTTCGTCCCATGCGTGTTTATCTCGTCATCGCCTTGGTCACTCTGATCGTGATTGCTCACATCTTCCTGTGGCGGTCGGACATGCCCGTTCACCTTAAATTAACCTTTACGATCCTGAACGCGGCGGGTTGGACAATTGTGCTGGCCCCCATTCTGCTCATCGACCGCTGGCTTGACGCGATCCAGCGCAAAAATCGTGACGACCACGACAATGTGACGTGACACCCGGAACGTGTTGGATAGCTTGCGGCCCATGAGACGATTGTTCCTTTTGCTCGCCGCATTCTGCACCGCCGCACTTTCCGCAACTGCTCAGACCCAAAGGGACGCATGCCACCTGGATGTGCCCTGTGCGCTTGGCGATCGCTCTTACCACGTCAAGGAACCGGACGGCTGGGATGGTATCAGCCCCATGCCGGTCCTGATCCACTTCCACGGCTGGCAGCGCACCGGCGCATTGCCCGTCAAACACCAGCGTATCTCGGGGGCGACGCGGCGACGCGGCGTGCTGCTGATCGCACCCAACGGCAACCGCAAGACCTGGAACATGTGGTTTTCCGAAACCGAGGACGTCCAGTTTGCCGCCGATGTGCTCGCTGACGTGATCAAACGCTACCCCGTCGACACCGACAACATCTTTCTGTCGGGCTACTCTTACGGGTCCATCATGGCGTGGCGCGTCGCTTGCGACCGGGGGACAGAGATGAACGTGCGCGCGCTGCTTGGCATCTCGGGTACGATTGGCCAGTCCGAAAACTGCCCGCAAGCACCGCAAGAGGCGCGCCATGTGCATGGGCTCAAAGACAACGTGCTCGATTTCCCGTTTGCCCCAAACGAAGAAACGGATTACCCGGTCTTTCTGTGGCGCGACCGGCTGAACTGCACCGATACGGCGTCCCAGGTGGGTGACTGGTCTGCGGTCGAGTTTCTGACCCTAACGCGCACCGAATGGCGGGATTGCGCAGATGGTACGCTGGTGGCCCTTGATATCCACCCCGGCGGCCACTTCATCCCCCATGGATGGATCGCACGCCAACTGGACGAATTGCTGGGCCGCGAACCGGTCTTTCCCTAGCGCGCAGGGCGCGGGCATCCTGAGCCCGCCCCACGCTTGCACCTTGGCCCGATCTTTGCCATTGCAGGCGCGGTACTGGACTGCAGGGGACTGCCCGATGAAATTCACGCTCAGCTGGCTCAAGCAGCACCTCGACACCACCGCTACGGTGGACGAGATCACCTATGCGCTGACTGACCTTGGCCTTGAGGTCGAAGGGGTCGAGGACCGTGGGGCCAAGCTGGCTGACTTTACCATCGGCAAGGTGCTGAGCGCCGAAAAGCACCCTGATGCCGACCGCCTGCGCGTGTGTCAGGTCGCCACGGACGAGGGCGAGAAACAGATCATCTGCGGTGCCCCGAACGCGCGCGAAGGCATCACCGTCGTCGTGGCCAAACCCGGCGTCTACGTTCCCGGCATCGATACGACCATCGGCGTGGGCAAGATCCGCGGCATCGAGAGCTTCGGCATGATGGCATCCGAACGCGAGATGGAGCTTAGCGACGAACATGACGGCATCATCGAACTGCCCTCGGGCGAGGTGGGGGATCGCTTTGTCGACTGGCTGGCCGCGAACGATCCGGCCAAAGTTGATCCGGTGATCGAGATTGCGATCACGCCCAACCGGCCCGACGCGCTGGGCGTGCGCGGGATCGCGCGTGATCTGGCGGCCCGTGGTCTGGGAACGATGCGCCCGAACCCGGTGCCCGATATCGAAAGCGGCTTTGTGTCCGACATCACCGTCAGCATTGACGATGATACGCTTGACGGATGCCCGGCCTTTTTTGGCCGCCTGATCCGTGGTGTTCAGAACGGGCCCAGCCCGCAATGGCTGCAAGACCGTCTGCGCGCCATCGGCTTGCGCCCGATCTCGTTCTTGGTGGATGTGACGAATTACTACACCTACGATCTGAACCGCCCCTTGCACGTCTTTGACGCGGATAAGGTGGCGGGCAACCTGCGGGTGCACCGTGCCAAGGGCGGCGAACAGATCGCAGCCCTTGATGACAAGACCTATACCTTTCAGCCCGGCCAGATGATCATCTCCGACGACACCGGCCCGGAGAGCATTGCGGGGGTCATGGGCGGGGCCGAAACGGGCTGCACCGCCGAAACGGTGAATGTCTTTGTTGAAAGCGCCTATTGGGACCCGGTGCAGATCGCCTATACGGGCCGCGCGCTCAAGATCAATTCGGATGCGCGCTACCGGTTCGAACGGGGCGTTGACCCTGCATTCACCCCCGTTGGCCTTGATCACGCCTGCGCCATGATCCTTGAGCACGCGGGCGGCACCGTCTCCAGCATGGTCAGCGCGGGGGCCGTGCCCGACACGCGCAGGGCCTACAAGTTGAACGCGGCCCGGGTGCAAAGCCTTGTTGGCATGGACATTCCCGAAAGCGAACAGCGTCAGACCCTGACCGCGCTTGGCTTCAAGCTCGAAGGCGACATGGCGCATGTGCCAAGCTGGCGCCCCGACGTGATGGGCGAAGCAGACCTGGTCGAGGAAGTGGCCCGCGTCGCCTCGCTCACCAAATTGCAAGGCCGTCCTCTGCCGCGCCTGACCCCGGGTATCCCGAAGCCCGTGATGACCCCCATCCAGCGCCGCGAACAGATCGCGCGCCGGACGGCGGCGGCCTTGGGCTATAACGAATGCGTCACCTACAGCTTCATCGACCAGGCCTCGGCCAAGCTCTTTGGTGGTGGCGATGATGCCACGATGCTGGAAAACCCGATCTCCAGCGACATGAGCCACATGCGCCCCGCGTTGCTGCCGGGCCTGTTGCAGGCCGCCGCCCGCAACCAGGCACGCGGTTTCGCGGACCTCGCCTTGTTCGAAGTCGGTCCGGCGTTTCAGGGCGGCGAACCGGGCGAGCAACACCTGCTTGTGTCGGGCCTGCGCGTCGGGCGCACCGGTCCCAAGGATGTTCATGGCGCCTCCCGCCCCGTCGATGTCTATGATGTCAAGGCGGATGCCGAAGCGATCCTGTCGGCCATCGGCGCCCCGGCCAAGGTCCAGATCATGCGCGGCGCGCAGGGCTGGTGGCACCCTGGCCGTCATGGCAAGATTTGTCTTGGCCCGAAAAAGGTCCTTGGGATCTTTGGTGAATTGCACCCCCGCGTGCTTGACGCGATGGATGTGAAGGGCCCCGCCATGGCCTTCACGCTCTGGCCTGCCGAGGTGCCGCAGCCGCGCAAGGCCGGTGCCACCAAGGGCGCGCTCGACATCAGCGACCTGCAAGCGGTCGAGCGTGACTTCGCCTTTGTCGTCGATGCCGAGGTCGAGGCGCTCACATTGGTCAGTGCGGCGATGGGCGCAGACAAGGCGCTGATCGAAGATGTCCGCATCTTTGACGAGTTCATCGGCGGGTCTGTGGGTGAGGGCAAAAAGTCCCTCGCGCTGACCGTGCGCCTGCAGCCGAAGGATGCGACCTTGAAAGACGCTGACATCGACGCCGTCGCCCAAAAGGTCGTTGACAAGGTTACCAAGGCGACAGGTGGCACGTTGCGCGGCTAATCACATCGCCCCTGGGGTGCGCAGTCCCTGCGCACCTTGCCCTAGGCCGTGCTCAACATATCGGCCAACAGGTCAAACACCAGACGAATGCGCTTGCTGGTGTTCAACTCGCGATGGGTGACCAGCCAGACGGGAAAGCGCATATCGGTCACACCCTCCAGCAGGCGCACGGCGTCCTCGAACTGATCGCCGATATGGTCGGACATCGGAAAGATGCCAAAACCCTTGCGCATCAACTCCCACGTGGTGGTCCCGCTTGTTGAGCCTGCACGCAGATTGGCAGCGGTCACGGGAATGCCGTATCGGGCCATGCCAGCGATATACATGTCGTCATCGGACATGCTGATAAAGTCATGATCCCGCAGGTCCTCAAGTGTCTTTGGCAGCCCGCGCAATTCGACATAGGCTCTTGATGCGTAAAGATGGGCCGACGCATCGCTGACCTTGCGCGCGATCAGGTCCGCTTCGGTCGGGCGCACATGACGGATCGCGATATCCGCCTCGCGCCGCAGGATGTCACGAATGTCATTGGCGGCAATCACGTCAATGCGCAGACGTGGGGCAAGCGTGCGCAGCTTCAGCAATGTATCGGGCAGCACATAGGCGCTCATCATGTCAGACGCGGTGACGCGGATCGTGCCCTCCAACCCTTGGGTCCGGCCCTGCGCCATCACGCTGATGCGGGTCGCAGCCTCCCCCATCTTGCGCGCTTCGCTCAGCACATCGTGGCCCGCATCGGTCAGCACCATGGCGCGCGCCGTGCGCTCGAACAGCGCAAGGCGCAACTCCGCTTCCAGGGCCGTGACTTGCCGCCCCACCGTGGGCTGCGTCAGACCCAACTGCCGCGCGGCGGCCGACAGCGACCCCGTCTCGGCCGTTGCCAGGAATGCGCGCAGATGGGTCCAGTCAAAGTCCTTGTCCATGCAATTTCGTATACATGCATTGCGGTTTTCGTCAATTTATGGACCAGAGCATCCGGCATATATGCGCTCTTGAAGGAGACATATGATGAAAGTGAACCCGCAATTCTGGGACAAGGTCGCTGTGAAATACGCGGCACAGCCCATCAGCAACCCCGAGGCCTACGAACAGACGCTTGAACGGGTGGTGTCCTACCTCAAGCCGACCGACCGCGTGCTGGAACTGGGGTGCGGCACCGGCAGCACGGCGCTGAAGCTGGCGCCGCATGCAGGCTCGATCCGCGCCACCGACTTTTCGGACGGGATGATCGCCCAAGCCCAAGCAAAGAGCGCCCCCGACAATGTTCAGTTTCTTCAGGCCGACACATTCGACCCCGCGCTCAAGGACGGGTCGTTCGATGTGGTGATGGGGTTCAACCTGTTTCACTTGGTCGAGAATGTGGATGCAGTCATGGCCCGCGTGCATGACCTTCTGGTGCCCGATGGGCTGTTCATCAGCAAATCCCCCTGCATTGGTGAGCGGTCGCTTGGTCTGAAATTCGGGCTGTTGAAGCGGCTGATCCCGCTGATGCAATGGGTTGGCAAGGCACCCTATGTCCGGTTTGACACCATCGCAGGACTGGAGACGCGGATCACGCGCGCCGGGTTCGAGATTGTAGAGACGGGCAATTATCCCGTACGCCCACCCAACCATTTCGTGGTGGCGCGGCGCCGGTAACCCCTTGCCTTTGGTGCCCGCAGCGGCAGGTTACGGTCAGAGCACATGATGAAGGAGCGTCGAGATGCTGAACGTCTATCTGTCCGGGGAAATTCACACCGACTGGCGCGAACAGATCATCGACGGGGCGCAGGGGCTTGACGTGACCTTTTCCGCCCCGGTCACCGATCACGGGGCCAGCGACGATTGCGGGGTGGCGATCCTGGGTGCCGAAGACAAGAAATACTGGCACGATCACAAGGGCGCGATGGTCAACGCCATCCGCACGCGCAAAGGTATCGCGGATGCCGACATTGTCGTGGTGCGCTTTGGCGACCAGTACAAGCAGTGGAACGCGGCCTTTGATGCGGGCTATGCCGCGGCGCTGGGCAAGTCCCTGATTATCCTGCACGGCCCTGATCACGCCCACGCGCTGAAAGAGGTGGACGCCGCGGCGCTGGCGGTGGCCGAGCAGCCCACTCAGGTGGTCGATATCCTGCGCTACGTTCTGAGCGGGGACCTGCCCGGCTAAGGCGTCGGGCGGGACTGTTCCGGGCCTGTGGCCCGCAATGCGCCCCCCCGCCGACCCAGGGTCACACTTGTGTCGTGCCGCGCGCGCTCCTAGCCTTTTGCAAAAGAGAGGGAGGGCCGCATGAAGTTCGATTATGTGATTGTCGGGGGCGGATCGGCGGGCTGTGTGATGGCTTCACGGCTCAGCGAAGACCCGGCAACCTCTGTGTGTGTGATCGAAGCCGGTGGCACCGGGCGAGATATCTTCGTGCGTGCGCCCGCGCTGGTGGCGGGCATGATCTCTGGCCGCCCCAAGATCAACAACTGGGCCTTTCACACCGAACCACAGGCGGAACTCAACGGACGGCGCGGATTTCAGCCGCGCGGGCGGACCTTGGGCGGCTCCAGCGCGATCAACGCCATGCTTTACGTGCGCGGGCACCAGCGGGACTATGACGAATGGGCTGATCTTGGGGCCGATGGATGGGATTGGGACAGCGTGCTGCCCTATTTCAGGCGGTCAGAGGGCAATATGCGCGGCGCAGACGATCTGCACGGCGAGGATGGCCCGTTGCAGGTCGCAGACCAGTCCGAGCCGCGCCCCATCACCCACGCCTTTGTCGAGGCGGGCGCGCAGCAGCAACTGCGCGTGACCCAAGACTTCAACGATGCGGAACAGGCGGGTGTGGGCCTTTATCAGGTCACACAATCGCATTCCGGCCTGTCCAAGGGTGAGCGCTGTTCGGCGGCGGCGGCCTATTTGCCGGATGCCGTGCAGGCGCGGACCAACCTGACGATCCTGACCCGCGCGATGGCGCAGAAGGTCGAGATGGATGGCACGCGCGCCGTTGGGGTGCGGATCAAGCATGGCGGCGCGGTCAAGCTGGTCGAGGCCACGCGCGAGGTGATCCTGTCGGGGGGCGCGTTCGGCTCGCCGCATCTGCTTTTGCTGTCAGGGATCGGGCCGCGCGACGAACTGGCCGCGCACGGGATCGCGCCGGTGCATGAGTTGCCCGGCGTGGGCCAGAACCTTCAGGACCATCTGGATTACATCATCAGCTATCACTCGAAGCGGGACGACGTGGTCGGGCTGGGCCCCAAGGGCCTGATCGCGCTGGCCAGGGCGGGGCTGCAATGGCGCAAGGATGGGACCGGTATGTTTGCGTCCCCCTTTGCCGAGGGAGGGGCGTTTCTGCGGTCCGACCCGTCGGTTGATCGGCCCGACCTGCAACTGCACTTTGTGGTGGGCATCGTCGATCAGCACATGCGCAAGATCCACCTGAAGTTCGGATATTCCTGTCATGTATGCGTGCTAAGGCCGCACAGCCGCGGGCACGTGGGCCTGCAATCGTCCGACCCGTCCAGACCGCCACGTATTGATCCGGGCTATCTGACAGACCGGCGCGACCTGGACCTGATGATGAAAGGGGCGCGGCAGATGCAAGACATCCTGACCGCCCCGCCACTGGCGCCCTGGCGCGGCAAACAGCTTTACGCCCATGACGGCAGTGACCGAGGCCTGGAGGCGGATATCCGCGCGCGGGCCGATACGATCTATCACCCCGTGGGGACGTGTCGGATGGGGCGGGATGACATGGCCGTGACTGACCCCGCGGGGCGTGTCCACGGGGTCGACGCGCTGCGCGTGGTGGATGCGTCGCTGATGCCGCGATTGATTGGCGGGAACACGAATGCCCCCACCATGATGATCGCCGAAAAGATCAGCGCCGGGATGTGCGCGGCGTGATCCAAAGGCCGCCTTGCGGCGACACCATTATTGATTGGGGGCCAGCCCCCAAACCCCCGGAGTATTTTCAGCCAGAAGAAGATCAGGGACGCGGAGGTGTGTTGCTGCCTATCTTGACTGCAGGCCGTGCGAGGAACCGATCCAGATAGGCCACGAGGTTCTTGTGATCGTCCCAGCCGACCATGTCCTTGGCCTCGTAGAAGTTCAGGGCATTGAGCCAGGGCGCAATCGCGATATCGGCGATGGAATATTGCCCGGTGATCCAGTCCTTGCCGTCAAGTTCCTTGTCCAGAACCGCAAGCAGGCGCTTGGCTTCGTCCACATACCGTTGCTGGGGCCGTTTGTCCTCCCACTGGCTGCCCGCGAATTTCACGAAAAAGCCCATCTGCCCCAGCATCGGCCCAAGGCCACCCATCTGAAACATCAGCCATTGGATCGTCCTGGCCTTGTCACGGGCTGTCTCACCGATCAGCTTGCCCGACTTTTCAGCCAGATAGATCAGGATCGCGCCGGATTCGAACAGGCCGATGGGCGAGCGTTCGGGGCCGTTCGGGTCAATGATCGCGGGGATCTTGTTGTTGGGACTCAGCGACAGGAATTCCGGGCTTTTGACATCCGCATCCGCAAGCGTGACCAGGTGCGCCTCATAGGGAATGTCCATCTCTTCCAGTGCAATCGAGGCTTTCACCCCGTTGGGTGTGGGAAACGAAAACAGTTGCAAGACCGTGGGGTCCTGCGGGGTCCATTTTCGGGTGATGGGAAAGGCGCTGAGGTCAGCCATTGGGACGTCTCCTTGAAACTATGGGTCCGACATAGGCGAAATTCCCCGCCAAAATAGTCTTTGCCCTGTGAGAAGATGTGTTAACCAATGTTCGTGCACGCACCAAAGATAAAAAGACGGTGTGCTGAAGCCAACAAGGGACTAAATATGTTAAATGAATTCAAGGATTTCATCGCCAAGGGCAAT
The DNA here is from genome assembly GCA_038525015.1 of Pseudomonadota bacterium. GTDB lineage: Bacteria > Pseudomonadota > Alphaproteobacteria > Rhodobacterales > Rhodobacteraceae > Tateyamaria. The sequence goes on along the minus strand of JBCBID010000005.1, from coordinate 94,900 downwards.
GTCATGGACATGGCCGTGGGGATCATAATCGGCGCCGCCTTCACCGCCATCGTGACATCACTGGTGGCTGACCTGATCAACCCGCTCATCGGCCTGTTCACCGGCGGGCTCGATTTCACCAACAATTATGCGGTTTTGTCAGGGGATGTGCCCGCGGGCGCCTCGCTCGAAGCCGCGCGCGAGGCTGGGGCCGCCGTCTTTGCCTATGGCGCCTTCCTGATGGCAGTGATCAACTTCCTGATCATCGCCTTCGTCGTGTTCATGCTGGTGCGCTATGTGAACAGGGTCAAAGCAATGGCTGAAAAGCCGGAAGAGGTGGAACCCGAGGTCGAGAGCGGCCCGAGTGAGCTGGATATCCTGATCGAAATCCGCGACAACCTCGCCAAACAGGGCTAAGCCAGCGCCATACCTTTTTGGGCCGTCCGATCTGCATCGGGCGGCCTTTTTCTTGGTCGTGATTTCCAGACTAGCCACAGTCGAAAAGCGCCCTCTACACTATCCCGAACCGTCCTGCATTTTCAGGGGGGTGGGACAGAGGGGATTGTTCAGATGGCATTTGATCGGGATGTAGCAGCCGCAATTGTTGGAACAGCCGTGGCATTTGGATGGCCAGCCAAGGCTTTTGCCGCTGTGGTTGAGGTGGAAAGCGGGGGCAAGGCGTTTGCCAAGGTTGGCGACAATATGCTGCCGCTCATCCTGTTCGAGCCGCATGTATTCTATCGGTGCCTGCCCAGGGCCAAGCGCAAAGAGGCTCTGAACCGCAACCTGGCGCGGCCGAAATGGGGCGACTTGCCCTATCCCAAGACGCAAAGCGCACGCTACAACCAGCTTGAACGGGCCAAGACCATCGACCCCGAGGCCGCATACAAGGCCTGTTCGTGGGGGGTGGGTCAGGTGCTGGGTGAAAACAGCGACTGGCTGGGCTTTCCGACGGCGCGGATGCTCGCCGAACAGGCCATCGCCAGCATCGAGGGTCAGCTTGATCTGATGGCGCGTTTCATCACCAAACGGGGTCTCGTGGATGAACTCAAGGCCCGTGACTGGCGCGGCTTTGCGCGGCTCTATAACGGGTCGGGGCAGGTGGACTACTATGCCGGGCGCATGGCCAAGGCCTATGCCCGCCTCGGTGGAGAGATGCCCGAAAGCTCCGATCTGGCAGATGACCTGGTGCTGCGCGTGGGCTCAAGCGGTCTGGCGGTCAGCCAATTGCAACAGAACTTGCGCAAGCTGGGCTTCCATCTGCACATCGACGGTGATTTCGGTCCGGCCACGATGATGGCCGTGCGGACCTTTCAGGACCAGCAGGGCCTGGTCGCCGACGGCATCGCGGGCGCTTCGACGCTTGGGCGGATCGAGGCGCATCTGGGTCGCGACGTGATCGCGTTGCTCTAGCGGTCAACCTTTCAGCACAAGGCCGGGCGACACCACGTCGATCCCCAGCGCCTTGCCGACCGCGTAGTAGGTCAGCTTCCCGGCATGCACGTTCAGCCCCGCCAACAGGTGCGGGTCGTCGCTGCACGCCTGCCGCCACCCCTTGTCGGCCAGCGCCAACATGAAGGGCATCGTGGCGTTGCCAAGGGCAATGGTCGACGTGCGCGCCACCGCGCCGGGCATGTTGGCCACACAATAGTGCATGATGCCGTCAACGTCATAGATCGGGTCGTCATGTGTCGTCGCGCGCGAGGTCTCAAAGCATCCGCCCTGATCAATGGCGACATCGACAATCGCCGCGCCGGGTTTCATGTCTGACAATTGCGCGCGGGTGACCAGCTTGGGGGCCGCGGCCCCCGGGATCAGCACAGCGCCCACCACCATATCGGCCTCGGCCACCAGTTCTGCGGTGTTGCCCGCACTGGCGTAGCTGGTCTTGAAAACCCCGGCAAAGGCATCGTCCAGATAGCGCATCCGCGTCAGGGACCGGTCCAATACGGTCACATCCGCACCCATACCCGCGGCCACGCGGGCAGCATGCGTGCCCACCACACCGCCGCCAATGATCACCACCCGGGCCGGGCCGACCCCGGGCACGCCACCCATCAGCACCCCGCGTCCGCCATTGGCCTTCTGCAGCGTCCACGCACCCACCTGCGGGGCCAGCCGCCCGGCAACCTCGGACATTGGCGCAAGCAGCGGCAGCCCGCCGCTTGCATCCGTGACCGTCTCATAGGCAATGGCCGTGCAGCCCGAGGCCAACAGATCGTGGGTCTGTTCGGGGTCGGGCGCCAGATGCAAATAGGTGAACAATACCTGCCCCTCGCGCAGCATCCTGCGTTCGGTGGCCTGCGGTTCCTTGACCTTCACAATCATGTCGGCGCTGGCAAAGATCGCTTCGGCGCTGTCCCGCACAGCCGCCCCCGCCGCGACATAATCCGCATCCGCGAACCCCGCACCCTGACCCGCGCCGGCCTGCACGCTGACCTGGTGACCATGCGCCACCGCCTCGCGCGCGGCATTGGGCGTCAAGCCAACCCGGTATTCCTGCGCCTTGATCTCTGTGGGGCATCCGATGTGCATGGTCTTTTCTCCTCCGCTTGGGGTCAGAATGGCGCATTTCGCTTGCAAACCCACACCGGAAAAGGGTCGTGTTGGCGTATGACAATCGAAGAAACGTGCGCCTGAACGTACAAAAACCGGAGAAACCTGCGCCCATGCCCCTGGACTCCACAGATCGCCGCATCCTGTCGGCCTTGCAAAGACAGGGCCGTATGTCGAATGCGGACCTGAGCGATGCGGTGCACCTGTCGCCGTCGGCCTGCCATCGACGTGTGCAGCGTCTCGAACAGGCGGGCTATATCCGCGACTATGTGGCCTTGCTTGATGCACGCAAGATGGGGGTGCCGACCACCGTTTTTGTCGAGATCACGTTGCAGGGCCAGGCTGATGAGGTGCTGGAGGCGTTTGAAAAGGCGGTCGCACGTATCCCGGACGTTCTTGAATGTCACCTGATGGCGGGAACGGCCGACTATATCCTGAAGGTGGTCGCCGAAGGCACCGAGGATTTCGCCCGCATCCATCGGCAGCATCTTGCGCGCTTGCCCGGCGTCGCACAGATGCAATCCAGTTTTGCGCTGCGAACGGTGTTCAAAACAACGGCCTTGCCGGTCTGACAAAACCGGCTATTTACCGCCGACAAAAATGAAATTCGTCACATCACAGTGATGTTCGTGGTGCAATCACACCCATGGCGTGAATCGCCACAACCACCACAATTGGGAGCTCACGATGAAAGACGCAGATATTCAGGATCTGTCCTTCGATGATTGGGACGAACTGAAATTTCCACGTAAAACAACGCAAGACTTTGACGAAGTGATCGAGCGCGCCGTTTCGCGCCGTGGCTTTTTGGGGGGCGTGCTGGCCTTCGGGTCCGGCGCTGCCGTGATGGGCACGGGCCTGTTGAAAGGCACAACCGCCATGGCCGGCCAATCCTCGCGCTTTGCGTTCGAGCAGTTGGCACCGCAGACAGACGGCACCGTACATGTCCCCGAAGGCTATACATGGGATGTGCTGGTCCGCTGGGGCGACCCGCTCTTCTCGGACGCGCCCGCATGGGACGCCACCACCGGGATCCCGACCGAAGGGTCAGACCGCGTGTTCGGCGAAAACACCGACGGGATGGAACTGTTCCACATCGGCGACACCGAACTGCTGGTCGTGAACAGCGAATACCCCAACCCCAAGATCAACCTCGCCGTCGAGCAGGAAGGCGCCTCGATGTCCGCCGATGATGTCGTCCGGCTCCAGAACTTCCAGGGCGTCAGCGTCATGGAAGTGACCGAAGGCGATGATGGCTGGCAGGTTGTGGTCGACAGCCCCTACAACCGCCGCATCCACCACCGCACGCCAATGCAGATCGACGGCCCCGCTGCCGGTCACGACCTGCTGAAAACCGATGCTGATCCCACTGGCACCGCGTCGCTGGGCACATTCAACAATTGCGGTTCGGGCCGCACGCCCTGGGGCACCTACCTGACCTGCGAAGAGAACTTCAACGGCTATTTCGGCACCACCGAAGAGCTGTCGCTGTCAGATGTGCACGAAGCGGGCTTCAAACGCTACGGCGTGAACACGGATGTCGAACCGGGCCGCTACAACTACCACAGCTACGACGCGCGCTTCGATATCTCGAAAAACCCGAATGAACCGCACCGTGCGGGCTACATCGTGGAAATCGACCCCTGGAACCCCGAAAGCACGCCGGTCAAGCACACCGCTCTGGGCCGCTTCAAGCATGAGAATGCGGCTTACGCGCTGACACCCGAAGGCCAGGTTGTGGTCTACATGGGCGACGATGAGCGTGGCGAATACATGTACAAGTGGACCAGCCGCGACATCTACGTGCCCGGCGGTGACACCTCGACCCTGCTGAGCGAGGGCACCCTGTCGGTGGCCAAGTTCAACGATGATGGCACGGGCACCTGGATCGCGCTCACCCCCGAAGACACCGGCATGACCGAGGCCGAGATTGCCGTCTTCACCCGGATGGCGGGCACCGCCGTGTCGGCAACCACTATGGACCGCCCCGAATGGATCGCAGTGAACCCCACAGCGGTCGAAGCGTATTGCTGCCTCACCAACAACTCGCGCCGCGGCGCGCTTGATGATGATGGCAATGTGCGTACCAACGCCGCGGGCGAACCCATGGTGCCCAACGCGCCCAACCCGCGCGAGGTCAACCGCTATGGTCAGATCGTGCGCTGGCGTCCGAACAATGACGATCACGGCGCCTCGACCTTTGACTGGGACCTCTACGTCATGGCGGGCAACCCCACCGTGCACACCGATGGTCCCTATGCCGGGTCGGCCAACATCAACGCGGGCAACCTCTTTAATTCGCCCGACGGGATGCAGATCGACACCACCGGCCTGATCTGGATCCAGACCGACGGTGACGACGACAACGAAGGCGACTTTGAAGGCATGGGCAACAACCAGATGCTCGCGGGCGACCCGGTCACCGGTGAAATCCGCCGCTTCCTGACCGGTCCCAACGGGTCCGAGGTGACGGGCCTGACGTGGTCGGCAGACCGCCGCACCATGTTCGTGGGCATCCAGCACCCCGGCGCGCCCTTCCCCGATGGCGAAGGGTCACTGCCCCGATCGTCCATCGTGGTGGTCAAGCGCGACGACAACGCCCTTGTCGGCTAAGGCGTGACACATCTGCCGGACCGCGTTCCCGCGTGGTCCGGCCTTTCCCGCAAGACATCGCAAAAGCACATGCATCTGAACGCTGTCCAAAGGGACCCCTTGGGCCCGGCCTAGTTTGGCATTCGCCAATAGGTACCATCCGCATTGGTTTCCGCGCGCAAGGTCGGCATTCTGACATGCGGCGGCCGCGTCCCTGTCATAAACAGCCGCCCCAGGTCATCCAGCACACCCCGATTGCGCGCATAGATATTGTGATTAAGCGAGAACAGTTCCGTCCCCACGGCACTGACATCAATAGAATCGATGCCAGGCACCACAACCGGGCCGGTGTCGCCCACATCCCCCAGCCGCATGTAGTCCTTGCGCAGCGACTTTGACGCGAGCAGCGCAAGATCGGTCGAGGCTGCATAGATCGTCACGCCCTTGGCCACGCGCATGAACCGGTCGGCAATCGTCCGAAACTGGCGCGCATCCAGATCGGGCGCGGCCAGCACCATCTGATCGACCGGTTTGTCCGTCCGCGCATCCAGCTTTGTCCCGGCGCGCTTCAAAAGCTCTGCCAGCGCCTCATTGCCCATGGAATGGGCAATGATGTGAACCCGGTCCACGCCGTCCACCCGAAACACCAGATCCAGAAACTCATCCATATGCGGCGCGGCGTTTTCGGCACTGTCGATGTCAGTCACATAGTCCATCTTCGCGCCCACACTGGGCCAACTGTACAGAAACGCAGGCCCGTCAAAGCTCAGGTCATAGGCAAGTTGCGCCGCCCGAAAAGACGCAGCGCGAAAGGTTGTGTTAAAGCCGTGAATGAACACAAACGCGCTGCCGTCATAGGTGGTGGCCTCTGCCGCGGCCAGCCCCGCTTCATACAGAAACGCGGCCTCATCCAGCACCTTTGTCTCGTGGATGGTAAAGTGTCGCTCCGGGTCCTCCGCTTCTTGGTACAGAACCACCGAAAAGACCGAGTATCGGCGCGGCAACTCGATCTCACCGATCTCATGGACAGAGGACGGGATCGTCACATCCCTATACCCGACAGACAGCGCATCCGCGCTCTCATAGCCAAATACGGGCCCGACGAAAGTTTCGTCCTCAATGGCGCGATCCGTGCCGAAAAAAATGCGTTGCACCAGGAACTCGGGACCGGTCTCTCCCTCCGTCATCTCAACGATGACCGGGGGCTCACTGGTCACGGACCCTTCGACGTACTCGTGAAGCAGGTCTTCGATAAAATAATAGTTGAGCCAAACAAGCACACCACCCACCACAAAGGCGAAGGCAGCGATCAGGGTGATGCCGCGATAGGAAAAAAGTCTCATGAAAATGCGCCACATTGAATAATCGCATACAACCATAGCATATTTTTGGTCTATGCGCTGGACTCTCGTGACAAAGAAAACCCCCGCAGCCGGGCGACTGCGGGGGTTTCGAATACTTCAGCTTGCGCGCCTGGCTTAAAGCAGCCCTTCGCGTTGTGCTTTTTTGCGAGCCAACTTACGGGCCCGACGGATCGCTTCCGCTTTCTCACGCGCTTTTTTCTCGGACGGTTTCTCGAAATGTTGCTTCAGCTTCATTTCACGGAACACGCCTTCGCGTTGCAGCTTCTTTTTCAGGGCACGAAGCGCCTGATCGACATTGTTGTCGCGAACACTCACCTGCATGTGGTTGTCACCACCTTTCTAGATTCGAGTTGCAAGGATTTGCAGGAGGTGGCCGTATAGCAAGGGTGATCTACTTTGTCCAGCACCGCCCCCAGAACAAAGGACCGTCCTATGGCCACCTCCTATGAGACCACCAAAAACGCTCTTTTGGACGCCGCGCTGATGCACGTGCCCTTCGACGGTTGGTCCGATGTGACGTTCAAGGCCGCCGCGCGCGACGCGGATGTGGATATGGCGATGGCCCGTGCCGTGTGCCCGCGCGGCGCGGTGGATCTGGCGTTGGCCTATCACGCGCGCGACGATGCGGCCATGGTGCAGCGCTTGCAGACCGAAGATCTGCCCGACCGGTTTCGCGACAAGATCGCCGCCGCGGTCCGTTTCCGGATCGAAGCCGTCACGGACAAGGAAGCCGTGCGCCGCGGCACCACGCTCTTTGCTCTGCCGATGCACGCCGCCGATGGTGCCCGCGCCATCTGGGGCACCGCAGACACGATTTGGACCGCGCTGGGCGACACCTCTGACGACGTAAATTGGTACACCAAACGCGCCACGCTCTCGGGCGTCTATTCGGCCACCGTTCTCTATTGGCTTGGCGACGACAGCACCGAAAACCAGGCCACTTGGTCCTTTCTCGACCGGCGCATCGACGATGTGATGCAGATCGAAAAGGTCAAGGCTCAGGTGCGTGACAGCAAGGTCCTGTCGACCCTCTTTGCAGGGCCGTCCTGGCTGCTTGATCGGGTCAAGGCCCCCGGTGCGATGTCAAAATCTGACCTGCCCGGCACGTGGTCATCCCCGCGTGACTGACCAAAGCACGATCACCGAAAGCTGAACCACAACCACCACAAGATTGGTCAGCACAACCGGGCTCGCGAGGCCAACGGCGACAGCTGTGGCCAGCTTATAGGTAATCTGGACGGCAAAGAGGCAAAAGGTCATCGGCACCGCCCAGGCATGACCCACAGCGTGCAACACCACCAGCGCTGCGCTGACCAGCGCGATGGCGATGTATATACAGGTCAGGATGCGACGCGCATCCGTGTCCGGCCCGAACGCATCGTCAAGGCCACTGCTCAGAAGGCCCAGAATGACGGGCACCAGGATAAGTAGGTTCAAAAGCAGCGGCGCGACCAACATGCGGGTTCCTTTCCTTCTCTGTCCCAAGGTACGGTGGCCCAAAGGAAAGGGATCAGAATGGCTTTGGACATGCACGCGGTTGAAATCAACGGCCCCGGCGGGCCAGAGGTCTTGCAGCCCGTCCGTCGCCCCCGACCCAAGGCGGGTCATGGCCAGGTGGTGATCGAGGTGGCCTGGGCCGGGGTAAACCGCCCTGACGCACTGCAACGTGCGGGGCTTTACAACCCGCCCCCCGGTGCCAGCGACCTGCCGGGTCTGGAGGCCGCGGGCACCATCGCAGAGGTGGGAACCGGGGTCAGCGAGTGGTCGGTGGGCGACCGGGTCTGTGCGCTGCTGCCCGGCGGTGGCTATGCTGAATATGTCGCCACGCCCGCCGCGCACTGCCTGCCCGTGCCCGAAGGGATGGCCCTGAAAAACGCCGCCTGCCTGCCGGAAACCTTTTTCACGGTCTGGTCCAACGTATTTTCGCGTGGCGGCCTGACGGGCGGCGAACGGTTTCTCGTACATGGCGGATCGTCGGGCATCGGCACGACGGCCATCCAGCTTGCGCATCATTTCGGTGCCCGCGTCTTTGTCACTGCCGGGTCGGAGGAAAAATGCCAGGCCTGCCGCGACTTGGGGGCCGAAGTGGCGATCAACTACAGGAACGACGACTTTGTTGAGGTTCTGAAAGAGCAGGGCGGCGCCAACCTGATCCTGTGCATGGTGGGCGGCCCCTATATCCGCCGCAACCTGTCGGCCCTGGCCGACGACGGGCGCCTGGTCCAGATCGCATTCCTGCAGGGCCCCAAGGCCGAGGTCAACTTTGCCCAACTCATGACCCGCCGCCTGACCATGACGGGCAGCACGCTGCGCCCGCAAAGCGATCTGGCCAAGGCGCGCATTGCCCAGGATCTGCGCGAAGCGGTGTGGCCGCTGCTGTCGGCGGGTCGGATCAGTCCGGTCATGGATTCGGAATTTCCGCTCGATCAGGCAGCAGAGGCCCATGCCCGTATGGAAAGCTCCGGCCATATCGGCAAGATCGTCCTGAATGTAGCGGGCGACTGATCCAAAAGCCGCCTGACGGCGACACCACATTTCAGGGGGCTCTGCCCCCGCCCTGCGGGCTCCCCCGTCGTATTTTCAGTCAGAAGAAACGAATTATTAAGGTTAACCGGCTTCTTTGAGGCCACGGTACAGGCTGTCGAGCCGATGGCCGTGTCAGGAGAAGCGTTTGCTTCTTTGCTTCGCCCGCGGTGCTCACATTGGATGAGTGGCGCGGGCGTTTTCGTTTCTTCTGACTGAAAATACGACCGCCGGAGGCTCCCACAGACGCCACGAGGCGCGACGGAGAAGACGTGAGCGCACCGACCCCTTGAAATCTGGTACGAGATGAGACATATGAGTCTCATGAGAGACAATACTGTATCACCAAAGAGCCAAATCCTCGACGCCGCCTTCGAGGTTTTTAGCCAGAACCCCGGCGCATCCCTTGCGGACGTCGCCCAAGCTGCTGGCGTGGGGCGGGCCACGCTGCACCGTCATTTTGCCGGTCGCGATGCGCTTATGGTCGAACTCACCCTTGCCGCAGCCCAGGAGCTTGACGCGGCTGTGGCCACGGCTGTGGCTGGCTGCGACACCTATACCGAAGGGCTGCAACTGGCGCTTGGGGCAATCCTGCCTCTGGCCGCGCGGCACATGTTTCTTGCGACCGAGCCCGCCACCCACGATCCGCGCGTGGCCAAGGTCTATGCCGCCCAGACCCGTGACCTGGCCAAAGACATTGATCACGCCAAGGCTGAAGGCACCTTTGATCCGCACGTGCCCACAGAGTGGATCGTGCAGGCCTACGACAACCTGATCTATGCCGGTTGGGCCATGGTGGTGGCCGGGGACGCCACTCCGAAGCAGGCCGCCGCGCTGGCCTGGCGCACCCTTGTACAAGGAAACAGACCATGACCCCCGACGCGCTCGACACGCTGGGCAGCCGGATTGATGACGCATTCGTCGTTATCGGCATCGCCATTCTGCTCATCGAACTGGCCGAAGTGCTGTTCAAGGGCGATCACAAGGGCCGTACGTTGGCCGAAATGCTGGTCAGCGCCAGCACGCAAATCCCCTATCTCGTCCTGCAAACCACTCTCTTCACCAGCGCTTATGTTCTCTACTACATCCTCGCCGAGGTGGCGCAGCCCTGGGCCATTCCGCTCACCTGGTGGGGCATCGCGCTCGCCGTCATCGCGGCCGATTTCACCTATTACTGGGAACACCGTATCGCGCATCAGGTGCGGCTGCTCTGGACGCAACACGCGGTTCACCACTCTTCGCGCGACTACAACATCATCACGGGTATCCGCTTCGGGCCGCTCGAAGGGGTGTGGAGCCTGATCACGCACATCCCACTCATCGTGCTGGGCTTCTCGCCTGAAATGGTCTTTTTTGGGATCATCGTCGTGCTGGCGTACCAGACCTGGATTCACACCGAACTGATTGGCACTCTGGGCTGGTTCGACAAGGTCATGAACAGCCCCGCCAACCACCGCGTGCACCATGGCTGCGACGACAAGTATATCGACAAGAACTATGGCGGGATCACCGTGATCTGGGACCAGCTTTTTGGCACCTACCAGGCCGAGGAAGAGACCCCGCGCTATGGTCTCAAGCGCGATTTCGACAGCCGCAATCCGTTTCTGGTCTGGTTTTCGGAACTGCCCGGCCTGTGGCGCGATATCGTCAATGCCCGTAGCTGGGGCGAAGCGTGGCGCTTCATGATGCGCCCACCGGGCTGGGCGCCTGACCAGCGCTCAGCGGATGGGCGTAAATAGCGCGTCTTTGGCTGTGCAGTCCCGCACCACGTCCTGACCGCAAGGCACCGGGTCCAGATCACGGGACAGGCAAATGCGCGCTTCTTGAATGTGGCCATCACGGCAGGTGATGGTCACACCATCTTTGTCAAAGCCGGGATTGGCCTGCAAAAACGCCTCTTCCACGACCGACGCGGGCAGCTTTACCGCCTTGTCCAGTTTGCGAAACACCTCGGGGCGCACCACGCGGCCATAGGCCTCGCGCGACAGGGCGTAGTAGGCCGGCGCAGACAGACCCGAACAGACCCCGTGCTTTTTCCACTGATGCCAGGCCAGGCCGGACGTGCCCATGATATCCGCCATATCCCGCGTCATCGCCCGTGACGGCGGCCGTTCCGCCGTCTGGCAGTATTGCGGCCAACCCCGGTGGTATTGCGGCCATAGCCCATGCAGGATCCACCCGTGATCATGCCGCGCGTCGCACTGATCTGACCCGCGCGCATCGCCCTCATAGGCGCACCAGTTGGGCGACCAACTCAAGCTCAGGACGTAATAGTCGAACTCCCCCGCCCGGTCCTGAGCCCACGCCGCACCCGCCAACATCATCCAAATCAAAACAGCACGCATCAGGCTTTCCTTTTTCCCCGGACCCGACTATATCGCCTTCAAGTTCCCCGACAACGGAAACCCGCCTTGGATGCCAAGGCCGCCGATTTCAGGCGACGGGACAGTTATGCATAGGAGCATGTGACAATGGCAAAACCGATCATGGCCAAGGCCACCGCCGTCTGGCTGGTGGACAACACGACGATCAGCTTCAAGCAGATCGCGGACTTTGTTGGCATGCACGAGTTGGAAGTGCAGGGCATCGCCGATGGCGACGTGGCCGCCGGGGTCAAGGGCTTTGATCCGATTGCGAACAACCAGTTGACGCAGGGTGAAATCGACGCGGCGGAACAGAACCCGCTGCACAAGTTGTCGCTGAAATTCAACGCCGCCGCGGTGGGCGAGGAAAAGCGCCGCGGCCCACGCTATACGCCGCTGTCGAAGCGTCAGGACCGGCCTGCCGCGATCTACTGGCTCGTGAAATTCCATCCCGAACTGACCGACGGTCAGATTTCCAAACTGGTGGGCACGACCAAGCCGACCATCCAGTCGATCCGCGACCGCACGCACTGGAACATCTCGAACATCCAGCCGGTGGATCCGGTGGCCCTTGGCCTGACCAAACAATCTGAACTCGACGCCGCCGTGCAAAAGGCCGCCGCCAAAAAAGCTGCCGATGGCCAGGTCATGTCCGACGACGAACGCCGCAAGCTCGTGAGCACCGAACAATCGCTGGGGATGGAGGCCGAGCCCAAGATCCCCACCGCCATCGAAGGGCTCGAAACCTTCTCGCTCGCGGATGATGGCGATGAAGACGAAGATAAAAGCACGCTCGTTGATGCTGACAGCCTCTTTAACCTGCCCAAGGGCGGTGGCGACGACGAAGACGAACAACCCTAAAAAAGGGAACCAATCCCGCGCGCCGCGCGTATCCGTTTCATGGACGCTCACACGCCCGATACGACCTTTCTGCCGCCCTGTGATGGGGCGGCAGTTTTTTTGGACTTCGACGGCACGCTCGTTGACCTCGCTCCGACGCCCGATGCGATCCATATCCCGGACGCATTGCCCGGGCTGCTGCATGCGCTCTCCGACAGGACGGTGGGCGCGCTGGCGCTTGTGTCAGGCCGTGCCGTGGTGGACCTTGCCAACTGGCTGCCCGACTACACGGGCCTGATCGTTGGCGGCCACGGTGCCGAATGGCGGCGCGACGGCACGCTCCGTGCACGGGTCGACCTGTCACAAGACCACCTCGACGTGCTAAGTGATGCCGCGCGTGCTTTCGCGGGCACCCATCCCGCGCTCCTGCTCGAAGAAAAGCCAACCGGCCTCGTCCTGCACTACCGCGCCCAGCCCAACTTGCACGACAAGGTCACCCAATTCACCGACCATCTCAGCCAGACCCACGACCAGTTCGAAGCGCACCCCGCCAAGATGGCGGTCGAGATGCGCCCCCGCGGGGTGGGCAAGGACCTCGCCCTCGCCGACCTCATGGACATGCCCGCCTTTGCCGGGCGTGTGCCCGTGATGATCGGCGACGACACCACCGACGAACCCGCACTCGCCTGGGTTCAGGCCCGGGGTGGCGTTGCGATCAAGGTGGGGCAGGGCGACACTGTGGCAAACCACCGCCTGCCCGATCCCGATGCCGTGCGCGCCACCCTGCACCATTGGCAATGCTGAACAGGAGCACACAGTGCCCGGTCGTCTGATCCTGGTGTCGAACCGCATCCCGACCGAGGCAAAACCATCGGGTGGCCTTGTCGTCGCCCTGCACGATTGCCTCGCGGCCGAGGGTGGTGTGTGGATCGGCACCAGCGGCACGCCTGTCGATACCCCCGAACCCAAGCTGCGCCAGATCGCCGACGGCGCCTACATCCGCATGGTCTTCGACATCTCGCATGCCGAACATGACGGCTACTATCTGGGCTATGCCAATTCCGTGCTCTGGCCGCTCTTTCACCGCCGCGCCGACCTTATGCTTGTCCGGCCCAACTATGCCGCCCATTACCTGGCCGTGAACGCCCGCCTCGCCGACATGCTGGCCAACTTCGTCACCGCAGATGACCTTCTGTGGATCCACGATTACCACTTCCTTCCCCTCGCAGCACTTTTGCGCGACCGGGGCGTGACCTGCCGTATCGGCTTTTTCCTGCATATCCCCTTCCCCGTCGTTTCCGACATCCTGGCCTTGCCACAGGCCAACGACCTCAAGGATTGGGTCGCCGCCTACGACGTCTTCGGCGTCCAGACCCAAGGCGACGTGGCCCGCGTTATGGCCCATTACCGCGACGACCCCGACGCCATCTTCGACACCCAAGGCCGCATGGTGGCACTCGACAACGGCGCCGCGCCGCGGCACTTCCCGATCGGCATCGACGCCCGCGAATTCGCCAGCCTCGCCCACCGGCAAGAGGCGAACGTCTCCCTCGCTCTGACCCTCGGGCAAAAGCTCGTGCTCGGCGTTGACCGCCTCGACTATTCCAAGGGGCTGGTGCACCGGTTTGAAGGGTTCGCCGCCTATCTCGACGCCCGCAGCCCAGACACGCCCAAGGCCACGCTTTTACAGATCGCGCCCCCCTCGCGCGAGGATGTGGATGCCTATCGCGACATCCGCACCGAACTTGAGCAGACCGCGGGCACCATCAACGGCGCCCACGCGGAACTGGACTGGACGCCCATCCGCTACATCCGCCGCACCGTGGACCGCGACATGCTGGCCGGGGTCTATCGCCGTGCTGACGTCGCCATGGTCACGCCGCTCGCCGATGGCATGAACCTCGTGGCCAAGGAATACGTGGCCGCCCAAAATCCCGAAAATCCCGGCGTCCTGATCCTGTCGCACTTTGCAGGCGCCGCTGAACAATTGACCGACGCGCTCATGGTCAATCCCTACGACGCGGCCGAGGTGGGCGCAGCCGTCGAACAGGCCCTCACGATGCCGCGCAGCGAACGCCAGGACCGGCACGCCCGCCTGCTCGACAACGTGATCAAGGAAGACATCGGCTGGTGGACACAAAGCTACCTCTCCGCCCTGCGCGGCGTCGCCTAGACGCACAGTCACACTTGACGGGCCTCTGGCACCTGGCAGGGGCGCGATCTCGGGCAGTTGTCAGACAGGCCAAAGCCAAGAAGTCGTCACACCCCAGAAACGCCGACCCAAAGCGTTGCGGCAGTCTCGCCCATGGACCAGACATGCTCTTCACTCGCCACACCGCACCTTGATTTTGCAAAATGGACACCGGCGGCGTGCCATTTGCGACGCCGTGTCCTAGGATCACCCCGACAGGAGGTCCGCCAATGAACCAATACGCATCCATGCCCGACGCACCCACCGCACCTATCCTGTGCGACCTGCGCAGTGACACAGTCACGCGCCCAGATGCCGCGATGCGCAAAGCGATGGCAGAGGCCGAGGTTGGCGATGACGTCTTTGGCGATGACCCCACCGTCAACCGGCTCGAAGCGACGCTGGCCGAACGGTTGGGCAAAGAGGCGGGCCTGTTTCTCACCTCCGGCACTCAAAGCAACTTCGTGGGCCTTCTGTCCCATTGCGCGCGGGGCCAAGAGATTGTCACGGGCCGCCCCTACCACGTCCACAAATACGAGGCCAAAGGCGCGTCGGTGCTGGGCGGCATCGCCTTTGAACCGCTCGACGTGGCCGGGGACGGCGCACTTGATGCGGACCAGGTCACCGCAGCGGTCAAGGACGACGATCCGCACTTGCCCATCACCCGGCTGCTCAGCCTTGAAAACACCCATAACGGCATTGCCATCCCGCTCACCCGTCTGGGCGAAGCGGTGCAGGCCGGGCGCGACGCCGGGCTTGCCGTCCATCTTGACGGTGCGCGCTATTTCAATGCCATCGCCGCCCTGAATTGCCCCGAAGATGCGCTTGCCGATCTCTTTGACAGCGTGTCCATCTGCCTGTCCAAGGGGCTTGGCGCGCCGGTGGGCTCTGTCCTAGTGGGCGCGCAGGACGTGATTGATCGCGCACGCCGCTGGCGCAAGATGCTGGGCGGTGGCACGCGGCAGGCGGGCCTGCTCGCCGCCGCGGGTCTCCACGCGCTTGACCACAATATTGACCGGCTGTCCGATGACCATGCCCGCGCCACGCATCTGGCTGACGCGCTGCGCTCGTATGGTGACGTGCAACAAGCCACCAACATGATCTTCTTTACCCCCGAGGGCGGAGTGAAACCCGACCTGCCGCCGCACATGGCCGCCCATGGCGTGCATCTGACGGGGGCCACGGGCACCACCCGATTGGTGTTGCACAAGGATGTCACCGACAAAGCACTGCACGCCGCCATCGACGGGTTCGCGGCTTATTTCGGCGGCTGAAACGGTCAAACCTTTCCCAAACGTTATCGCGGTCCCGCAAACCTTAACGTGGGCGAATGGTTAACGGTTCGTGACCGGAAGCGGAGGGGCGTAAAATGTGCAGTTTTGGGCGCGAAATGTGCAATTTGCCCAAAAGTCGCATTTTTAGGGGGGTGAAACGCCGGGACGGGTCCTGCGAAAATGTGCAATTTCATCGCGAAAATACGCAGTTTTTCCTGATTGGCCCACCGAACGCTGCGTTAACCTCTCACAGCGCCTTGCGCGCCCGCAGCGCTGCCGTGATCGTTCCGTCGTCCAGATAATCCAATTCGCCACCAATCGGCACACCCTGCGCCAGCGATGTCAGTTTGACCTGCCCGTCCAGTTGATCCGCGATGTAATGCGCCGTGGTTTGTCCATCAATCGTGGCGTTCAGCGCCAGGATCACCTCGCTGATATTCTCGGTTTTCACCCGGTCAAGCAGCCGCGGTATCCGCAATTCTTCCGGCCCCACCGCGTCCAGCGCTGACAGGGTGCCGCCCAGCACGTGATAGCGTCCCTTGAACACGCCAGCGCGCTCCATCGCCCACAGGTCGGCCACGTCTTCGACCACGCAAAGCTCTGAATTTGCACGCTTTTCCGATTTGCAAATGTCACAGATGTCGCTGGTGCAGATATTGCCGCAGTTCAGACATTCCCGCGCGGTCGCTGCCACATTCTGCATCATGTCAGCCAACGGCGTCAGCAGCAGCGCCCGCTTGCGGATCAGGTGCAAAACCGCCCGTCGCGCTGATCGCGGGCCCAATCCCGGTAGCTTCGCCATCATCTCGATCAGGTTTTCTATGTCGCGCGTGCTGCTCATCGCCGTGACCCTATTGCGGTTTGTGCAGAACAAAAAGGGGTTATCGCGGTTCACCGGTTGTCAATCAAACCCGTCTAGCGTGCCCGCAACTGCACAATCCGGGGGCACCAAACATGCGCATCACAGCGCGTATGACATTTCTTGTTTTTGGTTTATTTGTAATTCCGTCAATGGGTTACGCCTGTGTCTATCCAACAGCTTTGCGCAGCGCGAACACTCTTTTGCTCGACATCCTGGACGCAGGTGGCGCCGTCTCGGTCCATCACCGCGCCAAACTCGGGCGCACCCTATCGCATATGGACCCAGTGGTCGTGATCGCCACGCTGACACAGGACGTCCCCCGCCGCGACGCGCGCGCGGCGCAGGTGGTCCTTGATGTTGTGGGCCGACTTGCCAACGGTCGCGGGCTGCGGGTTGAAGAAGCGATGCGCCCGCATCTCAACCGGCTTGATGCGGCTGCAGATGACGCGTGTTCCGGTACAACAGATGTGGCAGCAGGTCCCGACGCGGCGCAAGGTGCCGAGCAGGGCAAAGGCCGTCAAACCGGACAGGGTGGCCGCGCGCTCACCTTCCGTGAGGGGGTGGTCAGGCTGAGCGTGACTTTCACCACCTATTTGATATTTCTCGCTTTTCTTCTGGGTCTTCGCCGCGAATGGCGAGCGCGCCGGGCACGCTTGGACATACCCAAGGCCACCGACCCGCCCCGTGAACCCGGCGCGCCCCAGCGGCCCTGACTTAGAAGGGCAGCTTCATGCCCGGCGGCAGGCCCAGACCTTCGGTCAGCTTGCCCATCTCTTCCTGCGCACGCTCCTGCGCCTTGGCCTGCGCGTCCTTGATCGCGGCAAGGATCAGGTCTTCGACCACTTCCTTGTCATCACCATTAAAGATCGACGGATCAATATCCAGCGCGGTCAACTCACCCTTGGCCGTCGCGGTCGCCTTGACCAGCCCCGCCCCGCTTTCGCCGGTGACCATGATCGCATGCAGATCATCCTGCATCTCAGCCATCTTTGTCTGCATTTCCTGGGCTTTTTTCATCATCCCGGCCATATCGCCGAGCCCGCCAAGTCCTTTGAGCATCTAACTCTCCGATCCATCTGCGCCGCTTGTCCGCGGCTTGGTGTATAGAACAATCCCCACACATATCGCAGCGACAGCCACAATGAACAAGGTGGGCGGACCGACGCAGCCTTCGGCAACGGCAAGAGCGTGCATGCTGGTCGGATCGGTAGAACCGCCCAATGTCACAAGGCTTACAAGACCGGTCCATCCAAGAATTGTCGCCAGCCCGACCCACTGCCACCGCCGCACGATTGCCGCGACAGACAGCGCAAGAAGGATAAGGCCAAGTGGCGTCGCAAAGAAATGCAGCGCCTCTGTCAACGCGGTGGCTTGCGTGCCGGGTTGCCACAACGGACGCGCCTTGTCACAGACCTCAGCCCAGGCAGCGCTCGGGATAGAGGTAATGAATCCAATGGCATAGACCTGTCCCCGCGGGGACAAACCACCAAAGATCAGTCTTCTTCGAACGGGTCCCACTCATCATCCACTTCTGGAAGGGCTTCGATATGGGCCTCTTGTGCGATCTCTTCGGGTGTGCGGATTTCGGTGATCCTGGCTTGGGGAAACTGTTCCTTCACGGCCTGCACCAACGGGTGCGCTTCGGCTTTTTCTTTCAGTGCCAGCTCAGCCGCGTCGCGCACCTCGGCGATGGTTTTCCCGCCGCCATCGCTGACCACAGAGACCCCCCAGCGATTGCCGGTCCAGGTTTGCAGGCGCGCGCCAAGGCGTTGGGCCAGGTCGCGCGGCGCGCTCTCCGTCGGTTCAAACTCAATACGCCCCGGCTGATAGGCGGCAAGGCGCAGGGTTGTCTCGACCTCGACCAGCAGCTTCACGTCTCGGTTCGCACGGATCAGTTCGATCACATGATCAAAGGTCGGATAGCGCGCCAGGGCCACATCCGGGTCGTGAGCCAGGGCCGTTGTCTGCCCTGCGGCATTTGGCTGTGACAGCATCCGTGCCTGCGCCTGATGCACCGCGTGTGCGCCAGACGACCCGCTTGCTGGGGCTGTCCCCGCGGGTACAGCGGGCGCGGGTGGTGGTGTCGCGTTTTGCAGTTTTTTCACAAGGTCTTCTGGGCTGGGCAGGTCGGCCACATGGGTCAGCCGGATCACTGCCATCTCTGCGGCCATCATGGCGTTTGGCGCGCTGGCCACCTCATCCAGCGCCTTGAGCAGCATCTGCCAAAGCCGGGTCAGAACGCGCATCGGCAGCGCTTCGGCCATGTGCAAGCCGCGGCTGCGCTCATCGGGCGAAATGGTGGGATCGTCCGCCGCCTCGGGCGTGATTTTGACCACGGATGTCCAATGCGTGATCTCGGCAAGATCGCGCATCACGGCCATGGGGTCGGCCCCATCGGCATATTGGGCGCCCAGTTCCGTCAGCGCCCCCGCGGCATCGCCCTTGAGGATCATGTCAAACAGGTCCAGCACCCGGCCCCGATCCGCCAGCCCCAGCATCGCCCGCACCTGGTCCGCGGTTGTTTCCCCCGCGCCGTGCGATATCGCCTGATCCAACAACGACGTCGCATCGCGTGCTGATCCTTCGGCTGCGCGGGTGATCAAAGCCAGCGCGTCATCGGCAATTTCGGCCCCCTCAGCCGTCGCGATCTTGCGCAAAAGGGCAATCATCACCTCGGGTTCGATCCGGCGCAGATCAAACCGCTGGCAGCGTGACAGGACTGTCACCGGAACCTTGCGGATCTCGGTTGTGGCGAAGATGAACTTCACATGCGCAGGCGGTTCTTCCAGCGTCTTCAGCAGCGCGTTGAATGCGCTGTTGGACAGCATGTGCACCTCGTCGATGATATAAATCTTGTAGCGGGCCGAGGCCGCACGATAGTGCACGCTATCGATGATCTCGCGGATATCGTTGACCGAGGTGTTCGAGGCCGCGTCCATTTCAAGCACATCGACGTGGCGCCCTTCCATGATGGCCCTGCAATGTTCGCATACCCCGCATGGCTCGGTCGTAGGCCCCCCATTCCCATCAGGCCCGATGCAGTTCATGCCCTTGGCGATGATCCGGGCCGTGGTTGTCTTGCCCGTTCCGCGAATGCCCGTCATGACAAAGGCTTGCGCAATGCGGTCCGCTTCAAAGGCGTTCTTGAGGGTGCGCACCATTGCATCCTGACCCACGAGGTCGGCAAAGGTCTCGGGCCGGTATTTGCG
Source organism: Pseudomonadota bacterium (assembly GCA_038525015.1). GTDB lineage: Bacteria > Pseudomonadota > Alphaproteobacteria > Rhodobacterales > Rhodobacteraceae > Tateyamaria. Next base: position 75,147 of record JBCBID010000005.1, on the reverse strand, counting down.
GGCCAGCACTTGATAATTCTGGGTCTCGTCTGACATGGGCCTTGGTCTGGATTCGAATTGACTGTGCGACACTACGGGGCAGGGCGGGCGGCGTCCACCGCTGCCGTCAGATCAGCCAGAGGATGACGCCGGTTGCCAGAGTGCCAAGGCTCATGGCGATGGTCATCAGAGTGAAGTTTGATCGCCCCTGCACCTCGGCGTCCTTTTGCGACAAGCGATCAAAGGAGGCGCAGGCCTGGCGGCGGGCGGACCAGAAAATGAACAGGGCCGCGACTAGGAAAATAGAGGCCACGGATTTGGCCAGCCAGGTGGGATCAGTGGCACCGAACACGGCCTTGAGACCGATGGCCACGGCAACCGCGGCCATGCCGGTGCGCATCCACCCTGCAAAGGTCCGTTCATTGGCGAGGCTGGTGCGATCCTCGGCCCAGTTGGTGCGGTTTTCGGCAAGTTCATTTTTGTCAGACATGGACTTATGGTGGCGCAAAAGCGTTATCGGACAAGACAGGGCGACATATCATGCGCTTACCGGGCATCAGCTGAAACCGGAATATCGAAGATCGGCGGGATACTGAGCGCGGCCTGGTCTCCAGAGGGCTTGGCATCAAAGGGTACCCTGATGTTGCGTCTGATTGGCTGGGTGACGGGCATTGACGTACTGTCACTGATGTCTGGCGGGCAGACCCCCACAGCGGAAGGCCGTCTGTTAACCGAAGCCGCCCGGAGCGAGGGCGAATTTGCGGCTGGTGTTCTGGCCACGACAGCGCAGGCATGGGCGTAGTACTGTCCTGAACCGGTGGGGTGCCCCGACGCGCCACGGGTGATGCTGCCGTATTCCGGTGCGTTTACGATTCGGCGCTGACGGCCGACTGCGATATGGTGGCGGCGCAGCCCCTAAAGGCGGTTGGTCATCTGTCGGATCACGTCGGAGCTGCGCCGCGCCCGCGCTAGCGTCCAGCCGCCTTGGATCAGCATGAACAGGTGCTCTGACTTGGCCTGTGCCTCGCTCGCGGACAGGCCAAGGCGGGCGGCGTGGTCGTAAACTTCTGCGATCCAGCCTTCGTAGATGTGATTGGCGTGGGACCGGAAGCTGTCATTGTCGGGCCCTTCGAACAGGGTCGCGGCGATCGGGCAGGTGTCCCAGCCGGTGATGTCAAACAGCTTTGCCAACTTGAAACAAAGGGTTGTGGCCCCGTCTTTGAACGTATCAGAGCCGTCGAAACTGGCCGCGATCAGCCGCAGCATTTCGTCTGATGCCCATGTCGCGGCCGCCATCGCCAAGTCGGATTTGCCGTTCGGGAAGTGATGATACAGCGACCCTTTGGGCGCTTTCGCATCCGACAGCAGGTCAGCCAATCCAACCCCGTGATAGCCGCGCGTGCGAAACAGGGTCGCTGCCGACAGGATCAGGCGGTCTTTGGTGGGAAGGGGGCGGTCGCTCATTCTTTGACCTTGACAGGATTAGACCGATTGGTCCAGCGTGTGAATTAGACCGAATGGTCTAGTCCTGAGCAAAGGAGATACCGGATGTTCGATGCGGCCTCTGTGCAACGTGATGTGACCGAGCGGTCGTTGGCCTTCAAGGCCGAGGATGGCGCCGAATTGGTGGGGCGGCTTTATCGCCCGGACAGACGGCCCTTTGCAGCCGTGGTGATAAACAGCGCGACCGGTGTGCCACAACATGTCTATACTCACTTCGCCCGCTGGCTCGCGGCCGAGCGCGGTCTGGCAGTGTTGACCTATGATTACCGCGGCATGGGACGGTCCTGTGCCGGGCCGATGCGCAAGATGCAGGCAGACATGACCGATTGGGGCATCCGCGATCAGGTTGCCGCGCGGCGGGCGATGCGGCGTGAAGTGCCGGGCGCGCCGTTGTGGATTGTCGGGCACTCGCTGGGGGCGATGCTGTTGCCGAACCAGCCTGAAATGGAGGACGTGGTGCGGGTGATCGGTGTGGCGTCAGGTATGGTGCATCACAGCGATCATCCGTGGCCTTACCGGGCTGTGGCGCTGAATTTCTGGTTCACGCTTGGCCCGCTGGCGACGATGTTGTGCGGATACCTGCCGGGCAAGCGCCTGCGGTTCGGAGAGGATTTGCCCGCAGGGGTGTTTTGGCAATGGCGCAAATGGTGCACGTCGCGCGATTTTTATGATGATGATCTGGGGCCGCGCCTGCCCGCGCCGGATTGGCAAAGCGATGCGGCCGTGCGCCTTTTTGCCTTTACGGATGATGATCTGATCCCGCCGGCACAGGTGGGCCGGTTGGCCCGGTTGTTTGGGGTCGATCCGGTTGTGATTGATCCGAAGGAATACGGGTTGGAGAGCGTCGGGCATCTGGGTGCGTTTTCGCGCAAGAACAAAGCGGTGTGGCCGGTGCTGCTTGAGGGATAAGGGATTGTGTTTACCCTCTGACGCATCTGCGATGCGCTGCTGGGTCATGCGCATCGTGCTGTACACGCTGCGCTTAGGTGAGAGATTGACAACGACCCAAGCGGGGCTCGTTACGGCTGCTTCCTTCCGGATCTGACCGGGTTGGCGAGGCGCCTGCCCGCGCCAACCTCTCACCGCGTCATATAAATCGCGCACGCAGCCAGCGCAAGGGCCCGGGTGCCATCAAATCGTAACTTCAACCCGCAAGAAACCGTCTTCATCCAAGCCCCGCAGGGTTGGTTCGAACGAGGCGATATCGGGCAAAAACGGCTCTGCCATCGGCGACGTCCGGATCACGCGGCGTCGCGCGTTGGCCTGCGCAAAATGCCACGGTGCAGTAACGGGGTCGTTGGTCTGTGGCAGACCGTCCGCGATTTCTGCGCGCACGGCGTCACGCAACTCTACCTCTGTGCGCACAACCCGGGTTTCGGGACTGATCCCCGGGAAATTGCCACCCCCTGCGCCGCGGTAGCTTGTCATTGCCATGACAAAGCGCGCGTCGGGACAGACGGACTTGCCGGAATGGGTCAGCGCCTGGACACGGCTGGTGCCGTGCTGCACCCGGTGGCCATGCACGTCAAAGGCGGCTTGGGCAAAGGGGTCAAGCGTGGCCTCGATCCCATGGATCGTATCAAAGTTGAAGGCAGGTGCATCGCGATTGACCAAAGCCGAGCCCTCGGCCGGTCCGGGCGCAAAGAACGCCATGCTGCGGTCGATCCAGTCCCAGAGTTCGGCACCGGTCAAGACCGCGGCCCAGACCGTATTGGGGTAAGGGCACAACATCGCCACATGGCGCTCGCGGAGCGGGCCCGGAGGAATGTTCACATAGGCATCTGGCCCCGCACGTCCACCAAGTGCGGGTGGCGCTATGCTGGCCAACAGGGGCAGCGCTGCCAGGTCGGTGTCGTCTATCGCGTCTGCAATCGTACGTGTCAGCGCGCGCGCCACCAATGCCTCGGACCCCGATGGGCGCAGCATGGAAAAACAGTTGTGCATATGTGTGAGGGCGGTGCCGACGTGCCTGTTGAGGTGTGCGCGCGTGCGGGTGACAAAGGGAGCTGTGATCGTCGTCACGGTTGGGTCCGGAGGCGCATCGGCCCGCACGCCGTCGCGCCGGACGGTGTGACCGGATACGTGCCACCCCTGGCCGTCATGCAAAAGCACAAGGTCGATAATGCCCAGTTCCTGCGCCGTGTGCGCGGGCATCACGGCTGGAACGCCGTGTAGCGTCGCCTGATCAGTATCGACACCCACAAAACCGGCGTGATCAGCACCGGGAAAGCGCAGGTGTGTGTGCCCCAGAATGATAGCATCGACGCCCGGCACTTCGGCGGCGATGGTCGCGCCAAAGTTCTCTCCTGTGGCATCGACCCCATCGGTCACACCGCTGTGCGACAACACGATCACGACATCTGCGCCCTGGTCGCGCAGCGCGGCAACTGCGTAACGCGTCGCACGCACGCCCTGGTCGAAGCCCAAGGCACCATCAAGGCAACGCCGGTTCCAAACCGCAGTTTGCGGTGGCAAAACGGAAGTTACCCCGACCTGAATGCGCCGTTTTTGCCCATCCGAGCAGGGCAGGCTGCGTTCGATCATCGTGGACGGGATCGCACCTGCGATGGCCCCTGCCGCCACATTTGCGCACAGTGTCGGGCAGCGCAATTGTGCGATCACGTGCTCGAGATAGGGCAAGCCAAAATCGAAATCGTGATTGCCCAGCCCCATCGCGTCATAGTCGAGCGCGTTCAGGATGCCGGCCCATGGGTGATCCCCGGGCGCATTCACGCAAATGTCGCCCAGAGGCGCGCCTTGAAGGGAATCGCCATTGTCGAACAACACGAAGCCACCCTGCGCGCTAGCCCTTTCCCGCTGGATCAAATTGGCCAGCCGGTCCATGCCACGATGCGTCAGCGGCAAATCATACAGCGCATCCCAGCCGACCAGGTGCATGTGGACGTCTGAAGTGGCGGCGATACGCAGATGGCTGGAAGGCGAAGTCATATTCCTTATGCACTCTATGGTTGAAGGCAATGCAAGCGAAAAGAGGCTCTTGCAGGCACCTATGCCGCGGCGCCATACGCCCTCCCATTGCCTTCCTCGTTGGTCCCGTGCCAATGACAGCGCACCAGGACCATCGGGAGGGCGGGCGTGAAACATGCCGAAAGCGTGACATTTGGTGGATCGGCGCTTGACCGGGCGGCAGAACTGCGCGGCAACCCGGATGCGATCGCCGCCGCGCTGGCCGACCCGTCAGCGCGCGCCGTGTTGATGTGGCGTGGCAAGCCGCTCATCCAGCGCACCCGCCCAGCGGCCCTGATGCGCGTTCGCCTTGATCATGCCGCTTGCTCTGACGCCGACCAGACAGCCGCCGTGTTTCTGGGGCGCGAGGACGGCGCGCCGCGTTTTGCGCTTGATCTGTCTGGCTGGACGCCAAAGGACCTTGATTTGACCACGTTGGGCGGCTTTCTCGACCCGACCGAGCAACACCACCCCGCGTGTGGAGAAGGCGAGGTGTTTGCCGAATTGCGCCGTGTGATGACGTGGCTTTCGCCACGCGACGCGGAACTGGCCGCGACGGCCAAGGCGGTCTTTGGCTGGCATGACACGCACCGGTTTTGCGCCAACTGCGGCAGTGCGTCCGAGATGGCCCAGGCGGGGTGGCAACGAACCTGTCCCGCGTGCGGCGCGCATCATTTTCCACGGACCGATCCGGTGGTGATCATGCTGATCACGCATGGCAATTCTGTCCTGATGGGTCGGTCGCCCGGATGGCCCGAGGGGATGTACTCCCTGCTGGCGGGCTTCGTCGAACCGGGCGAAACACTGGAAGCCGCCGTGCGCCGCGAGGTGTTCGAAGAGGCGGGCGTGAGGGTTGGTCACGTCGATTATCTCTCAAGCCAACCCTGGCCGTTTCCGGCGTCTTTGATGTTTGGCTGCCGGGGCGAGGCAATCAGCCAGGACATCACCATCGACCCGACCGAGATCGAAGACGCCGCATGGGTCACACGCGAAGAGATGTTGTCGATCTTTGCGGGCGAGCACGAGAGTTTCCTGCCTGCGCGGAAGGGCGCGATTGCACACTTTTTACTTGAAAACTGGCTTGCAGACACCCTTGATTGAGCAGAGACTGGGGAGAGGAAAGCCAACAGGCAGTCAGCATGAAGTTTTCGACCCGCGAAGATGTCGCGGCCCCTATCGACCAGGTGTTTGCAGCGCTGAGCGATCTGGACATGTTCGAGCGACAGGCCATGCGCCGCGGGGCAGAGGTGCAAAGGACCAGGCCGCTCACCGAACCGGGCGTGGGTATGCGCTGGAAGGTGCACTTCAAGATGCGGGGACGCCGGCGCGAGGTCGATCTGGAACTGACACGCTACGATGTGCCGAACGAGATGGTGTTCGACATCAACTCGACGGGTGTGACAGGCACCTTTTCGGTCGAGTTGCTGGCTCTGTCTCGCAACCGAACGCGTATGGCGCTGGCACTGGAACTGACACCGCAAACCTTGTCGGCGCGTCTATTCTTGCAGTCGCTAAAGCTTGCGAAAAACGCGCTCAGCAAGCGGTTCAAGCTGCGCGTGGCCGAATATGCCAGAGGGTTGGAGGACCGGCTGGAGCGCAGTGCCTGACGCGGGTTAGTCCCGGCCCGCTGCCGCGGGGTAGACGCCAAGTATGTCCAGTCGGTTGGTGAAATAATCCAACTCTTCAAGGGCACGAGCCAGCGCGGGATCTTCCGGGTGCCCTTCCACGTCAGCGTAGAATTGCGTGGCGGTAAATGCACCGCCCACCATGTAGCTTTCCAGCTTGGTCATGTTGACACCGTTGGTCGCAAACCCGCCCATGGCCTTGTAAAGTGCCGCGGGAATGTTGCGCACTTCGAAAACGAAGGTCGTGATCATCGTATCGGCCCGGCGTCCACGCTCTTCTTGCGGGGCCATAAGCAGAAAGCGTGTGGTGTTATGGCCCTGATCCTCGATATCGCGGGCGAGCACGGTCAGGCCGTAGATCTCCGCCGCCACCTCGGATGCCAAAGCACCGACGCCCAATTCGCTGGTCTGTGCAATCGCCGCTGCCGCTCCGGCGCTGTCTGGGGCCGCCTCGGCCGAGATGCCGTTGGCGTCCAGAAACGCACGGGCTTGCGGGATCAGGACGGGATGTGCGCGGACAAGCGAAATGTCATGAATGCTCTGACCGGGCATCGCCATCATCGCAATGCGCACCCGAACAAAGGCTTCGTCGACAATATGCAACCCGCTTTGCGGCAAGAGCCGGTGGATGTCGGCCACACGGCCATAGGTCGTGTTTTCGACCGGCAGCATCGCCATGTCAGCAGCCCCGTCGCGCACCGCTGCGATGACGTCCTCGAACGCGTGGCAGGGCACGGGGTCGGCCTCTGGCCGGGCTTTGAGCACTGCCTCGTGTCCATAGGCGCCCAGATCGCCCTGGAACGCAATTCGTATCGACATCGTTTGTCCTTTGCTACCGGGCCGCTACCTAAGGTCGGGCAGGGCGATTGGTCGCGCTTTCTATACCTTGCCAGTATCAAGGGGAAGCCGTAGATAGCCGCCGGAAGAACGCAAAAAGCCACGGAATCGGAAGCCAAATGTTCGACACCATGACCTTTACCAAAATTGCAGCCAGCCTGTGTGGCGCGCTGCTGGTCCTATTGCTGGGCCAGTGGGCCGCAGATGAGCTGTACCATGTCGATAGCTATGGTGATCAGGCCTATGTGATCGACACCGGTGTCGAAGAAACTGCCGAAGAAACGGTCGAAGTGGCTTTTGCCGACGTTTTTGCGGCTGCGGATTCAGGTGCCGGTCAGCGCGTATTCCGTCAATGCAGTGCATGCCACAAGCTTGAAGATGGTGAAAACGCCGTGGGCCCGCACCTTTATGCCGTCGTTGGACGCGAGGTCGGATCGACGGACTATGGCTCATATTCCGGCGCGCTGAACGAAGTGGCCGATGTCTGGTCGCCGGAGAACCTGAACGCTTTCCTGGAAAACCCCCGCGGTTGGGCACCGGGGACATCCATGGGTTACAACGGCCTGCGTGATATCGAAGATCGGGCCAACCTGATTGCCTATCTAGAGAGCATCGGAAGCTGATCTTTTCAAAAAACCTGCAAGATTGAGGCCGCGCGCACCCCGCACGCGGCTTTTTTCGTGCCAAATGTTACAATGCCCTCACATGGAGGGGAACGCGAACACGGATTCTCAAGTTGCATATTGGCGTGGCGCGCATTTAGCTTATTTCCAAAGACAAGACGGCCCTGAATGCCACCATGCGGAGGATTTCCATGCGACAGACCCCCAGACGCCAAACAGCGCAGGCCCGTGTCAAAGCGGAACGACACAAACATTTGCTGTGGGGCGGGATCGGGGTCCTTGGACTTGTCGCTACGCTGGTTTGGGCCAGCATGGCGCGGGCCGATGAAGGCGGGCCCGTGATTTCGACCTACGGCTATAATTTCTACGGCGAACTGAGCTACCCGGAAGACTACGAACGCTTCGATTATGTGAACCCGGACGCCCCCAAAGGCGGAGAGATTTCGCTAGGCACGGTCGGCACCTTTGACTCGATGAACCCATACACGCGCAAGGGGCGCGGTGCGGCGCTGTCCACCGTCATGTTCGAGAGCCTGTTGGGCCAGGGTGTCAATGGCGCATCCGCGCCCGCGGATCAGTATGCCGAATATTACTGCCTGCTCTGCGAACGGCTTGAATATCCTGAAGACAAGGCGTGGGTCATCTTCTACATGCGCCCCGAGGCACGCTTTTCTGACGGCTCGCCAGTGACGGCCCATGACATCGCCTTCAGCCACAACCTGCTGCTGGATCAGGGTCTGAAATCCTATGCCGATGCGGTGCGCAAACGCATCCCAGAGGTCGAGGTGATCGACGACCACACCATTAAGTTCTATTTCGCCGATGATATCTCGCGGCGGTCGCTGATCGACCAGGTGGGTTTCGTGCCCGCATGGTCCAAGAAATGGTACGAGGAGACCGGCGCGCGGCTGGACGAGGCGCGGCTTGAAATTTCCCCCGGCTCTGGCCCTTACATGCTGGACAGTTTCGATGTGAACCGCCGCGTTGTCTACAAGCGCAACCCGGATTACTGGGGCAATGACCTGCCGTTCAATGTTGGTCGCAATAACTTTGACACCATTCGGATTGAGTATTTTGGTGACGCCGAAGCAGCGTTTCAGGGGTTTCTGGCCGGCGAGTTCACCTTCCGCACCGAAAACGATTCAAAGAAGTGGGCCACGGGCTATGACACGCCCAAGGTCAACAACGGCTCAATCGTGAAAAAGGAGCTGCCCAACGGCTCGCCCCCAACACCGACGGGCATCGTGTTCAACCTCAATTCGCCTGTGTTTCAGGACAAACGCGTGCGCGAGGCCGTCGCCCTGGCATTCAACTTCGAGTGGACCAATGCGTCGCTGCAATACGGACTGTTCAAACAGCGCGCGTCCTTCAGCCAGGACACCGAAGTGATGGCGACGGGCACGCCACAAGGCGCCGAACTTGAACTGCTGCAATCCCTGGGCGATCTGGTGCCCGAAGCGATGCTGACCGAGGACGTGCGGATGCCGCATACCTCAAACGAAAGCCGTCTGTTCGACCGCCGCAATGCCCGCCGCGCCATGGCGCTGTTGGACGAAGCAGGCTGGGACGTGGGCGACGACGGCATCCGCCGCAAGGACGGCCAGCCACTCAAGATCAACTACCTGTTCAACTCGTCCTCGCCCGACACCCTGTCTGGAGCCATGGAAAACTTCGTGTCCAACGTTGAAAAGCTGGGCGTCGACATCACGCTCGAAAAGGTAGATCCGTCACAATACACCTCGCGTGAACGCGACCGCGACTATGATCTGGTCTACGACGCCTATGCCGCTTTCCTTGGAACTGGCACGGGCCTGCGCCAGCGCTTTGGTTCCGAGGCGTCCGAGTTCTCTCTCTTCAACCCCGCCGGGCTCGCCAGCCCACTTGTGGACAAGATCATCGACGTGTCGCTGATCGCAGAGACGCGGGAAGAGGAAATCGCGGCCGCGATGGCTCTGGATCGCGCGCTGCGCCATGAGTTCATCATGATCCCGGTCTGGTACAATCCCAGCTTCTGGGTCGCCTATTACGATATGTATGAGCATCCCGAAAACATCCCGCCCTTTGCGCTGGGCCAACTTGATTTCTGGTGGTTCAACGAGGAAAAGGCTGCAGCCCTCCGGTCCTCCGGCGCGTTGAGGTAGGCCACAATGGGCCCCTATATCCTGCGCCGGCTGCTGCTGGTCATTCCGACCTTGCTGGGCATTTTGCTGGTCAACTTCACCCTTACCCAATTCGTCCCCGGCGGCCCCGTGGAACAAGCTATTGCACGGGCGCAAGGTGGGGGCGACGTGTTTGGCGGGTTTGCCGGTGGCAACAATGACGCGGGCGAGGATGAGTTGAACACCGCCTCCGACAGCACCTATGTTGGGGCGCGGGGCCTGCCGCCGGAGTTCATAGAGGAACTGGAACGCGAATTCGGCTTCGACAAACCGCCCGTGCAACGCTTCCTCAACATGGTTTGGAACTATGCCCGCTTTGACTTTGGCGAAAGCTATTTCCGAAGTATCGGGGTCGTGGACCTCGTGATCGAGAAGTTGCCCGTCTCCATCTCTTTGGGGCTCTGGTCTACGCTGATCGCCTACCTCGTGTCGATCCCGCTGGGCATCCGCAAGGCGGTCAAGGACGGCACACCGTTTGATACCTGGACCTCGGGCGCGATCATCGCGGCCTACGCGATTCCGGGTTTTTTGTTCGCCATCCTGCTGCTCGTCCTGTTCGCCGGGGGCAGCTACTATCAGATTTTCCCGCTGCGGGGCCTGACCTCTGACAATTGGGAAGACCTTAGCACCATCGGCAAAGTGCTCGACTATTTCTGGCACATCACGCTGCCGGTACTTGCCGGCACCATCGGGGCCTTTGCCACGCTGACACTGCTGACAAAGAACAGCTTTCTGGATGAGATCAAGAAGCTTTACGTGATGACGGCCCGCGCCAAAGGTTTGTCGGAACGCCGCGTGCTTTATGGGCACGTCTTCCGCAACGCGATGCTGATCGTGATTGCGGGCTTTCCGGCGGTATTCATCGGCGTGTTCTTTGGCGGCTCACTGATCATCGAAACCATTTTCTCGCTCGACGGTCTGGGGCGTCTGGGTTTTGAGGCAGCCGTGGCGCGTGACTACCCCATCGTCTTTGGCACGCTCTATATCTTTGGACTCATGGGCCTGTTGGTCGGCATCATCTCGGACCTGATGTATGTGCTGGTTGACCCCCGCATCGACTTTGAGCGGAGGGAAGGCTGATGGAAAATCCGAACCCTGATTTCTCGTCGGAAGGTGGAAGCACGCAGGCGTCGTCAAGTGATGCGCCGTATGCCCGTGGTGTGCCTCCGGAATTTAACACCACCACTGCGGTCGTGCCAAAGGCGCGCGGCGGTGTGTTCAGCCTGTCACCACTGAACAAACGCCGTTGGCGGAACTTCAAGAAGAACAAGCGCGCCTACTGGTCGCTCTGGATTTTCTCGATCTTGTTTGGCCTGTCGCTTTTTGCCGAATTCCTCGCCTACGACAAGCCAATCCTCGTGCGGTATCAGGGCGAGTTCTACACGCCGATCTGGAACTTCTACCCCGAAACCGCATTCGGCGGCGACTTTAGGACCGAGGCGAGCTATCGCGATCCTGAGGTTGAATGTTTGATCGTGTCGGGCGGGCTCGACACCTGTTTCGACGACCCCGAAGCCGTCATCGAAGATGCGCAGGATGGCGAAGTCGATGGCGAAGCGATCACCAAAGGGTGGACGCGTTGGCCGCTCATTCCCTACAGCTATGACACCGCCGTGGACCGCCCCGGTGCCGCGCCGCTGCCGCCCAATGGCGAGAATCTGCTGGGCACGGACGGCACGAAGCGCGATGTCATGGCCCGCGTCATCCACGGTTTCCGATTGTCGGTGCTGTTTACGCTGATAGTGACGGGAGCGTCGGCCATTGTCGGCATCATCGCGGGTGCAGTGCAGGGGTATTTCGGCGGACGCACCGACCTGATCTTTCAACGGATCATCGAGATTTGGTCGTCTACCCCCAGCCTCTACGTCATCATTATCATGTTCGCCATTTTGGGACGAAGTTTCTGGCTTCTGGTGTTCTTGCTGATCCTGTTTGGCTGGACGGGCCTTGTTGGGGTCGTGCGCGCCGAATTCCTGCGGGCGAGGAACCTAGAATACGTGCGGGCCGCCCGTGCGCTGGGGGTCAGCAACCTGACGATCATGTTCCGACACATGCTGCCCAACGCCATGGTCGCCACCTTGACGATGCTGCCCTTCATCATCACCGGCACCATCTCATCGCTAGCGGTCCTAGACTTCCTTGGCTTTGGCTTGCCATCGTCGGCCCCATCGTTGGGGGAACTGACGTTACAAGCCAAACAGAACTTGCAAGCCCCGTGGCTCGCCTTTACCGCCTTTACCGTGTTCGCGATCATGCTCAGCCTTTTGATCTTTATCTTCGAAGGCATCCGCGACGCGTTTGACCCAAGAAAGACCTTCTCCTGATGGCGCTTCTGCAAGTGAATGACCTGCGCGTCGGTTTCCGGCAGGACGGGCAGTTGACCCAAGCCGTCAAAGGTGTGTCTTTCCACGTGGACCGAGGCGAAACAGTCGCGCTTGTTGGTGAGTCCGGGTCAGGCAAGTCCGTGTCTGCCTTATCCACTGTGTCGCTGTTGGGCGACAGCGCCGAGGTGTCGGGATCGGTTACCTATGAAGGTCAGGAGATGATCGGCGCGGACGAAGCGTTGTTGCGCAAGGTGCGTGGCAACGACATCTCCTTTATCTTCCAAGAGCCGATGACGTCGCTCAATCCGCTGCACACCATCGCCAAACAATTGGGCGAAAGTCTGGCTCTGCATCAGAGCATCGTGGGCGATGATGCCCGCGCGCGCATTCTGGAACTGCTGGATAAGGTTGGTATCCGCGATGCCGAAACGCGGCTCAACGCTTATCCTCACCAACTCTCTGGCGGGCAGCGTCAGCGCGTGATGATCGCCATGGCGCTTGCCAACAAGCCCGACATCCTGATCGCTGACGAACCGACCACCGCGCTCGACGTGACCATACAGGCCCAGATCCTTGAACTTCTCGCAGATCTCAAGACACAAGAGAGTATGGGCCTTCTCTTTATCACTCACGACCTTGGCATCGTTCGCCGTATCGCCGACCGCGTCTGTGTCATGCAGCATGGGCTGATCGTGGAAACAGGCCCGACGAAAGAGATCTTCGACGCACCCAAACACCCCTACACGCAAAAGCTGCTGAGCGCTGAACCCACGGGTCAACCCGCCCCGGTGCCGGAGAACGCCGAACTTGTGGCTGAAACCGCGAACCTCAAGGTCTGGTTTCCCATCACAGCGGGATTGCTGCGCAAAACGGTGGGCCATGTGAAGGCGGTCAACGATGCCACCATTCAGGTCCATGCGGGCGAAACCGTGGGCATCGTGGGCGAAAGCGGGTCGGGCAAGACGACGCTGGCGCTGGCCATCATGCGCCTAATCTCGTCCGAGGGGCGCATCGTTTATATGGGTCAGGACATTCGGTCGTGGACCGTCCGCCAATTGCGCCGCCTGCGCAAAGACATGCAGATCGTGTTTCAGGATCCGTTTGGATCACTGTCCCCTCGTATGACCGCCATGCAGATCATTGCCGAGGGGCTAGGCGTGCACGGCATCGACGATGGGCGCAGCGCGCGCGAGGTCGTGGCCGAGGTAATGACCGAGGTGGGCCTTGATCCCATGACCATGGACCGCTACCCGCATGAATTCTCGGGCGGTCAGCGCCAGCGTATCGCCATTGCGCGCGCCATGGTGCTGCGCCCCAAACTGGTGGTCTTGGATGAACCGACCTCGGCCCTCGATATGACAGTGCAGGTGCAGATTGTGGAACTGCTGCGCGGACTTCAGCAGAAATACGGGCTGGCTTTCCTGTTTATCTCGCATGACCTCAAGGTTGTGCGGGCGATGAGCCACAAGGTGCTGGTGATGAAGCAAGGCGATGTGATCGAACAGGGTGCGGCTGACGATCTCTTTGAACGGCCGCAAACGGACTACACGCGCCTGCTTCTGCAAGCCACTCATTGACGGCAGGTGACATGCATTAACCGCGGCTGAGCCGCCCGCCGTTTCTGTGCCCTTTGGCGCGAACCTACGATCATAATTTATCCAGGTTGATGCACTTTGTACGTTTGCCCTGCCACCAGCGGGTGCGTGGCAATGATACAGGGGTGCAGCGACGGCTACGGGTCGCAGTCATGAAAGTTTGTGCATAGATGTCCAACATTTCGAACCTCTTGGAGTGCGGGATATGTGCATAATACATTGAACAATGAGGGGGGATATGCCACTCAATTGGAATGTTCATGTGTAAGTCAGGATAACATGTGGAGTGGCGCGATCTGCCCCCATTGGCCGCCTTGCGTGCGTTTGCGGCTTTTGTCGACGCAGGCAATGTGGTGGCCGCAGGGCAGGCGCTGTCGGTCAGCCATGCTGCGATCAGCCAGCAGTTGCGTGCGCTTGAGGCGCATGTGGGCGTGAGACTGTTCGACCGTTCGGGCCGCGCCATGAAACTAACCAGTGAAGGAGAGATTTTGGCGCAGGGCTGCGCCGATGGGTTCGCCAGCATCGCCCGCGCGGTTGCGCTGGTGTCGGGCGCCGAGGCGGCGCGCCCGCTTTATATCTCGCCGACGCCCAGTTTCGCCTCTGCTTGGTTGATGCCGCGCCTGTCCGAGTTTCGCGCGCAGCATCCCGAGATCAACCTAGTTCTGAACCCCACCGCAGACCTCGTTATGCTAAGCCCCGGTGGTGTGGATGTGTCGATCCGCTATGGGTCAGGTGGCTGGGACGGGCTTGATAGCGAATTGATCGTGCCCACATCGATGGTGGTTGTCGCAGCACCCGACCTGATCAAGGGACGCGACGTATCAGAGCCGTCCCGACTGGGGGCGCTGCCCTGGCTGGAAGAGGTCGGTACCACCGAAAGTTCAAGATGGTTGGCGGAGCGCGGCGGTGCGGATGTGCCGCGTGGGCCGGTGACGCAAGTGCCTGGCAATCTGATGCTTGATGGCGCGCGGGACGGCCAGGGCGTCGCCGTGACTGTCCGCACCTTTGTGGCCGCGGATATCGCTGCGGGCCGGCTTTGCGTGCTGTACGAGGATGCTGTCGCGGGCGCGGGTTATCACCTTGTAACTCGCCCTGGCGTGCATCGCCCCCCGCTCAGGGATTTTGTCCGCTGGATCAGAAAGGCCGCCCGCTCATGATCTGGTTTTTCGGCTTCATCGCCTTGATCACGACTGCGCTGGGATGGCGCGCCTGGCGCAAGTGGAAATGGCAGCAAGAGGTGCTCGCCTCGCGCCTGACAGATGCCGAATGGCAGATCATCCTGCGCGAGGTGCCGTTGATCCGCAAAATTCCGCCCGACCTGAAAAAGCCTTTTGAAGGCAGGGTGGCGCTCTTCCTCTGCCAGGTCGATCTGGTTGGTTGCAACGGGTTGGAGGTGACGGAGGATATGGCGCTCAGCATCGCGGCGCAGGCCGCGCTGCTCGTGGTTGGCAGCACCGCGTGGTACAAACACCTCACCACGGTCTTGATCTATCCTGGCGCGTTCAAATCGAAACAGACCCGGCACGACGGCTATGTCGTGACCGAAGAAGAGGTCGTGCGCTTGGGCGAAAGCTGGTCACGCGGTCCTGTGGTTTTGTCTTGGCGGGACGCGCAGCAGGGCGGGTTAAATGATGCTGACGGGCTGAACGTGGTGTTGCACGAGTTCGCCCATCAGCTGGACGATCTGTCGGGCCAGACGGATGGGGCGCCGCCGATGGCACCGGGGCAGAGTTTCTCGACTTGGGCCGGCGTGATCGTGGAAGCCTATGACCGTCATGTCGCCAATATCGAGGCGCGCCGCCCTACCGTGATCGATCCTTACGGTGCGACCAATCATGAAGAGTTCTTTGCGGTCGCGGTTGAGGTGTTCTTTGAAAAACCACACGCTCTGAAACAGGCAGAGCCAGAGGTCTACGATCAGTTGGCCCTGCTTCTGAACGTCGATCCGGTTGGCTGGGCCTAGGACGGTCCGATCATGAAGCAGGTCACGTTGCGTGATTGAAGCCGACGGCAGGCCAGGTCGGCCCCGTCCCGGGTCATGCCCATGAAATTCGCGTCAAACCCGGTGGGGCGGCGCACCACCTTGCGCAAGCTGCCGTCCAGCGACGACATCTCGGACAGGGCGGTCTGCAACAGCACCTTCTCGGCCTTGTAGCGGCTGGCATAACGCCCGACATTCACGCCCCAGTGTCGTCCGCCCGATGTTGACACGCGGGTCACCACTTCTGGCTCTTGCGTCAATGCGACCTGTGTTGGCCGTGCTTCTGGCCGTACCGATGGGGCAAGAGCGGCCGAAACCGCCGCAGCGGCAACCGCTGCTGTCGTTTCGGTGGTTTGCGCAGCCACCAGCGCGGTCTGAATGTCATCCGGCAAAACGGTTGCCGCTGCCGGCGCCTCGGCCACTAATACGGGGGCCGCACTGCCCGGCCGCATCACCGGGCGATAGCTTGTCTTTACGGCACCGCTTAGGCGAATAATCTTGCCCGCAGCCCGGGGCGCATCCTGGTTGCCTGTCACGATGATCGGATCATCACCTGGCACATAACTTGGCTTGTGTGGACGGCGCAGCGGCGCGCGGCTGGGGGCCCTGCGAAAGCCCATATCCAGCAGTTCCGCCACCCGTGCGTTGCGCGATACCGTAGACTTGCCACCGAACACGGTCGCGATGATGCGCTCGTTTCCACGTTCAGCGGACGCGACAAGGTTAAAGCCAGCGGCGCGCGTGTACCCCGTCTTGATCCCATCGGCGCCCTTGTAGTTTGCCAGCAGGCGGCGGTTGGTGTTGGCCACGTCGCGAATGCCCGCATGGGTCGAGCGGCGCGAGAACAGGTTGTAATATTGCGGATAGTCATAGAGCATGTGCCGCCCCATGATCGTCATGTCCCGCGCGGTCGACAGGTGCCCGCTTTCGGTCAGGCCATGCGCGTTCTTGAAGGTCGTGCGGGTCATACCAAGTGATTTCGCTGTGCGGTTCATTCGGCGGGCAAAGGCAGCTTCGGAGCCCGAAATTGCCTCGGCAATCGCCGTTGCGGCATCATTGGCCGATTTCACCGCCGCGGCGCGCACCAAATAGCGCAGCTTGATGCGCGACCCAGATTTGAGACCCAGCTTCGAAGGTGGTTCTGACGCTGCAAAGCGCGATATTTTTACCTTGGTGTCCATGGTGATCTCGCCGCGTTCGACAGCCTGAAAAACGACATAAAGTGTCATCATCTTGGTCAGTGATGCCGGATGCAGCCGCGTATCTGCATTCCGCGAATGCAGCACCTCGCCTGTGCGGGCATCCATCACCATCGCAGCATAAGGGGCTGCCATGACAGACGCCGGGACGACCAAAATCATCCACAAAATTGCAAAGAGAATGAGCCCAAATCGGGCCGACTGAACGCGCCGAACCTTCACGGTAAACCTGCCTATGTCTGCCTCTGGCCGCCGATTGTTCGGCTGACCTTTTGATTATTGCGATGACGCTAGCACAGGTCGCATTTTCGATAAAGTGTTGATGTCTCTTGCGTTTCTGTTTTTCTGCACGCGCATCGCTCAATATGTTGCGGATACGGTGGCGCACGGTACCATTTGGGCGATTGTGGCAGCAATGTGGCAGACCCTAATCACGCAGTCGCAGAAACGCGGGCAACGCGCCCAGGTCAGACAGGGCGGCGTAGCGCGGATGATCCTCGGGCGCGTCGGCATGTTCCAGATCCCAGGCCATATCATGCGGCACGAAAACTCCAACGCCTCCGGCGTCAATCATGGGCAGCACATCCGATTTCATCGAATTGCCGATCATAATGCCCCGATCTGCCCCGCCAAACGCCTCAAAGATGCGGGCATAAATGGCGGGCGTCTTGTCCGACACGATCTCGACGCCGTCAAACAAGTCCCCCAGCCCCGATTGCGCCAGCTTCCGCTCCTGATCCAGCAGATCGCCCTTGGTGATCAGCACCACTGGCCCGCGATCCTTCGCGGTGCGCACCGCGTCCTCGGCATGGGGCAGCAGATCGATGGGATGCGACAGCATCTCTTGACCCGCTGCGATCAAATCACCAATCACTGCCCCGGGCACCTGATGCTCTGTCACTTCCAGCGCGGTTTCGATCATCGACAGGACAAAACCCTTTACCCCGAAACCGTACTGCCCGATATTGCGCCGCTCAGCCGCGAGCAACTGCGCGTCCAGATCAGGCACATCCGCGTGCGGCGCAAGCAGCTCCGCAAACCGCTCTTGCGTCAGCTTGAACACCCGTTCGTTATGCCACAGCGTGTCATCCGCATCGAACCCAATCGCGCCGATATCAAACGCCATCCCGTTCACCACAGCGCGACATTCCTGCACCGCCCTCTTTTCTCAAACCGCCCTTGCGTTATATAGGGTGATCCAAGCTCACCAAGAGATTCCCTGCGATGAGGACGCGCATGCACTCTGACATGCACATGATGGCCGGACCGATGGACGACGATGGTGACACCAGCGTCGTTACGGAGACGAAGCCCAAGACCAAGCGCCCGCCGCTCTACAAGGTGCTGCTTCTGAACGACGACTACACGCCGATGGAATTCGTCGTCCACGTGCTGGAACGGTTCTTTGGCCTCAACCACGCCCAGGCGTTCGAGATTATGCTGACGGTCCACAAGAAGGGCCTTGCCGTTGTGGGGGTCTTCAGCCACGAGATTGCCGAGACGAAAGTGGCGCAAGTCATGGATTTCGCCCGTCGGCACCAGCACCCGCTGCAATGCACCATGGAGAAAGAAGAGTAGGTGATCGGTGATCGCCTGCCTTTGATGCTCGATGCGATAGACGCATGGGGCGGTGGCCCTGTGGCCGTTTTACACCCGCCTGAGGATGCCGACCTGTCGGCTTTGCCACAGGATCGCGTACATATCGTGTCGCCTTTGGTCACGGTCTGCGCGCGCTTTGAACAGCGTGGTTACACCGTCTCTCCCGAACTGCCCAAAGACACCCGCTTTGCCGCCAGCATCACCTGCCTGACCCGTGCCCGGGCCGAGGCGCAAGCGCTTATCGCCGCCGCCATGTCCCAGACAGATGGCCCCGTGATCATCGACGGTCAAAAGACGGACGGCGCGGACAGTATGCTCAAGGCTTTGCGCAAACATACTGATGTCAGCCCCGCCATCTCTAAATCCCACGGCAAGATTTATTGGGCGCAGGGCGGCGCCGATCTCAGCGATTGGGCGGCTGGTCCCGAATTGCACCCGGGTGGTTTCTGGACCGCCCCCGGCGTCTTCTCTGCCGATGGGGTCGATCCGGCCTCTGCCTTGCTGGTCGATGCACTGCCCGAAACGCTCGTGGGCACGGTTGCAGACCTTGGCGCGGGCTGGGGATACCTGTCGGCCCATCTGCTGACCCGCGGCGTGGACATTGTGCATCTGGTCGAAGCCCACGACATGGCCTTGCAATGCGCCCGCCACAATGTCACCGACGACCGGGCACGATTTCATTGGGCCGATGCGACCACCTGGACGCCACCAGCCAAGGTCGAGGCGGTGGTGATGAACCCGCCCTTCCACAAATCGCGCAGCGCGGACCCCTCCATCGGTCGCGCCTTTATCGCCAATGCTGCGCGCATCCTGCGTTCCCACGGGGCGCTCTGGATGGTTGCGAACCGGCATTTGCCCTACGAAGATGCCCTTGCGTCCCATTTCGCCAAAGTTGTTGATCTGGATGGAGATGCGCGGTTCAAACTGGTATGTGCCGAACGGCCCAAGAAAACCAAGGGGTAGCCCCATGTCCTTTTCCATCTCCGGCAAGACCGCCATCGTGACAGGGGCGGCCAATGGCATCGGCCTTGCTATTGCGCGGCATTTTGCGGATCGCGGAGCCAATGTGATGTGCGCCGACATGGACGAAAAGCGTCTGCACGCCGAACTGGGCGATGTCGCGGAAGAGGGCAACATCCGCTACTTTGCCGGGGACCTGCGCCAGCGTCTGACCATTGCCAATCTTGTCTCGGCCACCATCGACGCGTTCGAGCAGGTTGATATTCTCGTCAACGCCTCACGTCAGGTGATGGAGACCGACGCGCTGGACCCGGAGGACACTTCTGTCGAGGCGCTCATCGAGCAGAACCTGATGACCGCCCTTCGGCTTAGCCAACAGGTCGCGCGCCGGATGATCAAGCAGGCCAAGGACAATACCGAAGCCACGAGCATCGGTTCAATTGTCAATCTCAGCTCCATCGCCGCGCATCAGACCCGGCCGGAATTGCTGGGTTACTCCATCGCCTCTGCCGGTCTGGAACAGATGACCCGCTCAATGGCGCTGGCCCTCGCGCCTCAGCGCATTCGCGTGAATGCCGTGGCGTTCGGGTCGGTCATGTCGGCCTCGCTCAAATCCTCTATTGGTGACAATCCTGACTGGCGGGACGAGATTGAAAGCCACACGCCCCTGCACCGGATTGCCAGCCCGACCGAACTGGTGGACGCTGTGCAGTTTCTTGCCTCGGACGGGTCTGGGTTTGTCACCGGTGATGTGATGACGGTCGATGGCGGGCGCAGCCTGCTTGACCCGGTGGACGCCCCCGCGCACTGATCTTTGCACTTTGCCCCCCGCGGTGCGGTGGGGTAAGAAAGTGTCAACCAAACAGGACAGTGCGCCATGACTGAACAGTTCGACACCCAGAAAACCCGTGCCGCTGCATGGTTCCGCCAGTTGCGAGACGACATTGTGACCGCGTTCGAAGGGCTGGAGGATTCGTACGACACGGGCCCCATGTCCGACGGCACGCCAGGCCGCTTTGAAGTGACGGAAACCAAGCGCACGTCTGACGATGGCTCGGACGCAGGCGGCGGCTTGATGAGCGTGATGCGCGGGGGCCGTGTGTTCGAAAAGGTCGGTGTGAACGTCTCAACCGTTTACGGCACGTTAGGCGAGCGTGCGCAAATGGCCATGGCCGCGCGCAAGGGCATCCCGGGGATGAAGGATGACCCGCGCTTCTGGGCCTCGGGTATTTCGCTGGTGGCGCATATGCAGAACCCGCATTGCCCGGCGGTGCATATGAACACGCGCATGTTCTGGACACCTCATGCGTGGTGGTTCGGCGGCGGGTCCGATCTGAACCCCTGTATCGAATATGCCGAAGACACGGCGCATTTTCATGCCCAGCAAAAGGCGCATCTCGATCCCCACGGGGACGCGCATTACCCACGTCTCAAGGCATGGGCAGACGAGTATTTCTATATCCCGCACCGTAATCGCGCCCGCGGCGTGGGTGGTATTTTCATGGACGACCACAATACCGGCGATTGGGAGGCGGACTTTGCCCTCACCCAAAACATCGGCCGCGCCTTCCTGCCCGCCTATGTCCCGCTGGTCGAGAAGCGCCGGGCGCAAGACTGGGACGAAGCCGACAAGGATGCGCAACTGGTGCACCGCGGGCTCTATGCGGAATACAACCTTGTCTATGACCGAGGGACGAAGTTTGGGCTGGAGACGGGGCATGATGCCAATGCAGTGCTAATGTCTCTGCCGCCTTTGGCGAAGTGGGTGTAATCTGTCCCCGCGGGGACACGTATATCCCTTTGTTTCGTATAGATAATATTTTTGAACGCGTGCGGCTCTGTCTGCGCTATGCGCAAAGACGCCCGGCTGCCGACCCGTTAGGCATCAAAGCTGTTGAGGAGACCGATGGTGTCCAGACCGGTTGCGCTGCCCGCAATTTGTCCGCCCGGCATGTCTAACCGCGAGGTCACGAACCCGTCCGCAACCGAAACCGGCGCGGTGCGGATGAGCACCGATGCAGCCAGGAATAGCGCCGTGCGTTCCGCGAAAGCGCGGGCCTCGGCTTCGGAAGGCAAGCCGGACCAGCGATCACGATAACCGGCAAGCGCCCGATCATAGCGCGCATCCCCGCCTGCCGCGCTGTCAAGTTCAGCATTGAGTGCCGCCATAGCGTCGGGATCGCGGGCCAGGGTGCGCAGGATATCGAGACAGATCACATTGCCCGACCCTTCCCAGATGGAGTTCAGGGGCGCTTCGCGGTAATACATCGGCATGGGTGTGTCTTCGACATAGCCCATCCCGCCCAGCATCTCCATCGCCTCAAGCGTCACGCGGGGGCAGAGCTTGTTGTTCAGGAACTTTGCAAGCGCCACGGCGATGCGGGCAAAGGGGCGTTGACCCGGATCATCGAAGGCCGCAGCCACGTGCAGGCCAAGCCGCGCGGCGGCATGCCAGTCGAGGATCAGGTCCGACAGAACCGCCTGCATCAGTGGTTGGTCGATCAGGGTCTTTTGGAAGGCGCGCCGGTTGCGTGCCCAGTGTATCGCGTGGGTGAGCGCACCGCGCATCAGGCCCGCCGGGGCCATGGCGGTGTCGAGCCGGGTGTGATGCACCATCTCAATGATCGTCTGCACGCCGCGCCCTTCATCGCCAAGTTGGTAGGCCAGAGCGTTGTGATACTCGATTTCCGACGATGCGTTGGATTTGTTCCCGAGCTTGTCCTTGAGCCGCATGATATGGATCGCGTTGCGATCACTTTCGAGCCAGCGAGGCACCAGAAAGCAGGTCAGTCCCTGATCGGTTTGGGCCAGCGTCAGAAATCCGTCTGACATGGGGGCAGAGCAGAACCATTTATGGCCGGTCAACCGCCAATGATCCCCGTCCCGCAGCGCGCGGGTGGTGTTGGTGCGCACGTCCGAGCCGCCCTGCTTTTCGGTCATCGCCATGCCGAGCGTTGCAGAGGTTTTCCGAGGGACGGGCAGCACGCGCGGGTCGTATGCGCGCGCGACCAGTTTGGGCACCCAGATATCCGCCAGTGTCTGATCGACCTGCAGCGCAGGCACCGCCGCATAGGTCATGGTAAGTGGGCAGCAATGGCCGGGTTCGACCTGGCTGGCAAGATAGACCATGGCGGCGTGGGCAACATGGCTGCCATCGTCCCACGCGGTCGCGGCGTATCCGGCCCCCTGGCTCAGGGCCATCATGTCATGGTAAGCGGGGTGAAAGGTGACCTCGTCCAGCCGCCGTCCTCCTGCATCAAACAACGACAGCTCTGGCAGATACCGGTTGGCGGCACGTCCCGTCATGCGCGTCTCGGCCCGGCCAAGCGATGCGCCATAGGGTTTGAGTGTCTCGGCTGCGCAGCCTGTTAGAATTGGATCGGACGTATAAAGGTTCAGATCGCCCATGGGATCGGGCTGATTTTCCACCTCGTGTGTGGGCAGGTGCGTGCGCGGATGGGACATGCGATCAGCGTGGGCTGGCTGTCTTGAGTCGGTCAAGTGCCTGGGCGCGTATCTTTAGCGCAGGGGCCCCTTCTCTGTTTCAAAAATCCTCCCCGAAGGGCCGGCTGGCCAGATGCGCTAGCTTTGAGTGACGCTCCTTCTGGCGCGTGCCGTGCACCCGCCCGGGCTGATCCTGAAAAGCGAAAGTGGCTCAGTGCCAGTCGAAGAAGCTGGAGCCTGCGGTTGTCAGAAGCTCTCGGGCCAGATCGGTGCCCATGGCGGCGCCGTCGGCAACAGAGCCGTGTCGGGTGCCGCTGAGCGCGTTCGAGCCATCGGGGCGCAGGACTTCACCCGTAAGAGTGAGCCTGCCATCGTCGAGCGTGGCGAGGCCCGCGATGGGGGTCTCGCACGAGCCGTCGAGCGTGAACAGGAACTGCCGTTCGGCGGCGAGGCGGTGGCCAGTCGGTGTGTCGTGGATGGCGGCGAGCATCTCGGCTGTATTGGTGTCGTTCGTCCGCCGTTCGATCCCGATAGCCCCTTGGGCGATTGCAGGCAGCATGTGGGTGGAGGCGACGGGCGTTGCAGGCACGTCTGACATACCAAGACGATTGAGCCCCGCGCAGGCGAGGAAGGTGCAATCGGCCACGCCGTCTTGCAGTTTTTGCAGCCGTGTCTGCACATTGCCGCGAAATTCAACCACGTTGAGATCGGGGCGTTTGTGAAGCAGTTGCGCGCGGCGGCGCAGCGATGAGGTGCCGACGGTGGCGCCTTCGGCCAGATCGGTGAGGGCAGTGAAAGACGGCGAAACGAACGCGTCGCGCACGTCCTCGCGCGGCAGGTATGTGTCAAGGGTCAGGCCATCGGGCTGGACCGTTGGCATGTCCTTCATCGAGTGCACGGCAATGTCGATGGCACCGTCCAGCAGCGCCTCTTCGATTTCACGTGTGAACAGGCCCTTGTTGCCAATTTCCTTCAAGGGACGGTCGGCAGCGATCATGGAACGGTCGTCGCCCTGCACTTTGATCACGGCGATCTCAAACGCCTCTTCGGGCAGATCGAATGCGGTGGCGAGGCGTTGGCGCGTCTCGTAAGCCTGGGCACGGGCAAGGGGCGAGCCGCGGGTTCCGATCTTGAGCGGTTTGGCGGGAGAAGGTAGGCGCACGGTCATGACTTTATCTTTTAGATGTGTCAACTTATGTTGACAACTGGAAACAAACGACAGGGGCCTGTGCGATGAAAGATGGCGGAACCGGCAAGACGATTTTGCGTGCTTTAGCGGGCGAGGTACTGCCGACGCCGCCCATCTGGATGATGCGCCAGGCGGGGCGGTATCTGCCTGAATATCGCGCGACGCGCGCGCAGGCGGGGGATTTCCTATCGTTGTGCTATAACCCTGAATTGGCGGCAGAGGTGACGTTGCAACCCATTCGCCGCTATGGGTTTGATGCAGCGATTCTGTTCGCTGACATCCTGCTGGTGCCGCAGGCGCTGGGTGCGGACCTGTGGTTTGTCACCGGCGAAGGGCCGCGCTTGTCCACTATCACCGATCAGGTCGGTGTGGATGCGCTGAAACCCGTGGACGACATTCATGAGACGCTGAACCCGATTTACGAAACGGTGCGTATCCTGCGTCGCGAATTGCCGGACGAGACCACTTTGATTGGATTTGCGGGCGCGCCCTGGACCGTGGCCACCTATATGATTGCGGGGCGTGGCACGCCAGATCAGGGGCCAGCCCATGCGTTAATGCAGGGCCATATGGCGGTGTTTGAGGCATTGCTGACGCGGATTACGGCGGCCACGATCGAGTACCTGTCGGCGCAGATTGAGGCCGGTGCCGAGGTCGTGAAAATCTTTGACAGTTGGGCCGGATCGCTGAAGGGCGATGCCTTCCAGAAATATGCTGTCGCGCCCTGTGCGGAAATCACGGCCGCGCTGAAGGCCCGCTATCCGCATATCCCGGTCATCGGATTCCCGCGTGAGGCGGGGGATGGATACATCGGGTTTCATGCTGCCACGGGTGTGGATTGCGTGGCGTTGGACAATTCGGTGTCTCCGGACTGGGCGGCGGCCAATGTACAATCGGCGGGCTGCGTGCAGGGCAATCTGGCTTCGTCCCATATGGTGACGGGTGGGCAGGCGTTGGTGGACGAGGCACAGGCCATCGTGCGCGCCTTTTCGAAGGGGCCGCATATCTTTAACCTTGGCCACGGGATCACGCCCGATGCGGACCCGGATAACGTGTCCCTGATGATAGAAACGGTGCGGTCCACAAAGTCCTGATTTCGCGCTTGACGATTCTGAGGGGCTGGCATAGGTCACGCCCCCATGGCGCGGTAGCTCAGCTGGTTAGAGCGCTCGACTCATAATCGAGAGGTCGGGAGTTCAAGTCTCCCCCACGCCACCATCGCACAATTGTCGTTCTGGTTTAAATGTAGCGCGCAGCGGATGGCCCGACTTACGCGCATCGCCTTCGGCGCTACGCTGAGTACGGGAGTTCAAGTCTCCCCCACGCCACCATTCCCAACTGGTTTGCGAAGCAAAACAAAAGGTCTGGGGGACCTTTTGTAAGGCGGGAATACCCCAGAGCGCCTGCGAGGGGCTTGGCATCGCACCTGATCATTTTCTCCTCTCTCGCGGATAGGCATGCGCCGACACGCTACCTTTCGTGGCACTCTGACCTGGGGCTCTGCCCCAGACCCCGTCGTATTTTCAGTCAGAAGAAACAGGGGTCGCATCACCCTGAAGCTGGAGCAGCGTGGCATGGGCCAATCCCGCCTGCGCTTCGGGGACGAAGATGTGATCGTGGTGGTAACCCGCGACGACGTTGCACGGGATGCTTTGTTTGGTGAGTGCTGTTGCGACCGCGGCAGTGAGGCCGACGCCTTCGAGATTGGAATTCACTTGCAGCGTTATCTTTTTCATTGCGGGGCTTGCGGTGTAGCCACCCGCCTGCGCCGTTGGCTTGGGCAGGATCAGCGTGGTGCCTTCGGCCTCTTGTATGACAGCGAAAGCATCTTTCGAGATCGATGCGTTGCCGTTCACCGCGCAAAAGACCCATGTGCCGGGGTCGAGCGTGGGTGTCATGCCTGCGATCATCGCTTGAGTATCTTTGACCGTCATGGCGCGCCTTTCATGGATGGCGGATGTCAAACGCCGCCCGGATTGCGGTGTCAGTTCGTTCGTCGATATAGGTCGGGTGGTGATTGGCAAGGA
Organism: Pseudomonadota bacterium; assembly: GCA_038525015.1. GTDB lineage: Bacteria > Pseudomonadota > Alphaproteobacteria > Rhodobacterales > Rhodobacteraceae > Tateyamaria. Next base: position 49,136 of record JBCBID010000005.1, on the reverse strand, counting down.
TGTCATCGACGCGTGCCGATGCCCTGTCCCACGCTGTTAGGGCCCCGGTGTCTTCCCATGTTTTCGGTGTCTCACGGTCGGCGAGGCTGGGGTAGACATAGTCGCGTTCCATGGCCGCGATGGTGGCGGGGCCGCCAAGGAAATGGCCGTCGCCCAGCACCGCCTCGTGGATGCCCGCAAGGTTGATCGTATCGTCTGACACCTCAATTCCGCGCAGGATACGGTACGTCGCGGCGTGCATCTCGTTATCCAGCACAAAGGCTTCGAAACTGGCACCGAGCAGGGCGGCGGTCATGCCCGCGCTTTCGTAGATCAGATTGCCACCTGCCAGCGCTGCGGCGAGCGAGGTGAGACCCTTTTCGACCCCGTATTGCGCGTCCAGCGCCTTGGCGTCGGTCATGGAGGCGGCAACGCCGGACACAAGTCCAAGGTGGTTGATGATTTGGGCGGAGGCGGCGTTCATTACGGCGATCTCGCCTCCTCCGCCCGCGAAAGCGCCTGTGCGCAGGTCAATGACCAGCGGCCAGTTGGAGAACACCATGGGGTGGCCGGGTTTGATAGCGTGTACCATGACGAGGCTGGCCAGTGTTTCGGCCAGGGATTGCGCTAGAAACCCGGCTAGTGTGGCCGGGGCGGTGGCGCCGGCCTGCGCCGCGGTGATGCACGAAAGGGGAATGTTGTGTGCGATGCATGCATACATCGTGTGGACGGCATCTGCCCCGAACCGCATCGGCGATATGACGGGGCTGATATGCGCCTTGACGAAGGGGCGTTTGGCAAAGGCGCCGTCGCCCCCGGCCACCATGTCAAACATGTGGACGATGGGGGCGACGTGCTCCGCGAGTGTGAAGGCTGTCGCGACAGGTTTGGTGGTGTTGCGCATCAGGGCGTAGGCGGTGTTGATGTCCAAAAGCCATGCGTCGGGCATGTCGCCCGCGATGCAGCAACGGGTGAACCAGCTGACATTGGTGAGCGTGTCCTGGAGCCGGGTGAAATCATGCAGATCAGCAAGGGTCGAAGCCCTGTAGAGCCGGGTGTGGCGGTCCAAGGTCTGAACAGCGGCCCCGCCGGTTCCGAAATGCACGGCTTTGCCACCCACTTCGATGCTGCGGGCCGGGTCGCGGCCGTGCAGAGCGAAGGTCTTGGGCGTTCTATCTATCGCCTCTTCCACCAGCGTGCGGGGGATAGATACGCGACCGTTTGGCACGCTGTGTGCGCCTGCATCTTCGAGGGTTGCGCGCAGCCTGTCCGGCACTTCGCCCATACCAAGATCGCTAAGCAGGTTTAGCGCTGACGCATAGATTGCCCTGATATCCGCGTCCCTTAGAGGGCGATATTGCCCGCCAGCTTGGCCGGGAGGAGCCGGGTTCATCGGAGGCCCTGCGGCGCGCGCCTGTTTCCGGGCGCTGCGGCCTTTTCGTAAGGGCTTGGGATCTGACATGGGATCAGGGATGGGCATGTTGGTGCATCGCGCAAGTGTCGGGCTGCGGTTTCAGCGTCTGCAAATGCGTGTTTTCAGAACAATGAAGATGTAGTGGTGCAATTGACGGGCGAGTGCGCGTCTTCATTGTTCCGGCAGATGTGCAGATCCGGAGACGTGCGATGAAGACCCAGACCCGCTGTGTTGTGATTGGCGGCGGCATTGCGGGCTGTTCAACCTTGTATCACCTGACGCAAGAGGGGTGGACCGACGTCGTGTTGGTGGAACGGGACGAGTTGACCAGCGGTACAACCTGGCATTCAGCGGCGCAGGTCACGAATTTCGGCATGAACCAGACGATGGTGGGGCTGAAGTCGCATTCCATTGCCCTGTACCAAGAGCTGCGCGACGATCCCGACTATCCGGTGCAATACAATCACGGGGATGGTGGAATTCGTTTGGCCAATACCGAGGCCCAGATGGATGGGTATCGCCACTTTGCGTCTATGGCGCGCGGTATGGGCGTGGCGTTCGAGGTGATTGATGCAGCGGAGTGCGCGCGGCGGCATCCGCTGATATCGACTGACAACCTTTTGGGCGGGCTTTGGGATGGGAATGACGGGGATATTGACCCGGCGTCCTTGTGTCAGGCGCTGGCGCGGCGGGCGCGCAAGGCGGGGGCTGAGGTATACCGGCAGACCAACGTGACGGGGCTGACGCAGCGGTCGGATGACAGTTGGATTGTCCAAACAAACAGGGGCGATATTGCCTGCGAGGTCGTTGTGAACGCCTGCGGCTACCGCGTGAACGAGGTGGGCGCGATGATGGGGGTGCATCACCCCGTCATGTCGATGGAGCACCAGTATTTTGTAACCGATGAGATCCCCGGCATTGTCGCGGCAGGTCACCGGATGCCGCTGCTGCGTTGCCCGATCAGTGACTATTATTGTCGGCAGGAAAAGAACGGATTGCTGCTCGGGTTCTATGAGCAGGACTGCAAGACCTGGGGGATGGATGGGATTTCGCCCGATTTCTCGAATGATCTGTGCCCGGATGATCTGGATCGGATCACGGATGTGCTGGAGGGCGCTTTTGCCCGGATGCCCGCGCTGACGGAGGTGGGGATCAAGAACGTGGTGAATGGCCCGATCACTTACACCATTGATGGCGCGCCCTTGGTGGGGCCGATCCCGGGCAAGCGGAATGCGTTTTGTATCATAGGGTTGCGCGCTGGTTTGGGCGAGGGGGGCGGCCACGGGTGGCTGCTGGCCCAGCAGATTGTGCATGGCGAGGCGTGCTATGACACCTGGGTGCTGGACCCGCGCAGGTTCACGGGCCACGGCAACGTGGAACTGACAGCGCTGAAGGCGATCGAGGATTATCAGAACGAATTTCGCTTTCATTTCCCGAATGAGCATCGGCCTGCGGGTCGGCCGATGAAGACAACGCCTTTGACACCTGTTCTGGCCGCTGAGGGCGCAGAGTTTACGGTTGTGAATGGGTGGGAGCGGGTCGAGTATATCAAGCCCACGGCTGACTTTGAGGTCACGCATGGGTTTGGTTTTGACGAAGCCTTTGACCTGGTCGCCGCCGAAGTTGCGGCTGTGCAGACTGCCGTAGGTTTGGCCGAGGTCAATGGGTTCAACCGGATCGAGATCACGGGGCCAGATACGTACGCCTTTCTGGATCATGTGATCTGCGGGCGCGTGACGCGGAAGGAAGGGAAGGTTGGCCTTGGCTACCTTCTCAACCACCATGGCTGCGTGAAGGCTGAGGCGACGGTCGCCAACATCCCCGGTGGCCCGGTTTGGTACGGGTCGGCCGCGGCGGCAGAGTGGCACGATATGGATTGGTTGCGCGCCCATGCTGATGGGTTTGATGTGTCCATTCAGTCGCTTACCAATTGTTATACCATCCTTGTCCTAGCAGGACCGAAGGCGCGAGAGGTGCTGTCTGCGGTGTCTCGGGGGGATTGGTCGGCGATGGCGTTTCCGTGGTTGTCGGTGCGCCGCGCATTCGTTGGCATTGCCCCTGCGGTGGTGATGTCGGTCAGTTTTTCCGGCGAATTGGCCTATGAAATCCATGTGCCCAACAATCAGCTTTATGCGGCCTATCTGGCGTTGCGCGCGGCGGGGGAATCGCACGGGTTGCGCCTGTTTGGGGCGCGGGCGGTGGAGTCCATGCGGATGGAGAAGGGGTATCTGCATTGGAAGGCGGACCTGATCACTGAGTTTGATCCGTTCGAGACGGGGCTGGAGCGCTTTGTGAAGATGGACAAAGATTTCGTCGGCAATGCCGCGTTGCAGGCGCGGCGGGCAGCTGGTCCGACGCGAAAGCTGATCAGCTTGCAGATCGACAATACCACCTCACATGCGCATCCCGGTGCATCGATCATGCAGGATGGTGCCGTTGTGGGCACTGTCACCTCGGGCGATTGGGGGCACCGGGTTGGGATGAACCTTGCCTATGCCTTTGTTCAGCCTGCATTCGCTGCGCAAGGCACTGAAATTACGGTGGATATGTTGGGAGATCTGGTGCCCGCGAAGGTGATTGCGCCGGGTCCCTACGACCCTGAAACCACCTTGCCCCGCAGCTAAGGCCCCCGTGCACAAAGCGGCGATATAGTTACAAAGGCGGGTGACAGATTTAGTTGCGTTGCATAACAATTCCTTCGGAAGAGCGAGTCAGGCCGGTGAACGCCTGACAGGCAATAGGGAGGAAATTCATGTCACTTACACGCAAATCGTTCCTGAACATGGTGGGCGCTGCCGCGTTTGCCATTGGGTCAGGCACCGCCGCGATGGCGCAGGAGGTTACGCTGAACCTGCACCAGTTTCTGCCAGCGCAGGCCAATGTGCCCAAGCTGGTTTTGGATGTCTGGGCCGACAATGTGGAAGAGGCGAGCGAAGGCCGCATCAAGATCGACCGCTTTCCATCGATGCAACTGGGCGGACGCCCACCAGAGCTGATGGACCAGGCCATTGATGGCGTGGCGGACATTGTCTGGACCGTCGTGGGCTATACCCCCGGGCGCTTTCCCAGCACTGAAGTATTCGAACTGCCGTTTATGATGACAAACGCGCGTGCGATGTCGTCGGCCTATTGGCAAATGTTTGAAAAACATATGAAAGACACTGAATTCAAAGATGTCCACATCTTAGGCACATGGGTGCACGGCCCCGGCATGATCCACGTGAACAAAGAGGTGAAAACCCCCGCAGACATGGCCGGTTTGAAAATCCGCGGCGGGTCGCGGACCGTGAACAACCTGCTGGAAAAGATGGGCTCGACCCCTGTGGGGATGCCTGTGCCTGCGGTACCTGAGGGACTGAGCAAAGGCGTGATCGATGGCACAACCATCCCGTGGGAAGTGACCGCCGCGTTGAAAGTGCCGGAACTGGTGGGCCACCACACAGAGTTTGAAGGTGAGGCGCTGTATACGCTGACCTTTGTGCTGGCGATGAACAAGGATCGCTACGAATCCCTGCCAGATGATCTGCGTCAGGTGATCGACGACAATTCGGGGCTGGAGTTCAGCATCTTTGCAGGTGGCACGCAGGCGGATTCCGATGGACCCGCGCGCGAGGCGGCAGTTGCCAACGGCAACAACATCGTGACTGTATCGGGCGCTGATCTGGACGCTTGGCGTGCGGCCGCGCAGCCCATCTATGACGAATGGGTGGCGGACATGGAGAGCAAGGGTATCGATGGCCAGGCGTTGATCGACGAGGCGCGTGCGCTGATGGACGCCTACGAGGGCTGATCTGCTGGACCCAATTGACAGTCGGGCCGTGGCAGAGATGCTGCGGCCCGATTTTTCCAATGAAATGAGGCGCTTATGTACGGTGTGGTGAAATGGCTGTCCCGCATGTCGGCGGTGATCGGGGGGATTGTTCTGGTTGCTCTGGTCCTGTTGACGACGCTGTCGATCGTTGGACGCGAGTTGTCAAAGCTGGGCCATTCCATGGGTGAAGGGTGGCTCGGGCAGCTGCTGGTGGCAAGCGGCGTGGACGAGATCAAGGGAACTTACGAGCTGACTGAAGCCGGTGTCGCCTTTGCCATTTTCGCCTTTTTTCCTGTCTGCCAATTCTATGGTCAACACGCGACGGTGGATGTCTTTACCTCGGCCCTGCCGTGCCGTCCCTTGGGCTGGTTGCGCGCGTTTTGGGAGGTCGTTTTGGCCGCCGTCATCGTGTTCATCGGCCTGCGTCTGTACGAAGGCATGCTGCGCTATCTGGGCAATGGCGAGACGACGTTGTTCCTGCAGTTTCCGGTTTGGTGGGCCTATGCCGCCAGTGTTGGGGCCGCTGCGATTGCTGGTCTGACGGCGGTCTATTGCGCCTGGGTCCGGGTGGTCGAGGCGGCCACCGGGCGCCAAGTTTTACCGGAAGGTTAACGGCTGATGGAATGGGTCCGCGATATCGTCCAATTTCTGGGCCTAACCCGGCTGGAATTGGGGTTCTGGTCCTTTCCCATCCTGCTGGGCTTGATCTTTTTGCGCGCGCCTATCGGGCTGGCCATGTTCCTTATGGGGCTTTTGGGCTGGATTTTCGCGATGAACGGCAACCCCACGCCGATCCTCGCCAAACTGAAATCCGAGACATACACCACATTCTCCAACTACTCGTTAACCATCATTCCGATGTTCCTGCTGATGGGGCAGTTTGCGACCCTGTCGGGCATGTCGTCGTCCCTGTTCAAGGCGGCCGAAGGGTTCCTGGGTCACCGCCGGGGCGGCGTGGCGATGGCGTCTGTGGGGGCGTGCGCGGGCTTTGGCGCAATCTGCGGATCGTCGCTGGCGACGGCGGCCACCATGAGCCGCGTGGCGCTGCCAGAGCTGAAAAGATATGGATATTCAGGGGGTTTCTCGACCGCGACCCTTGCCGCCGGGGGGACGCTGGGCATTCTGATCCCGCCTTCGGTGATCCTTGTCATCTATGCGATCATCACCGAACAGAACATTGCCAAGCTGTTCCTTGCAGCGTTCATCCCCGGCATTCTGGCGGCGATCGGCTATGTCATCACTATTTCGATCTATGTGCGTCTGTACCCTGACAGCGCGGGCACCCGCGAGGCAGTGCCGTGGCCTGAGCGCTGGCGGGCGCTGGGTGAGACTTGGCCGGTGCTGGCGATTTTCGCACTGGTCGTCGGCGGCATCTACGCCGGTTGGTTCACGCCGACCGAAGGGGCCGCGGTGGGCGCTGCGGGCACGGGGCTGGTGGCGTGGGTTGGTGGCAACCTTAGTTGGCGTGTGTTGGGCGAGGCGTTGATTGGCACGGGCAAAACCACGGCCATGATCTTTTTCATCGTGTTTGGGGCGTCGCAATACAACGGCTTTTTGGCCTTGTCTGGCGCGCCGCAGTGGCTGGCAGATTTTGTTCTGTCCCAAGGATTTACGCCTATTTTGGTCCTGAGCGTGATCCTTGTCTTCTATTTGATCTTTGGGTGCGTGATGGACAGCCTGTCGATGATCCTGCTGACCGTTCCGATCTTTTTCCCTGTGATCTCGGGCCTCGATTTCGGGATGTCGCCCGAGCATGTGGCGATCTGGTTTGGCATTCTGGTGCTGATCGTGGTGGAGGTTGGATTGATCACGCCGCCCGTGGGTATGAACCTGTTCATCATCAATGCGATGGACCGCGAAACGCCGATGACCGAGACATACAAGGCGGTGCTGTTCTTTGTCGGATCGGACATTTTCCGGGTGATCCTGTTGGTGGCGTTCCCGGCGATCACGCTGTTTTTGATCCCCTGACGCGCGGGTGTTCGGTGCCCCCCATGCCGGTCGCGGACGTGACTGCGAGTTAACGCCAGAAAAACAAGGCGTCTGAGCGGTGCACAGGGTGTGCACAGGATGTGCACAGGGTGTGTACCACCCGTACACCGGCGATACACTGCAGCCCCGATTAACGGGTCAGGCGGGGCGTTAACCTTAATGCGGGGTTAACTGCGGGGCTTGCCGGAATCAGCATGCCTGTGCTTGGGTAGTTATGTTACATAACTACTGGGTACACGCATGACGGATTTGTTGGTCGACGTGCAGGACAAGATTGCCGTTCTGACCCTGAATCGGGCTGATAAGCGCAACGCGATGTCGGACGGGTTGCTGGCCGAGATCGACGGGTTCTTCTCCGCCCCGCCCGATGGCGTGCGGGTGGCCGTCATCACCGGGGCGGGTGGGCATTACTGTGCGGGTCTGGACCTGAGCGAGCATGTGGCGCGGGACGCGGAGGGCACGCTGCACCATTCGCGCGGGTGGCATGCGGTGATGGACAAGGTGCAGAGCAGCGGTTTGCCCGTGGTGTCCGCCCTGACCGGTGCGGTGATCGGCGGCGGGCTGGAACTTGCGACATCCACCCATGTGCGCATCACTGAACCGGATTGCATCTTTCAATTGCCCGAGGGGCGGCGGGGCATTTTTGTCGGAGGCGGCGCGACCGTACGCGTGGGCCGTATTCTGGGCCCGGACCGGATGACCGAGATGATGCTGACGGGGCGCAAATACGGGGCCGAAGAGGCCGTGACGCTCGGCCTCGCGCACTACGCTGTGGGAACGGGTGAGGCGCTGCCGCGTGCGCTAGAGATTGCGGAACAGATTGCGGGGAACGCGACCCTGTCCAACTACATGATGATCCAGGGGATCGCGCGGATCGCGGATATGTCGCGGCAGGACGGACTGTTTGTGGAAAGCCTGGCGACGGCGCTGTCTCAGACCTCACCTGATGCGGTGGAGGGGTTGGCAGCTTTCCTTGAAAAACGCAGACCGAGGTTTCGATAATGCGGAAAATTGCTGAACATACGGAGGCGGACGTATCGGACGCAGCGCTGCGGCAATTCGTGGGCTATGGCATGAAGCGTGCCTTCAACGTGTTGCAGGCCGATCTGGCGCGAACGTTGGAGCCCTTTGGCTTGCGCATGCTGACCTTTTCCGCGCTGTCGATGATTGTGGAGAACCCGAGCCTGCGCCCAAGCCAATTGGCAGGGGCCCTGTCGGTCGAGCGCGCGAATGTGGTGGTGTATGTGGATCAGTTGGAGCAGGCGGGCTGGGTGACCCGCGCGCCATGTCCGGAAGATCGCCGCGCCTACGCGTTGCAGTGCACGATTGCGGGGCGGCAGGTCTATGACAAGGCGGTGGCGGCGGTGCGCGCGCATGACCGCCGCATGCTGGATGGGATGCGCGAGGTCGAAATTGCGGCGGTGAAAAAGGCGCTGGCGCGGATCGAGGGGCTGGGATGACCGACCATCTGGGATTACGGCCGCACCAGGTGGTGCGGGAGGATCGGGCGGATGGGACGATTTTGCTGCGCTCGGGCTATGAGATGTCGAAGGTGGACCGGTCGACGGGCGTGTGGTTGGAGCGTTGGGCCAAGCGAACTCCGGACGCCGTGTTTCTGGCGGAGCGGTCGGGGAAGGGGTGGAATACGGTAACGTATGCTGAGATCTTGGAGCGCGTGCGTGACCTGGCCGCCGGGCTGTTGGCACGCGGTGTGGACGGGCCGATCCTTATCCTTTCGGGCAATTCGGTGGACCACGCGTTACTAACGCTGGCTGCGCAATATGTGGGCCTGGTGACGGTGCCGGTGGCGGTGCAATACAGCCTGATCCCTGCGGCGCGTGGGCGGTTGGAATATGTGCGCGATCTAGTGCGGCCCGCGTTGGTTTATGCGGCGGACGATGACGCTTTTGGAGCCGCGCTGGATCTGTTTGATTGCCCGAAGTTCGTATCGCGTGTGGTGACCGGCAAAGGAGAGGCGTTGGACAGCCTGTCCGGTGTCTCGGATGTCGATGGTGCGTTTGCGACCGTGGGACTGGATACCGTGGCGAAATTGCTTTTGACCTCGGGCTCAACCTCTGACCCCAAAGCGGTGGTGACCACGCATGGGATGATGACCACCAATCAGACGCAGGTGCGGGACGGTTTGCCCTTTGTCGCAGCGCGGCCACCGGTTTTGGTGGACTGGTTGCCGTGGAACCACGTCTTCGGCGGCTCGCACAACTTCAATCTGGTGCTGGCAAATGGCGGTGCGCTGTATATCGACGACGGCGCGCCGATCCCGGCAAAGTTCGGACGGACGGTCGAGAATCTGGGGCTGATGTCGGGTACGATTTCGTTCAACGTGCCGGTTGGATTTGCACAGCTGGTCGCGGCGATGGGGCGCGATGCTGCGCTGCGCGAAACGTATTTCCGTGATCTCGACATGATCTTTTACGCGGGCGCATCCTTGCCGCAAGACACGTGGAGAAAACTGGAGCGTATGGCACTTGAGACGGCGGGTCGAATGCCGCTGATTACGTCAAGCTGGGGCCTGACCGAAACAGCCCCTGCAGCGCTGTTGCAGCATGTCCCGGCCAAGGGTGCGGGTATCGTGGGCGTGCCGATGACGGGCGTGACGGTGAAATTGGTGGATGATGGCGCGGGGCGTATGGATGTGCGGGTGAAGGGGGGCAACGTGTTTGGCGGTTACCATGAGGCACCTGAGAAGTCTGCGGGAGCCTTTGACGATGAGGGATTTTTCATCACTGGAGATGCAATGCGCTTTGTTGATCCGCAGGACATGACCAAAGGGCTGCGCTTTGATGGGCGGCTGTCAGAGGACTTTAAGCTGAGCACTGGGACGTGGGTGCAGGCGGCGCAGATCCGGTTGGAGATGCTGGCAGCGCTGGGGCCATTTGCGCAGGATGTTATTGTCTGCGGCGCAGGGCGTGATGCTGTCGGCATTTTGATCGTGCCGGGGCCTGAGCCGGGTGCAGCTAGGCGTGATGGCGGTGCGTTATGCTGCGCAGCATTCAATAACATACGGTACAGTATAGGGATGCGAAACAAAGCTGTCTCAGGCTCCGCCCGGACGGTCGCGCGTGCGCTCGTTCTGGCCGATCTCCCGGACATCGGCGAGGGCGAAGTCACGGCCAAGGGTAACATCAACTTTGCCAAGCTGCTGGAGCGCCGCGCTCACCTTGTGGACCGGCTTTATGAAGACACTGACCCTGCGAGTATTGTCCTATGATTGATCTGGAAAAGGTCCGCGCCATCGACATCCACACCCATGCCGAAGAGCCGTGCGGGTGTCATGCGGATGACGGATACGATGAACTGCAATCGACCATGTCTGAATACTTCAAGGCACCGTGGAAACATCCGCCGACCGTACCCGAAACTGCGGCGCATTACCGGGCGCAGAACATTGCCGCCGTGATCTTTCCCGTCGATGCAGAGCGTGAGACAGGATATCGTCGCTATGCCAACGAGGAGGTGGCGGAGATTGCTGCCGAGAACAGCGACATCCTGATCCCCTTTGCCAGCATTGACCCGTGGAAGGGCAAGATGGGCGTGCGCGAGGCCAAGCGGTTGATGCGCGAGTTCGGGATCAAGGGGTTCAAGTTTCATCCCACCATGCAGGGATTTTATGCCAATGACCGCATGGCCTACGACCTCTACCGCGCCATTGAAGACGAGGGTGGTATTGCGCTGTTTCACACTGGTCAGACGGGCGTTGGGTCGGGGATGCCGGGTGGAAACGGGATGCGCCTGAAATATTCGAACCCGATGTATATGGATGACGTGGCGGTGGACTTTCCGGACCTGAAGATCATCCTCGCCCATCCCAGTTTCCCTTGGCAGGAGGAGGCGCTGGCCGTCGCGCAACACAAGCCAAATGTCTATATCGACCTGAGCGGCTGGTCGCCGAAGTACTTTCCGCCGATCTTGATCCGCTACTGCAATTCGATGCTGCGCAAGAAGATGCTGTTTGGGTTCGACTGGCCGATGATTGCGCCCGAGCGGTGGCTACGGGACTTCGAAGAGATCGGCATCAAGGACGAGGTGCGGCCCGGCATTTTGAAGGACAACGCGGCGCATCTGCTGAGCTTGCAGTAAATTGCTCAAGGCGGTCGTTGTGGTTGCGGCAGGCTGACGCAGGTTGCACGATAAAGCATCATCATGGACCTTTGGGAGGAGGCACATGGCAAACGCGGCATCTTATTTCGTGGACCGGCATGTGGTTGAGGGGCGGAGCGACAAAGTCGCCTTTCGTGAAATCGGCACGGGGCGCGAGTTAACATACGGCGCTTTAGCCGCTGCGTCTGGTCTGGCGGCAGCTGCTTTTTTGGTGGCGGATGTGCGGCGTGAAGAGCGCGTGGCGATGCTGGTGCTTGATCAGATCGAGTTCCCGATCCTGTTCTGGGGCGCGCTGAAGGCCGGGGTGGTGCCCGTGCCGCTGAATACGCTATTGGCCACCCCTGTTTATGACACCATTCTGCGCGACAGCCGGGCGACGATGCTGATCGTGTCAGAGCCGTTGTGGGATGTCGTCGCACCTGCGTTGGACGGCAATCCTTACTTGCAGCGGGTCGTCGTGATCGGGGCAGCGCGGGGCGCTGCGGAGACCTATGACGCCTTTATGGATCGTGCGGACGGCTCTGTTGAGCCGTTTCAGGCCAAGGACGATGAAACGGCGTTCTGGCTCTATTCCTCGGGCTCGACGGGGCAGCCAAAGGGGGTGCACCATATCCATTCGGCGCTGAAGGCGACGGCGGACACCTATGGGGCACAGGTCTTGCAGGTGCGCGAGGAGGATGTGGTGTTTTCAGCCGCCAAGTTCTTTTTCGCTTATGGTTTGGGCAATTCCATGACCTTTCCCATGTCCGTGGGCGCGACGGTGGTGATCTTTGGCGGGCGGCCCACGCCGGATGGGATGGTGCAGGTGATAGCAGATGAACAGCCCACCGTGTTTTGCGGGGTGCCGACACTCTATGCAGCGATGGTGGCACATATGGAGGCTAGGGGCGCGCCGAATGCGGCGCTGCGCACGTGTATATCTGCCGGAGAGGCGCTGCCCGAGGATGTGGGCGTACGATGGGAAAAGTTGACCGGCGTGCCGATCCTTGACGGGGTCGGTTCGACCGAGATGCTGCATATTTTTCTGTCTAACGCGCCCGGCGATGTTGTGTACGGCACCTCAGGGCTGCCAGTGCCGGGTTACGAAGTGCGGCTGGTGGACGAATATGGTGCAGATGTCGGTGTGGACGAAGTGGGTGAGTTGCTGGTCAACGGTGCGTCTGCAGCGGATGGGTATTGGAACCGGCGGGACAAGACACGCGAAACATTCGAGGGCGTATGGACGCGAACTGGCGACAAGTATGAGCGCCGTGTGGATGGGCGATATGTCTACTGCGGGCGCACGGATGACATGTTCAAGGTGTCAGGGATATGGGTCAGCCCGTTTGAGGTGGAGCAGGCCATTACATCGCACACGGCGGTTCTGGAATGCGCAGTGGTGGCGGCGCGGGATGCGGATGGGTTGGAGAAGCCCAAAGCCTTTGTCGTGCCGCATGGCGAACGGTCTGAAGGGCTGGAAGAGGTGTTGAAGGAGCATGTAAAGGATCGTGTGGGCAAATGGAAATATCCGCGCTGGGTGGAGTGCGTCGATAGCCTGCCCAAGACAGCAACGGGCAAGATCCAACGCTTTAAGCTGCGCGAGGACGCGTGATGGACTGGGGTGCGGGCACCGTCTCTGTTGCGGGGCATGACTTGGAATATGCCTGCTGGGGGCCTTCGCCGGGTGATGCGCCGACGCTCGTGATGTTGCATGAGGGGTTGGGTTCGGTGGGCCTGTGGCGCGATTGGCCTGGCGCTCTGGCCGGGGCCACGGGGTTGGGTGTTCTGGCCTATTCCCGCGCGGGCTATGGCCGGTCGTCATCGGTGCCGTTGCCGCGGCCGCTGGACTACATGACCCGCGAGGCGGAGGACGTGCTTGGAGCATTGATGGACGCGGCGGGAGTGCGGTCTGCCGTGCTGCTGGGCCATTCAGACGGGGCGACGATTGCCGCCATTTATGCCGGGTCAGTGTCTGACATGCGGGTGCGGGGCCTGATCCTGATCGCGCCGCATTTCTTTGCCGAGGCTGAGGGCTTGGCGGCCATTCGTACGGCGAAGACGCGTTATGAGGAAGGGGACATGCGGGCGCGGCTCGCGCGGCACCACGATCACCCCGATGCGACGTTTCACGGCTGGTACGATGCGTGGACCGATCCGGCGTTTGCAGACTGGAACGTGGCGGATGCGATAGATCACTGGCGTATTCCGGCGCTGGTCGTGCAGGGAGCCGAAGACGCCTATGGCACACTGGCGCAGGTGACCGAGGTGCAGGACCGCGCTTATTCCCCGGTTGAGGCGTTGGTGGTGGATGGGGCCGGGCATTCGCCCCATGAGGATGCGCCCGAGGTCGTGACGCCCGCGGTGGCGGAGTTCTGCGACACGCTGTTTGCGTTGGAGGGCACGCCTTCGGGTGCGCAGTAAAATGCATTAAGTTGTAGTATGAAATGGTAAGTGTGCATCTATAGCCATGAATAGTGTAGCATAATGCTAAATCTACTGAGCAAGGCCCCCTGATTCATGACCCAAATGATCGACTTTCGCATCGACCCCAGTTGCTACAAGCATTGGCGCGTGGCGTATGACGGGCCGGTAGCGACGCTGTGGATGGACGTGGATGAGGACGGTGGGCTGTTCGACGGCTACCAATTGAAGCTGAATTCTTACGATCTGGGCGTTGATATCGAATTGAACGATGTCGTGCAGCGGATGCGGTTCGAACATCCGGAAGTTAAAGTAGTCATCATGCGGTCGGCCAAGGACCGGGTGTTTTGCGCTGGTGCCAATATCCGGATGCTGGGCGGCGCGGCGCACAGTCACAAGGTCAACTTCTGCAAGTTCACGAACGAGACCCGCAATGCCTATGAGGCGGCCGAAGCGGAGAGTGGCCAGAAATACGTGGCGGCAATTCAGGGGGCCTGTGCCGGCGGTGGGTACGAACTGGCGCTGGCGTGCAACCACATCATGTTGACCGACGATTCCACGTCTTCGGTCGCGCTGCCCGAGGTGCCATTGCTGGCTGTGTTGCCGGGAACGGGCGGTTTGACCCGCGTGACGGACAAGCGGATGGTGCGCCGGGATCGGGCGGACGTGTTTTGCTCTACCGAGGAAGGCGTGAAGGGCAAGCGCGCCGTGCAGTGGAAATTGGTGGATGAGGCCGTACCCAATGCACGCTTCGACGCGATCGTGGCCGAGCGGGCAGCGGAATTTGCTGCGGCGTCGGGCAAGGCCGACGTCGCAGCGGGCATTGCGTTGGGGCCGATTGATCGCACGATTTCCGAGGACGGGTCCGTGTCCTACGGTCTGGTCGAGGTCGCGGTGCATCGCGACGCTCGGAGGGCGGAGATTTTGATCAAGGGCCCCGAGCACAACGCGCCCGCAAATGTCGAGGCGCTGCTGGCTGAGGGCGATCAATCCTACATTCTGCGGCTAGCGCGTGAGTTGGAGGATGCGATTTTGCATCTGCGCCTCAATGAGATGGAAGCCGGGTTGTGGGTGATCAGGAGCCAAGGCGATCCGGAGGCCGTTCTGGCCCACGAGGCGCTTATGTTGGAGAACCCCGATCACTGGCTGTGCAATGAAATCCGCCAGTATTGGAAGCGCGTGTTGAAACGGGTGGACGTGACCGCACGTTCGATGGCCGCGCTTGTCGAGCATGGAAGCTGTTTTGCGGGCGTGCTGGCCGAACTGCTTTGGGCGGTGGACCGGACATATATGATGGAGGACGAGTTCGACGGGGACAACCGCCCCATCGCCACCATCACCCTGAGCGACGGCAACTTTGGGGCGTACCCAATGGGCAACGATCTGACCCGATTGCAGACGCGGTTCTACGGGACGGACGATGACAAGGGCCTGCGTGACCAGACCGGTGCGCCGTTGGAGGCGGAAGAGGCTGACGCGGCAGGGCTGGTGACAGAAATCCTGGACGATATCGATTGGGAAGACGAGATCCGCATCTTCCTGGAAGAACGCGCGTCGTTCAGCCCGGATGCGATGACCGGGATGGAGGCGAACTTGCGCTTTGCCGGTCCCGAGACGATGGAGACGCGGATCTTTGGCCGACTCACGGCCTGGCAGAACTGGATTTTCAACCGGCCCAATGCGGTTGGACAGGATGGCGCGTTGCAGCGGTACGGAACCGGTGTGCGCGGTGATTTCGACATGGAACGTGTGTAGCGGTGTGCTGTGATTGCACACCCTACGGAATTTAGGGAGACGAAGACATGACTGTGATGAACGTCAGCTATGACACCCAAATCCCCAATAATGTGGGGCTGAGCCAGGACCGCAAGGTGCTGAAAGCGTTGGAGAAATGGCATCCCGGCTACATCAATTGGTGGAACGACCTGATCCCGCAGAACTTTCAGGAATCGATGGTCTATCTGCGCACCGCTGTCAGCGTGGACCCCAAGGGGTGGGCCAAGTTCGACTATGTGAAAATGCCGGAATATCGGTGGGGGGTCTTGCTGGCCCCCGCGGTCGAGGATCGGCGCATCCCGATGGGCGAACATTATGGTCAGCCCGCATGGCAAGAGGTGCCGGGCGAGTATCGCAACATGCTCAAGCGTCTGATCGTGATCCAAGGCGATACGGAGCCGGGGTCGGTCGAGCAGCAGCGATTTTTAGGCCTTACAGCGCCCAGCTTGTACGATATGCGCAACCTTTTCCAGGTGAATGTCGAGGAAGGGCGACACCTGTGGGCCATGGTGTACCTGCTGCAAAAATACTTCGGCAAGGACGGGCGTGAGGAAGCCGACGATATGCTTGTCCGGTCCTCGGGCAACGAAGACGCGCCGCGGATGCTGGGTGCGTTCAACGAGGAAACGCCGGATTGGCTGTCGTTCTTCATGTTCACGTATTTCACCGACCGCGACGGAAAGATGCAGCTGGAAAGCCTTGCTCAGTCGGGTTTTGACCCGCTGTCGCGCACGTGTCGCTTTATGTTGACCGAGGAAGCGCACCACATGTTTGTGGGCGAAACCGGCGTGACGCGGACCATTCAGGCGACGCTGGCCGCGATGCAGGAGAACGGGATCGACGACCCCTATGACATCGACAAGATCCGCGATCTGGGCGTCATCGACCTGCCGACCATCCAGAAAAAGCTGAACCTGCACTATACGCTGTCGCTGGACCTGTTTGGGCAAGAGGTGAGCACCAATGCCGCCAACGCGTTCAACGCGGGCATCAAGGGCCGGTACATGGAGCAGCGGATTGACGACGATCACAAGCTCACGGATGACACTTATGCCGTGGCCAGCATCGTCGACGGCAAGATCGTGACGCAGGATGTGCCCGCACTGACAGCGATTAACATGCGGTTGCGTGATGATTATGTCCGCGATGCGTCAGGTGGTTTGCGCCGCTGGAACAAACAAATCCAGCGCACAGGTATCGATTTTGAGTTGAAGCTGCCGCATGAAGGCTTCCACAGGAAGATCGGCGTGTTCGCGAACCAGCCGATCACACCGGCGGGGGAGTTCATTTCCCACGCGGATTGGGAGGCGAGCCAGACCAAGTGGCTGCCGACCAAGGAAGACGGCGCATTTATCCAGTCTTTGATGAAGCCGTGCTATGAGCCGGGCAAGTATGCAAGCTGGATTGCCCCACCAAAGGTTGGCATCGACAACAAGCCGGGCGATTTCGAATACGTGAAGCTGCATATGGCCTGAGGGACCTTGTGATGCATATCGAACGAAAAGCCGTGGGAGAGACAGCGCCGCAGCGTCCGTTTTGCGCCCTTGAATGTGACGGGTGTACCGGAATGTGCCTTGCGCTCTATATGATGCTGAACCGGGACGAGCGGGACGAGATGTGCCGCCGGTACAAGGCAGATCGGTTGCAACGCGTGCACTAGGGAGACGGAAATGAAAGTTGGTATCTATTACGGGTCCGAGACCGGCAACTCCGAGATGCTGTGCGAGGATATCGAAACGGAATTGGGTGACGGGTATGACTGCGACATCCAGAGCCTTGCGGATGTCGACCCGGCGGCGATGAACAAGGACACGTTCTATATCATTGTCACGTCCACCTACGGGAACGGCGACTTGCCCTCGACCGCGTTGCCGTTTGAAGAGGCGCTGGTGGAGGGCAAGCCGGACCTGAAAGGTATTCGCTTTGCCATCTTTGGCTTGGGCGACATGGTCTTTGCCGAGACCTTTGCCCATGGGTCGATGAAGCTGGCCGAGATGATGAAGGCGCAGGGGGCGACACAGGTTGGAGAACGTGGCATCCACGACGCCTCCGGCTTTGACATGCCTGAGGATATCGCTTTGCCTTGGGTGCAAGGGATTATGGGCTTGATGCAGGCGGATCAGGCCGCTTGAGCGACCGGTTTCAGCACGAAATCCGGGTCACATGGGGCGATTGCGATCCTGCCAAGATCGCCTATACCGCCCGACTGCCGTGGTTCGCGCTTGATGCCATCAACGCCTGGTGGGAGGCGCATCTGGGCGGTGACGGCTGGTATCAGTTGGAACTGGATCGCAACATCGGCACGCCCTTTGTCCATCTGAGCATGGACTTTCGTTCACCTGTCACACCACGCCATCGCTTGATTTGTGACGTATGGCCGAGCCGGTTGGGCGACAAGTCTATCACGTTCCGGGTGGATGGACGACAGGATGGGGTGCTGTGCTTTGAAGGGACGTTTACATGCGTGTTCATCATTGCAGACCAGTTCAAAAGCCAATCGGCCCCGCCTGAGTTGCGGGCAATAATTGCGCCCCACATCTGCGACATTTGATCTGTTGAACCGGGGCTTAGACGCCCTACAACCAACTGATAAGACCAGATTATGTGCGCATGACATCACCGAAACCTATCCCTGACGGCGCAATCCCGATGATTGCACGCCTTGCAACCCGCGTTCGTGCAGCGCGCGAAGGTTTGGGGCTGCCGCGCCGCGAATTGTCCGAGCGTTCGGGCGTGTCACCGCGCTATCTTGCTCAACTTGAGGCGGGTGAGGGTAATATCTCTGTCATCCTGTTGGAACGGGTGGCAACCGCATTGAAGGTGCCAATCGAAGATTTGCTATCTGAAGCCGCACCGCTGTCCGGCGACGTGGCGCGCGTGGCACGTTTGTATCAGGCGGCACCAGCGCCCGTGCAGGGCCGCGTTCGTGCACTTTTGGCACCGCAGAATCCAATGGCGCTACGAGCGCAGCGCATCTGTTTGGTGGGATTGCGCGGAGCGGGCAAATCCACCTTGGGTCGTATGGCTGCGGACAAGCTGAAGGTGCCTTTTGTCGAATTGAACAATGAGATCGAGACCGAGGCGGGCATGCCGCTGTCGGAGGTTATGGCGCTCTATGGGCAGGACGGGTATCGGGCACTTGAGGCCGAAGCTGTGGCCCGTGTCGTGGCCCAACACGATAAGCTGATCCTCGCAGTGGCAGGCGGCATTGTAAGCGATGTGGACGCCTACGACATGGTGCTTGAGCACTTTCACACGATCTGGATTCGCACGAGCCCGGGCGAACACATGGCGCGTGTACGCGCCCAAGGCGATCTCCGCCCGATGGAGGGCAATCCGGCTGCGATGGAGCAGCTAAAAGCGCTATTGAGCACACGTATGGCGGCCTATGAAAGGGCGCTGGCGCAGGTGGACACCGCATCCAAGCCGGTGTCGACGTCTCTGAACGAACTGCTGGCGATTATAGCCAAGCATCGGTTCCTGGAAGGGCTGGGTCCGTGACGAAGGCGGTTGCGCCTTTGCAGGATGCGTTTTGGCGGGCCTGCGAGCAGTTGCTTTATCTGCACACCACACCTTGGGAACTGGACGAGGCCCTGGTGGCTTGGGGTTATGGTATTGGCCCCTGCGAAGCGCAGGACCTCGTGGGGCTGGATGCGGTCCTGGCTGAACGGCGCGGGGCCGAGGTGACGCCCATCTTGCCGCGCATGGTAGAAGAGGGGCGATTGGGCAAGCGCTTTGGCTGGGGATATTATCGCTACCCCGGGGGCGGGGGCGCGGTGATTGATCCACTGATTGAGGACTTGATCACTGAAGAGGCGTGGTTCGGCAAGATATCCAGGTCTGATCTGTCGGGAGTTGTACTTGTCGACCATCTGCATGATGCGGTGCGCGACGATCTGCGCGCTGCGGCAGACAAAGCTGTGGCGTTGCTGCATTTCCCCCAAGACCGGCTAGCGGTTTTATAGCGTCGCTTGTCAGAGCGCGAGCAGGATCATTGTGCCAACACCCCAAAGGGTCATTTGGTAATGCGTGTTTTGCGCGCCTTCGTGACAGAACCAGTAGCAAAAGTGGTTTCCCACGATCAAGAACCCCGCCCAGATAACGGTGAACAGCATGCAGCCGGCCATGGCGATGCTGCGACCGGTCTCGCTGGTGCCTGTGCCTACCAGCGCCATAACCAAACCGATCGCGCCGGCCCACAGCACAAGCGTTGCAACCAGTTCCGCCACCACCACAAGCCGAAATGCAACGTATTGCAGCCTGCGATCGGTGATGGCGCGATGAGCAACATGCGCAAAGGCGTCGGGGTAGTCAGCTTTCATCCGTGACATCTCCAGCACTTCGGCGGTGTAGGTTTCGTTGACCGAGGGGTGCAGAATGTTGTCACGCACCCCCAATGTCAGCCACGCAGCGACAATGCCAGTTGCAAGGGCCTGCGCGGCGATCAGCATTTGGTCCATCCTTTGTCCTCCGGTGTTTTGGAGTGTTTCATAAAAAAGGGGCCGCGCGGTGGCGGCCCCTTTCAGTGCAGTTCGTGTCGGGATCAGGTCCAGGCGAGACGCGCTGGGTGAATCTCGAATGAGATATGGTGTTCGCCGCCCACCAGGCCCTCGCGGGTGTGGTTGTAGAGCGACCGCCAGTAGGGCTGAATCGTCACACCATCGTTCTGGATCATCGCCTGACCCTCGGCCATCAGTCCGCGACGTGTTTCGACGTCAGCGGTGGCGAGCGCTTTTTCCAGTAGAGCATCGAACTCGGGGTTGGCATATCCAAATTCGTTCCAGGCTTCGCCAGAGCGATAGGCCAGGGCCCAGATCTGGACGCCCAGCGGACGGTGGTTCCAGTTGGTCGACGAGAACGGATACTTCGCCCAGTCGTTCCAAAAGGTGGAGCCAGGCAAGATGGTCCGTTTGACCTTGATACCCGCGTCACGCAGCTGGGCTGCGACCGCATCGGTGGTGTCCTTGCGCCACGCGTCGTCGATCGAGGTCAACTCGTGCTCGAAATCCCCCATGCCAGCTTCGTCCATCAGGGCCTTTGCCGCTGCGGGATCCACCTTGCGCGCGGGAATTTCCGCATATTCGGGGTGCATCGGACCGACATGGTGGTTTTCGGCCGGAATGCCGCGCCCGGCATAGCCAAGTTCCAGCAGAACCTCGTTGTCGATGGCCATGGCAATCGCCTGACGGACACGCGGGTCCGC
Source organism: Pseudomonadota bacterium (assembly GCA_038525015.1). Lineage (GTDB taxonomy): Bacteria > Pseudomonadota > Alphaproteobacteria > Rhodobacterales > Rhodobacteraceae > Tateyamaria. The sequence goes on along the minus strand of JBCBID010000005.1, from coordinate 28,442 downwards.
ATAGGGTTGTTTGCCGTCGACTTCGGCCAGTTGGTTAGGGCGGATCACGATGGTCGCCGCGGTGGCGATCTCGTTGCGCTGCCAACCGTCCAGCGTGTCGAAAATGTCGATAAACTCACCTTCGATCGAGTAAGTCATGTCGATCTCTTCGGCTTCGGCCGCGGCGACAAAGGCCGATGGGTCGGTGCCGTAATCGATGTATTCGATCCGGTCGAGATAGGCGCCGTTGCCTGCGTTCCACCACTCGTGGTTTTCATTGCGGACGAGGACGGCGCGCACACCCACTTCGAGCGCTTCGGGCAGGTAAGGGCCGGTGCCGATGGGGCTGTCGATGCTGTCTATGGATGTATCGGGGTGCGTGATGGCCGCCGGATAGTCTGCCATACCTGCAATCAGCGTGATGTCTGATGCGGGCAGGTTCAATTGCACCGTGTTTGCATCCACAACAACAATCGCGCCTTCGATGGCTTTGTTGGTGTCGCTGTCGATCAGCGTCGCGAAACGACCGGCCATTGAGTTGCCTTCGACGTCTTTGTCGCACCATGCCGTGATGTTGCGCGCCACGTCTTCAGCAGTAAAGTCGTCGCCGTTGTTCCACTTGACGCCCGAACGCACTTTGAGCGTGTATTGAGTGGCGTCGTCATTGATTTCCCAGCTTTCCAGCAGCGCGGGTGAGAAGGTACCGTCGTTCTCGTAGATCACGAGGTATTCTAGCCAGCCCCGCGACACATTCGCGATTTGCGACCAGTCATAGGTGCGCGGGTCCTTGAGCGCGCGCACTTCCTGCTGAATGCGGACGGTGCCGCCTTGCTTATGCGCAGCGGCCCGGGCCGCGGGCGCAGTCATCCCCAGCATGCCATAGGCAACTGCAGCTGTTGCACCAAAGCTGCTGGCCGTGGCCAGAAACTCGCGGCGATTGATCGGGTCAGTGCCGACTTTGGCGGCCGAATCCACGATGGACTGCGGCAGCGGCTTGCCGGTACGTGTTGTGAAGGTCATGTTCTTCCTCTCTGTTGGCGCCACAAGCATATGCTTGCGCCCTTGTGGGGTCGGGGTGAGTGCCCGACCCTGTCGGTGTTGCAGTTTTCCTGCGATTATTTCGCCATCCCGTGTTGGGAGACGCCCGGAGTTCAAACGATCAGGCGCATGGCGTCAACCCCATCAAAGGATGTTGCGATCCTACGATTACGACATCCGGCGTGACGTGTTTTGTTATTCTCCGCCGCCTCTTGGGCCGAAACCGCCGTTTTTTTGCCATCTGGCGACCTTCGGCGTGCTGCACGCGGTTTTAGCTGCAGATCAGCATCGCCGTGGCCTCGAAGTTCCAGGAACTTTCGCATGCAGGGCTCTTCTTGTCCGACCAAGAGCGGCTGTGCACACCAAAGACGCCATCAGCGGTTTGCATTTGCTTCAATGCGCTGTGCACTCTTTCCAAGCCCTTTAAGCTGCGCAACACTATGGTATGAAATCCTTGTTGCCATCATCGATTGCGCCACCTTTCGCCCGCTATTCTCATGGTGTCGAGATACCTGCCGGATGGCGCACGGTGCGCACATCAGGTCAGCTTGGCGTTGCTCAGGATGGTACTGTCCCCGCGGGGACGCGCGCGCAGGCCGATATCTGCTTTGCCAACATAGCCGCTATTCTGGGCGAGGCGCGTATGAGCGCTGATGACGTGTGCCATATCAGTGCTTACGTCACGGGGCGGGTACACATGGCCGACTACATGGCCGCGCGGGATGCGTTTTTGGCGGAGCGTGAGGTCTTGCCGAGTTCAACCTTGATGATCGTGTCGGGATTCACGCGCCCTGAATTCACGGTAGAGGTCGAAGTGTGGGCGAGCGCGCCTTAATCGTGGTCGCGCCGCAGCAACTTGCGAAGTGTCCACACAAAGGTGCCGCCAAAGAAGAGGGTGGCGAGTCCAATGGCCTCCCACCCGGCTGGGCCTTGTGGGATGCCGCGGAAGATCAGCGCGCCGGTCAGCAGGAAAATCCCTACGAGAGAGAACCAAAAGCGAAACATGAGATCTCCGCGCGTCGGGCCGTAGTTGTCGGACATGATCCTGATTGTGCCTTTGACAGACGCGAGGTCAAGCCGCCTACCGCCAAGGTTGATTTAGCGTAGTGATGTTGCGTCTTTAGCGCTTGTAAGGTTCGTCAAGCGCGGAGAGCACTTTGCCTTGACACATTCCAAAACCAATACGGTAGCCATCGCCCTGCGCTCGCCCTGCCAGTGTGACGGTGTCGCCATCTTCGAGAAAAGTACGGGCGTCGCCTGTGTCCAACGTAAATGGCTCTTTGCCGCCCCAACTCAGTTCAAGCAGGCTGCCCCGTTCCTGTCGTGTGGGACCCGAGATGGTGCCGGACCCCAGCAGGTCTCCGACGTTCATAGGGCAGCCCGACGTGCTGTGATGCGCGAGTTGCTGAGCGGCGGAATAGTACATCTCGCGATAGTTGGTGTGGGCGATGGTCGTCGGTGCCTTGCCCTCGGGTGCAAGTGCGACAGAGAGGTCGATGTCATAAAGCATCGGCCCCGTGTCCTTGAGATGGTCCAGCAATTCGCATTCGCGTTCGGGGGCAGATGTGCGGAACGGCTCAAGAGCCGCCTTAGTCACAATCCAAGGGCTGATCGAGGTGGCGGTCGCCTTGGCCTGGAAGGGGCCGAGCGGTTGATATTCCCATGCCTGGATGTCGCGTGCGGACCAATCGTTTAGCAGGACATAGCCAAAGATGGCGGCGTCGGCTTCATCGACAGTGAGAGGGCCATCGGAAGCCATTCCGACGATCGCGCCCATCTCCAACTCCATGTCGAAGCGGCGCGAGGGCAGAAAGGCAGGGGTGTCGTGATCGGGTGACTTTAGTTGCCCCCAGGGGCGCCGAATGCTGGTGCCAGAGACAACCACCGAGGATGCCCGCCCGTTGTAACCGATAGGCATATGCAGCCAGTTCGGCGGTAGCGCGTTTTCAGGACCGCGGAACATGGTGCCCACATTGGTCGCGTGGTGTCGCCCGGCGTAGAAGTCCGTGAATTCAGAGACGACAAACGGCATGTGCATCGTCGCATCAGACATAGGCACGAGCAATGGTTCGACCAAGGGCCGATCCTTGGACCCTTCAGCCAGAAGAGCCATCAGACGATTGCGCAAAGCCGTCCAGACAGCTGGTCCTTCCTCCATCAACTCGTTCCAGAACGGCAGTTCAAAGAGTGGAGCGTCGGTCAGGTCGATGATGCCCTGCGCCTCGGCGCTTGCCATATCGAGGATCATGTCGCCAATAGCGACGCCACAGCGCGCATCCAGCATGTCAGTGGAGAAGACCCCATAAGGCAGGTTGTTGAGTGGAAAGTCGGTGTTGGCGCTGTTGGCGCTGCTCACCCAGGATGTCATGCGTTTCATGTCGTTTGCAGATCGTGTGCTAGATGGGTGAGGTACAAGTCAAAAGTCGCATGATACTCCGTGCGCCAGCGCTTTCACTCGTCTTTGTTTTTGCCTTTTTTGCGTTTTTGCAAGTGCCGAAACAGGAAGAAGAGGCCTACAAAAATGGCTGTCCAACCCAGAAGATCCAAAACTGCATGAGACATGATGGGACTACTTCTTACCCGGGGTGCCGTCGAATTTCTTTTCGATATCGCTCCAGCAGTCAATGTAATCGTCCTGTAGCGGTGCATCCTTCGCGGCAAATTCCGTCAGGTGCTGGGGAAAGCGGGTTTCGAACATGAATGACATGGTATTGTCGAGTTTCTGCGGTTTAAGCTTTGCGTTGCTGGCGCCCTCAAACGCGGTCTTGTCCGGGCCGTGCGGCAGCATCATGTTATGCAGGCTCATACCACCTGGCACGAAGCCTTTGGGCTTGGCGTCATACTGTCCGTAGATGTTGCCCATCAGTTCCGACATGATGTTCTTGTGATACCACGGAGGGCGGAATGTGTCTTCGGCCACCATCCAACGCTCGCGAAATAGGACGAAGTCGATATTGGCCACGCCGGGCTGGCCCGACGGTGCAGTAAGCACTGTAAATATGGACGGATCGGGGTGGTCGAACAGGATCGCGCCTACCGGGCAGTAGGTTTTCAGGTCGTATTTCAGCGGCGCGTAGTTGCCGTGCCAGGCCACCACATCTAGCGGGGAATGGCCAATGGCCGTTTCGTGAAACTGACCGCACCATTTGATTGTCAAGGTCGAGGCTGTTTCACGATCTTCGAACGCCGCGACGGGAGCCTTGAAGTCGCGCGGATTTGCCATGCAGTTAGCGCCAATTGGCCCACGCCCCGGCATCTCGAACTTGGCTCCGTAGTTCTCGCAGACAAAGCCGCGGCAGGGACCCTCAAGCACTTCGACGCGGTAGACAAGACCGCGAGGCAAGATCGCTATGTCTTGGGGCCCTATATCGATGATGCCCAGTTCGGTGCAAAACCGTAGCCGACCGTCTTGCGGCACCACCAGCATCTCGCCGTCGGCGGAGTAGAAATAGGCGTCCTGCATGGAGGCTGTGACAAGGTAGATATGGCTCGCCATGCCGACTTGGGTGTTTATGTCGCCAGCGGTTGTCATTGTGCGCATACCGGTCAGCCAAGTGAGATCTTGGTCCGTGTGTGGCACCGGATCCCAGCGATATTGGCCCAGGCTGGTCACATTCTTGGGAATATGCGGGGCAGATTTCCAATAGGGCAGATCGATAGCCGAGTAACGGCCCGAGTGTTTAACCGACGGGCGGATGCGGTAGCACCATGTTCGTTCAGGTCGGATATCGGTAAAGGCGGTGCCGCTGAGCTGCTCGCCATAAAGCCCATAATTGCACTTCTGGGGGCTGTTCATGCCCTCGGGAAGCGCTCCCGGCAGCGCCTCGGTTTCGAAGTCGTTGCCGAAGCCCGGCATATATCCATCCGTGATCCCAATGCCGGACTGGGCCTGGATCATGGCATGCGGGGCGGTCTGGCGGTTCATAACGATCTCCCTTGCGGAATTAGTCACGCATGTAATAGTTGTTTTTGTAACTAACAAGCGGATGGCGATGACAGTTCCAGCGGATTTTGATGTGCGGCAATTCCTGCCCTACCTGCTCAACCAGGCTGCGGAGGCGTCAAGTCTGGAGTTTCAGAAAGTCTATAAGGACAAGTACGGGATGCTGCGCAATGAGTGGCGTGTGCTGTTCCACTTAGGCATTTATGGCGAAATGACCGCGAGCGAGATCGGGGCACGCGCCCAGATGCACAAGACCAAGATCAGCCGGGCGGTACAACGACTGGCCGAGCGTCGATATCTGACCCGCAACCGCGCCACTCGAGATCGTCGCGTAGAGTACCTGACACTCACTGTGCCTGGCCGGAAGGTATATCAGGACCTAAAGGCGATTGCGGCCGATTACGATGCCGCCTTGACCGAAGCAATGTCACACAAGGACACAGCAATCCTGCGCGATCTGCTGGCGCGCCTCGCACTCAGGACGTGACGGACCGCACTAGCGTGAAACTGTCGGCCTCGGCCCGGTCCGGTGATTGCGCTGCGATTGCCTTACGCAGTTCGGGTTGGCGCGGATGGTGCAGGAAACCCTCAAAAGCCGTCTTGTCCCGCCATTGCGCGTAGTTGATGACGTGTTGGCCATCGTCCGAAATGTGAAAGTTCGATGATACAAATCCATCGCAGTGACGCACCCAGCCGTCCAGATGTCCAAAGATGGTGTGCATCAACCTATCGGCATGGCCCTCGGTGACTTTGAAACGGACGATTTGAATGAAGGGCTCGGACGAAATCTCTGGCATGAAAATCCCTTTGATTTACGACGAGCGCGAGGCGCGGCAGGTCAAAAGTCGACTTCGACCTCTGGAAGGTTCAGCGCCTTGATCAACTCGCGCAGTTCCTGGCGCGCCGCGACGTTCGAGATGTTGAGTTGTTTGACCCCGATGTCTTTAAGGTCAAGCAAAGTCAGGCCGCGTGGGAACAATTCGCGAAAGATCACGCGTTCGGAAAAGCCGGGCGCGATGCGGAAGCCGATGCGTTGGGACAACATCTTGATCGCGCGTTCCATCTTTTCCTTGTTGACCATCCGCTGTGCGCCCATGCGGTTACGCAGGACAATCCAGTCGATAGGCTTCAGGCCAGCCTGTGCCCTGAGTTGCCGCGCGTTCCAGACCATTTCCGAATATACGGATGGGCCTAGTATTTTCTCGCCCGTTGGATCAATGCGCGCGAGCAGATCAAAGTCGATGAAGCTATCGTTCAGGGGTGTGATCAATGTGTCGGCCAGCGAGTGTGCCACCTGGCTTAAACGGGTATGGGAACCGGGGCAGTCAATCAGGATGAAGTCGTTGTCGGATTCCAGCGTCGCCACAGCGGCGCTGAGGCGGTGGTCATAGATGTTTTCGCCCGGTTTGAGGGCCGCAGCGTCGATCTGCGGCATCTCGTGCACATCGGGGGATGGCAACTCTATGTCGGCGCTATCCAGAAAGGACTTTCGGTTTTCGACATAGCGCCCGAATGTACGTTGCCGCAGGTCCAGGTCAAGTGCGCTGACCTTCTTACCGGCACGCGCCAACGCTGTGGCCACATGCATCGACACCGTTGATTTGCCTGCGCCGCCCTTTTCGTTGCCGACAACGATGATATGCGCCATGACTGCCCCTTTTCGCACATCCGCTTTGCGATTTTTTCGCTACTATATGTTGTGTTGTGGCCCTTTGAAAGCGCGTGTTTCAATTTTCATGCGGCGTCGTGGCGCGGAGGTCGCGGTGTATTTCACTTGCACCGTTGTTAGCGCTACCATAAATCGCGCGCTATATGGTGATTGAACCAGGCGAGGAATAGGAGAACCCCATGCCCTTGCATCCGACATTGCAGAGTGTGACCGAGCGCGTGATTGAACGCAGCGCACCGACCCGCAGGCGGTATCTGGACCGAATGGCGGCGGCAAAGTCCCAAGGTCCAGCGCGCGCACATCTGTCTTGTAGCGGCCAGGCGCACGCCTTTGCCGCGGCAGGTCCCGATCAGGGTCGTTTGGCCGAAGCCAATGTGGGCAACCTTGGCATTGTAACCGCCTACAATGACATGTTGTCAGCCCACCAGCCCTTTGAAAACTACCCGACTTTGATCCGTGATGCGATCCGCGCCGCAGGCGGGACGGCGCAGGTTGCGGGCGGTGTGCCTGCCATGTGCGATGGCGTGACCCAAGGCGAAGCAGGCATGGAGTTGAGCCTCTTTTCTCGCGATGTGATCGCTATGGCAACAGGGGTCGCGCTGTCCCACAACGTCTTTGATGCTGCCGTTTTACTTGGCGTTTGCGACAAGATCGTGCCAGGCCTGATCATCGCGGTACAGTCCTTTGGTCACATGCCGGCCGTGTTCCTGCCCGCAGGTCCGATGACCTCGGGACTGTCTAACGATGAAAAGGCGAAGGTGCGTCAACGATTTGCTGCCGGAGAGGCCACGCGCGAAGAATTGCTTGCTTCGGAAATGGCCGCGTATCATGGCCCGGGCACCTGTACATTCTACGGCACGGCCAACACCAATCAGATGCTCATGGAGTTCATGGGCCTGCATTTGCCGGGATCATCTTTCGTCAACCCTAACACGCCGTTGCGCGATGCGCTGACCGTCGAAGGCGCCAAGCGCGCGCTATCCCTGTCAGCCCTGGGCAACAATTACACACCGGTCTGCAGTATCTTGGACGAAAAGGCGTTTGTGAACGGCATCGTCGGGTTGAACGCCACGGGCGGATCAACCAATCTGTTGATCCACTTGATCGCCATGGCCCGGGCGGGTGGGATTGTGCTGGATTGGGAGGACTTCTGCGACCTGTCCGAAGTGACCCCGCTGATCGCTCGGGTATATCCCAATGGTCTGGCGGACGTAAATCACTTCCACGCGGCAGGTGGCTTGGGTTTCATGATCGGTGAGTTGCTAAATGCAGGGTTGCTGCACGATGATACGCAAACCGTCGCGGGCGAGGGCCTTGAGAACTACACCCAAGAGCCAAAACTGATTGAAGGTACGCTGACATGGACACCGGGCGCGGGTAAAACCCTGAATGACAAGATCGTGCGTCCCGCAGCCGATCCGTTCCAAGAGACAGGTGGTCTGAGCCGTTTGGTTGGCAATCTTGGTACGGGCGTGATGAAAGTCTCTGCCGTCGCACCAGAACACCGCGTGGTCGAAGCGCCTACGCGCGTGTTTCATGATCAAGACCAAGTGAAAGCGGCTTTTAAGGCCGGGGAGTTCAACGAGGGAGACTTTGTCATCGTGGTGCGGTTCCAAGGGCCGAAGGCCAATGGAATGCCGGAATTGCACAGTCTCACGCCTCTCTTGGGGATCATGCAAGGGCGGGGACAGAAAGTGGCGTTGGTCACGGACGGCCGCATGTCAGGCGCATCGGGCAAGGTGCCCTCGGCGATCCACGTTTGCCCAGAAGCTCTGGACGGTGGTGTGATTGCGCAGCTTCAGGATGGTGATGTAGTTCGTGTTGATGCGGTGTCGGGCTCGCTTGAGGTGCTGACCGATGGTGTGCTTGACCGTCCACATGCCACCGCTGATCTTTCAGAAAACCACTGGGGCGTGGGGCGTGATATGTTCCACGCTTTCCGCAATGCCGTCGGGTCCGCTAATACCGGCGCAACTGTTTTTGGAGACTTTTGAATGCTGACCGCCAAAGCCGCCGCCGTGCGCGCACGTGAAATCTGTGAATTGGCCCCAATCGTGCCGGTGTTGGTGGTCGATGATCCCATACATGCCGCGCCGTTGGCCGAAGCCTTGGTGGCGGGCGGGTTGCCCGCGCTCGAAGTCACCTTGCGCACGCCTGCAGCGCTTGAGGTGATTTCCGCAATGGCGAAGGTCAAAGGCGGTGTTGTGGGCGCAGGTACGCTGGTCACTCCGGATGATGTGAAGGCCGCAAAAGATGCGGGTGCACAATTCGGCGTATCGCCTGGAGCGACCGAAGCACTGATTGCAGCGTGCGAGGCCGAAGAATTGCCGCTTCTTCCCGGCGCTGCAACTGCGTCAGAGGCCATGAGCCTGTTTCAGCGCGGTTATGACATGCTCAAGTTCTTTCCTGCTGAAGCGTCGGGCGGTGCACCTGCGCTCAAGGCGATCGGGGCACCCTTGCCTCAGATATCATTCTGCCCGACAGGTGGGGTCAGTATCGCCAATGCGGACCGGTATCTAAGCCTGCCAAATGTGGTGTGCGCCGGCGGCAGCTGGGTCGCGCCCAAAGACAGGGTTGTTGCGGGGGACTGGTCGGGCATCGAAGCACTCGCCAAAGAGGCGGCGGCGCTGCCACGATAGAAGCGCTCGTGCGGCACACGTGGTTCTATCTCCGGTCGAAAGGAATAGTGGACCTGTCGTGCTTCACCTTTAGATTGAGAAGTGTTGAGTAGAAGATGAGGGGGGTGACGATGTTAAAAAACTGTCTGCTGGCTGGCGTAGCCGCCGTGTGGGGGATTGCAGCATCTGCCCAACACGAAGCCACCGAAGCAACATCCGCCAGTGAGTTTGACACCCTCACGACCGAGCAGGAGATTGACGCAGACTCGGCTGCCAAGATTTTTCAACGCTCGTGCCGCGCGTGCCATGGCAACAAGGCGCAAGGCGCCTCAAGCTATCCAGCCTTGGCCGATCTCGACCCATCCTACATAGCCAACCAACTGGAGCGCTACCGGGCGGGTGAAAAGATTGGGCCGAATTCAATCCTGATGATCTCCCACGCCAAGCCCCTATCAGACGAGGACATAGTCAATATTTCAATCTATGTAGCGACAGCTTTCGATTGATCCTGCGCTTCCGTATGGCAAACCAGCGTAAAGCCGCCGTTCCTGAAACTGAACATTGATCGGCGTATGGCACCACCATACCGTGTGAGTCTCGGCCTGTCCGGAACATAAGACCAAAACCGCACCTTCCGGATGGCGAATGATACCATTTCAGGGAGGAAACTATGTCCGTTGTTTTAACGCAAAAGAAGTTACCGCTGGTTGCGTCATTGTTCGCGGCAACCACTCTTTCATCGACATCCCTTCTGGCACAAAGCGGTCAGAACACCACCAGCTTGACCCACGAGGTCGTGTTGGATGGCCTTGAGAACCCTTGGGATATGGCGTTCCTTGATGATGGCACGATGCTGTTTACGGAAAAGTGCAAGGGCCTGTCCGTGCGGATGCCGGATGGCACGGTGAACGCGCTTTATGGTGTGGGCGAGACCGCCGGCTATGCGTCGAGCGGTTCGGACCTGTTCTGCGAAGGCCAGGCGGGTATGATGGGTGTCGCGTTTGATCCCGGCTTTGCCAACAATCGGCGCCTCTATGTCTATTCTACATCGAATATGTCAGAGCCGCATACCAACCGTTTAATGCGATTTACGATGAGTGACGATTTCACCAGCGTTTCAGATCGTATTGATATCATTGATGATGTGCCTTACAAGATGGCAGCCTCAGATCACCCATTTGGCGGCCCTGGTGCGCATAATGGCGGACGCGTGCGGTTCAGCGCGGATGGCGCGCTTTGGCTGACCACGGGTGACACGCACAATGGTGAAGTGCCGCAAAGCCCCACGATGATGGGTTCCAAGGTGATCCGGGTCGATACGGACGGCAATGCGCACCCGGACAATAACCCGCCTGAAGGGTTCGACCCGCGCACCTACACCTACGGGCACCGTAACGTGCAAGGGATCGCGTTTCACCCCGAAACAGGTCAGGCGATCACGGCAGAACACGGACCCTGGCACTCGGATGAGATCACGATTCTCGAAAACGGTGGCAACGCCGGTTGGGATCCGCGCCCCGACATGGCCGGTCGCGACGCCTGCCCCGACGATTACTGCGGCTATAGCCCCAATCAGGAAGAAGGCATGAACCGCTATGAGCGCGCGGCGTATATGCCAATGACGGACTTTGACACCTATCCAGATGCTATGCCGCCTGTTTGGAATAACAACGGTTGGTCGCAGGGTATGTCGTCAGCGGCTTTCCTTGAGGGGGATGCCTGGGGTGATTGGAACGGCGCAATGGTCGTTGGCATCATGGGGATCGGCTTTGGCGGAACGCCCATCGGACAGCGGTTGGATGTTATCCACTTGAACCCGGATGTGACAGACGTAGAGGACGTCACAGAAATGACCCTGCCGATGGAGCCAGGTCGGTTCCGGTCGGTTGTGATGGGGCCGGAGGGAAGCCTCTACACCTCGATTGACGAAGGCATCATCTACAAGCTGACGCCCGGCGGCTAGTCCCTGGTGACCAGCGTTTCGGGGATTTCGAAGCGCTGGTCGTCCACTCTGATCTGATACAGCCCGTCCGACAGTTGCCATTCTGTGTCAGTACCGACGCCCGACATGGTGGCATCGCCGCGCAGAAACGCGCCATCCGAAAAGGTGAGCGTACGGGCGAAGCCGTTGGGAAAGGTCACTAAGACAGCCGCCGATCCGTCAGCCAACGCAACGGACGCTTCACAAAGTGCAAGCGCTTGTCGCACCTCTTGGGCGCATCTAATTGTTGCCATGGCATCGAACTCTTTGGCCTTGGCGCGTTTGGTGGCTGTTGTCACGTCCGCGTGCGCAGCCGCTGGCAGCATGACAAGCGCAAGGACGGAAATGAGTGGCGCGGCGTGCATGGTCAGGCCCCGGAATGGACGCGTTCAGTATCGAAAGAACTCAGCGCCGCAGCAAGGTTGAGCAGCCTCAACGAAAAAAGCCGCCCCAATCTGGGCGGCTTTTGCTGTTGCCTTGCATGTGGCTTTAGAAGCCCAGGCCCGCATATTTGTTCTTGAACTTCGACACGCGGCCGCCGGTGTCCATCAGGCGGGACGAGCCACCTGTCCAAGCCGGGTGCACCGAAGGATCGATGTCCAGCGAAAGCTGGTCGCCTTCTTTGCCCCAGGTCGATTTCATTTGCACCACAGTGCCGTCCGTCATCTTGACGTCGATGATGTGGTAGTCGGGATGCGTATCGGCCTTCATGCCTTGGCTCCTTCGGACTTGGGTTTGTAGTTGGTGACTTCCGCGATCCGGGCCGATTTGCCGCGGCGGGTGCGCAGATAGTACAGCTTGGCGCGACGCACGCGACCACGGCGGACCACGGTGATGCTGTCGATGTTGGTCGAGTAGAGGGGGAACACCCGCTCCACGCCTTCGCCAAAGGAAATCTTGCGAACGGTGAACGAACCGGCGATGCCGTGCCCGTTGTTGCGCGCGATGCAGACGCCTTCGTAATTCTGCACACGGGTACGCGTTCCTTCGGTCACGCGAAAGCCGACGCGAATGGTGTCACCGGCTTTGAAGTCGGGGATGTCTTTCCCCAGGGCGGCGATTTGCTCCGCCTCAAGCTGTGCGATCAGGTCCATGGGCCTGGTCTCCTATGATGCTCGTGGTTTGCCCACGAAGATGTGTCGCGCCTCAGAGCTCTGCGTTTTCACCGGGTCCGCTATCGCGCCCGCCAGAGGTCAGGTCATCATTTATTTTACAGTGCAGATGCTGCATGAATGCACCGAAGAAGATGCCGCAACAAATGCTGCCCAAATCGGTAAGCCAAATTGGGTTGCTGGGTCTATAGAGGGAGCCAGCAAGGCAATCAAGGGGGTCTGTGCAAGGCCTGGGTGCCTAGCGGAAAAGGAATTCGTCCTGCGTGTCGGACGCGCGGCTGCCGTAGCCGATAGGTGTGTCCTTAAAGCGCCGCGGCAACGCTTTTCTAAGCACCCAAAGCGGAATGTGGTCTGTCGAATGCAGATGCGCCGCATCGTCGATCGGCGCCGGTGCCGCAGGCCGGCCCGCCGCCGGGTCTGATGTTTGATCTACACGAGGGTGCTGGGCCTGTTCGGGCTGGCGCGGTTCGGTTGCGAAGCCGCTAAACGGTTTGGTAGTTGTTTTACCACCGGCTGGATTGCGGACCGTGTCACGTGCCTCAAAACGTGTCGTGCGGGGCACTTCGGTCCTTCTGCCGCCTTCTCCAAACCGCGTGTAGGGCATTTGAGGTGCCGTTTCCGCCTTGGAGGTGGACTTTGCAAAGAGCTTCAGCATCTTTCTTCTGCCTTCTCGACGCGATTAGCTTACTTTTCAGGGAGTTTGCGGCGAAAGTGAGCCAAACTTAAAACAATTTTCTGCAAATCGACCTCAATTACTTTGATTTGAGGTGCTTTCCCCACAGATCAGGCCGACGAAGTTTGGTAAGGTCTTCGGCGTTTTGCTGTCGCCAAGCGGCAATTTCGCCGTGGTTGCCAGACATCAGAACCTTTGGGATATCTCGCCCTTCCCAAGTGGCAGGACGTGTATATTGAGCGTGTTCGAGAAGGCCGCCAGCGTGGCTTTCATCGACCGCGCTTTCGGCATTGCCCAGCACCCCAGGTAGCAAACGCACGGTAGCATCAAGCATCGCCTGCGCTGCAATTTCGCCTCCGGTCATCACGAAGTCGCCTAAGCTGATTTCGGTGACATTCCAGTGTTCCAGTACACGTTCATCGACACCCTCGAAACGGCCACACAGCATGGTCACCCCGTCGCATTTTGCGAGGTCGCGCGCCATGGACTGGTTAAAGCGCTGTCCCCGCGGGGACATGTAAAGGATCGGCCATCGCCCGCGGGCGTTGCTTTGAGCTTCGGCAATGGCAGCGCTGACCACATCGGCGCGCAGCACCATCCCCGCACCGCCGCCCGCCGGGGTATCGTCCACATTGCGGTGTTTGCCGACCCCATGGGCGCGCAAATCGTGCGTGTGAAGCTGCCATTTGCCGTCTTGCAGGGCTTTACCGGTGAGCGAAGCGCCCAGCACACCGGGGAAGGTTTCGGGGAAAAGCGTAATGACACGCGCCTGCCAAACGCCAACAAGTTCGGGGGGCTCATCCATGAGGGAGACAGGTTTGAGCGTCGGGTGAATGGTTTTGCGGCCATGGGATTTCGAGGGTTGCGCCATGTCCTAGAACACTCCCTCGGGGGGATTTGCAACGATACGGCCTGCCGACAGGTCGATCGTGGGCACCGCCGCTTTGGTAAAGGGGAGAAGGACCGTGGTGGAACTGCCCGGCGCATGGATTTCCAGAAGGTCGCTGGCGCCGTGGTTTTGAACCGACTTCACCAGACCGATCAATATGCCGCCGGTGTCATACACTTCGAGACCGACCAGATCGGTGTAATAAAATTCATCGTCGGGAAGGTGAGGCAGTTGCTCACGGTGTGCAAAGAGCGGGGTGCCCTTCAGCGCGTCGGCATCTTCCTTGGTTGCGACTTCCGCGATGCGGGCGACAAAGCCGTTTTTCACTGGACGCAGGATCGCAAGCGTAAAAGAGCGTTTGCCGTCTTCAGAGGTCAAAGGGCTGTAGGCTTCGATATCTTCGGGAACAGCGCAAAACGACTTGACCCGCACCTCGCCCCGTACGCCATAGGCACCGCTGATTGCACCAACACAAATCAGGTCCTTACTCATTGGCTGATGTCAAAGCATACGCCACCGCGCGCTTCGCCCCCTTGTGTTTCGCAACGCTCACTCCAGGTGAACTCACTCCACAAAAACCCTGCCACAAAGGCAATCATGACCAAGATGACAGTACGGATCAGCCGGAACATAGGACAGACTCTTCGAAGATTGACGCATTTGCGTCACGTTCCCATGTATTGTCCAGCCCATGCGCGCCTTGTGCCACGTAGATCGCTCATGGCGCCGTCGCCATGCGGCCCAGCCCGCAGACGGAAACTTGTCTAAGCATATGCAGACAAACGCCGCTGAGCTACTCCGAGACGATGTTGAATTGCAGCTGAACTCCGCGTGTCAGCGCAAAGCGAAGGACCCCACGCCAGGTGGTGCGTGCGACGATATGGTAACCTTTTTGCAGCACAGGCCTAAAGAGCGGAGCCGGGCTGAAGATATAAGCGGGTTAGCGGGCTTTGATGCTCGCGTCTTGTCGGTTTTGCTATCTGGCGCGTGCGATCAACCACGTGAGGGTAATGGCAATTATAACCGAATATCGGGTATAATATCTGTGCCAAGGCTGCGGCGCTGTTGGTGGTGTTTTCAGAAAAATAAGTTTTTCAGATACTTCGTCTATGGCTGAGCGACGGAGTTGGTCATTACCGCGGGCCATGTACCTGTCTACGCAGCAGCGCGAACCACTCCGCTTTGGATCAGAAGAATGTGCCAGAGTTCGGACAGGTCTGCCGAAGGGGCCAGCCGAAATGTGGTGAGGCAGCGCATTAGCGCTGCCTCGGGAATGGTGCAAAAGCGGCGTGCGCTACGCCGCCAGCATGAGCTTTAAAAACTGGCTACGCACATCCTGATCAGACGAACCGGCAGTATAAGCCAAAGGTTACTCAGCGGTTTCTTCCGTAGCGGCCTCGTCAGCCGTGGCCTCATCGGCAGGTGCTTCGGAGGCTTCTGCGGCCTTGGCGGCTTTCTCTTCGGCGCGGTCTTTGGCTTTTTGGCCGGGTTCGCCTTTTTGCGGGTTGTTGCGCTCTTTCTTGTCGAGCACGCCCGCTGCTTCCAGCATACGGCTGATCCGGTCGGTGGGCTGTGCGCCCTCACCCAGCCAGTACTGAATACGCTCCATATTCATTTTTACGCGCTCTTCGCTGTCTTTAGGCAGCAGTGGGTTATAGGTGCCCAGTTTTTCGATGTAGCGACCGTCGCGCGGCATGCGGCTGTCGGCTGCCACGATGCGGTAGAAGGGACGCTTTTTCGAGCCACCACGGGCAAGACGGATTTTCATGGCCATTGTTTGTTTCTCCTTTGAATGGCGGTCGCACCAGAGGTGCGCATGGGTGAGTTTGGGCTATAGGCCTGTTATTCTTGGTATTTCTTGTGGTGCTGAATGACTTCAGCGATGATGAAGTTCAGGAACTTCTTGGCAAATTCCGGGTCCAGATCAGCCCGGTTTGCCAAATCTTCGAGCCGAGCGATCTGCGCGGCTTCGCGCGCAGGATCGGAGGGCGGCAAGGCGTGTGTGACCTTGAGTTTCCCCACGGCCTGCGTGTGTTTGAAACGCTCGCCCAGGGTATAGACGAGGATCGCGTCGAGCCGGTCGATGCTGGCGCGGTGGTCGGCTAGCACCTCGGCGGCGCGAGTGACGGCATCGGTCATAGGCGCCCCTTTCCAAAGCCGGAGAGGCTGACAAACATGGCGTCACCCTGCGTGCACCCTTTGTGCACGCCCTGTGCACCCCCACCGTGCAGGCGGTGTAAGGTTTTGTTAATCAAGCGCCCATCCTTTCGGTTTGAACATCGGGTCGGCGTAGTGGCCAATCTCCATCTCGATCCCGTGTGCCAGTTGCGTGCCATCGAGGGCGGCAGGGGACGGATGGCGATAAACGGCGTCCGAGCCGTCTATGGTTTGGGCCGTCTTATCCTTGGTTGCACCCAGCCGTTCAGCCAGCCGGATGCTGTCGAGGTTCATCGGGTCGAGATAGCTGACGGCACCCTCCCACCCGCTGGCGTAGTAGTGCGCCCGCACTGCATGGGTCGCTTCGAGCGCGTAGCCCTTGCCCGCCTTGTCCGGCCAGATGATCCAGGCGATCTCGCGTTCCGGCCAGCCTGCGGGCTGCCAGCCACCGGCCATGCCGTATGTGTCATCGGTGTTTTGATCGTGGATCATCCACATACCAAAACCTCGAATGTCCCAATGCCCGATTTCGGCGGCATAGAGCATCCATGCCTCATAAGGGTTCAGCGGACCGCCCATGAATCGCGACCGGTAGGAGGCGAAGGTGGCCTTGAAGTTGGGATAATCCTCGGGCTGCGGGCCGCGCAGGACCAGACGCTTGGTTTCGATTGTGGGGATTGTGTTGGATGGCATCATATCACCTTCCGCAGATAGCGGTAGATCAACGTCGTCTCACCGTCTTCGGTAGTCTCACTATCGGGCAGGCCGCCGAGGCGTTGCGCCAGTTTAATTGAACGGGCGTTGGCGGGGTCGATGTAGCTGACAAGTGTGGACCAACCGAGGGTGTCAAACGCGTGGGTCAAGGCGGCTTGCGCTGCTTCAAATCCAACCCCCGTGCCTTCGGCTTGTGTTGTCAGCATGAATCCAAGCTCTGGTTCCTGATCACCGGGTTCGAAGCCCAGAACCACAAACCCTGCAATGTCGCCCGCATCGCCGATGGTCCAGAGACCATGGCCGTGCAGCAGCCAGGTGGACGTCATCTGGGAGAAGTCGTGCCACGCGTCCTCGCGGCTCATCGGGCCGCCAAGATGTTTGCCCCGCTTGGTACATACAATCTGGGCGTAGGTGTCGAAGTCGGTGACGCGGGGTGCGCGCAGGATCAGGCGGTTCGTCGCCAGCGTCGGTAGGTGGCCCTGCAATGCGATGGCGAAGAGGGAGGCTGCACCCGAACGGCGTGTTTCACAAGGGAAGGTCATGTGCCGCGCCCTTTCCAAACGGGTGCGCGAACGCGGTGTAGTCCGACAGACGCGCTGGCGCGCGACGAGATTCTGGCGGCGGCGGAACCCTGAGCCCGCTTGATCATGCCCGTGACGTATGGCTGACCGGCCCTCCGGGGGGGATTTATTTGAAACAGAGAAAGGATCATGCTGCGGGCCTTGGGTGCCGGTAGACATAGGCTTTGCCAGGCACATCTGCGGCATCATCGCGGACAGCGCCGAGGCGTTCCGCGAGTGCGATAGAGCGCTGGTTGGGATAAGCAATGTAGCTGACGATGGTGTCCCATTTCAGCGTGGTCCAAGTGTAGTCGATGCAGGCTGTTGCCGCCTCGAAAGCGATGCCTTGACCTTCGTGGGTGGGGTCGAAGATGACCCAACCAACTTCTCTTTCGGGCCATGTTCTCGGGTTCCAATGACCCACGATGCCCAGCGGTGCGTCGTCGCCGTGAAAGGTGACAACGAACATGCCGTAGCCGCGCATGACCCAGTGACCGATCTCGGTGCAGAAGAACTCCCACCCGCGCCTGTCGTCCTTTGGGCCACCCACATATCGGGAGCGTTCGGTCTTGTAGAATTCGATGAAAGTCGGCGCGTCCTGCGGCAGCGGTGCGCGCAAGTTGAGCCGCTCGGTGGAGAGGGTCGGCGTTTCGGTGAGGGTGATCATGCGGCCCTCCGGTGCCGGTAGACGGCTGTTTCTTCGGGTGTTTCGCCGTCGGGTAGCTGAGCGTTGGTGTCCAGCATCGCGCCCAGCTTTTTGGCTAGCGCTTCCGAGCGAGTGTTGCCGGGTGTGATGCAGCTGACGACGCTTTCGGCGTTGGTATTCGACCAAAACCAGTTGCGTGCAAGAGTCGCCGCTTCGGCAGCGTAACCGTGACCTTCGAATTCTTCGAGCAGAACCCAGCCCAGTTCCGGTTCGGGGAAGTGGTGCGGTTGGTTTATGCCGATCTGACCCATGAACGCGCCATCGCTATTGCGTTCAAGTCCCCAGCTGCCAAAGCCCTTGAGTTGCCAACTGCCTACTTCGGCGGCGATCCAGTACCACATCTGTTTGGCTGCGACTGGGCCGCCCATGTACTGCGCGCGATCAGATGCGAAGAGCGCGTAGAGCGGTTCGAAGTCCGAAATAACGTGCGCGCGCAACGTCAGGTGGTCGGTCTTGAGCGTGGGGGCAATAGGTGTCACAGGCTCAACTCCTGCACCGATACACCTTCCAGAACGGGGCGGGTGAAGGTGCGGTCGAAGCTGAGGATGCAGCCGGTGTCCTGCGCGTGTTGGTAGGCGCGCTGGCATTCGGCGTCCTGCGCCATCTGCGTCCGGTAGATTTCATAGGCTGCAAGCGAAGGGAAGGAGAACATCGCCCAGGCTTTGTTATTGGCCCCCTCAGAGGGCAGGAAATAGCCGTGATGTGTGCCGCCCATGCGGTTTACAAGGTGTATCCACGCACGTTCGTAGACCTCAAACGCATCGACCCTTTTGGGGTCGATCACATATGTGATCAGGGCCGGTATCATTTCTTTTTGCCGAATCCGCTCAGGCCGGGGGGCAGGGGCATCCCGCCACCTATGGGGCCGCCGAGGCCGGGCATCTTGCCGCCAAGTTGCTTGGCTGCCGCTTCGAGTTGGGCCTGGTCCATGTTGCCCATGTCGGGCATGCCGCCCTTGCCCATCATGGCCTTCATCGCCTGTTTCATCATGCCGCCTTTGCCCTTGCCGAGCTTTTTCATCATGTCCGACATCTGGCGGTGCATCTTCAGCAGCTTGTTGAGGTCGCTGACCTGCATGCCCGAGCCTGCGGCGATGCGCTTCTTGCGGGACGCTTGCAGGATCTGCGGGGCGGCACGTTCCTTCTTCGTCATGGACTGGATCATGGCGATCTGCTGCTTGAGGATCTTGTCGTCAAACCCGGCATCTGCCACCTGTTTCGACAGTTTCCCCATGCCGGGCATCATGCCCATCATGCCTTCCATGCCGCCCATCTTGATCATCTGTTCCAGCTGCATGCGCAGGTCGTTCATGTTGAACTGACCCTTGGCCATGCGCTTCATCATCTTTTCAGCCTGTTCGGCCTCGATGGTTTCCTGCGCTTTCTCGACAAGCGAAACGATGTCGCCCATGCCGAGGATGCGGCCCGCGATGCGCTCGGGCTCGAAGGTTTCGAGCGCGTCCATCTTTTCGCCAAGACCCACGAACTTGATGGGCTTGCCGGTGACGGCGCGCATGGAGAGGGCGGCGCCGCCGCGGCCATCGCCGTCCATCCGTGTCAGCACAACGCCGGAGATGCCGATGCGGTCATCGAAGTTTTGGGCGGTGTTAACGGCGTCTTGGCCGGTGAGGCCATCGACCACGAGAATCGTTTCGCGCGGGTCGGCGACGTTTCGGACCTGTTCCACCTGCGTCATCAACTCTTCGTCGATCGAGAGGCGGCCCGCCGTATCCAGCATGTACACGTCGTAGCCGCCCATGGACGCCTGCGTCTTGGCGCGTTTGGCGATAGCGACAGGGTTTTCGCCCTTCACAATCGGCAGGGTGTCGACGCCGATCTGGGTGCCCAGAATGGCAAGCTGTTCCATGGCTGCGGGGCGGTTCACGTCGAGCGAGGCCATCAGTACGCGTTTGCCGTCGCGTTCGGTCAGGCGTTTGGCAAGCTTGGCCGTCGTCGTTGTTTTTCCGCCACCTTGCAGGCCGACCATCAGGATCGGGGCGGGGGGCGAGTCGATTTTCAGCGCGCCGGGGTCGCCTTCACCTTTGAGCGTGTCGATCAGGGCGTCGTGCACGATCTTGACGACCTGCTGGCCGGGCGTGACGGATTTGGTCACGGCCTGGCCGGTGGCCTGCTCCTGCACCGCCTTGACGAAATCGCGGGCGACGGGGAGGGATACGTCGGCCTCCAGCAAGGCCACGCGCACCTCGCGCAGGGCGGTTTTTACATCCTCTTCGCTGAGCGCGCCCTGTTTGGTGAGCCGGTCGAAGACACCGGAGAGGCGTTCGGATAGATTTTCAAACATGGGCCATGCTCCTGTGCGACCGTTGAAGTTAACCTGACAGGTAAGGTCAGGCGGTGATGTTCCCAAGTCGGCAAACGTAAATCACCCCCGTGGGCGCAACGCGCTGACGGAGGGCGATCCCGGATCAATCCCAAGGGACCGGAAGTATGTTGCTTCCGGGTGTTTTGCGCGGAGTAGGGGAGCGCGCGGTGTGAGTCAAGGGCAGGAGCTGGCATGGCGCGCAGTGTGGTTGTGGCGCGCGGCGGCGGGCGCAGGCGGTGCGTTACCCGCGCCTATCGGCGATGTCATTTGATCTTGAACGCCTTTTTGATTTTCTTGATCACCTCGTTTGCTTTCATCTGAATTTTGTTCTTTTTGACATAGGCTTTGGCGCTGCGCGGCCCGTCCTTATTCTTGTCGGCTTTGAGCATGGCGGCGACGTTGGCGAGGGCCTTTTTGTCCGAGACGCCCAGTTCGGCCATTAGTTCGGGCTGTTTCTGGCGATGATACTGCTTGAAAAGCGCGTTCACGTGGTGTGCCTTGAAGGCCGCGGATTTTTCATAGAACAGTTCATCTCGGTCGCCGGCCGTGCGCAACACCCAACGGTCAGCCTGATCGTAGATGCCGGCCCAGTCTTTGCTTTTCCAGTCTTTCGCAGCGCCGAGGCGTCTGGCGTTCGTCAGCGCGTCCCCGGCAATATTGACCGGGTTTTTGGCGCCCTTTGCAAAGTACTTTTTGAATTGGGCTTTGGGGTCACGTTTGCTCATGGCGTCGTCGACGTAAAGGTAGATCCACTCGCACATTTTCTCGTCGAGGTAGCTACGGTACAACGGACCGATGTCCTTGTCCTTGAGCATCGCTTGGGTTTCGTCGGGATAGGTGATGTTGTCGATTTTTGGCATCGTAAAATTCTCTCTATGTCGTAACCATCAATGTCGTTGTGATGGCAAAACACGAGAGGGCGGGCGGTTATTCGGCCATTGTGGCGTTGAACTCTAAAAAAAGCCCGCCACGTGGGCGAGCCGGTAAGGTGCACGAGGTGGTCCGGCTACTCCTGAATGCTTTCCAGATAGGCCATGAGGTCCACGATGGGTTTGCTGGTCAGGATCGGTTGTCCGGTCTCGGCCTTGAGCGCGGTATCCTCACCCTCGAAGTACCAGCCATAAACCGGCATAGGTGATCCGTGGCTGACGAGCGGGTCGCGCCCATCGATCCGCGACACGACACGCGCGATGGGAAAGGTGCCGTCGTTGCGGGCCGCCAGATCGGTGAGGCTTGGGGGTTGGATCAGTAGCGCTGGGCGCATAGGCCCATCGCCGCGGGCTTCGGTCCCGTGGCAGGTTGCGCAGTGACGTTGATACAGCGTGGCCCCAGCATCAATGTCCTCTGCAGAGGCGGTTGGCGGAAGGCTGCAGATCAAAGCGCAGGTGGCAATGAGGTGTTTCATGGTCCATCTCCTGTCTGATACGCACAACATGATAGGATGGTGGCCTTCTGCGTGCCCTGATCTTGATCAACTGGCTGTCGATTTTTCGAAGGACCTGAAAGGACCGTGCGCCATGTCAACGCTCTTTGTGCCGCAGGCCTATAACAATGCCTGGTCCAATCACCGCTTACATCGCGCGTGCGCGCGGCTGAGTGACAGTGCGTTGAATGCACCGCATCCATCTTTCTTTGGATCGATCATCGCGACGCTCAATCACATCCTAATCGTGGATTGGTTCTATGTATCCGCGCTTGAGGGGGCGTGTATCGGCGCGGCGGCTTTTGCCGATGAGGTGCCGCATAGGGATATGGCGGGGCTAAGGGCGGCGCAGCGTGCGGTGGATCGCCGCCTGATTGCTATTACCGAAGATGCGGCCCTGTCCGATCCTGCGCGCAAAGTGCTTATGCCACGCAGTAGCGGTGTGCAGGAAGAACGGTTTGACCGTACGTTCCTGCATCTGATCCAGCACCAGATCCATCATCGCGGCCAGGTGCATGGGCTACTCAGCCTGACGGATGTGCCCCCACCACAGCTTGACGAATTCTACATGGCTTGGGATGCGGATGCGCAGCGGCGCGCACCTGACCTTTGTGATATGGGCTTGACCGACGCGGATATCTGGGCCGGGCGCTAGGCACCGGACCTGTAGATTTTGAGCCAATTATTAATGGCCTCGACCGATCTGCGGGGGGCATTTCCCGACAGGTAGGCTTCGACCAGTGGATAGGGCCCGGTTGTGTCGTGGAAGGTCAAGACCGGGCGGGCCGTGTCCGAGAAGTCCTCGACCTCGGCCCGACGGACGGCCCGGAGCGGGTGGACGGCATCGCGATATCTGAACAGAGTGCGGCGCTGCACGGTGACGGTGCCGGTCATTGCATCAAAGATCACCTGATCGCGCTTGATGGCCGTTGCAAAAATGCCAAGGGGCACACCCGCGCCCGACACTACAGTCAGAAGACCAGCGGTTTCACCTGCGGCCAGCAAGGCCAGGCCCGCCGCCGCGCAGGCCACGATACAAACGATCAGGCCGCCGCCCAAAAGCCATGGAGCGTGGGCCAGGATCAATTGGCTGGGCAGGTTGCGCACGACAGTCATAGGTCAAAGCTAGTCCTGTGAATGCCACGCGCGCAACACCAGAAATCCCCCGCCGATGGGCTCGGCGAGAGGAGGAGGCCGCACTAGGGTGACGGCGAGATATCAAGCGGCCAGTTTCTCGATCTCTGCCTTGGCACTGGCGACCGCCTCTTCGCCTAAGGACATCACACGATCAGCAGCGATCACCTCGACATCGTGGATGCCGATAAACCCCATCACGTGCTTGAGATACCCCGTGGCAAAGTCGATGTCGGATCCCACGGGTGTGCCACCAGTCGCGACAGCAAGGATGGCGCGCTTGCCTTCCAACAGGCCGACAGGGCCGGTTTCGCCGTACCTGAAGGTGACGCCTGCGCGTGCGATCAGATCGATCCAAGCCTTGAGCGCTGCCGGGATGCCGAAATTATAGACTGGGGTGCCAATCACGATGGTGTCTGCGGCTTTCAACTCTTCGACCAACTGGTCCGACAGTGCCAGCGTGTCGCGCTGAGCAACGTCGCGGTTGTCGGCGGGTGTGAAGTTGGCGTTGACCCACGTTTCATTGATCTGGGGAAGGGCCTCGGCAAGATCACGGCGGATCACGTTGCCGCCCAACTTGGTGACAATGCTGGAGCTCAGGTCACGGGTGACAGAGCCTTGGGTCCGGGCGGAGCTGTCGATATGCAGAATGGTCATTGTCGGGTCCTCGGGATGAGATATGAATGTCGCTGTGTGCTGATAGAATTGGCTATTGCAAATTTGAACGCAATTCCTGAAAATCAACACAATCTGTTGGAATTTGCACAGACGAGATTGGCATGGACAACTGGGACGAGATCAAAACGGCCTATCAGGTGGCCCGTATGGGCACGGTCAGTGGGGCGGCCGACGTTTTGGGGGTGCACCATGCGACAGTGATCCGGCACATTGATGCACTCGAAGGCAGCCTTGGCGTCAAACTGTTCCAACGCCACGCGCGCGGATATACACCGACAGAAGCGGGCGACGATCTATTTCGGGTGGCACAGGCCACCGATGATCAGTTCAGCCAATTGGTCGGCCGGATTAAGGGACGTGGCACCGAGGTATCGGGTGAATTGGTGGTTACATCGCTGGTCACAATGGCCCCGCGTATGGCGCCGGTACTGACCGAATTTCAGCAAAAGCACCCGGATGTTGTCGTGCGGTATCTGACGGGTGAGCGTTTGTTCCGCCTCGAATACGGGGAAGCGCATGTGGCGATCCGGGCCGGCAATGCACCCGATCAGCCCGACAATGTGGTGCAGCCCTTTGTCCGCCAGGCCATGGGGCTCTACGCCACCAAAGCCTATGTCAAATCGCACGGCCACCCCGAAGACGTAGCGAATGCCAAGGGTCACCGCTTTGTCAGTCACGATGCCGCCGACAACCGGGCGCCGTTTCACAAATGGCTGCGGTCGCAAGTCGCCGAAGACGAGATTACCTTTCGTTCCACCGACGTGCGCGCGCTTGAGCAGGCGGTGTTGGCCGGGGCGGGCATTGGTTTTTTGCCGGTGATGGAAGCGCGCGCCAATGACAATCTTGTCGAGATCATGACCCCGCGCGAGGATTGGTCGTCGCCGCTGTGGTTGGTCACGCACGTGGATCTGCACCGAACGAACAAGGTCCAAGCGTTTCTGACCTTCCTCAAAGAACGGTCGAAGGACTGGCACATCTTGTGACACCTTCCTTACGCGGCCATACGGCCATGCTGGCTTTTTCAGCTTTGGTGGCCGGGTCCTTTTCGTTGGGCGCGATGGCCGCCAACGAAATCGCCCCCGCTGCACTGAACGCCCTGCGCTTTTGGGTGGCGGCGATGATCATTGGCGCCACCGTCGTCGTGCGCGGCGGTATGCCCCGCAGCGCGTTGGCTGCTCCGTGGCGCTACGTGGTGTTGGGGGGACTGTTTGGCACCTATTTCGTTCTAATGTTCGAGGGGTTGAAAACCGCTGCGCCGGTCAGCGCTGCGGCGGTCTTTACCTTGACGCCGATCATGGCGGGCCTGTTTGGGTATGCCTTATTGCGGCAAATCACGACGCCGCGCATGGCACTGGCGCTGGCTATCGGCGCAACAGGCGCCCTGTGGGTGATCTTTCGTGCGGATGTGTCTGCTCTGCTGGCCTTTGATGTCGGCAGGGGCGAGGTGATCTACTTCTTTGGCTGCGTTTGTCACGCGCTTTACGCCCCGATGGTCCGCAAGTTGAATCGTGGGGAACCAGCGCTGATCTTCACCCTCGGTATGCTGATCGCGGGCGCCGTGCTGCTGACCCTGTGGGGGTGGCGTGACCTGGTCGCTACGCCTTGGGCGCAGTTGCCAAACATCGTTTGGATCACGCTGGCCTATCTCGCGTTCTTTGCATCAGCCGCCAGCTTTGTGCTGTTGCAGTTTGCAACGCTGCGCCTGCCTGCGGCCAAGGTCATGGCGTACACCTATCTGACGCCCAGTTGGGTGATCCTGTGGGAAGTGGTTTTGGGCAATGGTCTGCCTCCTGCCCTTGTCGCCATCGGTGTTGGCTTAACCATCATCGCCTTGCTGATGCTGCTGCGGGACGAGCGGCATTCGTCCTAGGTGCCCGGCAGTTCCTTCGCCAGAAACCGTTCGAATGCATCAAGATTTACTGGCTCGAACTGTCCGAACCCCTGCATCCACACTGACGCCGCGCTCATGGCATCTGGTTCCAGCTTGCACCACTTTACGCGCCCTCGTTTCTCCTGCTGGATCAGGCCAGCACGGGTGAGGAGCGTCAGGTGCTTTGAAATTGCGGCGAGCGACATCTCGAACGGCTCGGCGACGTCCGTGACAGCCATGTCATCTTCAAGAAGCATGATCAGGATCGCCCGTCGCGTCGGGTCGGCGAGAGCAGAAAACACAATATCAAGTGGATCGGCCATGGCTTGTCATACCGGGGCCACGCCCCAAGGGAAAGCGATCACAGAAACGGGTGCCTGCTATCGCGCGAAGGGCAGTGGTGGGACATAAGTGCGCGTTCATGCTCTGTCAGGCCGATATCGCGCGCAATATGGTCGGTCATTGGCGGCAGTGCCGTGCCTTTGACTGTTTTGAGTTTGCGCGCATTTTGCCAAATTTTTGCACAGGAGGACAGGCCGCGCAAAAGCGCGTTTTGACGGATGAGAAGCACGATAAGCCTCGTTTGTTAAGGGCTGTGTGCAAGTTGCGCCAGATTTGACAGCATCACAAACAGAGTTGTTTGACATAACTTGTGCATTTTTTGCACAAGTTACCCTATGACCCGCACTTTGCCCCCACTCAACGCTTTGCGCGCATTCGAGGCCGCGGCCCGCTATGAGAGCTTTAGCCGAGCCGCCGAGGAACTCGGCGTCAGTCATTCTGCCATCAGCCGCCATGTGCGCGGCCTTGAGGCACGACTTGGGGTGCAATTGTTCCGTGATGCGTCACGTGGCGTGGCCCTTACGGCAGAAGGTGGTCACTATTTACAAAGGTTCACCCCTGCATTTGATGTCATCGGAGAGGCCACCGAAGGTCTGGCTGACGCACCTGCCGGACGGGTCGTGGTCAACAGCGAACCGGTTTTTGCTGCCAAGATTGTCGTGCCTCTCATGGCCAAGTTCCAGCGCGACCTGCCCGAAGTTGAATTGCGACTTGTCGGTTCGAACGAGCTGGCTGATTTGGACCGTTACGAGGCGGACCTGGCCATTCGTTACGCGAAAACAGGGCATCTGGACGAACCCTCTGATCTGTTGAGCGACGCGCCAATCTGCCCGTTCGCAGCGCCGGGTTACCTCAAGGATGACACCTTGCGCCCCGAAGACCTGACCCGGCTGCCTTTGCTGCGGGACCGGGGGCCAAATATTTGGATCGACTGGGCGGCACATGCGGGATTTGATGTCGAGGTCCCTGATCCACCCTGGCGCATGCGCGCCGCCCTGGCGTTGGAAGTGGCGGTCCATGGGGCCGGCCTCTATCTTGGTGCCTCTGACGGCACGCATCTGGACGAGATGGCGGGCCGCTTGGTGCGTGTATCTGACGTGGCCTTTCGCCAAGGATCTTTCCACCTGCTTACAAGCGGCCAGTCCGGGCGACGCAAGGCCGTGCGTTCGGTGCGCGCGTGGTTGCTGGATCACACAAAGGCGCTGCGCACCGGCAAAGTTCAACCAAATGGTTGAACATTGATCAGACCTGAAATGGGCCGCAGCACGCGGTGCGACCCAATGGCACCTTACTTCATTGTTCCCATAAATATGCAAAAAAACAAATGGTTAAGTTGCAAGAAGCGCCTTGGTTCAATGCGTTGACTCATGTGTCGCCCCAACATATTCAACTTTCGAACCGAACGACGGGACATAAGGCGCGTGACCGACCCCGAAGACGCAGATCGACTGAAGGCACTGAGCGCCCGCATCGACGCTGTGAGGGAAGAGAGCGCGCCAAAACCTCGTACGCCGGACCATCACTCACAGGCACAACTGGCCTGGCGCATGGTGATTGAACTGGTGGCTGGTCTTGGGATCGGGTTTGGCATGGGCTACGGGCTGGACGCGCTGTTTGGCACCTCTCCGTGGCTTATGATTGTATTTATATTTCTGGGCTTCGCGGCCGGCGTACAAACGATGATGCGCAGCGCGAAAGAGGTTCAGAGCCTGAGAGAGGCCGAAGAGGCCGCTGAAGACGACGCCCCGCGGGGCTAGGACGGAGAGAGCCGAATGGCAGATGAAGCACACGGTGGCGGTGGCCTTTCATTCCACCCGATGGATCAGTTCGAAGTCAAAGCGTTGTTTGGCGGGACAGATATCCATTGGTACACCATCACCAACGTGACATTGTGGCTGGCGCTGGCGATCCTTGCCATCGTCGGTCTACTGGTGCTGACGACGTCCAGCCGGTCTACCGTTCCGGGTCGCGGTCAGTCTATTGCCGAACTGATGTACGGCTTTGTCTACAAGATGGTCGAGGATGTGACGGGCAAGGACGGAATCAAGTATTTCCCCTACATCATGACACTTTTCATGTTTATCCTCTGCGCCAACTTCCTTGGCCTGATCCCGATGTCGTTCACGACCACATCGCACATCGCTGTCACCGCGATCTTGGGCTTTGGCGTGTTCTTTGCTGTCACCATTCTGGGTTTTGTCAAGAACGGAGCATCGTTCCTGGGCCTGTTCTGGGTCTCCAGCGCGCCTTTGCCGCTGCGCCCCGTTCTGGCGATCATTGAAATCATCTCGTATTTCGTGCGCCCCGTCAGTCACTCCATCCGTTTGGCGGGCAACATGATGGCGGGCCACGCGGTTCTGAAAGTGTTCGCTGGCTTTGCGCAAGTCGCAGCCATCGCCCCCGTCGCCA
The DNA here is from genome assembly GCA_038525015.1 of Pseudomonadota bacterium. Lineage (GTDB taxonomy): Bacteria > Pseudomonadota > Alphaproteobacteria > Rhodobacterales > Rhodobacteraceae > Tateyamaria. The sequence goes on along the minus strand of JBCBID010000005.1, from coordinate 225 downwards.
TCATCGGCGTTATGGCGATCTACGGGCTCGAAGTGCTGGTGTCAGCCATCCAGGCCTACGTCTTCACGATCCTCACATGCGTGTACCTCAAGGACGCACTGCACCCGCATCACTAATGCACCGCGAGGCAGAGGCCTCGCAGCATCCAACTTCCAATCGTAAGGAGAATTCTCATGGAAGGTGAACTCGCACATATCGGCGCAGGCCTCGCAGCAATCGGTTCCG
>JBCBID010000004.1:0-206349 GCA_038525015.1 Pseudomonadota bacterium | reverse complement strand
ATTTGGTGGAGCCGCCGGGTACCGCCCCCGGGTCCGATCCGCTTATTACGAGCGCGTTTATGTCCATAGTCCCGAAGGACCCTTTGCACATAGACCATAAGTGTTGGTTTTTGAAGGGGCGAGTTTCTGCCGAAGTACGAATCGTCAAAAGTTAGTGATGTCTCAATCGCCTTGATCATAGCGCTTTTGCCGCGCTAATTATCCCGCCACGCGGGAAATTATGCTATCCAAAGGTGAAACTTAGTCTTGAAAACGACTTTTCTGAGACAGCCCCTAAAATCTTTGTTACTGAGCAAACATTCGCCGATACCGGCGGACTTGTGCATGGGTGGAGTGAGGTAACATGAAAACTTTTGCAACAAAGGCGGTCATAACGGCTGCATTTATAGGCGTGGCGTCCTTTGCCAACGCCACTACATTGCCTGCGGTCGACGAAAGTTATGTCGGCAACTACGATATCAGCAATGCCTTTGGTAACCATGGCCTGTGGCTGCCAAAGTTTCTTGGTGACAAGACATGGTCTGTCACGTCGGGCACTGCCAACTATGACGGTACTTCGCTTGTCATGACCGGCAGCGTCGAAAACAAGAAAGGCGGCACGACGTACACTATGGACTTTAACTTCCAGGTGTTCGAAACGGCGGTCAAACCAGATGAGCCTTATTGTGGTAATGGCCAGGCTTGCCAGGCTGCAACTGACGAACAGAAAGACAATATTGTCTATTTTGACATGAACGGCGGTTCGTCGATGGGCACGGTCACAGGCACTGGCTTGCTCGACGGTCTGGTTATGGACATCGAGATGAAGCCGCTTGAGTTCCCTGACGACTACAAGCCAGGCCAGCTGGGTTATGGCGGTAACTGGACGACGTTGGACTTCGGTTACTCGAACTGGCTGAACTGGACTGTCATTAAGAACGACTCTGGCGTCAAAACCGGCGCAGCAGGTTATGGTGACATGAACTATGACTTCTTGGCGAACGACGATCCCGTGACCCAGAACCCACCCCCTGTACCGCTTCCGGCTGGCTTGCCGTTGCTTGTTGCAGGGCTGGGGGCGCTCACGTTCTTGCGCCGACGCAAAGCAGCATAGTCGCAATCAGCAGCACCACTTTGAGGGTCGCCCGTTTGGGCGGCCCTTTCTCATTATAGGTTCGCGGACAAAAACCAGAGCGCAAGCGCGGCCTCAATGCCGCCGAACAAGGCGACCTTGCGCACGGGCGACGCATCCAGCACGAGCGACAGCGTACGCCCCAGTGCGGCCCCCACAAATGCAAATCCAAGCATCGCATAGGCAACTGGGTTGTTCAGCCAGATTGCTGCCAACCCTGCGATGACAAACAACCCGCCCACACTTGCCCGCATTTCACTCAGCCCCATGGTGCTATCTGTCGGCGCAAGGTCGAGCGCTGCTGCGGTATAGCGGGGCGCCAGAAAGCCAAACAACCCAAAGCCAGCCGTCAAAAGCGCCGCGATCACATTCAAGATATCAATCATCGGCAACAGGTAGAGTGGCGTCTTTGTTGCGGCAAGGTTCAAAACTGTCCCGAATTGGCTTGTTCAGCCGCTCTTCGAGCGCCGCATTGAATGCAGCAACGTCAACAGAAGAGTCCAAGTCGTTGGCCATCTTGATGTCGACCGCCACATGGCGACGCCCTTTGCTAAGCCCCAAAAAGCTCCAGAAATAATCATAGCGTGCGGGTTGGTACTTGCCCAACCCGTCAATCCTCAGAAGCAGAACCGGCCGTTGCGGGTGTGTTTGCAGAATGTCATGCGCCCCTGACAGGTGCGGGGCAATTACCTCATCTTCTTGTTGCCGCGTATGTCCCGCCGGAAAGAGAAGCACACTCTCGTCGCGGCCCAACGCCGCCAGAATGCGTTTCATGCTGAACTCTTTTTGGGCCTGCCGCCGTTCCGGCGCCCAGGTCTTGGGTGAACTAACGGGGATGGCACGGGCCACGAACAGCGGAAACCACTGATACCAGCTATGATATTCGTTGTAGTGCACAACCGGCCGTATGCGCTGCGTGGTGTAGAGAATAGCAGCGACCAGCGGCCCGTCATATCGACTGACATGAGTGGCGAGGATCAGGGCACCCGGCAGGTCTTGGAGCAGATGCTTGTTCGAACAACTGACATTGTAGAAGAGTGCGAAATAGGTCCGGACAATCGCAAAAAAGAAGTGGCGCAGCCATTTGCCGACTGTTTGATCAATGAACCGCACCATATTTCCCAGACCCGGACCTGCACGCCAATGCCCTGACAGTTGCGGTCCGATGCGGCCGCGTCAACGGCATTTCGTCACAAGGCGGTCCAAAGACCAACTCCTCCAACAAGGATTAGGCTTAGCGCCCAGACGAGTTCCAGATCGAACCAACCGCGTTTTAAGAAGTTAAGCCCTAACCAGCGATGAACCGCATAGGCAACAGCGCCACCCGATCCCATCATCGCAAGCGTGTGCAGAACAGCCACGCCAAGCGCCAGCGCGGTGGTCGCCATCAGAGCGGAGGCGGCACGATGTCCAGCGTCCAATTCCTCAATTGCACAAAGACCCAGATAGATGGGCACCAGCATCAGCGCGGCGCCATGGGCAAGCGCCACAAGAAACGACCACAGCGTCAGCTTGTGCGGTGGAATACGCGCCAGAAATCGTGGATGTCTGCGCGTGATGACCAGATACAGGCCCATGGCGATGACAATCAGCCCCGCCCCAACCCGAATTTCGCTCTCGAAGTCGATCAGAAGTGTCATCATCGAAAACGGCAGCAGAATGCCCAGCATCGCTGCGAAATGTCCAAGGCTCAGCGCCCCAAGTGCAGGCCAAAGCGCGCTGCGCCGCCGTTCGAACAGGGCTGAGGACACTGCCAGCGGCCACCCCATACCAGGGTTCAAGCCGTGATAAAGACCAGAGAGGATCACGGCGAGCCAAAGGCCCGCCGCGGTTGTTAACTCCATCCTCTAACCCACTGAAGGATAGCAGAAACTGTCGGTCGAACAGTCGCCACCCTCCAGCCGGATCTGGTGGCTGCGATAGCCCTCGGGGAACTTGGTCCAGAACTTTTCGTCCAGCGTCAGCCCGCCATTTTCGCCCACATGGGCCATGACCATCGCGGCCCCCCGGTCGCCCGGATAGAACTGATCATCCCATGTGGAATAGAGCGAATTGGTCCAATAGACGCGCTTCCCGTCGCGGCTGATCTCGACCATCTGCGGGCCGTAGCCAAAGTCTTCGCCATTGGGATGCTTGTGCTTGGCGACAATCCCGCCAATCTCGACCTTGCCCGCCAAAACGGGGTTCATCGGGTCGGACACATCATACTGGTGCATCTCACCCAAGCCCCAGCACGCGACATAGAGGTACCTGTCATCCAGGCTCAGGTCGATGTCGGTCACGAGCGGCGGCACGGCGCCAAAGCCTTTGAGCAGATCAGGCAGGTCATCAGCATCCGCAGGCACAGGATCAATCGTGATCGTCTTCTTGGCCTGCCACTCGCCATCCTCGTCCCGCCACCAGGTAAAGATCGCGCCTTGCAGGTTGGTAGTGTCGACGACCACGCCGCAGAACCCGTATTCCTTGACCGGGTCGTGGGCGGGCCGAATTTCCAGCGCCATCTGGTGGTTCTCGCCAAGATCAATGGACTTCGTTACCTTGCGCCCGCGCAGGTCCCAAAAATGGATCGTATGGCCGTATTTGTTCGACAGCAGATCCTCGGGCACCACGCCGTTTTCAAACTGCGGCGGCAGCCCCCATTCGGAGCTGACCATGTAGTCGCGTGGCAGGTTCCACCAGAAGTCATAGTGTTTGTCCTGAATACCCCGGTCCATTTCGTAGCGGCCCAGAATCTCAAAACTCTCGCAATCCATGATGAAGATGCCGGGTGGTCCGTCAGTGCCATCATCGCCCGCACCGCCAAGGGTCGAGACATAGATGCCTTCCGGCCCGCAATGGATGGTATGGGGGCGGGAATAGCCCGTCTTCGCCAGCAACTCTTCGGGTTCGATGATCTTGTGGATCTTGGCGTCCAGCGGGTCTTTGACATCAATGATGTAGATGCGCGAGGACCGGATGCCTGGGATGATCAGATAGCGGCGTTCCAGAAACGCGTGCCCAGTCAGCGGCGACAGGGCCGACGAACAGGCGTTCCAGCCGAAATGGTGAAATTCGTCGCCCAGGTTCGGCACATACAATTCGTGCACAATCTGGCTGTAGGTGTCGCTGTTGGGGTCCACATCGACCACGGCCAACCCATCCGGTTTCGACCCATCGGGGCTGAGCATCAAGGTAAAGGCAAGTTTCTCGACCGGCGCGTTCATCGCGTCATTGGGCGAGGGGTAAAATGTGGGGTCTGGTCTTAAATTCATGAGCTTCCTCCCTGAAAGCATATGTCAATCTGTGCCCGGCCCCTTGGATCGCCTTTGCGGCTTGTCGTGGGAGGGATCAGGCGGTCTTGGGCTCCTTTTCCGCGGCCCGGTTAGCACGGCTTTTGACAACCGAATGTGCCAAAAGACGTGTGTAGGCTTCCAATTTGACCAAAGCGGCATCGACGGTAAGCGCATCCTGGGTCTCTACCGCGTCCGCTATTTCTGTGTGCAGCGAAATGATCTCTTCCCGCGACCGGGCCGTGAAAGTGATCATGTTCATCAGCGGCTGCATGGCTTCGACCGCACCCGCAAGCTGGTAGCTCAACACCTTGTTGCCCGCGCCATCGACCAGTGCCCGGTGAAAGGTCACGTCAGAGGCGCAGAACGCCTCATCCGTCAAACCCGGCTGTCCCTGACGGTGAATTTCAGCGCGCATGGTTGCCAATTGATCCGGCGTGCGGCGCTGCGCGGACAAAGGCGCACAAGCCCGTTCCAATGCATAGCGCGCCTCGCAAGCCACGTCGAAACTGACGGCGTTCATGGACAAAAGCAGCGTTGAAGTCGTGACCTGCTGGGCATAGGCATCTTCAAACCGCAGGCGATTGACAAAGGCCCCACCAGATGCGCCACGCTGGGTCCGGATCAGGGATTGGGCCGCCAAACGCTTCAACGCCTCGCGCACAGTGGGCCGAGACACGTCAAAGTGATCGGCCAGTTCTGCTTCGCTGGGCAGTCGTTGATCGACAATCAAATCGCCCGCGATGATGGCATCCCGGATCGCCTTAGCGATCTGAGCGGATAAATCCACGGTGCTGTCAGGATCAATTTTCATTTGTCTTACATTTTATTGTCTGACATTTAATCTGGCAAGGATTGAGTCGTATGCGTTCAGGGAGGACACATGCCGCATCTCGTCAGATCGACACTCTGGCTGGGGTTCTTCGGCGCCATTTTGGCGTCGTGGTGGGTGATGTATTCCATGTCGATGGATATGGACCTCGACCTGATTGGGCGGCCCGGAGAGATGGGCGCACGCATGGCCGCGATGGATCCACGGATGCCCATGTATATGCCCATGGCGAATTTCGGGCCGTTGTTTGCGATGTGGGCGATTATGATGGCTGCCATGATGCTGCCGACCCTGGTGCCCACGCTGCGCAGCTACGAAGACCTCATGACATCCGCAGACGGCACGCGTGCTGGATGGCTGGGCGTTATTACGGGCTATTCCATTGTCTGGGTCGCTTTCGCCGCTTTGATCACCGCCGTGCAGTTGGGCTTGCTTTTTGGCGGTGTTGTGGACATGCTTGGGATATCAAAGACCACCACATTTGCAGGCGTGTTGTTGATCGCTGTTGGTCTGTTCCAATTCACCCGAGCGAAGGAAATCTGCCATGGCGTTTGCCATAGTCCAATGACCTATTTTCTCGGCCATTGGCGCACCGGCTTCGGGGGCGGGCTGCGCATGGGCGTCGGCCTCGGCGCATTTTGCGTGGGCTGTTGCTGGGGCTTTATGGCGCTTGGCTTTGTCGGTGGCGTGATGAGCCTTTTGTGGATGGGGCTCGCTACGCTTTTTATGGTGATCGAAAAACTGCCCCAGATCGGGCACGTCGTGACGAAACCGATGGGGGTCCTATTGACCCTTGCAGGGCTGGTCGTGCTGGCTTGGCCCCTTGTGAACGGAGGATAGAATGGCTGTAAAAAAACGCCCCGACGCGGACAGGTTGCCGATCAGCCAACGCATTGACAGCCGTATGCCCAACCCGGGCCGCCGACAGATGCGCCCTACCGAATGGGCGATCAAAGGCGAGTTGTTTCTGAACTGCTCATGCGAAGTCTTCTGCCCCTGCGTCGTGTCATTGGGCGCACATCCTCCGACCGAAGGGCACTGCCACGCCTGGATGGCCATCGCGATTGACGAGGGCCATTTCGAGGGCGAGGACCTCTCGGGCCTCAACATCGGCCTGATGGTCGACATACCCGGCCGGATGGGCGAGGGCGGCTGGAAGGTTGCGGCCTATGTCGATGAACGGGCGTCGGGCAAAGCCTATAATGGTATCCTGCAAATCTTCTCGGGCGCGGCGGGCGGCACCACGGGCCTTTTCACCATGCTGGTCAGTGACATCGTGGGCGCCGAACGCGAAAAGGTCGAGATCGTGCGCGATGGCAAGAAGCGCGGGCTTTATATCGGGCGCAAGATTCAGGGCGAGATCGAGATGATCACCGGCAAGTCCGAGGATCACCCGGTGATGATCACCAACTCCAAATACTGGATGGGGCCCGACATCATTGCCGCGCGCGGCGTGAAATCAAAAGTGCGCGATTATGGCCGCATCTGGGACTTTGGGGGCAAATCGGCTGAAATCTGCCCCATCGACTGGAAAGGCCCCAAACCGTGATCGATGCGGGCTATGTCCGGGTGATGGCCCGGTACAACGCCTGGCAAAACCGCCAGTTGACGGAGATGCTGACAGGCGTGCCCGATGACGATCTGCGCAAGGACCGTGGCGCGTTCTTTGGGTCCATTATGTCCACGCTGAATCATATTCTTTGGGGCGACACACTCTGGATGAGCCGCTTTTCACCAGAGGTGGACGCGCCCTCGGTGCCCGCCGAGCAGCACAAAGACATGACACCGACCTTCGCCGTTTGGAGCGCCGAACGGTTCCGCATGGACGGCACGATCCGGCTCTGGGCAGACAGCCTCGACACTGTGGCACTCAAGGGCGATCTGTCCTGGTACTCAGGCGTGAACAAAGCCACCCTCGTGCGCCCGCTCGAACTGTGTGTCACGCATTTCTTCAACCACCAGACCCACCACCGCGGCCAAGTCCACGCCATGATGACGGCCGCAGGTCTGACTGCGCCCGTCAGTGACTTGGGCTTCATGTCAGAGGACGACTGATACATGGCCGTCATCTCGCCATCGCGCCGGCTGCGCCGCACACCCTTTTCCGAAGGGGTCGAGGCCGCAGGGGTCAAGGCCTATACCATCTACAATCGCATGCTGCTGCCGACGGTCTTCGAAAGCGTCGAGGCGGACTACCGCCACCTCAAGGACCATGTTCAGGTCTGGGACGTGTCGGTAGAGCGACAGGTCGAGTTGCGCGGACCCGATGCAAGCCGCCTGATGCAGATGCTCACCCCGCGCGATCTGCGCCGTATGTTGCCGGGACAGTGCTACTACGTGCCAATCGTGGACGAAACGGGCGGAATGCTGAATGATCCGGTGGCGGTAAAGCTCAGCGAAGACCGCTGGTGGATCTCGATTGCGGATTCCGACCTGCTGCTTTGGGTCAAAGGGATCGCCAATGGCTACCGGCTTGACGTTCTGGTTGATGAGCCGGATGTCTCACCACTGGCTGTACAGGGCCCCAAGGCCGACGCGTTGATGGAGCGTGTGTTCGGTGAGCGCGTCCGCGACATCCGTTTCTTCCGCTTTGATATGTTTCAATTTGAAGGCTGTGATCTCGCTATCGCGCGCTCGGGGTACTCTAAACAGGGCGGGTTCGAAATTTACGTCCCCGACAGTGCCCAAGGCATGCCGCTCTGGAACGCGCTCTTTGACGCAGGTGAGGATTTGCAAGTGCGGGCTGGATGCCCCAACGGGATCGAACGGATCGAAGGGGGGCTGCTTAGCTATGGCAACGACATGACGGACGACAACACACCCCACGAATGTGGGCTGGGCCGCTTTTGCGACACGCAAACAGCCATCGGGTGTATCGGGCGCGATGCACTCTTGCGCGTGTCTAAGGAAGGACCGGTGCAGCAACTTCGGCCGATCGCCATACACGGAGACGCGGTGCCGACCTGCGACCGTCCATGGCCGCTCTATGCCGGGGGCAAGCGTGTCGGCCAGGTGACATCCGCGGCGTGGTCGCCGGACTTCAAGACCAATGTTTCCATAGGTATGGTGCGCATGACCCATTGGGATCCTGGTACCGACTTGGAAGTTGAGACCTTGGATGGGATGCGCCGCGCAACGGTGCAAGAGACATTCTGGTCGTAGCGGTTGGACTGGGGCTCAGCTTCAGACCCCGACATATTTGAAGAACAATGAAGGGGCGGTCCCTTCGCAAGATGGAGAACGACATGTTCAATGCACTGGTGGTCAACAAGGACGAGGAAAGCGGCAAGACGTCCGCTGCGGTGCAGGAGCTGTCGCTGGACGATCTGCCGCAGGCAGAGGTGACCGTTGCGGTCGAATATTCGACTGTGAACTACAAGGACGGTCTGTGCATTGGTCCGGGTGGCGGACTGGTCCGCAAGTACCCGCATGTGCCAGGGATCGATTTTGCAGGCACGGTCGAAGCGTCGGATGATGACCGCTACAAGCCCGGCGACAAAGTGGTGTTGACCGGATGGCGCGTGGGTGAGGCGCACTGGGGCGGCTACAGTCAGAAGGCGCGGGTCAAAGCCGATTGGCTGGTGCCCTTGCCGCAGGGCCTCGATACACGGCAAGCGATGGCCGTGGGCACGGCGGGCTTTACGGCCATGCTGGCCGTGATGGCACTGGAGGACCACGGGATCAAACTGGGGCCTGTTCTGGTCACCGGTGCCGCGGGCGGTGTCGGCTCGGTGGCGACGGCTATTTTGGCCAATCTTGGCCACAAGGTCGCTGGTGTGACGGGGCGACCTGAAACCGCCGATTACCTTGAGGGCCTTGGCGCCACGCAGATCGTGGCGCGGGAAGAGATCAATGAAACGGTGAAGCGTCCGCTCGAATCCGAGACCTGGGGTGGCTGTGTTGACGCTGTTGGTGGGGCAATGCTGGCCCGTGTGTTGGGGCAAATGGAATATGGCGCGTCTGTTGCTGCTGTTGGCCTGGCAGGTGGTGCCGGGCTGCCCGCGACCGTTATTCCGTTTCTGCTGCGCGGAGTGAACCTCTTGGGCATCGACAGCGTTATGCAACCCTACGACAACCGCTTGCGCGCCTGGCAACGCATCGCCAAGGACCTGCCCATGGACAAGCTCGACGCCATGATCCAACCGGCCGCCCTCTCGGATCTGCCCAAGTTGGGGGCGGACATCCTCCAAGGTCAGGTCAAGGGCCGCGTCGTGGTCGACGTCAACGCCTGATGCCTCGGGTCGATCCCTCGGCACTGCCCACCAATAATGGCGCGGGCGCGGCAGCACCCTTTGCCGGTCCGCTTGGGGACTACATCGGGCGGGCCGTCTCTGCCGCCCATGGCCTGAGCCTGCTGGGCGTGAACATCGAAACCCTACGCCCCGGTGCCGCCTCATCCCACCGCCACTGGCATGACAAGAACGAAGAGCTGGTCATCGTCATTGAGGGCACGCTTATGCTGGTCGATGATCAGGGGGCCACCGCGCTTGGGTTGGGCGATGTGGCGGTCTTTCCCGCCAATGACGGTAATGGTCATTGCCTCGAAAATCGCAGCAGTGAAGACGCGAGCTTTGTCGTGGTGGGCACACGGGTCGAGGGCGACATCTGCCACTATGCCGACATCGACCTGATTGCGCATCCTGATGGCACGCTGACCCGCCGCGACGGATCACCCGCCACACCCTGACAGGACGCATGCAATGCTCTAGCTATACCGGCAGAGACCAACCGAGAGATGCCCATGACCGCCTATGACGACACCAATATCTTTGCCCAGATCCTGCGGGGGGAAATCCCCTGTTTCAAAGTGTATGAAGACGGCGACACGTTATGCTTCATGGACATCATGCCACGCACAGATGGACATTGCCTGGTGATCCCGAAAACGCCGTGCCGGAATGTCCTGGATGCCTCTGACGCACAGTTGGCGGCAGTGATGGCCACAGTCAAAAAGGTCGCGAATGCCGCCAAGGTCGCGTTTGACGCCGATGGCATCACCTTGCAGCAGTTCAATGAAACGGCGGGCGGGCAAGAGGTCTTTCACCTGCATTTCCATATTCATCCCAGGCACGCAGGCGTCTCTATGCGACCGCCGGGCAAGATGGGCGATATGGATGTGATAAAGAGCCACGCCGAAAAGATCAGCGCCCAATTGTAACCCGATGCAAAAGAAAAGGGGCGCTGGATGCAGCGCCCCTTTCTTTGGACTTGCTGATCAAATCACTCTGCGGGTTGTCCGATCACGTCCGTTGCTTTTTCCCTGCGACCGTCATTAAACAGCGCCTTGGCCAAAGCCACGGCCATGAGCACCATGACAAAGGTAAAGGGCAGTGCCCCGACGATCATTGCGTCTTGCAATGGTGCCAACGCATCGGCGTTATTGGGATCGAGTGCTCCGGCGACCAGCAAGCTGCCAATCACGCCCGTCAAGATGAGCCCCCAGATGATCCGGTGCTTGATGCCTGTCTCGGCTGCGCCCCCGGACATGATCGTGTTCATCACCAGAATGCCGGAATCAGCCGAGGTAACTAGGAACGTCATGATCAGTACAACGCACATCAGGATCACAGCACCCAGCAGCCATTCTGGTACGATCATTGCCAGCGACACGAACAGCTTGTTGGTGTTTGACGCCCCGATGATGGCCCCATCGGCCACGCCTTGTAGTTCGTTGTTCACCGCTGTGCCGCCCAGAATGGTCAGCCAGGCAAAGCATACAAGCGCCGGAGCGATCACGCAGCCCAGGATGAACTCGCGCACCGTCCGGCCTTTGGAGATGCGCGCCAGGAACAGGCCCACGAAGGGCGAGAAGGCGATCCACCAGGCCCAGTAGAACGTGGTCCAACCCGACTGCCAACCAAACAGGCGCCCCTGGGTGCCAGCCTCGTATGCAGCGGCCTGTACCGCAGGCGCAAGCGTCGCTGCGTCGCCTTCGAGACCGCTGACAAACCCGTCAAAGCTGCCCCATGCGTTGGTTGCACCAGAGTAAAGGCTACCGGCCAGTGGTTCGGCCTCGGCGGGCAAAGCGGCGGTAAACGCTTCCTGCGACAACGGGCTATAGGCTTCAAAGCTCAACGGAATGAAGTTCCAGATGTAGTCCGCCAGCGCTGTGCCATAGGTGGTCAGCGCAAACAGGAACGAGCCAAAGACCACGAATGTCAAAAGCAGAAGGAACGACAGCACAAGGTTCAGGTTCGACAGATATTTGATACCCCGCCCAACACCCGACACCGCCGACAGTATCGACATGCCCATGATCACGGTCAGCGCCGCAATCAGACCCACGGTCGATGGCTTTGGCGCAGCGCCGTCTATCGACTCGCCCATCAGCCACTCCATACCGGTCACGTTGTAAACGCCGTCGACAAACTGGCTCACGCCGTACCCGATCGTCACCGCAACGCCCAGGATGGTCGCAACCACACCCAGAACATCCACAATGTGCCCCAAAGCACCGTTGGCAAATCGGCCCAGCAGTGGCGTCAGCGCAGACCGGATCGTCAGCGGCATGTCACGGGTATATGCGTAATAAGCCAGGCTCAGCCCCGTCACCACGTAGATTGCCCAAGCGTGAAAGCCGAAGTGCAAAAGCGAATATCGAAAGGCCGATTGGACAGCCTCCTGATCGTTCGGTGCCGCATCCTGCGCCACAATCACCGGGTTCGACCCCCACAGACCCACAGGCTCGGCCGTGGCAAACACCATCAGCCCCACACCAAGCCCCGCACCAAACATCATCGCAAACCAAGAAAACGTCGAAAACTCGGTCTGCGTATCTGGCCCGCCCAGCTTGCGCTTGCCCGCCGGAATGATGGCCAGAACAAACAGAAAGAAGGCGAAAAAGCCCACCGAGATGATGTAGAATGTGTTGAACCCCTGCAGCGTTGCCCAATTCCACGCATCCAGCGTCTGCGTCGCTCCAATGGGCCAAATGATGGCCCACAGCACCAACGCCACCATCGTGACCTTAGAAATCAGCGCGATGGGCAGGCTGTGTCCTTTGTAAAAGCCGGAGTCCTGAGTATTGATCTCAAGGTCCGTAAACGGTTCCCTTATTGCCATCTGTTGGCTCCCTGTTCCATGTTTGGGCCCGGCATCTTTCGTGACCGTGGCCATGATCAAAGATACACCATTTCCCTCATCCCGAGAAATGAGACCTAAATCATGCGCTGAAAAGCGCGGCTAACCCTCTAAGCGTGGCAGGGTTTGCCCTGAATACTGGTAATTTCGCGACAGCAGCGCGCGCCGATTTGACGCTTTTTGGCGGTTTAGGGCTGGGACAGGGCGGCCTCATCTCACAGATTCGACTATCAAGAGAAACTCGAATCTCTAAAAAATGAGACAAATATCTCGCGACCCGCCTAGGTTTTCGTCGTCGCGTTACCGGTAAATCTTCATAAATCTGAAATCCCTGGGGAAATTTTCATGTCGGGCGCTTAAGCGGCGATTCTCAGCGCATTGCGACAGCATTTTGCGCAATTAAGCCTTCGTTAAAAGCAGGGCTCATGTTCTCCTATGCGCACAAAAAAAGAAAACAGGAAGGTAACCATGTCAATTCAACCTCCATTGACGGAGCTGCCGATCAAAACCGCAGACAGCGGTTTTTATCGCGGCTTCAGCGTCAACGTCGCGGTGATCAGTAAGATCATCATCAGCGTCCTAGTGGTCTGGTGCATCGTATGGCCAACCCAGGCGGGCACCATTCTAGGCGATTGGAACAGTGTCATCCTGGAGAACTTTGCCGCCTGGTACATCTGGGTTGTCACATTCTTTGTGATTGTCTGTATCGGCCTGGCCATCTGGCCCACGGCCGGGAAACTGAACCTGGGCCAGCCAGGCGAAAAGCCGGAGTTTAGCAACTTTTCATGGTTCTCCATGATGTTCGGTGCCGGGATCGGCGTGGGCATGCTGACCTGGGCTGTGGCCGAACCGGTGGCACACTTCAAAAACAACCCCTCGGTGATCCAAGGTGCCACAACGGCCTTGGGTGAAGATAACGTGCGCGAGGCCTATGTCTGGTCCTTCCTGCACTGGGGTCTGGGCGCGTGGGCCTGCTATGCGATTGCAGGGCTGGCGCTCGCTTTCTTCAGCTATCGCCGCGGTCTGCCGCTCACCATCCGGTCATCGCTCACACCGCTCTTCGGGGCGCGCCTTTCGGGTTTCTTGGGCAACCTGATCGACATCGTGGCCGTTGTGGCGACCATCCTTGGAGTGGCACAAACACTTGGCTTTGGTGTGGAACAGTTTGTCGCCGGGCTAACCCGGATCGGCATCGGCGGCCTGATGGAAGAAAGCGGATCGGCAACGACACTTGGCATCATCGTGGCCTTGCTGGTCATCATGGGGGCCTCGACACTGTCGGCGCTCTCGGGTGTGGGCAAGGGCATCAAGTGGTTGTCAAACATCAACATGGTGCTGTCGATCTTCCTATTGGGCTTCTTCATCCTCTTTGGTGCGACGTTCTTCGGTGCTGCGGCCTTCTTCGTGGGCATCTGGGATTACCTGGTGGCACTCCCATGGCTCAGCTTCAACGTCTACGCCTCTGACGGGGTTGAAGGGTCCGAAGCGTTCCTCTTGGCGCAATGGCAGGGCTGGTGGCCGGTGTTCTACTGGGCCTGGTGGATCGCGTTCGCACCCTTCGTGGGCCTCTTCCTGGCGCGCATCTCGCGCGGTCGGACCATCCGGGAATTTGTGCTGGGTGCCATGATCGTGCCGTCGCTGATGTGCTTTGTCTGGTTCTCGTGGGCCGGTGGCACCGCCATCGACCTTGAACTGAACGGGGATGCAAATGGCGTCATTCTGGACGCGGCCAATGGCGACAAGATCTTTGCCATGACCGAGTTCATGCTGGCCCCCATCGCACAGTTCCTGGCTTGGGCCATGGCTGTGGTGATCGTGGTTCTGCTGATGACGTTCCTGGTGACCTCGGCTGACTCTGCCGTGCTGATCGTGAACACGATCAACGCCGCCGGTGACGAAGGGCCAAAGGCGCGCCCCCACATCCTGTTCTGGGGCTCGGCCCTTGGGCTTGTGGTGGCGGGTCTGCTCATCTCGGGCGGAACCGGAGCGATCCAGACCGCCATGGTGATCGGGGCCTTGCCGTTCTCGATCGTGATGGCGCTGATGTGCCTGGCACTGATCAAGGCGATCTACAACGACGGTCGCCGCGAAGCCGCAGGCGTGCCTGCCGTGCACTCGGAAATTCCGGGCGCCACGGGTAACGGCCTGCCTGCCGAATAACACGCAGTCACACGCGTAAATCATGGGCCCCGGCGCTTGCGTGCCGGGGCCTTTTTCGTACTCTGGGCCAGGTTTTGAAAGGCCCGCCCATGACCCTCGATCTTGACTTTGTCCGCGCACAATTCCCGGCCTTTGCCGAACCGTCCCTGCAAGGCCAGGCGTTCTTTGAAAACGCAGGCGGCAGCTACATCTGCAAACAGGTGATCGACCGGCTGTTTCGCTTCTACACTCAACGCAAGGTGCAGCCCTATGCCGACTACGACGCCTCTCGTTTGGGTGGGGAAGAAATGGACGAGGCGCGGACCCGCATGGCCGCACTCTTGGGCGTGGACTCCGACGAATTAAGCTTTGGCCCGTCTACCACTCAAAACACCTATGTGCTGGCGCAGGCCTTTGCCCAGATGATGCAACCGGGCGAGGCCATCGTGGTGACCAATCAGGACCACGAGGCAAATACGGGCCCGTGGCGGCGGCTGGCGGATCGCGGCATCGAGATACGCGAATGGCAGGTCGATCCGGGCACCGGCCACTTGGATCCCGCAACACTCGAAGACATTCTGGACGAAAAAGTGCGGCTGGTGTGCTTTCCGCATTGCTCCAACGTGGTGGGCGAGATCAATCCGGTGACCGAGATCACAGCGTTGGCACACGCTGCGGGCGCGTTTGTGTGCGTTGATGGGGTCAGCTACGCTCCGCACGGCTTTCCCAACGTGGGTCATCTGGGCCCTGATCTCTATCTCTTTTCGGCCTACAAGACCTACGGTCCGCACCAGGGTCTGATGGTTATTCGGCGGACCCTTGGCGAGTTGCTGCCTAACCAGGGCCACTACTTCAACGCGGGCAGTCTGTATAAGAGATTTACACCCGCGGGCCCCGATCACGCACAGGTCGCGGCCTGTGTCGGCATGGCAGATTATGTGGACGTACTTTACGATCACCATATAGGTGGTGGTGAGCCACAAGTGTCCCCGCGGGGACAAGTGGTTCACGACCTGATGCGCGCCCGCGAAGTCACGGCACTGACCCGGGTGATGGCCGCCCTGAAAGACCGCAACGACCTGCGCGTGATCGGCCCCACGGATGCTGTGACACGCGCGCCTACGGTGGCGCTTGACCTTGGCCGTGACCCGGCGGGTGTCGCGGCAGACCTCGCTGATCATGGCGTCATGGTAGCCGGTGGTGACTTCTACGCCGTGCGGGCCTTACAAGCGATGGGAGTTGATCCGGCCCGCGGCGTACTGCGCCTAAGTTTCACGCATTACACGAACGATGCCGAGATCGACCAACTGCTGACGGCCCTCGACGCCGTTCTTTGACGCCAAGGCACCCTGCGACATCTTGATCCAAGTGCGCACGCGCTACGTAAGCCTCGGTAAGTAAAAGAGGACGGGGCGTTGAGCAGCACACCGATCATCATGTGGTTTCGCCGCGATCTGCGGCTCAGCGATCATCCGGCGTTAAAGGCAGCTTGCGACAGCGGACGCCCGGTTATTCCTTTGGTCATACGTGATCAGAGCGTGGACGGGCTGGGTGCGGCACCGAAGTGGCGCTGGGGTCTTGGCGTTGAACACCTTGCGCAATCCCTCAAGGACAAAGGCAGTGCGCTTATCTTCCGATCGGGCGATGCGCTGGACGTTCTGCAAGACTTGATCAAAGAGACCGGGGCAGGGGCTGTCTACTGGTCGCGCCTTTATGATCCGCAAGCGGTTGAGCGGGATAGTAAGATCAAATCTTCGCTCAAGGACGCAGGCATCGACGCGCGCAGCTATGGCGGGCACCTGATGTTCGAGCCCTGGACGGCGGAGACCAAGACCGGCGGGTTCTACAAAGTCTACACACCGTTCTGGCGATCGGTGAAAGACCGGGACGTCGACGCGCCGCTATCCACGCCGGGCGACTTTGCCGCGCCAGCCACGTGGCCCAAAAGCGAAGCATTGGAGGACTGGGCGCTTGGCGCCGCCATGAACCGAGGGGCGAGTGTGGTCCGTCCCTATGTCCGGCTGGGAGAAAGCGCCGCACAGTCGCGGCTGGGTGCGTTCATGGCCTCTAAGGTCACGAGTTACGATGAAGGGCGCGACATTCCCGCCGAGGATCGCACATCGAACCTGTCGGAAAACCTGGCGCTGGGAGAAATCAGTCCGCACCAATGCTGGCACGCCGCGGTAAGGGCCGTGGAGGAGGGTAAAGCCGGTGCCGGAACGTTCCTGAAGGAACTGGTGTGGCGTGAATTTGCCTATCACCTGATGCACCATACACCGCGCATTTTGGACCAGAATTGGAAAGAGGATTGGGACAGTTTTCCCTGGAACGAAGACGCGCGCCGGTCCGAGGTGTGGGCCTGGAAAAAGGGGCGCACGGGTATTCAGTTTGTCGATGCGGCCATGCGTGAGCTTTACGTCACAGGCCGGATGCACAACCGCGGTCGCATGATCGTGGCGTCATATCTGTGCAAGCACTTGATGACCCATTGGCGGATTGGTCAGCAATGGTTTGATGATTGCCTGATTGACTGGGACCCGGCAAGCAACGCGATGGGCTGGCAATGGTCGGCGGGGTCGGGGCCCGATGCGACACCTTATTTCCGCGTCTTCAACCCGGTCACGCAACTCGATAAGTTCGACAAGAACCGGGACTATGTCAGCCGTTGGATCGCCGAAGGGCGCAGCAACAAGACCAAAGAGGCGCTGTTATTCTTCGATGCCATCCCGCGGCACTGGGGTATGTCACCCGATGATGACTATCCCGACCCGATTGTCCCCGCGGATGAAGGACGCAAACGGGCGCTAAGTGCTTATGAAAACCGCGATTTCTGATAACAACCACGTGCGCATGGTTGCACGGTTCAATGTGTCAAGCTAGCTTGACAAAAAACGCGAATGGGGAGCGTGAATGATCCTGACAACGACTGAGGGCCAGACGGGCTTGCCAAGATATTTTGCCCGTGTCTTTGGCATGGCGCAGGGTATGAACACAGGACGGGTGGATTTTGTATTGCCAGATGGCCGGCGTTTCCGGGCTGAAGGACAAAAGCCAGGTCCGGTAGCCGAGGTGCATATCCACAATGACGATGTTTTTGCCCGCCTGATCCGCGAGGGCGACCTGGGGTTTTGCGACGCATACTTGGACGAATGGTGGAGCACACCGGACTTGCAGGCCTTTATGGACTGGGCCCATGCAGACAATGACAGCTTGTATGACGGCTTTCCGGGTATGGGTCTGGTCCGCCATTTCGAGCGGTTCCGGTTCTGGTTGCAACGCAACAACCGCGACCAAGCGCGCAAGAATATCAGCTATCACTATGACCTCGGCAACGACTTTTATGGCCTTTGGCTGGATGACACGATGACCTACTCCTCGGCCCTGTTTGAGACGGGGCAGGAAAGCCACGAGGCGGCACAGATCGCCAAATACGCCAGTATGATTGACCAGATGGGAGCGCAGCCGGGGGATCACATTCTGGAAATTGGCTGTGGTTGGGGCGGGTTTGCTGAATATGCCGCAAAGGAACGCGGACTGAAGGTGACCGGCTTGACCATCAGTGAAGAGCAGTTCAAGTACGCCCAGCAACGCATTGAAAAGGCGGGACTTTCTGATCTGGTTGACTTCAAATTGCAGGACTATCGCGACGAGCGTGGCACTTACGACGGCATCGCCAGCATAGAGATGTTCGAGGCAGTAGGCGAGAAGTACTGGCCGGTCTACTTCGATACGGTCAAGCAACGCTTGAAGCCCGGCAAGAACGCAACCTTGCAGATCATCACCGTGCAGGACCGGCGCTGGAAGGTCTATAAGCGCGGTGTGGACTTCATTCAGAAATACATCTTCCCGGGGGGCATGCTGCCCAGTCCATCCGCCCTGCGTGATCAAATCGGCAAGGCGGGCCTCGGCATTGAGCGATCTATCGAATTTGGCCAAAGCTACAACATTTCGTTGCGCCGCTGGCACGAGACATTCAACGAAAAGTGGGATCAGATTGCCGATATGGGCTTTGACGACCGATTCCGGCGGATGTGGAATTTTTATCTGACCTCTTGCGCGGCGACCTTTGAAAGTGCCAACTGCGACGTGACCCAAATCACGATCAAACGACCCGGATAGCCATGAAAGATCAAGACCATGCCTGACGCAGCCAAACTTGTGGCCGCTGTGGGCCTTGGGATTGTGGGGTTTATTGTGTCGCTCATGATCATGCCCTTGTTTGAGCCGGAAACGAATTTTGGCTGGTTCACACAGGTCAACATCGGCGTTGGATTGATCACGGGGTGGATGGTCATTGGCACGCGCGCGGGGCGGGGTATGACATCTGCCATCAATGTGGGTCTGACAGGTCCGGTGGTGTTGGTGTTCTGGGCCCTGTTCATTCAGTCCTGCAACGAGATGGTGCGCATCGCGATGAAGAACCGCTATGACGGCGCGTTCGAAGCGCTGGCGGACGTGTTTCAGATTGGTGCGGAGTGGGCGTTGCTAATGAGCACGATCCCGATTTGGTCGACCCTGCTTGTGGGGGGCGTGATCACCGGGATTGCAACCGAGTATGCGTGGCGCACCTGGCGGTGACGCGATGACGGCATTGTTTTTCTATGGCACGATGCGGCATATGCCGCTGCTGCGTTTTGTGTTGGGCCGCGATGCTGATGCCTTGGACGCTGCTGAGGCAGTTTTGCCAGATTTCATCACTTTGTCCGGGCCAGACGGGCTCTATCCAGTGTTACGTGCGCGCGCTGGAGCGGAAACGCCTGGCGTTGTCGTGCGTGATTTGTCGTCAGATGATATCGCGCGGTTGAATTTCTACGAAGGCGGGTTTGACTATGATCTGTGCGACGTGACCTTGGCGTCTGGCGAGGGTGCGCAGGTCTATGTCCCAGGTGCCGGGGTTCCTGCGGCGGATGATGTCTGGATCTTTGATGAGTGGGAGGCCCGTTGGGGCGCTATGACGCTGTGGGCTGCGCATGAGGTGATGGAAGGCTATGGACGGCTTTCACCGGACATCATTGCGGCACGTTTTCCGCGGATCCGCGCCCGCGCATGGAGCAAGGTTCTCGCTCAGACGGGGCGGCACGGAGCAGGGGTGCTGAAGGGTCATGTAGACATCCGGTCGCGTCGGCGCGTGCACACCAACTTTTTTGCCATGGATGACATCACGCTGCGCCATGAGACCTTTGACGGCAACATTTCAGAGGAACTATTGAGGTCGGTGTTCATATCGTCCGACGCGGCGATTGTGTTGCCCTACGATCCAAAGCGGGATCGGGTGCTGCTGGTAGAACAGATCCGGCTGGGGCCGATTGGGCGCAACGACCCGGTCCGCTGGCAGATGGAGCCGGTGGCGGGATTGATTGATCCCGGTGAGACCCCCCAGACAGCCGCGCGGCGCGAGGCTGAGGAAGAGGCCGGCTTGACCTTTGATCGGTTGGAGCCGGTGGGCGAATGCTATGCCTCGCCCGGTGCGGCCACTGACTTTTTCCATTTGTTTGTAGGTCTGTGTGAACTGCCCGATGGTAGCGCCGGCATTGGAGGCGCCGACAGCGAGGGTGAGCACATTCGCAGTCATCTTATGCCCTATGACGATCTGCTAGCGATGGCAGATGATCGCAGGGTTGCCAACGTACCTCTTGCGCTGTTGACGTATTGGCTGGCGCGACACCGCGATCGGTTGCGGGGCACGGACTGACCAGTCGTGGCTTGAGGTCGCCCCTTGGCCCCGCTACATCTGCGAAACGCAACGAAAGGACTGCTCCCATGCGCTATGCGTCTGATCTGGCCGAGGCCATTGGAAACACCCCACTGATCAAACTGCGCCGCGCGAGTGAGGAAACGGGCTGTACCATTCTGGGCAAGGCAGAGTTCATGAATCCGGGTCAGTCGGTCAAGGACCGGGCAGCGCTGTCAATCATTCAGGAGGCGGTCGAGAGCGGTGAGCTACGACCGGGCGGCACGATTGTCGAGGGGACGGCGGGCAATACCGGCATCGGCCTGGCGCTGGTGGGGGCGTCGATGGGGTTCAAGACGGTGATCGTGATCCCCGAAACCCAGAGCCAGGAAAAGAAGGACATGTTGCGTCTGGCGGGTGCTGAACTGGTGCAAGTTCCTGCAGCACCCTATCGCAATCCAAACAATTTTGTGCGCTATTCCGGGCGCTTGGCCGAAGAACTTGCCAAAACGGAGCCGAATGGTGCGATCTGGGCCAATCAGTTTGACAACGTAGCGAACCGCAAGGCGCATATCGAAACGACCGGCCCGGAAATCTGGGAACAGACCGAGGGTAAGGTCGATGGGTTTATCTGCGCTGTCGGGTCGGGCGGTACACTGGCGGGTGTGGCCGAGGTGTTGCAGCCCAAGGGTGTCAAGATTGGGCTGGCCGATCCCGACGGCGCGGGCCTTTTTAGCTATTACACCACCGGCGAGATCGCGATGGAGGGCGGGTCGATTGCTGAAGGCATCGGACAGGTGCGTATCACCAAGAACCTTGAGGGGTTCACGCCAGACTTCAGCTATAACGTGTCGGACGCTGAGGCGCTGCCCATCGTTTTTGATCTGCTTGAGCATGAGGGGCTGTGCCTGGGCGCGTCGTCTGGCGTGAACGTGGCGGGCGCGATCCGGCTGGCCAAAGACTTGGGGGCCGGACATACTATCGTCACCATTCTGTGTGACTTTGGCACGCGCTATCAATCGAAGCTGTTTAATCCCGACTTCCTGCGCAGCAAGGACCTGCCTGTTCCGGAGTGGCTTGACCAGGCGCCCTCCAGTATTCCTGGCGTGTTCGAGGACGTGTGATGCTGCACGCCTGGGTGCGATCCGCGCTACTGGCGCTGTGTCTTGTTGTCTGTGCAGGATTGGCCGGCGCTCAGCAGCAGGGCAATGGGCCTGATTACACTGCATGGGAAGACACTGCGCAGCGGGCAGAGCAGGCGGTGGAAGCGGCCGAGGCTTCGGATCAGGCATTCGAAACGCTACGCGCCGAAATCGCCGACTGGCGGCTGCGTTTCCAGAACCAGCTAAACACCAATGACAGCCGGTTGCAGACCCTACGTGACCAAATCGCCGCGTTGGGTCCCGCGCCCGAAGAAGGCCAGACCGAAGCGGAAGAGATTGCCGCACGACGCGCCGAACTTAACACCCAACTGGAACGTCTGAGTACGCCGCGTCGTACTGCGGAAGAGGCGTTTAGCCGCGCCAATGGCATTATCGCCGAGATTGATGGAATTCTGCGCGATCGCCAGACCGAGGAACTACTGAATATGGGCCCATGGCCCATTAACCCCGCGCACTGGCCCGGCGCGCTACGGCATTTGCAGGAGTCGGTTGTCGCGATTGTCGCGACGACCCGACAATCCTGGCGCAATCCGGCGCGTATGGCCAATGCCGGCGACAATCTGCCATTGATCACAGTGCTTTTGATAGTGGGGTTGGTCCTGGTGGCGCGATCGCGCCGCTGGTCCGAACTGATCGCCGCGCGCATCCAGCAAGGTGACAGTCGATCCCGCGCTAGCGTGGCCAGCTTTGCGGTTTCGCTGGGGCAAATCGTGCTGCCGATGTTGGGATTGCTTGCCATTGTACGCGCGATGCGTGCGTCAAACCTGTTTGGCACGCGTGGGGAGTTGGTACTTACGTCGCTCGAAACTGTTGGGCTTGTGCTGTTTTTCGCATTGTGGCTTGCAGGCCGCTTGTTTCCCAAGGACGATATGCTGACCGCACCCGTCGCCATTCCGGCAAGCCGGCGCACCGAGGGGCGGCTTTATGCGCAGACCCTTGCCATCGTCTTTGCAATCTACACGGTCCTGTCTGCATTCTCGGAATTTGACCGCTATGGGCCCGCATCCGACGCGGTGCTGAACTTGCCACTGATTGTGGTGGCCGGACTGATCCTGATGCGGCTTGGTTGGTTGTTGCGGCGTCATATCCGTGACCGCGCGCGCGCGAATGAACAGGAAAGCGCCGCCTATGGGGATCGGATAGTAGGGACTATTGGCCGGGCGGTGATCGCCGTTGGTCTAATTGCCCCGGTCCTTGCCATGTTCGGTTTTGGCACCGCCGCAAAGTTCCTGATCTACCCAACCATTCTGACGCTTGCACTGCTGGGCACCGTGGTCTTGTTGCAAGGTCTGGTGCGTGACATTTATGCGTCGCTGCGCCCGGGAGAGGGTGCCCGCGACAGCTTGATCCCGACGCTGATCAGTTTTCTGGTTGTTTTGCTTGCGCTGATCCCGCTTGCGCTGATCTGGGGGGCGCGGGTCACCGACCTGACCGAGGTTTGGGCGACGTTGCGGTCCGGGGTGAGCATCGGGGATATGACGATATCTCCGGGCAGTTTCATTACGCTGATCGTCGTGTTTACCATCGGGTATGTTCTGACCCGCGCGGTGCAGAATGCGATGAAGACATCGGTGCTGCCCAAGACCAATATCGATCCCGGTGGGCAGGTCGCTCTGGTTTCTGGGTTGGGATATATTGGGATTTTCCTGGCTGCAATCATCGCGATCACCTCTGCCGGGATTGATTTGTCGAGCCTTGCCATTGTCGCTGGTGCGTTGTCTGTCGGGATTGGTTTCGGCCTTCAGACCGTGGTGTCGAATTTCGTATCCGGCATTATCCTGCTGATTGAGCGTCCGATTTCCGAAGGCGACTGGATCGAGGTTGGTGGGCAAATGGGCTATGTCCGCTCTATCTCCGTCCGGTCAACGCGGATCGAGACCTTTGACCGCACGGATGTGATTGTGCCCAATGCGGATCTGATTTCGGGGACAGTCACCAATTATACACGTGGCAACACGGTTGGCCGCGCGATTGTGCCCGTCGGCGTTGCCTATGGCACCGACACGCGGCGGGTGGAACGGATTTTGAAAGAGATCGCCGAAGCCCACCCCATGGCGCTGGCCAATCCACCGCCTGCGGTGCTGTTTATGGGCTTTGGCGCCGACAGTCTTGACTTTGAAATCAGGATCATTCTGCGCGACGTCAACTGGATGCTGGCCGTCAAGAACGAGATCAACCACCAGATCGCCGAGCGGTTCGAGCAGGAGGGGATCGAGATACCTTTTGCACAACGCGATGTATGGTTGCGCAATCCCGAGGTTTTGCAGCCAAAATCCGATACGCCTACTGTGTCGAAAAGCGTAGCTGAGCCTGCGCATCTGGAGGATGCCGATCTGGACATCGACCCGGACGACGCAGCGGTCGAGGATGGGGATGGACGATGACGGAGCCACTTTTTCGGGAGAACGCGTATCAGCGGGATGCAGGTGCGACGGTCACGGCGCACACGCAAGAGGGCGGGATCGTGTTGGACCGGTCTGTGTTTTATCCGTCTGGCGGCGGTCAGCCGGGCGATAGTGGCGCTATCGAATGGGACGCGGGTGCCATGCGGATCGCGACCTCCATCAAAGGCAATGGGGACAGCGTGGTGCTGATACCTTCTGAGCCGCGCGTGTTGCCACCGGTGGGCATCCAAGTGATGCAGCATGTTGATTGGGAACGGCGATATTCACATATGCGCGTCCATACGGCGCTGCATTTGCTGTCCGTTGTGCTGCCTTTTGGCGTGACGGGCGGGTCGATCAGTGCTGGGCGCGGTCGACTGGACTTTGACATGGCGGACGCACCCGATGATCGGGAGGCGATAGAAGCTGCGTTGAATGACCATGTGACCGCGGATCTTTCGGTCGGCGCGGAATGGATCACCGAAGCCGAGTTGGATGCCAACTTGGATATGGTCAAGACGCTGTCGGTACGGCCACCCCGCGGAGCGCAGCACATTCGCCTGATCCGTATTGGTGAGGGTGAGGCCACCGTTGATCTGCAACCTTGCGGTGGCACACATGTGGCTCGGACTGGTGAGATCGGGACATTGCGCCTTGGTAAGATCGAAAAGAAGGGGCGGATGAACCGGCGTGTTTATCTGCATCTGGATGGCTGAAAATTGCGCTGTTCCTGCTTGCGCTCCGGTGCCTTCATTCGATAGAGACGGCGGTGGACAGGTGGCCGAGTGGTCGAAGGCGCGCGCCTGGAAAGTGCGTAGGCGGGAAACCGTCTCGAGGGTTCGAATCCCTTCCTGTCCGCCACTTTAGCCCGTTGTCGCGCTGAGCGATGGCAGCCGCCAGGTGATAAGGCAAAACAGCAGTGCAAGCCCAAACCCCAAGGGTCAAAGCAGATACGCCAACGTGGCGGCGCAGTTAGCTGCCCAGCAACAGGGTCCGACAGGTCGTAAGATGGTGGTTGGCCGTGCGACGTGCCGCTCTGGCGCGATCCGGTCGGGTGGCAAAGCTGGCGTGCTGCAGCAATGCGGCATGAGCCAGCTTAACTTCGATCCGGTGGCTTAGGACCGCGCGGCCTTGGCCAGTAGGCAAGGCAGCCTCTACTAGTTTGACGAAGGCACTCCGCTCCTGCGCGATCACATCCGCCCGCGGGTCATTCATAAGCCAGCCATGCTCCATCTCGGCCGAGAACCGTCCGGCGCAGGCAGCGAACCTATATGCGATGTCCTCGCGCTCCAGCGCTTGGCTTTCGGTTGCGAGGGCTGTGGCCGCTACCACAGCCATTGTTTTTATTCTGCTCATGTTTTGAGCATTATGCCAATTTTCCCGTCCGTCAACTGTGCAGATTGTTAAGATTCTAGCGACATGGCCGTTCCCTGAAATGGCGGCCCGGGGACGCACACGCGCACGCGTCGGCATAAATTTGCACATCTCTCGCCCCTGAAAATCCAACGAGAAAGACTGAACGCGCTGCCTCAAACGGGGCGGGCAGTAAGCAAATCGCGCTGAAGCGCAAATTCACGTCACCTTTTTGATAGGTTTTGGGGGGCGTTCCATCGTACCACCAAGGTGAAGAGAGCGGAGAACGGATACAATTGTCGCGCCTGCGTGACTGGCATTGAGCCTTGTAGCGTGACCCGTTATCTGCACGGCATACAATTGTGTGCAGAACAGCGCGCCCCCGTGCCCCTGCGCTAAACCTCGTGTCTGAAACAAGCGAAAGACTACCACATGCCCCAAGACGCCGCACCCGACATTATTTACACGACCACCGATGAGGCGCCTCAACTGGCTGCCGCTTCTTTGCTCCCAATCGTTCGCAAATTCGTGTCCGCCATTGGGATTGATGTGTCGACGCGCGATATCTCGGTCGCCGGACGTATCCTGGCGACATTCCCTGAGCGGCTGACGGCGACACAAGCGCAAAGCGACGATCTGGCCGCGCTGGGTGGCCTGGTGACAACGCCCGACGCGAACGTGATCAAGCTGCCGAATATTTCGGCTTCAGTTCCCCAACTCAAGGCGGCGATCAAGGAATTGCAGGCACAAGGCTATGATGTCCCTAACTATCCGGACGCCCCTTCGAGCGACGAGGAAAATGATATCCGCGCCCGCTATGACGCGATCAAGGGCTCTGCGGTAAACCCGGTTCTGCGTGAAGGCAACTCGGACCGCCGCGCGCCCGCTGCCGTCAAAGCCTATGCCAAGGACAACCCGCATTCGATGGGTGCATGGACGTCGGACAGCAAGACCAAAGTGTCCACCATGGGCGCAGGCGACTTTCGGTCGAACGAAAAGTCGGTGACGCTGACGACCGCCCAGGCCGGCACACTTAAAATCGAGCATACCGGGTCCGATGGCACGGTCACAGTTCTCAAGGACGGCATCGATATGCCCGAGGGTGCCATCGTTGATGCGACATACATGTCCCGCGCGGCCCTCATGGATTTTCTGGCCCAGGCTATTGACGACACCAAAGCCGACGGCACGCTGTTTTCACTGCATATGAAAGCCACGATGATGAAGGTGTCGGACCCGATCATCTTTGGCCATGCTGTCCGTGCATATCTGAAACCTGTATTCGACAAATATGGCGACGACCTCGCTGCTGCAGGGGCCAACCCGAACTCGGGGTTAGGCACCATGTTGGATGTGATCGACGGCATGGCCAATGGCGCCGAGATCAAGGCCGAGATTGACGCGGTCATGGCCGACCGCCCTCCGATGTACATGGTGAACTCTGACAAGGGCATTACCAACCTGCACGTGCCGTCGGACGTGATCATTGATGCGTCAATGCCCGCCGTGCTGCGCGCGGGCGGTAAAGGGTGGGGCCCAGATGGCAAAGAGGGTGACACGAATTGTGTGATCCCCGACAGTTCCTATGCGCCAGTCTATTCCGAGACGGTGGATTTCTTTAAGGCCAACGGCGCGCTGGACCCGACCACTGCGGGAACGGTCCAGAATATTGGCTTGATGGCGAAGAAAGCCGAAGAGTACGGCTCGCACCCCACAACCTTCGAGATCCCTGCGGACGGGACCGTCAAAGTGATCGCCGCCAATGGCGACGTACTGACCAGTCACACCGTCGAAGCTGGTGATATCTGGCGTATGGCTTCAACCCGTAAAGAGGCCGTTGTAAATTGGGTCGATTTGGCGATTTCACGCGAAGCGACAACGGGTTACGCATCAGTCTTTTGGTTGGATGGCACCCGCGGACACGATGCGGAACTGATCAAGATGATCACGCCGATCCTCGCGGAAAAGGGCAAGTCGGACACGTTCCAGATCATGGACCCAGCAGCCGCGACACGCCATGCGCTGGATGTGATCACACGCGGCGACAATTGCATTGCCATCACCGGCAACGTGCTGCGTGACTACCTTACTGACCTGTTCCC
Organism: Pseudomonadota bacterium; assembly: GCA_038525015.1. Classification (GTDB taxonomy): domain Bacteria; phylum Pseudomonadota; class Alphaproteobacteria; order Rhodobacterales; family Rhodobacteraceae; genus Tateyamaria. The sequence goes on along the minus strand of JBCBID010000004.1, from coordinate 179,245 downwards.
GATCCTCGAAGTGGGCACGTCGGCCAAGATGCTGTCGGTTGTGAAGCTCATGAATGGTGGCGGCATGTTTGAAACCGGGGCAGGCGGCTCGGCGCCCAAACACGTGCAGCAACTGGTCGAGGAAAACCATCTGCGCTGGGACAGTTTGGGAGAATTTTGCGCGATCGCGGAAAGTCTTCGTTTCTTTGGTGAGACACATGGCAACGCCAAGGCGGTCATCATGGGTGACGCGGCGGACGCGGCCATCATCAAGCTGTTGGGAACCGGCAAATCGCCGGGTCGAAAGGTGGGCCAGCCGGACAACCGCGACAGCCATTTCTTCTTTGCGCTTTACTGGGCAGAGGCGCTGGCCGCGCAGACCGATGACGCGGATCTGGCCGCGTCTTTTGCCGATCTTGCGGCGTCTCTTGGCGCACAGGCTGACACAATCTCGTTCGAGCTGATGGCGGGGCGTGGTGCGGCTGTGGACCTGGGCGGCTACTACAACACCGATGATTCAAAGGTTGCCGCTGTGATGCGGCCATCAGCGACGCTGAACGGGTTGATTGATGCCTGAGGCAAGCGGCCGCACTATTCAGGATGTGAATTCTGCATAAAACTGAAGTGCTGTTTTGAGGCAAATTGACGGCCCATCTTTTGATTTTCGAAAGGTGGGCCAACCTGTTTATGAATTTCCCATACGCGATCCAAGTTGACCTTGCGTCGTCGCATCCAGAGGCCATAGCGTGCGCGCAAATGCATGGATGGATCAAGACACGCGATGGCACGAGACTACCTGAAGAAAGCAACGCTGACATCGACATCGGGCGCGTCAGATGTCCACCAGATCGTGACAGATATCCTGACCGACATCGAAAAACGTGGCGATACGGCTGCTTTGGAATATGCCGCAACGTTCGACAAATACGAGGGCAACGTCCTGCTGACCAAGGACGAGATCGAGGCGGCCTGTGCGCTGGTGCCCGCGAAGCTGAAGGCTGATATCCAGTTCGCCCATGACAACGTGCGCCGCTTTGCAGAGATGCAGAAAAAGACGGTGGCGAATGTCGAGATGGAGGTTGTGCCTGGGCTGATCGCCGGGCAAAAGGCGATCCCGGTGGATGCTGCTGGCTGCTACGCGCCCGGCGGGCGTTATAGCCATGTGGCCAGCGCCATCATGACCGTGACCACGGCCAAAGTTGCGGGCTGCAAGCACATCACGGCCTGTTCACCGCCACGACCTGGCGTGGGTGTAGCGCCGGCCATCGTCTATGCCGCCCACATCTGCGGCGCGGATAAAATCATGGCCATGGGGGGCGTGCAGGGCGTCGCAGCCATGACATTTGGCCTGTTCGGCCTGCCCAAGGCGAATATCCTTGTCGGTCCGGGCAACCAGTTTGTGGCCGAGGCCAAGCGCATCCTGTTCGGTCGTGTAGGCATCGATATGATTGCGGGCCCAACCGACAGTCTGATTCTGGCCGACGGGCAGGCGGACGCCCTTATCGTGGCGACCGACTTGGTTAGTCAGGCAGAGCATGGCTACAATTCTCCTGTTTGGCTGGTCACCGACAGCCGCGACCTGGCCGAACGGGTGATGGAGATGGTGCCCAAGCTGATCGACGATCTGCCGGACGTGAACCGCGAGAATGCGACGGCCGCCTGGCGCGACTATGCCGAGGTGATCTTGTGCGCGGATCGCGAGGAAATGGCTGCCTGTTCCGACGATTACGCACCTGAGCATCTGACCGTGCAGGCCGATGACCTGGATTGGTGGCTTAATCGTCTGACCTGCTATGGCTCGCTGTTTCTTGGCGAAGAAACCACGGTCTCTTATGGGGACAAGGCTTCGGGCACAAACCATGTGCTTCCCACCTCTGGGGCTGCCAATTACACAGGCGGCTTGTCCGTACACAAATACATGAAGATCGTCACCTGGCAGCGCGCGACCCGCGAAGGCTCCAAACCAGTGGCCGAAGCGACGGCTCGTATTTCTCGCCTTGAAGGAATGGAGGGGCACGCACGGTCGGCTGATGTGCGTTTGGCAAAATACTTCCCCGCCGAGAACTTTGACCTCAGCGCCAATGATTAAGCCCGTTTCACGTGGCCTGGATCGCTGTTACGGTCCTGTCCGGGGGGCTTGCCGATGAAAGCGTTGGTTTATGACGGCGTAGAAACACTGACGTTCCGCAACATGCCCAGTGCCGTATCAAGCGCCGATCAAGAACTAGTGCGTATCGCATCGTCGGGCATTTGTGGCTCGGACATGCACGCATATCTTGGACACGATCCCCGCAGACCCGCGCCATTGATCCTGGGCCACGAAGCGGCAGGTACCATTTTGGGCGGCGCGCGAGATGGCGAACGGGTGACCATCAATCCGTTGGTGGGCTGTGGCGTATGTCGCTATTGTATGTCCGGGCGCGAAAACCTTTGCCCTGATCGCACCATCATCTCGATGCCCCCGCGCCAAGGCGCATTCGCGGAACTGGTCGCCATGCGGCCCGAAAACCTCGTGACCGTGCCGGACCACGTACCCTTGGACAAGGCAGCACTTGCTGAACCCCTAGCGGTAAGTTGGCATTCTGTGCGGCTGGGCTTGGCCGCGCTCGACCCAAGCGCGAGCCGGACCGCATTGATACTGGGGGGTGGGGCGATTGGGGTGGCTGCTGCCTTGGCTCTGAAAGCCCAGGGTTTTGAAAGTGTAACTGTTGCCGAGCGCAACAAAACACGCCGTCGGTTCGTCGAAAATCAATGCCTTATTTCATCTGTCCCCGCGGGGACAGGTCAATACGGCCTCGTGATAGACGCGGTCGGTTACGCAGCGACGCGTGAGATCGCCTCGACCATTACAGAACCCGGCGGTGTCATTGTACATATCGGTTTGGGCGAAGACATCGGTGGTCTCGACATCCGCCGCATGACCCTGCAAGAGATCACGTTCATCGGCACCTACACTTACACACCTCAGGACTTTCGAGACACTTGCACGGCCATCTTTGATGGCCGCCTTGGTCCGCTCGACTGGACCGAACCGCGCAGCCTGTCAGACGGCGCTGCCGCCTTTTCCGACTTGCGCGCAGGCCGCGTCGCCGCCCCGAAAATCATTCTGCACCCCTGATGCCGGAGACACCACTCATATGAACATAGACAAAAAGATCACCGACGATCTTGTCGCGAATGACATTTCGTTCGTGACGACGGTGCCCTGTAAGCAATTGGCAGGTGTGATTGAAGAAATTGATCAACACCCCGACATTTTCCACATTCCCTCAAACAAAGAAGACGAAGGGATGGGCCTATGCGCAGGCGCATGGATGGGCGGCAAACGCCCTGCCATCATCATGCAGAATACGGCCATCGGTGTGACGATCAACACGCTGGCGACGTTGATCCAATACTACCGGATGCCACTGCCTATGCTGATTTCCTATCGCGGCGAGTTACGTGAACCGGTGGCCTGCCAGGTCGAGATGGCCGTGCACACCAAGGCGCTGCTGGCGCAGATGAACATCCCGACCTACCACTTCCATACGCAAGCGGATGTGGAAGAGCTGGATATGATCCTGAAATACACCTTCATGTGCAACAAACCCGTGGCAATCCTGACCGATGCCAACTTTTGGGGAGGCTATGGCGACCAATGATCCGTTCTGAAATCCTCAAGGAAATTGCACCGATCCTGCACGATCAACTGATCATCTGTAACATCGGCATTCCCAGCCAGGAACTGCATGCCATCGACGACCAGCCGACGAATTTCTATATGCTCGGTACAATGGGTCTTGCCTCTTCCATTGGCCTTGGTGTCGCGCTTGCCCAGCCTAAAACAGTGATCTCAATAGACGGAGACGGCTCCGTTCTGACCAATCTCGGCACCCTGCCGACCATCGGGAACAACATGCCGCCGAACTTCATCCTGATGATTATCGACAACGGCTCATATGGGTCCACGGGCGACCAACCCACTTATACTGGTCGCAAGACCGATTTGGCTGGCATGGCCAGCGCTGCGGGGTGTGACAACGTCGTCGAAGTGCAGGACGTCAATACAGGCAAGGCCTTACAAGACGCAATTGATGCACAAGTGGGGACCGTGATGATCGTCAAATGTGATAGCGGGAACGCCAAGATGCCGGTGATCACGATGGATCCGGTTGTCATCAAGGACCGCTTCATGAAGGCTGTGACAGGCTGAGCATACTCAGCGGAGCGGGGGTGTCAGGTACTGCACCTCCTTTAAGGGGTCTTTCACGCCTGTCGCGTTAGGGTGCAGCAAGAGTGATTATCGTTCTTGGTGGAGTCAGGTTGATGCCAAGTGTCACAATCGTAAGCGCTGTGGATCGGCGCGCGTATTCTGCGGGTTGATTTTGGTGTTGCGCGAGTCTTCATCGCTGCCCTTTGTCGTGGATCGCGTTGTGAGTGTGAAGGGCCCAAAAACCATGCGTCGGTGGTTTGGGAATTTGGCGTCCACCGCACTGCGCCCTGACTTGGTGGCAGGCGGCTCTCCGGCAAAAAGGGAGAGGAGTATTGTCGAGACAGGCAAGCTGGACACGCTGACACACCATTTCGCTAAGCCGCAGATAGGCAGACTTGAGCTTCTCGGGCGCTTGATGCTGTTGCTTGCTGTACCCTTGTTGAAACTGTCGGGAGTTTTCCGTCCGAATGAGGTCTCCGCCAAATGCGTTCGCGATATTGGCGCCTCGGCTTATTTGTCGAAGCCCAGTATTCCCACGCTCAAAGTATCGGACCTTCTTTGCGATGATATCGTGGTGGCGGCGCGACGTACCGCTGACGCCCAAGATCATAGTTGTTTTGCGATCGACAAGGTGACCCCGATCAAAGCCTCTATAGCTGGCGTCATCGCTGTTGATTACGTGCTGTCACAACTTTCAGCGGACGGCTCGCCAATCGTCATCGCACGGCATATGCCAATTACGCACGCTTGGTATCGCGATGCTTGGGATATTCATTTCAAATGGTGCGGCGTGGGAGATCGGTGTTGTCTGTCTGTTGATGTTTTGTTTGTGTGTGTGGTTCCGCGGTCAACAGGGGTTTGGGAAATGCCCTTGGCCGGCGCTGGAAGTAACAACGCCAAGTATCTGATGCTTATGTGGAAAAATAGCTTTCGCACACTGACGCAACTCTATCGCACACGCACGTTCCACCATATGCAAGCGGCCGCAAATGCGTTGAACGCAGCAAGCGAAGAACGCGACACAGCCCTAGTTGGAATTGACGTAGTGGCGCTGAGAGGCGACTTCGAGTACGTGAGCTGATGGGGAACCATCTCCATATCACGCAAGGCGAACATGCGACGGGTGTTGGCCCAGATATTGTCATTTCAACCCTGCTTGGGTCCTGTGTCGCGTGCTGCTTGTGGGATCCAGTGGCGCGTATCGGAGGGATGAATCACATGCTGTTGGCACAGTCCTCGGGTGAAGAAACAATGCGTGCACTTTCTGGTATCACCGCGATGGAGATTTTAGTCAACGACTTGGTTAAACTTGGCGCCCTACGGTCTCGCTTGCAGGCCAAGGCATTTGGTGGTGCACGCATGATTTCGGGGTTTTCTGACATCGGGGCGCAGAATGCCGCCTTTATCTTAACCTACCTAAGGCAAGAAAGCATTCCGCTTTTGACCCAATCGCTTGGTGGGCAAAACGCCCGCAATCTTCGCTTTTGGCCTGCAACGGGGCGCGCGATGCAGAAGATGACGGATGTTGCTATGCCTGATGTCGAAATCGCAAAACCAGCTACACCCGGAAACGGCTTGGAACTGTTTTAACCACATTCTGAGCTAGAAGATTTCAACCCTGCCAGCCGCGGCTGAGGCGGCGTTCTCCACACTTGGTCCAAGTATCGCACGTGTTTCAGCCAATTGAAGCCGTTTAGGATCGAAGGTGGCGGCGCTCTCAGTTGCAAGGGCCTCAGAGATCAGCGACAGATCTTGAAGAGTTTGACAAACCCGATCAATGGCCTGCAACTGAGTGACTTCAGGCTCTGTCAAAGCCCTGGGCTGGCGCGCTGTCAGCAAAGAAACGAGATGCGCCACACTGCTCATATCTTCTCTGATTGCGTCAAGTTGCACCGTCATCCGCGATAGCGCCTCTCTCGTAGCATTCGGCAATTTTTCTGTTTTGCACATCGGGTCGGGCCTACAACTGCTTCGAAGCCATGGCGCAGTCGCGGCGCTGCCGAAGGCTCGCTAGGTAATTGTTTGCAAATACTTTTTTTCTGTCCTTGATCATCCGCTCTCTGATCGAGACCTTGGTTAATGTGCAGTTCACACCCCTTGTCCTGTGACCAATGCCGTGCGAGCGCAACCGCTTCAAACCGTCCACATCTGACATGTCGCAGCCGGAACAATTCAGTCGGACCTGGGTAAGGGCACGTGAGGTGAGCGTGTTCATACCACCTGCAGCGGTCGAAATATGCTGGTTGTCAGACGCCTCGAGCGCTTCGGCAATTGGATCGGGTCTCGTCGGTCGGTCATCGCCAATCATTATTTGAACGTGGTCTCGCAGAGCCATCTGGTTTCCTACTGCACCGACCGCTGCGGGCTGCCCAATTTGTGATACACGGTCGGCCCGGCCGACTGAAAACCATACTGAGAAGGGTTTTGAACGCGTTCGGAGTGACCAAGAAACAAAAGGCCGCCGGGTAAAAGAGCTTCGTTAAAGCGAGGCCATAGCCTGTCTTGGGTTTGTTGGTCGAAGTAAATCACCACGTTACGGCAAAAAATGGCATCGAATGGGAAGCGCATGGGCCAGCGCGAAAGTAGATTCAATTCTTGAAAAGAGACGACCTGCCGGAGGGTGGGCGATACGACATCGGCTCCGTTTGTATCACCGTGGGGCGAGACATAACGCTCTCGGTGCTCTAAAGGAATGCCTGCAAGCTGAGCCTTGCTATAAACGCCAGCGCGTGCGCTTGTGATTACATCTGGGTCGATATCGGTGCCTAGAACGCGAAAATCCGCATGTTCCAGGCTTGGCTCGTTGCTTAGCAAGTGCATGACGATGGAATATGGCTCTTGTCCGGTTGAACATCCCGCCGACCAGATACGAATACGTTCGCCGCGTGCGGTCTTTTGCCGGAACAGGGGCAGCAACGCGTCACTTAGCACGTCGAAGTGCTGTGCTTCCCTAAAAAAATGCGAGACGTTGGTGGTGAGTGCAGAAATCATAAAGCGACGCTCCTGTGCACCATCCGCCGAAAGGACATGAGTGGTGTAGTCTGTGAAGTCGTCTAGCTTAAGGGCGCGCAGGCGGTGACGCAGGCGCGACTGCACCATCAACTTCTTCCCGCGCAGAAGTTTGATGCCGCTTTCACGGTGGGCCAACGCAGCAATGGCGTCAAAAACCTGGTCATCGAGCATTGGCTGTGCAGGCGGGTGTCGCATCAAGCGGCGTCGCTTTCTGGCTGGGCCACAATATGGGTCAGATCGAGAATCCTGACCATACGATCGCCGATAACTGTCAAGGAACGGATGACGCCCGGACCGTCTTGTAGTGACCCATCGGGAGGCGCCTGAAGGTCATCCTGGTTCAACGCCACGATGTCGGAAACCGCATCCACCAGTAGTCCGGTCATGCTGCCGCCGTGCTTTACCACCACAATCACGCTGCGCTCACCCTGACCACATTTCGGCAGGCCCAGTCGTTCGGCCAGGTCCATGACCGGAAGGACAGTGCCGCGCAGGTTGATGACCCCGCGCATGTAGCTGGGTGCCAGCGGCATTGGCGTGGCGCGGGTCCAACCGCGTATCTCTCGGACGCACATGATGTCTAGCGAATATTCTTGCTCGCCAAGCTTGAAAATCAGCAACTCGATTGGCCGGTGCACGTCGTTCTGGTTCATGGTCAGGCCTCAAGTTTTTGGAATGAAGTCTTTGGGTTGTTGGTATTTGCGATAATGTCAGCAGGGTCCAAGATCAGGGCGATTTGCCCATCTCCGAGGATGGTAGCTGCTGCGATGCCAGGCGCTCGGTAGAAGCTGTCATCGAGGCCCTTGATCACCACTTGGCGCTGGTCTTGGATTTCATCAACCATTAACGCCACTCGGGCGCCATCCTCAAGCGCCAGCAGAAGTGCGATCTGATCGTCATAGCTCTGACAAGACGCGCGATAACCAAGCGCTGCACCTAAATCGACAAGAGGGACAAACCCGTCGCGCACCCGCACCAGCGAAGTGTCAGGTGTCAGGTGTTCCACGATGCACCCCGAAAGCGTGAAGGTCTCGGAGATGACATTCAAAGGCAATACTAACGCTTCGCCTGCCACCTCCACCACCATGCCATCAAGCACTGCGAGCGTAAGCGGCAAAGAAATACTGAATGTCGTTCCGTGCCCTTGCTCTGCTTGGACGGTGATACGCCCACCAAGTTCTTGGATCGAGGTGCGCACCACATCCATGCCGACGCCGCGGCCCGACAGGTCCGTCACGCTTTCTGCAGTCGAAAACCCGGGTTCAAACAGAAGGTTGTCAATCTCGGCGTCCGACAGCGGGGCATCGTCAGGAACCAAACCCTTGCTTATGGCCGTTGCTAGCACTTTTTTGCGATCAATCCCTCCGCCATTGTCTGAAACTTCGATGATCACGCGCCCCGAACGATGCGCGGCACTCAGGCGCACCTGGCCCTGCGCAAGTTTGCCATTGGCCACGCGCGTTGCCGTGGCTTCTAACCCATGATCTACTGCGTTGCGGATCATGTGTGTCAGAGGGTCCGCGAGCCTTTCTATGACGGTCTTGTCAACCTCCGTTGCGTCTCCTTCAGTGATCAGGCGCACATCCTTAGAGACGGCGGCGGATGTCTCTCGAACAATCCGCGCCATGCGTTGGAACAGTGATTTCACCGGTTGAGCACGGATTGTCATCACACTGTCCTGAATGTCGCGGGTTAGCCTTTGAAACTCCTCAAGGCCATTCATCGCGTCGCAATGAGGTGACAGACCCTGGTGTTGCAGGCTTTGAGCCAGCATAGCCTGATTGATGACCAATTCACCGACCAGATTAAGCAATCGCTCTACGCGTTCGATATCGACCCGAACGAAGGCTTTAACCGGGGCTGTCGGAAGGTCGGGCTTTGGACAAGGCGCTTGGGTAAATGCACGCGTGTCCAAGCCGTCGGTTAAGGTACGTTGTGTTTGCGCGACATCTGACGAACGCTTGGAGATATGGAGTTCACACAGGCCCTCCACAAACTCGAAAAGCGATTCGACCTCGGCCTGATCCACATGTGTCGTCAACGTCAAAGTCCAACTGAGATAGACAACCTCTGGCACCAGTTGGGAAAGGGCAGGGATTCTGCTCGTGTCGCAGCGGACATCGAGATGACCTAACTCGGATAAAGCGTTGAAGATATGGGGGACGTCATTACCGGTGTCGAAAAGTTCAGGCTCGGGCGTAAAAACGATGTCATAGGTGGTTGCTGATAGTGTGGTGGCAGCAATATCCAGGTCAGATTTGGGAGGCGAATGTGTAACGTCTGTATCGTCTTTGGTGTCCAGCGCAACCGTCTCATATGATCGGAGATCGGCTATCAGCGCTCGGCCTTGGTCGGTTGCTACGACCAAATCGTCACGACAAGCCCGCACAATGTCTGACAGATGATCTGCTGCGTGAAAGAACAAGTTAAGCAGTCCGGGTGTTATAGTCGTTCGCCCGGCGCGCACAGCGTCAAGCACGGTTTCATAGCCGTGTGAAAACTCAACCAAATCCGACAGGCCAAAAGCGCCTGCACCGCCTTTGATCGAATGAACTGCGCGGAAAACCACGTTGATGGTTTCGGAATCATGGTTGCCGCCATCAAGTGCTTGCAGCCCATCCTGCAACGCCTCCAACAGTTCCTCGCACTCGACAAAAAACGAGGTGCGGATGTCAGCCATGGGGTCGGAGTTGGTCATGTAAGCGGTTTACCCAGCAACCATTTGCAACGCCTTGACAAGTTTGGCTGGGTCGAAGGGTTTCACGATCCAGCCAGTGGCGCCTGCGCTGCGCGCACGCATCTTCATTTCTGGCGCCGCCTCTGTAGTCAGGACGAGGATCGGCGTTGTCTTGTGCTGGCCCCGGTCGCGCACGGCATCGATAAAACCGAAGCCGTCCATCCGGGGCATGTTGATGTCGGTGATGATTACGTCGGGATCAATCCCCTCAAGAACCTCAGTGCCATGCACGCCATCATCCGCGGTGTGCACGGTGAAGCCCACTGGTTCGAGCGCCAACCTGATCATGTCGCGCATCGTTCGGCTGTCATCCACGGCAAGAATTTGCAGGCTCATTCATCAATCTCCGATGTAGGCAGTTGGGGCAGGCCCATAACGGTCAGCTGCTCTCGCACACGTTTGTTCGAAGCGATAATGCGAAAGGTACCGCCGGAGGCTTGCATTGTGCATTGAGCACTAAGCAGCATCTGCGCACCCAGGGCGCCGATATGCACGGTCTGGCGCGCATCCAGCGTCATGGTATCGTGATGCAATGCCTCAATCAGTTGGACAGTGACATCAGGTACTGTTGCAGTATCAAGGCGACGCGGTAGAGAGACCACCACACTCATGGCAGTGCGCCAACAGCTGTAATTGACCACGGGTGCATCCGTTCTCTCCTGACCGCGTTGCGTGCAGAATTTTCTAGCGGACGGTCTGTTAAGACGGCGTTACCAGATGCAGGAATGGACCGGTTGCAGCCCATCAAAGATACCGCGCAAGGTGTGCCTGGCGCGGTGTTGCTTAGTCGATTGTTCGAAAGCGTTAGGCGCGGCGGCGACGCCCACCGGCACGGCCACCGCGTCCGCGGCCTTCTTCGCCAGCTTTTGGCGGTGCGCGATTGAACTTGATCCATTCGCCGCCGCCGTCGTCATTGTTTGTCAGAAAGTTGGCGGCCCGGATCGCTTCCATTTCCTTGCCCGCGCGCGGTTTGGTCGAGCCCATACCAAACATTTGAACAAAGGCTTCATCATCCATGCTCTCGGGTAGGGTAATTCCTGCGGCTTCTACCACAGCCCGTTTTTCGGCGATCTTGGTCGGGCCGACGGGCAAGGCGACTGGGTTCATGATGGCTGACGTCATGCCCGCGCCCATCGCCATGGGTAGGAAGGCGTTATTGATGCCGTGGCGGTTGGGCAGGCCGAAAGAGATGTTCGAGGCGCCACAGGTCGTGTTGACACCCAGTTCCTCGCGCAGACGGCGTACAAGAGTGAAGACCTGCAGACCCGCAGTTCCCATTGCGCCGATCGGCATGACCAATGGGTCCACCACGATGTCGTGTGCCGGAATGCCGAAATCAGCGGCGCGTTGCACAATTTTTTTGGCGACGGCAAAGCGCACGTCGGGATCTTCGGAAATGCCCGTGTCATCGTTCGAAATAGCCACGACGGGCACATTGTATTTCTTGACCAGAGGCAACACGAGTTCCAGCCGTTCTTCCTCGCCCGTTACCGAGTTCAGGAGAGGGCGGCCCTCGGCTGCGGCCAACCCGTTTTCCAAAGCACCGGGCACCGAACTGTCGATGCACAATGGGCAATCGGTGACGGCTTGCACGCATTCAACCAGCTGTTTCATCAACTCGGGTTCGACAAAGTTGTTGTCCGCGTACCGCGGGTCTTCGGTCATTTTGTTGGAAAAAACCGCGCCTGAATTGATGTCGAGCACCGTCGCGCCTGCAGCGACCTGAGCGAGCGCATCGGCTTCAACACGGGAAAAGTCGCCACGCTCAAGCTCTTCGTTGAGCACCTTGCGACCCGTCGGATTGATCCGCTCACCGATCACGCAAAAAGGTTGGTCAAAACCGATCAACGCGGTCTTGGTTTTGGATTCGACGACGGTGCGGGTCATTGGCGCTGCCTTTGTGCATGTGTTTCGCAAAGTGATGATGCGATTCCGGCGTCGGTGCGCAGGACAAAACGACATCTTGCGGATTGGATAAGACACCTATCGCGCAGTGATGATCTGCGCGAGAGGGTGGGGCTTGAAACCTTTTCAGGACTGTTATGAGCGGGCTTAACCAGCGGCGGCGGGAATGGCCGCGCTACCGCCGTTCGCTATGGCCCAATTGGCGTTGGTTTTTATGCCGCCAAGCGGGAAGAAATGAACTTGCGAAATGTTGAAATCGGGATTGGCCGCCTTGTGGGCGGCAAGCTCCGAAATCACCTCGCCGGGCTCGAACGGCAAGAGCAGCTTGGTGACGTCCTTGGCCCGGCGTTGCAGCACCCGCAGGGACGGTCCGACGCCGCAGGCGATGGCAAACTTAATCATGGTCTGTAACTTTGCAGGGCCAGCGATGCCGATATGAACTGGCAGATCAATACCAGCGGCTTTCAGGCTATCTGCCCATGCGATGATCGGTCCGGCCTCAAAGGCAAACTGGGTTGCAATCGCCATATCGGCATCGGTACGCTCAGAAAACTTTTGTTTCCATTGAATGGCTTCATCAACGTTCTTCAACCCACCTTCTGGGTCGATGTCTTTGTTTCCTTCTGGGTGGCCAGCCACGTGCAGGCGCTTGAACCCCGCCTTGTCGAAAGCGCCACTCTCCATCAGCTGCATTGAGCTGTGATAATCGCCGCAGGGTTGGTCCACGCCACCTGCCAAAAGCAGGGCCTGATCCACATCAGCTTCACCTTGATAACGCGCGATCCAGTCCTCAAGGGTGGCCTGATCTTTGATGATGCGCGCGGGAAAGTGCGGCATCACAGGGAAGCCCTCGGTGTGCAGGCGCTTGGCAGTCGCGGTCATGTCTTCGATGGGCGTGCCTTCGATATGGGCGATATAGACGCGCGTGCCCGCAGGCAAGATCGCTTGGAAATCCTCAACCTTCTGCGCGGTGCGCGGCATCACCTCGATGGAATACCCCTGCAAAAACGCCTCAACCTCGGGTGACAAGGTACCAGCCAATGGGCCGTCATCACGCTTAAAGTTCAGCAATGCCATCGCGGCGCCTCCCAGATGCTGGGGCCTGGCCTAGGCCCACCCCTCGTTATCAATCAACGCTTTGATCCGCGCATGGTCATATTCCGTCTCAAGCCGCACCGCCTCGGCCTCGGCCACCTCAGCCGGGTCACCCTCAACGGGGTAGGGGGCCGCTTTGCGCCACTCCGCAAGATACGCATCCGCGTCTTTGGCGTTTATCTTCATTGCTGCACGGTCAATGGCTTGTTCAAAGCGTTCTTCAAGCTGACGTTTGGCGCCACGCCGCCCCTTGCCCACAATCACTTGGGCCGGGATGTCCCGCCAATAAACGATGGTGACGTCTGGCATGCGATTCCTCCGCGCTGCATTGGCCTTGCATACGCGACCCCAGCACCTGTGCACGGCCTGTTTTCGACAAAGGGCATTGCGGTTGCGACTCGCAACGCACACGGAGCGCGCAGGTCGGATTAATCCATCCCTCAAGCCGATCAAGTCTCTTGCGTGCGTAGGTCACAGGACATATCGTCAAATTAACCCGTTATGAAAGGCGCACAAGATGGCGCCACAGCGTCCCGAAGGTGCGGGCGCGACAAAGACCAAAGGTCCCAAACCCGGGGCCCAGCCCGTGCCACGTGCTCTAGGATCGCCCGAGCTTTACGCCGCGCTTGATCTGGGCACGAATTCATGTCGCATGTTGATAGCCGAGCCGCGAGGCGCAGGCTTCCATGTTATTGACAGCTTTTCGAAATCTGTCCAACTCGGCCTTGGCCTTGAGAAATCCGGTAAGCTGTCGCGCGGCTCCATGACGCGCACCGTGCAGGCGATGCGCATCTGCCAGCAAAAGCTGAGGCGTCACAAGGTGACACGCATGCGGCTGGTCGCGACCGAAGCCTGTCGCCGTGCCCTGAATGCGCGAGAATTCGTGCAACGGGTGCACCGCGAAACAGGCCTACGGCTCGACATCATTGAACCCGAGGAAGAGGCGCGGCTTGCAGTGATTTCCTGCGCGCCGCTCGTCAGTCCCAAGACTGAAAATCTGCTGGTTGTGGATATCGGGGGCGGGTCGACTGAATTGGTCTGGCTGGATATGTCGGGTGTGGCGGGGCCCGATCGGCCACAGGCAATCATGCGGCTGCATTCAGGGTTTCAGCAGGACGCGACCAACATACCCGAGGCGCGCGTGGTTGACTGGATCAGCGTGCCGCTTGGCGTTGCCACATTGCGCGAGCAATTCAACGACGTGGACGACGACGCCGCCCGATTTGCGCTGATGAGCTGGTTTTTCGAAGAGAACCTGGCCGATTTCTCGCCCTATCATGCAACAGAACCGACGGAACGGTTCCAGATCATAGGGACCTCGGGCACTGTGACAACCGTTGCGGCATCGCATCTGGGGCTCAAGCGGTATGACCGCACCAAGGTTGACGGGCTGCGCATGACCTCAGATCAGATCGACAAGGTGATACGATCCTATTTGGCAATGGGCCCAGGTGGTCGGCGTGCGGACCCGCGCATCGGATCGGACCGGCACGCTCTGATAATGTCCGGGGCCGCCATTCTGCAGGCGCTTATGCGGTGCTGGCCCACAAACCGCCTTTCAGTGGCGGATCGTGGTTTGCGTGAAGGTCTGCTTTATGCCCAAATGAGCGCTGACGGGGTGCTGGAGGATCAGGCCGTCTGAGGCTCTCTGGTCGATCTGATCACCTACCAAAACATGCAACCTGAAACCCGCAGGTGCAGACTGACAAAGCAGAGTATATCGGTTGCCCGGTGCGGTGATCTGGCCACAAAGGCAAGGTTGAGCGCCGCCCCGAGACCGTTTGCCCAGCGTTTTATACGTTTCGGCAAGAGGATAGAGAGCCAGATCAACGCGATGAGCAGCGTCACTGCCAGACCACCCATTAACAACAGGCATCGGTCACCCTATGGCGGTCCACAGCGCTAGTCAGGACCTGGTCAAGCAACCGAGCCGGACGAAGGTGTGAATAGCGCAGAAGATCGTGGTGGGCAGAAAGAATACCCATGCCGATAATAACAGCGTCGGTTTTGACATGGAGGCGAAACAGGTCTTCGCGACCAGGCACCTACTAGGTTCCAGATGCGCAATAACTCTCGGGTGACAGGTCTGGTCATCTTTAGGAAACTAGTAGGCAGGGCATGTATTTCTGAGCGGCTGCGCCTATATTGGCGATCTCTTGAAACATTGTGCACCACGGTTTAGGCGCATGGCAAAGACAAGGTGATCCCGTGGCCAAAACCCCGACAGGCAAGAACACATCAGGACGCGGGCAGCGCGACCTGAAGGTCAAGGTCAAAACCGCGCGCGGGCGTAAGCTGTCCTCGACCCGGTGGCTGCAACGGCAGTTGAACGACCCTTATGTCAAGCGAGCGCAGGCCGAGGGCTATCGGGGTCGTGCCGCCTTCAAGATCATGGAACTTGACGACAAATACCGCTTTCTTGTCTCCGGCGCACGGGTGGTGGATTTGGGCGCGGCACCCGGTGGCTGGTGTCAGGTCGCAGTGAAACGCGTCAACGCTCTTGGTGAAAAAACCGGCAAGGCGGTGGGAACCATCCTCGGTATTGACCTTCAAGAGATGGAGCCGATCGCGGGCTGTGACCTGTACCAGCTTGACTTCATGGAGGATGACGCCGACCTGAAGGTCAAGGAGTGGTTGGGGGGCAAGGCTGACGTCGTGATGTCTGATATGGCGGCAGCCTCATCGGGGCACAAACAGACCGACCACCTGCGGATCATCTCACTATGCGAAGCCGCGGCTTATTTCGCCTTCGAGGTCTTGGACGAGGGTGGCACATTCGTGGCAAAGGTGTTGGCAGGCGGGGCCGAGGGTGGCTTGCAGAAGCTGCTCAAGCAGCGGTTTGCCAAGGTCGCAAACGTGAAACCCCCAGCCTCACGCGCGGACAGTTCCGAGAAGTTCGTTGTGGCAACAGGGTTCCGGGGGTCTGACTCGCCTTAGCGAAACGAGTTGAGGGCCAATTGCTGAAATGCTTTGGCCTGCTCCGCCTCGTACAACGCGGTGGCGTTAGCGGCCTGTCCCGACGATACCGCCGCCCGCTCCTGACGGATCAGTTCAAACAGGCGCATATGGGCCGAGAGATGAGTCACAGTCGTCGACATGTGTGTATCGTGTTATTGAAATCGGGCAGGAGTATGGTTGACCAAGGGTAACCTTGTGGCCAGCGTCAGATTGACAGCCGTGCGGCATGCGTCCCGCGCTCGCGATAGGGTGTTGTATCGTAATGTGCCCGATAGCATTTCGAAAAATGCGAGGGCGATGCAAAGCCGCAGGCCAAAGCAACGTTGATGACGCTCATATCAGTTTGCATCAACAGGTTGCGGGCCTTTTGCAACCTCAACTCCATGTAATAGCGCTTTGGCGACCGGTTCAGATATCGACGGAACAATCGCTCTAGCTGCCGCGTCGACATGCCCACATCTTTGGCCAGGATCGATGGGCTGATTGGCTCTTCGATATTCTGCTCCATGATCTGGATGACCTGGCTCAACTTCGGATGGCGCACACCGATCCGCGTCGGCACCGACAGCCGCTGCGTATCTTGATCGGTGCGGATCGACGAATAGATCAGTTGGTCGGCGACGGCATTTGCCAGTTCTTCGCCATGATCATCCGCAATCAGCTTCAGCATCAGGTCAATCGAAGACGTACCACCTGCTGTGGTTAGCCGCTTTTCGTCAACGACAAACACGGATTTTGTCAACTCAACGTCCTGAAACTCCTCGGCAAAGCTGTCCTGATTTTCCCAGTGAATCGTCGCTTTCTTGCCATCCAGCAGCCCAGCTTTGGCGAGCGAATAGGCCGCTGTGCATAGTCCTGCCATCGGCACACCTTTGCGCGCCTCACGTCGTAGCCAGCCCAACAGCCGTTTGGTGGTGGCCGTCTGCACATCGATCCCGCCACACACCATGACCACGTCGTCGCGGGTCAACTCGTCCAGATCACCATCCAGTTTGAACCCAGTCCCGGCGGAACAATAGGCAATGTCGCCGCCTTCGCCGATAATCTTCCAGACATATAGCTCGCGGCCCGCCATACGATTTGCGATGCGCAAACTTTCCAGCGCGGACGAAAAGCAAAGCAAGGTAAAGTTGTCGAGCAGGACAAAGACATAGCGCTTTGGCTTATAGACCTCTTGGTGGGTCTCGATGGCCGACCGGGCTTGCGACATCGCGGCGAGCTTTCTGTTCTTGTTGCCGGGCCCCTGCGCCCGGAGTTTCATCAGCCTGATCACGCGCAAAACTCCACGTCAAGAGGGCGCATTTGTGATATGGCATCCGCCGGACAGCTTTTGTATAGAAGTCTCCGGTCACGTGACCGCTAACATTGTATTGCGGAGAGAGAGAAGATGAGCGATTGGACGAAATCTGACTGGCGCGCCAAGCCCCGGATCCAGATGCCCGATTATACCGACACTGCGGCGTTGAACGCGGTCGAGGCGCAGCTTGCCAAATATCCTCCGCTTGTGTTTGCGGGCGAGGCGCGGCGGCTCAAGGCACATCTCGCCGATGCATCACGTGGGGACGCGTTTCTTCTACAAGGTGGCGATTGTGCGGAAGCGTTCGACCAATTCAGCGCCGATAGTATCCGCGATACCTTCAAGGTCATGCTTCAGATGGCGATGGTGCTGACCTATGGTGCAAAGGTGCCCGTGATCAAGCTGGGGCGCATGGCGGGCCAGTTTGCCAAACCGCGTTCGGCACCGACTGAAACCGTAGATGGCGTGGAACTGCCTAGCTACCGGGGCGACATCATCAACGAGTTGGATTTCACGCCCGAATCCCGCATCCCGAACCCGCAAAAGATGCTGCAAGCCTATACCCATGCCGCTGCCACTCTGAACCTGCTGCGCGCGTTTTCGACCGGTGGCTTTGCCGATATGAACATGGTGCATTCATGGACGCTGGGCTTTGCTGACGGGCAGGGGACAGAGAAATATCGCGAGATTGCAACCCGCATCCAGGACACGATCGATTTTATGGCCGCGGCCGGCATCGACGCAGATACCACACACGAATTTTCATCGGTCGAGTTCTACACCAGCCACGAGTCGCTTCTGCTGGAATATGAAGAGGCTTTGACGCGCATCGACTCAACCACCGGCAAGTGGCTTGCAGGTTCGGGTCACATGATCTGGATCGGTGACCGCACGCGCCAACCGGATGGCGCCCATGTGGAATATGCGCGCGGCGTGCAGAACCCAATTGGGCTGAAATGCGGGCCTAGTATGACTGCCGACGATCTGAAGCTGCTGATGTCCAAACTCAATCCCGAAAACGAAGCTGGGCGTCTGACGCTTATCTCGCGCTTTGGCGCGGGGTCGGTCAGCGAGCACCTGCCACGCCTGATCAAAACCGTCCAGGAAGAGGGTGCCAATGTTGTCTGGGTTTGCGATGCGATGCATGGCAACACAATCAAGTCGTCAACCGGTTACAAGACGCGGCCCTTCGACTCGGTCCTGCGCGAGGTGCGCGAATTCTTTGGCGTCCACGCCGCCGAAGGCACGGTGCCGGGCGGCGTGCATTTCGAGATGACCGGTCAGGACGTGACCGAATGCACAGGTGGGGTCCGCGCAGTGACGGACGAAGATCTAAGCGACCGTTATCACACAGCCTGCGATCCGCGACTTAATGCTTCGCAGTCGCTTGAGTTGGCATTTCTTGTGGCCGAAGAATTGTCTCAGCTTCGCCTAACCCGCGCCAAGGCCCGCGCGGCGGGCTGACACAGCAAAATGCCGGGCGGAACGCCGTCCGGTACTTTTTTGGATGATCGGCCTAGGTGTCGTCGTTTTTTACAAGACGCAGGTAGGGCACATCTGATCGCGGCGTCGTGCTTTCAAAACTGGCTTGGCTTTCAGCGAATCCTTCGGCTTTGACACGCCGCTTTTCTGTCGGGCCAGCAGGTTTGACTTTGACCGGCGCTGGCACAGTCGACGGGGCCGAGATGGCCCGAATGCGCGCTCCCACCACGTTGAAGCGTCGCGGCGTGTGACCCACCTCGCCATGGGCAATGAAGCAACCAAGAATGCGACTGACATCTCCAAGATCGCTTTTCAGCGGTAACATCAAAAGACGCGCATCCATTTGCGGCTTGGCCATCGTTGTCTCGGCGCTCATACGCAATTCGCACACGGCGGGGCGTTGGCAGACATCTTCGATGGCATCGGAAATCTGGCGTCGACAATGGGGTGTAATGAACGAGGTCAGCGGCATTCCGCGCACTTCCATACCCATCAAATCACCTAAATGACTGCCCGCGATACGAATGCGCGCCATGCCTGGCGCGATACGCTCAAGAACAAATGTGTATTCAAGTGCGGCCTCAATCCCGCGCGGATCAATTTCGGATCGTTTGGGCATCAAACGCGCACCTCGAAGCCCCTCCCAATAGGCCTCAACCTGGGAAATCGCCGAAAATCCAACCTCTGCCCGAAATTCTGTCATCGCTAACACATTGTGCGGGTTCAGCTCTGATTTGTCCATCTGTACATACCTTCATGCCAACCGCGGGCCTGTTTGCACCCTGAATGCAACAAAACATAGCAAATTTGCGATGACCTGCCCGTCAAAAACTAACAAATGGTTAACCGCAGCGTGTCCCCGCGGGGACACGCCCAACGCTTGCTCCGGCCTGCACTTCCCCCTAAACGCAAAGGCATGACAAAGACTTCCAAAGATGCCGCGTTGCGGTCGATGACCGGGTTTGCCGCTGCGACGGGGGGGATGGATTCGTTTCGCTGGGCCTGGGACATCCGTAGCGTCAACGGAAAGGGGCTTGATGTGCGCCTGCGGGTGCCTGATTGGATCGACGGGCTCGAAGCCGCGCTGCGCCCCCTTGTGACAGCGCACACCAAACGTGGGAATGTCACGCTGTCCTTGCGGCTGACGCGCGACGACGCAGCAGCCTCACTTTCATTGAATGAAGGTGCGATGAGGTCAATTGTTCAGAGCCTGCTGGCAATCGAGGCTGAAGCCATGGAGCAGGGGCTGTCGTTAGCGCCATCACGCGCGACCGATATTGCGTCGATGCGCGGTGTGATGGACAGCGGGCCGACCCAAGATGATCCAGGCCCGCTGCGTGCTGCGCTCGTTGCGGATATCACTGCGGTGCTGGACGCATTCGATGACATGCGTAAACGTGAGGGGAAGGCGCTGCATGACGTGTTAGTGGCACAGCTTAGTGATCTAGAAATCCTGACCAAGAAGGCCGCAGTACTGGCCGAAGCGCGCAAAGAGGATGTGGCTGCCACCCTGAAACGCAACCTGGCGCGTGTGCTCGAAAACGCTGACGGTGCCGATGCCGACCGCGTTGCACAAGAGCTTGCGCTGCTGGCCGTCAAGGCCGACGTCACCGAAGAGATTGACCGCCTCCACACCCATGTGGGAGCGGCGCGCGATCTCATTGCCAATGGCGGGTCGGTTGGGCGCAAACTGGACTTCTTGATGCAGGAGTTCAACCGAGAGGCCAACACGCTGTGTTCGAAGGCGCAGAACTCTGAGCTGACTGCCGTGGGCCTCGACCTAAAAGCGCTGATTGATCAGATGCGCGAACAAGTACAGAACGTGGAATAAGACATGAATGCGCCTTCCCACCGCCGCGGTCTTTTGATCATCCTGAGTTCGCCTTCCGGTGCCGGCAAAAGTACCTTGGCGGGTCGCTTGCGCGACTGGGACGCCGGCCTGTGCTTTTCTGTTTCGTCTACGACGCGTCACGCACGGCCTGGGGAAGTGCATGGCAGGGACTACAACTTTGTGTCGGAAGCGGCATTCAAATCCGATGTTGCCGATGGCGAAATGCTGGAACACGCCCATGTCTTCGGAAACTTTTACGGCTCGCCCAAAGGCCCCGTTGAAAAGGCGATTAACCGTGGCTGCGATGTGCTTTTCGACATTGATTGGCAAGGCGCGCAGCAGATCACCAACTCGGTGCTGGGCCAACACACGTTGTCGATTTTCATCTTGCCACCGTCTATCGCTGAACTGCGTCGCCGTCTGGAAACCCGCGCTCAAGACAATGAAGAGACCATTGCACGCCGAATGCAGAAAAGCTGGGATGAGATCAGCCATTGGGGCGGGTACGATTATGTGCTGATCAACGATGACCTGGACGCCACCGAAGAGCAGTTGAAGACCATTATCATCGCTACGCGCTTGCGTCGCTTGCAGCAGCCACAATTGACCGATCACGTGCGCGCCCTGCAGACCGAGTTTGAGGACCTGCCATGACATTGTACGCACTTGGTGACCACCGCCCGCAAATAGACGAAGACACATGGGTCGCCCCCGACGCCAACCTGATTGGCCGCGTTTTTCTTGAACAGGGCGCAAGTGTCTGGTTTGGAAGCACAATTCGCGCTGATCACGAAGATATCCGCATCGGTACCGGCACCAACGTGCAAGAAAACTGCGTGATGCACATCGACCTTGGCTTTCCCCTGAACATCGGGGCGGGCTGTACCATCGGCCACAAGGTCATGCTGCATGGCTGTACCATCGGGGATAACAGCCTGATCGGCATGGGGGCCACGGTGCTGAACGGCGCTAGGATCGGCAACAACTGCCTTGTCGGGGCAGGGGCACTGATCACCGAGGGCAAAGAGATTCCCGACGGATCGCTCGTCGTTGGCGCACCAGGTAGAGTGATCCGATCGCTTGATGACAACGCCATTCAAAGCTTGCGCGCATCCGCCCTGCATTACCAGGAAAATATGCGAAAATTCCGCGAGACCATGACCGAGATGACCGGCTGATGCCGCACTGCGAGCTTAGCTACTCAAGCGACCTGAAAACTGATGCCGAGGCGATCTTGAACGAGGTCGAGGCCTCTAGCGTGACCTATGATAGCGGCGCAGTAGAGACAAAGAGCCGTGCCCATCCCGCGCCAATTTTTCACCATACGCACCCGAAGGCACCCGTCGCACTGCCGGCGAAGTTTTACCGCATTGCGGCCTTTACATCGGCTTTTCAAAAGGACTTGGTGAAACGGGTTGCGGCACATCTGACGCTCTGCCGTTGGCTCAGTGTCGACATCACCCTCAGTGCACAAACCTACCATACGGAATTTCTGGAATGACATTGAACACCAAGGGCACGCTTGTCCGACCCACGCCGTTGCCCGACAGTGCCTCGCGCCCGGTTGTCACGCCGCTTAGCCCATCGGTTGTCTATGCTTCGGACACGCCCGACATGCTGGATGCGCAGTACGACGGGGACCTGCACGGCTATACTTATAGTCGTGAGGGGCACCCGAATGCAGACGTTGTGGCGCAAGCCATTGACCGGATGGAGGGCGCGCCGCATCTGGGTGTGCTCACCTCGTCCGGGATGGGAGCTGTGTCAGCCGTGCTGCTGGGCCTGTTAGAGACCGGTGATCATGTCATCGGGGGCAACCAGCTTTATGGTCGGTCGCTGCGGATGATGTCGGAGGATTTGCCGCGCTTGGGCATTGAGACAACCATGGCCGATCCCGGCGATGTCGAGGCCGTGCGCGCGGTCGTCCGTCCCTCGACCAAGATGATTTTGGTCGAAGTGGTATCGAACCCCACATTGCGGGTCGCCGATGTGCTGGGTCTGTCTGCGTTGGCGAAAGAAATGGGCCTGCTTCTTGTGATCGACAACACTTTCACCACGCCGCGTGCGTTCAAGGCGTTTGACCACGGTGCAGATATTGTCATCCATTCGCTAACGAAGCTTTTGTCGGGTCATTCCGACGTGATGTTGGGTTATGTCGCCGCGCGGGACGAGGCCATCAATGATCGGTTGCGCGTCTTTACCGTGACTGCTGGTATGACACCCAGCCCCTTCGATTGCTGGCTGGCTGAGCGCGGCTTGCACAGCTTCGATCTGCGATATGACCGAGCCCAGGCAACTGCGTCCGTGCTCGCCGAACATCTGGAAAGCCTGCCGGGCGTAAAGCGCGTCATCTATCCTGCACGCCATGATCATCCCGACCACGCACGGGCAGAAACGCTGCTGAAGGGCCAATATTGTAACATGGTCAGCTTCGAAATAGATGGCGAGCGCCCCGCGGCCAATGCGTTGGCCCGTGGAGCCGAGGGCCTGAGCTTCGCTCCGACGTTGGGGGATGTGGGTACGACCATCTCGCACCCGGCATCGTCGTCGCATCGGGCGTTGACGCCCGAAAAGCGTGCCGAGTTGGGCATGTCCGAAGGGTTCTTCCGTGTCTCGGTCGGACTTGAAGACCCGGATGCTCTGTGCGCGATTTTCACCCAGGCCGTACAGGCCGCCGCGCGCTGAGGGATCGGGCGATGGGCAACGATGTGTTGGACGCTGTTCTGGCCGCCTTTCCGTTGCCCGCGCTGGCCATTGACGGGGCAGAACGGATCACCGCTGCCAACGCCGAGGCGCGCACGCTGATCGGGCAGCAAGCGGTGGGGCGCAACTATGTCACAATGCTGCGCCAGCCCGCCCTGCTGGACGCAATCGAAGCCACGATGACAGACGGGCAGGCACGCAGCACGCGTTATCTGGGCAACGATGGTGCGCAGGACACCACCTTTCAGGTCAGCGTGCGTGCGGCACCTGGTGTCGGGTCCAATGCAGCCGGGGTTGCCATCGTGGTTTTCGAAGACATCACCCATATTGAACAGACCAGCCAGATTCGGCGCGACTTTGTCGCCAATGTCAGTCACGAATTGCGCACGCCACTGACCGCGCTCATGGGCTTCATCGAAACGCTTCGCGGGCCTGCGCGCGACGATGCAGCGGCGGTTGAGCGATTTTTGAACATCATGCAGGACGAGGCGGAGCGGATGAATCGGCTGGTTGGCGATCTGATGTCGTTGAACCGTGTTGAAGGCGACGAACGGGTGCGACCCACGCAAGACGTGATACTGACCGATGTGCTTGGCTCGACCTTGCGCACATTGCGCACGCTGGCCGATGAGGCGGGCGTCACCCTTGAGCCTGACTTCGAGGATGAGAGCGTGCAAGTGATCGCTGATGCCGATCAGTTAAAGCAGGTGTTCACCAACCTGATCGAAAACGCGATCAAATACGGGGGCAGCGGCGGGCGCGTCACAGTGCGCATGACGACCCGCGCTCGCGAGCCTGCGCTGCGTGCGCCCGGAGTGCGGGTGCAGATCGTAGATTACGGCGCAGGGATAGACCCGGTGCACCTGCCGCGCATCACCGAACGCTTCTATCGTGCGGATGATCATCGCAGCCGCGCGCTTGGGGGGACCGGTTTGGGTCTTGCTATCGTCAAGCATATCGTGAACCGGCACCGCGGGCGCCTGCGGGTGGAAAGCACGCTTGGCGAGGGCACCACCTTTACCGTCATTCTGCCGATGCGGGATAACAGAGGGTGACGTCGAGGCAGGGGCAGTCTCTGTCATAAAACTGTTACGCAACTGTCACAAAAGCATTGCCAGACGCTCTTAGATGGGCGGCAAGGTCCTCATGGGGGGGATCATCTATATACGAAACAGGAGACATTCATGTCCTTTGTGAAACTCACCACTTCGGCGCTGGCGCTTTCGGCCATGGCTACAACGGCCGCCGTGGCTCGGGATCAGGTACAGATCGCCGGGTCCTCCACCGTTCTGCCGTATGCGTCCATTGTTGCCGAAGCCTTTGGTGAAAACTTTGATTTCCCGACGCCGGTTGTGGAATCTGGCGGTTCCTCAGCGGGCCTCAAGCGCTTTTGCCAAGGCGTGGGCACCGAGCATACGGACATCGCCAACGCATCGCGCGCGATCCGGGACAAGGAAATTGAAACCTGTGCCGCAAATGGCGTGACCGACATCATCGAAGTGCGTATCGGCTACGACGGTATTGTCTTTGCCAGCCAGATCGAGGGCCCTGCCTACACCGCCTTCACCCCGTCCGACATTTTCAACGCTCTTGCCCCCAAGGTCATGGTAGATGGTGCGCTTGTTGAAAATCCGCATAACCAATGGGCTGATTTCAATGCGGACCTGCCCGCGGCCGACATCTTGGCCTTCATCCCCGGCACCAAACATGGCACACGTGAAGTGTTCGAGGAAAAAGTGATCGCGGCGGGCTGTGAAGCCACCGGTGCGATGCAAGCGATGATCGATGGTGGCATGTCCGAGGATGACGCCGAGGATGCCTGCCTTGAAGTCCGTACCGATGGACGTTCGGTCGACATCGACGGTGATTACACCGAGACGCTGGCCTCGATCGACGCAAACGAAAATGCCATCGGCGTATTTGGCCTGGCCTTTTACGAGAACAACACCGACAAGCTGAAAGTGGCAACCATGTCGGGCATTGAGCCGACAACCGAGACCATCGCCGCCGGTGATTATCCGGTGTCGCGTCCGCTCTACTTCTACATCAAGAAGGCCCATATCGGCGTGATCCCCGGGCTCAAAGAGTACGCACAGTTCTTTGTGGCCGACCCGGTCGCTGGCCCTGATGGCCCTCTGGCTCAGTACGGCTTGGTGTCTGATCCGGAACTGGCAGAGACGCAACGCATGATCGACGAAGAGCAGACAATGGGCGGCAATTCGTAAGCCACGCGTCGGCCTTGCAAGGCCGTGACATTGGAACGGGCGGCGCGGACGCCGCCCGATTTCTGCTTTCAAGACCGCACTGCACGCGGCATTTCGATTGGGGGACACATGCCTGTCATTTGGCTCACGCTGATTGTCATCGCGATCTCGGCGGTTGGGTTCATCCTGGGGCGCCGCCGCGCACTGGCTAGCGCTGGAGGCGACAGTCGGAACCTGCATTCGCTACCCATTTACTATGGTTCAAACGCGTTTATGAAATCGGTGGTCCCGGCGCTGGGTTTGATGGTGCTTTGGCTGCTGGCACAACCGCTGTTCATCGACAACCGTATCGCGCAGACGATCCCCGACAGCGAGATCGCAGAAGGTGCAACCATCGGGCTGGTCATGTCAGAGGTGCGGCGCACCGCTGAAGGTATCGAAAATGCCGTCGCTGCGGGTATGCTGGATGAAAACACCGCACAGAACGCACGTACTGACCTCACCGACATGACTGAACGGTTGCGAGACGCTGGTCAGGTTGTGACCAATCAGATTACGCAGACGGTGCTTCAGGCCGCTCAGGCTTATCGGGCGATGAGCCAGACGTCGAACCTGTTGATGACAATCGCCGTTTTGATGGTGGCCGTTGCAGGCGCGGCATGGGGAATGATGGAAAGCAACAAGAGCTTTCGCGCGCGAAACACTGTCGAGCAGGGCATTCTGGCCCTGCTGATCGCCGCTGCGTCGGTTGCGATCCTCACGACCGTCGGTATTGTGCTGTCGCTGATCTTCAACACTATCGAATTTTTCCGCCTCTACCCGGCGGCGGATTTCTTCTTCCTGCTTGAATGGGCTCCCAGCTTCTCTGGCCGTGGCGGCGCATCAAGCCTGGGGATCCTGCCGCTGTTGTGGGGGACGCTTTATATTTCGCTGGTGGCGCTGCTGGTGGCCGTGCCCATTGGTCTTTTTGCCGCGATTTATCTTTCGGAATATGCTGGGCCCAAGATGCGGAGCATTGCAAAGCCGTTGCTTGAAATTCTCGCAGGGATCCCGACCATCGTTTATGGTCTTTTTGCCCTGCTGACCATCGGCCCAATCCTGTTGTCGGTCTTTGGCAATGACGGTTTGGGATGGATGCAGGGCCAACGTGCCGTGCTGACCGCCGGCCTGGCGATGGGCATCATGCTGATCCCCTTTGTCAGTTCGCTGAGCGACGACATCATCAACGCAGTGCCACAGGCGATGCGCGATGGGTCCTATGGGCTTGGCGCTACAAAATCTGAAACCATCCGGCAGGTGGTGTTGCCCGCCGCGCTCCCTGGTATCGTTGGCGCAATTCTGCTTGCCGCAAGCCGGGCCATCGGCGAGACGATGATCGTGGTGCTTGGGGCAGGGGCCGCAGCGCGGCTGAGCCTGAACCCGTTTGAGGCCATGACCACAGTGACCGCCAAGATCGTGTCGCAACTGACAGGTGACAGTGACTTTGCCTCGCCCGAGGCGCTTGTGGCTTTTGCACTGGGCATGACGTTGTTCATCATGACGCTGGGGCTGAATGTTTTTGCACTCTACATCGTGCGCAAATACCGGGAGCAGTACGAGTAATGACTGATGCAAGCATGAACACCCCTGAAGCGGCGCGGCCCAAACGCTCATTGGTGCACGAAGACGTGCGTACCAAAAAGCGCAACGCCGCAGAACGCCGTTTCCGCACCTACGGCATCGCTGCGATCTGCACTGGCCTATTCTTTCTAATCGCGCTGCTGACCGCAATTCTCAGCGCGGGTATTCCCGCGTTTCGTCAAGCCGTGGTCGAAGTGAATTTCACCCTCACGCAAGAACAATATGATGAAGCTGAAAAGGCTCTGCTGAAAACCGCGATCTACACCGACTATTTTGTCGGCTCATTGTCGCAGACAATGGAAGAGGCCGGCGTCACAATCGAATTTGACGAGGATGCAGTCGAGCGTTTGCTGGGCAAAGTCGGAGGGGATATCCGCACCTACTACCGCGATAACCAAGATCAGCTTGGCACCCCGGTGTCGTTTGAGCTTGCGGCCGCCTCACGGGTAGACCGCTATATCAAAGGGACGTTTACCCGCGACGACCTGCAAGAGGGCAACCGGTTCTTCGTTGTCGAGGATTTTGACCTAATTGATGCCATGCAGCAGGCCGGGCTGCTCAAGCAAGTGTTCAACTGGAACTTCATTACCGGCGTGGACACAGGCGTGGACAATCCGGGCGGTGCCGGGATCGGTGCGTCGGTGCTGGGGTCGTTCTTTATGATGCTGGTGGTGCTGGTGCTCAGCTTGCCGATCGGGGTCGCGGCCTCGATCTACCTCGAAGAATTTGCCCCTAAAAACCGGTTCACTGACTTCATCGAAGTCAACATCGCCAATCTCGCAGCGGTCCCATCCATCGTCTTTGGTATCCTGGGCCTGGCTGTGTTCATCCAGTTCATGCACTTGCCACAATCGGCCCCGCTGGTGGGTGGCCTTGTGCTAACGCTCATGACGTTGCCCACGATCATCATCTCGACACGCGCGTCGCTAAAAGCGGTACCGCCGTCGATCCGGGATGCGGCACTTGGGGTAGGGGCCTCGAAAATGCAGGCGGTGTTCCACCACGTGCTGCCACTGGCGGCGCCCGGTATCCTCACTGGTACGATCATTGGCCTCGCCCAGGCGCTTGGGGAAACTGCCCCGCTTTTGCTGATTGGCATGGTGGGTTTTGTCGCCCGCTATCCTGACACCTTCTTGGAAGGGTTCCTGGAACCGAACTCGGCCGTGCCCGCACAGATTTACAACTGGGCTGCGCGCTCTGATGCCGTATTTACGGAAAAAGCCTGGGGCGGCATCATCGTGCTGCTTTTGTTCCTGATCACCATGAACACCATCGCTGTCATTCTGCGGCGTCGGTTTGAGCGCCGCTGGTAGGGGCCAAGCTTATGAACGATATGAGAATTGTGGAGAGAGACGTGGACCAAAACGACGTCAAGATCGCGGCCAAGAGCGTGCAGGTCTACTACGGCGACAATCACGCGATCAGGGACGTAGATGTCGAGATCGACGACAAGACAGTGACGGCGTTCATCGGTCCGTCAGGTTGCGGCAAGTCGACTTTTCTACGCTGTATCAATAGAATGAACGACACAATTGATGTGGCTCGTATGGAAGGCAACATCCTCATCGATGGTGAAGATATTTATGACCCTAAGGTTGACCCTGTGCAATTGCGGGCGAAGGTCGGGATGGTGTTTCAAAAACCGAACCCTTTCCCAAAGTCGATCTATGACAATGTGGCTTATGGTCCGCGCATCCACGGTTTGGCCAAGAACAAGGCGGAACTCGATGATATTGTTGAAAATTCTCTGAGGCGTGGCGCGATCTGGGACGAAGTAAAAGACCGTCTCGATGCGCCCGGCACGGGTTTGTCCGGCGGGCAACAGCAGCGTCTATGTATTGCACGTGCCGTTGCGACCGAACCCGAGGTTCTTTTGATGGATGAACCCTGCTCCGCGCTTGACCCGATTGCGACTGCGCAGGTCGAGGAACTGATTGATGAGTTGCGCCAAAGTTACTCTGTCGTAATCGTCACGCACTCCATGCAACAAGCGGCGCGCGTGAGCCAGAAAACCGCGTTTTTCCACCTTGGTAACCTCGTGGAGTATGGCGAGACGGGCAAGATCTTTACCAATCCGGTCGATCCACGGACCGAAAGCTATATCACTGGCCGCATCGGCTAAGGAGCACAACCATGCAAGATCAACACATCGCATCGGCCTTTGACCGAGACCTTGAGGCGATCCAGGCACAGATCATGAAGATGGGGGGGCTGGTCGAGAATGCCATTCTCGAAGCTGCAATCAGCCTTGAAACACGTGACGAAGAGCGGGCCGAGAAGGTTCGTAAGGGTGATAAAGCCATTGATGAACTCGAAGAGCTGATCAACGAAGAGGCCGCGCGGGTGATTGCGCTGCGTGCACCGACGGCAATAGATCTGCGGCTGGTACTGTCAGTGATCAAGGTGAGCGCCAATCTGGAACGCATTGGAGATTATGCGAAAAACATGGCCAAGCGCACCAGCGTCCTGTCGCAGATGGCGCCGGTGAACGATAGTGCGGGAGCACTTCGCCGCATGGCCAAAGAGGTTGAGCGGATGCTTAAGGATGCGCTTGACTCCTATGTAGCGCGCGATGCCGAACTGGCCCAGGACGTCATCGACCGCGATGCCGAAGTGGATCAGATGTACAATGCGCTATTCCGAGAATTCCTGACCTTCATGATGGAAGATCCACGCAATATTACCGCGTGTATGCACTTGCATTTCATCGCCAAAAACATCGAACGCATGGGCGATCATGTGACGTCCATTGCAGAACAGGTTGTTTATCTTGTTACCGGCTCGACGCCGGAAGAGAACCGGCAAAAAGCCGACAAAACCTCGGTTCAGGCTTAGGAGACAGTAAGATGTCCGCCGATCAGCCTCGCGTTCTGGTTGTCGAAGATGAACCCGCGCAACGTGAAGTTCTGGCCTATAATCTTGAGGCTGAAGGCTTTGCGGTCAGCCGTGCCCAAAATGGCGAAGAGGCGCTGCTATTGGTTGACGAGGACGTGCCGGATATCATTGTGCTGGACTGGATGATGCCGCATCTCAGTGGCATTGAGGTCTGCCGCAGGCTCAAGACCAGGCCCGAAACCCGCAGCATTCCTGTCATCATGCTCTCGGCACGGACCGAAGAAGTCGACAAGGTACGTGGCCTTGAAACCGGGGCGGATGATTATGTGGTCAAACCGTATTCAGTGATCGAATTGATGGCCCGCGTGCGCAGCCAGCTGCGCCGTGTTCGCCCGGCGACCGTTGGTCAACGGCTTGAATTTGATGATATCATGCTGGATGCCGAAAGCCACAAGGTCACGCGTGGCGACAATGCACTTAAGCTTGGCCCGACCGAATTTCGCTTGCTCAGCACATTCATGGAGAAACCCGGCCGCGTCTGGAGCCGCGAGCAACTTCTGGACCGGGTGTGGGGGCGCGACATCTACGTCGATACGCGCACCGTGGACGTTCACATTGGTCGTCTGCGCAAAGCGCTCACTCAGTTTGGTGGCGACGATCCCGTGCGGACCGTGCGGGGCGCAGGATATGCTCTTGGATAAAGTGCGGCAGGTAAAGCATTGGTCAAAAACGTGTTCTAGATCTGACACTCACTTATATATATTACATAATACGGATTATAAGATTTACAGGCAAACACGGGAGCGCGCTACTTTGACGTGCGACCCGACTAGAAAACCACACGCAACGGCCCGACCAACGACCAACCTCGCCCGCTAGCCTTAAGAAGCCGAAACTCCAACAAGCGCTTTGTATGCGGCCCGCACCCTTAGGAATAGAGGGCCCGCAACACCGTCGCCAATCCTGCGGCCATCAATTTCAAACACGGGTGTTTGCGCACCGAAAGTGCCTGTCAGAAATGCTTCGTCGGCGCTGTACGTGTCCACCAGCGAATAATTCCGCTCGAACACCGGAATACCTTCATCACGGCAAATGTCGATCACTTTGCGCCGCGTAACTCCGTTCATGCAGTAATCCCCGGTAGATGTCCAAACCGCGCCCTTCTTGACGATAAAGAAGTTGCAGGCATTCGTCGTGTTCACAAAGCCAAACGGGTCCAGCATCAGTGCCTCATCCGCGCCGGCGCGCACTGCATGATTTAATGCGATGATGCAATTCAGCTTGGAATGCGAATTCAACTTGGCATCTTGGGTCAGTGGTAGGCCCCGGTGATGTGGCACGGTGTGCAGCCTGATGCCGCGCTGCACCACACTCTCATCCGGTTTCGAATGCTCTGCAATGATAACAATCGTGGCCCCCCAGAGGCTCAGGTGCGGATGCTGAAACGGCTTGGCCTTCCGCCCCCGTGTGACCATCAGACGTACATGCACATCGGTGTGCATCTCATTGGCCTGTAAGGTTTGCCAGACCGCATCTTTCAGTTCATCCCGGCCCAAACCGATTTCGATCTCGGTATAAGCCGCCGCTTCGAATAAGCGATCCAGATGATCGTCAAAAAACGGGATATGGCCATCATATAGCCTTAGGCCCTCCCAGATCCCATCGCCCAGCATGAACCCGCTGTCGTAAACGGACACAACCGCCTCGGCCCTTGGGACGATCCGACCGTCCACATAGATCAGGATGGAGGCGTTGCGTTCATCGGCGGCAGCGTCATGGGTGGAAACAGGCGTGGGCGTCATATGGTCCTCCATTAGGCCATGAATTGCACACCCCTGCCCCCTTTGCCATGGTGTGCGCATGACGATTCACACCCTCCGCAACGCACGTCTGGCCGTCAACTTCGATCCCGATGGCGCACGGATGCGCAGCGTGCACCTGGATGATGGTCCAAACCTTGTACTTGACGTTTCGGACACAACGACACAGGCGCTACGCGATGCATATGGCGGTGCAATTGTGGGGCCGCTGGCGAACCGGGTGCGCGACGGGCGCGTACTGATCTACGATGTAACGTATCAGATGCCCCGCAACGAAAAAAGTGTCACCGCGCTGCACAGCGGACCCGAAGGGCTAGACCGAATACGATGGACCGTTGCTGAATACAGCAGTGATCGCTTGTTGCTCAAACACCACCTGCCAGCCGGGCACGGCGGACTGCCGGGAAATCGGGACATTGCGGCCCTGTTTTCAGTCGATAAGAACAGCTTGGTGCTGCACATCTCAATGACCACCGACGCGCCGACGCCCGCCTCGATCGCGCACCACCCCTATTGGCGGGTGACATCAGCCCATCGTCTGAAAATTCATGCCGAAGCCTATTTGCCGACAGACGACGCCAATCTGCCGACCGGGCAGATCGCGACCGTAGCGGGCACGTCGTTTGACCATCGGACGCCCCGCGCCATTGCGGCCGGTACGGACCACAACTACTGTATCGCCACGTCGCGTCGCCCTGCCCCCGCCCGGGTCGCCGAGCTTGTTACCACGCACGCGATCTTGCACATCGACAGCACCGAACCAGGCTTGCAAGCCTATTCTGGTGCGTACCTGCCTCAGATACCTGCCGCGGGCATTGGACCCTTCCTTGGCATCGCGCTTGAACCACAGGGCTGGCCCGATGCCGTAAACACCCCGCACTTTCCAAGTGTGATTGTGACAGCCGATCACCCTTACGCGCAAACAACGAAATATACACTGCATTCCGCCACATAATTGCCACATTCCCGTCACGCTCCCGGCCAAGACCTTTGCTGGGGTGATAGCGCCGCATCCACGCGCGGCCAAAACCAATGTGTGAAAGGTAATGACATGTCGAGCAAGCAACGCCCCCCTGCCCCGGCGCCGCAACCCAAGAAAGAGGCAAAGCCCACGCCGATCATCACGGATTACGCCAGCATCTAAGCCCGCGTGACACGATCTGGATCGCCGGGTAATCTAGGTCCATGAGCGACCCGGTTTCTTCGATCCGTAACCTTGGCCCGGCCATGGATACCGCTTGTGCAAAAGCGGGCATCCCTGATGCGGATACCTTGCGTGGGCTTGGGGCCGATGAAACCTATGCCCGATTGCTGCGCACCGGGATGCGACCGCATTTCATTGGCTATTACGTGCTGGTAATGGGCCTTCAAGGCCGCCCTTGGAATGACTGCAAAGGGGACGAGAAAAAGGCCCTGCGCAAACGCTTTGACGCAATCAAGGCGCAGGCCTTTGACAAAGGGCTTAGCGACTTCGAACGCACCCTTAACGAGATTGGCGTTATCTCCAAACCTTAAGTTCTTGGAACTTTGACCGTGCCGCCCCGGTTGACCCTGCAACAGCATATCAACTGAAAGGCAAAGATCATGGATCTCATTCGTATCATTCTGTCGGTCATTCTGCCTCCTCTGGGCGTCTTTTTGCAGGTTGGCATTGGCAAACATTTCTGGCTGAATATTCTGCTGACTTTGCTGGGCTACATTCCCGGCATAGTACATGCCGTTTGGGTTATCGCCCGTTCGCCCGAGCATGCCTGATCGTCAGGCACAGCTTGACCGTCTCGACCGCATCGCCCGAACTATGGATCGGGCGATGCGGTTGCCTCTGGTTGGCATCCGCGTAGGATGGGACAGCATTTTGGGCTTGATCCCGGGCGTCGGCGACGCGCTGACCCTGGGCCCTGCTGGATATATAGTGTTGCAGGCCCACAGGATGGGCACGCCGACTGCACTCAAGGCTCGGATGTTGGGCAATATTGGTATCGACGCCTTGATCGGGTCTATTCCGCTCGCGGGTGATCTCTTTGACATTGGTTGGAAAGCCAACACCCGCAACGTAAATTTGTTACAACGGCATTTCGCGATTCAGGATCACACGGAGCCGCGCGCGGCTTGACCTGGCCTTAGCTCACTTCTGGGACAGTTTTGATCCAATCGCATGTTGTAGTGCCCGCAGCGGCAAGACCGACAGAGCTGAATAGAAGGTGCATCATCGTCACACTAACATGGGCCGAAAACCGTTACTTATTGCCAATATGTTAAGCCTCACTTTGCATGTAGGACTGCCCAGTGGTTGGTAATGTTGGGCGCACGCCTGCTTCAAACTTCTTTAACTGTGAAAAAACCGGCATGCTCTTAAGGCAGGCCGGTCGATTGTGTCTACACGGGTGGTGCGGTTGGGTTAGCCCACCATCTCCAGGCCCGAGAAGAAATAAGCGATCTCGACCGCCGCTGTTTCAGGTGCGTCCGACCCATGGACCGAGTTCTCCCCCACGCTTTCGGCAAACTCCGCACGGATCGTGCCTGGCGCTGCGTCTGCAGGGTTGGTCGCACCCATGACTTCGCGGTTCTTGGCGATGGCACCCTCGCCTTCCAGCACCTGCGCTACGATTGGGGCCGATGCCATGAATTCGCAAAGTTCATCATAGAATGGACGCTCTGCATGCACGGCATAGAACACACCAGCTTGCGCCTTGGTCAGGTGAATGCGCTTTTGCGCCACAATCCGCAGGCCTGCCTCTTCGAACTTGGCGTTGATCGCGCCCGTCAGGTTGCGGCGGGTTGCATCGGGTTTGATGATGGAAAAGGTGCGCTCGAGAGCCATGAATATCTCCTGTCAGCAGCGCTCGGGACCGCCCCGCGCGCGAAAATCAACGGCCCACTATCATGGGGTTTTGACGTTGGAAACCCCTGTCACTTCCTGGTCCCACAGCGCCGCCAGCACTGCCATGACCAACGCGAGCGCCAGCGTTGCCAGCATCAACAGCAACAGCGCCTCAGGGGTGGCAGAAGCTCCGAGAACTGCCGTCGTGGCCCAACTCAGACCAGCCCCAACTCCCAGCGCAACAGCCCCGTTCACGCCCGACGCACTGCCCGCCAATTCCGGCCGGACCGACAAAGCGCCTGCATTGGCGTTGGCCAGCGAAAGCCCGTTCCCAATGCCCACCGTCACCGTGCTCACAAACAACGGCAACATCAGAACACCTCCCCCTGCATAATACAAAAGCGCAGCCCCGAGCCCCATGATTGGGACGATGCGCCCCGCGAGAATAAGGCGCATGGGTCCCACCCGCTGCACAAGCCGGGCCGACAGTCCGGCCCCCACCATGAACCCCGCCGTCGTGGTTCCAAGCGCAATGCCAATCTGCGCTGGCCCCAGTCCAAAGACGTCCGCCGCCACAAAAGGCGCGCCCGTCAAGAAGACGTAAAATGTTCCCACCCCAAGAGATTGCAAGCCGACATAGGCCCAGAACAGCCGCGATGTCAGCAATGCTCTGACCTCCATCCGATCGCCGGGTCCGCCGTCATGCGTCTCACCCAAGTCGCGCAGACACCATAGCAACAGCCCCCCACCCAAAAGAGCATAAGTGACAAAGACAGATCGCCACCCAAAGGCCGTCTCAAGGAGCCCACCCATCATCGGTGCCAACATCGGAGCAACCGCCATCGCTGACGCGATCAGAGACAGTTTCGCAGCCGCCACACGGCCCTCGTACATGTCGCGCACCACGGCCGAGGCGAGGATACCACCCCCAACCGCCACCGCCTGCGCGGTTCGCGCAATCAGAAAAAGTGTAATGTCTTGCGCCATCAAGCACAGGATGGACGCCACCACATATAACGCCAACAGCCCAAGGATCACGGGTCGCCGCCCGACCCGATCCGACACCGGCCCCAGCAGCAGTTGCAATACCGCAGCCGCCAGCATGTATAGTGATATAGACCGCCCCATGATCGCCTCTGACACACCGAATGCGGCGC
Organism: Pseudomonadota bacterium; assembly: GCA_038525015.1. GTDB lineage: Bacteria > Pseudomonadota > Alphaproteobacteria > Rhodobacterales > Rhodobacteraceae > Tateyamaria. The sequence goes on along the minus strand of JBCBID010000004.1, from coordinate 143,594 downwards.
GCATCGCGGGCAGTGCGGGCAAAAACATGTTCAGTGTCAGCACCGTCAGTGCCGTCAACAGAACAAGGGTTGCAAGATGGGGTGGGGTCTTGGTCATCCGCAGGGGCTAGCACGCCCCGCACCCCTCTGCTAGAGCGCGCCCATGCTGCGCATTTCCAACATCACCTACGCCGTTGCAGGCCGTCCTCTGTTCGAAGGGGCAAGCGCTGTGATCCCCGAAGGACACAAGGTCGGTCTGGTAGGACGCAACGGCACCGGCAAGACCACGCTTTTCCGCCTGATCTATGGTGAATTGGCGCTAGAATCCGGTGAGATCTCCCTGCCCTCCGGCGCACGCATCGGCGGCGTGGCGCAGGAAGTGCCCGCCTCGCAAACGTCGCTCATCGACACCGTTCTGGCCGCCGACACTGAACGCGCAGAACTGCTGGCGGATGACAGCCAAGACCCCGCGCGCATTGCCGAAATCCAAACCCGGCTGGCCGACATCGACGCATGGTCGGCGGAGGCGCGCGCCGCCACGATCCTCAAGGGTCTGGGCTTTGATGACGACGAACAACTCAAGCCCTGCGCCGACTTCTCGGGCGGTTGGCGCATGCGCGTGGCCTTGGCGGCGGTCCTCTTCGCCCAACCCGACCTGCTCCTGCTCGACGAGCCAACCAACTACCTCGACCTCGAAGGGGCGCTTTGGCTGGAAAGCTACCTCGCCAAGTACCCCCATACCGTGGTCATCATCAGCCACGACCGCGGCCTTTTGAACCGGGCGGTGGGCGCGATCCTGGACCTCGAAGACCGCAAGCTGACCTACTACCAGGGCCCCTACGACCAATTTGCCCGCCAACGGGCCGAAAAGCTGGCGAATGCGGCAGCCATGGCCAAGAAACAAGAAGCGCGCCGCGCCCACCTGCAATCCTATGTCGACCGCTTCCGCTACAAGGCCGACAAGGCGCGGCAAGCCCAATCGCGGCTCAAGGCGCTGTCCAAGATGCAGCCCATCACCACACCGCAAGAGGCAGGTCTGAAACGGTTCGACTTCCCCAACCCCGAAGAATTGTCGCCCCCCATCATTCACCTTGATGGGTCCAGCACCGGCTACGGCGACACCACAGTGCTGTCGAAACTAAACTTGCGCATCGATCAGGACGACCGCATTGCGCTTCTGGGCAAGAACGGCCAGGGCAAGTCGACCCTCTCGAAATTCCTGTCCGACCGCCTGCCATCCATGACCGGCAAGATGACCAAGTCCTCCAAGCTGCGGATCGGCTATTTCGCCCAGCATCAGGTGGACGAGTTGCATATCGACGAAACCCCGCTTGACCACCTGCGCCGCGAACGCCCTACGGAAAGCCCAGCCAAATGGCGCGCTCGGCTCTCGGGCTTCGGCCTTATGGCGGATCAGGCAGACACGGTCGTTGGCAAGCTGTCGGGTGGTCAGAAAGCACGGCTGTCGCTCCTGCTCGCCACTCTTAATGCACCGCACATGCTCATCCTCGACGAGCCGACAAACCACCTCGACATCGAAAGCCGCGAGGCGCTGGTGGAGGCGCTGACAAACTATACCGGCGCCGTCATCCTCGTAAGCCACGACATGCACCTTTTGGAACTCGTGGCCGACCGGCTGTGGCTGGTGTCAAATGGCACGGTCAAGCCGTTCGAGGACGACCTCGAAGCCTACCGCAAGCTGCTGCTCAGCGACGGCAAACCACCAAAACAGGCCAAGTCCGAGGCGCCGAAACCCAAAAAGCCAAGTCGCGACACGCTTCTCGCCCTTCGCTCAGAGGTGCGCAAATCCGAGGCGCGGGTCGAAAAGCTGAACCAGATGCGTGACAAGCTGGCGGACAAACTTGCAGACCCCGACCTCTACGAACATGCCAAGATCGGCGAGATGGAAGTCTGGCAAAAGAAATACGCCGAAGTTATGGACGCACTGGACCGGGCGGAAAGCCTCTGGATGCAGGACCTCGAAAATCTTGAAACAGCCGAACGCGCCTGACCCGTCTCTTGGCCTCAAGTAACCCTGGGTCTGGGGCAGCCCCCCGCAAAACAATGGAATACGCCGCAGGCGCTCTACCTGAAACCACCATGATCGACACCGCCTTCCTCATCACTGCCTTCGTGACCATGTTCGTGGTGATAGATCCTATCGGCCTCGCCCCTCTCTTCGTCGCATTGACCCAAGGCGTGCCCGAGCGTCAACGCCGCACCATCGCGGTCCGGGCCTGCGCCATCGGCATGGTCATCCTTATCGTCTTCGCTCTCTTTGGCGAAGCGGTTCTGGGGTTCATCGGCATCTCGATGCCGGCCTTTCGTGTCGCAGGAGGCATCCTACTCTTTCTCACAGCGCTCGACATGCTCTTTGAACGGCGCACCAAGCGGCGTGAAGATCAATCAGAAGAGACCGAGCACGACGATCCATCCGTCTTTCCGCTCGCCATCCCGCTGATCTCGGGCCCAGGTTCCATTGCTTCCGTGATCTTGCTGACTGGTCAAAAACCAGGGGTTGAGGGGTTGGCGCTGGTCCTCGCGATCACCGCCTTGGTACTTGGGGTCTGTCTGATCCTCTTTTTGGCGTCCGGCCTGCTGGAGCGGGCACTGGGCAAGACCGGAATCACCGTGGTGACGCGGTTGCTCGGCATGCTTCTAGCGGCCTTGTCCGTTCAATTCGTGTTGGATGGTTTACGGAACTTTGGTCTGATGCCCGGATGACAGGCGCACAAGACCTGCTTATATCAACCTCATGAGCGGCGATAGCATTGCACAACTGATCTATCTCGGCGCCTTCGCCCTTGTTCTGGGTGGCGGCTTCTTGCTGACTTCTAAACTCAAGCTTGGCAAGACGCTGCAGATGGCCGCGACCTGGGTTTTGATCTTTCTGGGCGCCATCGCGGTTGTGGGCCTTTGGGGGGACATCCAAGAGGATCTGCTCGTCAATCAAACCAGGTTCGACGAAGAAGGCACGATCACAGTGCCGCGCAGCAGGGATGGCCATTACTACCTAACCCTCGATATCAACGGACAGCCTACCGATTTTATCGTGGACACGGGCGCGACCGATATCGTGCTGAATCGGGCCGACGCTCAGGCCGTGGGACTGGACCCCTCCAACCTGAATTTCCTAGGCCGCGCTGCCACCGCGAACGGTGAAGTGCGCACTGCCACCGTACGGCTCGACACAGTGGCGATTGGCCCTCATGAAGACACGAATGTGCCGGCCGTCGTCAATGATGGAGAGTTAGGCCAGTCATTGCTTGGGATGGGCTATTTGCAACGCTGGGGACGGATCGAAATCACCGGAGGGGAAATGACGCTGAGGCGCTAAGCGCAAAGGAACTCTGGACGACTAAGCTGACTTGCTCAGGTCTCCGCCTTCTTTTCCCAGCGCCCGCTTTCCTCTGACCAGTATTGCGCGGTGGCCCCTGCACTCTTGAGCGTTTTCCACTGTCCCCGCGCAACATCTAATGCCGCGGGGTCGTTGCCATCAAACAGCACGCATACCCGGTCGAGGGCCGCAACCTCCTCTGCTGTGATGTCGGCTCCGTCGATGGTCATCACGCAAGTGGCTCCATTGGTCGCCGCTCCAGTGGTCAACAAGACTGGTTGATCCACATCATGAGGTCCGCCCACAAGCCCGTGCGGCAAGAACCCCTCATCCGCGCCCAGCCATAGCTTTTCATCAAGCCATCCCAGTCGGCCAGTATCCGGCCCGCGCACCGCCACGCGCCATCCAGCCTGCAAGGCCTTTCCCAACAGCATGCTCAGCGTGTCCTCAAGCGGGCGCCGGGTCAGGTGATAGAAGTAAGCAGCCCCCATTTCACTCCGTTTCGTAGGTATCGGCCACCAGCCGATTCAGCGCCATAACCCCCCACCCGGTGGCTCCTGCGGGGGCAAGCGCCGTCGCGGATTTAACCGACGCCACCCCGGCGATATCCAGGTGGATCCAAGGTGTATCTTCTTTGACAAAGCGTTGAAGAAATTGGGCGGCAGTGACCGATCCGGCGGGCCGTCCGCCGATGTTTTTCATGTCCGCGATGCGCGATTTCAGAAGATCATCATAAGCCTGCCCCAGCGGCATCCGCCACGCGCCTTCACTTTCCTTTTTTGCCGCCTTTAGAAAGGCGTCACAGAAGGCATCGTTGTTGGAGAACACGCCTGCGTTCTCATGGCCAAGACCGATGATGATCGCACCGGTCAGTGTTGCCAGATCTACCATTCCCGCGGGCTCAAACCTTTCTTGTGCGTACCACATAACGTCACACAGAACGAGCCGCCCCTCTGCGTCGGTGTTGATGATCTCGACCGTGTCACCTTTCATCGAGGTCACAACATCACCGGGGCGGGTCGCATTGCCGGACGGCATATTTTCAACCAACCCGACGAGGCCCACCACATTGGCTTTCGCCTTGCGTTTGGCCAAAGCACGCATAGTCCCAGCGACTACACCTGCGCCGCCCATGTCCATGGTCATGTCTTCCATCCCGCCCGCAGGTTTCAGGCTGATCCCGCCGGTGTCGAACACAACACCCTTGCCCACCAGCGCCAGCGGGGCAGCGCCCTTGTCGCCGCCGTTCCACTGCATCACCACAACTTTCGAGGGGCTTTCCGAACCCTGACCGACCGACAGCAGCGTACGCATGCCAAGTTTGTCCAAAGCGGCTTCTTCAAGCACCTCTACCTTCAATCCCAGGCTTTCCATCTCGACAAGTCGATTGGCGAACTCGGTGGTGGTCAGCACGTTGGCAGGCTCGTTGACCAGATCGCGTGTCATGAACGTACCTTCGGCAATCGCCAAAAGCGGATGCGCAGCGCTTCGGGCGTCATCGGGTTTCGAACACATCACGATCATCCCAGTCTCATTGCTGTCAGTATCGGTTTTATGAACTGAAAACTCATAGTCCCGCATCACCAGCCCAAAGGTGATCTCAGCCACGCGGCGCGCCCCATCCGCGGCCAATAAAATCGCTTTGTCACCCCGCAGTTTGCCCAATTCAGCGCCCGCCTTGCGTGCGTCTTCGACCGAGTGGTTCCGCGAAAGGCAAATGACATCAAGCGCCTCTGCCGCCATGCCCGCGGGCCAGGCAAACGTGGTCACCTGACCTGCCTTAGCCTTTTTGAAGCGTGCACTGTCAACAAAGCGTTGGACCGCGCCCTTGGTCAGCCTGTTGGCCCGCCGGGCGCTTTGCTCAAGCTTGCCCTCGGGCGTAACAATCACGGCGACCCGTCCTTCATGACTGGCAATGGCATCCAGATCGGTGGCGGCAAACGTGATAGGTGTCAGATCGGTCATTGGGGGCTCCGGCGTGGTCTGTTTGGCACAGAGGTAACGCGACACCGCAGCGCTGGCCAGCGATTACAGCAGTTTTGGAGTTTTCCCCGTCAATCGCTTGGGGTAGGTTTGACCCACGCGCAGTTGCGTCCCGACAAAACAAAACAACCGGGGGACAGTTTGGTCAGATTTGACCGGTATATGTTGTCACAACTTCTGTGGCTCTTTGGTTTCTTTGCGCTGGTATTGGTGGCCGTCTTCTGGATCAACCGCGCTGTCCAACTGTTCGACCGATTGATAGGGGATGGGCAGACGGCCGTTGTGTTCCTTGAGTTCTCGGCCTTGGGCCTGCCCCGGCTGATCACCACCGTTCTCCCCATCGCGACATTTGCGGCTGCAGTCTACGTGACCAACAGGCTGAACAACGAAAGCGAAATCACGGTGATGATGTCGACCGGGACATCCCCCTGGCGATTGGCGCGTCCCGTCGCAGTGTTCGGTGTGATCTCGGCTCTGATGATGTCGGTGCTGAGCCACATTCTGGTGCCTGCGGCGACCGCACAACTTGCCGAACGAGAGATCGAGATTTCACGAAATGTCACCTCACGGCTGTTAAGCGAGGGCACGTTCCTCAGTCCGACCGCAGGCGTTACATTCTATACTCGGTCTATTGGCGAGGATGGCGTATTGCGCGATGTGTTTCTGGCCGACAGACGTGTCGCGAACGAAGGTGCGATTTATACTGCTGCCGAAGCCTATCTTGTGCGAACGGACGATGTGACATCGCTGATTATGATTGACGGACTGGCGCAACGACTGTCGATACCAGATCAACGCTTGTCGACCGCAAAATTTGCAGATTTCTCATTTGATATTACCACCCTCATGCAGACCGACGGTCAGATTGCACCGTCGTTGCGGTTCGTTCGCACCGACTTGCTGATGAACGACTGGTCGGAGGTGGCTCAAACGCTAGGCGCCACCACGGGCGAAGTGGCCGAGGAGTTGCACAGTCGATTTGCCCGCGCCGCGTTTTGTTTTGTCACAGCGATGATTGGCTTCTCGACATTGCTGGTCGGGGGGTATTCCCGGTTCGGGGTCTGGCGAGAGGTCGTGGTTGCTTTCTTGCTGCTGATCGCGCTTGATGGCATGCGCAGCGCGCTCTCTGGGCCTGTTCTAGCGAATGCTCAACTTTGGCCGATCATGTATGCGCCATCCGTAATCGGCTTAGGTCTGATCTCGGGGTTGCTTTGGTACGCCTCTGGCGGCGGCGCTCGGTTGCGGCGTTGGCGTAGGAGAACAGCATGATCCTGCACCTATATTTCGCCCGACGCTTTGCCTTGGCGCTGCTGGTCATCGCGGCCGTGCTCACGGCGCTCGTCATGCTGGTAGATCTGATCGACCAGACCCGAAAGTTTGCCGATCTTGGCGTCGGCTTCGGGCAAAGGGTTGGTCTGACGCTTTTGAATGCCCCCGAGACGATCAACCAAATCCTGCCGCTGATTATGATTCTGGGCACCGTATCCCTGTTTGTGTCCCTCGCCCGGTCATCCGAACTGGTGGTAACGCGTGCCGCGGGCCGCTCTGCGATGCGCGCTCTTGTCGGGCCGGTCGTGGTAGCGCTTGTCCTCGGAATCCTAGCCACCACAACACTTGGCCCGATCGTTGCCGCAACCTCAAAGCGCTACGCGACATTGGCTGAAACCTACCGGTCTGGCGGCGTCTCCGCCTTGTCTATCTCAGAGGAGGGTCTGTGGCTGCGTCAAGGTGGTGAAGCCGGGCAAACCGTCATTCGGGCGGCCCGGTCAAATGCGGATGCGTCTGTTCTCTATAATGTGACATTTGTGGCCTACGCAGCGGGTGGAGGTCCTGTGCGCCGGATCGAGGCAGCGAGCGCCGCGCTTCAAAATGGCGAATGGTCTCTTCGCAACGCAAAAGTTTGGCCCCTGACCTCCGGCCTCAATCCTGAAGCGAGCGCGGTTGAGCATGACACCCTGCTCATTCCATCTGACTTAACCCTCGATGGCATTCGCGAGCGTCTGGGCACACCCGCAGGCGTTTCGATCTGGGATATGCCAGCGTTTATAGCGCAGCTTGAACAGGCCGGCTTTTCGACACGTAAACATGTCGTCTGGCTACAGTCTGAACTGGCGCGCCCGGTGTTCCTTATGGGAATGGTTCTAGTTGCCGCAGCGTTCACAATGCGCCATACCAGATTTGGGGGAACCGGCACCGCGGTGCTGGCTGCAATATTGCTGGGGTTCGGTTTGTATTTCATCCGTAGCTTTGCGCAAATTCTAGGTGAGAACGGGCAGATACCCGTGTTGCTCGCCGCATGGGTGCCGCCTGTGGCTTCGATCCTTCTGGCCATTGGACTATTGTTGCAGGCTGAAGATGGGTAAGGCGCGCACCTCCTTTTCCGCAACACTTCTTGCACTCGTACTCAGCTTTTGCGCTGTGTCTCAGCTTCGGGCTCAGTCACAGCCCGACGCACCGCCAACCACCCCGGCTCCTGCCGTTCTTGTTGCTGATGATATTGAAGTGACCCGTGATCGCCGGCTCGTCGCGCGGGGCAATGTCGAGGCGTTTCAGGGCACCACACGTCTGAGTGCGCAAGCTATCGAATACAACCCTGATACCGGTGCCTTGACAATCACTGGACCCATCGTGATCGACGACGGTGCAGGCGTGGTGGTGCTTGCCAATCAGGCGGAGTTGAGTGACGATCTGCAAAACGGACTACTTAGTGGTGCGCGGTTGGTCCTCAACGATCAGTTGCAACTTGCATCTGTTCAAATGAACCGCGTGGGTGGGCGCTACACTCAGCTTTATAAAACAGCCGTAACATCCTGCAGAATATGCGAAGAAGATACTGGTCCCCCGCTTTGGCAGATCCGGGCCAAACGCGTGGTGCACGACCGTGAAGCGCGCCAATTGTATTTCGATGGTGCGCAGTTGCGTGTGCGTAATACGCCCATTCTCTATCTGCCGCGGCTCCGCCTGCCAGATCCCACGCTTGATCGTGCGACCGGATTTCTGGCGCCCGAGATACGCTCGAATTCCCGGTTGGGCACCGGTTTACGGATCCCCTATTTCATCAAGATTGGAGACCAGAGAGACCTCACCCTTACCCCCTACCTGACCGGCGACACGCGCACGTTGGAATTTCGCTATCGCCAGGCCTTCAAGCGAGGCAGGATTATTATCCAAGGTGCCTATTCAGAGGATGACCTGCAACCTGATGATACGCGTGGCTACCTGTTTGCCGCAGGTGAATTTGCGCTGCGCAGGGACTTCATTCTGGAATTCGATCTTCAGTCGGTGTCGGATGACGCATATCTCAATGACTACGGGTTTTTTACACGGGACAGGCTTAACAGCACCATAAGGGTCAGCCGTGCCCGCCGGGACGAGTTTATTCGCCTTTCTTATATCAACTTCAAATCACTACGGGATGACGAAGACGATGATGTCCTGCCCTCGGACGTGGTCGAAGCACTATACGAACGGCGCTTTCATCCCACCGGGCTTGGAGGCGAGGTGCGCTTGTCTGCTGAAGCGCATGCGCATGATCGGGCATCAGATGTGGACATTGATGCCAATAGCGATGGTATTGTCGACGGTCGCGACATCATTCGACTGAATGTCGAGGCTGAATGGCTGCGCACATTCCAACTGGGGGGCTTGCAGGCGCAAACCACACTTGGCCTTGCGGGCGACGCGTTTCGGGTGAACGACGACTCCACCTTTGACGATGGCGACAGCGGGCTCGCACCGAAGGTTGGCGTGATCCTGAGGTATCCACTGGTCAAGCGCGGCCAGAACAGCGTGCGCCAGTTCTTTGAGCCCATTGCACAATTTTCGTGGGTCGGCGGCGATGGGCTGGATGTGCCCAACGAAGAAAGCACGCGGGTCGAATTCGATCAGGGCAACCTGATCTCTCTCAGTCGCTTTCCGGCGCCTGACCGTCGCGAGCGAGGATGGGCATTCGCCTATGGCGCAACGTGGGCGCGACTTGATCCTGATGGGTGGTCAGCCAATCTGACAGTTGCACAGATCCTGCGTGAGGAAAGCCAGCCGGACTTTACAGTTTCTTCGGGGTTGTCTGGCACCACCTCGGATTTCCTGCTTGCGGGCCAATTGGAGTTCGATGGCGGCCTCGCTGTGACCGGGCGAACCATATTCAACGAGAGTTTTGACGTGGCCAAGGCTGAGGTCCGTGGCGATTGGAGCAATGACCGGTTTGATCTGGCGGGCAGCTACATCTGGATTACCGACGATCCGGCTGTTGATCTTCCTTCGTCAGTGGGTGAGTTCACATTTAATGGCTCGTTCAAGGTCGACCGGTTCTGGACGGCAAGTGCCAATTGGCGTTACGACCTTGAAGAAGGGCGTGCAGCGACAGCGGGCGCTGGCGTAGCCTACACCAATGAATGCGTGCGCGTCGGCCTGTCCGTCAATCGCAGCTTCGCAGACTCGACAACACTTGAGCCCACAACCAGTCTGGGGTTAACAGTGTCCCTGCGCGGATTTTCGGTGAACACTGGAGAGCGCGTGGAAACACGATCATGCGGAAAGCAGGCAAGATGAGCGGTAAGACATTAAAGCACACACTGATTGCGGCATGCGCCCTTGCGCTGTGTGGCGTTCAGACATCGGCTCAGAACCTTTTTGCACCAGTGGCGAAAGTGGATCAAAGCGTCATCACAGAATTTGAAGTGCAGCAGCGCCAACAGTTTCTACGTGTGCTTGGCGCCAGCGGCAGCGCTCGCGATCAGGTGATCGAAGAGTTAATCCGTGATCGCCTAAGAGAAACAGAGACCCGCCAGGCGGGCATCATCCTCAGCCCCGAGGAATTGGCCAGTGGACTAAGTGAGTTTGCGGGTCGCGCGCAACTCTCGACAGAAGAGTTCATTGAAGGCCTTGCCAGCGAAGGCATCGCAGAAGAGACGTTTCGCGATTTCGTCAACATCTCGCTGGTCTGGCGAGATTACATTCGCGCGCGTTTCGGCAGCCGTGTCCAGATTGACGAACGCGAGATCGAGCGGGCCGTACAGTCTACGCGTGGCAATTCAGGCATTGAGGTGCTGGTATCTGAGATCATTATCCCCGCCCCTCCGAACCGTGCCGATGCGGTACTTGAACAGGCCGAGGTGATCGCGCAATCGGAAACCGAGGCCGAATTTGCAAGCTTTGCGCGACGCTTCTCAGCGACTGCTTCACGTGGTGCTGGCGGCCGTTTGCCTTGGACGCCGGTTAGCCAATTGCCGCCTGTTCTGCGCCCAATCTTGCTTGCGCTAGGGCCAGGAGACGTCACCGCTCCTTTGCAAATCCCTAATGCTGTCGCTTTGTTTCAGCTTCGCGATATTCGCGAGACTGAAGCCCCCCAGCGGACCTTCTCAAGCATTGAATATGCCGCTTACTACATCGACGGAGGTCGCTCGCCCGAAGCGTTGTCAAGGGCGCGCAACATCGCAGCCAGCGTGGATCGGTGCGATGATCTATACGGCATCGCCAAAGGCAAACCGGAGAACGTGCTGGACCGCGGCAGTTTACCCCCCGAGGACATCCCGGACGACATCGCGATCGAGCTATCGAAGCTGGACCCGGGAGAGGTGTCGACCGCACTTACCCGTGCCAACGGCAACACACTGGTGTTCCTCATGCTCTGCGGGCGAACGCCAACGCTGGACGAGGATCAAGAGATTGATCGAGAGGCCATCGCGGTCCGCTTGCGCAATCAACGGTTGGCTGCGTTTGCCAGCACGTTGTTGGCTGAACTGCGCGCCGAAGCCGACGTGCGCATTTTCGAATGACGCCAGCGCCCGTCGCCATTTGCTGTGGCGAACCTGCGGGCATCGGCCCCGAGATCGCTGCCAAAGCCTGGACAGCGCTGCGCGAGGACGTGCCGATGGTCTGGATTGGCGACCCGAGGCATCTGCCTGATGGAACAAGCTGGATCGAAGTTGACCATTGCGGCGATGCCATTGGCGCCAAAGCATTGCCGGTCTTGCGCCATGATTTTGTTGAAGGCGCGGTGGCTGGCGACCCCTCGTCGGCAAATGCCCAAGCTGTGATCAATGTGATTGCACGCGGTGTTGATCTGGTTACCAAAGGCGATGCCTCGGCACTCTGTACCGCTCCGATCCATAAGAAAGTCCTGTTGGACGGCGCCGACTTTCCTTACCCTGGTCACACGGAATACCTTCAGGCGCTCACCCAAGCCAAACGTGCTGTGATGATGCTCGTCTCGGATACGGTGCGGGTTGTACCAACCACCATCCACATCCCTCTGGCCGATGTAGCGCCGGCCCTGACACCCGACCTTCTGCGCGAAACCGTCCAAATCACAGCGCAAGGGCTGCGTCGGCATTTCGGCATCACCGCCCCACGCATCGCTGTGGCCGGGCTAAACCCGCACGCTGGCGAAGGCGGAGCGATGGGGCGACAAGAACAAGAGTGGATCACCGATCTGGTCGCCGAGTTGGCGGCAGACGGCGTCGACGTCACCGGCCCGTGGCCCGCCGACACGTTGTTTCACGCGGCAGCGCGCAGCCGGTATGATGTGGCCATCTGCATGTATCATGACCAGGCGCTGATTCCGATCAAAACACTCGATTTCGACCGTGGCGTTAACGTAACGCTTGGTCTTCCGATCATCCGCACATCGCCTGATCACGGGACCGCTTTTGACATCGCGGGCCGCGGAGTCGCCAATCCCACTAGCATGATCGAGGCAATCAAACGAGCCTATGACATGGCGTGCGCCACGTGAGCGCGATAGACGATCTGCCGCCGCTGCGCGAGGTGATCGCAACACACGGGCTAAGTGCGCGCAAGGTGCTGGGGCAGAACTTCCTGCTGGACTTGAACCTTACGGCCAAGATCGCGCGACAGGCCGGTGACCTCAGCGGTTCGGATGTACTTGAAATAGGCCCGGGACCGGGTGGATTGACCCGCGGGCTTCTGTCCGAAGGTGCGCGAAAGGTGCTTGTCATCGAAAAGGATAGCCGATGCCTGCCTGCGCTGAGTGCGATTGCCGACCGCTACCCTGGGCGCTTGCAGGTCATCGAAGGTGACGCGCTTGAGGTCGATCCGCTTACGCATTTGACACCGCCTATCCGCATCGCTGCGAACCTGCCCTATAATATTGGAACTGAGTTGCTCGTGCGTTGGCTCACCCCACCTACCTGGCCACCTTTCTGGCAGTCGCTCACGCTGATGTTCCAGCGCGAGGTTGCCGAGCGGATCGTGGCGCGGCCGGGGTCCAAAACCTACGGCCGGTTGGCGGTGCTCGCACAGTGGCGCGCAGAAGCGCGTATTGTGATGTCTTTGCCCCCCGACGCGTTTACACCTCCGCCCAAGGTGTCCAGCGCTGTCGTCCAACTAACCGCCCTGCCCGCCCCCCGGTTCGTGGCCGACGCTGCCGTACTAAGCCGTGTCGTGGCCGCCGCCTTCAACCAGCGCCGCAAGATGCTGCGTGCCGCGCTTAAGGGTCTGGTACCCGATATCGAAGATCGCCTGATCACCGCAGGCATACGGCCCACCGACCGCGCCGAACAGATCTCACTCGAAGCATTCTGTGCATTGGCGCGCGAAGTGGCCAAACCCTAGAGCCAAAAAAGGACGCACCACCGGCGCTCCCCAGACACCCAAAGTCTGAGCGGATTTACTCCGCCGCTTCCGGCGCGGTGCCATCAGCCTCCGGTGTCGGCGCCTCGGTTTGTTCGCCTGCTGTCTCAGCTTTGGGCTTACGCGACCGGCTGCGCGTTTTTTTGGGCTTTGACTGGCTCTCAGGCGTCTCGACCAGGCCGCTGTCTCCACCATCATCAACCACATCCGGCTGCGGGGCCTGAGCGGGATCGGCATTGGTTTCTTGCTCTTGCCGCGCCGCTCTTTCGCGATCGCGTTCGGCCTGGCGTTCGCGATTCTGACGCTCTTGCTCTTCGCGCCGCGCTTCGATCTCGCGCTGTGCTTCGCTCAACAAACGCAGATAGTGTTCCGCGTGCTGCTGAAAGTTCTCGGTTGCGACCCGATCACCCGCCAACTGTGCGTCCCGCGCCAACTGGTTGTATTTGTCAATGATCTGTTGCGGCGTGCCGCGCACCTTGCCCTCTGGGCCCGAACTGTCGAACACGCGGTTAACGACATTACCGCCGCCCCCGCCGGAATTGCGATTGCGGTTGTTCTTGGACCGGGACCGTGATCTCGAAGACTTCATGGATGTGTTTAGCTCTCTGGCATAATTCTCTGGGATCGCCCGTGCCGCATCATATTGGGTGCGTGTCACAGTCTCTTGGCGATCTTGTGGATAAGACGCTGGCACAGAGCCGGGGCTATAGCTTCAGCGTCTGATACAGGATTAAACACGGACGTGCCCTCGCGACAAGGGTTAAAGGCGCATTTTTGATATTTTTGATCAGATTAAGCCGGATTCCGCGCGAGAATGACACGATCGCGCCCGTCAAGGTCAGGTAGTATCTCAAGTGTCCCCCACCCGCCACTTTCAAAGATAGCGAGGACATCGTTACCCTGATGCCAGCCAATCTCGCACAGAACACGCCCCGTGGCCGTTAAATAGCTGCCCGCCTGATGCGCGATCTCGCGATACGCAGACAACCCATCACCTTCATCTGTCAATGCGATACGCGGCTCGTGATCGCGCAATTCAGGCGACACTTCTTCCATCTCAAAACTAGACAAATATGGGGGATTCGCGACAATCAGATCAAAACGTCCCTCCACCGGATCAAACCAGTCCCCCTGTACTATGTGAACGCGCCCGGCCACGTCATGCTGAATCGCATTCGCCGACGCCTGCAAGCAAGCCGTGTCCGACAAATCAACACCTACGCCTGTCGCATCCAATCGTTCCGCCAGCAACGTCACCAGTAAGCAGCCCGACCCAGTGCCTAGGTCCAGCACACGCGAAAACTCCGTGCTTAGCGCCGCCTCAATCAGCGTCTCCGTTTCCGGGCGCGGATCCAGCACGTCACTGCTGACTTTGAACGCGCGCCCGTAGAACTCCCGTTCGCCAATCAAATGGCTCACTGGCACACGCACCGCACGCAAGGCGATCAAATGATCGTAGCGATCCGCAATATCCGGCGCGATATCCTCTGGTGCAATCAGCGTGACACGTGCCGCATCAACCTGCGCCGCGTGCGCCAAAAGCACCCGCGCATCACGCGCCGGGTCAGGCACCCCCGCCGCCCGCAGCCGCGCGGTGGCGGCTACCATGGCTTCCGCAGCGGTGGTCATGCGCCCATCTCGGCCATCATGCGCGCCTGCGCATCTGCCGTCAGCGCATCTATCACCTCGTCCAGATCACCCTGCATGACCTGATCCAATTTATAGAGTGTCAGATTGATCCGGTGATCAGTCATCCGCCCCTGCGGAAAGTTGTATGTGCGAATACGCTCTGACCGGTCGCCCGATCCGACCTGCGCCGCCCGGTCGGCCGAGCGTTCGCTGTCCACACGCGAACGCTCCATATCATACAGTCGCGCGCGCAGAACCTGCATCGCGATTTCACGGTTGCGGTGTTGCGACTTCTCCGAACTCGTCACAACGATCCCCGTCGGAATATGTGTGATCCGCACGGCACTATCGGTTGTGTTGACATGCTGCCCGCCTGCACCCGAGGACCTCATCGTATCAATGCGGATGTCACCAGAGGCGATCTCGATATCAACCTCTTCCGCCTCTGGCAGGACCGCAACGGTCGCAGCGGATGTATGAATGCGCCCCCCGCTTTCGGTTGTGGGCACGCGCTGTACACGGTGCACGCCGCTTTCATACTTCATCCGGGCAAAGACGTTGTCGCCCTTGATATGCGCGACAACCTCTTTGAGGCCTCCCAACTCCGTCGCCTGTTCCTCGACAATATCGACCTTCCAGCCCTGTGCTTCGGCATAGCGCTGGTACATGCGCAGCAGATCGCCCGCAAAAAGCGCCGCCTCGTCCCCCCCGGTTCCAGGCCTGATCTCCAGCATCGCAGGCCGCGCATCCGCTGCATCTTTGGGCAGCAGCGCTAGTTGCAAAGCCGCCTCCGCCTCGGGCAGAGCCGCTTTCAGCCGCGTTAGCTCTTCTTCCGCTAGTTCAGCCATGTCGGGGTCGGACAACATCGCCTCCGCCTCCGCCATGTCGGATCGCACCTGCTGATAGGTGGCGATTTGGTCCACCACGGGCTTGAGGTCAGAATACTCCTTGGCCAGCACAGCGATATCATCTGAACCATCAGCCATCGCCGCCTCAAGATACTGAAAGCGCTGCGTGATCTGCAAAAGGCGGTCCTGTGGGATCATGTCGCGGGTTTGAGCCAAGCAGGGTCTTTGGTCAAGGGGCAGAGCGTGCTATATATGGCGCATGAAACATACACTTCTGATTTCCCTACTCGCGGCCAGCCCTGCGTTGGCGGATGTCACATCGCCCTCCGGCAAGACGGTGGAGTGCTATTGTACGGACAAGGCTGGCGCGCGCATAGAACTTGGCCAAACGATTTGCTTGCAGGTCGACGGCCGTATGTTCATGGCACAGTGCCAGATGTCGCTGAACTCTCCCATGTGGCGCGAGGTACAAGAAGGGTGCCTGAGTTCATCCCTTGGCGGCGAACAACAACCGCTCCAATCGTTCGCGATTGACGCCGAAATCTGAGCGGCCAAAGCGCAAACGGGCGTGCATCTTAAGCAACCCGTGGCGGTGCTCAATTGTTGTGTAGTCAGGAAAGCCGATCCACTTGGTGCGTGTGACATAGGTGATGCGTCCTTCCTCGACCGAACCGGCGATCACCTTGGTTCGGGGTATCTCACGCATCGCGGCATCCACCCGTGCAAGCACATCACGGTCGGCCTGTATCACGCGGATCGCGCCGCCGGTGATATCTTGGCTGCTTGTTGCGGCAATGGGCACATGCCACTTTGCCGGATCGGCTGGGGCCAGACGGATATAACCGATAAGCCCAACGCTTAGAACGCAGATTAAAACAAAGAGATACATGATGTATTTCATCCCACTCTCGTCTCTTGCGAGCACACGCCGATCCGCACGATATCGGCTGTTTCACCGATAGGCGACACCTGGCAGAACACACAGAAGTTCATACAGGATATTTGCCCCCGTCAGAGCCGTATTCCCGGAAGTATCGTATGGCGGTGAGACTTCAACCATGTCGCACCCAACAATGTTCACGCCACGAAACGCGCGGATCAACTGCAGCGCCTGCGGTGTTGTCAATCCGCCGATCTCGGGTGTCCCGATGCCCGGCGCAAAAGCTGGATCAAGACTGTCAATATCGTAAGTCACGTATGTCGGCACATCGCCAATGTCTCGCCGGATCTCGGCCCCCAGTTGGCTGAGGTCCCGTCCCCACAGTTCGTGAGCCAGAAACTGCTGAAAGCCCCAGCCTTGCGCCTCGGTAAAGTCCTCCGCCGAGTAACCAGTGCCGCGCAGCCCCACCTGATAAACCTTCGACGCTTGAATCAAACCTTCTTCATAGGCGCGCCGAAAAACGGTGCCGTGGGTCTCCTTCTCACCAAACATCTCATCGTTCACATCTGCATGGGCGTCCACATGTATCAAAGCCACGGGACCGTGCCGCTGAGCGATGGCGCGCAGGATCGGCAAGGTGATGGAGTGATCGCCGCCGATGGCCACAGGAACAGAGTCGTAGGTAAGGATTGTGCCGTAACTCTCTGCAATAATGCGTAAACTATCCGAAAGGGAGAACGTGTTGATTGCCAGATCGCCGATGTCGGCCACGTGTAAACTATCAAATGGAGCTGCACCCGTTTGCAGGTTGTAGGGACGGATCATTGCGCTCTCGGCACGCACCTGCTTGGGTCCAAACCGCGTGCCCGATCGCCACGATGTACCGATATCCATGGGCACGCCCAGCACCGCAACATCCAGTTTCTGCAACTCGTTCGAGAATGGAAGGCGCATGAACGTATTGGGCCCTGAAAACCGGGCCAGATCATTCCCGCTCAGCGGCTGGTTCTTAGATGCCACCGCGCATCCTCCATCCCAGAAGCTGGCAAATTTCGGTCGCCACGTGCGCGCCCGCAATCGCTGTCGCGCCGGTCGTGTCAAAGGGCGGCGACACCTCAACCACGTCCCCGCCGCGAATGTTAATACCGGCCAAACCACGCAAAAATGCAGCTGCTTGCGCCGAACTCAAACCGCCCCAGACGGGTGTGCCCGTGCCAGGGGCAAAGGCCGGGTCGAGCCCGTCGATGTCAAAGCTCAGGTAAACGGGCCGATCCCCTACAATCTCGCGCGTCCGGTCCGCCGCTGCTACCGCCCCGATACGATGAAACTCAGGCGCGTCAATGATAGTGACGCCCAGCGTATCCTCATTCGTTGTCCGGATACCGATTTGCACCGATGTCGCAGGGTCCACGATCCCTGACGTTACCGCCTTGTAGAACATCGTGCCGTGATCCACGCGCGCCATGTCATCATCAGGCCAGGTGTCTGTGTGGGCATCAATTTGGATCAGCGATATCGGCCCGTGTTTCTCGGCATATGCTTTAAGGATCGGGAAAGAGATATAGTGATCCCCCCCCAGCACCACACTCGCTGCTCCGGCATCCAGAATACCACGAATATGCGCAGTGAGTGCGTCAGGAAATGCTGGGACATTCGCGTAATCAAAGGCCACGTCACCGTAATCCACGACGACCCGCTCGCTCAATACATCAAACGGCCAACCGTAAGGCGCGTCTGGCGCTTGCAAGCTCGAAGCCTCTCGGATCGCGCGGGGCCCCAACCGCGTGCCAGGCCGGTTTGTCACCGCCTGGTCAAAGGGCACACCTGTCACCGCGATATCCACGCCCGTCAAATCCTTGGTATAGCGCCGTCGCAAAAACGACGTCGCCCCACCAAAGGTCAACTCAAAGGATGGTCCCTTCGGATCTTCGCGCGTAAAGGCGTGGTCGATCTGGGTCTTCGCGTCTTCAAGCGCCATCGTGATCCTTCATCTTGCCAGCTAAACTTCGGGTTGAAGCGCGTACGCGCCGACGGGCAGCATCCCTACCGCACCGGCTGCGCCGTCTCGACCAATCGCGCAAAGAACGACGCGCCGATGGGTGCAATGTCATCGTTGAAGTTGTATCTCGGGTGGTGCACGCCTGCACCCTCGCCCTGCCCCAGCATAAGATAAGCACCGGGCCGCGCCTCCAGCATATAGGAAAAATCCTCGGCCCCCATCACCGGTTCGACATCCGGCTCCACCCCTTCATCTCCAGCGATCTGGGCGGCGACTTGGCCCGCGAAAGCAGCTTGCTTTTCGTGATTAACAGTGGGCGGGTAACCAAACTCGAATTCCAGCTTGGCCTCGCAACCATAAGCCGCAGCGGTCCCCGCCACGATCTGCTCCATCCGGCGCACCACCATAGCCTGTACATCTTTGGCAAATGTCCGCACCGTGCCGTTGATATAGGCGCTTTCCGGGACCACGTTATCGGTGGTGCCCGTGTGGATCTGCGTCGCCGAAATCACCAATTGTTCCATCGGCTTGTGGTTTCGGCTCACGATGGTTTGCAGGGCGGTCACGATCGCACAGGCCGTCACCACCGGATCCACAGTGTCATACGGTCGCGCAGCATGCCCACCCTTGCCCGTCACGTGAATATGGAACATATCCGCTGCCGCCATGATCGGTCCCCCGCGCGTGTGGAACTTGCCAAATTCCTTCCCCGGCGCGTTGTGAATGGCATAGACCTCGCCAATCCCGAAGCGGTCCATGATCCCCTCTTGCACCATAACCTCACCCCCGCCGCCATCTTCCTCAGCAGGTTGAAAGATCAGCGCGACGCGGCCCGAAAAATTACGCGTTTCGACAAGGTATTTCGCAGTGCCCAGCAACATCGCAGTGTGCCCATCATGGCCACAGGCGTGCATCTTGCCGGGATGGGTCGAGGCATAGTCGACCCCCGTTTCCTCCTCTATGGGCAGCGCATCAAAATCTGCCCGCAAGCCAATTGTCGGCCCGCCGCCTTGACCATTGACGATTGCCACGATGCCGGTCTGTGCGATTCCAGAATGCAATTCGTCCACGCCAATCTCGGTCAATCGGTCCTGAATAAAGGCCGACGTCTTGGGACAGTCAAAGGCCAGTTCGGGGATCGAGTGCAGATGCTGGCGCCAGGCGGCCATCTCAGGCGCAAGGTCACCAAGTCGGTTGATGATGGGCATGGGTTGCTCCGGGCAAGGGGATAGGTCACATGTCAGCAAACCTGAAACCGCAGAGGGCTGCAATGGGTGACGCACTGATCCACGACGAAACAGCCGGAATCGAACGCTTGCTTGAGATCATGCGCCGTCTGCGCGACCCGGAAACAGGGTGTCCGTGGGACATTGAACAGACCTTTCAAACCATTGCGCCCTACACAATCGAAGAAGCCTATGAAGTGGCCGATGCCATCGAACGACAGGACTGGGCCGAGCTTGAGGGCGAGTTAGGCGATCTGCTCCTGCAATCCGTCTATCACACCGCCATCGGAGAAGAAGCCGGGCACTTCAGCTTTCAGTCCGTCGTCACGAACATCTCAAACAAGATGGTCGCGCGGCACCCGCACGTCTTCGGCAATGAGTCCCGAAACAAATCGGCCGATGAACAAACCCGCGACTGGGAAGCGATCAAAGCTGCCGAACGCGCAGGCAAAGCGCAAAAAGGCGCGCTGGACGGCGTGGCCCTGAATCTGCCCGCGCTTCTACGGGCTGTGAAACTGCAAAAGCGTGCGGCACGTGTCGGTTTTGATTGGCCTGAAACAGCACAGGTGCTGGACAAACTGCAAGAAGAAGCCGCTGAACTTGTCGAAGCGCGCGACACGATGGGTCACGAAGAGATGGTCGACGAAATGGGCGATCTGCTCTTTGTTGTCGCCAACCTTGCCCGCCATCTGGGCGTCGAACCAGAAGAGGCACTGCGCCGCACCAATGCCAAGTTCACCCGTCGTTTCGAGGCGGTCGAACATCTTCTGGCGGATCAAGGCAAACTCTCGCAGGACAGCACGCTCGAAGAGATGGATGCCCTTTGGAACCAGGTCAAAGCGCAAGAGAAGCTCAAGCGACGTTGACGCGTGGCATCCATTCGATCTGCTTAAGGTCGGACGCATACCGCGCAGATAAGTCCGCCTGTTCAGATGCAGAAAACGCAGCAAACCCCTGGGTTGCTTGGTTCAAGGCGTGCGCTGCGATGACCTTGCGCCATTCTGGGCGTCGTAAGCGTTCACCCAAGTGATAACGCTCTTGCAAGTGTTCCAGCGCCGCGTCTGTCGCGCTCACATTCGCCATGCGGTTCGGCTCAACAAGTCCGTGCAGGCTAAGTTCCGGAACAAGGCGTTGCAACAATTGCAAGTTGCTCCCGCGCGCGGCGTAGGGCAGCACAGTCATACGCTCGGGGCGCAGGACCTCTTGAACGGATGCCGCCAATTGTGGCCAACCGCGATCAATGCTCAAATACCGGTCGCGGACGTCATTGAACCGCGGCATCGGGTTGTCCTCCGCCCGCTTGCGAAAGGAGGACACGAAAAGCTCTTCGTAAGGCCGGACAACCAGCAAAACATGCGCAATCGGTCCCTCCCATGCCGCGCGCAATGCCAGACATCGTGCTTCTGCAAAGGGATAAAAACGCCCTTTCATAAAGTGAAACATGCGCCCCAGAATGTTCTCTTCGGACAAGATGACAGGCATGCCTGTGCGACAAGGTTCCAGTGTTCGCCATGCTCTTTGGGCAGCGGCCGTCGGGTCCACACGTGGTCCGGCCGGCAATCGCAGCGCCAATTTGCCCGACCGGATACCGTCCCGACCGGGATACGCAGTCGTCCAACCCCGCGCATGCAGGATCAAACGGTTTTCGTGCAGGCATGTCTGAAATGACGTGGTCCCGGTGCGATGCGCACCCACATGAACGTAAAGTGGTGCGTCAGACATGGGCGTCTCCCATAACCTGCCAATCCAAACGCAAGGAATCGCGCACCCGCTCTTTCAGCTTCTGGACAACCCTGGCCAAAGCGGCCACGTTGCGCGAAATTTGACCGGAGACAGCATGCCCGCGCGCAAAATCATCATCGACACCGACCCCGGACAGGATGACGCCGTTGCGATCCTGCTGGCGCTGGCC
Source organism: Pseudomonadota bacterium (assembly GCA_038525015.1). Classification (GTDB taxonomy): domain Bacteria; phylum Pseudomonadota; class Alphaproteobacteria; order Rhodobacterales; family Rhodobacteraceae; genus Tateyamaria. The sequence continues at coordinate 122,208 of JBCBID010000004.1, read as the reverse complement.
AGCCCTGACGAAATCGAGGTGTTGGGTATAACTGCGGTAGCGGGCAATGTTCCACTGCACCTGACGGCCAAAAATGCGCGTATTATCTGTGAGTTGTCGGGCAAGGTTGATGTGCCGGTCTTTGCCGGGTGTGATCGTCCATTGGGGCGTGATCTGATCACGGCAGAGCATGTGCATGGTAAAACTGGCCTTGATGGTCCGAACTTATCTGATCCGACCATGCCGCTTGAGAGTAAACATGCCGTTGACTGGATCATAGAAACCTTGAGGGCGCATGACGCAGGCACCGTAACGGTCTGTCCGCTGGGTCCACTGACCAACATCGCAACCGCGTTCGAACGCGCGCCGGATATCGTCGCTAAGGTACAGCAGATCGTGCTGATGGGGGGCGCCTATTTCGAAGTGGGCAACATCACTCCAGCAGCCGAGTTTAACATCTACGTCGACCCGCAGGCCGCTGATATTGTTTTCAAAAGCGGCGTTGATATTGTCGTTATGCCGCTCGATGTCACGCACAAGGCGCTGGTGACCAAGGCGCGTAACGACGCCTTTCGCGACTTGGGCACACCTGTCGGTGTCGCAGTGGCGGAGATGACCGACTTCTTCGAACGCTTCGACAAGGAAAAATATGGCTCGGCCGGGGCGCCTTTGCACGATCCTTGCGTCACAGCTTACCTGATACGTCCCGACCTTTTCTCTGGCAGGCATATTAATGTCGAGATCGAGACGACCTCGGAACTCACTATGGGCATGACCGTCGCCGATTGGTGGCGTGTGTCGGGGCGCTTAGCCAATGCGACGTTCATGGGCGATATAGACGCCGATGGCTTCTTTGCGCTGCTCACTGAACGATTGGCCCGGTTGTGAGCGCCGCACTGACCCTTGCCGCGCCCGAGCACTTTGATCGGCTAGACGCACTTGTCGCGGCCTTCCACGCAGAAGAGGGCATCAACATGTCGCCCGAGGTCCGAGCAGCAGGCATCCAACCGCTGCTCGACGGCATCCCCCACGGCGCGGCGTATCTCATTGGTCCGCCTAGGGCGCCCATCGGCTACGTTGTGGTCACCTTTGGCTGGTCCATAGAATTTGGCGGCATGGATGGCTTCATAGATGAGATTTTTATTCGGCCCGGTGTCCGCAAGCGTGGTATAGCCACCGAAGTGCTGCTGGCGCTGCCCCGCGCCTTGGGTGAGGCTGGCGTCAAGGCGCTGCACCTTGAAGTCGACACCGCCAACACAGTGGCGCAAAAACTATACACCCGTGCGGGCTTCAAACTGCGCGATGGGTACCACCTGATGACGCGGATGCTCTAGCCAGAGGGCCGCTCCCCGCCTATGTCCAAGTCATGAGCATGCACATACCCTTCGACAACAGCTATGCGACCCTGCCCGACGGCTTCTATACGCGCTTGAACCCCACACCCGTGGCGGAGGCCGATATGCTGGCCTGGAATGAGACCTTGGCTGCCGATCTCGGGATCGAAGGGCGCGACGCCACCGTTTTCGCCGGTACAACCATCCCCGATGGTTCTTCACCGCTTGCACAGCTCTACGCGGGGCATCAGTTCGGCAACTATAACCCACAGCTTGGCGATGGGCGTGCAATTCTTCTGGGCGAGGTAATCGACCGACATGGCCAGCGGCGCGATATCCAGCTTAAGGGCTCCGGCCCAACGCCGTATTCCCGTATGGGTGACGGGCGTGCCTGGCTTGGGCCGGTCTTGCGTGAATATGTGATCAGCGAAGCGATGCACGCGCTCGGCATCCCAACCACCCGTGCGCTCGCCGCTGTAGCAACCGGAGAAGCCGTCTACCGCGAGCAAGGTGCCTTGCCCGGCGCAGTCCTCACTCGCATCGCTGCCAGCCACCTGCGCGTCGGCACGTTCCAGATCTTCGCCCATCGCGGCCAGATCGATGCGTTGCGCACGCTGACCGACTACGCAATTGCGCGCCATTACCCAGACGCGGATGGCCCAATGGGGCTGCTCAAGGCGGTCTGCGACGCCCAAGCGAACCTGATCGCCGCCTGGATGTCAGTGGGATTTATACACGGCGTCATGAATACCGACAATTGCACGATCTCCGGTGAAACCATCGACTATGGCCCCTGCGCCTTCATGGACGCCTATCACGAAGGGCGCGTGTTCTCGTCCATCGACCAGATGGGCCGCTACGCCTATGGCAATCAACCAAACATCGCGGTGTGGAATATGGCGCAACTGGCGACCGCGCTCATCCAACTCTTTGATGACAAGGAAAAAGCTGTCGAAGACGCCACTGCTATCGTGCATGCCATGCCCGGGCAGCTACAGGCCGCGTGGCTGCGCCGTTTCGGGGCCAAGATCGGGCTCAGCGACGCCACCTCCGAAGATCAAACGCTGATCGAAGACCTCCTTGCCCTGATGCAGCAGGATGGCGCAGATTTCACCAACACTTTCGCATCTTTGCATACAGGTCAGGCCCGCGACCAGTTCACCGACCGGGACATGTTTGACGTCTGGGCGAAGGGCTGGCGCAACCGTGGACCCGATCCGTCCCTCATGCAACAAGTGAACCCGCAGATCATCCCGCGCAACCACCGGGTCGAAGCAATGATCGAAGCCGCTGTTGCCGGTGACATGGCTCCCTTCCATCGGCTTATGACAGCGTTTGACACACCCTATGATGTGCCAGATGACTTCGATGACCTGCGCCGTCCGCCCACCCCATCCGAGGTTGTTCCGGCCACCTTCTGTGGCACCTGACGCGGACAGATAACATACCTGCCTTACTTGCGGTTGATCAACACCAACCCGGCGGCCACCAGCACCAAAGCGATCCAGATCGTGGCCGAGATGTCCTCGCCCAGGATCATCCACCCCAGCACAACAGCAAAGACCGGCGATAGAAAGCTGAACGACGCCACACCTGAAGCCGGATAGATCTTCATCAGAAAGAACCAGAACAAAAAGCCGAAACTGGCGATGAACACGATTTGATAGGCCAGCCCGATCACATGGATTATCGCCAGCTCACGCAGCAACGGACCAAATGCAGGTGCCACAAGCAAAAGCACCGGGGCCGAAATCAGCAATTGCCAAAAAAGTTGCTGCTCCGCCGGAATCGCCGAGAGCGGTGTCACCCGCACGCACAGCGCAATTCCGGCCCAACACAGCGCCGCCCCCAGTGCAAATACATCGCCCAGCACATTGCCCTGACCCGCCTCTCGGTCGATCAACGCCAGCACAACGCCGCCCATGGCAAGGGCCAGCCCCAAAAGCCGAACTCCGGTCAGCCGCTCGCCAGGCAAAAGCACATGCGCAGCAAGCGCCAGCCAAACCGGCATCGAGTAAAACAGGATCGATGTGCGCGCCACGCTTGTCAGATCCAACGCCAGAAACAGACAGATAAACTCAACCGCAAAGAGAAGCCCGGCAATGATCCCGCCGGTGCGCCCTTCGACTGGCAACCGCAGCGAGATGCCGCGCGCCTGCATCCAAAGCCCCAGCAAGATAAGCGCCCCCAGCGACCGCAACCCCGCCATGAACACCGGCTGAAAGCCCCCGTTCGCCACCTTGATGACCACCTGATTGAACCCGAGGTTCAAAGAAAAAAGTGTCAGCGCCATAGCACCGATCAGGTCGATATGAGACTTGCGGGTCATCGGCGCAGAACGGCCGTTTTGCCGGTCAATGTCAATTGGCTACAAACATTCCCCGCCGTTTGGCAAACAATCTATGCCATGATGAATACCATCGATTCCCGGGGGAGATGGAGATCAACAATGAGTTTAATGAAAACGCTGGCCAAAGTGGCCGTCGGTGTCGCGGTGGCTAAAGGCGCCAGCGCGATGATGCAGCAACGCGGCGGTGCGGCGGGCGCATCCGCGGGCGGTGGCCTTGGCGGTCTGCTTGGTGGCTTGGCCGGAGGCGGCGGAGCGCAGAGTGGCGCGGGCCTACAGGATATGCTCGGCGGCCTGATGGGTGGCGCGCAGGGGCGCGGCGCGGCTGGTGGTATGGGTGGTCTTGGCGGTCTACTCGAAGGTCTCGGCGGTGCAGGTGGATCAGGCCAGGGCCTGCAAAACCTTCTTGGTGGACTGGCCGGGGGCGCGGGCGCGGGTGGCCTGCTCGGCGCGCTCAGCGGTGCCATGGGCCAACGCCCTAATGACAATGGCGCGAGCTTTGGCCAGGTGCTGAACTCGAACTTTGATCAGACGCCCCAAGACCCCATCGAACCCACCGCTGATCAAGAAGCCGCAGCAGCCCTCATGCTGCGGGCGATGATCCAAGCGGCGAAATCCGATGGCAAACTCGACGACGCCGAACAGGAAAAGCTGATGGGCCAACTAGGCGGTGACGTGGACTCAGAAGAAGCTGCCTTTGTCCGTGCCGAAATGCAGCGTGACGTAGATGCGCAAGCGCTCGCTCGTGAGGTGCCGAATGGCATGGAGCCCCAAGTCTATGCCATGTCCGTCCTCGCCATCGATCTCGACAGCCAGGCCGAGGCGCAATACCTGCACCAACTGGCGAAGGCGTTGGACATGGATGCCAGCAGCGTGAACGACATCCACGCGCAATTGGGCGTGCCCTCGCTTTATCAATAACTGTTAGGTGCGCACTCAATGCGCATCTGCTTCGGCGCTAAGTGCGTGAGCCCTTTGCCTTGGGCTTGCGCCGCCGGCGCTGCGACGGTTTCGCGCCTCCGGGCGCACCGGGTCGCGCCCCGCCGGGTTTGCCTCCCGGTCGTCCGCGACCGCGACCTCGCCCGCCTGCGGGCTTGGCGTTGGGGTCTGGCACAGGCTCCCAGGCCCGCCCCGACAGAACCGGTATACTCAGCTTCATCACCTTCTGAATGTCTTTGAGGTGATCCATCTCCTCGGGCGCGCAGAACGCAATTGCGGACCCGTCCTTGCCTGCCCGCGCCGTACGCCCGATCCGATGCACGTAAGCCTCAGGCACATTGGGTAATTCGTAGTTGTAGACGAATTTCACATCCGGGATGTCGAGCCCGCGCGCCGCTACATCCGTTGCCACCAGCACCCGCACCTCGCGTGCCTTGAACGCTGCAAGCGCCCGCTCGCGTTGCCCCTGCCGTTTGTCGCCATGTATTGCTGCTACAGCGAAACCCTTGCGTTCCAGCGTGCGCGCTAGCCGGTCGGCCCCGTGCTTCGTGCGGGTAAAGACAAGCGCTCGGTTCTCCCGGTGCTTGTCCAAAAGTTCGACCAAAAATTCCGCCTTTTCGGCCTTGGCGATGAAATGTACGCCCTGGGTCACCTTATCCGCCGCCTTGCCCGGCGGGTTCACCTCTACCCGGATAGGCTCGCGCAAATAGCTTTGTGCAATCTCGTTCATCTGTTTGGGCATAGTTGCTGAAAACAGCATCGTCTGGCGATCGTCGCCCATCAGCGCCGCAATCTTCCTAAGGGCATGGACAAAGCCCAAATCCAGCATCTGATCCGCCTCATCCAACACCAGAAAGCCGGTATGCTCCAACTTGATCGCCTTGCGCTCGACCAGATCCAGCAGACGTCCGGGCGTCGCCACCAGAATGTCGGCCCCCTTGGCCAAGCGCTGGATTTGCGGATTGATGCTGACACCGCCGACCACGATCTGCACCCGCATCCGAGTCATCTCTCGCAGCATCGTTGCAATTTGTCCCGCCAATTCCCGTGTCGGAGCCAGGATCAAACCACGTGCCGTCTTAGGGGCCGCCTTACCCCCCTCCTCCATCAACCGCGCAATCAGCGGTATACCAAAGGCTGCCGTCTTGCCGGTTCCGGTCTGCGCCAGCCCGATCACATCGCGCCCGTTCAGCGCGTGCGGAATAGCCTGTGCCTGAATGGGGGTCGGATCGCTCAAACCCATCTCCGCCACCCGCTTTGCGAGTGTTTCGGGTAGGTTCATCATGTCAAAATCGCTCATGGCCCCCAGTGAACCCATCCCGAACCCGCGTCAACCGCAATTGCCCCCGGCCTGCCCTTTCGATAAAGCCGTGCCCATGACCGCCAAGCGCCAGACCATCATCGACCGCAGCGAAGCCAAGGGGCTGCGCCTGACCCAGCCCCGCCGCGTGATCGCGCAGGTGCTCGAGGATTCTGACGATCACCCGGATGTCGAAGAGCTTTACAACCGCGCCAGCGCCGTTGATCCAAGCATCTCCATCGCGACCGTTTACCGCACGGTGAAGTTGTTCGAAGAAGCGGGTATTTTGGACAAGCTGGAATTCGGCGACGGTCGCGCCAGGTACGAAGACGCAGAGCGTGACCACCACGACCATCTGATCGACATGAACTCGGGCGAGGTGATCGAGTTTGTGGACGCCGAGATCGAGGCGCTGCAGGAAAAGATTGCCGAAAAACTGGGCTACGAACTGCGCGGACATCGGCTGGAACTCTATGGTGTGCCGCGCAAGCGATGACCGACAGAAAGGGCCCACATGGCCAACCGTGACCGCCCGTTACTCGCCGTCTTGATCGACGCCGATAATGTGCCCGCCAAATTCGCTGACGCGGTCCTGCGCGAAGTGACCTCCATCGGCGAACCCGCTCTGCGCCGCGTCTATGGCGACTGGTCCTCCGGGCGGCTCAAAGCCTGGTCCGACCGCATCCTCGAATTGGGGCTGGTCGCACATCAGGACACGTCAAACACCACCGGCAAGAACGCCAGCGACATCGGCCTTGTCATCGACGCGATGGACATCCTGCACGGCGGTCGCTTTGACGGCTTTGTCATCGTGTCCTCCGACAGCGACTTCACGGCACTTGCCAACCGGCTGAGGGAAGACGGCCTGACCGTGATCGGCATTGGCGAATCCAAGGCCCCCGAAGCGCTGCGCAACGTCTGCAACCGCTTCATCCTGATCGAAAACCTCGTCGGTGACCCGGAGCCGTCCAAGGGCCGCGCCAAGGCGGGCGATGCGCTTTCTCTGATCGAGGGCGCGATGGACAAGATCGACCAGGACGACGACTGGTATGCGCTGGGCCAGATCGGCCAGGCGATCCAGAATGCCCACCCCGACTTTGACACCCGCACCTATGGGCACAAGAAACTGTCGGCACTTGTCCAAGCGCTCAAAGGGGTTGAGACCCGCAAACAGGGCAATCAGCTGATGATGCGCCTCAAGCGGGCGGGCTGACCCCATGGACAATCTGCGCGGCGCAGGCCTCATGGTCCTAGCGATGCTTTGCTTCGCGATCGAGGACATGTTCATCAAGTTTCTGGGCGATGCGATCCCGGTTGGGCAGATCATCGCCCTTCTGGGTGTCGGTGGCGCCTTGGTCATGGCGGGTGCGTGCCTTTGGAACGGCCAGGCGATGCTCAGCCGAGATCTGCTGGCTCCAGCGGTTATCATTCGAAACGCTGCCGAAGTGTTCGGAACATTGGGCTTTGTCACCGCGCTGGTGCTTATACCCATCTCCACCGCCTCAGCCGTTTTGCAAACAACGCCTTTGGTTGTGACGCTTGGTGCGGCCCTGTTTCTGGGCGAAGCAGTGGGCTGGCGGCGCTGGATCGCGATTGGAGCCGGACTTGTGGGCGTTCTGTTGATCCTGCGCCCCGGCTTTGAAGGGTTTGACTGGAATGTAATGTTCGCTGTTCAAGGTATGCTGGGCCTCTCCATCCGCGACCTCGCCACCCGGCGCGTGCCAGCGACCCTTTCGGCCCTGCAACTCAGCCTCGCCGCGTTCGTGCTTTTGATCCCCGCAGGCATCGTCGCCATGTTCGCCACCGGTACCGCGTTCGTGGCACCAACGGCCGTTGAATGGGGCATTCTGGCGCTCGCGGCCCTGATTGGCACATTCTCCTATTACTTCATCGTTACCGCCATGCGCATTGGCGAAGTCAGCTTTGTCACCCTCTTCCGCTACTCTCGCATGCTGTTTGCGCTGATCATCGGCGTGCTGGTCTTTTCTGAAACACCCGACACACTCACGCTGATCGGTGTGGCCATCGTCATCGCCTCGGGCGTCTACGCCCTCTGGCGCGAACGCATCAGGAAATCGCCCGCTGCGGCGTAAAGCCCCTTGTTGTTAGCGCCAACATCGGGCTAGACGCTGCGTAACTTCTCACTACAGGAGCTTCCCATGAGCACCATCATCGACATCCACGCCCGCGAAATCCTCGACAGCCGGGGCAACCCCACGGTCGAGGTCGATGTGACCCTCGAAGACGGTACCATGGGCCGTGCCGCGGTGCCTTCAGGGGCCTCCACCGGCGCCTACGAGGCGGTGGAAAAGCGGGACAATGACAAAGCGCGCTACAAAGGCAAGGGCGTGCTCGAAGCTGTGACGGCGGTGAACGGAGAGATTGCCGAAGCGCTGGTCGGTATTGATGCCACCGAACAGGTCGAACTGGACCGCGCCATGATCGAACTGGACGGCACCGACAACAAAGGCCGTCTCGGCGCGAACGCTATCCTCGGCGTGTCCCTGGCCGCTGCCAAAGCGGCCGCCGATTGGACCTCGCAACCGCTTTACCGCTACGTGGGCGGCACCTCAGCCCGTATCCTGCCCGTCCCAATGATGAACATCATCAATGGCGGCGAACATGCCGACAATCCTATCGACATTCAGGAATTTATGATCATGCCGGTTGCTGCGGACAATATCCGTGACGCTGTGCGCATGGGCTCAGAAGTGTTCCATACGCTAAAAAAAGAGCTGTCTGACGCGGGCCTGAGTACGGGTATTGGGGACGAAGGTGGCTTTGCCCCAAACATCTCGTCCACCCGCGACGCGTTGGATTTCATCCTGAAGTCGGTGGAAAAAGCAGGCTACAAACCTGGCGAAGACATCCACCTGGCCCTCGACTGCGCGGCCACAGAATACTTCAAGGACGGCAAATATGTGCTTGCAGGTGAAAGAAAAACGCTGTCATCCGAAGAAAACGCCACCTATCTCCAAGCGCTGGTCAACGACTATCCCATCATCTCGATTGAGGACGGCATGGGCGAAGACGACTGGGACGGCTGGAAGGCCCTGACCGACGCCATCGGCGACAAGGTACAGCTTGTGGGCGACGACCTGTTTGTCACCAACCCGGTCCGTCTGGCCGAGGGGATCGCACGCGGCTGCGCCAACTCCATGCTGGTGAAAGTCAACCAAATTGGTAGCTTGACAGAGACTCTTCAAGCGGTCGACATGGCCCACCGCGCCCGCTACACCAACGTCATGTCTCACCGCTCGGGCGAAACAGAAGATGCCACCATCGCCGACCTCGCCGTTGCCACCAATTGCGGCCAGATCAAAACCGGTTCACTGGCACGCTCGGACCGGCTGGCCAAGTACAACCAGCTCATCCGCATCGAAGAGATGTTGGGCGAAACCGCCGAATATGCGGGCACCTCCATCCTGAAGTGATTGCGCCGTTTGTCAAAGCCGTGGGCGACAGGCTCGCCCACGTCACCGCGTCGGCCAACTTGCCGTCGATCCGTGCACAGGGGCTCCTGCCGGCCGCGACGCTCGCAAAACACGCAGGCATCGCCCCCGCCGACATCACGTTGCGCAGCAACCGCATGCAGATCGGCCCCGCCACCCTCAATCACCAGCGCCCGATTCTGCGTGGCCTCACCGCTGCCGCCCATTTCCTTGACGGTTACACGCCCGAAAAATGGGCCGCTCAACTCGACGCTCGTATCTTCCTCTGGCCTCAACGCCGCGGCCACGCCTTCGCCCAATCGATAGCGCGAGACCTCGACATTACGATCCTCTGGCTCGACACCGCCAAACTGGCCGCCACGCTCAGCGATCATATCGACCTCAGCCCCATCAACTCCGGCAACTTCACCCAAGGCGGTGCCCGTGCGCAGCGCGGCGACTGGCTCTATGTCCCCCTCACCGCGGGCCTCGACGCCTTCCGCCACAACCGCACAAAACGTGGGCTGAAACGCGCACCTGACACCGTCACCGAACTCTCCTTGCGCTGCCCCATTGCACCCGACCTGCTGCGCACCTTACTCATACCCGATGACTGACCTCACGATCCGCTCCGCAACACCTGCTGACACGGACGATGTTGCGCGCCTCTGCTGGGCCTACCGCACCCTTCTGATCGAGCGAGAGGCGGGACTGCCGCCCATGACCGCCGCCTTCTACCCAGAGAACGCTTACCGCATGCTCATCGCCGACCTGCCGCGCATCCATGCCCGCCCCCAAGGTGACATCCTGTTGGCCGACCGCGACGGCACAATCGTCGGCTGTGCCATGTACTACCCGCTCGCCCGTGATGGCGTGACCGAGATCAAGCGTGTCTATGTCGACCCAACAGCCCGCGGCACCGGCGCAGGCCGCCGCCTGATCGAGACCGCCATGACCCGCGCCCGCGCCGATGGCTATGCCCGTATGGTCCTCGACACGATGGCGCCGCTCACCGAAGCCATAGCACTCTACACCCGCCTGGGCTTTCAGCCCTGCGATCCCTACTACGACGTGCCGCCCCACTTCCTGCCGCATCTGCGCTTCTTCGATCACCCGCTCTGAGACGAACATGACCGCCGACGACATCATCACTCAGTTGAACCTGCAACCCCATCCCGAAGGTGGCCATTACCGCCAAACCTGGATCGCGGAGAACAAGGGCCGCCCCACCGGCACCTGCATCTATTTCCTGCTCAAAGCGGGCGAGGCCAGCCATTGGCACAAGGTCGACGCCACCGAAATCTGGCTCTACCACAAAGGCGCGCCGCTGATCCTGTCACTCAGCGCCAGCAACGACGGCCCGGCAATAGACCACCTCCTGACCCCGGACCTGACCCAGGGCGCGCCCCAGATCATCGTCCCCAAGCACCACTGGCAGGCCGCCCGCACCACGGGCGACTACACTCTGGTCAGTTGCACCGTCTCCCCCGGCTTCCAATTTGACGGTTTCACCCTCGCACCAAAGGGTTTTGACATTTCCCGGTGACCCATTTCGACGTGATCAGCAGCCTGCCTCTCCACGACAAAGCCGCGCTCACCACGCGCAACAATGGCCCAGGTCCAATGACTCTTGCAGCCAACTCACAGCGCTCAGCGCTCAGCGCCACCGGCACCTATATCGCGCTTCAGGGCCCGCAGGATACGGCGCGCTCCTCTTGCCCCACTAAGCCAAACACCGCAGCTTTCCGCCCCATATCCGTCCATCAATTGCCCGCGCTGCACGACCACATGGCTCCCTTCCTGAAATCCACTTCGGACAGGTATAGGCGCTTTACCAAACACGACGTGCAACAGCTGGAGCGCTGACAACACCACCACCCACAGCCGCCCGCACCCCTGTCGTGCCGGGACACGATGTCGGCAGCCCCCGCGCCACCCGCACGGCCAGATACGCAAAGGCCTGCGCCTCCAACATATCGCCATCCAGCCCCACATCCTCTACGGGCTGCACCGGACAATCCAGAGACACCTCAAGCATCTTCATGAGAACCGGATTGTGCCGCCCCCCGCCTGTCACCAACACCCGCGACGGCACAAGCGGGCAGTGCTGCATCGCCTCCGCCACGCCCGCTGCACACATCGCGGTCAATGTGGCCGCCGCATCCGCGTCGCTCAGCTCTGCCACAAGCCCGATCATCTCTGCAAAATCATTCCGGTCCAGGGACTTGGGCGGCATCCGCGCGAAATATGGCTCTGCCAGAAACAACTCCAATGCCCCCGTCTCGACCGCGCCCGAGGCGGCAATGCGACCACCCTCGTCAAACGGAACACCCCGCCGCGCCTGTACCAGATCATTCAAAGGCGCATTTGCGGGCCCCGTGTCAAAGGCCAAAAGCGCGCCCTCATCCTCCGGTCGCGCCGCCGATGGATCAACCCATGTCAGATTTCCCACACCCCCCAAGTTCAGGAACGCAACCGGAGCCGTCGCCCGCATCCATTTCGCACATGCAAAGTGGAAAAAAGGGGCGAGTGGTGCGCCCTCGCCCCCCAACTCCACATCAGCCGTCCGAAAATCCCAGACCACTGGCACGCCCAAAGCGGCTGCCAACGCGGCCCCATCGCCCAATTGCAACGTCCCTATAGAACGCGGGGCATGGGCCACGGTCTGACCATGAAAACCAACCAGATCAACGCCCTCGAACTCCGACAGCAACGTCGCATGCGCCTGCATCACGACCCTAGCCGCCGGGTCCAGCGCAGGCCCCTCCCATTGCCCAAGCGCCGCCCGCACCAACGCGCGGTCGTCAGCCGAGTATTCTCGATAATCATGCGGACCAAAGCCGTGAATGGTCACCCCATCCGTCTGCAACACCGCCGCATCCACACCGTCAAGCGACGTTCCCGACATCGCGCCAAGGGCGGTGATCACCGCCCCCTTTTCCCGCACTATATCTTTGGCCTTATCCATGGCCTTTTCCTTTGCCCGTCGCCCGCTTATAGACTGCCCAAGGGCCGATCCAAGGACAAGCCAAATGACCTACACCCCCCGTTCCGATTTTCTGCATGTGATGCAAAGCCGCGGGTTCTTGGCCGATTGCACCGACATGCAATCGCTGGATGAATCACTGCTGACGCCGGGGCAGACGGCCTATATCGGCTTTGACGCCACAGCCAAGTCGCTGCATGTGGGCTCGCTGATCCAGATCATGATGCTGCGTTGGTTCCAGCAGACGGGCCACAAGCCGATCACATTAATGGGTGGCGGCACAACCAAGGTGGGCGACCCGTCCTTCCGCGCCGACGAACGCCCCCTGCTTGGCCCGGAACAGATTGACGCGAACGTCGCCGGCATCAAACAGGTTTTTTCGGCCTATATCGACTATGACACCAGCGCGCAGATGCTGAACAATGCCGAGTGGCTCGACGATCTGAACTACCTCGATTTCCTGCGCGATATCGGGCGCCATTTCTCCATCAATCGGATGCTGTCGTTTGAGTCCGTGAAATCGCGCCTCGACCGTGAACAATCGCTCAGCTTCCTCGAGTTCAACTACATGATCTTGCAGGCCTATGACTTCATGGAGCTGAACCGCCGCTATGGCTGCATCCTGCAAATGGGCGGCAGCGATCAATGGGGCAACATCGTCAACGGCATCGATCTGACCCGGCGCGTGATCCAGAAAGAGGTTTTTGGCCTAACCTCACCGCTGCTGGAAACCTCGGACGGCAAGAAGATGGGCAAATCCCAGTCGGGTGCCGTGTGGCTGAATGCCGAGATGCTGTCGCCTTACAAATTTTGGCAATTCTGGCGCAATACGAGTGACGCCGATGTTGGGCGTTTCCTGAAACTCTACACCGAATTGCCGCTTGACGAATGCGACCGTCTAGGCGCTCTTCAAGGTTCCGAAATCAACGAAGCCAAGGCCACGCTTGCGACCGCAATCACAACGCTTCTGCACGGGGCCGAGGCCGCCGCCGCAGCGGCGCAAACGGCGCGCGAGGTGTTTGAAAAAGGCGGTGTAGGTGATGATCTGCCCACCCTCACGCTCAGCGCGGCGGATGTTGGTGACGGTATCTCAATCGTGCAGTTGATTGTGAAGTCCGGCCTCGCCGCATCAGGCAAAGAGGCCAAGCGCCTGATCGCCGAAGGCGGCGCCAAGATGAACGACGCGCCCCTAACCGAAGCCGGCACGATGATCGACGCATCAGCGTTGACCGCCCCGATCAAACTTTCTGCCGGGAAAAAACGCCACGCCCTTGTTCAGCTTGGCTAGGTTGCGCTCTTGATCACAGCCCGCACCGAGGCAAACTGAGCAAAAAGATCGCACAGCCCTCAAGACACCGCGCTTCGCAGCCGCATGTGTAGATCGGAAAGTACGATGCATCGACAAACGCTTCACCTGCTGCGTCGAACACCACGGCTCAAGGGTGGCATCAAAGTGCAACGCCCAGGCTTTCTTGACGCCTTCGGGCAGGCCACCGTTTGGGTTTTTTTACCACGAGGATGGCGGTTTAGCGGCTCGGCAAAACCATGCGTTTCAAAACCATACATTTCGGCTTGCGCCCTTATGACATCGCAAACTTGCGCCTGATCTGCCCCGTCTCAAACTAATGCGCCGAAACGTAAATCCTTTCATTTCAGTTAATTTTTGACCGTACGATCAATTCTGTCCCCGCGGGGACAGATCACACCATCCGTGTCAGCACCGCACGCGCCGCCCGCAATCCCGGGTCCGCACCGCCGCGTCCCAGCAGGTCCATGGTCAACTCCATCGCCTCCTGCTGCGCGGTTGGATCGGCCAGTAGCCCCTCCATGGCCTGCACCACATTTTCGGGGGTAAAGTCCTTGCCCACCACTTCGGGCACGATCCGAGTGTTGGCCACATGATTGATCAGGCTGCCCGTGTCGGTGGTGATCATCCGACTGATGATCGCGCGGCTGAGCCAGTGGAAATCGTAGGCGCTGACCATCGGTGTGCCTGCTGCTGCCAACTCCAACGCGACCGTGCCCGAGGTGGCAAGCGCCACATCCGCGGCTGCAAAGGCCACGCGCTTTTCGACCAACGCGCGGTCGGTGTCCTGGCCCGTCGGGTCAAGAACCACAGGCGTGACGGGCCAGCGCGCCACCTGCTCTTGAACTAGGCTCGCGACATTTCCAGCCGCGGGCAGCACCAGCTTCATATTGGGATGCAGGCGCGTGAGCCGCCCCAATGCCTCTCCGAACACCGGCCCCATCCGCCCTATCTCGCCCCGCCGGGACCCTGGCAGCACAAGAACCAGAGGCGCCGCATCCTCCAAACCGTAGCGGGCGCGAAACTCTGACCGGTCCCGCACATGCGCGCGTGGCACCGTCGCGGCGGGGTGGCCGACAAAGTCACAGTCCATTCCTGCGGCTTCCATAAAGGGCGGCTCGAAAGGAAAAAGGGCAAGCACGTGGTCAATCATCCGCGCCATTTTTTGGGCCCGCCCTGGGCGCCAGGCCCAGACCGTCGGGGCCACATAATGGACAGTTCGAATGTCGGTGTCGGCCTTGACACGCTTGGCGACACGCAGTGAAAAGTCGGGGCTGTCAATGGTGATCAGCACATCCGGTCGGGTGTCAATCACAGCTTGCGCCGTCTCGGCGATGCGCCGTTTGAGATGGCGATATTTTGGCAGCACCTCTGCAATTCCCATGACCGTTAACTCGGACATGTCAAAGCGGCTGACCAGCCCTTGTGCCTGCATCAGCGGCCCGCCAATCCCATCGAAGGTCACATCGGGCGCTTCACCTTTTAATCCTGCCAGAAGCGCGCCGCCAAGTGCGTCGCCTGAAGGCTCGCCAGCCACAACGAACGCTTTCAGCGCACCCATAAAAACAGCCCCGCCTCATCAAGCAGCCGCACAACTTCGACCCGCTCAAGCACCATCACCCCGCCCGCGGCCAGCACCATCCCGTCAAGGCGTGCATCGATGACAGCACGCGCGGTGCCCGGCCCGACGGTCGGAAGATCGACGCGGGTATCTTGCCCAGGCTTCGGTGCCTTGAAAAAGACACCGCCAATCGGTTTGGCCCGCGCTTCGGCAACGGGGCCGGACAACCAGTCCGCGGCGTCATCCAACACGTCACCGACAAAGTCCATGGCTGCGCCAAACGGGTCGTCTGCTGGTGGTGTCGGCTTTACTGGTCGCTGGGTCAGACCACGCAACATCGCGTCAGTGCCGCTTGCCCCTTCACGCGCAATGACCTGACTGTCGCGGATCACGCAGGATTGCCCCTCATCTGCGCGCCCCTGTTCGATCGAGACCTGTTCAGCCGCACGCACCTGACGCTCCAGCCCCGCGGGGACAGGGACTGTGGTGAGCACACCGGAAGGGGGCAACAATTCGGAGGCCAGTTCATGCGCCCCGTGCACTTGCATCCCGCGACTTTCAAACAGCCCAAGGATCGTACGCAGCGCTGCGTCCTCGCCGTCCTTGATCGCGTTGGCGAGCGTCGGCACCAAAGGCATCGTACGTGCATCCAGCTTTAGCGGATTGAAACCGGGACGCTGGATCGCGCCGCAGAGGCATACGTCGGTCACCCCCCGCTCTACCAATTGGTGCAGCAGCGTGCCGATGGTTTCAAGGCGGAACCAGATGTCGACTGTAAGGCCGTCGGGCGGATGTCCTTCAAGCGCGCAGATCAACGAAGGATGGGGTTGCTGCGCTGCCACCACCGCGGGCAGAGCGCCGGTGCCGGTGACGAGCGCGAGCATCACCGCGGCGTGAGGAACGAGCGGTCGCTCTCGCCCATCACAAAATCAACAATCTCGCGCACATAGGCGCTTTCCGTTTCCTTGCCCAGACGTTCGGCACGATCGTGAAACGTCCCCTCGCCCTGCGCCAGCATCTGGAACGCCGCGCGCAACGCGGTGATGTCGGAACGGCTGACACCGCGGCGCTTGAGACCCACGAGGTTCAAACCATCCAGGTCCCCCCGAGGCGCCTGTACGAGGCCGTATGGTATGACATCATTGGTCACCATCGTCACCGCACCAATGATGGCACCGCGCCCGATCCGAACAAATTGGTGGATGCCCGATAGCCCGCCAACGATCACGTCATCTTCGAGGATGCAATGCCCTGCAACGGCAGCCGAGTTCACCACAATCACCCGGTCGCCCACCTGCGCGTCGTGCGCAATATGGCAGCCGGCCATAAACAGCCCATCGTCACCGATACGCGTCACGCCACCACCACCTTCGGTGCCGCAATTCATGGTCACATGCTCGCGGATACGGTTGCGTTTGCCAATGACAAGTCGGCTCGCCTCTCCCTTGAACTTAAGATCTTGCGGCACCTCACCGATGACGGCGAAGGGAAAGATCGTCGTGCCTGCGCCAACGATTGTGTGGCCTGTCACCACGACGTGGCTTTTCAGGATAACTCCTGCTTCGATCACCGCATCGGGGCCCACCACGCAAAATGGACCAATAGTGGCGGAGGCCTCGATCTGCGCGCCGGGGTCAATCACAGCCGAGGGATGGACGCCTGCGCCGCTCATGGTGTTGGCATATCCATCATTGCGGTAAACTCGACCTCGCAAGCCAGTTCACCATCCACCTCGGCCACACCGGAAAACTTCCAGACCTTGCCACCGGGTTTGCCGCGCACGGTGCCAACCTTAAGCTTGAGCGTATCACCGGGGACAACCATGCGGCGGAATTTGCATTTGTCGATGGCCATGAAATAGACAAGGAGGTTCTTGTCGGCGAGATCAAGCGCAACGCCCACCATAACGGCGGCGGTCTGTGCCATTGCTTCAACAATGGTCACGCCGGGCATGATCGGGTAGCCCGGAAAATGGCCCTGAAAATGCGGCTCGTTCATTGTTACGTTCTTGACCCCGGTTGCGGATTGATAGCCATCAATCTCTTCGACCCGATCAACCAGGAGGAAAGGATAGCGGTGAGGTATGATCCGTTGAATCAGCCCGATATCCGCGGATTGGAGGTTCGTCGTCATAAGGTGCCCGGGCCTTTGTCTTGCTTGTTTTACAGTTCAGATGTGCCTAGCAAGACGCGACAGCGCCCGCAAGCGCGGCTCTAGTCCGCCTGAGTGCCGTCACCCAGCACTGAGTTCATGCGGGAAATTGCCAGGTTGGTGATGTCGATCGCATTGGCGCTGACAAAAACGCTGCGTTGTTCCAGAATCACGGCCGCGCCGGCGTCGCGCATGATCTCTTCGAGGACCGGGGCGGCAGCGTTCAGGAACTGCCCACGGTTTTGCTCAAGCAAATCCGCGATGGCGCGGCTGCGGGCATCGCGTTCGCGTCGAATGACTTCGACCCGCGCATCGAAGGCGTCGGCGAGCGCGCGAAAAGCCTCTGGCGCCATCTCTGCGCGTTGTTCCGTCAGCGCCTGCTCTTCGGCCTCAAGCTCGGCTTCGAGCGTGCGATTGTCATCTGCCAATTCGGTGGTGCGCGCTTCGATTTCGTTCAAGACGCGCTGACCGAACGCGCTCTCTCGGTAGAAACGCTCGCTGTCGATGGTCAAAATGGGGCTGCGCAGATCCTGTGAGAGTGCGACGCTGGCCCAGAACAGGGCCAGCACCAGAACCAAACCGGCTTTGCACAGCCTGCCCATTACATCAGAATGTCGTCGAAATGGTCAGGTCAAAGCTTTGCTCTTCGTCAAAGTCTTCTTTGCGCAGAGCGTTTGTGAAGTTCAGCCGCAACGGTCCAAGGGCCGTGTCCCAGAACACCGAAAATCCGATAACGTGGCGGAAAGAGCCACCCTCGCCCACGACGTTCCCGCCGGACAGGTCGACGCCGCTTAGATCCCAGAGGTTGCCGATATCGTAGAACAGCCCGCCCCGAATGCCCAGCTCGTCCGGGAGACCCAGCGGGAACTCGGCTTCGAAACGTGCCGCGACAAAGAGATTGCCACCGAGCGGATCGGGGTCTGACCCGGGCGTGTCAAGATCGCGTGGGCCGATGCCACCAGGTTCGAAGCCACGCAGCACTTGAGGGCCGATGAGGAAGCGATCGATCGTCCGGTTGGTGCCCCCATTGAATGACAGGTAACCGGCCTCAAGCGTTGCACGCAAAGTGACCTCGTCGTTGAAGGCCAGCCTTTGGCCGATCAGCTTTGCTCGTGTCCTGATAAATTCAGAGTCGCCACCAAGCCCGGCAAAGTCCTGGCTAAATTCAAAAAGGTAGCCAGCATCGGGATTAAGCCCGCCTGTACGTGAGTCGTAAATGTAAGTGTAACCCACCGAAGACGCCACTTGCTCGCCTACGTCAATCTCGCGTTGCACCACTACACCGTTGGAGGGCGTGGAGCGCGGGGTCATCTCGTCTTCGAGATAGGTGTACCTTATGCCCAAACGCCCGCGTTCGCTGACCGGAAAAGTCAGGCTCGGCAGGAAGCGCAAGGTTTCTGTTTCGTAGTTTGCGAAGCTCGAATCTGTCTCGGCAAACTGGAGGTTGAGGCCAAACGCGACGTTCCGTCCGAGAAAAGCGGGTTCAATGAAGTTGATACCATATCTCTCGGCTTCCTCGGCGGTGGAGAAGTTGAAGCCGAGTGTTTGCCCGCGGCCCAGAAAGTTGCGTTCGGTAAAGCTTACCAGCAGTCCAAAGCCGTCATCGCGCGAGAATGCACCGCCGAAATTGAGCGATCCGGTGGGCTGTTCTTCGACATCGACATCAATAACAACCTGGTCGGGTGTTGAGCCCTCGCGCGCGTTGACGTCCGCCGTGCCGAAGAAGTTCAGCGCACGGATGCGTTCGGCCGCATCTCTGATTTCGCGGGGATTGAAGGGGTCGCCTTCGGCAATCCGGAACTGACGCCGGATCACGCGGTCTAGGGTGGTGGTGTTGCCCTCGATATCGATGCGTTCGACAAAAACCCGCGGACCGCGAGACAGTACAAATTCAACATCCAAAGTCAATTCACGGTCGTTGCGGGTCACGCGCGGCTCTACGCGCAGGAAATCGACACCTTCTCTTTGCCCCTGACGCTCGAAGCGCGAAATCTCGGCTTCGACAAGCGAGGGTGAATAGACGGTTCCGGGGCGGACTTTGATCAGCTCTTGATAAGCGTCACCGTCGACTTCCGGCAATTCGCTGACGACAGTGACCTCGCCAAACGAAAACTGCTGGCCCTCTTGCACGTTGAGGGTCAGGAAGAAGCCGTCGCGCTCTTCCGTGAGTTCGGCGTTTGAACTCAGGACCCTGAAATCGACATAGCCGCGGGAGTTGTAAAAGTCGGTGAGCAGTTGCTGGTCGAACTGAATCCGGTCTTCGACAAGCGTGTCACTTCGGATCAGTTGGCGAAACAGACCTGCCTGTTTCGTCTCAAGCACCCGGCGCAGGCGTCGGTCGGAGAACACTCGGTTGCCAACAAAGCTGATGCGCTCCACCTCGACGACGTCGCCTTCGAAAATTTCAAACACCAGATCGACACGATTTTCCGACCGCCTGATGATCCGCGGCGTAACGCGCGCGGCAACACGGCCCTGCTGGCTGTAGGCTTCGGCCAGTGCGCTGGCGTCGCGTTCTGCCTGTGAGGGCGAGAAAACCCGACGTTCCTGGCTTTGAATAATTTCTCCAAGCGCGTCATCATCGACGCGTCTGTTACCCTCGAAGGTGATGCGATTGATTGTCGGGAACTCGGTGACGGTGATCAGCAGCGTGTTGCCTTGTGGCTGTACAGACACCGACTCGAACAAACCGCTGTTTTCAAGGTTGCCGATCGCTTCATTTACCTGACCAGCCGACAACGTCTGACCCGGGGCGATTCCGGCCTGGCTTAGGACCGCGGCGTCGCCAATCCGTGTGTTGCCTTCGATTACGATGCTATTGAATTGGAAATTCTGTGCTTGCGCGTGGGTTAAGGCCCCCGCCCAAGACATTGATACAAGAGCGACAATTGCGAGCGCCTGCCCGCCTCTACGCAAGCGCTTGTGCACTCGGGTGCCTGCTGCGCCCCTCAACCCCAGTCCCATGGTTTTGCCCCACGTGTTCAGACTTCTACTGATAACGTGAGTAACGGCATTGCGAGGTCTTGTCAAAAGCGCAAAACCCCGTGGATCGCCACGAGGCCTTTAGCATATCTTGTGGATAAATTTCGCGCTCAGAGGCTTCCGAGCCACGAACCAGCGGCCAAAGCTGCCGCAAGGGTCAAGCCATAGAGAGCGCGATCCCAGTTCAGCATCATCAGAAGGCTCAGGCCACGGTATCCGGTTTGAATCATCTGCATAAGCTTGTCCTTTGGTTAACAAAGACATAGCCGTCGATTGCGGCAGCAGATGGGGTAAAATGTGGCGTGATTGAGGCAAGGCCTGCGCCCTCCTCTGTCATGGACAGAAAAGGTCGTTTCCGAGCGCAAAAAGCATCAGTGACAACACCAGAGCCAGACCAACCGCCATGAGGATACGCAAGGCACCGTCGCTTGGGGGTTTGCCGGACACCGCTTCATAGGCATAAAAAACGAGGTGTCCGCCATCAAGCGCCGGGATCGGGAACAGATTGAGCAAACCAACCGCAGTCGACAGAACTGCAATGAACCAGATAAACTCGGACAGCCCGTGGCTTGCGGTGTTGCCCGCGACCTGCGCGATGCCGATTGGTCCTGAGAGGTTGCAGGAACTGATCGCGCCGGTAATCAAATGACCCAGACCATTGATTGACCCGTTGATAACGCCAACAGTCCGTTCATATCCCCCCGCCAGAGCAGTCAGGACAGGAGGCGCCTCGCGCCCCAGCTCAAAAGCCTGCCCCGCGCCCAAGCCGATGCGCCACTTCTTTTCGAACCCGCCGTCGCCATCCTGTTCATCCACAAGCTTCGGGGACAGTTCAAACTGCATCTCTTCGCCAGAACGCCAGACGGCCAATGTGACAGGCGCGCCATCCGAATTTTCAATCACATCCGGCAATTGCCCAAAGCGAAACACCGGCGCGCCGTTGATCGAGGTGATCACGTCGCCCACTTCGAAGCCCGCGGACAGACCCGCACTGCGCGGCAGGACACGATTTACAAGTGGCGGGAAAAGATACGGTCCGGTTACCGTCATGAGGTCGCCGTCACGCTCGACAAGGTAGTCTAGTTGCGCCTTTTCTGGCAACATCTCAAGAAAATCTGCATATTCATCGGAGCTAATGCTGGGGACGACCAATCCTTCGATTTCACGGACAACATCGCCTTCTTGCAATTCGAATGCCCCATTTGGCAGCGGATTGATTTCGCCCACGGTCAGCGGGTCGCGTGGAACACCAGTGGCATAGATCACCCCGGCAAAGACAAGGATCGACAGAGCGAAGTTGAAGATGGGTCCGGCAGCGACCGTGGCTGCACGCGCCCAAAGTGGTGCGCCATGCATGGTGCGGCGCAAAGCGGCCGGATCGTCAGCGACATCGGCCATTGCATCCGTGTCTTTGCCGGAAGCAGCGTTGGCGTCGCCTGCAAATTTGACATAGCCGCCGAAAGGCAGTGCTGCGATTTGCCAACGGGTGCCGCGCTTGTCCGTCCGGCTCCACAGCACAGGACCAAAGCCGATCGAAAATATATCGGCATGGATGCCCGACCACCGCCCCACGATGTAATGGCCGTATTCATGGATCGCGACGATGACGCTGAGCGCCACGACGAAGAAGAAAATGGTCCAGGCAAAGCCGCCAAAGGCGGGGATCAGGGCCGATATGTCCAAGGGTATTATCCTGCTCGTTGGTCGATGACGTCGCGGGCGGCTTGTCGTGCCATTTGGTCCGCAACGTGCACGTTATCAAGGGTCATTGGGGCATCAATATGTTCAGGGCGCGCGTTTTGCAGCACTTCTTCGACCACCTCTGCCATGGATTGAAAGCCGATTTTATTCGCGATGAAGCCGTCAAGGGCGGTTTCTTTGGCTGCATTGAACACAGCTCCGGAGAGGCCGCCGCGCTCCATCACCTCGCGGGCGAGGCGCAGAGCGGGCCAGCGTCGTTCATCCGGGGCGCGGAAGGTCAGCGCGCCGATCTGTGCCAGATCGAGCCGTTCGACCGGAAGCGCGCGGCGGTCGGGCCAATTTAACGCGTAGCCGATGGCGTGACGCATATCGGGCGGGCCCACATGGGCCATCAGCGCGCCATCCTTGAACCCGACCATGGCGTGGATCATTGATTCCGGGTGGACAAGCACTTCGATTTGATCAGGGCGAACGCGGAAATACTCATGTGTCTCAATGAGTTCCAGAGCTTTATTAAACATGGATGCACTGTCGATCGTGATGCGCTGACCCATATCCCAATTGGGGTGTGAGGAAGCCTCGGCCAAGGTGGCTTGTGCAAGTTTATCGAGCGGCCAATCGCGGAAGGCACCGCCGCTTGCGGTTATGATGATACGCTCGACCGCATCCAAGTCTTCGCCGACGAGCCCCTGAAACACAGCGGAATGTTCGCTGTCGACTGGCAGGAGGCGGGCCTTATGTCGCTTTGCGGTAGAGAGGATCAGTTGTCCGGCGCAGACAAGTGATTCCTTGTTTGCGAGCGCGAGCGTGGCCCCTTGTTCAAGGACGCAAAGCCCCGGTGCGAGACCTGCAGCGCCTACGATGGCGGACATGACCCAATCTGCGGGTCGGCACCCCGCTTCGATCAGGGCCGACTGGCCGGCTGCGGCCTCGACACCGCTGCCGTGCAAGGCGGTGCGCAGGTCGTTCAGGCGGGTGTCGTCGGCGGTAACGGCAATGTCTGCGTTCAGCCGGATCGCGTCAGTTGCGAGTTGTTCGATGTTTGAGGCCCCGGTGAGGGCCACCACATCGTAGCGGTCAGGGTCCCGGGTGATCAGGTCAATGGTGTTCTGTCCGATGGACCCTGTGGCTCCGAAGATCGAGACGCGGCGCATATCAGTTAAGTCCGAAGGGAAAGGCGGTGATCTGGCCGAACATAAGGAAGAACACGGAGGCGCCCAGCATGCCGTCGAACCGGTCCAGGACGCCACCGTGGCCCGGGATCAGAGACGAGCTGTCCTTGACCCCCATGCGGCGCTTCATCGCGCTTTCGGCAATGTCACCCATCTGGCTGGCCATTGAGACGGCAACCGAAACGCCCACCAACTGGAAGGAGGCGTCGAGGCGGGCGGCAAAAGCTGCGCCCACGATGCCGGCACCAATCCAGCCCGCGACCGTGCCGGCCCAGGTCTTTTTGGGGCTGACGCGCGGCCAGAATTTGGGGCCGCCGATCAATCGGCCCGCGAAATAGCCGACGACATCCGTGACGACGACGACCAGAACCAACCAGACCATCCAGTTGACGCCAAGAAAGTCGCGCACATTCATCATGCCAAAGCCCGCCATGAGCACAAGCAACGTGAAGATCATGTAGGTAGAGCGGTTTTGCGCAAGTTGACCGAGGCCAACCATGCAGGGGGCGAGCAGGAGCGGCAGGGCAAAGCCAGGCGGCAGGTAGACAGCGACCATCGCTGCCAGCCCCGCCACCGCGCCCAGTTGCAGCGCGAGCGACCTTTGGTCCGGCGAGACGATCCGCACCAGTTCCCAGACCATAAGCCCACAGATCAGCGCCACCAGCACATGAAACACGTCTCCACCCATCCAGATGCCCCAGATACCGATGAGCACCATCACCAGACCGGACCCCATACGGGCTGCCAGATCGGACCACTTTTCGGTCATGTCTTGACCCCGCCAAAGCGGCGTTCGCGCCCGCCGTAGGAGGCGCAGAGGCGGGTAAATTCGTCGCGGCTGAAGTCGGGCCAGAGCGTGTCGATAAATTCGTATTCGGCATAGGCAGATTGCCAGAGAAGAAAGTTCGAGATGCGCGCCTCCCCGCTGGTGCGGATGACCAGATCGGGATCGGGCAGAACGTAGGTATCGAGGTAGCGGGGCAGCGTTTCGACATCCACGTCTTCGGGACGCAGCGTGCCTTTGGCCACGTCGCGGGCCAGGCGTTTGGTGGCGCGAGCCACTTCATCGCGACCACCGTAGTTCAGCGCGATTGTCAGGTTCACGCTCTCGTTGCCTGCGGTCAGCGCTTCCAACTCTTCCATGAGGGAGATCAACTTAGCATCAAGACGGTCGCGGTCCCCGATAAAGCGGACGCGTACACCAAAGGCGTTGAGCGCGCGGGTTTCCTTAGAAATGTAACGGCGAAAGAGGCTCATGAGTCCGGCAACCTCGACCTGGGTGCGTTTCCAGTTCTCTGTCGAGAATGCGAAGATTGTCAGGTAACGGACCCCGATATCCGGGCAGGTTTCTACAATTTCCCGCACCCTGCGCGCGCCTGCGTGATGCCCAAACAGGCGCGGGCGGCCGCGCTGCGTGGCCCAACGCCCGTTGCCGTCCATGATGATGGCCACGTGGCGAGGTCCGGTATGTGCGGTGTCGGCGATGATGTGGTCCTTGGAAACGTCCTGGCGATTTCCGCCATTAGGGGCTTCGCCCTTTGACACTCCAAACGCTCCCCCGGAGCGTTTGCCTGCGCTACCGGCGCAGGACCGAGCGTCAAACCTGCATGATCTCTGTTTGTTTGGTGTCGAGCGCGCTGTCGACCGATTTGATGTATTTATCCGTCATCTCTTGGACCTCGTCCTCCCACAGCTTCTGATCGTCCTCGGACAGCCCATCAACCTTGGCTTTCTTGATCTGGTCCATCCCGTCGCGGCGGACGTTGCGGATGCTTACGCGTGCATTTTCGGCATATTGCCCAGCCACTTTGGTCAGATCGCGACGACGTTCCTCGTTCAATTCGGGGATAGGCAACATGATGATGGTGCCATTGAGCTGCGGGTTGATACCCAATCCGCTTTCACGGATGGCTTTTTCAACTTTGCCCACCAGGCCCTTGTCCCAGACATTCACCGTCACCATCCGCGGTTCAGGCACATTCACCGTGCCCACCTGATTGATGGGTGTCATGGACCCGTAGGCGTCGACCATCACCGGTTCCAGCATAGAGGCCGATGCCCGCCCTGTACGCAATGAAGCAAATTCGGTTTTGAGGTTGGCCATGGCACCGTCCATCCGGCGCTCAAGATCATCAGTGTCGAGCATGAAGTCGTCAGACATCGCATTCCCCGTCTTTTTTCTTTTGGCCTGTCAGGCGCTTGCCTGCCATATAAATCATGCCGTGTGCAGATTGCCAGCGCGAGTTGCGGCTTAGCCCTGCACACGCGTGAATGTGCCCTTGCCTTCGAGGATTTCCTTGAAGCCGCCGGGCGTATCGAGCGGGAAGACAATGAGCGGTAGGTTGTTGTCGCGGGCCAGCGCGATCGCCGACGCGTCCATGACCCCCAAGCGCTTGGCCAGCACTTCGTCATAAGTCACGACATCATAGCGTTTTGCGTCGTCATGTTTTTTGGGGTCCTTGTCATAGACCCCGTCCACGCCATTCTTGCCCATAAAGATCGCCTCGCAGGACATCTCATTGGCGCGCAGGGTCGCGGCGGTGTCGGTTGTGAAGTACGGGTTGCCGGTTCCCGCGGCAAAGATGCAGACGCGCTTCTTCTCAAGGTGACGCACGGCGCGGCGGCGAATATAAGGTTCGGCCACCTCGTTCATCGTGATCGCTGATATGACGCGGGTAAACACGCCGAGCCCCTCAAGGGCGGACTGCATGGCAAGCGCATTCATGACGGTCGCTAGCATTCCCATATAGTCGGCGGTGGTGCGTTCCATTCCCTGGGCTGACCCTTGCAAACCGCGAAAGACATTGCCGCCGCCGATGACCATGCAAATCTCGACCCCCATGTCGTGCACCGCCTTCACTTCCTGCGCAATGCGTTCAACTGTTGGAGGGTGCAGTCCAAAGCCCTGATCGCCCATCAGAGCCTCACCTGAGATTTTGAGCATGACCCGTTTGAAGGTTGTTGTGGTCTCTGTCTCGGTCATGCTGCGCCCCGCTCTTTCAAATTGCGCGCAACCTGTCCTAAATGCGGCTGGTTTTCAATGGACGACACGACATGATCCGCAATCTGACCGCCACATTGCCCAGCCATCTGCCTGTCCTGATTGCAGGACCGACAGCATCGGGCAAATCTGCGCTGGCTTTGGCCATTGCGGAGGCGCAGGGCGGCGTCATCGTGAATGCGGATGCAAGTCAAGTTTATGACTGCTGGCGTGTGATCACGGCGCGGCCCAGTGCCGAAGAAGAAGCACGCGTGCCGCATCGGCTGTATGGTCATGTGCCGTTCGACGCGCCCTATTCCACCGGGCATTGGTTACGAGATGTCATGCCGCTGCTTGGCGAAGGACGGCCCATTGTCGTGGGTGGCACCGGATTGTATTTCTTGGCTTTGACAGAAGGATTGGCCGACATCCCCGCGACCCCGCCGGAGATCCGCGCGCGCGCGGATTCAATGTCGCTGGAGGAGATGCGAAGCGATCTGGACGCTGACACGCTGCACCGCATCGACATTGCCAATCGTGCGCGGGTGCAGCGCGCATGGGAAGTGCAGCATGTCACCGGGCGCGCGCTGGCCGACTGGCAAGACAGCACAGCACCACCGTTGCTGGCGCGGGACAGCTTCACCGGTATCGTCATGGACAGCCCCAAGGACTGGCTCACGCCCCGGATCGAGGCACGGTTTGATCAAATGCTGCGGTGTGGTGCGCTGGATGAGGCGCGCGCCATGCTGGACCGGTTTGATCCCACCCTGCCCTCGTGTCGTGCGATTGGTGTTGCTGAGGCGATGGCGCGCGTTCGCGGGACGATTGACCACGCCACTGCCGTCGAGCGCGCGAGCATTGCGACACGGCAATACGCCAAGCGGCAGCGCACTTGGTTCAGGTCGCGGATGGCGAACTGGCGCTGGGTGGCATCGGCTGATTTGTTCTTGAGTTGACTTAATCTGCCTGGCTGGTCTGAATGGCATGCGCAGATGGACGGATAAGTTTCACAAAGCGGACCTCTCCTCATGTCGCTGCCACCGGTCGAGATAAAGCCTTTGGGCCAGCTCACTCTGGGCCAGGACTGGCGCTTGGCTCTGGCGCATGATCGGCCGCATTATCTTGTCATGTGGATCACACGCGGTCAGGGGCGGCTGTTGCTTAACGGGACGCGGCGCGGCGTCGGGACACATAATGCGTTGATCGTGCCGCCTCAGACGCTGTTTTCGCTTGAACTGGGCCGACAGGGCACGGGCATGGTGGCAATGATCCCGGACGGCGCTGAGTTTCGGCTGCCGTCCGCGCCGCGACAGTTGCGTATCCGCGAGGTCGCCGCGATCAACGAGATGACCAGTCTGTTTGATGCGGCTCATCGCGAGGCGACGCAGCAGCGTCCGCTGGCGCAAGATGCAATTGACGCACATGTGGCGCTGATTTCGGTGTGGTTGCGCCGGCAGACCGCCGAGCCGGATCATTTGCCGGATCAAATGAATGCCGCGGCGCGGCTTGCGGCGCGATTTTGTCAACGGGTTGCGCGCTATCACGCGGATGGCACGAATATGGCAGACCATGCCGCAGCCCTTGGCGTGACAGCGACGCACCTGACCCGTGCGTGCAAGGCGGCAACCGGGCGCACCGCCGCGGATGTTCTAACGGAACGCATTTTATATGCGGCGCGGGTGGCGCTTGTTGAAACCGAGGTTCCCGCACAGGATATCGCGCGCCATTTGGGCTTTGGATCGGCCGCTTACTTCACGCGATTTATGCAGCAACATACGGGCCGAACGCCAACGGCATTGCGCAAGGCTGGTCGCTAGCGAAAGCCGGTGAGGTGCCGCGGGTGCCCGACAATGTCGCAAATAAGCTAGGCAGATGTCGCAAACGTGTGACGATTTATGAAACCGCACCGTTGACCTGTGTGCATATCTGTTGCCTCATAGAAGGCGGGAACAACAAAGATCACGCGGACGCACGCTTTAGCGCAAGGCTTACCGGCGCAGGCCGTTTGTCATCGACCGTGGTCGCAAGGGGGCATCGGTGTAAATACGATCAACAAAATACTTCCGGTCCGACGGGCCACGTCTGAGGTGCATCCACAACAACAACGCGCCCGGCGAGAAACAAAAGGCGGCACTCACCCGCCACAAGCCACCCAACAGGGGCGATAAATGGGACTTTTCATACTCAGACGACTGGGCGTGATGCTGCTGACGGCACTTTGCCTGACGTTCATCGTGTTCTTTCTGACCAACCTCTATCCAAACCTTGAAAAACTGGCCAAGACCCAAGGCAACTTCCGCATGACGGACGAAGCCGTGGCAAGCTGGCTGGATGATCGCGGATATATCGACAACACCTTCGTCAAATATGGCCGCTGGCTTGGGGTCGCTCCCGGCTGGGTGAACGAGGCGGAAGACGGCACCGTCACCGGTCAGTGTTTTGCCGAGGATGCCCCGGTTGACGAGCGCGCCACGTTTTGCGGCGTGCTGCAGGGGGATTGGGGCTTTTCGCTGGTGTTCAAGGACGAGGTGAGCAGTCTGGTCGCGACCCGGCTGGGGGCAACGGGCAAACTGATGGGCTTTGTTCTGCTGGTGATGGTGCCCATGTCGCTGATTGTGGGTGTGCTGGCGGGGATGCGCGAGGGATCGGGCCTGGATCGATCACTTTCCACCTTTTCTATCGCGACAACTGCAACGCCGGAATATGTGTCCGGGGTTATCTTCATTGCGATCTTTGCGTCCTCTGCCTTTGGCCTGAAATGGTTCAAGGGATCGGCCACGCAGGCCCTTGAGAACGCTACGTTCGAGAACTTCACCCTGCCGGTTTTGACCATCGCGCTTTATGGCATGGGATATATCGCGCGAATGACGAGAGCCTCGATGACCGAGGTAATGACGGCTCAATATATCCGCACCGCGCGGCTGAAGGGCGTGAGCTTTGGCAACATCGTCATGAAGCACGCGCTGCGCAACGCGCTGATTGCGCCCTTTACAGTGATCATGTTGCAGATCCCGTGGCTGCTGAACGGTGTCGTGATTGTCGAGACGCTCTTTAACTACAAGGGCTTTGGCTGGTTGCTGGTGCAGGCGGCGGGCAACAATGACATTGAGCTGCTGCTTGCGGTCTCGGTTGTCTCGGTCGTGGTGGTGCTGATCACGCAGCTGATTTCAGATATCGGCTACGTGTTCCTCAACCCGCGCATTCGCATTTCTTAAGGGAGGCTGACCCATGGAACCTTTGACATGGACTGGCCCTCTTGGGCAATTTTTGGACCCGGTGCTGTACGTGCTGTCGGCGCTGTTTCTGCTGGCGGTGATTGTTCAGATCGCGTTGAGCGTGGTGAGCAGCGGTTCGCGCGTTGTGGCCAACCCGGATGGGACGCTGAGTTCCGCTGGTGGGGCATATGATCTGTCTGCGACAGCGACGCGATGGACCGGCCTGGCGCTGCTGCTTGTGGTCCTGTGTTATATCTTGGCGGGCGTGTTTGGAGGTCCGGGCACCGCTGGCATCGTGGGCGGGATGAGCCAACAACTGGTCCCGGTCTGGATCGCACTGATCCTCACCTTTGTATTGTCGATCACCTATAAGCGTCGCCTTGGGCTTTATGGCAAGCTGTTTGACTCGACTGTTGGCATGATCGGCTTTGCGCTGGTGATGTTCTGGGTTTACGCGGGTGTGATGGCAGGCGTCTTGGATTGGATCACGACCCATGACAGCCTAAGCCAGGTATCCGGCATGAAGAACAAGGCTCCTGGCACACCGCTGCGCGGTGCCGAAGAGGGTGAATATGCCTGGTATCTTCTGGGTGGAGACAACCTCGCGCGCGACGTTTTCAGCCGCCTGTTCAAGGGGGCGTGGGTTGTGGTGCAGATCGCGCCGCTGGCCACCCTGTTTGCCTTTATGGTCGGCATCACATTGGGCTTGCCTGCGGGATATTATGGCGGGCGTTTAGACACATTCCTTTCATTCCTTGCAAACCTGATCCTCGCCTTCCCGGTGATTCTGTTGTTCTACCTACTGGTGACACCCGAGATCGTGGCGACGGGCATTCCGAACTACATGGCGACCGTGCTGTTCATCTTTCCGCTTATCTTTGTCGGGGTTTTGCTGAACTCGCGCTACTATACACAGCCCAGTTTTCGGACACCGCTGTTGATCGTCGTGCTTGGGATCCTGGGCTGGATTTACCTGTCGCTGATTTCGGACGGTGGAAGCAAGGTGGCGGTGCTACCGGAGTTTCTGGACCTGTTCGACATTGATCCAGGCATTCTGGTGGTGTTCGTGTCGGTGGTGTTTGTGAATGCGCCGACCGTGTTCCGCATCGTGCGGGGCCTCGCGCTGGACATCAAGACACGCGACTACGTAGCGGCGGCGCAGACGCGCGGGGAAGGTCCTTGGTACATAATGCTGTGGGAGATCCTGCCCAACGCGCGTGGGCCGCTAATCGTCGATTTCTGTCTGCGGATCGGTTACACGACGATCCTTCTGGGCACCTTGGGCTTCTTTGGTTTGGGTCTGGAAAGCGAAAGCCCAGATTGGGGAACGACGATCAACGCCGGTCGGCGGTTGTTATCGGTGTATCCGCATGCGGCGATTGCCCCTGCCTTGTCGCTTTTGACGCTCGTTTTAGGTTTGAACCTGTTGGCGGATGGGCTGCGTGAGGAAAGTCTGAAAGACTGAATTGAAACCGTCGGACCGGGGGCCAGCCCCCGGACCCCCGGAGTATTTTTGGCCAGAAGAAGCCGGGGACGGCGTTGACTGGCGGGGAGAGAGAAAATGGCGAAACAGGACTATGACGGCCCAATCCTCGAGATTGAAAAGCTGAGCATTTCCTTCTTCACGCGGCTGCGGGAAATTCCGGCCGTGATGGATTTTTCGGTGACGGTTCAGCCCGGTGAGGCTGTAGGGTTGGTGGGGGAGTCGGGCTGTGGCAAATCCACCGTCGCCCTTGGCGTCATGCAAGACCTTGGCAAGAACGGGCGCATCGTTGGTGGGTCGATCAAGTTCAAGGGTCGCGACCTGCAGGAGATGAGCGCCGAGGAACTGCGCGACATTCGCGGGTCCGAGATTGCCATGATTTATCAAGAACCGATGGCATCGTTGAACCCGGCGATGAAAATCGGCAAGCAACTGATGGAAGTGCCCATGATCCATCAGGGCATGAGTGAAAAGGATGCCTATGATCGGGCGTTGCAGGTGGTGACGGATGTGAAGTTGCCTGACCCCAAGCGGATGCTCAACAGCTTTCCGCACCAGTTGTCGGGTGGTCAGCAACAGCGGATCGTGATCGCCATGGCGCTGATGTCCGAGCCGTCACTTTTGATTTTGGACGAACCCACTACCGCGCTGGACGTGACCGTTGAGGCCGCAGTCGTCGAATTGGTCAAGGACCTGGGCAAGAAATACGGCACGTCGATGCTGTTTATCTCTCACAACCTCGGGCTTGTACTTGAAACCTGTGACCGGATTTGCGTGATGTATTCCGGCGAAGCGGTTGAGCGCGGCAGCATCAAACAGGTGTTTGACGAGATGCAGCACCCTTATACCCAAGCGCTGTTTCGATCGATCCCCCTGCCCGGGGCGGACAAGAATGCGCGCCCCCTTGTGGCGATCCCTGGCAACTTCCCCCTGCCCCATGAGCGGCCGCCCGGCTGCAACTTTGGCCCACGCTGCGACTACTTCGAAGAGGGTCTGTGCAACGAGAACAAGTCGATCCCGATGTTTCCCGCCAATGACGATGCCAGCCACGAAACGCGTTGCCTGAAGTTTCAGGAGATTGACTGGAATGCACCTGTCACGGTTGGGGAGCAGAAGCAGAAAGGTGAGGTGGGCGATGTTGTCCTGAAGATGGACAACCTCAAGAAGTACTACGAAGTAGCAGCCTCCGCTCTTTTTTCCTCGGGTGAGAAGAAGGTGGTGAAGGCAAACGAAACACTCAGTTTCGAGGCGCGTGAAAGCGAGACGCTTGCGATTGTGGGAGAATCGGGCTGCGGGAAGTCCACTTTTGCCAAGGTACTGATGGGGTTGGAGACGGCGACCGAAGGCTCGATCAGCCTGGGGAACAAGGCCATTCAGGACATTCCGATCGAAGACCGGGACACCCAGACTGTGGCGGATGTTCAGATGGTATTCCAGAACCCGTTTGACACCCTGAATCCGTCCATGACTGTCGGGCGCCAAATCATTCGGGCTCTTGAGATTTTCAAGGTGGGTAAAAATGAGGCCGAGCGGCATCAGCGGATGCTGGAACTGTTAGACCTTGTGAAGCTGCCACGTGCGTTTGCGGACCGGATGCCCCGGCAATTGTCGGGCGGCCAGAAACAACGCGTAGGCATCGCGCGTGCCTTTGCGGGTGACGCCAAGATTGTGGTCGCTGACGAGCCCGTGTCAGCGCTGGACGTCTCGGTGCAGGCGGCTGTGACTGATCTGCTGATGGAAATTCAGCGCGAACATAAGACCACATTGCTGTTCATCAGCCATGATCTGTCGATTGTGCGCTATCTGAGCGACCGGGTCATGGTGATGTATCTGGGCCATGTGGTCGAACTAGGATCGACCGAACAGGTCTTTGCACCGCCCTATCATCCTTATACAGAAGCGCTACTGTCAGCAGTGCCCATCGCAGATACGTCTGTGGAAAAGCAGCATATCGTGCTTGAGGGTGATATCCCATCGGCGATGAACCCGCCGTCAGGGTGCCCGTTCCAGACACGGTGCCGTTGGAAATCGGATGTTCCGGGGGGCCTGTGCGAGAAAGAGGTCCCACCGGTGCGCCATCTGGCCGAGGGTCATCAGGTAAAGTGCCATCTGGCAGACGATATTTTGGCGCGTATGGAACCGGTGATCAAAATAGCGGCGGAGTAGCGCACCTAGCTGAGCACCGACATAACGGTGTGAAAATGTGGCGCAATAGCCGAGCGTGCCGTTTCCAAATGCGGAACGAGCGCTTCGATCACAGGGTCGGTATAGGGTGCGATAAGCGGACCATATTCCGCTTGTGCCCATTGCACATGTGGCTGGATATCTTTGCTGTTGGCGGCCAGTACACCGCACATGTAGCCAAACCAGAAACGTCGTGCCTTGGGCGCGCGGCGCGCAATCACCTGGCTTAGAAGCCAAGCGACCGGTCCTAGGATCGCCGCAGCGATATACACGAGGGTCATCACCTGATCTTCTGCCAACGCATAGAGCGTATCGCCATTCATCTCCAAAAGTGCGGGCAGACCATAGCCTTGCGCAAAGAACATGCCCGCAAGGCCGCCCACGATAGCGCCTGTGACCATAACATTGAGATGAAGTTTCCGCGGGCCGGGGGCGCGCGCGATGGCTGCACGGAGACGGTGACCGGTAGGCTGCACATCGTCAGCGGTCATCGTGCGGCCCTTGTTGATCCGCAACAAGCGTTCATCGAATGTAGATTGTCCCGGTTTCATCACCCACTGGGCCTTTCGGTTACGACAGAGCGAATGTGACGACGGAAAAAGGCGGCAACGTGACGAAAGCTGAGCGCTTCAGGGGCCTTATTGGGTCAACTTCCCCAGATGATTTTCACGTAGTTCCTGGTTTCGCGAAATGGCGGAACACCGTTGTACTTTTTGACCGCGCCGGGCCCCGCATTGTAGGCCGCGAGTGCCAGACGCCAACTGCCAAACGTGCGATACTGTGCCTTGAGATAGCGTGCGCCTCCCTCAAGGTTCTCGGCCGGGTCGGTGCGGTCCACACCCAGGCTACGGGCTGTGGCGGGCATCAGCTGCGCCAGACCATAGGCGCCCTTGTGCGACTTCGCCTTGGGGTTCCATCCGCTTTCCTGCTGGACAAGTCGCAGGAACAGATCCTCGGGCACACCGTGTCGGCGCGCTGCGTCCTTGGCCATTGTCAGATAGGGGCCACGATACTTGCCACGATAGGCGCGTGTCTCCGTGTCCCATTTGGTGGGCGTCACAACCTTTGGCGGCTGTAGCCGCACAGAATTCGAGTATTGCTGCGCTGCACGGTCGTCGAGAACACTGGTTTGCGACCTGAAGAGCGAATTCCGGCTTTTGGACGAAAGACTTTGCGCCAAAGCTGCGTCCGCCACAAGAGCGGCGACAATCGCCCCAACCCACATTGCACGCATACTGCCCAACCCCCAGTTGGTTCGCTGTCCCGTTTCTTGCGCGAGACTATATACCGGTTTTTTGCTTTCGCGCTACCCTCTGCGGTAAGTCTGCGTTAACCATATGTGGTCTAGCCACAAAGCAAGGCCGCGGCACGGAATCAGCCCGGCGCAGATCACGAGGGGAAGAATATGGCAGGGTCCGTCAATAAGGTCATTCTGATCGGCAATCTGGGACGTGATCCCGAAGTGCGGACATTTCAGAACGGTGGCAAAGTATGCAACCTGCGTATCGCGACATCCGAAAACTGGAAAGATCGCAACACGGGCGAGCGCAAGGAACGCACCGAGTGGCATTCAGTTGCCATCTTCAATGAAAATCTGGCCCGGCTGGCCGAACAGTATCTGCGCAAAGGTTCAAAAGTATATATTGAGGGCAAGCTGGAAACCCGAAAATGGCAAGATCAGTCGGGTCAGGATCGCTACTCCACAGAGGTGGTGCTGCGTCCTTATGCTGGTGAAATGACATTCCTTGATGGTCGCGATGGTGGCAGCGGCGGTGGATCATTTGGTGGCGGCGGGGGTGGCAGTCAGATGGGATATGATGATCAGGGCGGCGGATATGGCGGCGGCAGCAGCCAACCCAGCCCGGCTCCGAGCCGTGATCTGGACGACGAAATTCCGTTCTAAGGGGTTTTCAGCGTAGAAAAGGCCCGCACCGATAGCGTGGGCCCTCTGCGTGTCTGTCGAGCTGCATCAATACAAGGTGTCCCGGTACAGCTTGTCCACCGCCGATTGTTCCGTGGTGTCCTGCGGAATGTTTGTATGGTCTTTCAGCATTTCGAACAGGGTCGGCACGGGACGTTTTGCTGGCCACGTCTCGGGCGTCCACAGGCCCGAGCGCATCGGTGCCTTGCCACAGTGGGTGAATATCTCCTCCGCAGTGATCCGCAGCACAGTCTTGGGGCTGCGTTTGTTGACCTGAAACTGATCGCACAGCGCCGGGTCTTCCAAAATTTCGGCGCTCCCGTTCACCCGCAGCGTTTCGCTCACCGTCGGGATCAGGAAGAGCAGCGCCACCTTGGGATGCGACAGAATATTCATCAGGCCATCAATCCGATTGTTGCCGGGCCGATCTGGAAGCAGAAGGGTTGTATCACTCTCGACCGTGACAAAGCCGGCCGCGTCCCCTTTGGGAGAGACGTCAAGACCGTAACCATCGGACGTGGCCAGAACCAGGAAAGTGGCGTGCTCGATGTACTGGCGGCAGTGGCGGTCAAATTTCGAAATGACCTTTGCCGCAGCACGCGGGCCGGGCGTGCCATAAATCTCTCTGAGCCGTTCAGGCGTCATCGTGCACCTCCTGTCGCAAATTGCTACCGCGCCTTCAGGGCATCCTCCAACACACCCAAGACCACATCGCGCGGAACATCAGAGGTCACAAACGCGTCACCGATCCCCCGCGCCAAGATAAAGTTCAGCGTGCCCGCAACAACCTTCTTGTCTTGCCCCATCAGGTCGAGCAGTTCCTCGGCATCCGGCAGGTCACCGGGTATGTCGGACAAATCTGCTTTCATGCCCATCGCACTGATATGCGCCCGCACGCGACTGGGGTCCTCCTGACTGCACAGTCCCAACCGCGCTGACAGCTCGAAGGCAAGGCCGCAGCCAATGGCAACACCTTCGCCGTGTAGCAGCCGATCAGAATATCCGGTTGCCGCTTCCAGCGCGTGGCAGAAAGTGTGCCCCAGGTTCAAAAGGGCGCGGTCCCCCTGCTCGGTTTCGTCACGTGTTACGATCTCGGTTTTCATCTCGACAGATCGTTTTACTGCAGCGACCCGCAAGGCCATATCGCCTGAGGCCATGGCAGGCGCGTTTTCTTCGAGCCAGTTAAAAAAAGCGGCATCCCCAAGCAGCCCGTACTTGACCACTTCACCGTATCCGGCCCTGAAGTCACGCTCGGACAGCGACGCCAAAACACTGGTGTCAGCCAGAACCAGGCTGGGTTGATGAAACGCGCCGACAAGGTTTTTGCCCTGCGCAGTGTTAATACCCGTCTTACCCCCCACCGAACTGTCAACTTGCGCGAGTAGGGATGTTGGTACCTGAACAAAGCGCACGCCGCGGCGCAGGATGGCCGAGGCAAAACCTACCAGGTCACCAATCACGCCACCGCCAAGGGCCACAACGACGTCGTTACGCTCGACCTTTTGTTCAAGCAGCCACTCCGTCACTTGGCCTAGACGGGCCCAGCTTTTGGTGGCTTCACCCGCTGGCAGTTCAAGCGATACGCTTTCGACACTGGCGGACGCCAAACCGACGCGCAGCCCCTCTAAATGCAGGTCGGCGACGCGATCATCGGTGACAATCGCGACCCGCCGGCGCGCCAAAAGCGGTGCGATCAGCGCACCAGCTTCAGCAAGCAGGCCGGGCCCGATCAACACATTGTACGCACGCGGGCCTAACGGCACATGCACAACCTCACGCATGCAGCTTCTCCAACGCATCCGATCTTTGCTTCAACAACGCTGCAACAACGCGATTTACCATCTGTTCAATGCTCAGCCCCGGCAGCGACACGACCGCCACATCCGCCAGCGCATAGAGCGGCACGCGCGCGGCATAAATCTCGGCCAGGGTCGCGCGCGGCTCGGCTGTGCGCAGAAGCGGGCGGGTATCTTTGTGCCGCACACGCTGCCAAAGCAGATCAAGGTCGGCGTTCAACCAGACGGATACGCCCCGCGCAGTGATGTTCTGTCGATTTTCCTCGGCTAGAAATGCACCGCCACCAGTCGATAGGATCCCACGCTCTTCATCCAACAGGCGCGAAATCACCTGCGTTTCCTTGGCCCTAAAGAACGGCTCGCCATCCCGCTCAAAAATCTCGGGAACAGTCATGTTGGCCGCCGCTTCGATCTCGACATCGCTGTCAAGAAACGGCGCATCCAATCGTGCGGCCAACGCCCGCCCCACAGCCGTCTTACCCGCGCCCATCATGCCCACCATGACCACGGTTTTCTTCAGCCGATATGCGGCCCCAATGACGCTATCCTGCTGATTTTCGCTCATATGTTTGTCAATGACGTGATTTTACCCAAAAGGCCATATATGCTTTGAGCAAAACAAAGAACCACGATCAAGAATTCTGGGGCAGTCAGACATATGATCCGTTTATTTAAGCTGTTGATCTTTCTTGCGATCATCGGATTTATCGGGCTGGTCGCCTATGCCTATGTTGGCGAATATTTCGGCGCCAACTTCTCGCCCCCGCAAGATGAAACGCGTGTGCCTGTGATCCTGGATGCGGAGTAGCATTGTTCCCTTTTTTTGTGCACTGATCTGCGCTGGCACCATCCTGGGTGCGCAGGAACAAGGGAACGCGCCCCTCAGCGTCATTGATTGGCTGGACACACAAGGCGCGATTCAGGCAGCACAACCTGCCCCTTCGGAGCCGGATGTAACCGCGACGGGTAATGTGCCTCAAATCACGGTCAGCCCCCTGCCGGATCGGGCGGCGACGCGTGTCGGCCTTGCGCCTGCGCATGTGACGGGCTTGCCAGACACGTTATGGTCCGCAAGTGATGGACGCGCGCTGGCTGCCGCAATCGCAGATCTGCCGGATGCCCTGATGCCTGCGCTTCAGGACTTAATTGCCACATTGCTGCTGGCCGAGGCTGACCCACCGCGTGGCGATGCCACCAGCTTCGACCTGGCGCGTGTCGATGCTCTGGCTCGCTTTGGGGCACTTGATCCCGCGCTGGCGCTGCTTGAGCAGACGTCAGTAAGCCGAGGCATGGCACAGTTTACGCGCTACATGGACCTGTCTCTGATCGCTGGAAGCGAAGAAGGCGCCTGCGCCCTGCTGCTCCAGGACATAAGGCTCTCGCCTGGGCGGGCATATGATGTCTTTTGCGCTGCACGGGCAGGCAATTGGGAAGACGCCGTACTTGTTTTGGGCACGTCCGATGCGCTTGGATTGATCGAACCCGGCATTGCCGACGCTTTGTCGCGTTTCCTTGATCCCGATCTGTTCGAGGGAGAGCCTCCGCTGCCTGTCCCGGCGCAGCCTGATCCACTTGTCTTTCGGCTTTTTGAAGCGATTGGCACCCCGATCCCTACGCGAATTTGGCCAGTTGTGTATGCTAATGCCGACCTGTCTGCCAATGCTGGCTGGAAAGCGCAATTAGAAGCTGCCGAACGTCTGGCGCAACGCGGCGCACTTCCCGATAACCG
Organism: Pseudomonadota bacterium; assembly: GCA_038525015.1. Classification (GTDB taxonomy): domain Bacteria; phylum Pseudomonadota; class Alphaproteobacteria; order Rhodobacterales; family Rhodobacteraceae; genus Tateyamaria. Next base: position 83,711 of record JBCBID010000004.1, on the reverse strand, counting down.
GCTACTTGGTCTCTACACGCAACGCAAAGCTGCCGCGTCTGGCGGCGTCTGGGATCGTGTGACCGCTGTTCAACGCTTTGAAACCGCGCTTGGGACAGGCAGTCCGGCTGCAGTGACCAAAACGTTGCCCACCGTTTGGCGCGCGATGGGCGATGTGCGACTGCAAACAGTTTTCGCTTCATTATTTGCCGAACCACTCGCCGACCTGGCGCTCAGTGGCGCAGCGGCTGACCTAGCCTTTGATAACCTCCTTCTGTCGCGTGCCTATGAGCAAGCGCCAAGAAAACTCCCGGTTCGGGCGGCGCGGCGTCCGCTGTTGTCGGCTATTGCAACCGGAACCGTACCGCCAAACCTGATCGACGATGGGGTCGAGGGCGCCATTCTCGCAGCCTTTCGATATGCGCCCCCGGACAACGGTATAGTAACACAGGCCCAATCCGGAGCCTTGGGGGCAGCTTTGCTTGACACAATCATGCTTGTGGATGCTGGCAGTTCGGGAGATGTCAGCCAATTGCGCACCGGGTTGGCCACGTTGCGCGCACTTGGACTGGAGGACGCAGCGCGGCGGACGGCGCTGCAAATTCTGCTGCTGGGAGGAACTGGATGAGCCATCGCTGGATTTCGACCTTCTTGGAAGCGCAAGCCGCCGAGCTTGGGGCCGCGCGCAACACGCTTCTGGCCTATGGCCGTGATCTGAAAGACGTGGACACCTGGCTCAACGGTCAGGGCGGCGATTTTGAAACCGCCACAATGTCACAGATTGTAGCCTACATGATCTACTGCGATGCGCAGGGCCTTGCCAAAGCGACCCGCGCGCGTCGCTTGTCAGCCATCAAGCAATTCTACCGCTTTGCATTTGAAGAAGGCTGGCGCGACGACAACCCGGCGATCCAGATTGCAAGCCCGGGTCAGGATAAGCGCCTGCCCAAAACGCTTGATCAGCAGGAGGTGGACCGACTGCTTGCCGCCGCACGTGCCTTTGGCAAGGGCGATCATGATCGTCTGCGTGACACCTGCTTGATGGAACTGCTGTATGCCACAGGCATGCGTGTGAGCGAATTGGTCAGCCTTCCGGTATCTTCGGCGCGCGGCAATCCGCATATGCTTCTGATACTTGGCAAAGGAGGCAAGGAGCGCATGGTGCCGCTGTCTCCATCGGCACGTAAGGCATTGGCCGCTTGGATCAGGCTGCGCGATAGCCGACAAGACGCAGGCGAAGCCAAGGGAGCATTGCCATCACGTTTTCTATTCCCATCGCGCGGGGTGGCCGGGCACCTGACACGGCACTGGTTCTACGCCAGAATCAAATCCCTTTCTGTGCAAGCCGGTGTCGATCCAGGCAAGGTTACGCCCCACACGTTGCGTCACGCTTTTGCCACCCATCTACTGGCCGGTGGTGCCGACTTGCGCGCAATCCAGACCATGCTCGGTCATGCCGATGTTGCAACAACAGAGATCTACACACACGTTGTCGATGAACGCCTGACACAGTTGGTCATGGATCATCACCCGCTGGCCAAGAACAGTCGTAAGTCTGGTGGTAAGATGTCTTCGGACGGCCAATAGCCACTTTTTAGAGCGCGATGGTAGCCTTGGGTTAAACCCGCGGCCCGCATATCGCGCACAGCACTTGCAAAATCGTAGCTGAGCCTGTGCAAGCTCGTTTGTCCATTTTCAAGAACGGCAAAAGCGGTCTTTGGTGAGCCGTCATGCGGTGGCATCCCTATGACACCCGCATTGATCCATATGCCCCGACGCAGAGGGCGCTGAAATGAGATACCCGAGTGGCCCGCAAACACATGATCAACCGTGCCCACCTCTTTTTCTAAGGCGTCCCATTCTGATTCAAGAGCCGATGCAGACGACGTTGGCCACAAAAACCGTGCGACATCGCTCACACAGCCATGCAAAACAGCATATCGCGCCTCTGCATGACGGAATATGACGACGTCCGGCAACCCGGCCATCCATGTTCGGTCATCTGTTCCCACCCACATATCCGCAAAAGCAAACCAGCCTTTCGATAGCAGATCACACGTACTTCCTGCATCGAAGCCGCAACCACAATCGGACGCGGCGGCGCCGAGCTGTATCTCGCAATTGCCTGCGACAACCGGACATCCGGCAGCGCGGATCGCTGCAATCGTTTCGACCGGACGCGCGCAATAGGCTACGACATCTCCTGTGCAGATCGCCAATGCGTCGCGCGCTTCCGCCTCTTCCAACACGGCTTGGGTGGCATGTATGTTCGAATAAGGGCCACCAAAAACAAGGACCGGCCCAGCGATCACGCCCAAATCCTCTACGTGCATCCGCACCTCTCCCTTGATTGCAACACCCGACACCCCCATAACCCAAGCACGATCAAAGGATAAAATCACGAATGGAAGACCCCTCATCTATGCTGGACGCGGCATTCTGGATCACATGCGCTGTGATTTTGGGCCTTCTGGTGATGTCAGGCTTTTTCTCGGGCTCCGAAACCGCCTTGACGGCGGCCTCGCGCGGGAAGCTGCGGGCCAAAGCAGACAAGGGATCGCGCGGCGCAGATCGCGCTTTGAAAATCACCGAGGACAATGAACGCCTGATCGGATCGGTGTTGTTGGGCAACAACCTCGTCAACATTCTAGCCACATCGCTGGCAACTGCCCTTTTTACCCGTGCTTTTGGTGAATCTGGGGTGGCTTTGGCCACGCTGGTGATGACCCTGCTGGTGTTGGTCTTTGCAGAGGTGTTGCCAAAAACCTACGCCATCACAAATGCGGAGACTGCGGCATCACTGGTCTCACGTCCGATCTCGCTTGTCGTGTTGATCTTCTCGCCTGTTGTGGCTGCTGTACGGTTGCTGGTGCGTGGGGTTTTGCGCATCTTTGGTGTTCAGATCGATCCTGACAGTCAAATCATGGCTGTGCGCGAAGAGATCGCGGGCGCGCTTCAGCTGGGTCACTCCGAGGGCGTGGTTGAAAAGGAAGATCGCGATCGCATCCTGGGCGCGCTTGATTTGGGCGACCGGACGGTGGAAGAGATTATGCTTCATCGGTCTGGCATCGAGATGATAAATGCCGAAGACGATCCGCAGGCAATCTTGGAGCAATGCCTGCAGTCGAATCATACCCGCCTGCCTGTTTATCTGGACGAACACGAGAACATTACTGGCGTGATTCATGCAAAGGACCTGTTGCGTGCCATGTATCATGTCATTGGTGGGCCGGAAGGCGATGCCGCAGCGCTGAAGTCATTTGATATCGGTCAGGTGGCGATGCAGCCCTATTTCGTGCCAGAAACGACCACGCTGGACGACCAAATGCGGCAGTTCCTGCGTATGCGTACCCACTTTGCGCTTGTGGTTGACGAATACGGATCATTGCAAGGCCTGATCACCCTAGAAGATATTCTGGAAGAAATCGTAGGCGAGATCACCGACGAATTTGATCCAGACGGCGAACATGCTGTGCAGCGCGGCGAAGACGGGCATTTTCATATCGATGGCGCGATGACCATACGCGACCTAAACCGCGCCACCGATTGGAGCCTGCCCGATGACGAAGCCAACACCGTCGCAGGCCTTGTGATCCATGAGGCGCAAACGATTCCTACCATCGGTCAAGTGTTCAGCTTTCATGGCTTTCGCTTCGAGGTCACTGCTCGCGAGGGCAATCGAATTACGGCACTGCGCATCCAATCCCTTGAATGAGAGTATTAAGCTACCTCTTCACTGCTTGGACCGTGGGTCGCGACCCACAGTCGCACCTCATCGAGCCGCCCGCGGGCAACCGGAATGGTGTGACCATCGTTGAGTGTGAGCTTCGATCCTGACAACTCCTGAGCCGTGCGTCGGGCCACCCAATGCGATCTATGGGGCTGTATGCCATCGTCTGGCTGAACTTGCTCAAGAAAGGTGGCTATGCGCTCGCGAATGATCTCGATGTCGTCTTGCATATGCACTTCCAAATAATGCTCGGCGGCCTTTACCCTTGAGATATCTGCTAACACGAACGTGCGTCCGGCGAGGGTGATCGAACGTCCGGGCGTCTTGAGCAGCTTGCGCGCCCGCTGGGCTGGCAGCAACCACAACAGCGCGACCGTCTCGAAAACATGTGCCACAAGCACATTTCGTACGTTCATTTGCCAAGTCATGCTCGCAAACGGGGGTTTTCCCGGTTCGAACAACAAGGTAAGCGCACCAGCGGTCGCGTAAGTTGAAACCAATACAAGCGGCGCTGACAAAACAATGAGCGGCAGTGCCTTGCCCTGCAAGCGCCACCACGCGCGGCACACCACCAAAACATAAACCATCGACAAGACTAGATAGACAAACAGTGCGACAAACCAGAAGGCCAGCCGGAGCCAAAAACTATCAAACTGAGGCAAGGTCACCGGGTGACCGGTCGCCATGATCAGAAAGCCGACCATGACCAGAACCCACATCTGCCATGATAAGTAAAGTTCGTGCATTTCAAGTATCGTGAAATGTGCCAAGCTGCCATTCGAGACATAAACCTGCACTTCATGATCGTAAAACCGTCCCAACATTCAAGTCCTCTACCATGTGACGCTAAATAGAGTAAACGTGTCAGCTGGGTTTAACGGGGATGTGAAGAGGCGAGAGATTGATGTTCGTTGGTGGCTTGCGCCCGTGCTGCGGCCGCTGCCCAGATCCAGCGCTCTTGCCGATAGGCGCTCGTGCCTGAGTGTACGGCGCGCATAACTTGGAGTTTTGAGGTTTTTTTGCGATCACTCAGCGCTACCAATAACGTCTCGCCAACGCGACTGTGCGGTTCGATAAATTCGTCACATACTGGTGCCTGTCTCGCTTTCAGGCGGTGCAAATTTGTCCTGATGTGAACTGATTACAGAGCGCTCCATCGTGAATAGCCACTTTGCAATCGGAGATATTTTTGCCAGACCGCCACTGATTTGACCAACTTCCTGGCAAATGAAAACTGGTGCTCGCTTGAAGTGTTACACCGTATTTGTGCCAACGACCGCTTCGAAGTTCGGCAAAGCTTCACCAAACGACCCAGCGCATCCTTGATCTTTGACGCTCTGGGCTTGAGTCACGCTTTATCCAGGCTTTCAATCCGTCCCTAACGGCGGCCAGGATATGCAAACATAATCGCGAAACGACATCAGTGGTCGCGTTCGGGCTGTATTGTAAATCCCACCTTGGGTTCTATCGGCGCAAAGACAAGGAAACCCGATGCAAACCACTACGCGAGTCGCGGTCATTGGCGGGGGCGTTGTTGGCGCTTCTGTCCTCTACCACCTAACGAAACTTGGCTGGTCCGATGTAATGCTGCTTGAACGCTCTGAACTGACCTCGGGCAGCACTTGGCACGCCGCGGGTGGCTTTCACACGCTCAACGGTGACACCAACATGGCTGCCCTGCAGGGGTATACAATCAAGCTTTACAAAGAACTCGAAGAGATCACCGGCATGTCCTGCGGTCTACACCACGTGGGCGGTGTTACGCTCGCCGACAATCAGGACCGCTTCGACATGTTGTTGGCAGAACGGGCCAAGCACCGCTTTATGGGGCTGGAAACCGAGATTGTAGGCCCGGATGAAATCCGACAGATCGCGCCGATCACCAACACGGATGGCATCATCGGTGCGCTCTACGACCCGCTTGACGGCCACCTAGACCCTTCAGGCACCACCCACGCTTATGCCAAGGCGGCGCGCATGGGCGGTGCTGCAATCCACACGCACACCATGGTGCAAGCCACAAATCAGCGCTCCGACGGCACATGGGACGTAGTCACCGACAAGGGCACCATTCACGCCGAACATATTGTCAACGCAGGCGGTCTTTGGGCACGCGAGGTGGGCGAATTAGCAGGCGTTTACCTGCCGCTGCACCCGATGGAGCACCAGTATATCGTCACGGATGACATCGCCGAGATTTACGACCGCGGACAGGAACACCCGCATGTCATGGACCCCGCTGGCGAAAGCTACTTACGGCAAGAGGGCCGCGGTCTTTGCATCGGGTTTTACGAACAACCCTGCCGGCCATGGGCGGTGGATGGTACACCATGGAGTTTCGGCCACGAACTCCTGCCCGATGATTTCGACAAGATCGAAGACAGCATTGCCTTCGCCTACAAGCGCTTTCCCGTGCTTGAGACCGCCGGCATCAAGTCGGTCATTCACGGCCCGTTTACCTTCGCACCCGATGGCAACCCGCTTGTCGGCCCGGTACCAGGCTTGCGAAACTACTGGTCCGCGTGCGGCGTAATGGCAGGCTTCTCGCAGGGTGGTGGCGTGGGCCTCATGCTGGCGCAATGGATGATTGAGGGAGAGTGCGAGCGAGACGTGACCGCTATGGATGTCGCCCGCTTCGGCGACTGGATCAGCCCCGGCTACACGCGCCCAAAGGTTATCGAGAACTACCAAAAAAGGTTCAGCGTCGCCTATCCGAATGAAGAATTGCCTGCCGCTCGGCCCAACCGTACGACACCCATGTACGATATCTTTAGCCAAATGGGGGCCGTCTGGGGCCAACAGTTCGGGCTGGAGGTCGCCAACTATTTCGCAACCGGCGATGAACCCACCTACGAAACGCCAAGTTTCCGCCGATCAGACGCCTTCGCGGCCACGGCGCGAGAGGTAAACGCAGTGCGCAGCGGCGTCGGCATAAATGAGGTGCACAACTTCGGCAAATACCGTGTGACAGGCCCAAACGCCCGCGTTTGGCTCGACCGTATAATGGCTGGTCGGGTGCCGAAAGCCGGCCGCGTCTCGCTCACTCCTATGCTGAGTCCCAAAGGGCGGCTGATCGGCGACTTCACTGTGTCTTGCCTCACCGATACAGAAATACAACTCACCGCCAGCTACGGGGCTCAATCGGTCCATATGCGCCACTTTTTGCAACATGAAGAAGACGGCGTAACTCTAGAAAACATAAGCGACAAACGGACCGGGTTTCAACTCGCTGGTCCCCATGCACGTGATGTTCTGCAAAGCTGCACGCGTGCTGATTTGGGTCAGATGGCTTTCCTCGATGTCCGGCAGATGACCGTTGGTATGACGGACTGTATCGTCCAACGCGTCAGCTACACGGGTGACCTGGGGTTTGAGATTTATTGCGACCCGATGGCGCAGAGGCAGCTTTGGTGGACGCTTTGGGAGGCGGGACAGCCAATGGGCATCACGCCCTTTGGTATGCGCGCCATGATGTCCCTGCGGCTCGACAAGTTTTTTGGATCGTGGATGAGTGAGTTTTCACCCGACTATACCCCTGCCGAAACGGGTATGGACCGATTCATCGCGTGGAAAAAAGAGAGCGACTTCATTGGTCGCGCCGCTGCCGAAGCGGAACGCGCTACCGGTCCCGGGCGCAAGCTCTTGGCGTTTGCAGTCGATACTGATGACGCAGATGTACAAGGATATGAACCCATCTGGTCAAACGGTGCTGTGGTGGGTTTCTGTACCTCAGGTGGCTATTCACACTATGCGGGCACTTCTGTTGCCTTTGGCTTTCTTCCAACGGACCGCATCGCGGAAATCACCGAAGTCCAAATTGAAATCCTCGGCCAAATGCGAAGAGCTACTTTGATCAACACCCCACTCTTCGACCCTGACAACACACGCATGCGTGGCTAGCTGTTCATCCACCCGACCTGACTGCCTGCGGGCCGTCGGAATTGGGCCCTGAGCGCTCTTTTCACAAAGGTCCTCCTGGCATCTTGCAAACACAGCGCCGCGACCAGCGCCCTATGGTGTTGTTTCGCCTGCCTATTCATCTTGCGGTATGCGCGTGGCATCTCTACGGTCTTTGGCATGATCCCCATCCTGATCCTCGCGGCTGGGACCTCTTCGCGCATGCGGGGCCGTGATAAGCTGCTGGAAGAGGTCGACGGCCAACCCTTGCTTGGCCGTCAGATATCAATAGCACAACGCGTCAGTACTGATGTCAGGGTCGCTCTGCCCCGGGCCTCTAACACGCGGCACTCGATCGTCGGTGCGACCAGCGCGCGACCTGTCATTGTCCCCGACGCCAACGAAGGGATGGGCGCGAGCTTGCGCACAATTTTCCGCACGCTTGGCTCGGAACGCTACGCGATGCTGCTGCTGGGCGACCTGCCTGATCTGACCGAAGAAGATGTACGCGCAGTTCTTGCTGCGCGCCTAAGCCACCCGAGCGCGCTAATTTGGCGCGGTGCTACCGACGATGGGCGTGGTGGACATCCGATCCTATTTGATCGTGTTTTGTTTCCAGCGTTGCAGAAACTTGCAGGAGATGATGGCGGGCGTAGCGTGGTGGAAAGCGTATCTGAAAAAGTGCATTTGGTGCCCCTTCCGGGGAACCGCGCCCGCAACGACCTCGACACACCCGAGGATTGGGCCGCTTGGCGTGCTGCCCGAGGTGTTATCTAAGTCTTGCTACCAGAATCTGCGCCTCGTGTCGCTTTAGCGAAACCCGCGCCGACCCGTAGCTGTCTAGTCCGGCCAACGTCTCCAACTCCGGAAACAACTTCAGGACCTCGGCGCGTTGATCTGCGCCGATACCTCGCAATGAGTGATCACCAGGCTGAAAACTCTCCGACCATGCTCCGTCGGCCAGCACAACCTCGTGTTGATCGAACATAAGGTGCAAGTAGCTAACCGCAGCCGTCTGCACCTGATCCACCCCATTCAGGCCCGTCAGATACTTTGCTGCCACAAGCACCTCGCGCTCATCAAACATGATTTCGGCCAGTTCGGAACTGACCAACATCCGATGCTGAGGCGATACCAACATGTCCCGCTCCGGCAGGCCCTTGCCCAATGCGCCTTGTTGGATCAGCACCGGCTGAAATGCCTGATTGGACCACGTTTCGTCCGGCGTGAGGTCACGCCGACCCACCCAACGCAGGGGCTGAGCACCGTTATCACGCGTGAATACACGATCACCCGGACGCAAGGTTTCAACCGCAATCTCACCCTTTGGCGTAGCAATACGGGTTCCGGGTGTGAAACAGATAATTATCTGCTCAATTTCGGAATAGGTCACCCGGCGCGCGACATTGCCATTGTCATCCAGCAATTCGACGACACCGGACTCCTGGTCGGAACCATCGGGAATGACATTCGCGCGCACGCCCGTAAGATCGAGGATATCGACATCCTCACCATCGGCATCTTCGCCGCCTACGATCACATGATTGCCCAACCCGTCAAAGGTGAAGCGGTCTGAGCCAGTGCCGCCGCGAGCAAAGTCATTGTCCGGGCCCAACGTGATAAGGTCTTCACCGGGTCCACCCGCCAGCGTATCGTCACCAGTTCCGCCGGTTAGCGTGTCGTTCCCGTCTCCTCCAGTCAGAAGGTCCTGTCCTTGGCCGCCGCCCAGCACATCATCGCCTTCACCGCCGTCGACGGTATCATCGCCTCCCCCTCCGAGCAGGCTGTCGTCACCTCCCTGGCCAAAGATCACGTCCTGACCGGTTCCACCGTCAATCGTATCGTCACCCGCCTCAATCGGGGTCACGACGGCATCATCAATCAAATCGCCGGAAAACGAGAAACCGGAGTTCGTATTGCGCGCCTCAAGCGTAAATTCGATAAATTCCCGGTTCTCGAAAGACGCCGAAAACCAACCATCCTGGTCGCTCGGATTGTTTTGCTCGGTCCCGGCAGCAGTGACGGTGCTCCCAGTTGTGCTGACACTTAGCGACGTGTCGTCGCTTGTTGCGAATGATGAGAAACTGCTCGCGTCAATCGTAACAGATTCCTGATCGCCAGGACTATTGCGGTCCAAGTCGTTTACCGTTGCAGTCGAATTCAAAGCCACCGGCGTACCGGTTGTTGCATTCGGGCTATCAGGAATAAAGAACTCCATCCGGAAGCTGGCGGTATCACCTGTTCCGTTGCCATTCATAAGAATTTCAGATCCGTTGCCGCCAGACAGGTCCACCCGAAGATTGGGGTCGGATTTCGAAATCAGCACGATGCGCGCCGACACCTGTGTACCGTCTTCCAACTGCGCCGCATTTCGATAGACAGCGAAAGCGCCTGGTTGCGCATTGTTGTCCGCACCGTCGCGTGTCACCAAATTGTTGATGTCTATGACAAGTGGTGTGGCGTCGTTGCCAGGCGCCGTGCCTTCACCGACATCGCCAAACAGCGTGTCATTGCCACCGCCACCTAGAATGCTGTCGTCGCCACCCTCTCCCGACACGAGATCCTGACCGTTGAAGGCCCGAATAGTGTCGTCATCATTGGTCCCCTGAAGGGTGTCGTTGTTCGATGTACCGTTAATATTGGCCATGGCAGCTGCCCCATATGCACGCAGGACGAAAGCAGAGCGCACACTGCCCCCACAGCCATAACACCCAAGCTCTGAGTTAATTCAATTTTTCTCAGAGATCAGGGGGAAAAGCCTCGACAAGATCACCATCGCCACCCAGTCGCGCGTTTTTGCCATGAAATGAGCCCATGCGCTGCCGACATGGAAACAATCCGCGCGTTCCTGCATGGATTGTCCTTTGAAAGTGGGCAAACACGATGCCCACTTTGCCTTCTCGTTGCGAATCAGGCGCAGGCTAAAAGTACTGGCCGTCCATGGCGCGCCTACTGGAAAAGAAGTCGTGCTTCGTGCTTTTTCAAGCTGCGCCGTGCCGATACGTACCCTTTGACCCCGTCAGTGTGCTCTAGCTCGGGGAACAGTTCAAGGATTTCAGCGCGCTGCGCGTCACCCATAGAACCAAGGGTCATGTCGCCCGGTTGGAAGCTTTCCGTCCAGGCACCGTCTGACAAGATCACTTCGTGCTGATCAAACATCAGGTGGATATAGGTTGTGTGCGACACGTCCACCACGTCGATGTTGTCCATACGCGTCAAGTGTTTGGCTGCCACCAGCACTTCGCTCTCGTCAAAATAAAGGGCTGTCTTGTCGCTTGCCATCAGCACACGGTGATGCGGCGACACCAGCATGTCACGCTCTGGCAATCCTCTGCCCAGAGCGCCTTGCTGGATCAAAACCGGTCGCAGATGCGCCGCACGCGCGAGGTCCTCTCCTGGCATCTCGCGTTGGCCAACCCAACGGATTTCCTGGATTCCGTTGTCCCGCGTGACAACCCGGTCGCCCGGCTGCAAATCCTCAACGCGGCGTTCACCCGTGGGTGTCGCAATCATCGTGCCCGGTGTGAAACAAGGAATGACATTTTCGATGTTGCTGAAGGTTAGCGTGCCCGCGAACTCTCCCTCCTCATCAAGATAGGTCACGACCCCGTTTTCAGGATTATCGTCGTCGAACGCCACTGAAAGCGATCCACCAATCGGTGTGGAACCAGTCAGGTCAAGCGTATCAAAATCGTCGCCACCCTCGTTTCCGTCAACAACATCACCGGCGTTTACATTGACAAAGAGATCGCGATCATCGCCGCCAGCAAGACTGTCCAAGCCGACGCCGCCATCAAGTGTGTCATCGCCAGTGCCACCTGTGAGCGTATCGTTTCCTTGGCCACCCAGCAGGCTGTCATCTCCGGCTCCGCCATCTATCAGATCGTCGTCAATTTCACCATCGATCGTATCGTTACCATCGTCACCAAACAGAACGTCGTCATCGTCGGCACCGAAAATCAAATCGTTTCCATCGCCGCCAAAGACCGTATCCTGGCCATTGTCAGGACGCGGATCTGCCGGGAAAATCGGGTTGGACCCGTCGTCCTCGATATTCAGTTCGTCCAGTCCCAGATCAGGATCGTTGCCAGCAAAAATGGTGTCGTCACCGATCCCACCTTCGATCAAGTCATTGCCTTCGCCGCCAACAATACGGTCCGCGCCCTCATCGCCGCTGATCTGATCATCGTCGATGCCGCCATCAATGACGTCATCACCAGTGCCCCCAACGATAGTATCGGCGTCGTCGCCGGTGCTGATCGTATCGTTGCCCGCCCCGCCGTCTACAAAGTCGAGATCGTCAGTTGGATCTTCATCTGCCGCAAAACCAAACGGGAAGCCGGGCGCAGGTGTGCCGTCGTCGTTGGGAAAGCCAAGATCAGGTGCCAAATCGTCATTGCCGGTGTCGATCAGGTCATCCCCGTCGCCTCCGTCAACCACATCGTTCCCCTGGCCAGCGATAACGGTGTCGTCGCCGCTGCCCGCTTCGATGATGTCGTCATCCGCATCTGCCGGATCGTCGGAGAAGACATTGTCGCCGTTGTCGACCCTATCGCCTTCGGGATCGTCATCGTAGTCTTCATCTATTAGGTCGCCGTCTTCGGTGCCCTCGACAATACCATCCAACGGATTTTCTTCGACGGTTACAGTGACCTGGGCGCTGTCGAAGCCATCGTTGTCGTCGGTGATGGTGTAGTCGATGATCGCCTCACCCTCGAACCCATCCGTGGGCGTAAAGGTCAGCGTGCCATCAGCATTGATCGCGACGTCACCATTAGGCGAAGTGGCCTCGATCACGCTCAGTGGGTCTCCATCTACATCCGAGTCGTTGTCGAGGACCGAGATGATCACTGGTGTGTTAAATGGCGTGGTGTCCGCATCATCAACCGCATCCGGCGCGTCGTTGACGGGCGTTACTTCGATCACCAAGTCAGCAGTAGCCGTGCCTCCATTGCCATCTGCCACCGTGTAGGTGATCGTCGCCGTGCCGTTGAAATTCTCAGCAGGGTTAAACGTGATGGTGTTATCGGGATTGATCACCGCCTCGCCCTGCTCGGGCGGCACTACGGCAGAGATTACTGTTAGGTCATCCCCATCGTCGTCGGTATCATTACTGGTAACATCCACGGTAACGGGTGTGTCTTCTTCGGTTGTATCGGCATCATCGACCGCCACAGGGCCGTCATTGATCGCACCCACAGACACCACCGCTTCGCCCGTGTCGGACCCACCGTTGCCGTCCAGCACCTCATAGCTGATGGTGGCCGGACCATTGAAGTTCGGCGCAGGTGAAAATGTCACCGTCCCGTCGCCGTTATCGACGACAGTGCCTTGCTCAGGCGGTACGGACACCGTGCCCAGTGTCAGATCATCACCATCCACATCAGTATCGTTGCCCAGAAGATCAACAATCACCGGCACGTCTTCATCGGTGGTCTCGGTATCATCAACAGCCACAGGGTCATCGTTGACGGGCGTGACCGTGACCACAACCTCGGCCGTGTCCGTTCCACCATTCCCATCCGAAATGGCATAGGAAATGGTTGCATCCCCATTGAAGTTTTCTGCCGGTGTAAAGACCAGCTGGTTGTCGATCACCTCGACTGTGCCCACGTCAGCGGATACCGACGCGCCGGTGAGGGTCAGGTCATCGCCATCCGGGTCAGTGTCGTTCAACAGCGCATCAATAGTGATGGGCGTGTCTTCTGGCGTGGTCACCGCGTCATTCAATGCGTCCGGCGCATCGTTGATCGGGTTCACCGTCACATCGACGGTCGCCGTATCCTCGCCACCGTTATCGTCGGTCACGGTATACGTGATGGTTGTCGGCCCATTGAAATTCTCATTGGGCTCGAAGGTCAGCGTACCATTAGGGTTGATCGTGACGCTGCCGTCGGGTGATGTCGCCTCGCTCACCCGCAGCGGGTCACCATCCACATCGGTGTCGTTTACCAGAACTGGAATGTCGACCGATCCGTCTTCGTCCACCGTGGCAGTGTCATCGTTGGCCACAGGGCCGTCGTTCACCGCACTTACCGTTACATTCACGGTCGCCGTATCAAAACCGCCCTGATCATCCGTGATTGTGTACGTGATCGTCGTTGGTCCGTTGAAATTCTCATTCGGGTCAAAAGTCAGCGTCCCGTCCGGGTTAATCGTGACCTCGCCATCGGGCGAACTTGCCTCTGTTACGCGTAGCGGATCGCTGTCTGGATCGCTGTCATTGGCCAGAACGTCGATAACAATGCTACCATCCTCGTCCAGTTCAGCGGTGTCATCCACCGCATCAGGAGCAAGGTTGATCTCGTCGCCGATAACATCTTCGATTTCCGTAAAGGTCAGGATCAGGCCGTTGGGATTGCCGTCGGCATCCACAAATACAACGGTCCCGTTTATACCGTTTCCGTTGCTGTCAGGCGTCACATTATCCAGAAAGAATGGACCTTGACCCGTCAGGTCGAGCACGTCCAGGTCGGTATTCAACACCGGATCGCTGTTAAAGCCACCTGCTCCCCCCTCGACCGTGTCGCCTGCTCCGCCAAAGATCGTGTCGGAATCTGCTCCACCATCAAGCAGGTCATTACCAGCGCCACCAGAAAGGACATCATCGCCGTCCTCGCCAAAGACCATGTCGTTGCCAGCGTCGCCGTTTAGAGTGTCGTCACCCGCCTGACCATGAATCCAATCGTTGTCGTCGCCACCATCGACAGAATCGTCCCCCGACCCTACCCAAATTTCATCATTTCCGGCGCCACCAAGTGCGGTGTCATCACCTGATCCACCAATCAGAGTGTCGCCGCCTGCGCCCCCGTCTAGCAGGTCATCGCCCTTACCACCCTCAAGGCGGTCGTTGCCGTCGCCACCAAACAGCAAGTCGTTGTCATCGCCGCCCCTCAGCAGGTCGTTGCCGCCCTCGCCATAAAGCGTGTCGTCACCTTCCCCGCCCAAAAGGGTGTCATTCCCGTCATCTCCATCGTCGATGATCGGCGCGTCGAAATAGACATCGGTAATGTTGATACCCGAGTTGTTGCCTCCATCCTGCGAGTGCTCAATCACAATCTGCGAGACCGGTCCGGGAATGCTGACAAGAACTGAATATTCATCAGAAGTATCAGGCAGATAGCCACTATTGCTGTCCGCCGTATCGTTGCCCGTGACACCGTCAGTATCAAGCAGCGTCAGGTTCTCGCCGCCCTCCAAAAGCACGACAATCGGCTGGCCCGCAGCGTTAAACGCACGCACGCGCACGACACCATCGCCATCAATGTCGTTGATCCGAAATGAAACGTCCTCAACCGAGTCCGAAAATTCAAGCTGGTACTCCGCTGAATTTCCTTGCCCGTTCAAAATGTTATCTAGTGAAGAGTTATCGTCGATCAGATTACCATCGCCGTCGATGTTCGCCACATTCTGATCATCGTCGGATTGAATCGTACGCGATTCACCTGCTTGGTCGAGTATTGCAAATGTGACATCGACATTGCCGGTATTCTGCGTGAAGGCACCTAGATCGTTGCCATCGCCGAAAGGTGACTTTTCCCACTCGAATACCTCTCGGGTCGACGCCCCAGACCCCGGCCCGGCAAAGTTGCTGTCGCCAAAGATCAGGTCATTACCGTCACCACCCAAAACACTGTCATCGCCCGAACCGGCGTATACATCGTCATTTGCAGCGCCGGCTTCCACGGTGTCGTCCCCGCCAAACGCATCAACGATATCATCATCTGCGCCCTCACCGGGCAAAATGGCATCACCCGCGTCGATGCAATCGCCTTCGGGATCTTCGTCATAGGCCGCGTCGATCAGATTGGCGTCATTGTCGCCCTCGACCACCCCATCAAGGCCACTGTCGTCGAAAACCAAATTGTCAATCGCGCCCGAGCCTGCCAGTTCGACCTCCATACGCGACACACCATCGACGTCGAAATCAACAATCGCTTGCCCGTTGTTGTCTGTCTCATTCACGTGGACAGCTTTGATCTGCTGGCCGTTCTGATCAAAGAAGCGAACAATGGCCGCTTCTTCAATATCAAGAAAGGTCAATCGATTGATGAACGACGGCGCGTCAAAATCAAAATTTAACGTGCCGCCACCCGCATTGTCATCGGGGTCGCCTCCGTCACCGTCCTCGGAGATAATGAGTGCCCCACCCAGGTTAGACGTCTCAAGATCATCGTCCCCACCGGTGGGATGTGCAGTGCCAAAGATCATTGCTTTGTTCGCGCCACCGAAAGCCGAGATTGTGACGCCTTGGCTCGAGAATTCGTTGTCGACCACTGTGCCCAATGCAAGCGTATTAAAATCAATGAATTTTGTCATGATTTTGATCTCCTAGCTGTCTTTGCGTACCGCAGCCAGCACGGCCGGAACATAAACATTTGGAACAATAGAGAAAGTCGTGCACCGTAAGAGCGACACAGGGTGCCTCCCAGACGTGATCGGTTCCTGTTCGTGCGCTACAATGCACATGGTGGTCTCCATCATTCACATACTCCCGCCCCGAACACAGCGATGCAGACACATCATGGATGATCCACACGCGCTCGGGTGATGTGGAGAAAAGCGATCTCTGGCGGCTCACCAATGGCAGGCCAGATCCAAGAAGCGCTCGCGCATCAGCTGTGGTACCGCAACGCAGCGAATACACATTTCCCACACCCCGTTAGTGCGTCACGTGCGGTCGTCCTCGACCTAACAGACATCGCCCCCAACACTGGGCATGCCTCGTCTTACGAACCAGATTGATGCAAACAAAGGAAAAAATGTCAGAAAAACGTCAGTATTCGAGCATCTTTGCCATGATCCAAGACACTTCTGTAAACAATAGCGCTACCCCCGATTGAAAGTCTCAGAGGCACAATAAACATACGGATGAGTAGAAAGCCGCCTAAACCGCTGCGATTGAATAAAATCGCTAGGCGCACGCCTCAATTCTACTCAACGTAAGGTTTCTTAAATTGAAACAATTCACCATTTCGGCGTGTGCCATAACTTCGCCATCTTTTTTGCGGCGCTTCGTTCACATATCGGCATCAATCGCGATGGAACGGACATAATGATGCGCCCGGATGCACAAGCGTATCCAACATCACGAATCAATTTACAAAATCGGGTTCGCCTGATGTTCACCAAAACAACCACAGCGACAAATCTCACGTTTCAAACGCGCTTGCAGTAGCCGTTTCGATGTTGCTGAGGCTTGGTACCCAAGGCCGGACTCGAACCGGCACGCCCGCAAAGGCGGGGGATTTTGAATCCCCTGCGTCTACCATTCCGCCACTTGGGCCTCGGACCTCATCTACACGGTGCAAAAGTCGGGGGCAAGCGGCGCCAAACCACTCTTCGTGACATTTTTTGCAGGACGCTGGTACCGTCCACGATGATTTGATACCCGGTCCGAGCATCGCGGGAGATTTCAACACTATGAGCCTTCATTCGCAGGACATGGCGATCTCCGATCGGCTCGCTAGCTTGGCCATCGATAGCGATGGCGATGCCGTCTCTTTGGCATGGATCCTCGAACAGCTGCACGAACGGGCCTTTGGACTTTTTTTACTGATCCTGGCGCTGCCATGCTGCATTCCGTTTCTCTATGGTATCCCGCAGATTGTAGCGTTGCCGCTGATCTTCGTGTCCGCCCAGATCCTGTTAGGTCGTCGCACGCCCTGGCTGCCGCAAAGACTTGGGGCACGATGCGTCTCGACCAAGGGGTTAAGCAGCCTTTCCAATCGGTCTTCTCGCTGGCTCAAGCGCATCGAAGCCATCAGTCGCCCACGCCTCACGGCACTGACCCGATCGCCCACAGACCGTTTGGTGGGTTTTGGTCTGGTCCTGTTTAGCGCTTCGATCCTTGTGCCCCTGCCTGGCACCAACACAGTGCCGGGTTTTGCCATCGTGGTGGTTGCTATGGGCCTTTTGCAACGCGATGGTGTACTTGTCATCCTTGGCACGGTGCTGGGCACCGCTTGGATCGGAACGCTTGTCTTGGCTGGGGCAACCCTCGCCAGCCTGATCAAATCTTGGATCGGTCTATGAACTGGCAAGCAACTGCACCATCTAAGGCTTGGGAATGCAGTCCACCTCAGCACGCGTAAAGAGGTTTCAATGACACGCCAGCATCTGGTCTTTCTCGCCACAGGTGGCTCCGCTGCTTTGCTTATTGGCGCCTTCGCCTTTCAACATCTGGGTGGGCTGGCACCCTGCAAGATGTGCATCTGGCAGCGCTATCCTCATGTTGTAGCCATTGCTATTGGCGCCCTCGCCTTGTTCGTCCCGCTGCCCATCCTCATCGCGTGTGGCGCTCTTGCCGCCTTGACCACAGCGGGTATCGGGGCCTATCACGTGGGCGTCGAGCAAGGCTGGTGGGAAGGGCCGAGCAGTTGCTCTGCCGCCGCCATTGATAATATTGATCCGGGCGCACTTTTCGACCAGATCATGGCCGCGCCGCTCATCCGCTGTGACGAGATTGCATGGCAATTCGCGAGCCTCTCCATGGCCGGCTGGAACATGGTGATCTCCCTCGCCCTCGCCGCCCTCTGGCTCGCCGCCCTCAGGCCGACTTCCGCGTAGACAGCAGCAGCGACGTCTCGCTCGCCACCACCCCGTCCAGCCGCCGGATACGGAACAGAACGTCATCAAACTGTTCCAGCGTCTCTGTCCCGATCTCCACGATCACGTCCCAGCGCCCGTTGGTCGAATGGATCTCGCGCACCTCGATCATGCCGTTCAACTGCCGAATGATCCGCTCGGTCCCCCGCCCCTCGATCCCGATCATCATCAGCCCGCGCACCGGGTCGCGCGCGACATCGGCCTTCAACACCACCGTGAAGCCCACAATATCGCCCCGCGCCTGTAACTTCTCGATCCGGCTCCGCACCGTGGTGCGCGATAACCCCAGCCGGATCGACAGATCGGACAAGGACGCTCGCGAATCATGGCGCAGCGCCGCAACCAGCCGACTATCTATTTCGTCCATTCTGACACTCATTTTGACCAATGGCCTTCCGATACGCACGATTTGAGTGCTTGTCCATGCCACATTTCGGGCAGATATCCACGTCAAGCAGCACAAAGGACCCCCCATGACACCGCAAACCATCGATCTGATCGGCGTCCCCATGGACAGCGGCAAGCGCCGCCAAGGCTGCCTCATGGGCCCCGACGCCCTGCGCACCGCGGGCCTTGCCAGCGCGCTTTCCGACCTCGGCCACCACGTCACCGACACCGGCAACGTGACCCCGGCCCCCTTCACCGAAACACACCACAACCGCCTGCACGCGCTGAACGAAACCATCGCCTGGACCCAGGCACTGTCCGACAAAGCCGAAGCCACGCAATCCCTACCCATCTTCATGGGCGGCGACCACGCCCTTGCCCTCGGCACCGTCCGCGGCATCGCCAACCGCGCAGCCCGGGAAAACCACCCGCTCTTCGTCCTCTGGCTCGACGCTCATACCGACTACCACACGCCCGCCACCACCGCGTCGGGCAACCTCCACGGAACACCCGTAGGCTATGTCACGGGCCGCGACGGGTTCGAAGGTTTCCCCGACATCCCCAACCCCGTCCCGCACGACCAAATCGCCATGCTCGGCCTCCGTTCCGTCGATGCCGAAGAACGCGCCGCCATCGAAGAAACAAACGTCACCTATATCGACATGCGCCACATCGACGAACACGGTATCGCCAAACCGCTTGCCGCCTTCCTCGACCGCGTGACAGAGGCGGGCGGCCTCCTCCACGTCTCGCTTGATGTCGATTTCCTTGATCCGTCGGTCGCCCCCGCCGTCGGCACCACCGTCCCCGGCGGCGCCACTATCCGCGAGGCCCATCTGGTGATGGAGATGATCTGCGACAGCGGCCTTCTCTCCTCGCTCGACATCGTCGAACTCAACCCCTTCCTAGACGAACGCGGCCGTACGACCCAACTCATGGTCGATCTCGTGGCTTCGGCCTTTGGCCGCCGCGTCTTCGACCGCCCCACCCGCGCTTACTAAGGAAACGAGCCATGCAAGCACCTTCCGAAAAGGCCCTCGTCCCCTTCGTCTCCGTCGATCACATGATGCAGCTGATCCACCATATCGGCGTCCGGGACATGCTGCGCGGGCTGGCCGAATATATCGAAAATGACTTCAAACGCTGGGAGCTGTTCGACAAAACTCCCCGCGTCGCCTCCCACTCCGCTGAAGGCGTGATTGAACTCATGCCCACCTCAGACGGCGAAACCTACGGCTTCAAGTACGTCAACGGCCACCCCAAGAACACGGCGGACGGCCTGCAAACCGTCACGGCTTTCGGGCTGTTAGCAGATGTCGACACCGGCTACCCCGTCCTGCTCACCGAAATGACCATGCTCACGGCCCTGCGCACCGCCGCAACATCCGCTATGGTCGCCCGCGCGCTGGCCCCCAAAGGGGCCACAACCATGGCCATGATCGGTAACGGTGCGCAGTCCGAATTCCAGTCCCTCGCCATGCAGGCCATCGCGGGCATCACCCACGTGCGTCTGTATGACACCGACCCAGCCGCCACGGCCAAATGCGCCGCAAACCTCGCGGGCACCGGCCTCACCGTGACCCAATGCAAAACGGCAGAGGACGCCATCGAAGGCGCCCAAATCCTCACCACCTGCACGGCAGACAAGGCCTACGCCACCATCCTGACCGACAACATGGTCGGCGCAGGCGTGCATATCAACGCCATCGGCGGCGACTGCCCGGGAAAGACTGAAATCGCTCCCGGCATTCTCCAACGCGGTGACATCTTTGTTGAATACCCACCGCAAACACGGATCGAGGGCGACATCCAGCAACTCGACGACAACCACCCTGTCACCGAAATCTGGAAGGTCCTCGCGGGCCAGGTTCCAGGGCGCACTTCGGAAAAGCAAATCACCATCTTCGACAGTGTCGGCTTCGCAATCGAGGATTTCTCAGCCCTGCGCTACGTGCGTGATCGTGTCGCGCGCACGCCGTTCTTCCACCCGCTTGACCTGCTTGCCGATCCTGACGATCCGCGCGACCTTTTTGGCATGCTAGACCGCTCAAAAAGATGACAGCCCAGTCCGCTTGCTTTTGCACCTGAACGCCGGACGTGCCTTCATCTTGAACGCCGCAACACCTCGACCAACGCAAACTTGCGGCGTCGGATCGCGGCCACACAACGCTCCACCTGGTCGGAACAAAAGTAGTGTTCCCGATCCAGTACGTTGACCGTACCGATGACCTCACCGTCCTCTACAGGCACATTCAACGCGGATTTGCAGCCCAAGCTCTCGATCAACGCGTGGTCTGGGAAGTACAGGGCAAATTCAGCCACTGTGTTGGCCACAAATGTCTCGCCGCGTTCAATCACCATGTCAGTCCAAGCACCTTGGAGCATAGGCTTGGTGCCCGAGACCGGATAGGCTTGGGGTTCCGAACTATAGATACGCCGGGCCAAGCCGGCCTGGCGATCCAGCACCGTAACCGTAAACAGTCGTCCGCCAACCGCCTTGTGCAACTCGGCATAGAATGCGTCATCGGACGACCTATCGCTCATTCCTTTTCGACCAGCCGGTAAAAGACGTAGTCAGAGGTGGCCCCATTCACAAAGCCTCTGACATTGTCGCGCATGGCCACCTGCTTGATGGCCTGGAACATGATGACAAAGGGCGCTTCGGCCTGGGTTGCTTGCTGAAGCTCCATATACATGTCCAGGCGTTTGTCCGCATCCTGCTCGGCCAGCGCCGCCATTGTTTTCTCGTTCAGTTCGGCCGGAGGCATCCAGGCATTTCGCCAAGTCGTGGTCGAGGCATACTTGTCATCCGAGTTGTCCGCGTTGAAGGCAAACGCCTTGGCGTTCGAATGCGGATCCATGAAATCCGGGCCCCAGTAAAGCAACATCGCTTCGTGCGTTCTTGCACGGTATTTGGTGATCACCTGCGCGCCAGTGCCCGCAACGATTTCCAGATTGATGCCACCTTCCGCAAACGATGCCTGAATGGCCTGCGCCATTTCAACAAAAGTCGGCGCCGAGATCACGTCCATCGTCACACTGATCGGCGTCTCGACGCCCGCCTCTGCGAGGATCGCCCGAGCCTTTTCGGGGTCATAGCTGAACGGCGTGTCGGTCAGTGCTCCGGGAAACCCGTCGGGCCAGAACGCCTGATGTACCTTCATCTGCCCCTTGAGCATGCCCTCGGCCATCCCGCGGTAATCCACCAGATAGCGCGCTGCTTCCCAAACCGCTGGATCAGTCAGGCTGTCGGTCTTCTGGTTGAACGACACCCAGTGAACCGCTGCTTGCGGATAAGTCTCGACGCGCACGCCCTCCGCTCCCTCAAGTCCGGCGATCTGTCCTGGATCAAGGTTTTTGGCCATGTCTATATCGCCGGCTTCAAGCTGCAAGCGTTGCGTTGCGCCCTCAGGGTTATGCTGAATGACGACACGCTCCATGGCCGGGCCACCCCGAAAGTAGTCGGCATTCGCATCGAGTGACAGGATATCCGCAGGCCGGTAAACGCTCAGGCTGAAAGGCCCCGTCCCAGCAGAGTTCTTATTCATCCAAGCGTGTCCCATGTCGCCGTCGACCTCATTGGCCATGACGGTTTCCATGTCCACGATGGACGCCGGGCGCGCAGCAAGCACATTCAAGACGAAAGACGGCGCAAAATCTCCCTCGTAGCGCACTGTTACGGTGTTGCCGTCTGCGGTGACCATGTCTTCGATGTTATCAGCGGTCCATCCAAGCTGTGCCAGGATGAACGCGGGCGCCTTGTCGAGCGCGACAACCCGCTTCCACGATCCAACCACATCTTCGCCCCGCAGCGGATTGCCACTGTGGAACGTCACCCCATCGCGCAGCGTGAAGGTGACTGTTTTGCTGTCCGCGTCAACTTGCCATTCGGTAGCCAGGGCGGGTGCCAGAACCGTAGTGTCCGTCGCGTCGTAGCGCACCAATGTGTCATAAGTGTTGGCCACATACTCGCCCGAACTGAACTCATAGGCAGATGCGGGATCTATGGTGACGATGTCGTCAATGTTCTGTGCCACCACAAGGATATTGTCAGGCGTCTCCGCGCTCAGTGTCGTGGCCGCCAGCACAGCCGCCGCAATGCCGACGGTCAATGTCTTTCTAAAGTGGTCCATCTTAGTCCCCCTGTCTTGATTTGCGCCTCAAACCGAAGCCTGAAGCAGATGCTGCGAATAAGGATGTGTCGCTTCCATGGCGCGAAGCGCCGCCACATCCATGATCTCGACAATCTCGCCGTCTTTCATCACCGCAAGCCGGTCACACATATGGGCCACCACGCTCAGATCGTGGGACACCATCAAATAGGTCAGGCCGTGTTCCTGCCGCAGATCGGCAAGCAGGTTCAGGATTTCGGCTTGCACAGAAACATCTAGCGCAGAGGTCGGTTCGTCCAAAAGCAAAAGCTCAGGCTCGGGCGCCAGCGCCCGAGCGATGGCAACACGCTGGCGCTGCCCACCCGACAGCTGATGCGGATAGCGAAAGCGGAATTTCTGCCCCAAGCCCACGTCATCAAGCAACGCCACAACACGGGCATCTATGTCTTTGAAACCGTGAAGGTGCAGCGTCTCGCCAAGGACCGCGTCGACCGAATGGCGTGGATGAAGCGATGCGTAAGGGTCCTGAAATACCATCTGCACCTGCGTGTAGAAGGCCTTTGACCGTGTTCTATCAATTTCAATCCCAGCCACGGCCATCCGACCGGACCAAGAGGGGGCCAACCCGGTGATCGCGCGCAAGATTGTGGATTTACCCGACCCGCTTTCACCAACCAGGCCAAAGCTCTCGCCCGTGCCGACAGAAAAATTGGCCTGCTTCACAGCATCCACGCGGTCCTTGTCGCGCCCAAACCAGACGTTCAGGTTCTCGATGTCCAGCATAGTCACGTGCGACCGCTCACGCTTGGCGCATCGGACCAGCTGGGATCGCGCGTTAACACATCCAGACGGTCACGCGGCGCCTCAAGCCGGGGCAGCGAATTCAGCAATCCGCGTGTATATGGATGCCGGGCCTCATGCAGCTTGTTGGCGTCGCAAACCTCGACAATCCGACCCGCATACATGATCAGCACCCGGTCGCAGAAATCAGCAACCAGATTCAGGTCATGGCTGATGAAAATCAATCCCATACCCCGCTCCTTGACCAGCCGGTCCATGATATCCAGCACCTGCCGCTGGACAGACACGTCCAGCGCCGAGGTAGGCTCGTCCGCGATCAGGATTTCCGGGTTCGGGATCAACATCATCGCAATCATGATCCGCTGCCCCATGCCCCCTGACATCTCATGCGGATAAGCCCGCATCACACGCTCGGGATCGCGGATCGAAACCGCCTCCAACATCTCAATTGCTTTGGCCCACGCCGCAGATTTCGACGCTTTGTTATGCAGTCGGAACGCCTCGATGATCTGATCCCCAATCGTCATCACCGGGTTCAGAGAAAATTTCGGGTCCTGCATCACCATCGAAATCCGCTCACCGCGGACCTCTCGCATATCCCTTTCGGATTTCTGAAGCACGTCTTCGCCATGCAGCTTGATGTGGTCCGCCTCGACCATGCCGGGTGGCCGAATAAGCCGTAGTATCGCGCGCCCTGTCATCGACTTGCCCGACCCGCTTTCGCCCACGATACCAAGCCGCTCCTTGCCCAGCGTAAAGGACACGCCACGCACAGCGTCAAAGCGACCCTGCCGGGTAGGAAACTTGACCCAGAGGTTCTCGATATCAAGCAGCATGCCCATCAGTCACCTGCCTTCGGATCAAGAACATCGCGCAGGCCGTCACCCAGCAGGTTGAACGCCAGTGACACGGTGAAAATGGCCAGGCCAGGAACCGTGGCCACCCACCAATGGTCCAAGATGAACCGACGACCTTCCGAGATCATCGCCCCCCATTCCGGGCTTGGTGGTTGCGCACCAAGGCCCAGAAACCCCAGTCCGGCGGCGGCCAAAATGATGCCAGCCATATCAAGCGTGACCCGTACGATTAGCGATGAAATACACAAGGGCCAGATGTGCTTCGTAATAATTCTGAGGCCCCCTGCGCCTTGCAACTTTATAGCCGAGATGTAATCGGAGGAGCGGATCGTCAGTGTCTCGGCCCGTGCAATGCGGGCATAGGGCGGCCAGGCAGTCAACGAAATGGCAATAACGGCGTTCTCAATCCCTGCCCCAAGCGCCGCAACGAACGCGAGCGCGAGCACAAGGCGCGGAAACGCCAGAAAAATATCTGTGATCCGCATCAGAACGACATCGACCCATCCGCCAAGATACCCCGACACGGTTCCAACCAGTAGCCCCACCACAGGCGCAATCAGCGCCACCAAGGCCACAATGTAAAGCGTGATCCGGGCACCATAGATCAGGCGCGACAGGATATCGCGACCCAGACTGTCGGTGCCCAGCAGATGCCCATCCGTACCCAACGGGGCCAGCCGGTTCCCAAGGTCCTGCGCAAATGGGTCATGCGGTGCCAGCATCGGCGCAGCCGCAGCAATCAGCACCAGCGCCAACAGGATCCCCAGACCGACCATCGCCATCGTATTCGCGCGAAACGAAAGCCAACCATGATAAAGGGCGGACAACTTCGCGTGACGGCGAGAGGTCGGGGTGTCCGTCAAAAGCCATTGCCGCAGGGTCTGCTCTGCCATCTATTTGGCCCTCGGGTCAAAGACCCTGTACAACAGGTCCGAAAAGATATTGAGCAGGATAAAAATTAGTCCGACGACAACCGTGCCACCCAGCACTGCGTTCATGTCGGCACTCAACAAGGCGGTTGTGATATAGCTGCCGATACCGGGCCATGAAAATATGATCTCGGTCAGAACAGACCCTTCAAGAAGGTTGGCATAGCTCAATGCGATCACGGTGATCAGTTGCACCCGGATGTTCCTGAAAGCATGTTTCCAGATCACGTTCCATTCTGACATGCCCTTGACGCGTGCCGTGGTGATGTATTCAGCGCTCAGCTGTTCGAGCATGAAGGATCGGGTCATCCGACTGATATACGCCAGCGAGAAATAGCCCAGCAAAGACGCGGGCAAGATGATGTGGCTGAACGCGTCCTTGAACACATCCCAGTTGCCATCCAAAGCCGCGTCCACAAGGATCATTCCGGTGACACTGGGCACGACATCCACATAGAAGATGCCCACACGCCCAGGGCCGCCGACCCATCCCAATATCCCGTAAAAAATCAAAAGGCCCATCAGGCCCAGCCAAAAAATCGGCATGGAGTACCCGACAAGCGCCAACACGCGCGCCAGTTGATCAATCCACGACCCCTTGCGCGCGGCAGCCACCACGCCCAACGGAACGCCAATCACGATCCCGATGAAAATGCCAAGCGTGGCAAGCTCAAGCGTGGCGGGAAAAACGCGCGCGATGTCTTCCGATACAGGCCGCGCGTTCAGCAACGACGTGCCGAAATCCAGGTGCAGCACGTCCCAAATATAATAGGCAAACTGCACGACGAGCGGTTTGTCCAGGCCCAACTCTAAGTAAACCGCGTCATAAGTCGACTGCGACGCCCGTTCGCCCACGATGGCCAGCACCGGGTCAATTGGCATAACGCGGCCAATGATAAACGTCACGAATAACAGTCCTAGCATCGTCATCGCAATCGATCCGATGGTTAGAACCGTTGTCTTCAGCCATGTAGGAAGGGACGCGGAGGTGCGCCCCCTCCCGGTGTCATCTGTTGCAGCCATTACTTGGTGACCTGCCAATACGCGGCAGAGGTTACAGCCTGGCCGGTTGACCAGTTCATCACATTGTCACGTAGCGCCGATTGCTCGATCTGTTGAAACATGATCACAAATGGCGACGTTTCGCGAAACTCGGCCTGGATTTCCTTATACATCTGGATGCGCATGTCGCGATCGTTCTCGATCACCGCCGCTTCTACCTTTTCCGTCAGACCGCCGGTGTCCCAGCTGTTGCGCCAAGCCAGCAAACCCGTGGCCTGCGCTGCATCCGAATTGTCGGGATTATAGGCAAACGTGCCAGCATTTGTCTGCGGGTCTGGGTAATCCGGCCCCCAGGCGCCCAGATACACATCCAACTCGCGCGCCCTGTAGCGTGCAAGGATCTGCTTGGCCGTGCCCACCGTGATGTTCACCTTGATCCCGACCTGTGCCGCCGCGTTCTGGAAACTCTGACCAATCTCGATCCGCTCTTGTGCCTCGCGAACACCAATCTCGACCTCCAAGTTCTCGACCCCGGCCGCAGCCAGCAATTCCTTGGCCTTTTCTAGATTATATGTGAACTGGTTTTCCTCCGACGCACCAAGATAGGTCGCCGGCAGAAAATTTTGGTGGATCGTGTATTGTCCCTTTAGAAAGCTGTCACGCATCCCTTCGTAGTCGATCAGGTACTTGAACGCCTGCCGCACCTCGGGCTTGGACAATTCGGGGTGCTTCTGGTTCAGCGCGATATACATCAACCGCCCCTTCAGCTCGTCCTCGATCTTGACACCCTCAACCTGCGACGCCCCGGCCACGTCTTCGGGGTTCAGATTGCGCGCAATGTCGATATCACCGCGCTCCAGCAACAAGCGCTGCGACGCGCTCTCGATCACGTGGCGCACAATGACCCGCTCCATCGCGGGCGCACCGCCATAGTAGTCCGGGTTGGACGACAAAGTGACACTCTCATTGGGCTTCCAGCTATCTAGCTTATAAGGGCCCGACCCGGCAGAGTTGGTCTTCAGCCACTCGTTGCCCATATCCCCGTCGACCTCATTGGCCATCACCGTTTCTTTGTCCACGACGGCCCCGATTGTGGCCGTCAGACAGTTGAGCACAAAGGACGTCGCATACCGCTTGTCCGTTGTGATCACCAAGGTATTGCCCTCGGCCCGGATGGTCTCGGTTGCGTTTTCGGGCGTAAAACCGAACTGCGTCAGTATGAACGCTGGCGTCTTGTTCAGGATCACCGCGCGCTGGAGGGAAAACGCAGCATCTTCGGCGGTCACCGGGTTGCCGGAATGGAACGTGACCCCGTCGCGCATGGTAAAGGTGATGGTCTTGCCATCTTCCGACACCTCCCAGCTTTCCGCCAAATCGGGTTTGTATCCTGCAGCCAGATCGTTGGGATCAAGGCTAACCAAACGGCTATAGACGTTTCGGCTGATATCCGAGCCTGCGAATTCAAAGCTCTCGGCCGGATCAATCGTTGTCACGTCGTCGATCCGGTGCGCAATCACCAACATGTTCGCGGGTGTCTCGGCCACAGCCGAGAAAGATGTCACACTGACCGCAAGGCCAATCGCGGCCCCCGTCAAAAGTTTTGCAAAAGTATTCATGATCTTATCTTCCTCTGTTGTAAAAATTGGTTTGGTTTGCCGGGGTTACGCACTCCATGTTTTTTCAAGAACTCTAAGCCAGTTTTCATGGCAGAGCTTCGTCATCAAAGCATCGTCGTATCCATGTTTGCGCATGGCTGCCCGCAAATGCGGCAACCCGGCACAGGATGTGAGCACCTCCGGCACAATGGCACCGTCATAATCGGACCCAAATCCAACGCGATCCTCGCCCACGGTTTCGATCAGGTGATCGAGATGCCGGATCATCTGCTCCAGTGGCACCTCGGGCAGCATCTTCCCATCTGCCCGCAAAAACGCCACGGCAAAGTTAAGTCCGACCATACCATCACTTTCGGCAATCGCCGCAAGCTGGTTATCCGTCAGGTTTCGGCTGTGCGGACAGATCGCATGTACGTTGGAATGGGTTGCCACGAGCGGTTTGCTCGAATGACGGGCCACGTCCCAGAACCCGGCTTCGTTCAGATGCGACAGGTCCACCATGATACCCAGATCATTGCAGCGTTTGACCAAACGCAAACCGTGATCTGTCAAACCCGGACCCGTATCGGGCGTGCTTGGAAACCGGAACGGAACCCCGTGCCCAAAGATCGTCGGCCGGCTCCAGACAGGCCCAATCGACCGCAATCCGGCCTGGTACAGGACATCAAGCGTACTCAGATCCGCGTCAATCGCCTCTGCGCCCTCGATATGAAACACTGCGGCCACCTTGCCGGTATCGAGGCATGACCGCAGATCGGCAGTGGTCCGGCACACAGTCAACGCCCCACGCTCTTCAAGCTCAAACAGGATCGCAGACTGCGCCATCACAACCGGAAACGCATCTTCCCAGTCTATCGGGTCGGGCAAAGGCAGGTCATAAACGTCCTTGGTCATCTCCTCGAATTTGGCGTCAATATCCATCGGTGACGGCACAAAGACCGCGAAAAAGCCACCACCAAAACCGCCCGCCTCTGCCGCGGGCAGATCAATCGCACCATCCGCACCCAACATAAAACGATCCGATGCCGACCCGCGCCCGGCGCGAAACAGCTTTAGAAGGACATCATTGTGTCCGTCGAAAATGGCTAGCAATGGTGCAGGTCCCACATCGTTGTCCCAAAAACGATAGCAACCCCGCCACCTTATACCATAAATTCTCATGCGCTACGTTGATCTGTATGACAAAAGATCATAAACCAATGATGTAATTGCAGAGACCGGAATGGCAGGACGCACCTGGCACAGCCTACCCGAATACGAAGCTTTGCGGGCGTTAATGGAAAGCGGCACAACGTCGAAAGCGGCGTTGCGCCTTGGGCTCTCTCAATCAGCGATCAGCCGCTCGATTGCCAGCCTTGAGTCCCGCCTCGGTCGCATCCTCTTCGAACGGGACGGCGGGCGCTTGCGCCCCACCTCCGAAGCGGCACAACTCAATCGTCGGCTCGATCCCCTGTTCGAAGCACTTGATCGCATCGATGGCCCCACCGAACCCGCGCAGGAGACCCTGCGCCTTACGGCACCGCCGACCTATGCTCACCGGTTTCTGGTGGGGCATGTCGCTACCTTTTTGCAGACCAATCCCCATTTTTTTGTCAGCCTCGAAGTCGCTTCATCCGAAGATGTGATCAGACGAATACGAGAGGATCGCTCAGATCTTGGTCTGTCTGGGGTGGACCTGACCCGCGAAGGTATAAAACTGACGCCCTACAGGCATGCAGAAAGCGCCTGCGCCATGCCAAGGGATCACAGCTTGGCCACGCGTGATGTCATCACCCCGCGCGATTTGCACAACCAACCTTTGATCGCACTGAGCCATCGCCACTCTCGGCGCGCGCAACTGGAAAAGGTTCTGACAAATAACCGCAGTGTCCCTCACATCGTAGCCGAGGCCTCGACCTCTTTTGCAGCGGTCGATCTTGCCCAGACCGGTCTGGGCGTTACGGTCGTCAATCCTTTTCCGGTGGCGCAATACCGGTCTAACGATGTGATCTTTCGCAAGTTTGTGTCGCCGATCGAGTATCGAACCTACTTCGTCACCTCTGATCACAAGCCAACCCCGGCCATCGCCCGCGCCTTTATCCGGCACCTCAGGCTGCAAACTGTCAAAACACCGTTTACGCGCCCAACCTAGACCAAAACAGCCGTGCCCCATTTGGAGGCGGCAAATGAACCAGAGAGTGCGTCATTTGAGTGTTGAACTGCGAAGTTTGTGCAAGTCACCCCAAGCGCGTGTCAGGCGAGGTTGGGATTTTGCAGCTTTTGGCCCGAAAGCAGGGCTTGAGGCGATTGCCGCCCCAATATCCCGGCTCGGGTCTCATCAACGATCAGTCGTCGCGATGTACTTTTTCGCGCCGCTCGTGGCGCTCCTGCGCCTCCAGGCTCATCGTCGCAATGGGTCGTGCATCCAGACGTTTCAGCGAAATCGGCTCGCCTGTGACAATGCAGTACCCGTATTCGCCTTCATCGATCCGGCGCATTGCGCTGTCGATCTTGGCAACCAGCTTGCGCTGCCGGTCCCGGGTGCGCAATTCAAGCGCACGGTCGGTTTCTTCTGATGCGCGGTCAGCCACGTCGGGGATATTGCGGGTCCCGTCCTGCAATCCCTCAATCGTGTCCCGGCTGCCCGCAAGCAACTCGGACTTCCAGTTCAACAATTTGCGGCGAAAATACTCAACCTGCCGGTCGTTCATGAACGGCTCGTCTTCTGCAGGACGATAATCGTCCGGCAGGAACACTTCCTGTTTCATCTGCTTCCCCTCAATGCGACTGACGTTGCCCATTACCGATCCCCTAACTGGTTCACCCTCTTGCCCCAATCAGTTCCCTGCCGCAGCGTCTATCCGAGGGATCGGGGATTGTCACTACCCATTCCCGCTCCAGATTGGCTAAAAGCTGCGTGATGAACAGAATGCCGCAACAGGATGAACACACATGAAATTCCAAGGCACTGACGCCTACGTCGCCACCGATGACCTGACCATAGCGGTGAACGCAGCCGTCACGCTCGAACGCCCCCTGCTGGTCAAGGGTGAGCCCGGCACCGGCAAGACGGAACTGGCTAAGCAGGTGTCCCGCAGTCTCGACCTGCGCCTGATCGAATGGAACATCAAATCCACGACGCGGGCGCAACAGGGGCTTTACGAATACGATGCCGTCAGCCGCCTGCGCGACAGCCAGTTGGGCGAGGATAAGGTTCACGACGTCAGCAACTACATCAAAAAGGGCAAGCTGTGGGAAGCGTTCGAGGCCGACGAAAAAGTCGTTCTCCTGATCGACGAAATCGACAAGGCCGACATCGAGTTTCCCAATGACCTGCTGCAAGAACTCGATAAGATGGAGTTCTTCGTCTACGAGACCGGCGAGACCATTCAGGCCCGGCAGCGCCCGGTGGTCATCATCACCTCCAATAATGAAAAGGAACTGCCCGATGCGTTCCTGCGCCG
This sequence comes from Pseudomonadota bacterium, assembly GCA_038525015.1. GTDB lineage: Bacteria > Pseudomonadota > Alphaproteobacteria > Rhodobacterales > Rhodobacteraceae > Tateyamaria. The sequence goes on along the minus strand of JBCBID010000004.1, from coordinate 52,350 downwards.
CTGTTTCTTCCACTACATCCGCTTCCCAGACATGGACACGATGAAACAGATCGTGGCCGTACATTATCCGGGGATCAAAGAAAGCTTGCTGACCACCGCCCTCACCCAGTTCTTCGAAGTCCGCGACCAGCAGGGCCTCAAGAAAAAGCCATCGACCTCCGAAGTGCTCGACTGGCTCAAATTGCTGCTGGCCGAAGACATGACCGCCGAAGACCTGAAAGCGGGCGGTACCACAGCCCTGCCCAAGCTACACGGCGCTTTGCTGAAAAACGAACAGGACGTACACCTGTTTGAACGCCTCGCCTTTATGGCGCGGGGCCAGCGCTAGGTGTCAAAGCGGGTCACGACCGTGACACCGGGTGGCTGGCCACCGTCCATAGCGCGCAAGGCACCCTCAACCGCGCCAAGCGCGATACGTTGCGTGACAAGCCGCGCGGGATCAAGATGCCCACCCTCAATCAGCCGCATCAGCGGGTCGAAGGCGGCAGCGCCCAGCCCGCGCATGCCGAACAGGCTTAGCTGCCGGGCATAAACCAGTTCGAGCAGCGGCAAAGACACCGTGGAATGGTCGCCCACTGGCATGCCCACCTGCACATGACGCCCCAGCTTGCGCAAACTGCGCAGGCTGGCGTCGAATGTCGCCGCTATCCCCAACGCGTCAAGCGAGACATGAACCCCGCCTCCGGTCACCGCGCGCACCGCCTCCGGGACGTCGTTGGTCTCAGCCCCGTTCACGCAATGCTCTGCACCAAGTGCTGCGGCCTGGTCCAACGCCCCTCGGCTGATGTCGACCGCGACAACGCGCGCGCCCAATGCACAGGCGATCTGCAACGCGGCCAAGCCCACGCCGCCACAGCCGTGAACGGCCACCCATTCGCCCGGTTGAAGGTCCGCACGATCCACCAATGCGCGCCACGCCGTGGTAACGCGGCACCCCATCCCGGCAGCGGCATCCATCCCAAGGCTTTCCGGCAACGTCACCAGATTGAAATCCGCGGCCGGAATCGCGACCACCTCCGCAAAACTCCCCCAAAAGGTGAACCCGATCACGTTCTGCGTCGCGCAAATTGTGGGTTGTCCGGCACGGCAATCCGCACAGGCGCCACAGCCCAGAATAAATGGGGCCGTGACCCGGTCGCCCACGCGAAACCGTCGCGTCTGTGGACCAACCTCAATCACCTCTCCGGCGAATTCGTGGCCCATCACATGCGGCAACGCGACATCCGGGTCCGCGCCGACCCATGCGTGGTGATCCGACCGGCACACACCACAAGCGTGAACTGCGATCACGGCGCCGTCGACGGGACACGCCGGATCGGGGACCTCCCGTATATCCAGTTGGCCCCGATAAGCCTCCAGCACAGCGGCCTTCATTCCACGTCTCCCTCCGCGAGTTGTGCACCGGTTTCGCATGACCCTGCGCGCGCTGGCTGGTCCAAACGCGACCCTTCCAGGGGCCATGCGCGGCGTCGCCGCCGGACCGGGTCATTTCGGTCACAGATACCGCGCGCCACGTCGCACCATCCAACCTGTGGATAAAAAGTCTTTCTTTTGCCTGAAATGCTCCATACGGTGACCGTGATGAGAGGTGAAAACACCCGCATCCAACATGCTAAAAAGCAGGCAGGCAGTAAAAAAATGGCAGGTACAGACGCACCCGTTGTGCGCCCTTTATTGGCGTCGGATCGTCCGGCGTGGGACGACCTTTGGTCGGCCTATCTTTTGTTCTACGAAACCACCCGTCCCCAAGATATCTTTGACACCTATTTCGAACGCCTGCTTGGCGATGATCCCCAGGATTACAATGGCTTGGTGGCCGACCTTGATGGAAAAGTGGTTGGCCTGGCACATTATCTGTTTCACCGCCATGGCTGGAAAGTCGAAAACGTCTGTTATCTGCAAGACCTCTATGCCGGCCCCTCCGTGCGGGGCCGTGGTATTGGCCGCGCTCTGATCGAGGGCGTCTATGCCGCCGCAGATGCCGCTGGCGCGCCCTCGGTGTACTGGACAACGCAGCACTTCAACACCGAAGCCCGCAAGCTCTATGACCGCATCGGCACCCTGACCCCCTTCATCAAGTATGATCGGGGATGAGTACCATGCGTCGCTTTGTTTTACCCTTGGTTCTGGTGCTCAATGCCTGTGCCCCTGTCACGCCTGATGACACACCAACCCGCGCCCTGTCGTCAGACAGTGACCTGCCACCGATGAAGCATTTCGGCGCACCGCGCCCGGATAAGCCAATCCGATCAAACAACGATCTTGCGCTCGACTTCATCGAACTCAGCTTCCAACTGGAATCAGGCCGCGATCTGCCTGTGTTCACCCGCTTCGAAGGTCCGATTTCCGTACGCGTCACAGGCAACCCGCCTGCGTCGCTTGGCACTGACCTGCGCCGTCTGATGCACCGCTTACGCAGTGAGGCTGGCATCGACATCTACGAAGCGGCCCCCAGCAACCGCGCCAACATTACAATCGAGGCTGTCTCACGCAAAGACATCCGCAAGGCGCTGCCCCACGCGGCGTGTTTCGTGGTGCCCAACATCACGACAATCTCTGAATATAAGCCCAACCGCCGCACCGCGCGCACAAGCTGGAGCAATCTGCGCACCCGCGATCAACTGGCTATTTTTCTGCCCAATGACGCAAGCCCGCAAGAGGTGCGCGACTGTCTGCACGAGGAATTGGCGCAGGCCATCGGTCCGCTCAACGATCTCTACCGTCTGCCCGACAGTGTCTTTAACGATGACAATGTGCATACCGTCCTGACCGGCTTTGATATGCTGATGCTCAAGGCATATTACGCACCCGAATTGCGATCCGGCATGACCCGCGGTCAGGTGGCCGAGCGGCTGCCCGCGATCTTTGCGCGGATCAATCCGGGCGGTCAGGCACTGCCCGCACAATTCGCCACCCGGACCCCGCGCGCCTGGAGCGACGCTGTCCAGACCGCCTTGGGCCCCGGCGCATCGCAACAACAGCGCAAAATGGCCGCCGACCGCGCGCTCAAGATTGCGCAGGCCATGGGCTGGCGCGATCACCGCCGCGCCTTTGCGCACTACGCCAACGGGCGGCTCTTGCTGGCCTCTGATCCCGGCAGCGCACAGTCGCATTTCCGCGCCGCAGACCGGTTTTATGCCGCCACCCCCGGCGCTGATCTGCACCGGGCCTATGTGGCGACGCAACTGGCCGCCTATGCGGTCAGCCGCGGGGATGGTGACACCGCACTCCTGACCCTGGCCCCCCATATTGATCGCGCCGCGCAAAACGAAAATGCAGCACTTCTGTCAACCCTGCTCCTGTTGCGCGCTGAGGCGCTGGACCTAGAGGGCCGCAGCGCCGAAGCACGCACGGTCAGGCTGGACAGCCTGGGGTGGGCGCGCTACGGATTTGGCTCTGACTGGGCGGTCCGGGCCAAGCTGCGCGAAATCTCATCGCTCAGCCCCCTCAAAGGATAAACTTGCCGCCCCAAGACTTTGAAAGGCAAGGCAAATGATAGTCATCGTAGCGGCCATTCTGGGCGCTCTGATCGGGGCGTACACTGCGAACAAACGCGGGGGAAACCGGCTTGATATCCTGCAATACGCTGCAGGCTATGCGCTTGCCTTTGTCATTTTAGGCATGGTCGCCACCGTCCTCATTGATCGCGCGCTGCGGGTCTGACATGTTCCTGCCCTTCTTCGAAAATCTGCGCAGAGGCGGGGTCCCGGTGTCCTTGCGCGAATTCCTGGTCTTTCTGGAGGGAATGGAACAAGGTCTGGCCACCTACGATGTCGAGGCATTCTACTACCTGGCCCGTGTCGCAATGGTCAAAGACGAGCGCAACATCGACAAGTTTGACCGCGCCTTTGCCGCCACCTTCGAAGGCTTGGAACAGATCAGCATTGACCAAGTGCTAGAGGCGGTGGATATCCCCCAAGACTGGCTGGAAAAGCTGGCTGAAAAGCACCTGAGCGAGGAAGAGCGCAAAGAGATCGAAGCCTTGGGCGGTTTTGACAAGTTGATGGACACGCTCAAAAAACGGCTTGAGGAGCAAAAGGGCCGTCACCAGGGCGGCAACAAATGGGTGGGCACCGCAGGCACGTCCCCCTTTGGCGCCTATGGCTACAACCCCGAAGGCGTGCGCATCGGCCAAAAGGAAAGCCGCCACCAGCGCGCGGTGAAAGTCTGGGACAAGCGTGAATTCAAGAACTTGGACGACACAGTTGAACTTGGCACCCGCAACATCAAGGTCGCACTGAAGCGTCTACGCCGCTGGGCGCGCGATGGCGCGGCCGAGGAGTTGGACCTGAACGGCACCATCCGCGCCACGGCTGAGCACGGATACCTCGACGTCAAAACCCGTCCCGAGCGGCGCAATGCGGTCAAGGTGCTGCTATTCCTCGACGTCGGCGGCTCCATGGACCCCCATGTCAAAATCGTCGAAGAGCTGTTCTCCGCCGCCAAGTCCGAGTTCAAGCACCTCGAACATTTCTATTTCCACAACTGCCTTTATGAAGGGGTGTGGCGCGACAACCGCCGCCGGTGGGACGCTCAGACGCCCACACACGAGGTGTTGCGCACCTATGGCCCCGACTACAAGTGCATCTTCGTCGGTGACGCCAGCATGTCCCCTTACGAAATCGCCTACCCTGGCGGGGCCAACGAACATTGGAACCAGGAAGCAGGCCAGGTCTGGCTGACCCGCGCCCGCGACCAATGGGCCTCAAACCTCTGGATCAACCCGATCCCCGAAAAATACTGGCCCTACACCCATTCGATCAGCATGATCCAAGAGATCTTTGGCCCCGACGCGATGGTCCCCATGACCCTCGAAGGGCTCAGCCGCGGCATGCGCACCCTCACCCGCTAGCCCTTTTCGGTTACAAAACCATGGCGTAGCGTCACCTCATGTCCTCTGCGCCCACCGTCCACATCGACCCCGCCGCCTTCCACGCTGACCCCTACCCGAACTTGGCGCAGATGCGCGCCGACACACCCGTCTGCTACGTCCCCGAACTTGGGGCCACCCTCTTCACCCGCCGCGACGACGTGTTTCGCGAGGAAAAGCGCGTTGACCTCTTTTCAAGCTTCCAGCCCAACGGTCTGCTGACACGGGTGATGGGCGCAAACATGATGCGCAAGGACGGCGACGCGCACATGCGCGAACGCAAGGCGCTGTTCCCGGCCCTCAGCCCGCGCACCGTACGCGATGTGCTGGCCCCGCAGTTCCACGACATCGTGCAGGGCCATATTGACCGGCTGAAACCCCAAGGCGCGTGCGAATTGGTCACCGACTTCGCCATGCCCGTCTCTGCCGACGCTCTGCGCCTGATGACCGGGCTGACCAATATGGACGCAGCCGAGATGGACGCCGCCAGTCAGGCCATGCTGGACGCTGCGGCAAATTACCAAAAAGACCCCGAAGTCGACGCGCTTGGCTATGGCTATGCCGACCGGGTGCTGCACCTGATCAAAGAGCGCCTGCTGCAACTACGCGCCGCGCCAGACCTGTCCATCATCTCAGTCCTCGACCAGGCGGGCCTCACGCTGGACGAAATCGCAGGCAACGTGCGGGTCATCATCGGCGGCGGCCAAAACGAACCGCGCGACGCAATTGCAGGCACCGTCTGGGCCTTGCTGACCCACTCCGACCAATACGCTCAAATCAGGAACGAAACCGCCACCTGGGACGATGCCTTTGACGAATATGTGCGCCTGATCGCACCCATCGGCATGTCGCCGCGCCGAGTGGCACGCGACGACACCGCGTGCGATGTCGCTTTTGAAACGGACGAACTGATCTTTTTCATGTTCGGGTCCGCCTGTCGCGACAGTGCGCATTTTGCCGACCCCGACCGCTTTGACCTAAGCCGCGACACCGGGCCAGCCATACCCTTCGGCGCAGGCCCGCACTTTTGTGCCGGGGCCGCCGCCTCGCGCGCGTTGATTGCTGGCCACGCCCTGCCGATGCTGTTTGACCAACTGCCAAACCTGCATTTGACCGGCGATGTGGCCTTTGCCGGGTGGGCCTTTCGCGGCCCCCTGACAGTTCCTGTCGGCTGGGACATCTAGGCACGCTTGCCGATGTGCGAATACGCCCCCATATTGCTCTCATGATCAAGGTTTTGCCCATTCTGTTGGCCCTGCTCTACGGGCTGGCCATGTATCGTTTTTCGGTCTGGCGCACCGCGCGAGAGTTGGACGAGAAATCGACTGAACTGGCCGATCCAATGCTGCGGCAGATGTGCGACCAGATGGCCGCCGCTCTCGATCTCGACCGCATTCGCGTGCATATCTACGAAATCGATCCGGTGAACGGGTTGGCCGCGCCAGACGGGCGCATCTTCATCACCCGCGGCTTTTACAACAAGTTCCGGCAAGGGGCAGTCTCGGCGGATGAAATGGCCAGCGTGATTGCGCATGAATTGGGCCATGTCGCCTTGGGTCACAGCCGCCGCCGGATGATCGACTTTTCGGGCCAAAACGCACTGCGGACCGCGCTTGCAATGATCCTGTCGCGGTTCATTCCGGGCGTGGGGGTGATGATTGCAAATGCGCTCACTACTCTGCTGGCTGCGCGCCTGTCACGCAGCGATGAATACGAGGCCGACGCCTATGCCGCCGCATTGCTGACCAAAGCGGGTATCGGGATCGGCCCCCAGATTTCCCTGTTCGAAAAACTGGAAGTGCTGACCAAAAGCAATTCCGGCGCGGCACCTGCGTGGCTAATGAGCCACCCGAAAACGCCGGACCGGATCAAAGCCCTGGAAGCGCTGGACGCGAAGTGGAAGGCGGGCCTTCCCGCGCCCTAACCTGCGTGACGTCTGATCGGAACCCTTGGCATTGAGGTAACCCTGCAAGCCGGCAAGCCCCTTGCGGACGAAATGATGTGGTCTGACGGTGCCCGTTGAGCTGGTGATTTGATTTAAGTGGATTTACCAACTTCAGGGTTGCCCGTCCGGTTCACGTTCCAGCGCCTTGCCCAACCGCGGCAGCCGTGCCTTCTTCATCAGCCCACGCATCTGCCAGTCTTCTCCCGACAAGCGCCGGGCCTCGGCCAGAACCGCGTTTGCGGCCAAGCGAACAGGATGCGGCTGCGCCTCGAAACACCCCAGCAGGAAGCCATCAGGGTCGGCCCGCGACAGCCCCTCTTCGGCCAGGATATTACGGGGAAAATCCTTGGCATTCGACGTCAGTATGATATCCGCCGATCCGGCGATGGCAGCGGCCAGCACGTGCACATCCGCCGGGTCAGGCAACCAAAGGCGATCTTCCAACTCAGGTGCATAACGCACGTCGGCGCTGCGCCACCGCGCGCCAAGAAGCGCAATCTCACCCCGGGCCTGCGCTTCTCCCTCCGGCCCCAGCCGCGCAGCAGCGCGGGCCCATTCTTCAAGTATACGGGCAGACCATAGCGGTTGAAACAGCCCTGCGGCAGCCACCCCCAACACGACCTCACGCATGACGGTCGGATACAGCACATTGGCGTCGATCAGCACTTTCATAGGCGAAAAAACAGCGCCTTGAGATAGCCGCTCTCAGCCAATTGCGGCAATTGCGGATGGTCCGGCCCCGCAAACCCGGTACGCAGCAGCGCAGGCAACCGCCCGGCCCGTCCGATGCCGCGCACCGAGGCTGCGCAGAACTTTGTCAGGTCGGCTGCATGGGAACAGCTACACAGCCCCAGAATGCCACCCTCCGCCACCAAAGGGGTCGCCAGTCGCGCCACGCGTTCATAGGCGCGCAAGCCCGCATCCAGCGCGGATTTCGATGGCGCAAAGGCAGGCGGGTCGCAGATCACCAGTTCAAACTGGGCCCCCTCGTCCTTCAGAGCGGCCAAAACCTCAAACGCATCCCCCTGCCGGGTCTGCAGCCTCTCTTCACACCCCATTTCCTGCGCTCCGCGGTTGGCAAGGGCGAGCGCGGGCGCAGACCCGTCCACGCACAAAGCCAGCTTTGCCCCTCCCGCCAGCGCCGCCAGCCCAAAACCGCCCACATGGCTGAACATGTCAAGCACGCGCCCATCCCGGGCCACTGACTGCGCAAAGGCGTGGTTGGGCCGCTGGTCAAAGAACAGTCCGGTCTTTTGCCCACCCGCTACATCGGCCATATAGGCCGCTCCGTTCATCGGCACGGGGATCGGCTCTGAGGGCATCTGCCCTGCAAGAACAGCGGTCTGGCTGTCCAATCCTTCCAGCGCGCGGGTCCGCCCACTGGCGTTCTTGATCAGCGTCTTTACACCCGTCACGTCAAGCAGGGCCGCCGCCAAATCATCCAACCGCGCCTCGGCCCAGGCTGCATTGGGTTGCAGAACCGCCGTGTCCCCAAACCGATCCACAATGACCCCCGGCAGTCCATCAGCCTCGGCGTGGATCAGCCGGTAGTACGGCGCATCAAACAGACGGGCTCGCAGATCAAGCGCACGCGCAATCCGCGAAGCAAACCACGCCGGGTCCACGACCGCTGCGGGGTCGCGGTCAATGACCCGACCTACAATCTTGCTTTGCGTGTTGGTCGCCACCAGCCCGATGGCCGTACGCGCCTCATCCTCCAGCACCGCAAGCGTGCCGGGCGCAAGCGCCTTGGTCCGGCGGTCCAGCACCACCTCGTTGGCATAGACCCAGGGAAAACCACGGCGCACGCGGCGCGCATCGGTCTTGGGGCGCATCCGCAGCCTGGGACGGTCGGCGATCAATGAGGATGTTGTCATAGCGCCCCTCTACGCCCATGGTCCCGGCTTTGAAAGGTCAGATACGCGTTACGCGTCGCGCTGGCGACTGCGCCACCCACCGCGACGGCGCGGCGTTGCACTGCGCTCCTGCCCCTCGCGCAGCGTCCGGGTCATCGGGTGATCAGCATGCGCCGCGCCATACAGCTCCAACAGCGCCGAAATCAGGTCGGCCGGCACCTGCGTCCCCGGCACACTCAGTGCCCAGTCAAGGAAGATCGTCCGGCACTCCGCCTCCGTGATCCCCTCAATACGATAGGCTTCGTAAATCAGCCCCTTGGGATCAAGTTCATCACCCTTCCGCATCACGCCCCCATGTCAGACCCAATCTCGGGCCCAATGTCGGGCCCCTGCCTGGTCGCAGCATCTACCAGCGCGCCTGCCCGTGCCACCATCTCCGTCAGCCGCGCCTCCGCCGCCTCCCGCGTCTCGCGCTCTGCTGCCCGTAACAGCACGTTCACCCCGCTCTCTCCCAACGCCCCAAAATCAACGGCCTCCGTGCTCAGCAACCGCGACGCGATCTGCACGCGCCACAATACGGCGTGGGTCTGATCAAGGTGTTGTGCATCCGCGTCACTCAGTAGCCCTGCCGCGACACAGGCCCGCAATCCATGGCCCACACCCGCACGCACCTCACCGGTCAAGACTGCGCCCGCCTGCGCCAGCAGCTCAATGTCCTGCAAGCGCCCCGCGCCAACCTTTACATCCCAAATCGACACGGGCCGCCGTGCTGCCGCAATACGCCCACGCATGTTGGCAAGCTCTGCCAGTACACGCGCACGCTCCCGCGGCGCTGTCACAATGGACCGACGAAATGCTTCCACGTCACGCCCAAGCGCCGCGGGACCGGCAACCACCGTCGCCCGCACAAGCGCCAGATGCTCCCACAACCACGCATCTTCCCGCTGATAGCGCTGGAATGACGACCAACCGGTCGCCACCGGCCCCTGATTGCCCGACGGACGCAACCGCATGTCCGCCTCGTAAAGCCGCCCCTGCGCCGTCCGCGCCGTTACTGCGGTGATCATGGCCTGGGTCAAACGCGCATAATAGGCGCGTGTCTGTAGCGGACGCCGCCCCTCTGACTGCTCCATCCCATCGGGATCGTAGATGACAATTAGATCCAGATCAGATTGCGGCGTCAGATGCCCAGCCCCAAGGCTGCCCATCCCCAAAATCACCGCCCCGCGCCCAGGTGCCGGCCCATGCCGTATGGCAAAATGCGCCTGCACCTCGGGCCACAACGCCGCAACACTCGCCCGCGCCAGATCGCTGTACTGCCGTCCCGCATCTTCGGCACTGATCAACTGCCGCAACGTGTGCACGCCAATGCGAAAATGCCACTCCTTGGCCCAGATGCGAATGGCGTCAAGCTTGGCTTCGTAATCCGGCTGCGCGGCCAGGCGCGCAACAGCCAAATCCGTCAACGCCCCAAGCCCCGGCCAGCGGGCAAAGAAACTGCCCCCGATCACCGCATCCAGCACCTCGGCATTGCGCGACAGATACGCGGCCAGGGCGGGCGAGGTGCTGACGATATCCACCATCAAATCCACCAATTGCGGGTTCGCCTCGAACAGTGCAAACAACTGCACCCCCGCGGGCAATCCCGCCAGAAAACGGTCAAAGGCGGCCAGCGCCTCCTGCGGTCGCGTCGCCGCCGACAGCCGCGCAATCAACACCGGTTCAATGCGCTGGAACAGCGCGGCACCCCGCTCGCTGCGCAAGGCCGGATAGCTGCGCCAACGCGCCTGCATCGCATCATCCAGCGCCGCGGCCGTGGCCGCTGTGTCAGGTGCAAAAAACCCCTCCGTCTCGGCATGCACTGTCGCCAGCCGTTCCATCAACTCGGCCTCAAGGCCCGCGCGGTCTCGCCCCATCATCGCGGCTAGTCGCTCGAACCCTTCATCCTGTGTGGGCAGCTTGTGCGTTTGCGCGTCACGCTGCATCTGCACCCGGTGTTCAACGGTGCGGGCAAAGCGGTAATGATCGATCAGCATGTCGGACGTGGGTTCTGGCACCCAACCCCTGGACGCCAGCCGCTGCAAACCGGTCACCGTATCCCGCACGCGCAGATCGGTATCACGTCCCCCCGCAATCAACTGACGCGTCTGGGTGAAAAACTCGATCTCTCGTATGCCCCCGCGCCCCAGCTTCATGTCATGGCCCGGCAACGTGATCGGCCCGCCTGTGCCCTTGTGCGCTCGAATGGCCAGCCGCATGTCATGGGCGTCCTGAATGGCGGCGAAATCCAAGTGCCGCCGCCATACAAACGGGCGCAACTCGTTCAGAAAGGATGCGCCCGCCGCCAGGTCTCCCGCGCAGGGCCGCGCCTTGATATAGGCCGCCCGCTCCCAGGTCCGGCCAAGGCTTTCATAATACCGCTCTGCGGCCTCCGTCGACAGCACCACCGGGGTCACCGACGGGTCTGGCCGTAACCGCAGATCGGTACGAAACACATATCCGTCTTCGGTCAGATCGCTAAGGGTCTTTGACATCTCCTGCACCGCCCGCACACAGCCCTTGCGGATCATCCCGTAGTCCGAGGGCGCGTGGCGCGAGGCATCGAACAGACAAATCAAGTCGATATCAGACGAATAGTTCAGCTCGAACGCGCCCATCTTGCCCATTGCCAGCACAAATAGTCCCGGATCAGCGTCCGGCAGGCGCCCACGCCGCACCTGTTCGGCCAGCGCCACATCCAATGCAGCCGCGCAGGACATGTCCGCCAGCCGGGTCAGCGCACCCGTCACATCCTCCAGTGACCAGACCCCAGCCAGATCGGCCAGCCCCGCAATCAAAGCGACCCGGCGCTTGGCCAGCCGCAGCAGCGGTTTTAGGTCTCGGGTGTCACGATCAGGCGCCGCAAGAGCCTGCGACATCGCCTGATCCACATCCTCTAGCGCACTCGCCAGCCATGCAGCCTCTTTCTCGATCAGGGACGCCAGATAGGGGCTGCATCCCGCGGCTCCGGCGATCAGATCATAAAGTGCTGCATCAAGGTCAGGTACGGCACGGGCGACGGCCTCGCCCCTTTCGCGATCAAAAGGGCGCGGCAGCCTTGTGATATGATCCGCCAGTCGCATGTGGCGCACCTTCAAAGCCTGCGCACCTGCCGTCAATGGCCCTTGAACCTCTGCGGGCCCCGCGACATGTTCCGTGCATGAGCAAAAGCCTGAGACGTGTCCGCGCTGCACTCGACGCCGCGGGGATCGAAACCGAGATTGTCGAAACACCGCTGGCACGCACCGCCGCCGACGCAGCTCATGCGTTGGAGTGCGAGATTGACCAGATCGCCAAATCCATCATCTTTCGCGGTGAAGACAGCGGTTCGGCGATTCTCTTCATCACCGCAGGTGGCAATACAGTGGACACGGCCAAGGCCTCGCTCGTTGCCGGCGAGCCGCTGGGCAAGGCAGACGCCGCCCTGATCCGCGCCCAAACCGGCTTTGCCATTGGCGGCGTGGCACCTATCGGCCATGTGAACCCGATCCGCGCCTTTTTTGACCCGCGGCTGTCGGACCTTGGTGTGATCTGGGCTGCCGCGGGTACTCCGCACCATGTTTTCCGCTCTACGCCCGCGGAATTGCTACAGATTTCATGCGCACAAACATCTGATTTTACGGTATAAACCTAGCCTATGTGAAAAAGATTTACATTGACCCTTGCAATGCCGACCAGTGATGCCAATCTATGGTATGTGAAACGGCTTCACATAGAAACACACATCATATCACCGGGGTGCCGACCCCGCATCTTGCGAAAGGTTCGAAAATGACGTCCATGTCCACCACTGCCCCCGCCCAACACAGCGCAGGCGGCTGGTTTTCGAAGACCGAACGCTGGCTTGACGAACGCGGCAAGGGTGCCTGGATCGCGGCCATGGTCCTCGGTTTCATCTTCTTCTGGCCGGTTGGCCTTGCCCTGCTGGCCTACATGATCTGGAGCAAACGCATGTTCTCGAAATCCTGCACGACGCGCCGCATGGGGCGCACCATGACCACCATGCGCTCGACCGGCAACTCGGCCTTTGACGCCTACAAGGCTGACACGCTGCGCCGTTTGGAAGAAGAGCAGCATAATTTCGAGGCCTTCCTCGAACGCCTGCGCGAAGCCAAGGACAAAGCCGAGTTCGACCAGTTCATGGACGAACGTGCCAGCGCGGCCAAATCCGAAGACTAAGACAACCGGCCCCGGTGTCCACCGGGGCCCCAGCCTGTCCCCGCGGAGACACAGATGCACCACGCCGATCCCATTGCACAGCCTCAATTCTATCGCGACGTTGCGGGCAAGCGGTTCATCGCCTGGATCATCGACACGATCATCATCGGCCTCATCAGCCTCTTGATCGTGCCGCTCACTGCGTTTCTTGCCGTGTTTTTCTTCCTGGGCCTCTACGCGGTGGTTAGCTTCATGTATCGCACGATCACGCTGGCGACCGGCTCGGCGACCTGGGGGATGCGCCTGATGGCCATCGAACTCAGGGACGCGCAAGGTGCGCGGTTCGGATTGGGCGACGCCTTTCTTCATACGTTGGGCTACACTGTCAGCTGGGCCATCGCGCCGCTGCAGCTGATCTCCATCGTGCTGATGGCAACCTCCAACCGTGGCCAAGGGCTGACCGACATCGTCATGGGAAGTGCTGCGCTTAATCGGCGCGCCTGCGCCTGAGCCCGCGTTAAACTCTTGTCAGCTAGGTCTGCGCTGGTATCATCTGCGCAGACCTTTGACGGAAACCCATGCGCCACACGCTTCCTCTTGCTCCGCAGTTCTATGTAACTGCACCACAGCCCTGCCCGTATCTTGACGGGCGGATGGAGCGGAAGCTGTTTACCGCCCTGCAGGGCGAGAATGCCGAAAAGCTCAATGATAGCCTGAGCCAACAAGGCTTTCGCCGATCTCAGAACGTGCTGTACCGACCGTCCTGCGCGGATTGCTCGGCCTGCCTGTCGGCGCGCATCGATGTGTCGGCCTTTGCTCCGTCCAAGAGCCAGAAGCGCACCACACGCCGCAACGCCCATCTCGAACGCCGCGCCACATCGCCCTGGGCCACCGAAGACCAATACGCACTCTTCCGCGACTACCTCGACAGCCGCCACGCCGATGGCGGTATGGCGGATATGGATGTGTTCGAATTTGCCGCCATGATCGAGGAAACGCCGATACGCAGCCGCGTGATCGAATATGTCGACAGAAACACAACCGACCTGATCGGCGTCAGTCTGACGGATGTGCTGACCGACGGGCTGAGTATGGTCTACAGCTTCTACGCCCCCCATCTCGACCGGCAATCACTGGGCACTTACATGATTCTCGATCACATCGAGATCGCGCGGGAAGCCAACCTGCCTTACGTCTATCTGGGTTATTGGGTGCCTGGCAGCCAAAAGATGGGCTACAAATCCAAGTTTTCAGGGCTTGAGGTCTATCTGGGTGGGCGCTGGCAAAAGATGCGCGACCCGGAAAACTTCAGCCCCGATACGCACCCGCTCTCGACCGACCCGATTGCGGAACAAGTGGCCAATATCTCGCTGCCCGATACGCGACCCACTCACAAACCCTGAGCAATCTGTCCCCGCGGGGACAAAACCTAGCTTGAGCGATATCAAAGACTTAGGGTGTGAAATTTACCAAATTTTAATGGGTCCGCCCTATCCACGCGCAAGCGAACAAGCGTGCAGCGCAACGGCACGCGATGCGCGAGAGGGACAGTTCGGGGCTCCGCCCATTCGCAAGCGAAACGCTCCCCCGGAGCGTTTCCGGCAAGCTTGCTCATTCTCTGTTTCAAAAAATCCCGGGGGAGTCGCCGAATGGCGACGGGGGCAGCGCCCCCTCATAATGAAGTAAGGGCGGCCCAACGGGACGCCCTTTCATTCGGATCAAGACCGGGATCAGTTCGGGATCAGGTCAGGCACCAGCGTCACAATGCCCGGGAAAGTCCACAAGAGCGCCAGACCTACCACCTGGATCAGCACAAAGGGGACGATGCCGCGGTAGATGTGGCCGGTCGTGACCTCTTTCGGCGCAACCCCGCGCAAATAGAACAGCGCAAAGCCGAAGGGCGGCGTCAGGAACGAGGTTTGCAGGTTCACCGCGATCATGATCGTCACCCATTTCGGATCGAACGTCCCACCATAGATCACTGGCCCGACAATCGGGATCACGATGTAGATGATTTCGAGGAAATCCAGCACAAAGCCCAGCACAAACAGCACCAGCATCACGATCAGGAAGACCGTAAACTCGTTGTCAAAGGATTTGAGGAATTGCTGAATATAGTGTTCGCCCCCAAAGGAGATGACGACAAGGTTCAGAAGCTGCGAGCCGATCAGGATGGTAAAGACCATCGATGTGACCTTGGCCGTTTCCCGGACCACGGGCGACAGAACGCCCGACGTGTACAGGATCCAGCAGGAGAACAGCAGCCCGAACAATGCGTAGAGATATGCGCCATAGGCCACGAAGAACGCAAACCAGCTTTGGGCTGACACGCCGTCCTGATTGATCCGCAGGTCAAAATTGATCCCGACAAGGATACAGATCACGATGGCCAGCGTGGACCAGATGATCACCTTGGGGCTGCGGTCCATATCGGTCAGCTTGCGATAGGCCGCGAGCATGATCGCCCCACCTGCCCCGAGTGCCGCGGCGGGTGTGGGGTTGGTGATCCCACCCAGGATTGAGCCTAACACAGCAACGATCAGGACAAGGGGCGGAAAGACGACGCGGACCAACTCGTTCTGGGCACATCGTTTCACCCCCTCGACCGCGCCGTAAAGGATCAGCGCGAAGGGGATGAACATCACGAACACATAATAGCCCGCGCTGTTCAGTGGTCCGATCAGGATGATGTCGGCCAACAGCGCCAGCACGACACCGATACCGCCGATGATCAACGGCTGGTTGTCGCGGCTGGGCGCGATGCCCTTGGCCGTGGTCAGGATCAGGCCCAGCAGGATCAAGAGGATGGCCGTGCCTGTGCCGATCGGCGCTGCGTTATCGACCTTGGCCTGGATCGCGGCGGCAATCTCTTCCTCGCTCAATGCCTCGCTTTGCGTGGAGACACCCGCGGCATCAATCTCGGCCTGTTGGGTGACAGCGGCATCCCACGCCTGTTGCCCGTGCAACTCGATCATGGAGGCCTGACACTCCTCGCCCACATTGGTGCGCAGGCTCGCCGAGGCACCCACATCCGAAAAGGAGGACACGGTGGTGGACTGGCTACCCACGACGTTCAGATTTCCGAGCAGGATGGTCCCCACAATGATCAGAACGGGGGCGCCCAGGAACCATGTGAAGGCTTCGCCCTGGGTGATAGGTTCAGCATTGGTGCTGCCCATTTCGACAGCGGGTGCTTTTTCCGGGTTCAGAAGCGCAAAGCCAAAGGCGTAGAGCGCATAAAGCAGGGCCAGCATGATCCCGGGCAAGAGGGCAGCCTGAAAGAGCGTGCCCACGGACAGCACTGCCGGTTCACCCAGATAGGTAAGCGCGTCGGTACAGCCTGCGACTTGTGCGCGGTTTTCCTGTGCGGCGGAATAGAGGTCGCCCGCGAGCGTGCCCAGCAGGACAATCACGATGGAGGGTGGGATGATCTGCCCCAGCGTGCCCGAGGCGGCGATAACGCCGGTGGCGATTTCGGGCGAATAGTTGTTGCGCAGCATGGTCGGCAGGGCAAGCAGGCCCATGGTCACCACCGTCGCGCCCACGATGCCGGTGGAGGCCGCAAGGAACGCGCCCACAACCACGATGGACACGGCCAGACCGCCCGGCAACGGGCCGAAGACGCGTGCCATGGTGGTCAGCAGGTCGTTGGCGATTTTCGAGCGTTCGAGCGTGATGCCCATCAGCACGAACATCAGCACCGCCAGAAGCGTTTCGATGGATTGCCCCGCCAGCACGCGTTCGTTCATGCGGTTCACGACGAACGACACGTTGCGGTCGAGCGCCACTTCCCAGCCCGACGGGAACACAGGCTCTTCGATCCGTGGCAATTCGGGGTATCGGAAGATACTGATCGTATCGGCCTTGACCCCCGAATTCACCAGATCGCGGTAGGCCTGGCTGCCTTCGTCAATCGCCTGGTGGATCAGGAGCCCGGCGCTGTCGAGTGACGCGATGATCCCGAAAGAGATGACACCGGCGCCCGCAATGGCAAAGGCCACCGGAAAGCCGGAGAGGATACCGCCGAAAAGGCAGATGAAGACGATGATCAGGCCAACTTCGACGCCATCAAGTCCAAACAACATTTTTCTGCCCTTACTTCAGTTCTGGTGCGCGATCTGCGCGGCTATTCGATTTGTGGGCGCGCATGATCATCAGTGCGTTCCCTCATAGGCTTCTTCGCCGTCGCCCAAGCTGTCGCGGTCGAGGTACTTGCCTTCGCTTTCAGGGCCTTCTTTCCATTCCAGATAGGAGCGGTAGCAGAAGGCGATGGCGTGCAGAAAGACGAGACCCGCAAAGGCGACGAGCAGGATCTTGAACAGGAAGTAGCCGTTGAAACCATTTGGGCTGAAGCCGATGGTTTCGACGTTCCAGCGGACCGCACGGGCCGAGCGTTCGGCGCGTTCGAGGTCCCAGCTTGCGGCGGGTTTTGGTGTGACCAGGTGGCGCCAGAGGAAATACCAGCCATACATCCAGATCAGCGTGGCCGAGGGCAGCATGAACAGAAGCGAGCCGAACATATCAATCACGCGTTTGGTGCGGAATTTGACGGCGGAATAGATCAGGTCGACGCGGACGTGGCCGCCCTGCACAAAGGTGTAGGTCACGCACATGCAGACGACGAGCGCGTTGTAGAGTTTGAGTTCTTCAGCGAACCAGGAGATGTCGAATTGCAGCGGGATGCCGAAGCCGATGGAGATGTCGGGGCGCGTAAAGATGCGCTGCATGAAGACGATGATGATCTGTTGCAGCACCATCAAAAGGCCGGCCCAGGCAAAGAAGCGCCCGGAGGTGTTGGCGATGCCTTCCATCACCCGCACGCAGCCCCACATGAAGCTGTTTTTCCACAGGCCAACAGCCGTGGCGACAAAGATGATGGCGAGGATGGCAAAGAAAAATTCGACCGAGCCGCCGTAATAGACGAATTTCATCAGCGACAGCTTGTCTGCATCCGTGTTCGCCCAGGTCACCCAGTCCAGCCAGGCGCCGGGATGCGTGATCGCATAGGCGATGTTGTAGAAGGCCAGTGCCAGGTTCTGGAAGAACCACAGGACGCCATCGATGAGCGTCGCAAAAGTTCCAGCTGCTTCGGCGCCGGTGTCGTTTTCCATGGATGTGCCCCCTGCGACCTATGGCCCGTTTGCGGACCGGTGATCGCCTCAGTTCCTCACGCGTCCAAGGGCCCCGGTGATCGGGGCCCTTGGGTGTCTTTGAGACTGTCGTCTTAGCCGCCCAGCACGCGCACGCGCTGGCTAACGTAGTAACCGTCCGACTTGTTGATCCAGCTGGCCGAGGTGGCGAGGCTCTCCTCGAACGAGGCGCGGGTCTTGGCAAACAGCTCGTCGCCCATGTTCTCGTCCATGACCTCTGCCGAGGCCGCGCCAAACGCGTCCCAGACGTCGTCGGAGAATTGCAGCGTCTTGACGCCCTGCTGCTGCAGACGGGCCAGAGCGGCACCGTTGTTGGCGAGCGTTTCGGACAGCTGATAGTAGGTCACGGCGCGCGACGCACCTTGCAGGATCGCCTGGTGCTGCGGTGTCAGGTCGTTCCATACGTCGAGGTTGACGTTGGCGGCCAGAGCCGAGCCCGGCTCGTGGAAGCCGGCGGTGTAGTACACCTTCGCCACTTCCTGGAAGCCGGCGCGTTCGTCAGCCATCGGGCCAACCCACTCCAGACCGTCGAGGGCACCGGACGACAGCGCCTGATAGAGTTCACCACCGGGGATGTTCTGAACCGAAGCGCCCAGCTTGCCGAGCACCTTGCCGCCCAGACCGGGCATACGGAACTTCAGGCCGTTGAAGTCAGCGGCGGAGGCGATTTCCTGACGGAACCAGCCACCGGATTGCGACCCGGAGTTACCAGCCAGCAGACCCTTGAGGTTGAAGATTTCGCCCAGCTCGTCGTGCAGTTCCTGACCGCCGCCATGCTCGTACCAGTTGGTGACTTCCTGTGCGGTACCGCCGAAGGGCACGGCTGTGTAGTACGCATAGGCGGGGTGCTGACCGATGAAGTAGTAGTCAGCCGAGTGGTACATGTCTGCCTGGCCCGACGACACGGCGTCGAACACTTCAAACGCACCCACAAGCTCGCCGGGGGCTTTCTTGTCGATGGTCAGGTTGCCGTCGGACATGGCCGACACGAATTCTTCGAGGTAGCTGGCCGCGTCATCCAGAACGGCAAAGCCGCGAGGCCACGAGGTGACCATAGTTAGGGTACGCTTGCCCTGGGCATAGGCCGGTGCGGCCAGTGTCGATGCGGCTGCCGCTGTGCCGCCGACTGCAGATGTCTTAAGAAAAGAACGACGATCCATAGAGATACTCCTCCCAATTATGATGCCTGTCCCTCCCCGGGGCAGGCGGATCGTTTCGAGTGCGGCCACATTAGTGATAGGAACCGCGATGAAAATACCTAGTACTGCGTAGAAAACTGGCAATTCGTCCCGTTTGGTCAGAATTTTTCACCAGTTTCACAATATCGTCGTGCACCCGTGATCATTTTAGTTTGGCCAACGCGCGCCCTGCCCCTTTGATTCGAGCGGCAATGCGCGTATCGAATCGGGCGTGCGTGACGCGATTTACAATCTGCGCCTAAGCTACGGGCAAAAGCTGTCATTGGTGGCGGCGGTTCCGCTGATCCTTGCGGTTGCGGCAATTGCCGTGCTGGTGGCCATACAGTCGCGGGCGTTGGCGGAACGGGAAATCCAGGCGCTGGAAACCCAGCTGACCGAGGCCAAGAAGCGGGAATTGCGCAACTACGTGACGCAGGCCCGCAACGGGTTTTACTTTATTTATGGGTCTGCTGCGCCAGACGATCAGGTCGCCAAGGATCAGGTCGCGCAAATTTTGTCGGCTATGATCTATGGCGATGAAGGATTTTTCTTCGTCTATGATTATGACGGTACCAATCTGGTGAGCCCGCGCCAGACCGGGATGATCAACCGCAACCATCTGGACCTGACTGACAGTCGCGGCACGCCCGTGGTGGCCGAGCTGATCGAGATTGCGCGTCAGGGCGATGGCTATCTGACCCATTTGTGGCCCAAGCCCTCGAACGGGCAAGAGGCCGAGATGATCACCTATGTGACCTCGTTCCCGTCCTGGCGATGGGCCGTAGGTACGGGCGTGTTCATCGACGATGTGCTGACATCGGTGGCGGCGGCGCGTGCGGATGTGGAAACACGGGTGCAGCGGACCTTTTACTACATATCAGCTATTACGCTGGCGGCGCTTTTGCTGGTGTTTGGGTCAGGCATGGCATTGAATTTTCGCGAACGTCGGCTGGCCGATGCCAAGTTGAAGAAGCTGACACAGCGGGTGTTTGACGCACAAGAGGAAGAGCGTGGACGGGTGGCGCGCGAACTGCATGACGGGATCAGCCAGATTTTGGTCGGCGTGCGCTATGCGCTCGACAGCACGCGACGGCGGCTGGAAAAGGGCAGCGGCGATGCCAAAGCGCCGTTGACGCAAGGGATCGAGAATTTGGGAACCGCCATTTCAGAGGTCCGCCGGATCAGTCGCGATCTGCGCCCGGGGGCGCTGGACGATCTGGGGCTGGGCCCTGCGCTTAAGGCACTGGTTGAAGATTTTGCCGCACGTACCGGAATAGAAACAGATTTTCAGACGGTCGTGTTTCGGAATCGGTTGGATCAGGATGCCAAGATTGCGCTGTATCGGATTGGTCAGGAGGCGCTGACCAATATCGAACGTCATGCGGCAGCGACGAAAGTGTCGGTCGACATACGCGGGCACAAACGGGGCGCGACCTTGCGGATTTCCGACAATGGCGTGGGGCTGGATCAGACGCTGAGCCGCCGGTCTGCGGGGATTGGCCTGCGCAACATGCAGGAGCGTGTGGAGCAGTTGGATGGCACGCTGCGGATCCTGTCGGGGGCTGGCCCCGAGGGCGGCACGGTGATCGAGGCAACGGTGCCGCTGACCCACCTGCTGCCGCCCGAAAGCACAACCACAGCGAAGGAGCGCGTAGGCGCATGACCGACCCCATCCGTGTTGTGATTGTGGACGACCACCCGATGGTGGCTCAGGGCATTCAGTCGGTGCTGGAAGATCATGAGGGCATCGCTGTGGTGGGCACGCTGGGCACCGGGCGCGCGGTGCTGGATCAGGTGGACGCGCTGGACCCGGACGTGATCCTGATGGACCTGAACATGCCAGAGATGGGCGGTTTGACCGCGACGGAACTGGTGCTGGAACAGCGGCCTGGGACGCGCGTGCTGATCCTGTCGATGCATGACAGTCCTGAATATATCTCGTCCGCGCTGAGCCATGGGGCGATGGGATATGTGCTGAAAGACGTGCCAACGGATGAGATTGCGGAAGCGATTGAGACAGTGATGCGCGGCGAGCGGTATCTGTGCACCGGAGCCGAGGGCGCAATCGCGCCCAAGCGCACGGATGTTGCGGGTGCACTGACGGGGCGTGAGCAGACGATTTTGTTGCAGCTGGCGCAGGGGCTGTCGAACAAGGAAGTGGCAATTGCGCTGGATATTTCGGTGCGGACGGTCGAGACGCATCGCAAGAACATCAAGCGCAAGCTGGGGATTTCATCGACCGCCGGGCTGACACGCTATGCGTTGGAGCATGGGGTGTTGCAGGGCACGGGAAACGCTCTCTAGCGCCACTTTCGCTAACCATTTCTCAAGGCATAGCTGGCAAAGCAGGACCATGTTGCAGCCTTTGCCCTATAGCAGCCATATGTTGGAGACAGACAGCGAACGCTTTGCGCAAAGGCGCTGTGCGATTGATCTGATTGCGACGACACGGGCACGCGCGATCCGGTCGGCGCTGTTTGGAAGCTACCTGTTTCGGGTCAATCCACTTGGGCCCGAGACGGTCGAGACACGTGCGCAGTGGCGGGTGGTTCTGCGCGAGCAATATGACGCGCTGGCCCGGTCCGCGGCGTTGGTGCAAGGGTCGGACCCGATGCAGCGGGTGCCGGACTGGGTCTGTGACTGGATCGGGCAGCACGGGGCGGAAAACCCCAAATCCGTAGCGGCCTTTGTTGAAATGCGGGACCTGACCCATAATGTGGTGATAGCCGCTGATGGGGACGATACCACACAATTGCGAAACGCGCTGGACACGCATCTGCGTGTCGGCCGCGGTGGTTTTTTCGAGAAGGTCACCGCGTTTTGCGACGGTCTTTGGGCTGACCTGGATGCGACACGCCACGAGGAGGTGGAGCGCGCGGCGGCCACGGCCAAGGCAATCTCGACAACGCTGACGCGGCTGGAGCAGATCGGCAAGCATGTACGCCTGGTGTCGTTGAATGCATCGGTCGAGGCCGTGCGGGTAGGTGACGCGGGCAAAGGGCTGGGCGTGATTGCCGTCGAGTTCAAAACGCTGGCCGAAGAAATTCAGAGGCTTGCCACCACCGCACGCGCCGACATTGCCGCGATGGCAGGCACGTCCGGGGACACAAAGCGCGCCAGTGGACCCTCGTAAATACGCTTAATGTCGGCAGCTATGCTGTTTGCGCAATTAAGTTTCGTATTTTTTGCGCCTTGAGACAGATTTTTCGGTCATTCTGCTGTTGACGCTTCGTCGGGGCGGGCATAGGGTCCGTGCACGCAAAGAAAGGCCCTGGGATTTTGACTGAGCTAGTCGTCATTGGAGTGGACACGCGCATGGGCCGGTAACGGACATCCAGACTGATACCCATGCGCCCCCGAAATCCGGGGGTTTTTTTATGCGCACAGAGCAACCGCAAATCGGAGCACGCGGAACATGACACGTCAAATGACCGGAGCGAAAATGGTCGTCCAAGCCCTCATCGATCAGGGTGTGGACACGGTATTCGGATATCCTGGCGGTGCCGTGCTACCGATTTACGATGAGATTTTTCAGCAGAACTCGATCAAGCACATCCTGGTGCGGCACGAACAGGGCGCGGTGCACGCCGCCGAAGGGTACGCGCGCGCGACGGGCAAGCCGGGTGTGTGCCTGGTCACCTCCGGCCCTGGGGCGACAAATGCGGTAACGGGCCTGACCGACGCGCTGATGGATTCGATCCCGATCATCGTGCTGACGGGTCAGGTGCCCACGTTCATGATCGGATCAGACGCGTTTCAAGAGGCCGACACGGTGGGAATCACCCGCCCCTGCACCAAGCACAACTGGCTGGTAAAAGAGACGGACCGGCTGCCGGGTGTGATTCACGAGGCGTTTCATGTGGCGACCGCGGGGCGGCCCGGCCCCGTGCTGATTGACATTCCCAAGGATGTGCAATTTGCCACCGGTACCTATGAGCCGCCAAAGCCATCGACCTCGCACTACCAGCCGCAGGTCAAGGGTGACATGGAGGCGATCACCGAACTGGTGGCTGCCATCGAAACGGCCAAGCGACCGATCTTTTATACCGGCGGTGGTGTGATCAATTCGGGCCCTGGGGCCAGCCAATTGCTGCGCGAATTGGTGGATGCGACAGGTTTTCCGATCACCTCGACCTTGATGGGTCTGGGCAGCTATCCCGCCAGCGGCAAACACTGGATGGGCATGTTGGGGATGCACGGCCTTTATGAGGCGAATATGGCGATGCATGACTGCGATCTGATGATCAACATCGGTGCGCGGTTTGACGACCGGATCACCGGGCGCATTGATGCGTTCAGCCCGAAGTCGAAGAAAGCGCATATCGACATCGACCCGTCCTCGATCAACAAGGTGATCAAGACGGATATCCCGATTGTGGGCGATGTGGGCCATGTGCTCGAAGATATCCTGAAGATCTGGAAATCGCGCGGACGCAAAACCAACCAGAGCGCAGTGGCGCAGTGGTGGTCCAAGATCGAAGAATGGAAAAAGGTAGGCTGCCTGAAGTTCGAGCAGACTGGCAAGACAATCAAACCGCAGCACGCGCTGGCGCGGCTTGAAGCACTGACCAAGGATCACGACCGTTACATCTGTACCGAAGTGGGCCAGCACCAGATGTGGGCGGCGCAGTATCTGGGTTTTGAGGACCCGAACCGTTGGATGACATCGGGCGGGTTGGGCACGATGGGCTATGGCTTCCCCGCATCTATCGGTGTGCAGATGGGCCATCCGGAGGCGTTGGTCATCAACGTAGCGGGCGAGGCGTCGTGGCTGATGAACATGCAGGAGTTGGGCACTGCCATGCAGTTCAGCCTGCCGGTCAAGCAATTCATCCTGAACAACGAACGCTTGGGTATGGTGCGCCAGTGGCAGGAATTGCTGCATGGCGAGCGGTATTCACATTCGTGGTCTGAAAGCCTGCCTGACTTTGTGAAGCTGGCGGAGGCGTTTGGCGCCAAAGGTATCCTGTGCTCGGACCCCGATGATCTGGATGATGCGATCATGGAGATGATCAATCACGACGGGCCCGTGTTGTTCGACTGTTTGGTGGAGAAGCACGAAAACTGCTTCCCCATGATCCCGTCAGGCAAGGCGCACAATGAGATGCTTTTGGGCGAGGCCGAGACGCAAGGCGTGATTGATGCCAAAGGGAGCGTGTTGGTCTAGTGGGCCAAGCAACGGGAGTTCAAATCGGCAAGCACTTGGTCCGGTTCCCATTCGACACCCGCCATGTACGCATCCCAGTTCAGTCCGATCAGATTTTGCAGTTCGATTTGTTCGGGCAGAATGAAAGTCAAAAAATGCTCCAAAGTCACTTCGCAGGGTACAAAGCGACTGCCCCAGGCACGATTGCCCCGCACGGCATAAGCCCGGTCAGAAAAGAATGGAACAACGAACCGTTCATTGAGATGAGCGTTACATCCAGCAATGAAACCTTCATCATCGAGAAGCCAAACCGATCGGGATGCGGCAACCCTATCCAAGAACCGGTGGGCGGCGTTTTCGCTGTCTGCTTTTAATCTAAGCATCAGTGCTTTCCCCTGCTGAGGCAGCACATTAGAACGAGAAAGCGGCAACAAGATGTCAGCCCTAAAAATCAAAAAAGGCGCAACCAGCCATTCCGCCTATAACCTACGCCCCACCTTTTCGGACGTGGAAGAACGCCACACGCTTGCTGTGTTGGTCGAAAACGAGCCGGGTGTTCTGGCCCGCGTCATCGGCCTGTTTTCAGGTCGGGGCTACAATATCGAAAGCCTGACCGTGGCCGAGGTGGATCACACCGGGCATCTGTCGCGCATCACCATCGTGACTGCGGGCACACCGCAGGTGATCGAGCAGATCAAGGCGCAGTTGGGCCGCATTGTATCCGTACACGAAGTCCATGACCTGACGGTCGAAGGCCCGTCGGTCGAACGGGAACTGGCGATGTTCAAGGTGGCGGGACAGGGAGATAAGCGCGTCGAGGCGCTGCGCCTTGCTGACATTTTCCGCGCCAATGTCGTCGACAGCACGCTGGAGAGCTTTGTGTTCGAGATCACTGGCGCGCCCGACAAAATCGATGCCTTTGCTGATCTGATGCGGCCCCTGGGGCTGGTCGAGGTTGCCCGAACGGGCGTGGCCGCCCTACCCCGCGGCGACTAGGCGAAGGGTTCGCCGACCTTGAGCAACCGGCGTTCGAACGGCGCAAGTTCGTCCGCAGTGCAGTACCCGGCTTTGCGCGCAGCCTCCTTGGCCGGTCCAAAGGCTGTGCCAAGATATTCGTAGACCATGCGCACGATGCGGTCGTCCCCCAGCGATTCCTTGATCGTGCGGGCCACATAGCCAACCCAAAAGTTGTTTTCAAACGATGTCACGCGGCTCAGGTAATTGAACGATGCGGTGTGTGATCCGCGGCGCGAGATGAGGGCGCTCACCCCATCCTCCTGTCGCAGGATCAACCCCCGGAATTCACGCGCCCGTCGCGTGATGGACATACCTTGGGCGCTGAGTGCAGCCCGCGTTTCATAGCCGCGTACGACTGTGGCACCGTTTTCGCGGAACACACGGACCAGTCCGGTCACATATGTTTCGTTCTCAAGAAAGCTGCGGCGGGAGAAGCGGTAGAAGCCTGTAGGGAACATGTCTTCGGTCACCGCTTTGACCCCGTTGCCCAGGAAATCCTTGAGGAAGGGGCCGACAAGCGGGTCTGACCCACCTGAGATATTCTGGACCGGCTCCAACAGGACACGCGCATCCACGTCAAAGAAGTCGCAAATCCGCGACAACACATCGGGACGCGGAAAACTCTCGCCCGACAGGTAGCGGTTGAACTGCGTCCTGTTGATCCCGAGCTGACGTGCCAGCTCGGAAATCGAAGGGTAGTCGCTGGCAAGAATCCGCAGATTTTCGCCAAACATGCTGCGCAATTCCGCTGGTGATCTGCGCATTTCGGCCATTGTCGTCTCTTTGTTCGTGCTTTGATCGGAAGTCTAGTCACTAACAGACGCCACCCCGCATCAAATAAACCAATGGGTGACGCCATTTCGCATCAGTGCTGACGCAAATTTGCAACCGCACGATACTGTGACGGACACAAAATGCAAGCGCACGTTGCCGACTTAGTCATGTCACAAATGTCCTGAATTGAGTTTGATGAGAGGCGTCCAACTCTGGGTAGAACAATGATTGGTGTCATTCTTTGGAGCGATCCCGCAGCTGAAAAAGCGGTGATATGGTGTGAGGATCATGGAGACCTTGCGTTTCTCTCTCGCGACGATTGCGAGGTGCTGCCCGACAGCTTCTTCGACGTCGGCGATATGGTGGAATTTGAGTTGATCGCCGAGCGCAGCGTGCGCCGGGTGACCTCTGTTAGTCGCTTGCAGCAGAGCTTTGGCACAACGCTGGTGGATGCCATCAGCCAGCCACAAGCGCCTGAACGCGCGCGTGTGGATGTCAGCGACTCGGCCGAGATCATCCCGTTCCGGCTGACACCTGCCATGCGTCCGATCCCGGCGGTCACCGAAAAGCGACGTCGCCGCGGGTAATCCGCGCTTAGGTGTCGGCAACGACAAAAACCTGTCGAAAACTCACGCGCCCGCCTCATCCCGTTGGCTACTCTGTAGCACAAAGTGAGTGCGGGGGACGCCAGATGCCTGTGACAGATTTGAATGCCGTGCGCCGTCCGATCCATGCCGCGCATGGCCTGCCAAATGCCCATTACACAGACGGCTCTGTGTTCGAGGAAGAGCGCGATGCGCTGTTGATGTCGGGATGGTCAGGGCTTGCTGTCGCGGCGGATGTGCCAGACAATGGGGACGCGATCCCGCTCGACTTTCTTGGTATGCCGCTGCTGTTGATACGAGATCGGTCAGGCACTGTTCGGGTTTTTCACAATATCTGTCGCCACCGCGGGATGATCCTGGTCGATGCGCCGCGCAAGATCGAAGGGGCCATTCGCTGCCCCTATCATAGCTGGTGCTATTCAACCGAGGGGCGCCTGGTCTCGACACCGCATGTCGGAGGGCCCGGCCAGAACACGGTGGAAGGGATCGACAAGGCTCAATTAGGACTGATTGAGGTACGCAGTCACGTCTGGATGGGCGTCGTCTGGATCAACCTATCGGGTGATGCGGCGCCGTTTGAAGAGGCGAATGCCGATCTGCTTGGACGATGGGCGGAGTTCGACAAGCCGCTGTATCACGGGGGTGCGGACAGCACATTCCAGTTGCGCGTGAACTGTAATTGGAAACTTGCCGTTGAAAACTATTGCGAAAGCTATCACTTGCCGTGGATTCATCCGGACCTAAACACCTATTCGCGGCTGGAAGATCATTATCACATCGAAGCACCGGACCGTTTTTCGGGTCAGGGCACGCGTGTCTACCGGCAATTGATGGACGAAGAAGGCCAGAGCTTTCCGGATTTCGACGGGTTGAGTGATATGTGGGACACGGCTGCAGAATACATCACCGCCTACCCCAATGTCTTGCTGGGTGTGCACCGCGATCATGCATTTGCCATCATTCTGACCCCGCAATCGCCGGGCCATACCGTCGAAACCGTTCATCTGTTTTACGCCCAACCCGACACCGATCCGGCGTTGCGCGCACGCAATAGCGCACAATGGAAGCAGGTATTTGAAGAGGACATCTTTGTCGTTGAGGGGATGCAACAGGGGCGCCAAACGCCGATGTTTGACGGGGGGCGGTTTTCACCCGCTATGGATGGTCCAACACACCTGTTCCACGCCTGGGTCGCCAAACGTATGACGGCGCACAGGGCAGCACGCCAAGCCGCGGAATGAGCATGCTCGCGCAGCGCTTGCAGGCTGCGCATGCTTCGGGCAACATTTCGGCATGCGTCGCTTTGTATCAAGAGGCTTCGGCGCGCGCGCCGAGCGAGGATGAACGCGCCTTTCTCCTGACGCAGGCACACGTGTTTGCCTTGGAAATCGCGCATCCCGACACTGCAAAGTTACGCGCCGAACTTGTACGTATGGGCCGCGAACAGCCGCTTTAGCGCGCACCCGCCGCCACCTGCGCATAGACATGCCAGGATGCGTGACCCAGCCAAGGCAGCACCACGATCAGACCCAGAAGACCGGGAAGCATGGCCAGAAAAAGCAATGCCACAATCACTGCGGCCCAGGCGAGCATCGGGACCAAATGGGCCTGGACATGGCCCCAACTGGACAAGATGGCCGTCATGTAATCGACCTCGCGCGCCAGCAGAAGCGGCAGGCCAAAAACGCACATCGCAAAGAACATGAAAGCAAAGAGACCCCCGACCACTGTGCCGAGCGCAATCATCATCAGCCCATCTGGGCTGAGAAAGACACCGACCGACGTGGTCACATTCACCATGGGTTTCAGCCCAAGAAAGAGGGCAAAGATCATGTGTCCCAGAAAGAACCAGAACAGCAGCGCCACCACCATCAGCATCGAAAGCCAGGGCAATTGCCGCCCACGCTCGCTGCGCAGCCGGGCCAGGATGTCACCGATACCCGCAGCGCCGCCCATGCCAATCCTTCGCGAAACCTCGTAGGTGCCAAGGGCGCAGAGCGGCGCGACAAGTGGAAAGCCGAAGACGGCGAGGATCAACCAGAATGTATGCCCGGCCCAGAGCGTCAGAGCGATGAGGCCCCACCCTACCAAGACCGCACTCACACCGGTCAGCAAACCAAATCCCGGCGCGGTCCTGAAATCAGCCCAGCCCGCCAGAAGTGCGTGGCGAATGAACCCTGCGGGCGGAGCTGCAAGTGGGGGCACACCTGTTGGCAGTGCGGGATAGGGATTCGCGTCGATCATGTCGGTTCATCGGGTGGCGGTCGGCGCGCGGGCCAGTTGGTGCCATCGTGCCATGTTTGCGCCAGGCGCAGCAAGAGCGCATCACTGCCTCGACGCCCGATCAATTGAAGGCCCATGGGAAGATCATGCGGCCCACCAAACCCTGCGGGGACACATAGCGCGGGCAAGCCTATGAGGCTGGCCGGAACGACAACCTCCATCCAGCGGTGATAGGTGTCCATCGCCGTGCCAGCCAGATCACGCGGCCAATCCAAGGTCACGTCAAAGGGCCAAATCTGCGCCGAGGGCAACGCAAGCACATCGTAGCGATCAAACAGCGAGGCAGCGGTTTTGAACCATTCGGACCGCCTGACACTGGCGCGGTGTACATCCATGGCTGACAAAGACAGGCCGCGCTCGATTTCCCAGATGGCGGTGTCCTTGAGATGATCACGCTTCGACGGGTCCGCATGTATTGGCGAAAGACCACCCGCAACCGCCCAACTGCGCAACGTGATCCATGCGTCCCAAAGCGCGTCGCGGTCAAAGGGCGCGTCAAGTTCATCGACGCTGACGCCCATGCGTTCCATCTCTGATAGCGCTGTGGCGCAGAGCGGCAGAATACCCGGCTCCATCGGCAGCGCACCGCCCCAGTCAGCCAGCCAGGCGAGGCGCAAGCCTTCGGCTCCGCCGCCGAGTTGTGGCAACGTCGGTGGCGCATCAATGCCGTGGGGCTGACGCGGGTCCGCGCCCGCCATCGTGTCAAGCAGCGCTGCAAGGTCCGTTGGCGTGCGGGCCATAGGACCGTTTGTGGAAAGCTGATGCAAAAAGCTGTCGCCTATTGGCTCGGATGGCACCATGCCCCAACTGGGTCGCACCCCGTAGACGTTGTTCCAACCCGCCGGGTTACGCAGGCTGCCCATCATATCTGACCCGTCCGCGACGCTAAGCATGGAGGTCGCAAGCGCGACCCCTGCCCCACCCGAGGAGCCACCCGCGCTGCGGGACGTGTCATAGGGGTTTTTCGTGGCGCCGAAGACCGGGTTAATGCTGTGCGATCCCAGCCCGAATTCCGGCGTGTTGGTTTTGCCAATGACGATCGCGCCCGCTGCGCGTAGCCGTGCAACCATGATGTCGTCAGACTGCGCGATCTGACCTGCAAACAGAGGCGAGCCCATGGAGGTAGGAAGACCTTTGGCGTTGGCCAAATCCTTGACTGCGATCGGGATACCGTGCAGCCATCCCGTTTTTGCGGTGGCGTCAGCGGCGCGCGCATCGGACATCAGGGCATCCGGGTCGCGCAACGAGACGATGGCGTTGATTGAGGGGTTAACGGTAGCGATGCGGGCGAGCGTGTGTGCCATGAGATCGGTCGCCGTGAGATCGCCCGCATCCATCCGCTCGCGCAGGGACAGAGCCCCCTGTTCGATCATAGCTATGGCCTCCCCTTATCTCGGCGGGCCATCGGCAGATCAGTCTGCCTGTGCCTCGGCCCGGGACTTACCCGACACGTCCAAAGCTAGCGTGGCCGCCATGAAGCCATCAAGGTCGCCGTCAAGCACGCCCTTGGTGTCTGAGGTTTCGTGATTGGTGCGCAGATCCTTGACCATCTGGTAGGGTTGCAGGACATAGGACCGAATCTGGTTGCCCCAGCCCGCGTCACCCTTGTTTTCGTGGGCTTCGTTGATGGCCGCGTTGCGCCGGTCAAGTTCAAGCTGGTACAGGCGGCTTTTCAGGGCCTTCATCGCGATGTCTCGGTTCTGGTGCTGCGACTTTTCGGAACTGGTAACCACAATGCCCGTGGGTGCGTGGGTGATCCGCACCGCGGAGTCGGTTGTGTTGACATGCTGCCCGCCCGCGCCGGAGGAGCGATAGGTGTCGATACGGATATCGGCGGGGTTTACCTCGATCTCGATATTGTCGTCGACGACCGGGTAGACCCAGACCGAGGTGAAGGACGTGTGCCGCTTGGCCGCTGAATCGAAGGGCGAGATGCGGACAAGCCGGTGCACGCCGGATTCCGATTTCAGCCAGCCATAGGCGTTGGTGCCGCTGATCTTGTAAGTGGCGGATTTGATCCCGGCCTCGTCGCCTGCGGACTCGGATTGCAATTCGACCTTATAGCCCTTTTTCTCGGCCCAGCGGACATACATGCGGGCAAGCATCGAGGCCCAATCGCAGCTTTCGGTGCCGCCCGCACCTGCATTTATTTCGAGGAACGTATCGTTACCATCCGCCTCACCGTCCAGGAGCGCTTCTAGTTCCTTTTGGGCGGCGGTTTCCGCGAGGGCCTTAATCGCGGCTTCGGCGTCGGCCACGACCTCTTCGTCTTCCTCCATCTCGCCCAGTTCGATGAGTTCGATGTTGTCGGCCAGGTCCTGGCTGATCTTTGCGTGGGTCTGCATCGCATCGACCAGCATCTGACGGTCGCGCATGAGCTTTTGTGCCGCTTCGGGATCGTCCCAGAGGTTCGGGTCCTCGACCCGTGCGTTGAACTCTTCGAGCCGGTGCTGGGCCGTGTCGACATCAAGCCGCTGGGCCAGCAAAGCCACAGACTTTTCAATCTCTTCAACGACGTTCTGAATCTCGGCACGCATGGTCTATCCTTCCCGACAGAGCTTCGGGATAGCTCAAGCCGGGCGGCGCGACAAGGTCAGTCGGAGGGCGGTTCAGTATAGGCCACCCGAACTGAGCGTGCCGAAGTTTGCCTTGGGTCCGACAACCGCTTTCCTGCCCGTCGACGTGGTCACCTGACGACCGCCACCGCCCACTTCCTCAAAGAGCGGCAGGTCGGCACCCATCGCAAATCCGCCATCAAACATGATACCGAATGTCGGTTCGAACCCGTCGCGGAAACATTCGCTGACCACGTTGTCACCAGCGGCGCCATCACTGAGGCGTGCGCCCGAGAAACGGTCAATGTTGATGAACATACACTCTTCGGGCACTTTGAACGCACCGCCGCCATATTTGTCGATGGCTTCCTGCATGAATTCGGTGAACACCGGTCCGCACATGCCACCCCCAGACGCGCCACGTCCCAAGCTGCGCGGCTGATCGTAGCCGATGTAGCAGCCCGCGACGATGTCGCTGGAAAAGCCCACGAACCAGACATCTTTGGCGTCGTTGGTTGTGCCGGTCTTGCCTGCAATCGGCACTGAAAGGTTCACGGTACGTGCAGCAGTGCCGCGATCCACAACACCTTTCATCATCGACGTCAGCTGATAGGCAGTCACCGGGTCCATGACACGCTCGCGATTCGACACGATTTGCGGAGCAAAGCCGGGATCGAGGCTCGCCAATTGCTGACAATCGCGGCACTCGCGTTGATCATGCCGATACACGGTGCGACCAAACCGGTCCTGGACCCGGTCAATCAGCGTGGGCAGCACCCGTTCGCCACCGTTGGCGAACATAGCATAGGCGGACACCATCTGGTACAGCGTCGTTTCTTCGGACCCCAGCGAGTTGGCCAAGAACGGCTTCATCCGCTTATAGACGCCAAAGCGTTCGGCGTAGGTTGCGACGACTTCCATGCCCACCTCTTCGGCAAGCCGGATGGTCATCAGGTTCCGCGACCTTTCGATGCCCGTCCGAAGGGGCGTCGGGCCATAGAACTTGTTCGATGAATTTCGCGGCCGCCACAGCCCTTGAGGCGTATTGATCTCAATGGGCGCGTCCACGACGATGGTGGCGGGGGAATAGCCGCTGTCGAGCGCCGCAGCATAGACAAACGGCTTGAAAGACGAGCCCGGCTGCCGCTTTGCCTGGGTTGCGCGGTTGAACACCGAATGCTGGTAGCTGAACCCGCCCTGCATGGCGATCACACGGCCCGTATTGACGTCCATCGCCACAAAACCGCCCTGCACCCGCGGCACCTGGCGCAAGCTCCAGCGGACAAAGGCACCGTCCGCATCAGCGGTCATGGCCCGCACGTGGACCACATCACCGACTTCGAAATTGTCAAAAAAGTTGCCTTGAATCCACTGGATGTCGTCGCGCGGCACCGTGGCTGCCGGTTCGCTGTCGGTCCATCCTTCGATCCCCAGCCGCAGTTGCTGATCCTCGATCGCCAACACCACTGCAGGACGCCAGACTCCATTCAGATCAATGTCTCGCGCAACACTCAGATTGCCAAGCGCCTCTTCCCAAGTGTCAAGCTGGTCGGCTTCAATCTGCATCCCGGTACCGCGCCAGACGCCCTGCCCCCGGTCATAAGTTTCAAGCTGACGGCGCAGGGCGGTTGCGGCAACGGGCTGCATTTCGGCATCAATGGTCGCACGTACGGTGTACCCACCGGTGAAAAACTCGCCTTCACCATGGTCGCGACTAAGCTGGCGGCGAATTTCATCGGTAAAATAATCGCGCGGCGGTAGCTCTGACTTGAAACTGTCGAAATCGCCGTTTTGGACCGACCTGAGAGGCATCGCCACTTCGGCCTCGTAAGTTGGTGTGTCGATATATCCGTTCTCCATCATCTCCTTGAGAACGAAGTTGCGGCGCGCCATCAGGCGGTCAGCGCGACGCACCGGGTGATAATCAGACGGAGCTTTGGGCAAGGAGGCCAGGAATGCCGCCTCGTGCGGGGCGAGAGCGGTCAGGGTTTTGTTGAAATAGGTCTGGCTTGCTGCGGCCACGCCATAGGCGTTTTGCCCCAAGAAAATTTCATTGAGATAGAGTTCGAGGATTTTTTCCTTGCTCAGCGCTTCTTCGACCCGTGCGGCCAGAATAATCTCTTTGATCTTGCGTTCGGCCTGCCTGTCACCTGACAGCAGAAAGTTCTTCATCACCTGCTGAGTGATGGTTGAGGCCCCGCGCACGTCGCGGCCCCGTGTGCGCACGGCATCATAGGCTGCGGCCCCAATGCCGCGCAGATCGTAACCCTCGTGGGTGTAGAAGTTCTTGTCCTCGGCTGAGATAAATGCCTGTTTCACCAGATCGGGGATTGTTTCGGCGGGCGCAAACAGGCGGCGTTCCTGGGCGAATTCATCGATGATCTGCCCCTCGCCGGAATAGATACGGCTGATCGTGGGGGGTTGGTATTGTGCCAGCGACTCGTGGCTGGGCAGGTCGCGTCCGTACATCCAGAACACGGCACCCACCGACAGCGCCACCATGGCGATGCCCATGGTCACGGTCGTAAAAATGCCGCCGAAAAATGAAAGAATGAACCGAAACATAACCGCCCGCACCTGATTTCAAAGGTTGCTTTGATTTCGGTATACTTGAGCGCCCCGGCAGGGTCAAAACCGATTGGTGGCGCGATCCCGCCGATGTGATCGGCTATTGGCGCACCAGAGGTTGTGTCGCGAGGTCTGTGTCGCGCCATTGCAGGATGCCGGCGGCCAGTGCCTCGACCATAACGGCGCGCCAGACGGGGTCGCGCAAATTGGCCAGGTCTCGTGGGTCAGACAGAAAGCCAACCTCGACCAGGATGGAGGGGATATCGGCGCTTTTGAGTACGGAAAACGCCGCCTCCCGCTTGGGGCGGCGGTTCATTGGGCCACCCGCCTCGGTGAGCGTGTCGATGATGGCAGCGGCCAGCGTGTGTGTGCGCGGCATAGTCTCGGTCCGGGCAAGATCCATCAGGACCGAGGCCACTTCGTCATCCGTCCCGCTTAAATCGACGCCCGCCAGAATATCGGCGCGGTCATGCTGTGCCGCCAGTTGGGCGGAGGCCGCATCGCTGGCCTCATCCGACAGCGTGTAGACGGTGGCGCCCCGCGCCTGTCCCTGGCTTAAGGCATCCGCGTGCAGCGAAATGAACGCGTCGGCGCCGACCTGATGCGCCAACGCCACACGGCCCGTCAGTGACACGAACCTGTCGGTGTCGCGGGTCAGTACCACCTCGACCCCGCCCGCCCGGCGCAAGGCATCGCGCAGCGACAGGCCGATGTCGAGCATCAGCTCTTTCTCGGTCGTGGTGTCGCGCACAGCACCTGGATCAATGCCGCCATGGCCGGGGTCGATCACCACGACAAAGCTGTCATCGGCCACCCGCGGCGGCGGTGCGGCGGCCTGCACGCCCCAGTTTGCGTTGGCCGGAGCCCCGGCGCGCGACGCAAACCCCTCGGCTGTGGCAGGGGCGAGCGTGATGGTCAGCGTGGCCTGCCCCGAGGCAATATCGACGGGCATGGACACGGTGCGCGGCAGCATCGGTTCATCCAAATCAAGCACCAGCCGCGACCAGCCAGGCTGGAACGTACCAAAGCGCAGAGACGTTACGCGGCCCGGCTCGGGCAGCAGATCGTCAGGTGCCACGCCGGCAAAGTCCACCTCACGAAAATCGACAACCAACCGGGCGGGATCGGCCAAGCTGAACACCCGATAAGGCACACCTTGGCTGAGTGCCAAAGACAGATTGGTGCGCCCCCGCCAATCATCTGTGATGGCGCTTTCGGTCACGTCGACCCGCGCCAGACCAGACAGGTCCTGCGCTGCAGCCGCAACGGCGCAGCCCCATATCACCATCGCCACAAGAAGGGCCCGCATGATCAACGCCTTTTTTGCGCAGCATATCGGCATCATAGGGTGCCTGGAATGCCTTTTGGGCGTTGTGCCATGAATTCCTGCAGCCTTTGCAACCCTTCGGCAATGTCCTCGGTCGAGCGTGCGTAGGAGAAGCGCAGGGTCTGGTGACCCCGGGCCGGATCGAAATCAAGCCCCGGGGTCACGGCGACCCCTGCGTGTTCCAGGATTTCGGCTGCAAATGCGCGGCTGTCAGACGTCAGGTCCGACACGTCGGCATAGACATAGAACGCGCCATCAGGTGGTGCAATGTTTGCAAAGCCCGCTTTGGGCAGGCCTCGCAGCATCAAGTCGCGATTGGTTCGGTACACAGCCAGATTGGATTGTAGCTCCTCGGTTGCATCCATCGCTGCCAGCGCTGCGACTTGGCTCGCATGTGGCGGACAGATGAACATGTTCTGGGCCAAGCTTTCAACCACGCGCACATGACCCTCTGGCACAACCATCCAACCGATCCGCCATCCGGTCATGGAAAAGTACTTTGAAAACGAGTTGATGACGTAGACCTCATCGCTGGCATTCAGAGCACTGACCGCCTGCGCTTCATATTCGATACCGTGGTAGATTTCGTCGCTGATAAAGCTGGCGTTAGCCGCCTGCGCGGCTTCGATGAGGTCAGCCATCGCCGCTTTGTCCAACATCGTCCCGGTCGGGTTGGCGGGTGAGGCTACGAGCAGCCCGCGCACATCATGCAATGCCAAATCCTCTGCGACCGGTTGAAAGCGACTGCGGGCACTGGTCGGAATATCCACGGGCGTCAGACCAAGCCCTTTTAGAATTTGGCGGTAGCTTGGATATCCGGGGGCACCGATGCCCACACGGTCCCCGCTGTCAAAAAGCGCATTGAACGCCAAGATAAATCCGCCCGATGCACCCGAGGTGATCACCACCCGATCGGCGCTCAGATCGACGTCGTACCATTCGCCATAGAGCTGCGCGATCCGCGCGCGCAGTGCTGGCAGACCCAAAGCCACTGTGTAGCCAAGTGGGCCGTTTTGCATCGCATCTGCCAATGCGCGGGTTGCCACCTGCGGTGCGCCCGTGCTGGGCTGGCCGACTTCCATGTGGATTATATGGCGCCCTGCGGCTTCGGCGACGCGCGCAGCCTCCATCACATCCATCACAATGAAGGGATCGACATCGCTGCGGCTTGAGGTTCGCATGGGGGCTCCTATGATCCGGCTCATGACCTTTCATACTGTGGCGCGGGTGGCGTCAATCCTGATCGTCTCGGTTGCGCTGGCCCTGCCCGCGCGTGCGGTATCGCTCTTGCGCGACGCGGACATGGAATACGCTCTGGCGCAAGTGGCCGCGCCCGTTCTCAAAGCCGCAGGGCTAAGCGCGTCGCGTACAAAAGTCCTTGTGGTCAACGATGGCTCGCTGAACGCGTTTGTCGTCGGCAACGATGCGATCTTCATCCACGCGGGGTTGCTGAGCCGGATGGATCGCGCTGCAATGCTGCAGGCCGTAATAGCGCACGAGGCGGCACATATCGCCAATGGGCACATTACGCGCCGCATGACCAATCTGGGCAGTGCCCGCACCGCGGCCACGCTGGGTCAGGCGCTCGCCATTCTGGCTGCCGCAGCGGGCGCGGGCGAAGGGGCAGCGGCCATCAGTATCGGCACGCAAAGTGCGGCCCAACGCGCCTTTCTGCGCCACACACGGGCAGAAGAAAGCGCGGCCGATCAATCCGGCGCGCGATATCTGCGCAGTGCGGGCATTGATCTGTCGGGGATGCTCGATGTGTTTCGCCTGTTTCGAGGTCAGGAAATGCTAAGCGAGAGCCGTCAGGACCCCTATGTTCGCTCGCACCCGCTGAGCCGGGACCGGCTGCGCGCAATCGAAGGTTTTGCAGCCGCTTATGGCGGCGGGGGCAGCTCAAACGCAGCTGCCTGGGATTACTGGTTTGCGCGGGCCAAGGGAAAGCTCACCGCATTTACGCGCCGACCAAGCTGGACTTTGAACCGCCTGGGAGAGACCGGGCACCGTGACATCGCGCTGATGCGTGAAGCGGCAGCGCGCCACAAAAATTCACAAACCAAGCGCGCCATCCGCGCAATCGACCAGGCGATTGCACTGCGCCCACAAGACCCGTTCCTTTATGATCTTAAAGGGCAAATCCTGATGGAAACCCGGCAATTCGCGGCCGCAGCCAATGCACATAGCCGCGCTGTAAAACTGCGGCCGAATGACGGGCTGCTGCAAGCAGGATACGGTCGCGCATTGCTTGCAAGCGGGAACGTAAACGCGGCACTCCCAGCACTTGAACGGGCACGGCGGATCGACTTTCGAGATGGCTCCATGCTGCGCGATCTGAGTGTCGCTTATGCCAAGACCGGGCAACGCGGCATGGCCTCGTTGATCACGGCCGAACGCTACGCCTTGCGCGGACGCCTGGAAGATGCGGGCATTCACGCCAAGCGCGCCACCGGCCTGCTGGCCGAAGGGTCTGGCCCTTGGCAACGGGCACAAGATGTGCTCCTTGCCTCTGAACGCGCAGAAAAGCGCAAGAAACGGAGATAACACATGGTCTTCCGCACTTTCGCCGCCGCCGCACTGGCCTCAATCCTCAGCTTTCCGGCAGTTGCGCTCGACCTCAGCCAGATGACGGACGAAGAACGGCAACTGTTCAGAGAAGAGGTGCGCGCCTACCTGCTGGACAACCCCCAAGTGATCATGGACGCGGTGCGCGTGCTTGAAGAGCGACAGGCCGCAGCCCAAGCCCAATCCGACCTCACGCTTGTCGCGGACCATGCCGACGAGTTGTTCAACGACGGCTATAGCTTTGTCGGCGGCAACCCGGACGGAGATATCACATTGGTTGAGTTCCTCGACTATCGCTGCGGGTTCTGCAAACGCGCGCATGGAGAAGTGGCCAAACTGCTTGAAACTGATGGCAATATTCGCCTGATCATCAAAGAGTTCCCGATCCTTGGCGAACAATCGCTTCTGGCGTCGCGTTTCGCGGTGGCCACAAAGCAAATAGCGGGTTCCGACGCCTATAAGGGGGTCAATGATGCGCTAATGGAAATGACCGGGGAGGTGTCGATGCGCACCCTGCGGCGGATGGCGTCGACCTTTGGCTTGGATAGCGATGCCATCGAGGCACATATGGACAGCGAAGAGGTCACCGAAGAAATTCGTCGGACCCGTGATTTGGCCCAGCAACTGCAGATCACCGGCACGCCGACCTTTGTTCTACAGGATGAACTCTTGCGCGGCTTCTTGCCCTTTGACCAAATGCTGGAACTGGTTGACGAAAAGCGCGGCTAGGCGCCCGATTTCCAAAGGGACTTTTCTACCGATGTCCCTATCGGCAAACGGCCTTTACTCCGCGGCATGTGCCTCGGTGGCGCTGGCAGCATCAAGTTCCGCCGCCTTCTTTTCGACCTCTTCCACGATGTGATCGACCATTTGTTCATTGTTCATGCGGTGGCTTTGCTTGCCCGCAAGATAGACCATGCCATGCCCGGCCCCACCGCCGGTAAATCCCACATCTGTCATCAGCGCCTCACCCGGCCCGTTGACGACACAGCCAATGATCGACAGGCTCATGGGTGTTTTGATATGCGCCAGCCGCTCCTCTAGCACCTCGACCGTTTTGATCACGTCAAAGCCCTGACGCGCGCAAGACGGGCACGAGATGATGTTGACCCCGCGGTGGCGCAGTCCAAGTGATTTGAGGATTTCATAGCCGACCTTCACCTCTTCGACCGGGTCAGCCGACAGCGACACGCGGATCGTATCCCCGATCCCCATCCATAGCAGATTGCCAAGACCAATGGCCGATTTGATTGTGCCGGAAGTCAGCCCGCCCGCCTCGGTAATCCCAAGGTGGATCGGCGCGTCCGTTGCCTCGGCCAGCTTTTGATAAGCGGCGGCGGCCATGAACACGTCCGACGCCTTGCAGCTGATCTTGAACTCGTGAAAGTCGTTGTCTTGCAGGATCTTGATGTGGTCCAGGCCCGATTCCACCATCGCGTCAGGCGTCGGCTCACCGTATTTTTCAAGCAGGTGTTTTTCCAGTGACCCGGCATTCACACCAATGCGGATCGAACAATTGTGGTCGCGCGCCGCCTTGATGACTTCCTTGACCCGATCCGCGGACCCAATATTGCCTGGATTGATGCGCAGACAGGCCGCACCCGCCTCGGCCGCTTCAATCCCGCGTTTGTAGTGGAAATGAATGTCCGCGACGATTGGCACCGGGCTTTCGGCAACGATCTCTTTCAGCGCTTTTGACGAACCTTCGTCAGGCACAGATATGCGAACGATATCAGCGCCCGCCTCGGCCGCGGCCTGCACCTGGGCCACCGTTGCGGCCACATCGGTCGTCAGCGTGTTGGTCATCGTCTGCACGGTGATCGGCGCATCGCCCCCCACGGGCACGTTGCCCACCATGATCTGGCGACTTTCACGACGGTATATGTTGCGCCACGGGCGGATATGGTTGAGCGACATGGACGGCCCTGTTCAGCATCAGCAATTGTCAGGAAAGATAGACAGGTGCGTGCAGCCCGGCAATGGGCTGCGACGACTATTCGCTGTCTTGCGTCAACTCTGCAGCGCGGGCCTCTGCATAGCGCACCAGTCCTTGGTCAGTGTCGACGTCGACCGGCAGATAAGTTTCCTTCAGACCTGCGATTTCCAGCGGCAGGTTCGAGGTCACGGCCCCTGTCTGCCCCACAGGACCATAGAATTTCTCGTTCATGGCAAAGTAAATCGCGCCGCTTTCACCCGTGCGCAAAGTCGGCGGCTCTTCGGTCAGGGGCGCTTCCCACGTGTCGCCGGCCTGCATGGTCGCCTCATAGATAACGGTGCCATCCGCCGCCCGTACGCGGACCCAAGACGGGCGCACCGCAACCATCGTCAGGGTCGGCGCAGCCTCCTCGACCACCTGCGGCACGGTGGGTGCGGCTACGGCATCTGCCAGTGCACGATCCACGCTGAAACTGGTGTTGGGTGTGGCTTCAGGACGTTCGGGCGCCGCAAACGCGCCGATCTCGCGCGGATCGAGAGTGGCAATCGGTGCATCACGGGCGATCAGCACCGGCACATCCAACGCTTGCGGACGGTAAAGTCGATCCAGCGCATCTGCCTGCGGGGTCTCAATCGACGGCCCTTGATCGGTCTGCGCCGGACTTGCCGCGTTCAGCGGATCAAGATCAGACAGAACCACGGGTGTCTGGTCTACCGGCGCAACCTGAACCCGCTGGACCTCTTGCAAAACAGAATACCCGCCATAGCCAATTCCGCCGATCAGCGCCAACAACACCAGCGAGGAACCGATAGCGCGCGGTTCGATCCCGGACCACAAAGCCTCACCCGCAGGAACAAATGGCGTGGCGGGGGCGGCAAAGATGTCGGCACCGTGCGGCTTTTGCAAACGATCAGCCCGCGCGGCCTTTTTCACCACCGAAGCTTTGTCCGACATGCCATGCGCGACGGAAAAGCCGCTTTCCTCGCAGAAGGCACCAAAGGCCTGGTCAGGGTCCATGTCCAGATAACGGGCGTAGGATCGGACATATCCAGCAATAAAGCCGGGCGTGTCGAACGCGTCGGGATCACAGGCTTCAATGGCGGCGATGTAGCTGGCTTTAATTCTCAGTTCGCGTTGAACGTCGAGCAGAGACTTGCCCATTGTGGCGCGCTCACCGCGCATAATATCGCCAAGTCGCAACTCGAAATCGTCAAAGCTCTTGGGCTCGACGTTTTCTTCTGGTCTGGTTGTATCGGATTTGCGCCCGATCATACCGCTGCCCCATTGTCCCTGGCGTTAACGAACCAATCCCATACGATTCGCCCCACCGTTTTTGTTAAATATACGGTAGCACATGGCAACGCCATTAGCGAACTTTAGTAGGTTAGCCGGCACTCTCGGCACGATTTAGCGCACAATGAGACCATAATGTGTCCATTGCCTTGACGAGCATATCGATCTCTTTGGGGCCATGCACGGGCGATGGCGTGAACCGCAACCGTTCTGTGCCGCGCGGGACGGTGGGAAAATTGATCGGTTGCACGTAAATGCCATGATCTTTCAGCAGCATATCGCTTAGTATCTTGGTGTGCACCGGATTGCCCACCATAACCGGCACGATGTGGCTGCCATGATCGATAATCGGCAGGCCCAAGCCCTTGAGCCGCAGTTTTAGCGCCTTGGCCTGTGCCTGATGATCAGCCCGCAGATTGCCCGCGGTTTTCAGAAACGCAACCGACGCCGCTGCACCGGCCGCCACGGCGGGCGGGAGAGACGTCGTAAAGATAAAGCCCGGCGCGTAAGACCTTATTGCATCACACATTTTAGCAGATGCCGCAATGTACCCACCCATGACGCCATAGGCCTTGGCCAAAGTGCCGTTGATGATGTCGATACGCCCCATCAGGCCGTCGCGTTCGGCAACGCCCCCGCCGCGCGGACCGTACATGCCGACGGCGTGGACCTCGTCAATATAGGTTAGCGCGCTAAACTCGTCCGCCAGATCGCAAATCTCTTTGATGGGGCCAAAGTCGCCATCCATCGAATAGATCGACTCGAACGCGATCAGCTTTGGCAGCTTTGGATCATCTGCGGCAAGCAGCTCTCGCAGATGGTCAACGTCGTTGTGGCGGAAAATACGCTTGGCCCCGCCGTTCCGGCGCACGCCTTCGATCATTGATGCGTGATTGAGTGAATCTGAATAAATAATAAGACCAGGGAAAAGCTTGGGCAGCGTACTTAAAGTCGCATCATTGGCAATATAGGCGCTTGTAAACAGCAACGCCGCTTCCTTGCCGTGCAGGTCGGCCAATTCAGCCTCAAGCCGCTTATGATAGACCGTTGTGCCCGAGATATTGCGCGTCCCGCCCGAGCCCGCACCCGTTGCATCAATCGCCTCGTGCATGGCCTGCAACACGATGGGGTTTTGCCCCATGCCAAGATAGTCGTTCCCGCACCAGACCGTGATTGGCGCCTTGCTGCCATCCGGGCGCGTCCACTCCGCATGAGGAAACTGCCCTTTCTGACGCTCGATGTCGATGAAGGTCCGGTAGCGGCCTTCATCATGCAAGCGTTGCAGGGCATCATCCAATTTGGCGGTGTAGTCCACGAGGGGCTCCATTTTAGTCTTGTCGTGAACACCTTGGCCCACTGTTTAGAACGAATATAGACTGCATGTTCAGGCTTCAATGCTAATCAAATGCGCGTCATGTCGCAGGTCTGGTATTCCCCACCTCGCCTACATGCGCTTTGACCCAGATCAACCACTGGACACCGCGCGGGCGGGCCGTACTGTGGCGCCATCATCCAGCCAAAGGACCTTTTATGACCCTCGACGCCGTTCTATCCCGCATCGATGCCGACCTTCCTCAAGCCATCGAGCGATTGATGGAGCTGCTGCGCATCCCATCGATCTCGACCGACCCGGCCTATGCAGGTCATTGTCAGACCGCTGCGGATTGGCTGGTTGCCGACTTGCAAAGCATCGGGGTCCAGGCGGAAAAACGCGACACACCGGGCCACCCGATGGTCGTGGGACATGTCGACGGGGATGGGCCACACCTGCTGTTTTACGGCCACTATGATGTCCAACCCGTTGATCCGCTCGATCTTTGGGACCGTGACCCGTTCGACCCACAAGTAGAGGACACAGCCGCAGGCAAGGTGATCCGCGGCCGCGGCTCCTCGGATGACAAGGGCCAGTTGATGACCTTTGTAGAGGCCTGCCGCGCCTGGACCGCTGAACATGGCGCCCTGCCCTGTCGGATCACGTTCTTTTTCGAAGGCGAGGAGGAGTCCGGTTCGCCATCGCTTGTCCCTTTCATGCAAAAGAACGCAAAGGACCTGAAAGCGGACCTTGCCCTGATCTGCGACACCGGGCTTTTCGAATCCCGCGTGCCTGCCATTGTCACCATGCTGCGCGGTCTGCTGGGCGAAGAGATCACCATAACCGCCCCCGACAAGGACCTGCATTCCGGTATGTATGGCGGCGTCGCGATGAACCCGATCCGTGTCCTCTCCCGTATCCTCGCCTCGCTTCACGACGAGCAGGGCCGGGTGACCGTGCCCGGTTTTTACGAGGGCGTGAGAGACCTGCCTGATGACATCCGCAGCCAATGGCAGGGCCTTGCCTTTGATCACGCCACATTCCTGAATGATGTGGGCCTGTCAGAGCCTGCGGGCGAACAGGATCGCACACCGATCGAGATGATATGGTCACGCCCCACCTGCGACGTGAACGGCATTTGGGGAGGCTACACTGGCAACGGGTTCAAGACCGTGCTGCCATCCAAGGCTAGCGCCAAGGTCAGTTTTCGTTTGGTCGGTGATCAGGACCCGCACAAGATCCGCGAGGCGTTTCGCAAGATGGTCTGCGACGCGCTACCTGCCGATTGTGAGGTCAGCTTTACCGGCCATGGTGCTGGCCATGCCTCGGTGACCGAAACAACCGACCCCGCATTTGATGCCGCGCGTGCCGCGCTTAGCACCGAATGGGGTGTGCCCGCGGCCTATGTGGGATGTGGCGGGTCCATTCCGATCGCGGGGCACTTCCAAGACATCCTAGGGATCA
Organism: Pseudomonadota bacterium; assembly: GCA_038525015.1. Lineage (GTDB taxonomy): Bacteria > Pseudomonadota > Alphaproteobacteria > Rhodobacterales > Rhodobacteraceae > Tateyamaria. Next base: position 8,309 of record JBCBID010000004.1, on the reverse strand, counting down.
CGCCAATGCTGGTAGGTTTCGGCAAGGATGACGACCAAATTCACTCCCCGAACGAAAAGTACGACTTGGAAAGCTTCCACAAGGGCATCCGCAGCTGGGCCCGCATCCTCGACGCGCTGACCTGATCCCTGTCACTTTGCCAGACAGATTCCGGGGATGAATGTGGCACGCAAGAGGGGGCGGCCCCCAAGTTCACCCAATAGCAGGGACTGACCATGGCAGACTTCACAACGCCCGACGGCATCACCATTGCCCACGACCGCATGGGGGATGGCCCACCGGTCCTTCTGTTGCATGGCTTCCCTCAAACCCGGGCGATGTGGCACGCCATTGCCTCGACACTGGCGCAAGACTTCACTGTCATCACCGCAGATCTGCGCGGCTACGGCGCCAGCACCAAACCTAACCGTATGGAAGACATGAGCTTTCGTCTGATGGCCGCGGACCAGCACGCGCTGATGCAGCATTTGGGATTTGAAAGCTTTCACCTCGTGGGTCACGACCGGGGCGGACGGACAGCTCATCGCATGGCTCTGGATCACCCTGCGGCTGTGCGCTCGCTTGCGCTGATGGACATTGTACCGACCCATCTGCTGCTGAGTGAACTCTCGCAGGATGTGGCGCGCGCCTACTACCACTGGTTTTTTCTGGCGCAACCCGCACCGCTGCCGGAAACCATGATTGCCCACTACGCTGACGCCTTCTTTGAAAGCTGCCTGGCCGGTTGGGGCGGCGGGATGGCGGGGTTTGCGCCCGGCGCATTGGCAGCCTACCGTTCCGCCTGGCGCGACCCCGACTGCATCCGCAGTATGTGCAACGACTACCGCGCGGCCATTGATGTCGACTTTGATCTGGATGCCGCGGACCTGCATCGTACCGTCGACTGCCCGGCGCTGGTGCTTTATGGTGCCGAGGGGATCATGGGCCGCGCCTATGACGTGGGCACGACCTGGTCCGACAGACTGTCAAACATGCAGTTTGCAAGCGTTCCGGGCGGGCACTTCTTTCCCGATACACACCCGGCAGAGACCATCCAAGCGCTCAAAGAATTCCTGGAGCATCAACCCTAGGCCGGAGCCGCCTTAGATCACCCCGACAAACCGCTCCGGCAGTACATACTGAGTGCCGTAATCCGGGCGATCAAAATGAAAATACCCTGTGTCACCGCGCGGTTTGAACGTGCGCTGCATCTTGCGTCGCAGGGGGCGCATATCGAAGCCGTCCACCATCTCAAGCCGAGAAAATGCATCAAAGACCGCCCGGTCTTCACCGCGTGCCTCGACAAACCAGTGTCGTCCGATTGCCGCCTGCTTGATACTGGCATTCACTTGCTGGGTGACCTCGTTCCGACGGTCCATCACCCCCACATAGGCCGCAAAATCACAAAACTTCAGGTGCATCAGATACAGATCATCGGGCGTGTACAGCGTGTCGAACTGCGTGAAGTGGCCACCACGTGCAATCTTGACTGGCGCCGACAGAATGCACGGCTTTGAATAATGTGTCGCGGGGCGTACATGGCGGCGCGGGCCGATAATATGATCCGCGATCTCTTCCTCTTCCACATCAATGCGGTGAATAACCTCCAGCCCCAGCGGTGTCAGAACGCGGCCCTCGGGCGTGTCCTCCAGAAAGTCGAGCAAGGTGCCGCCCGCCTCAGGGTCGCGCACCACCAGTTCATCAATATCACCCACAATAATGTGTCGGTAATATCGGCGCAAACCGCCGACTATACCGTTCAACAGCCCCCAGCGTTTCACATCGAAATTCTTGTGATGATCGCCCGGGATGCCAATCACATTGCAACCGGCAGCCAACCCTGCCACCTCAGTGCTGCGGCCATGGTTGATGACATAGCAGTTTTCACGTCCGAACATCTCGCCGTAGTGACGCAACCACGCGGTCAGAAAAAACGCATCATCCCGCACCATGGTGACGGCTGCGACTGTTTGCATGATGAAAAACCTGCTTCTTGCCCTTTGGCGCGCAGGTTACCCATTCTAGGGCCCAAAGAGAATCGAAAAAGGCACCGTTATGGCGCTCAAGGCAATGCGCACGGCTATGGCCGACACAGGCTGGTATATGCACCGCAACACCGACACGCCCTGCGACATGTTTCAGGTGCTGGGGGAGCGCGGATGCGGCACCAATGTTGTCCGCAAAAGCATCACCAAAACGGTCAAGCTGTTTCGCACCGAAGCGCTTGGCTGGAAGCACGGCTTTCCGATGATGGTGGGTGTTCCACGGTCGATGGTGGTTGTCTGCGTGGTACGGGATGCGTTCGATTGGGCAACCTCGCTCTACAAGCGGCCCTGGCACGCGGATGACAGCATGCAGTCGTTGTCCTTTTCAGAGTTCATGCGGGCGCCATGGCACGGCGTCATTGACCGCACAGCAGATTTCGAGATGATCCACCCCGAGTTGCAGGTGGACGGCGAACTGCTGCAATTTGATCGCCACCCCATTACAGGGTCAGGCTTTGCCAATATTTTCGAATTGCGCACAACCAAAGCGCGGGCATTGCTGGGTCTGCTCAACCGACACTGCAATATCGTGTTTGTCCGCTTCGAAGCCTTCCGTGACACGCCAGAAGCCTTTCTTGACGACATGCGCGCCTCCTTCGACCTTGCAGGCACAGAACGCGGCTATCGACCGATCACGCGCAATATGGGCAACCGCTTCCGCCCCTCGGTCAAGGACCGGCCAGACCCGCCCGCCACCTGGCAGACAGAAGATCGCGCGTGGGCGCTCTCGCAACTCGATGCGGACCTGGAAGCCACATTTGGCTATCGTTACGGCGCCTAAAGGTCAGTAATCTTGGACTGCATGTGTTTAGTGGCGCGGTTGACGGGGCTCGAACCCGCGACCCCCGGCGTGACAGGCCGGTACTCTAACCAACTGAGCTACAACCGCCCGCTGCGTTTTGGCGGTTTATGGTGCACCGCGTGCGGCGTCAAGCGGGGTTTTGCTGTCCAGTCTTCTTTCTGGGCGGACGCAAGCACATTCACGACCCAACACCACGATGACACTGTAATTATCGTGAAAGACCCTGAGCCTGTGTTATTGTCATTTTCGTACTCGCAACATGCACGCCCCATTTGGCAAGGGCGGCACAACAGAAGGGCAGATCGAACCGGTGCGGGACAACATGTTTCATTCGGCTTTGGACTTTCACTGCCTTCATGAGGGCGCGGCATGACGTCGGCGCGCGACTATCTTACCTCTGAGGATTGCGCAAACGCCCCTTGGATTACGGAAAACAATCTTGTTGGCACGCACAATGTTTCGATCGCCACAGTCAATGACAATCCACCGGGGCACTACTCAGATCCACCAATCTCGGATTACATGCTCACTCTATGCACAAAAGGGACTGGTCATGCGCGGATAGATATTGGGGCTGGGACATTACGCGATGATGTTTGTGTTGCGAATGCACTGAGTATCGCTGCTGCAGATTGCCGGGCAGAGTGTCAAGTGAATTTCATGTTTAGCCTCATCGCGATTGGTTTGCCCAAGCAGCTCTTGGCCGAGGCGACGGGCAGGTCGATCAACGCCCTTGATTTCGAGGATTTGCACAAGTCCTACATGCGTGACCCAACCCTGACGCGCCTTGTAACCGACCTGAATGCCGAAGCGATTGCCGGCAATCCGCAAGGACCGCTTTATTCCGATCACTTGTTGTATTCGATCGCCCAGCGACTGGCCGAAAATGCACGACAAAGCCCTTTCCGAATGGACAGAGCCGCCAAACTTTCGGCGGATCAACTCAACCGTCTTGTTCAGAAGATGGAAGACGACATGGAAGACGGGCTGACATTGTCAGATCTTGCCGAACTTTTGGACATGCCCATCTTTCACTTCAGCAGGGTGTTTCAGCGCACAGTTGGCGTCACGCCCTATCGGTACCTGTTGCTGCGCCGGGTGTCACGGGCCGAAGGGATGCTGCGCGACGGACGCCTCAGCCTCGCCGAAATCGCTTATGCGTGCGGCTTTTCCAGCCAGGCCCACATGACAACGGCATTTGCAAAATATTCGGGCTACTCGCCCGGCTTGATCCGACGCAGCCTCGCGGGTTGATCCCACACCACCGGTGCTTTTTGGGTGGAACCGAAAAAAGCTGACAATGTGCACCGTTACGATCCCGACTCAAACCAGTTCGAGCAGCGGCTTCAGCGTCGCCCACCGCACTTTGACCGCCGACACCTCCTGCCCCGCGATTACGTCACGAAACGGCCAGCTTTCAACGCCGCCCCAGCGCGCATATACGCGCCGCGCGCGCCCATTGCCCGCGATCACCTCAAGCCACAGCCGGTCATACCCCATGTCCGCCAAGGCCTGCGCCAGGCGCGCCATCAACTGACGCCCCACACCATTGCCCTGATGATCCGCACGCACATGCAGGCTTTCCAGCAAAGGTCCTTCCGCATCTGTGACATAGACCAGTCCAAACCCAATCGGCGTGCCCGATTGCTCGGCCACCAGCGCCACATCGTGATCCGCAGGCAAGTGCTCCCACCGTCGCGCCATCTCTTCGACCACCTGCTTTTGCAAAAAGGTGTCGGGCATCAAGCCTGCATAGCTGTGTCGCCAACTGTCCAGATGCAACGCCTGCACCTGCGGCAGGTCTGTCGCTAACATCGGCCGTATGTTCAGGGACGGTGGGGCCATATCTTGGCCTAGTCCGGCCCCGCGCACGGCGTCAAGAAGCGTTTTCAATCAGCACGTGAGATGCGCGCCGGTTCGGACGGGACCAGCGCTCAAACTGCAGTTACCCAAAGCGCCGCAAGTCAAGCCCGCCAGACCGGGCATCTTTACACCGACCGCCAAGGGCAAACGCAACGGCTGAAGTCACCTGTGCCAGCGACGCCCCTCATAACAACCGCATCAGCCCAACACACCCGGCGCCATGCGTCGCACGATCTCGGGCCAAGCCGCCTCCTTACCGCTCAGGCAATGGAATGAACTCGTCTTCGTCGCCCGGCGGTAGCTGGAACCGGCCATGCGCCCAGTCGCCTGCGCGCCAGGCCTCTTTGGCGGCATCAATCCGATCCTGCGACGAAGCGACGAAATTCCACCAGATGTATCGCGACCCTTCCAGTGTCGCGCCCCCCAATAGCATCAGCCGCGCACCTTGGTCACCCGCGCGCAGCGATATCGCATCCCCGGGCCGGAACACCATCATCTGACCGGCATCATAGGTTTCGCCCGCAACCGAAACCGACCCTTCGATCACGTAAACACCGCGGTCCTCGTGGTTGTCAGGCAGCGGAATGCGCGCACCCGCCTCCAGCACCGCATCGGCATAGAACATCTCGGAAAACGTCTCGACCGGGGCTTTCTCGCCCCAGGCGTCGCCTAGGATCAACCGAACTTCTTTGCCCTCGCCCTCCAGCAACGGCAGCGTATCCTTGGGCGCATGCTGGAAATCTGCCGGATTGTCCTCGGCATCTTTGGGCAGCGCCACCCAGGTCTGAATACCAAACAGATTGTGCGGCTGTTGCCGGATGTCCCCGTCTGTACGTTCGGAATGGGTGATCCCGTGGCCCGCCACCATCCAGTTTACCGCGCCGGGTTCAATCCACTGATCGGTACCCAGACTGTCACGGTGGTGGATCTTGCCCTTGTAAAGATAGGTCACGGTCGCAAGGCCAATATGCGGGTGCGGGCGCACATCAATGCCTTTGCCGGTCACAAACTCGGCAGGTCCCATCTGGTCGAAAAAGATGAACGGGCCAACCATCTGCCGACGTGGTGCGGGCAAGGCGCGGCGCACCTCAAACCCACCCAGATCGCGCGCGCGGGGTACGATCACCGTCTCGATGCTATCTACCGCGTCACCTTTGGGGCAATCAGGATCAAGCGCGGGGTTCCAGCTCATGCGATATTCTCCTTGAACGAAGCTGATCCCAAGATAACGCCAGCCCGCGCACCCACAAGCACCAGATTTCCACCGCATCTGTGCGCAGCGTCACACCGCCGCTCTCACGGCATAGACTTGACCCGAAGCTCAACGGCGGTGCGCTCCATGTCCGCCGCCAACAGGATCAGCCGTGCCACTTGCCGCGCCTCGTCCGACTGCGCCATCTCATAGGCTGCATATTCCAAAAGGTTTGCCGTAACCGCCAACGCTGCACTGACCTTGTCGTGCCGCGGCAGCGCATCTAACTCTTGCAACAGCGCCTGAACCCGAGCGTCCAGCATTGGGGTTCGCGCGATGGATCGTTCGATCATTGAGGCACCTAAACACTTGCTAAAGTTGCAGGTGTTTTAGCGGTGCGAGGCACCGCGTGTCATGTCACGCGCTTACGTGACAACGGGTCACGGCAGTATCAGCCCCGCGCCTACGCCCTGGATAGCCGCCGTTGTACGATCTGCGACACCGAGCTTTGCGAAGATGCGGCGCACCAGCGTGTCAACTGTATGGGGCGACACCAACAGAATATCGGCAATGCTGCCGTTGGATTTACCCCGTGCGATCCAGCGCAAAATTTGCCGCTCGCGCGGAGACAGGTCATTCGTGGACAGAGCAGCCGGGGTCAAAGCGCAGTAGCGTATATGGCCCGCCTGCGCGACAACTTGAAAGTCCAAGACCGCTGCGTCGTTCGGAAAGTCAGCCCGGCGGTCGACGCCAAGCCCGACATAACCGTTGCGCAAGCCCGGTCCGAACACCTGAAAGGCCAAACCATCGCCAATACCGGCCTCTCGCATCTGGTTCAGATATAGTTGCTGCTCCGGCGTCAGGCGCATCAGGTCGCGAACACCGGACCAGCGAAAGGGCGAGATTGTTGATTGGGCAAGCTCAGTGATCGGGTCAATCATATAGAGCTTTTGTTCAATGTAGTGACACACCCACTCCGAAGAAAACCCGTCAGCGCTCACACTAACCGAGCGCTGCGCCTGCACATCCCCGGAAAAATGGTGATAGCTGACCTTTGTGATGCCCCGGTTATGAAAATACCGCAACAACAACGCCCACAACGCGGACGTACGGGTTTCGACCTGAATGGCCTCTAATACGTCCTGTGCCATGATTGCCCCCAGTCGGGCTTACCCTAGCACAAAACGCGTCATTTCAATCGGAGTTTCTACCTGAAATTGCACATAATAGATGACGTGGGAAACAGGGCCAGTGCAGATCACGACCGCAGCAACACGGCACTTGCCCGCATAAAAAACGCCAGAAACTTGAGGGCAATGGTGGGTCGTGAGAGGCTCGAACTCCCGACATCTTCGGTGTAAACGAAGCGCTCTACCAACTGAGCTAACGACCCGCTGAACGCGTCTTAGCCCAAGGGGTGCGGACCCTTCAACCCCCTTCTGTCAGGCAAGTCTGTTGGCCGCCCATCATAGCATAGATCACGCCCTGCCCGCCCGGCAGATCCGCAAACGCTGCAGGCTCCAGCCCAAGATAGTGACATCGCAACATACGCGAGGTGATCCCATGTGTGACAATCACCGTTGGCGTCGTCAGTTCGGACAGAAATGCCCCGGTCCGGGCATAAAGCGCCTCCAACCCTTCGCCGCCAGGTGCATGGTCGTACCAGTTCATGCCATCGCCGTTGGCAAACAAATCCGGTGCATCCGCTGCAATCTCGGACCGCAGCTTGCCTGTCCAGGCCCCCAAGGTGATCTCGATCAACCGGCGGTCCTGGCGGACCAGAGCCGCGCGTGCACCCAAAGCGATGCGCGCCGTTTCCTGGCATCTACCCAACGGACTGACGGCAAATGCCCATCCGTCCAGATCGCGTTGTCCAAGCAAACGCCCCTGCACCTCGGCTTGCGCGCGCCCACGCTGGGTCAGCGGGCTGTCTGCCGCGCCCTGCATGCGACCAATGCGGTTCCACTCGGTCTCGCCATGGCGCAGGATCAAAAGATCAGGGTAAGTCATGGCGCCCGGCTATCGTGCGCGCAGGCTGACCTCAAGACGGCTGGCATCATTCTCAAATCACCAAGCCACTTCCCCTGCCGGTACGGCCCTACGCAAAAGCTGCCTCATGGCAAACATCACATCTTAAGAGAATGGTGGGTGATAAGAGATTCGAACTCCTGACATCTTCGATGTGAACGAAGCGCTCTACCACTGAGCTAATCACCCAAAGTGCGCGCGTCTTAGCCAAGTGCGCGCAACCTTGCAAGGGCCGGAGGGCCGAATTTTACTCGGCCGCATCCTTGTCCGTAGACGACCCGCTAAACCCTTCAACGCCGCCAATCGCACTGGTTTTGCCTGGCCCGTCATTCTGCCGAATACGCGCCGACAGCATCCGGCCAGAGGTCAGCTTCTTCTCGCGCTTGATCTTCACCTTGCC